>CAUQNX010000014.1:0-111106 GCA_963519845.1 uncultured Moellerella sp. | reverse complement strand
TCTTAGTTGTAAACTTAACATTTCGAGATACTTTTCATCTTTCATCGTGTAATCAGTCTCCAATTAATTTTTTTTGCGAAAATGATCCCACAACCACAAACCACCAATTGCCAAGGTGAATACAGCTCCGAAACCTACGCCGACACCTACTACTGAGAAACCCGCTTTCATCGCCAGAGAATAGAGACCTAACATGATCAGCATAGCGCTGTTTTCACCTAAATTCTGCACAGCGATAGCATTACCAGCACCAACAGTTTTCTTTCCTTTCTCTTGCAATAAGGCATTGAGCGGAACCACAAATAAGCCGCCAAAAATACCTAAAATAATCAGAATAGTATAAGAAGGAATCAATGATGTTTGCAATGAGAGTAAAATCACCATAATACCAATCACAATACCCGCAGGCATACAACGACGGACGGTCTCTAAAGAGATAAATTTTGCCGCAAGCCCAGCTCCAATCACAATACCGATAGCAACCGCCGCATTCAGCATAGTTGGCGTGGTGTTATCTTGTAATCCAAGCACTAATGGGACCCAAGCCACTAGCAGGAAGCGTAAGGTTACCCCTGCCCCCCAGAACATACTAGTACCGACTAAGGTAAAGCGGCTCTCTTGATCAGCCCATAATGAGCGGCAAGCAAAGGTAAAGTTGCCGATCATATGTTTAAAATTCCAATCTTTCTCTTTACGCGCAGGTGTAATGTAAGGAATCGCTAAATTGACCACCACAGCCAAAGCATACAGAGAAGCACATATGCCTAAGGCCAGAATTAAGCTCATATCAGAGAGATAACCCCCTGCTACAGAACCCACTAGAATAGCCGCGATTGTTGAGGCTTCCATCATCCCATTGGCTTTAACCAACTGATTTCCATCAGTCAGTTCACCCAAGATACCGTATTTTGCTGGTGAATAAGACGCTGCGCCAATACCCACTAATCCATAACAGATAAAGGGATTCATCCCCACGCAGATCCCCAAGGCACCGACAAATTTAAATAGGTTACCTACTAGCATCACTCGCCCTTTGGAAAATCTATCGGCGATTTGCCCAACGAATGGCGCTAAAATAATATAGGTTAAAACAAATACCATCTGCAAAATAGGATGGCTCCACTCGGGATAAAACTCCGCTTTGAGCTGAGCCAGAATTGCAAATAACAGTGCATTATCTGCAAACGCAGAAAGAAATTGAGAAACAAGAACAGCGTTCATTCCTCTGCTCAATAGCGGTCGGCTCTGAGTCTGTTGATTCATTAATTAATCCTTTAACGCCATTTTTTTCAATGTGACAAAATCAGGTTTTCCGCTACCTAATACCGGAAGTTCTGGGATAAAACGAATATCTCTAGGGACAGTCAGCTCGGTTAATCCTTTTTCTTTCGCTGCTTGTGAAAGCATTGCACGGGTCAAGGATTTATCGGTAGTAAATAACACTAGGCTCTCACCTTTACTGCTATCAGGCTTGGTGACTACCGCATGACTTTGCTCCGGTGAAGTACTGAGGATCATCTGCTCAATACTTTCGAGTGAGATCATTTCGCCCGCAAGTTTAGCAAAACGCTTCACTCGGCCAAGGATAGTACAGTAATTTTCGGCGTCGAGTTCAACAATATCGCCCGTATCATACCAACCCATTTCCGCGATACCCTGTGCATTTTCTGCCGTCGGTTGTTCTAAAATACCAGGCGCTTCTACCCGTAAATAGCCCTTCATGATATTAGGACCTTTTAACTGTAGACGACCGCTATTTTCAATTCCAGCAACTGGCAGCAAACGCGCTTGCATTGCTGGCAAGATGCGTCCTACCGAGCTTTTTTTAGAGGCCATTGGGGTATTAATAGAAACGACAGGTGCGCACTCTGTCACACCATATCCTTCCCAAATACGAATACCGAATTTTTGATACCAGACCTCTCTTGTGGTTTCCGATAGCTTTTCAGCTCCCGCCACCACATAACGTAGATGAGCAAAGTCAAATCGATTAGCAAATCGCGCATAATTTGCGAGGAAAGTGGAAGTACCGAATAGCACATTACACTGTTTATCATAGATAATTTCAGGGATCACTCGATAATGTAATGGACTTGGATAGAGAAAAATACGACTGCCTGAAAACAGCGGAACAAACAATCCTACAGTTAAACCAAAAGCATGGAACAGAGGTAATACTGACATGAATTTATCATGGTGAGTAAAACTGAGAATCGTTCTAACCTGTTCCACGTTAGCCATAATGCTTGCATGGCTATGAACCACACCTTTCGGCGTACCTTCTGAACCCGAGGTGAAAAGAACTAAAGCTTCATCTTCAACTTTACGGGGAATAATGGCTTTCTGTGGAGAAATAAGGTGTTTCACAATCCACAGTTTATCTTGCCAAGTAACAGTCTCTTTCAGATCTTCAAGGTAGAGCCACTGAACATGATTCACTTGCTCGGGTAGCGCCAGCAGATTGCCTTTTTCTAAAAACTGGCGTGAGGTAAAAATCACTTTAATCTCAGCGGCTTTTACTGCATTCGAAATCCCATGGCTACCCGCTGTATAATTGAGCATAGCAGGCACGCGCCCACGCATTAAAGAGCCTAATATAGCCGCAACTGTAACTGTTGTATTAGGTAATAATAGACCGATACGCTCTTTCTCTTGGCTCTGTTTCTCAATAATTCGACCTACCGCTAAGGCTTTCTTGAGAAGCCCCTGATAACTATCTTGTTTAAATGAGATATCTTCAATACAGGGATTAAGTCGACCGATACGATTGATACTCTCTAAGAAGGCCTCAGGCAATGTTTGAGGATCACGCGTCTCCATTCGCGCTATCTTCATAATATCACTCAGATATTCTCCTGCGAGGCGACGACGCTCAGCAGATTGAGTCGCATCTGGCATTGGAATAGTTTCAGCAGGCAAAATATGCAGGGTTATTTTAGGAAACCACTTTAATTTCAACATCCCTTTAGTGCGACTAAAGCGGCTATATTCAGCCCCTTCAATACGGATAGGAATAACTTTAGCATTTGATTTTGCTGCGACAAAAGCAGCACCATCGTAAACTTTCATCAGGGTTCCCGTTAAACTGATGCGCCCTTCTGGGAAAATCACTATCGGTCGACCTTTTTCAACTTCCCGTACTAGATGACGAACCCCCATAGGCGATGCCGGATCTAAAGGCACAATATCCGCATAAGGTTTTAGCCATTTAATAAAACGGGGAGAGGCAACTGAGGTATAAACGGCAAATACAGGTTTGATCGGTAAAAAAAGGCCTATAAGTATGCCATCAAGAAAAGAAACATGGTTAGGTGTTATCAAGCATTTATCCTGATTAAGTGCTTTCATATCACCATGTACGGTGACCCTAAATAAAAAACGCAGGACCACTCTCAATACACTTATAAACATAACCCATCCCTTTATAATAATATAATTGCCTAAATTATCTTATTAGCAATGCATCCGTAGCAAGCTTTATCTTAAATTGATGTGAAATCAGGCAGGTATTTGATCTGAGAGACGTTCTAATTGTTTAACTATCGCCTCGACAGACATTCCAGCATCAATAACATGATGAGCAGTGGAAAGATAAAACGGCTCTCTCATTGTCATCACCTCTTCCATCTCCTCTACAATCGATTTGCCCGTTAAACTCGGACGTTGTTCCGCTTCAGGCGCAGCAAGTAGCCGCGCGGCAAGCACTTCTGGGCTGGCATTGAGGTAGATAACCACGCCTTTATTTTTCATCAACTCACGATTTTGCTCAGCAAGAATAATGCCACCACCAGTAGAGATCACGCTATTAGGCTGCTCAATCGACATTAAAATATCGCTTTCAACTTGCCTAAAATAATCCCAACCTTGCTGCTCAACCAATTCAGCAATAGTCATTCCGGTTTGCTGTGTAATCAGAGAATCAGTGTCAATAAATTGATACGATTTATTATCAGCCAGCGTTTTACCAATTGTCGTTTTTCCTGCCCCTCTAGGGCCTATAATATAAAACATCAGTCTCTATTCCATTCCTGTTAGTTAGGCTGTTATCTGGCTTTGTAATTTTATATTTACGATCTGTAAAAAATGACATCATAACGCTAATAAATCAAAAAAATAAAGCCACACTTTTGAGTGTGGCCTAATAATAGAGTCAAAAATTAGCTTCTAACCAGATCATCCCCGTAACCTACCCATTTATAGGTGGTTAACGCATCCAGTCCCATTGGACCCCGGGAATGCAGTTTTTGTGTACTAACTGCTACTTCAGCACCGAGACCAAATTGTCCACCATCGGTAAAACGAGTACTCGCATTAACATAAACAGCTGCTGAATCAACACGTTGCACAAAATAATTCGCTTGACGGATAGAACGGGTAAGAATGGCATCAGAATGCGCAGTACCATAGGTACGAATATGCTGAATTGCGGCATCAATATCTGACACAATCTCGACATTCATATCGAGAGAAAGCCACTCATCGACTAAATTCTCAGGTTTAAGCGCAACAACAGTAGCAGGTCCATTGCTGAGCAAACTTAATGCGGCTGGGCTAGCATGCAGGGTGACTTTCTGCTCGGCCATTTTGTTGCTTAATGCCAGTAAAAAATCTGCCGCTATCGCTTCATGTACCAATAAGGTTTCCAATGAATTACAAGCACTTGGTCGTTGTACTTTCGCATTGGTGATCACTGCCAATGCTTTATCAAAATCCACATCTTGATCAACAAAGATATGGCAGACGCCAATTCCGCCAGTGATCACAGGGATCGTTGATTGTTCGCGGCAGAGTTTATGCAATCCAGCGCCACCTCGAGGGATCAACATATCAATATAGCGGTCGAGTTTTAGCATTTGTGCTACTAACTCACGATCTGGATTATCAATCGCTTGTACTGCGGCAGCGGGTAATCCGCCCGCTTCAAGCGCTTGCTGGATCACCTTAACTACGGCTAAATTGGTATTATGTGTCTCTTTACCGCCGCGTAAAATAACCGCATTGCCAGTTTTTAAACAGAGAGAAGCAACATCGACAGTGACATTGGGACGAGCTTCATAAATCACGCCCACAACACCTAATGGCACAACACGTCGTTGAAGATCCAATCCACTATCGAGTTGGCTGCCATCAAGCACTTTACCTACTGGATCAGCAAGCTGGCATACGCTTCTAACATCATCAGCGATATTTTGTAAGCGCTCTGGTGTAAGAAGGAGACGATCTTGTAGCGCTACCGTCATACCATTCGCTTGAGCCTGTTGCATATCTTGCTGATTAGCGGCCAAAATAGTTTGGCTATTCGACTCTAATGAATCGGCAATCTGCATCAGCACCGCATTTTTTTGTTTTGTGCTCAATTGAGCCAGTTGCCAAGAGGCTTCTCTCGCGGCTTTACCCATTTTTTCTAGCATAATTAACCCACTATCATATCATCACGATGTACTGCAACAGCACCATGCTCGTAGCCAAGGACTTTACTAATATCCTGAGAGTGATGGCCAGCGATCATCCGCAAAGCATCACTATTATAATGTGTCACTCCGTGAGCAAGATCTTTCCCCGCCATATTACGCAAGCGGATCACTGCCCCACGAGAAAAGTCACCTTCTACTTTTTTAATACCTTTAGGTAACAAAGAGCTACCTTTTTCAATAATAGCCAATTGAGCGCCATCATCGACATAGACGTCACCTGCCGGAGGCGCACCAAAAATCCAGCGTTTGCGATTTTCCATTGGGTTTTTCTGCCCATGAAAACGAGTGCCGACAGGGATACCTTCGATAACTGCATTAATTACATCAGGTTGGTTACCTGCCGCAATCACAACATCGATGCCAGCTCTTCCCGCCACATCAGCAGCTTGTAACTTAGTTGCCATACCACCCGTGCCTAAACCACTCACACTTCCGCCCGCCATCTGACGTAATTCATCATTGATCGTATAAACTTCAGGGATCAATTTAGCATTAGGATTACTGCGAGGATCGGCATCGTATAGGCCTTCAATATCAGTCAGTAATAGTAATTTATCTGCGTCAGCCAAAATAGCAGCCAGCGCTGATAAATTATCATTATCACCCACTTTAATTTCAGCGGTTGCCACTGCATCATTTTCATTAATAACAGGAATAATTCTATTGTCGAGCAGAGCCTGCAAAGTATCTCGCGCATTAAGAAAACGCTCGCGATCTTCAAGATCAGCGCGAGTCAACAGCATTTGACCAATATGGATACCATAAATAGAGAAAAGGCGTTCCCACAGCTGGATCAACCTACTTTGACCGACCGCCGCTAATAACTGTTTCGAAGCGATAGTCGCAGGAAGTTCAGGATAATTTAAATGTTCCCTTCCCGCCGCAATTGCCCCTGAGGTTACAATAATAATACGGTGACCTTTTTCATACTGTTGCGCACACTGTCTGACTAACTCAACAATATGAGCTTGATTCAAACGACGTGAGCCGCCGGTTAATACACTGGTGCCAAGTTTCACAACCAATGTTTGGCTGTTATTCATCATTTTTCTGCCATTAGGATAATTTAAAATGAAACGTGTTTATCAGTTTTAACAGGAGAAAGGCATTATGCCAACAGGCATAATGCAAAATTAAATAAAAGTTGGTCTAAAACAAACTTATGCGCTTAGTTTTAGCTTAAATTCAGCCATTTCAGGGGAAGGGGTAAGTTTTATTTCTAGCGTGCCGAGGAGATCAGATAAACGCTGATGGAATTTTTGTAAGTTGAGTTCGATAGTATCGAGTTCGGCTTTATCTTTTATCGCCAGAGATTGCCAATTTGCCTGTTTATCAAAAATCCCTAATTGATAATGATAAATAAATTCATTTTCTGTTTGCTGAAGCTCTAACCACCATCCGGAGAATTCACGCTCTTCGGGTTCTTCTTTGGTATCGAGGCAAACCACTAAACTATCAAAAAAGTAAAAACCTTTCTGACATTGCAGGCTACGTAAATAGGGCCCTAAATCGGTAAACTTCTTCAAATATTTACCATTAGAGTAATCGGAAGGTAAAGCCATAGAGGGATCTCCTTTTTAAGATGATCCCTTTTTAAGCAATACTACTAAAATAAGCAAGTTATTAAGTCGAGTTAAACTATTTTGCTAGTTAACCAATTAGCTGTTTCAGTTAATGATTTCTGATAATTTTCAAATACAGGCGTGGCGGGCAGTGATAATAAATTGCCATCAACCGAGGCGCGAGTGATCATTAATGACTCTTCTTTTGGGCTATAGATATCATCTTTCCAACAAACCGACATAAAAGGCACCTTACTGTGTTGTCGGAAGAAGCCTTGATTTTTAAGTGAATAATTACCTAACTCATGTCGCAATGATAAGCCATTTACTCGATAGATACCCAAGCGGCTAGCTAAAACATCAAGTTCCATTCTAGGTAAGATATTTTGTTGTTTGTCATCATGAAAGAGTGAGTGAACCACAGGCCCAAGCACGGCAACTGCCTTAATTTTTGATGGTTCCATGTAGGCGAGGCGTAAAGCGACATTTGCACCAAAACGTATTCCGACAAGTCCTACACGCGTATGATCAATCCAAGGAATATTACCTAGCTGATTAATAACTTGCTGATGTAGCTCGCTAGTGTCTTGCGTTAGCTTATGCTTAATTGAATAGCCAATCGATGGCATATCCAGCGTTAGCATAGCTATTCCTTTCGGCTCAAGGTGCTCACGAAAAAAGCGACAATAATCAATTTGCAGACTATCTAAAAAACCACAAACTAATACAGTGGGATAAGGCCCTTTCTCTGCCGAAGGAATATGCAAAAAACCGGCAACTTCTTTACTACCAGCGAGTGGAAAGACCACTTTTTTCAATTGATAGGTCGAGAAGCGTGCTGCATTTTCGTAGGCTTTACAAGCAAGTAGTACTGCTTGGTCTGCTAGTTCATCCCCTTTAATAAAAGGATAGGCGGCAATACTATAGAGATTCGCTGCTTGTGCCCACGCATGGCTGGCTTCTGGACCATTTTCATATTCTAGCGCTTTTTGTTGCCAATTCATCGCTTGATAGGACCATTCAAAACACCAGTTTCCACGGCGATTACCGATAACCGTATCTAACAACGCAGGATCACTACGCTTGGCGGTTGAGGCGGCAATACGGCTAAGAACATCTTCAATCTCCATTGCATCAACACCGCGCCAAATCCATATTGGGCGATTAATCATACGATACCAACCCGCCTGTTGTGACCCATTTAATGCTGAAGGGAGACTGGTCTGGCTTCCCAGAGGGGAATTGTATGAAACTAGGGTTGAGGTTTCAGTCTGCTCCAGTTTCGGCTTAAACAATTTTTCAGATAAATTTTGGTTAATCATCATAAGACCATAAATTAAAATTGGTTGGCGACTGACAAACAATAAAGGGACGCCTGCGCATCCCTCTATTCATATTTGTGCTGATTGAAAAATCACTGGATATTAACCGCTTCCGCGCTATTTTTACCGAGAGGCGATATAGCCGCTGGTGATAAATAAAACTCCATTCAAGTCAGCGCATTTTGATGGATATTGTTACTCATCACACAGAGGTTTAATGAAAACAACGCCCATATCCCAAGGTTGTTCTATCCAAGTATCTTGTGGGATATCAACGACATAATCATTAACTAATGGACGTCCAGCAGGTTTGGCGAAAATAGTCACAAAGTGAGCTTTAGGGTACATATCACGGATAGCTTTCGCTGTTCCGCCAGTATCGACTAAATCATCAACGACGATAAAGCCTTCACCATCACCTTCAGCGCGTTTAATAACAGCTAACTCACGCTGGTTACTATGATCATAGCTGGAGATACAGACAGTGTCTACATGACGGATACCCAATTCACGGGCTAAGAGTGCGCCTGGTACTAAACCACCACGGCTAACGGCGATAATACCTTTCCATTGTTCAGCGGGTAACAGACGTTGTGCTAATTTGCGGGCATGCATTTGTAACATATCCCAAGTTACAACATATTTTTCGCTCATAAGATTTGGGTCCCAACTGCAGGGCAGTTTTAGAGATGGCAATTGCGGAAAAAAGGTTGCGCGAGATTATAGTGATTTGAGCGAGTAAAAACCAGCAAAAACCAGCAGTAACAGCTATTTTGTTTTAATTAATATTATTAACCTTGTCCATCAATGGGGAGAAAGTGATATGCTGAGATTATTGAACGTGCGGCCTAAATTATTTGGCTCGTCACCTTTATTCAGCATAATTAGCCATAGCCATCATACTTCATGTTGCAGCAGTGTTTTGTAGTCGACTGCCATAAGCCAGTGAGTTGTTCTTATCGAGCCAACCCACTTAATCAGCTCATCAGTTTGTCTGCCACCTTGCAGTTAGAATTATCTTGGCTATAAAAACATAGAAAAACTGATGCAGTTTAAGGAGATTCATCGTGTCCGAACTTTCCCAGCTAAAACCACAGCCTTTGTGGGATATCTTCGCAAAAATTTGTTCTATTCCTCACCCTTCTCACCATGAAGAAGCTCTCGCAGCACATATTATGGAGTGGTCTAAGGGAAAAGGATTCCATGTTGAGCGTGACCAAGTGGGTAATATTCTGATCCGTAAGTCTGCCACTCCAGGCTATGAAAATCGTAAATCAGTGGTACTACAAGCTCATCTTGATATGGTGCCACAAAAAAATAATGATACTGAACACGACTTTACCAAAGATCCGATACGTCCTTATGTTAATGGTGAATGGGTAACAGCTGAAGGGACAACTCTGGGTGCGGATAACGGCATAGGTATGGCTTCTGCCTTAGCGGTATTAGCCGATGAAACGGTTGAACATGGCCCACTCGAAGTCTTGTTGACCATGACCGAAGAGACTGGAATGGCTGGTGCTTTTGGTTTACAACCTAATTGGTTACAAGCTGATATTTTAATTAATACAGATTCAGAAGAAGAAGGCGAGATCTACATGGGATGTGCTGGCGGTGTCGATTTCACCACTAGCTTTGCGCTAACTCGTGAAAATCTTCCTGCGGATTATCAAACCTTTAAAATGACGCTGAAAGGCCTCAAAGGCGGTCACTCTGGTGGTGATGTACACTTAGGTCTGGGTAATGCTAATAAATTGCTTGCTCGCTTCTTAGCTGGCCACAGTGATGATTTAGGATTGAAGCTGTTAGAACTTCAAGGTGGAACACTGCGCAATGCTATCCCGCGCGAAGGTTATGCCATTATTGCTGTGCCTGCTAATAAGGTTGCGGAGTTACAAGCACTGAGAGCACGCTACGAAGATATCTTAAAAAATGAGTTGGCGGCTGTTGAGCCTAATTTAGTGTTGGTGCTCGAAAATGTAGAAACCAAATTACAGCCTCTTACTGCGGATTGTCAGTCTCGCTTCCAGTTTTTCCTCAATGCTGCACCAAATGGTGTTATTCGCATGAGTGATGTGGCTAAAGGCGTGGTTGAGACCTCACTCAATGAAGGTGTCGTCAAAATGGATGAAGAGAGCGCGGAAGTTATTTTCCTTATTCGTTCATTGATCGACAGCGGCAAAAACTATGTTGTTAACATGCTGACTTCACTGTCAAAATTAGCGGGTGCGAAATTTAAAGCTGAAGGTGCTTACCCAGGCTGGCAGCCAGATGCTGACTCACCTGTGATGCAGGTTGTTAGTCAAACTTATCAAGATCTGTTTGCTAAAGTGCCTAAAGTCATGGTGATCCACGCGGGCCTTGAGTGTGGTCTATTTAAAAAACCTTATCCAAATATGGATATGGTATCGATCGGACCCACTATTCGTGGCGCACACTCACCAGATGAAAGAGTTCACGTTGATAGCGTAGGCCAGTACTGGAAATTGCTGACCGCGATCTTAAAAGCGATCCCAGCCAAATAAATCGAGTTTGATCGAATTGTTCATAGACTGATCTAACAAGGGCACTGTGGCTTTATGCCAGTGCCCTTAATTTTATTAAATTCATGATTAAATCAAACTATAAAGAGAGCAATAGTTGCCGCTCTAGTTGAGGATTTTGTAGCGAAACATGCAGACCAACCAAGCGCACTCCTCGCCCTTCTCGCCGTTTATGCCAAACTTGTTGCGCTACTTCTATCAAATCGGTTTTATCTAATAGAGGATAAATATGCTCTTGCGTGGTTTGTTGAAAATCATCAAACTTCATTTTGATACCTTGGCGAGCAATCCTTAAATCCGGCTGAATTTTTGCCAGTCGAACCGCTAATTCAGCATAAAGTCGCTCGATCAGCTCAAGGCAATCATTCCATTGGTGAATATCTTGAGACAATGTGCGCTCAACACCAACAGATTTTCTTAGACAATCTGGATTAACCAAACGCTCATCGATGCCATGACTGCGTGCCCAAAGAACCTGACCAAACTTGCCTAACTTTTTACTTAACATCAGCTGCTCATAAGCTTGCACATCGGCACAAGTCTCTAATCCCATATCTGATAGTCGTTGAGCCGTCACTTTTCCCACGCCGGGAATTTTTCTTAGCGGCAACTTAGCCACAAACGGAGCTATCTCATCGGGCGTTATCACATATTGCCCATTGGGTTTATTTATATCGGAGGCGATTTTAGCTAAAAACTTGATCGGCGCAATCCCTGCAGAGGCGGTGAGCTCAAGTTCATCGAAAATCTGCTGGCGGATCTGTTGTGCCATCAAGGTCGCAGAGCCATAACAGTGCTCACTGTCGGTGACATCAAGATAAGCTTCATCAAGGGAGAGAGGTTCAATCAGGTCGGTATAGCGGGCAAAAATGCTACGAATTTGCTGCGAAGTCTCTTTGTAAAGTGCCATACGCCCCGCTACCACCGTCAGTTGAGGGCAAAGACGCATCGCCATTCCTGTTGCCATTGCACTGCGGACACCAAAACGCCGAGCCGCATAATTGGCCGTACTGATCACGCCTCGATGATCTGCGCTTCCCCCCACCGCAATAGGGATATTACGTAACGCAGGATTATCTCGCATTTCAATCGCCGCAAAGAAGCAGTCCATATCGACATGGATAATTTTACGCACATCAACCCCCTCCCCCTCGCTTCAAAAACAACTGTTTAAATATACAGTTTAATTATTATTGATGCAATTAATGAAGATATTATTATTTGGTTAATGGTTGTTCGCCTAACTTTATCCTTCACATCTAAATAATTCCGACCTTAAACTAAGTATTATGGTTGTATTGTTATTATCGGTTTCCAATAATTATCTATAACAGCATGTAATTCCTTCTGTGACGATTCGCCACTCATCTTATTCGTTGAATTAAATATCGCCATAGAATCAGTCAAATTTTTAATATCCGACCCGATAAGTGTATGACCATCAGCGGTTATTTCCTGAATGGTATTATAATCTGACCGATAAAAGTCATGAATTGACACTATACTTGTCGAATCCTCAGAGGTGGCTATGACCTGTAAATCACTACCATTTTGTTTCAAAGAAAGATTTCGATAAGTGATGTTTTGGCGAAATAACAATCGATCCTTATCACTCGCCTTATTTCCATCTGAATAGAGAGTATCTTGACCAAAATTTTCATCAAATAGATAAGTGTCGCTACCTTCGCCACCGACGAGTATATCGTTACCTTTGCCACCTAGTAATTTATCATTGCCTTTACCACCGTGTAACTCATCGTCACCTTCACCACCAACGAGCACATCATTACCTTCTCCTCCCCAAAGCTTATCGTTACCTTTGCCCGCATATAGCTCATCATCGTCTTGACCACCGTCTAGAATATCGGCGCCTTCACCACCGACGAGTATATCATTATCTTTGCCGCCCCAAAGTTTATTGTTACCTTTCACAGCGTATAATTCATCGTTACCTTCACCACCGATGAGTATATCGTCACCTTCGCCACCGACGAGTAAATCGTCGCCTTCCCCGCCACAAAGTTGATTGTTACCTTCATCAGCGTATAATTCATCGTTACCTTCACCACCGATGAGTATGTCGTCACCTTTGCCACCTCGGAGTAAATCGTCGCCTTCCTCCCCCCACAGCTTATCGTTACCTTCACCAGCGTATAATTTATCGTTACCTTTACCACCACTTAGCTGATCATCACCTTCGAGACAACTTATATGATCGTCACCATCACCGCCGAAGAGTTTATCGTCATCTGTGGTTCCTTTGATTATTGGCGTTAAATCTTTTTTTGCTGGATTCTGGGCAGCCCAATGTATAAATCCTCTCCCGTTTTCGATTTGCTGACGCTCAAGTTCAAGGAGATTTTTCATCGTATCGTTATCAAAAAAAATGGAAAAATTATCTTGGTCTTCTTCGGTTTCTATATATGGCGTGTTATACAGGTTATCAATTAAATCTGGGAACCTTGCTTCAATATAGGCTATAATTGCCGTACCCGTGTCGTAAACCATGTCACCATCTTCGGTTTTCTTGCTTAAATTGAAGATCTCCTCTAAAGTCAGATTTTTATATTTATCCTTAATCAGTGCGACAAAATTAGCTGCTTGGTATCCATCGGTTAAAAGTGCAATATATTCTGATGTTGCCTCAGATAACAATAGAGTATTAGATTTTCCAAATCCATAATTCATACTATTTAAAGCATGAACCATCTCATGTCTTATCGTGCTCAAATCTTTTTTTATATAACTTATAATACAGTTATCATTAGCTATAAATTCGCCATCAACAAAATCATAGACATTCCCATCGAACATTTTTATATAGGCATTCCTCATAGTCTTATCATTTTTGAATAATACCAATTTTATATCAGAAGATTTTTCAGAAGTGTTAAATAAATTATTATTATCGGCAATATTAAATACCTCAATAAATTTATTCACTGTCTCCGTTAGAGCATTAACAATATCGTTAATAGTCTTTTCCGATGATGTTCCATCTTCATAAAGACGAATTCGTATATTAAATTTATCATTGTTATTTGTTTTTTGATTAATTTCTATATTTATAACGCCTCGTAAAGGAAGGTCACTACTTTCATTTGCAACCATTAAAGGATCATCGATAATATTCCATACTATCGGATGACTAAATGACAACCACTCTTTTTTTGATGGTGGTGTTATATTATATTTTTCATATATATTTTTAAGATCTTGATAAGTTCCGTTGATATCAATATTTCGATATATATAGTTACATTGCTCTTCCGTATAAAAGAATTTACTCAACTCCGTTTTAAAATCCCTTAAAGATTTATTTTCACCCCGACTCTGTAGATAGTTTTTTAACCACATTTTAAGACTTTTTCTTTTACTCTGATTAATATAATTAGTGACTAACTTTTCATCATAATTATTCTCCTTGAAAAACCGAAAATCGTTAGTCATTCCATTAGCATATTTACTCTCTATAAAATTAGAAAACTTATCAATAGCAATATAATTGTCATTAATATTTACTGCAGAGTTTCCTGGTGTTGTTCTTGCTGGGAAATAGGTGGTTTTCAGCTCAATAATTTGTCTTTTGTATATATCCGTCATAATAACAACTTCTTCCTTGTAATATTCGATATTAATTATAAATTTTATAATTAACATTTATTTAATAAATAAGATGTCGCATAACCTTGTTATTTCTATTATTATAGCTTGATAGTCTTTAACGTTTAACATGACTATCTAAGTCAGGCCAATTATTAAACCATAGAAAATAAAACTCTACTATTTTTACATGAATTTACTATTAAATAATACTTAATAATTTTATATTTACACCTTAGATTGAAACACTAAATATAAAATGAATGTATGTATAATAAATTAAACCATATGAAAATTTAACAATATATTTTTAAACATTACATTTATAAAGCCACCGAATAATTTATAGTTAATCTTAATTATGAATTAAATAATCATTAAACCACCTTAATATGTGCATAAAAAACAAATAACTGCTATAAAAAACGAGTGTGAAATATGAAAAAACTCGATTATTCATTAGGATACTTTTATTTATGGACAATATAATTAAGATTAAATATAAAGCTAACATGCCCAAAGGAATTTTTATGGCGATTTTTCTTTTATTAGGTTGTGCTACTTTTTCCCCTACACCTGATATTGTTGCTCATCGGGCAGGTACAAAGGATGCACCAGAAAATACGCATCTTGCCATCGATATGGCTTTAAAGAATAAGGTTGATGCGGTATGGATCTCTACGCAGCCAGCCATCAATTATCAATTTGTTCTTTATCGCCCGAGTGATTTAAACGCCTTAACAGAAATGGAAGGGAAAATATCCAGTTATACGGCAGAACAATTAAGAACCCTCAATGCAGCAACTAAGTTTAATCAAAAAAGAGGGACTGCCTATAAGACCTCAGAGGCTTTTATTCCTACTTTAGCTGAAACCTTATTGCGCTATCCAAAAACACAATTTTATATCGATTTAAAATCACCCGATGCCGATCCAACATTACAAGCAGAAGCTATTTTAACCTTATTACATGAAACTAATGCTTTTTCACGCACTCGTTTTTACTCTACCAATGAAAATTTTATCAATGCGCTTAAAGCAGCTTCTAGCAGAATTAATCTGTTTGAAAGCCGTGACGAGACACGCCGAGTCCTCGCTAATAGTCTTATGGCACAAACTTGCTCCATTGATAGAAGCAATGAGCCATCATTAACCCCTAAAACCCGTTGGTATGGCTTTGAATTACGCCGCAAAGTTGAAGTGGTTGAACGCTATACATTAGGTGAAGCTCGCTCAACAGCAACCCTCGTCTGGGATAAATCAGCTATTGACTGTTTTAGAGCTCAAAACAATGCTTACATTATTCTATTTGGCGTCAATACGATTGAAGATTATCAGTTGGCAAAAGAACTGGGCGCTGATGCCGTTATGGTTGACTCACCACAACTATTTAATGAATATAAAAAATCATCATCTAAATAATTTTAGCGAAATAAAATCGTTAATAGCTGACTAAATGATTGATAACAAAAAGGCACTATTAAGTGCCTTTACGATAACCTAAAAATCAATTTATAAAATCCGATTTTTGGCTAATTTATCTAAACGAGCTGCATCTCGTGCCATACGTTTTTTTCTGGCATCACAAGGTTCAGGGCAATCACATACTTTATCTACGCCAATCGAACTTAATCCACCGCAACTTCCTTGGATCGACTTGCGTTTAATAATATAACCTAACGACATACCTAAAAATGCGAGTAGGAAAAAAACGAAGGCAGCAGCGAAAATAGCAAAATTCATACCCTCTCTCCTTTATTTGGTTTTCTTCTGCAAATAGGGCTCGAAGGCTTTAGTATAGCGCTCTTCGAATCCTTTTTCAGTTTTTACAATAATAAACACCGGAATATTCAACTCTTCGGCGACTTTTAACCCTTCATCAGGGCCTAGGACATTTAAGCCGGTAGCAAAGGCATCAGCGCTCATACAGGTGGGAGTCAGCACGGTAATTGAGACAAGATTGTGATTAATGGGCTTACCGGTTTTAGGGTCAATAGTATGGGAGAAACGAACGCCATCTTGCTCGAAAAAGTTACGATAATCACCGGAAGTGGCAATAGACATATCGCCCGGTTCAATAATTTCTTGAGCGCTTTGGCTAATATCTTTATCGGAAGGCCGCTCTATCGCAATTCGCCACAATGCGCCCTTACCATTTTTGCCCTTAGTTCTCACTTCACCACCAATATCCACCATATAGTTTTGAATATTGATAGATTCTAGATATTCAGCGACAACATCAACTCCATAGCCTTTAGCAATAGATGATAGGTCGACATAGAGCTCAGGTATGGTTTTAATCAGATTATTACCTTGAACAGAGAGTTTATCGATTCCCGTCCAAGCTCTTCGAGCAGTTAGCTCTTCATCTGAAGGTGCTTTGGTTATACGACCTTCAGGACCAAATCCCCATAAATTGACTAAGGGTCCAATAGTGATATCCAGCGCACCACGCGTCAGCCGGTTGATTTCAATACCTTCTTTAACCACTTTTGCGGTAGCTTCAGATACAGCAAAGGGCTTGTTAACCTCACGAAACTGATTAAATCGACTGAGTTCAGAGTCTGGCCGATAGGTTGACATCTGGTCATTAACTTCTTCAAGTAATTTATCTATTTCAGCCTGTGTGTCTTTGGTTGAAGGAGCAGATGAATCCGCTACATACTTGATGGAGTAATAAGTGCCCATGGTCTGGCCCTGAAGATTCTGTTGTTCTGGCTCGCCACAAGCAACAAGCAAAAAGGCGGTAAAAAATAGAACAATAGGAGCGACAATTTTCTTTCTCAGCATAGTACTCTCAGTTTCTGATCATTTGCGCCCACATAGGTGGGCGCTTAATTAATAATGAATGAGGATTAATCAACCACCAAAGTCATCTAACATAATGTTATCTTCCTCGACACCAAGGTCTCTTAACATCTTAATGACTGCCGCATTCATCACTGGAGGTCCACACATATAGAACTCACAGTCTTCTGGCGCCGGATGATCTTTCAGATAGTTTTCATACAGGACATTATGAATAAATCCTGTATATCCATCCCAATTATCTTCCGGTAAAGCATCAGAAAGTGCAACATTCCAAGTGAAATTTTCATTTTCAGCAGCTAGCTGATCGAAATCTTCCACATAGAACATCTCACGTTTAGAGCGCGCACCGTACCAGAAACTAATTTTACGTTTTGAGCCCAGACGCTTAAGTTGATCGAAAATATGAGAACGCATTGGCGCCATACCCGCACCACCACCGATAAATACCATCTCAGCTTCAGTTTCTTTGGCAAAAAACTCACCAAATGGACCAGAGATAGTCACTTTATCACCGGCTTTCAACGACCAAATATAGGAAGACATGATCCCTGGAGGCAGTTCCGAATTACGCGGCGGAGGCGTTGCAATACGGACGTTAAGCATAATAATGCCACGCTCTTCTGGATAGTTAGCCATTGAATAAGCACGAACCGTCTCTTCTTTAACTTCAGAAACAAAACGGAATAAATTATGCTGATCCCAATCAGAACGATACTCTTCAGGTACTTCAAAATCGGCATAGTTTACCGTATGAGGCGGACATTCAATTTGAATATACCCCCCAGCACGGAATGGAACCACTTCACCGTTTGGAATTTTCAGTACCAGCTCTTTAATGAAAGTCGCTTTGTTATCATTAGAGATAACTTCACATTCCCATTTTTTGACGCCGAAAATTTCTTCAGGTAGCTCAATTTTCAGATCTTGCTTAACACTCACCTGACAGGATAAACGACAGCCTTCTTTCGCTTCACGCTTACTAATGTGAGAGAGCTCAGTCGGCAGAATATCACCACCGCCCTCTTTGATGATCACACGGCACTGACCGCAAGTCCCACCGCCACCACAAGCTGAAGAGACGAAAACGCCTTGATTCGCTAACATATTTAAAAGTTTATCGCCCGCTGGAGCATCAAAACTTTTATCAGGATCGCCGTTAATTTCTACTTTAATGTCACCTGTATTGACCAATTTGGATTTAGCAAACAGGATCATACCTGTTAGTACCAAAACGATCAGGGTAAACATTACTACACCTAAAATAATAATTTCCATCGATTCTTCTCGCCGTTATAGCTGCACACCGGAGAAGGACATAAAGCCCAATGCCATCAAACCGGTAGTGACAAAGGTGATGCCCAATCCTTTCAGACCCGCGGGAACATCCGAATATTTCATTTTTTCACGAATCGATGCCAACAAGACTATCGCTAACATCCAGCCTATACCGGAAGCAAATCCATAGACGACGGATTCACTAAAGTTATAGTCACGCTGAGCCATGAAAGATACCCCACCAAATATTGCGCAGTTAACGGTAATCAAGGGTAAGAAGATCCCCAGTGCGTTATAAAGTGAAGGGAAATAACGGTCTAAAATCATCTCAAGGATCTGAACCAGTGCCGCAATCACACCGATGAAAGTGATAAAGTTAAGAAAACTTAAATCTACACCTTCAACTAAAGCGCCATCACGCAGGATCAGGTTATACACCAGATTATTCGCAGGAACTGAAATCCCAAGAACAACGGTGACAGCAATACCTAGGCCGAAAGCCGTTTTAACATTGTTAGATACGGCTAAAAACGTACACATTCCTAAGAAGAAGGCTAACGCCATATTCTCAATAAAAACGGCACGTACAAACAAGCTAATATAATGTTCCATAGTGTCCGTTACTCCGTCTCATTCTGCGCTGGTTTCAGGGTACGTAATCCCCAAATCAGCATACCGATGATAAAGAATGCACTCGGTGCCAGCAGGAACAGACCGTTAGGCATATACCAGCCGCCATTTTGCAGTGATTCGAATACCGTGACACCAAAGAGTTTACCTGAGCCAAATAACTCACGCAGGAATCCAACCAGTATCAGGATTGCCCCGTAACCAAGACCATTACCGATACCATCCATAAAGCTCTCGATGGGAGGGGATTTCATGGCATAAGCTTCCGCACGACCCATTACGATACAGTTAGTGATAATCAAACCAACGAATACCGATAACTGTTTCGAGATTTCATAGGCATAGGCACGCAAAACCTGGTCAACAACAATAACCAGAGATGCAATGATTGCCATCTGAACGATGATGCGAACACTGCCCGGAATAAAATTACGGATCAGTGAGATAAAGAAGCTAGAAAATGCGGTAACTAAAGTTACTGCGATGGTCATCACAAATGCAGTTTCAAGTTTAGTGGTTACTGCCAGAGCAGAACATATCCCTAAAATCTGTAATGCGATGGGGTTATTATCAAGTAACGGTCCAAGTAGAACGCGTTTAATTTCTTTTGAATCAGCCATTATTCAACGCTCCTTCACGAACTTTTTTCAGGAACGGACCAAAACCGTTATCGCCCAACCAGAAATCAAATGTGTGTTGAACACCATTTGTTGTCAATGTTGCACCCGATAATCCATCAATACCATATGGGTTATCTGATGCTCCGCTACGCACGATCTTAATTGCAGCCACGCCTTGCTCGTTAAACAGTTTCTTACCGATCCACTGACCACTCCATTGTGGATTCTCGATTTCACCACCTAGCCCCGGTGTTTCACCGTGTGCATAGTAGGTAAATCCTCGAACTGTTACGCCATCAATATCAACGGCCACAAAAGCATACATCACCGACCATAAGCCTGAACCATAGACAGGAAGAATGACTTCAGACACCTTGCCTGCTTCATCTTTAACAAAATAGATCTCGGCGCTATTTGCACGGCGGCGGATCTTAGCAATATCTTCTTGAGGTGATAACGCAATACTGGTTTCATCACTGCGTAACTCATCATTCAGATCATACTTAGCTAGGCTATCAGATAGCTCTTCTGTCTTAAAATTCCATAACTTAGGCGTAATACGTGCATCATAGACCGCTTTAATCTCTTCTGGTGACATTTTAGGCTTTAATAGCCCAGCAACAGAGAGAATATTACGCTGTTTATCGAGTAGAATTTGCGTTTGTTGTGTCGATTTCAGACCAACTGCAGCCCCAGAGACGACAATGGAACAGACTAGGCAAAGAATGAACACAACAAGGAAGGTTCTACCAATGCTCTCATTACTTTTTGCTTTTTCATTAGCCACGGGCTTTTCTCCGCTTAATATTCGCCTGAACGACCAGATAATCAAATAGAGGCGCAAATAAGTTAGCGAACAGTATCGCCAGCATCATACCTTCTGGATACGCTGGATTTACGACCCTGATAAGCACGCACATGACACCAATCAGAATACCATATGCCCATTTTCCTTTATCCGTAAAGGATGCGGATACAGGATCGGTTGCCATAAAGATCATACCAAACGCAAAGCCACCCAGTACCATATGCCAGTGCCAAGGCATAGCAAATAGCGGGTTAGTATCTGAACCGATAGCATTGAAGAGTGCAGAGATCGCTATCATACCCAGCATAACACCTGCAACGATTCGCCAAGATGCAATACGGAAGAACATAATAAATGCACCACCGATAAAGATCATTAGGGTAGATACTTCACCAATGGACCCCGGCATATTACCGATAAATGCTTGCATCCAAGTGATAGGCTCACCTGTAACTGTGTTCATCAGTGCATGTTCGCCACCCGTTGCCCACTGAGATAAAGGTGTTGCGCCAGAGAAGCCATCTGCAGCGGTCCACACTAAATCACCCGAAATTTGAGCGGGATAAGCAAAGAATAAGAATGCACGACCTGCCAATGCGGGGTTTAGGAAGTTACGCCCCGTACCACCGAAGATCTCTTTAGCAATCACCACACCAAAAGTAATACCGAGTGCAGCCTGCCAGAGAGGCATAGTTGGCGGTACAATCAGCGCGAACAAAATAGAGGAGATAAAGAAACCTTCATTTATTTCATGTCCGCGGATCATAGCAAACAGAACTTCCCAGAATCCCCCCACCAAAAAGACAACCAAGTAGATAGGAAGGAAGTAGACAGCCCCTAGCAACATCTTACTGGCCCAACCCGCATCAGGCGCTAAAGAGGCACCTAAAAACTGAGCGAGGCTATAGTGCCAGTCAGAAGCTAAAATTTGCTGTAGCTCAGCACCACTGTAGAGGCTGTGCAATGCGGGAATGGCTTGGTCACCGACGTTGTACATCCCCCAAAACATGGCAGGAAATACAGCGAACCAAACGAGGATCATCATACGTTTGAGATCTATGGTGTCACGAACGTGAGAACGACCACGTGTGACTGTACCCGGTGTGTAGAAAACTGTCGAAACAGCCTCATACAGTACATAGTATTTCTCTAGCTTTCCACCGGGCTCGAAATGGTGCTCATACTTTTCAAATAAATTTTTCAGACCCATGGAATTACCCTTCTAACTCAATCTTGGTCAGTACATCACGGAGTACCGGGCCATATTCATACTTGGCCGGACAGACATACGTACACAGTCCCAGATCTTCTTCATCCAGTTCAAGGCAGCCTAATGTTTGAGAACCATCAGTGTCACCAACTAGAAGATCACGCAGTAAATGGGTAATCATGATGTCAAGAGGCATCACACGCTCATAGTTGCCGATTGGCACCATTGAACGCTCACCACCATGTAACGTTGTCGTGAAGTTGAATCGTTTATTTTTCAGGAAGTGCCCGATAGTGGTGCGCGTGATAGTGAATTTATCAATGCCTGGCATAATCCAGCCAAACAGCTCTTTTTCACGACCTTCACGCACAACAGAGACCAAATTATGAAAACGACCAAGATAGTGGTGGCTCTCATCACATTTGACGCCCCATAACACAGAACCTGAAATAATCCGGTTTTCACCCTCTTTCAGCTCACCTTTAGTCAGGGCATAAATATCTGCGCCAAGACGAGTCCGAATAAGGCGTGGTTTTTCAACTTGCGGACCCGCTAAGGAGATAACACGGTCAGTAAAGAGATAACCCGTAGTGAATAGTTTACCGATAGCAATCACATCCTGATAATTCAGATGCCATACCATCTTCTTAATGCTGACAGGCTCTAAAAAATGAATGTGAGTACCTACTAAGCCAGCAGGATGCACACCGGTAAACTCAGTATATTGAAATTGCTCATTGCCGCTAAGCTTGGCTAAATCACCTGTTCCATGACAAATATGGATTTTGCCATCAGTCAGTTTAGTCAATACCTGAAGACCATCATTGAATGCTTGCTGGTACTTTTTGATAACTACTTGTGGATCAGCAGCCAAAGGCTGGGTATCCATTGCAGTAACAAAAATAGCCAGTGGTGTCGTTCCTGGTGTAGGAGAGTGACTAAATGGACGCGTTCTCAATGCGGTCCACATTCCTGAGCGCAACAGATTTTCTTCAACCTGCTCACGCGTTAGATTGGCAAGCTGCACGCTGTCATAAGCGGCAAAAGTCTCTTGCTCATCACCATTGATTTCGATTACCACAGACTGAAGTACACGACGTTCGCCGCGGTTAATCTGCACAACCGTGCCACACGCGGGGCTCGTAAATAGCACCCCAGGGTTCTTTTTATCTTCAAAAAGAACCTGTCCTTTTTTTACATGCTCGCCTTCTTTAACCAGCATAGATGGACGCATCCCGACATATTCTTCACCCAGCAGCGCTACGTGTCGAATTTGTGGGCCGTCTTCTATCACTTGGGCTGGCTCACCTGCAATAGGGAGGTTGAGACCTTTTTTAATTTTAATCATAAGATATGCACAAGTTTATCAGTTAAACCCTAAGCTAACGATTTCGTACGAAATCATAGCAACTCAGTAATAAAAAACACCTAAGTTAATAATATAACTTAAGCAAATAATTCGCCGATAATTGTCACGATACTTTCTTGTTCTGCCGCGGGTAATTTTATCAGTTCCCTCCCTATCTGTCCGTCTATTCAAGTGATTTAGCTCAAGCAAATAACAATATTATTACTATTCTTTTTACGTCACATCGTTTTTTCCGAGCTATCAGTTCATATTTAACGATAATCGCTTATTTTTTAAGCATTCCTAATTCACAAAAGAAATTAATCATCTTCTCTATTAAATCTTTATATCTATCGCTATGATTGAAAATCATGTGCTAATTTTAAACAATTTGTTCTCTTTTAACGCGGCTCACATATGAAGAAAGTCATTCTTTTTTGCTTAATTAGTACTAATATTCTGCTGAATAGTGGATTTGTTCAGGCTGAAAATAATTTATTTTTATTTAACAAAGCATTAGATACTAAAATGAACAATTCTCTATTTTTACAGATTTTCAAAGAAGAGGGAGAGCTCGAAATCTATCAACAGGCAGCTAATGGACAATTTAAGTTGTTCAAAACTTATCCCATATGTAAGTTTTCTGGCGGTCTAGGTCCTAAAAAGCAAGAAGGAGACCTAAAAAGTCCTGAAGGTTTTTATCAGGTTAGCCAACTACAACTTAATCCAAATAGTCAGTATTACCGATCGATCAACTTGGGTTACCCAAATGAATACGACCGAAACAAGGGTTATAATGGCAGCTATTTGATGATCCATGGCGATTGTGTTTCTGTAGGTTGCTATGCCATGACCGATAAATCAATGGGAGAAATCTATCAATATGTTGAAGCTGCGCTACAAAATGGACAATCCAGTATAGAAGTGAGTATTTACCCTTTTAGGATGTCGAAAGCGAATATGCGCCGCCATAAGAATTCAGAACATTACTCATTCTGGCAACAACTCAAGCCAGCTTATGACTATTTTACGGAAACAGGAAGCCTACCAATCATTTCAATTCAGTCGGGTCAGTATTTAGTAAGTCCTCACTCACCTAATGCTTCGCCTAAGCCCTGAAGAGATCGATTAGAGTATACGCTCACCAAGATGAAATAGGATAAAACGACCGGGCTCAATACGAGACCAATTTTCATTGCCCGTTAATGGCTGAGTGGCAATAACAGATACCACATCTGTCGGCTGAGTGCAGCTTTGAAAATCAATTTCAATATCTTGATCGAGTAGCGTTGCTTTACCAAAAGGCGCGCGCCTTGTGATCCAGTGAAGATTAGTAGAACAATAAGCCATCACATAACGGCCATCAGATAACAACATATTGAAGATGCCTTTCTGACGCAACTCATCGGCTAATTGCCCAATATAGCAAAAAACCTCGATATAATTTGTCGGTGTCTCGGGATATTTGGTAATAAGTTGATTTAAAATCCAGCAAAAAGCATATTCACTGTCGGTTTGACCTACAGGTCGAAAATGCCCTGTTGGCAAAGGTTCATACTCTTCGAGTTGACCATTATGTGCATAAGTCCAATTACGTCCCCAAAGTTCCCGAGTAAAAGGGTGGGTATTTTCTAATGCAACATTGCCGCGATTAGCTTGGCGAATATGGGCAATAACCGATTCTGATTTGATCGGGTACTCTTGCACAAATCGAGCAACAGGAGACATATAGCTAGGCTGCGGATCTTTAAATGTACGACAACCGAGGCCCTCATAAAAGGTTACGCCCCAACCATCTTTATGTGGACCCGTTCGGCCACCACGAGGAATTAACCCACTGAGACTAAAACTAATATCAGTGGGGACATTTGCACTCATTCCCAGTAATTCACACATTTAAAGCCTCCGATTTTAAAATAATCGCCCAGAATCTTTTTTTAAAAAATCACTATTATTATATTACTTTAATCGCTAATAATGCTCAATAATATCATTATGTTAATTAAACATTAATGCTGCGTATTTTCCACTATTTACTGTTTTTTTTCACTCAATGTTGAAAATGGAAGAATAATCAAGGCTGAAGATGCCAATGGTGTAACTAATCAGAGTCAGCTAGGTTTGAAAGGATTATTGGATTAGGAGTTTGTTGACGGTAATAAATTACTTTAGATTAGAGTAAATAAGCTAATGATATACAAAGAAAAAGAGGCTATATCAGCCATTGTCAGTTGAAAAGAAAAATACGGCGCTAAATCTAAAAGTGGATCATCAAAAAGTGATAGTTCGCTTCCTAATGATCCCTAATATTTACTTAACCATCTCTTTTTCAATCAATTGGATAAGAATATGAATGACCTTTATATGAATTTCTTGGACTCGATCAGCATAATCAAAATGAGGAACGCGAATTTCGATATCAGCACTGCCCGCCATTTTGCCGCCATCTTTACCTGTTAGGGTAATTACTTTCATCCCTTTTTCTCGTGCTGCAGCAATGGCTTTAATGATATTAGCTGAGTTGCCTGAGGTAGAAATACCTAATAAAACATCACCTTTACGGCCAACACCTTCGATAAAGCGCGAAAATACATATTCATAACCAAAATCATTACTTACACAGGATAAATGACTCACATCAGAAATCGCAATAGCCGGATAAGCAGGACGATTATCACGATAACGGCCGGTCAGCTCTTCGGCGAAGTGCATGGCATCGCAATGAGATCCGCCATTACCACAAGATAAAACTTTACCGCCTGATTTAAATGAATCAGCTAAAAGTATGGCGGCCTGCTGGATGGCATTAATATTTTCTTCACTGTTGAGAAATTTCGCGAGTGTCTCTGCAGCTTCATTAAGCTCACTACGGATCAGATCTTGGTACATGAAAATCCCCTTAATAAAATAGAATTTGTCATCAATTGAACATGCTATCAATGCAAACATACTAACAGATAAGATGATGTTATCGATTGTTATTTAGCGCCACTATGTTTGGTATGAAAATATCCTTTAGCCCATAAAATCACGCTATTTAGCGACTAAAATGCGACTTATATAGCTTATTTTATCGATATTGGCAGCGATCAATTTAAACATTTTTCCCATTTTAAAATATAAACAATCAAGAATAGATACTTGGCTATTCTAAATATTGATGCGAAAAGAACAAAAATAGAGCATAAAATAAATAATTAACTTTATTTACTTGGTGTTTTTGTGAACTAAGTTGTAATTGAAATGTAAATGTGTTGATAATTTTTTATTACTCATTGAGAATTGGCAATAACACAGGTCAGACCTCTTACGAGAATCTAGGAGCTTCATAATGACTCTACTCAGTGCCCTGCTATTTCTCGCGTTGATCGCAATACTTTGCTATCACAAGACGCAGCTACTTTTCAGCACAATACTTTTACTCGCCTATACCCTATTAATGGGAATACTAGATATCTGGCACTACGCAATGCTGTTGCCTGTCGCCTTAGTGCTATTTCCCTTTGTCTTTACGCCAGTGCGAAAGTCTCTCTTTAGCTTACGTATAATGCAAATATTTAAAAAAGTACTCCCTGCGATGTCTCGTACTGAAAAAGAAGCCATTGATGCAGGCACTACTTGGTGGGAAGGAGATCTTTTTCGCGGTGCACCTGATTGGAAAAAACTCCACAACTACCCAAAACCGCAATTAACCAAAGAAGAGCAAGATTTTATTGATGGCCCTGTCGATGTTGTCTGTAGCATGGTCAATGATTTCCAAATTACCCATGAGCTTGCCGACTTGCCACCTGAAATCTGGCAATATCTTAAAGATCAGCGCTTCTTCGCCATGATTATCAAAAAAGAGTATGGCGGTTTAGATTTTTCAGCTTATGCACAAGCGCGAGTTTTACAAAAACTGGCGGGCGTCTCGAGTATTCTGGCGATCACTGTCGGCGTGCCTAACTCCCTTGGCCCAGGCGAACTGCTACAGCACTATGGAACTGAAGAGCAGAAAAATCACTATCTGCCCGGGCTTGCTCGAGGCGATGAGATCCCCTGTTTCGCCTTAACCAGCCCTGAAGCCGGATCGGACGCAGGTGCTATCCCAGATACTGGCGTTGTTTGTATGGGTGAGTGGCAAGGTGAGCAGATTTTAGGAATGCGTTTAAATTGGAACAAACGCTATATCACGCTAGCTCCTATTGCCACTGTACTAGGTTTAGCCTTTAAACTTTCTGATCCAGATAAATTGTTAGGAGATGAAAAAAATCTCGGCATCACCTGCGCATTAATTCCGACTAGCACGCCAGGAGTCGAAATGGGACATCGCCATTTCCCGCTAAATATTCCCTTTATGAATGGCCCAACTCGCGGCACAGATATCTTTGTCCCTATTGATTACATCATTGGAGGTACTGCGATGGCGGGTCAAGGGTGGCGTATGCTGGTGGAGTGTCTCTCAGTCGGACGCGGGATCACCTTACCGTCAAATTCAACGGGCGGATTGAAAAGCATTGCCATAGCAACAGGTGCTTACGCTTATATTCGTCGCCAATTTAAAATTCCCATTGGCAAAATGGAAGGGATCGAAGAGCCTTTAGCGCGTATCGCTGGCAATACCTATTTAATGGATGCAGCGGCGACCTTAATCACGACAGGGATCATGCTAGGTGAAAAACCTGCGGTATTATCTGCTATCGTAAAATATCATTGTACTCATAGAGGACAACGTTCTGTTATTGATGCCATGGATATTACTGGTGGCAAAGGTATCTCCCTTGGCCCATCTAACTTCGTAGCTCGTTTTTATCAAGGTGCGCCGATTGCCATTACCGTCGAAGGAGCTAATATTTTAACCCGCTGTATGATTATTTTTGGTCAAGGGGCGATCCGCTGTCATCCCCATGTATTAGATGAGATGTCAGCAGTACAAAATAATAGTGTCGATGATTTTGATAAGGCGCTATTCGGTCATATCGGCCATGTATTAAGTAATCAGGTTCGTAGTTTCTGGCTTGGATTAACGAATGGACGCACTAGCTCAGCGCCCGTTCAAGATGAAACGCGCCGCTATTACCAAATGCTTAATCGCCAAAGTGCTAATCTGGCATTATTAGCGGATGTTTCTATGGCCGTTTTGGGAGGCAGTTTAAAACGCCGCGAACGAATATCAGCCCGTTTGGGGGATATTCTTAGCCATCTCTATTTAGCCTCAGCCACGCTCAAACGTTATGACGAAGAGGGACGCCAAAAAGCTGATTTACCTCTTGTTAGATGGGCGGTAGAAGATTGTCTCTATCAATCAGAAAAAGCCATGGATGATTTACTGAGAAATTTCCCGAACCGTATCATTGCCGGAGCTATGCGCATCACGCTATTTCCGTTAGGTTTGCGTATGCTGGCACCATCTGATCGTTTAGATCATCAGCTAGCAAAAATCATGATGGAGCCATCAGAAACTCGTGATCGTATTGGTCGAGGTCTGTATCTCACGCCAACCAAAAGCAATCCTCATGGACTAGTCAATCAAGCTCTTTACGACATTATTGCCGCAGAGCCAATTTTTGATCGTATTTGCCGCCTTGCCGAACGCAAATATAGCTTTACTCGACTAGATAAGCTGGCAGAGCAGGCCCTAGAGGAGAAGCGCATCACGGTAGAAGAAGCCGAGATATTACGTCAGGCAGAAATCAGTCGCCTACGTACTATTAATGTGGATGAGTTTGAATTTGATGAACTCGCCGCCTATTCGACTAAAAATAGCGATCATCAATGATCCTGACAAAATAAAGCGATCGCCATTAATCATAATGGCGATCGCTATTTTTCCTTGCTCGACAATAACCAAAGCGCTAATAGATAAAACTAGATATTTTGCTCTAACGCTAATAGCTCATTAATGGTTTGACGACGGCGAATCAACTGAGGTTTGCCCTCAATAAACATCACCTCTGGCAATAATGGCCGGCTATTATAGTTAGATGACATAGACGCACCATAAGCCCCCGTATCATGAAAAACCAAATAATCACCCACTTGGGTAGTCGGCAGTGCTCGTGTTTCTACCGTACCGCCTTCCTGTTGAGTAAATACATCGCCTGACTCACACAGAGGTCCTGCCACAATAGAATCATTTAATTGACTATTATCGATGATTCGTTCATCGCCCGCTAAAACAGAAATATGATGGTAGCTGCCATACATCGCAGGGCGCATCAGATCGTTAAAACCGCTATCGACCAAAATATAGTGACGACTGCCCATCGATTTAACCGCTCTCACTTCCGCTAACAGAACGCCAGATTCAGCCACCAGAAAACGACCGGGCTCAATCTCTAATTCAATCGGATGATCTAAATGTGCCGCAATCCGCTGACGCGCTTCATGCCAAAGATTGTAATAGTGGCTAATATCGATAGTTTCATCATCTTCACGGTAAGGTGTTGATAAACCGCCGCCTGCTGAAATAGCTTGAATATCGACGCCAGCACTGATCACCTGCTCGACCATAGCATCACACACGCTAGATAGATGTTGGTAATCAACACCCGAACCAATATGCATATGCAATCCAACTAACGATAAACCATATTGCTCAATTTTCGCTAAAGCCTGTGGTAGATCAGCATGCCAGATCCCATGTTTACTATTTTCGCCCCCAGTATTGGTTTTTTGACTATGACCATGACCAAATCCTGGGTTGATGCGTAGCCAGACCGGATGACCACTTTTTTGCTGACCAATTTGCTCTAGCATATCGATAGAGCCCGCATTAACCGGAATATCTAATTCAGTAACGCGTTCAAGTGTAGCCGTATCAAATACATCTGCCGTAAACACAATTTCTGCTTTTTCACGCCCCGGCTGAAATCCAGCCACTAGCGCCCTCTCGATTTCACCGAGTGAAACTGAGTCAACTTTTACACCCTGTTTACGCATCAAACCTAAAATATGAATATTTGAGCACGCTTTTTGTGCGAAGCGGATCACATCAAAAGATCTCAATTGGTTGATGCGATCAATGATAACTTCACTGTCATACACCCAAAGCGGTGTGCCATATTGCTGTGGTAATTCACGCAGTGCAGCAGGAGTTAAATTACGGCTAGTTGTGGTGGCAAATGTCGTCATGATCCATCCAATTGATTATAGAGTCGTTTATAGTAAAGATTATTAAGTAAAAATAGTCGGAATAAAAATATCTATTTATCTGAAGTCTATTCATTTCTGATATGATATTTATTATCTTTTAATTTGGCTGATAACTTGGCGGAAGGAAAATTAATGCAACAGATATCTTGGCGTCATATTGAGATCTTTAAAGCGGTGATGACCACCTCCAATTTAACTGAGGCCGCACACTTATTGAATACCTCACAGCCGACAATTAGCCGTGAGCTCAGTAGATTAGAGCATCTGCTTAAATTTAAGCTCTTCGATCGAATCAAAGGTCGTTTACAACCCACCACACAAGGGCTGAAGTTTTTTGAAGAGGTAGAAAGATCCTATTATGGCTTAGCTCGAATTAAAAATATGGCTGAGTCGATCCGTCAATTTGAATATGCCGAGTTATCTATTACCTGCTTGCCCGCGTTTGCGCAATCACTACTTCCACAAGTCTGTCATCACTTTATGGCTGCCTATCCCGAATTGAGTTTAACCATCATTCCGCAAGAATCACCGCTGCTTGAAGAGTGGCTATCAGCCCAACGTTATGATCTTGGCTTAACAGAGCATCTTCAAACTCCACCAGGCACAGAACGTGAAACCCTAATTACCCTCAATGAGGTTTGTGTATTACCGGCGGATCATCCCCTGTGTCATAAACAGCGACTTGAGCCACAAGATTTTGAGCAACAACGCTTTATCCATTTATCTATTGCTGATAGTTATCGCCAGACTATTGATGCCTTATTTTCAGAGCAACAGGTTAGCCGTAAAACTGTGATGGAGACCCATAGTGCAGCATCGATTTGTGCCATGGTGCAACAAGGTATTGGTATCTCAATTGTGAACCCCTTCACAGCGTTAGATTTTTATCGCCAAAATAAATCACTGCTCTGTATTCGTCCACTAAGTTTCAATATTCCTTTCACTTTGAGCTTAATTAAACCAATTCATCGCCCTTCATCAGAGATTGTTGATGCATTCTCGCAATATCTAAGAGAATCTATTGAGCGGATCAAGAACGCCTTATCAGATGCCTTGCGCCATTAATTTCTTCCAATGCTCAGATGTAGCAAACCATTCAACAAGATAATCTAATAATACTCTGAGTGTAGTTGGCATATTTTGCCGGCTGGTATAGACCCCATAGATGCCCAGTGGCTGAGGTTGATAATCAGGCAATAGCTGGATTAATTGGCCTGATTCAAGATAGTGGGCGACGGAACAATAAGGCTGCATTGAGACCCCTGCCCCATTAATAGCCGCTTCAGCTAAAAATATCGATTCATTGGCACTCAAGCGCCCCCCGACTGGCACTGAATATTTAATACCCTCTTTTTCAAATAACCAGATACTGCGGCCAAAAAAATTATATGTCAGGCAATCCATTAACATAAGATCATCGGGTTTTACTGGTATTTTTTTATTATTAAGATAATCGGGCGAAGCGCAGATCACTGAATGACAGGTTGATAAGGATTTAGCGATTAAATGAGGTTCAAGATTATTGGTAATACGAATGGCTAAATCAATACGCTCTTCAACCAAATTGACAACTTTATTGCTGATTGAAAGATCGACCGTCATATTAGGATAATGCTGTAAAAATTCGCTGAGCGCCACCGATAATACTGACTGTGCCAGCGATTGAGCACAGCTGATTCGCACTAATCCGGTTAATGTCTCAGATCGCCTATCCTGTTCAACTGGCATTGACTGAGCTAATGCGGTTAACTTTACCGCTTGCTGATAAATATCTTCTCCCGCCGAGGTTAAGCTCAGCCGCCGAGTGGTTCGATTCAAAAGTCTTACACCCGCCCAAGATTCCATTTCAGCAAGGTATCGCGTAACCATAGCTCGCGACATATCCAATTTATCCGCAGCGGCAATCATACTGCCTTGTTCGACTATGGTGGTAAATACCTGTGCAGCAATAATCCTATCCATTCTATTCGTCCGATTTATGCAACAAACAATTGCCTATTATGCGGTTTTTCTCTTCTTTGTTGCAATCTATTATAACAAACATCAAAAGCAGCTAGATAAGCACCCATTTAATATTAGGATAACAAAATGAAATTAACTCAATTACTCTTAGCCGCGGGCACCTTATTTACCTTTAGCCAACTAACACCCGCTGCCGAACTAAAGCTCGATATCTATAACCCCGGCAATAAAAGTATTTTTCCTGTCTCCTCTGAGATTATCAGTGGCGACAATGAGATGGTATTGATCGATGCTCAATTTCAAAAAAATGACGCGGTCGAATTAGTCAAAATATTAAAGAAACTAAATAAGAAACTGACCACAATCTATATTAGTCATTCTGATCCTGATTATTACTTTGGCTTAGATACCCTTCAACAGGCGTTTCCCGATGCGAAAATCATCGCAACCGCACAAACTGTAGAAGCGATCAAGGCATCACAACAGGGTAAATTAGCCTACTGGGGGCCAATATTGAAAGAACAAGCGCCTAATGCAGTGGTTATACCGGAAGTGATTGAAGGTAATAGTTTTTCAATCGAAGGTAAGAAATTGATTATTCATGGCTTAGAGGGGGCAACTCCCGACCGCACTGTGGTATGGAGCCCTGATTTAAAAGCCGTTGTCGGTGGTGTTGTGGTCTCTGATAATATCCATCTTTGGATCGCAGATACACAAACTAAATTATCGCGCCAACAATGGCTGCAGACATTAGAATCAATTAAAGCACTAAAACCTGAAATTGTAGTACCAGGACATTTTACGGGATCTTCGAAAATGGATATTGGTACAGTTACATTTAGCCAAAACTATCTAAATGCCTTTGAAAAAGCAGCGGATAAAAGCACAAATTCCGCTGAATTGATCGAAAAAATGACTGCGCAATATCCTGATCTCGATGATGTCTCTAGCCTTGAATTAAGTGCCAAAGTAATCAAAGGTGAAATGCAGTGGCCGCAATAAAATCAGCATAATATCAATATCAGACTGGCGGTAATTTAAATTATTAATCACCGTCAGTTACCAATTAGAGAGTAAAAAATGATTAAATTACATTATATCTATGATCCACTTTGTGGTTGGTGTTATGGCGCATCTCCCCTGATTGAATTGGCGGTAAATCATCAAGGAGTCGAACTGATCCTACAGGGTGGTGGTATGCTTGCAGGTGACAATCGTTTATTAATGAATGAGCAGTTTCGTCAGCACATTATGCTATCAGATCAGCGTATTGCGGCTATGACTGGACAATATTTTGGCGATGACTATCACAGTATGCTGGCAGAAAGTGGATTAGTTTTTGATTCTGCGCCACCAATAACCGCAATTTTAACGGCGCAACAACTCTCTGGTCAGGGTTTCCCTTTGCTTAAAGCGATTCAACACGCTCATTATGTTGAAGGTCGTCATATTAGTGACAAAGAGGTGTTATTCGCTATCGCTAAACAGATTGACCTAGATAACCAAACTTTTGCTACTCAATATGCGCTTAATGCTGATTTAGCCACTCAACAACATATAGAGCAGAGCCGTAATATATTGGCTAAGTCTGGTGCATCTGGATTTCCAACGCTATTAATTGAGCAACAAGGCAAATTAAATCGAGTACCATTACAAAATTATCTGGGGCGTCAAGATGAGTGGCTAGCTTATCTCGATCAACTTACCACTCAACTTTCTTAGGGTACACTGCGCCTCTTGGTCAATCAGAAATCCACGGATAATAAGGCTCAATAAGTTGCCAATACAATGCACTGAGCACAATTGATGGACCAAAGGGGATCGCCGTGGTTCTCTGTCGATTGCGCCAATAATAGTATAAATAATGAATAATCCCACAAAATGCGGCCCCAACCAGTAGTTGGGGCAATTTAAGCACTCCCAACCAAGCACCATAAGCGGCAATCAGTTTTATATCTCCATCCCCCAATTGACGTCGTTTATTGAACCACTGCATAGTGCCAGCAAGAAACCATAGAAAAAGATATCCACCGAATATGCCATAAATTGAGAGCATAATATTTCCGAGCGGTATAACTAAATTATAAATAATACCAAATACTAGTAATGGAAAAATCAATACATCGGGTAAATACATAGTGTGGTAATCAATAATAGCAAGAAGGTAACCAAATAAAAAATAGAGCGATAATAGTAAAATTAAACTTAATCGCTGCTCATGAAAAAATAACCAAGTTATGATAAATAAAAAAAGTGGAAATAATTTAATGTAATTAATTTTAATCGCAGGCTTATTAAATATAAATCTAGGAGTGAAATATAATAATAATCTAGTCAGCCATAGAAAACAAATAGATAGAAAAATAATACTACAAATAGCAACTAGAAACGTCCCCTTTTTATCATTGAAAAAAATCGCTAAATTGAACTCAGCTAAATTAGGCATCGCCACCTCTCATAATATTTTTTAATATAACTAAAAGAATATTAAAAAATCCAAACAACACAATAAACAACCTAACCGAAAATTAGCTTAGATTTAAAATCCTGTAAACAGATACAATAAACATGAATATATCTTCATTTTTATTCTATATATTTACCTTTTCATCTCTATCGAATAAAATTTTAATTTCCAGCTATCGGAGATCAACAATAGGTTTTAGTCGAGTGGCACCAAAAATCGACTATTTATGATAAAATCATTAAATTACAAAAAAATGCTATGCTTTTTATTGTTTTTAGGATTTTTAGACCCATATCAATCTTATTGCTGTCACATATTACTTTTGCCCTATTTGAACGAGGAATAGACCATGCGAACTCCACGCATTTATCACCCAGAGCCTTTACAGCCTGATACCACAATCTCTCTGATTGATGATGCAGCCAACCATGTTGGTCGAGTATTGCGGATGACCAAAGGGCAGGAAATTGAACTCTTTGATGGCAGTAATTCGGTCTTTGCAGCCGAAATTATCGAAGTGAATAAAAAAGAGGTTAAAGTGTTAATCACAAGTTCAACACTGGATGATCGTGAATCGCCATTAGATTTACACCTTGGGCAAGTTATCTCCCGGGGTGAAAAAATGGAATTTACCATCCAGAAATCCGTTGAATTAGGCGTAAGTGTGATCACCCCTCTCTTTTCGGCTCGCTGTGGCGTAAAATTAGATGCAGCGCGTCTAGAGAAAAAAGTACAACAGTGGCAAAAGATTGCCATTGCCGCCTGTGAGCAGTGTGGGCGTAATCGCATTCCTCAAGTTCGTCCAGTTCAAACGCTCGAAGAGTGGTGCGCTGAAGATGATGGCGCATTTAAAGTCAATCTACATCCACGGGCAACGAATAGTATCAATACATTGCCAACATCAGTTAAGAAAGCACGTCTACTAATTGGACCTGAAGGTGGTCTCTCCGCAGATGAAATTGCGATGACGGCAAAATATCAGTTTACTGACATCTTGCTAGGCCCTAGGGTATTAAGAACAGAAACAACAGCGCTCACCGCAATTGCGGCTCTACAAGTGCGTTTAGGCGATTTGGGTTAAGGAGATATAATGATCAAGTTGGGTATTGTGATGGACCCTATTTCGTCCATCAACATTAAAAAAGACACCAGTTTTGCGATGATGCTCGAAGCTCAGCGCCGTGGTTATGAAATTCACTATATGGAAATGGATGATCTCTATCTCCATCAAGGCGAAGCCAGAGCTCAAACCAAGATCGTTAAATTGGATGAGAATCCACAAAAATGGTATGAATTCACCCAAGAACAAGATATCAAATTATCCGAACTCGATGCGATCTTGATGCGCAAAGATCCGCCATTTGATACCGAATATATCTATGCGACCTATATTTTAGAACGTGCAGAAGAAGCGGGCAGCCTGATTGTTAATAAGCCACAAAGTCTGCGTGACTGTAATGAAAAATTATTTACCGCTTGGTTCCCTGAATTAACGCCCGACACACTAGTGACCCGTAGCGCCAAAAAACTGCGCGAATTCCACCAGAAGCATGGCGATGTTATTTTCAAACCTCTTGATGGTATGGGCGGCGCATCTATTTTCCGTATGAAACAAGATGATCCAAACGTCGGTGTAATTATCGAGACCCTTACCGAGCATGGTAAACGTTTCTGTATGGCACAGAATTATCTGCCAGCGATTAAGCAAGGTGATAAACGTGTTCTGGTCGTCGATGGTGAGCCTGTACCTTATTGTCTGGCGCGTATTCCAGCCAAAGGTGAAACCCGGGGTAATCTTGCCGCTGGTGGTAGCGGTGAAGCTCGTCCATTAACAGAAAGTGATTGGGCGATTGCTCGTGCTGTTGCACCGACACTGAAAGAGAAAGGACTGATTTTTGTTGGTCTTGATATTATCGGTGATCGTCTGACTGAAATTAATGTCACTAGCCCAACCTGTGCCCGTGAAATTGAAGCGGCTTTCGATATTTCCATTATGGGTATGCTAATGGATGCCATCGAGAAACGCCTGAAAAACCTGAAGAAATAGTTTCTTAATTAAGTAAAATATATAAGGCACATAGCTTAATGTGCCTTATATATAATCAACCCAGTAAGATATTAATTAATTGAATATCACCAACAGCAAATCATCTATCTGCGGCTTATCACCTAGCGGGCATCGATAGCAAACACTTACTATATAAATACGGTTCTTAATAATATGCACTTAAAAAATCATTTTCTAATTGCAATGCCAACATTAACTGATCCCTATTTTAGCCGCTCGGTGGTCTATCTCTGTGAGCACAATGAATATGGTGCTATGGGCTTAGTGATTAATAAACCTATTGAAGACTTTTCTGTCACTAATATGCTGCACAAGCTAGAGATAAATACTCAGGATCGCGATGATTCAATTATTCTAAACTCACCCGTTATTGCTGGTGGGCCAGTCGCTGAAGAACACGGCTTTATCTTGCATACGCCAATCGTCGGTTTTACCTCAAGTTTACAAGTTAGTGATGAAATTATGGTCACCACCTCCAAGGATATTCTCGATATCTTAGGTAGCAGCCAACAGTCGATGAAAGCATTAGTAACGCTGGGTTGTTCTCGTTGGGAACGCGGTCAGCTGGAGAGCGAAATCATGGAAAATAGTTGGTTAACTGTTCCTGCTAATGCTAGCTTACTGTTTGAAACCCCCTTAGAAGCGCGATGGGCCTCTGCCGCCGCGTTGCTCAATATCAATATTCATACCATTTCATTACAAGCAGGCCATGCATAATGTCAGTAAGAACGCTTCTCGCATTTGATTTTGGTACCAAAAGTATTGGTGTCGCAGTAGGACAAGAAGTCACAAGAACAGCTAGAGCCCTGACCTCATTTAAAGCAAAAGACGGTATTCCAAACTGGGATGAGATTGAAAAGCTGCTTAAAGAGTGGCAGCCGGATTTGGTGATTGTTGGCCTGCCACTAAATATGGATGGCACCGCGCAATTAGTCACTAATCAAGCCCGCAAATTTGCCAATCGACTCCATGGCCGTTTTGGCGTTCAAGTTGAATTGCAAGATGAACGACTTTCCACGGTTGAAGCACGCTCAAGTCTATTTAGCCAAGGCGGCTATCGAGCATTAGATAAAGGTAAAGTAGATTCAGCTTCTGCAGTGATCATTCTTGAGAGCTGGTTCGAAAATTAACATTCTCCTAAGTATTTCCCTGCTTAATCTGAAAATCACTCGATTATTGCCATAATAAAGTAAGTACCCACTAATTTTTCAGCTGTTTTTTCCTTGCAGAGGTGCCGTTTAGTCGCAATATGCTTTAAACTAGATATCATCTCTTCCCATTATTTGATAACTGATTAATAGATATGGCAATGATCCAACAAAATATTTCTGACGTCATAGCGCGTATCACTGCCGCTGCAGAAAGCTGTGGCCGTCACCCTCAGGAAATCACACTCCTCGCCATTAGCAAAACCAAGCCTTGTGAAGCCATACAAGAAGCTATTGATGCGGGTCTACGTCAATTTGGCGAAAATTATGTGCAAGAAGCGGTAGATAAAATTAACGTTTTTACCGAACAGTCTGATCTTATTTGGCACTTTACCGGACCATTACAATCTAATAAAAGTCGTTTAGTAGCTGAAAACTTTGATTGGTTTCATACATTAGATCGCCTAAAGATCGCCCAGCGCCTCAATGATCAGCGCCCGACGGATAAAGCTCCCTTGAATGTGCTGATTCAGATTAATATTAGTGACGAATCAAGCAAGTCAGGGATCATACTTGATGAGCTCGATGTACTCGCTGAACAAGTTTCTCAGCTTCCACAGCTGCGACTGCGTGGACTTATGGCTATCCCCGCACCTGAAACAGACTATGAGCGACAAATTGCGGTATTAAGCCAGATGAATAGTGCTTTTAAAATGCTAAAATCCCGTTATGAAACAGTTGACACCCTATCGATGGGAATGACTGATGATATGGAAGCTGCTATTCATTGTGGCTCGACATTGGTACGTATTGGCACAGCAATTTTTGGTGCTCGCCAATACCATCACGAATAAAATTTATTCTACGAGGGATATATGCAACATCGCAAAATCGCCTTTATTGGTGCAGGAAATATGGCTCAAGCGATTATCGCCGGACTCGTTGATAGTGGATATCCAGCTTCATTAATCACAGCTAGCTCCCCGACGCCAACAAATCGTAATAAATTGGCCACCAGCTACGGTATTCAGAGCAAAAGTGACAATCTACTAACAGCGGAAGAAGCAGATGTGATCGTTTTAGCCGTCAAACCACAAATGATGAAAGAAGTCTGTTTACCTCTTAAAGAGTTAGCTAATTTTAGTGATAAGTTAGTGCTAACTATTGCAGCAGGTATTCCTGCACAGCGTTATTATCAATATCTATCTCCAGCGATCCGTCTGATTAGAATAATGCCAAATACTCCCTCTCTGGTGGCTCATGGCATGAGTGGATTATTTGCAGAACCTAGTGTTTCTCAACAAGATAAAGATTTTGCTGATGAGTTAATGCAAAGTGTTGGCAAAACTCTCTGGTGTGAACAAGAGCAAGGTATTAATGATGTTATTGCGGTATCTGGCAGCTCACCCGCCTACTTTTTCTTGTTTATGGAATCTATGCAACAAGAAGCTGAGCGCCTAGGTTTCTCTGCGGATCAAGCTAAAGAACTCGTATTGCAAACGGCTCAAGGTGCTGTTGCATTAGCAGCTTCACAACCCGCTACCACCTTTGCAACATTGCGGGAGCAAGTTACCTCAAAAGGGGGAACTACTGCTGCTGCATTAGCGCAATTCTATGAAGGGCAACTGCCTGAATTAGTGGCAAAAGCCATGCAGAGCGCCATTAAGCGCGCAGAAGAAATGGAAAATCAGTTTAATTAACCTCAGGACAGTTATATGAATACTCTACTTTTTGTTATTCCGACTATTATTCAACTTTATATTTTTGTCCTGTTACTGCGCGTCTGGTTGCAGTGGATCAGAGCCGATTTCTATAATCCACTCTCACTATTTGTGGTTAAAGTCACTCAACCTATTTTAGGCCCTATGCGTCGAGTTATTCCTGCTATGGGACCTATTGATACATCAACAGTACTTGTGGCATTTATTTTCACTATAGTGAATATCGTTTTCGGTATGTGGGCGACCAGCACCCTAGCGCTATTGGGAGTCAAAGTCATTCCGATCGCTATTATTTTGCTGCTCACTTACGCGGGAAAATTAGTTTTCTGGCTAATACTTGTACGTACCATTTTAAGCTGGGTTAGTCAGGGTCGTAATCCTATCGATCACCTGCTCTACCAATTAACAGAACCTCTAATGTCACCAATCAGACGTATTATACCTGCGATGGGTGGGCTTGATTTCTCGGCCATGATCATTATGTTTATTTTGATTGCCCTTAACTCCTTGCGTATGGAAGTCGCTGTTGCGATTGATACTACGATCACCGCGATCCTTTATTCAATCGGAATTATGTAATCTGAGCCTGATATTATGATTATGCAAAAAGTAGTTTTAGCGACCGGCAACCCCGGTAAAGTCAATGAATTAGCCAGCTTACTCGCTGATTTTGGCATGGATATCATCGCCCAGACGGATCTGGGTGTTGAGTCCGCCGAAGAGACTGGACTAACATTTATTGAAAATGCGATTTTAAAGGCGCGTCATGCTTCGGCTATCACTGGATTACCAGCAATTGCTGATGATTCAGGTATTTCTGTTGATGCACTTGGCGGTGCACCGGGCATCTATTCCGCGCGTTATGCGGGTGAAAATGCCAGTGACGAACAGAACGTACAAAAATTACTGGCCGCGATGGAGCAAGTCGCCGACGAGCATCGTCAAGCACAGTTTAATTGTGTTCTGGTTTACCTACGCCACGCTGAAGATCCTACCCCTCTGGTTTTTCATGGTCGCTGGCATGGAATGGTTACTCTTAGTCCAGCTGGTAAAGGCGGATTTGGTTACGATCCTATATTCTATATTCCTGAAATGGGATCTACTGCTGCCGAGTTGAGTAAAGCGCAAAAACAAGCTATCTCTCACCGTGGGCAAGCATTAAAAATGTTATTGGAAGCGCTAAGCAATGCTTAAAGTACCGCCATTAAGTCTGTATATCCATATTCCTTGGTGTGTACAAAAATGTCCCTATTGTGATTTTAATTCTCACACTCTTAAAGGTGAGATCCCACAAAGCGAATATATTCAGCATCTATTAAATGATCTCGAACAAGATGCCAAGCTAACGGGTGATCGCCTGGTTAAAACCATATTTATTGGTGGCGGAACCCCGAGTTTGCTCAGTTCAGAATCGATGCAACAGCTGATGGATGGCGTTAGGCGTATTATTCCACTCGATCCTGCGGCGGAGATCACTATGGAAGCCAATCCCGGTACAGTAGAAGCTGAGCGCTTTAGTGGCTACCAGCGCGCTGGTGTTAATCGAATCTCCATTGGTGTACAAAGTTTTGGCTCTGATAAGCTGATCACACTAGGCCGCATTCATGGGCCTGAAGAAGCCAAACGCGCTGCTCGGCTGGCAGCTGAATTAGGATTACGCAGTTTCAATCTTGATTTAATGCATGGTTTACCGTCGCAAACTTTTGACGAGGGACTGTCAGATCTAACACAAGCGATTGCCCTCTCCCCGCCGCATCTCTCTTGGTATCAATTAACCATTGAGCCCAATACCCAATTTGGCTCAAGACCACCCGTTTTACCCGATGATGATGCATTATGGGAAATCTTCACCAAAGGCCACCAGCTACTAACCCAAGCTGGTTATCAACAATATGAAACTTCAGCTTACGCTAAGCCCGGTTATCAATGCGAACATAATATTAATTATTGGCGCTTTGGTGATTATCTTGGTATTGGCTGTGGTGCTCATGGCAAGATTTCATTTGCTGATGGTCGCATATTACGCACGGTCAAGGTTAAACACCCTCGTGGCTATATGGAAGGCAGCTATCTGCATCAATCTCATCAAGTTGAGAATGAAGATCGGCCATTTGAATATTTTATGAATCGTTTTCGTTTGCTTGAGCCAATGTCTCGCCTTGAGTTTACTCAGTTTACTGGCCTTGCTGAACAAGCCATTCGACCCCAGCTTGATGAAGCCTTAAAACAAGGTTATATCACTGAAAGCGAAACCGAATGGCAGATAACCCAACATGGCAAATTATTCTTAAACTCCCTGCTTGAGCTATTTCTTAATTAAGATTAATTCATTGATTATAGAATGATAAAAAGGTCAGCCTTTAAAAGCTGACCTTTTGATTAATGAAAACAGAGCTGAGGGTATATTAGAATTTATTAGCTACGGCATTAACTTGCTCAGTCAAACTCACTAAGCCACCACCGGATAAATACCAGAGATCCGATTGCAGATAAGTAATTTTACCGTTTTTATAAGCCTTGGTTTGTTGAATATTAGTATCTTCGAAGGTCACTTTATCCAATTTAGTTGCGCCTATCGCTTCACTACGGTCGATAATAAAGATCATATCTGGGTTGATCTGTGCAACCATTTTAGTATCGACTAAACGACGTTTCGATTTATCCGCCTCTTCAACTGCTGGTAATTCTGCACGTTTTGCTTTGACGACATCATAGACAACAGCTTGATTATTTGGGATCAGCTTTCCATCATTATGTAATAACACTAACACGTTAGCATTAGACTTAGCGGCTTTCTGCTGTGCTGCTGCGATGGTTTTATCCAACTCGGCCAGCTTTGCGTTAACCGCTGTTTGATCGCCATAAAGGTCGCCAATCAAACGAATATTAGATTTAACAGATTCAAGATAGTTTTTACTATCTGTCCCTAGATTAACTGTAGGGGCAATTTTGCTTAATGCGTCATAAGAGGCGCCTTGACGGCCAGTGATCACAATCAGATCAGGCTTAAGTTCAGCTAATTTGGCTAAATCAGGCGTCTTCATGCCACCCGCATTTTGCATAGTTTTCGGCATTGTCTCTTTGACATAGGCCGGTGCATTGCCGACTGGCAGAGCGATAACTTTATCCGCCAATCCCAATGCGCCCATTGAATCATAAATACCGAAATCAAATAAAACGACTTTCTGTGGATTTTTAACCACTTCAGTTTCACCTGACAGATGTTTTACCATCACTTTTTCGCTACCTTGAGTGATAACGGAGTTAGGTGTGAAAGCGGTTGATTCAGCGCTTAATGCATAAGGAGTTGAGAACGAGAGTAAAGAAACCAAAACTGCAGGAAGGAATTTTTTCATAAAATGCACCAGTTAAGTGATTAAAAAAAGCCATTGCTGCATTCTAGAGGCTAGTAACCATAAGTCAACTAAATAAGAATCAATTTCATTTTGATTATTATTATTGATAAAGAGTTCACATTAACTAATGAAGGAGTTTTATCTTATTGAGTAGGTAAATATTATCAAATAGGTTGCTGCCGATATGCCTACGTACCCACGGCAACAACCTGATATCTATGATATTATTTAATCGAATTGATTAAACCAATACGTTGCTGCTCAGCATTGCCAATTTTAGCACAAACTTGCTGACCAAAAATTTGAAAGCTAAGCTCTTGTTTTTTCCACTCAGCTTCTAACTCTGTTTGTAGACCACCGAGATTACCTAATAATCCTTGTAACCCTTGTTGGCTATTACCACCTGATAGTAACTGCTTACGACTCATCTCATTGATGCTATCTTGCAACATACCACCTAGGCTATCATTCACCAATTTGCGGCCATTAGTTTCAACCTGTTTTACCGCTTGATGGCGAAAAGCTAAGCTGCCATTACCACTTTCAATAACTTGACCTAATTGGTTATTAATATCTTTCTCTAATTTCACCAACCGATTACGCACATTACTATCTTGACCTATCACTTGAATAACAACTTTATCCATAGTTTGTCGTGAACTCGATAGCTTTTTCTCTGTTTCTTGTTTTATCCAAGGCATATCTGCGCGTACCAGTGATTGATAACGGATCGCTTTCTGTTTTTGCTCGTCAGTCAGTGTCAGGGTTTTACCATTACGAGTTACCCCACCATCCGGTGTAATACTCATATCACCACTTGCTCCCACAACTTGAACAGTCTGAGGCGTGATAATAATGTCATCATTCAGCGAAATTGAGCATTGAAATCCAGCAGCCATTGCGCTGGCTGAAGTTAAAAAAGAAAATGCAATCAGGGTATTACGTAACATAAAATCTCCTGCGATTTGCTGTCATGGCTATTTATGTGAGGAAAGAGATTAGAAAATAGAACGACCTATCTTTTGCGATAATAACTCTAAGGCAGCACAACCCGCTAAAGAGTTCCCTGCTTTATCTAATTTAGGTGACCAGACAACAACCGTGAAATCATTAGGTACGACACAAACAACTCCGCCACCTACACCGGATTTACCCGGCATGCCAATACGAAAGGCGAACTCTCCCGAGCCATCATACATACCACAAGTCATCATTAAGGCATTAATTTGTCTGGCTTGTTGCGGTGTGATAACCGGCTGAGTATCACACAAAGCAATACCATGAGTAGTTAAATAGGTAAAACAGCGAGCTAATTCAACACAGCTCATACTTAAAGAACAGTAGGAAAAATAGGTCTCTAATACAGAAATGACATCGTTATCAAAATTACCAAATGATTTCATCAAATAAGCGATAGCTGCATTGCGGCTGGCATGTTCCATTTCTGATTTGGCGACGATATCGTCATAATAGATATCTTCTTGGCAAGCCAATTTGCGCACGAACTCTAACATCCGATGCTTTGGCGCACTTAAACGTGACTGCAGCATATCAGTAATGATGATAGCCCCCGCATTAATAAAGGGGTTACGTGGAATGCCTTTTTCCATCTCGAGTTGAATAAGAGAGTTAAAAGGTAATCCAGAAGGCTCTTTTCCTACACGTTGCCAAATCTCATGTTCGTCATAACGCGTCATGGCGAGGGTTAGACTCAGCACTTTAGAAATTGATTGAATCGAGAATCGCTGATCAGCGTCACCCGCGCTAAAAATATCCCCCTTTGCAGTACAAACGGCGATACCTAAATGATCGGCTGACACTTGTGCTAATGCAGGGATATAGCTAGCTACATTTCCTTGGCTCATCAAGGGGCGTACACGGTCTAAAATATCACACAATAATTGATTAGAAAACGTCGTACTCACTGATTTTGCTCCAGAAAATAAAGGCACCTATTTAGGTGCCCTTGATATAAAAACGAGATTAAAACGTAGGAATTATTCCCACCAAACGTCAAACAGTTCTGAAGTTTCGACATCTTTCAAGTTTTTAGCTTTTAGCCAGTTATCAACTGATTGTCTGTGCTCTTCGGTACATTTACCAATGCTCTGCAGGCAAACTAACCCTTCCCAGCTAATATAACCACTTGCATCAAATGCGAGATCTTGTGGATCTATAACTTCTTTGATTAGATCATCAACAACACGATCAATTTCTTCAACAGAAGTTCCTTCAGCAAAACTCCACTTTACTGTAAAACCAAGTTCTTGGAATTCATCCAAACGAAGTTTTTTACGTAAACGACGACTACGCTGTACAGCCATTAGTTAACCCTCTTAAACATTAAATCCCAGACTCCGTGCCCTAACCGATGGCCCCGTTTTTCAAATTTTGTGACTGGGCGGGATGCAGGGCGGTCAATATAGCCCCCCTGCTCAGAAATATTTTGGTATTCTTCTACACTACTCATAACTCTGAGCATATGAGTTGCGTAAGGTTCCCAATCTGTCGCCATATGGAATATGCCTCCAATGGCCAGCTTGCGTGCGATTTTCTGCGCAAAAGGGACCTGTACAATACGTCGTTTATTGTGTTTAACTTTATGCCATGGATCAGGAAAAAACAGCTGTACCATATGCAGACTATTGTCAGGGATCATGCGATCAAGTACCTCAATCGCATCATGACACATAACACGTAAATTCTGAACATTTTCTTCCGCAGCCTCGGCAAGACAAGCACCAACGCCTGGTCCATGTACCTCTATTCCAAAGAAATTCTTATCTGGATTTTGTGCAGCCATGGTGACCAAAGATGTTCCCATGCCAAAACCAATTTCCAGAACAACAGGATTATCATTGGCAAAAACAGCTGAAAAATTCAACGGCTCAGGTTTAAATTCAACACCCATCGCTGGCCAAACCTGTTCTAACGCATCTTCCTGACGTTTGGTTAAACGTCCTTGACGACGGACAAAGCTACGAACACGGCGTATGGCACGGCCTTCTTCATTGTACTCAGGGGAAATAACATTAATGATCATATTAGTAAAAACATTAAGAATTAATCGGTCATGCTATGGCTAACTGCCAATTAAGCAAAATAATCTGCCAAAAGAATCGCTTCTTTTTATTTATCCACACAATAAATTATATGGCGCAGTGAAAGAGAAGAGAGTTTATCAAAAGTTAACCAATTATGCATCCAACTATCCATAATCAAATCGTCCTATATTTACATGGTCTAAACAATTAAGCGGTTTACAGCGGGCGCGGTCTATGTTGCAATCTTGATCACATATGATAATAACTTCGATAAAAATGTCGTTTTAAATGCAAGCTGAACAATTCTCCACTCAAGTGCTTAATTGGTACCATAAATATGGTCGCAAAACGCTCCCTTGGCAGCGTGAAAAATCCTCTTACCATGTCTGGCTATCTGAAGTTATGCTGCAACAAACTCAGGTGGCTACTGTTATTCCCTACTTTGATCGTTTTATCGCCCGTTTTCCAGATATCGCGCAATTAGCTGCCGCCCCTTTAGATGAGGTTCTTCATCTATGGACGGGTCTTGGCTATTACGCGAGAGGACGCAATCTACATAAAGCAGCGCAAATGATTGTCGATTTACATCAAGGAAAATTCCCTACTCAATTTGAAGATGTACTGGCACTGCCCGGTGTCGGCCGCTCTACCGCTGGTGCTATTCTGTCATTGTCACAAAATCAGCACTATCCGATCCTCGATGGTAATGTGAAGCGAGTACTTGCTCGCTGTTATGCCGTAAGTGACTGGCCGGGCAAGAAAGAGGTCGAAAACAAGTTATGGGAAATTAGCAGCGAAGTAACTCCCGCTGAAGGTGTGCAATTTTTTAATCAGGCGATGATGGATTTGGGTGCAATGATTTGTACTCGCAGCAAACCCAAATGTGAACTCTGTCCACTGCAAAGTCGCTGTATCGCCTATGCTCACCATAATTGGCAAGATTATCCTGGTAAAAAGCCTAAACAACGCATTCCTGAGAAAGAAACTTGGTTTTTGATCCTGCAAGATAAAGATGATGTATGGTTAGAGCAGCGCCCACCATCAGGTATCTGGGGCGGATTATTTGCTTTTCCGCAGTTTGAAAGTCGTGAAAATCTATTATTATGGTTAGATGATTCAGGCATAAAATATGATGAACCACAGCAATTAATCGCGTTTCGTCATACATTCAGCCATTTTCATCTAGATATTATCCCTATAAAGGTTAATATTCAGGACTTCTCATCTTTGATGGATGATGGGAAGGGTCTTTGGTATAACTTACAGCGTGGCGCAACAGTTGGCCTCGCCGCACCAGTTGATAATTTGTTAAAACAATTGGTTGCACTGCCCGCCTAATTGAGGACATTGATAATATGAGCAGAACAATTTTTTGTACATTCTTACAACGTGATGCTGAAGGGCAAGACTTTCAGTTATACCCAGGCGAATTAGGCAAACGGATTTTTAACGAAATATCCAAAGAAGCCTGGAGCCAATGGATGGGTAAGCAAACTATGCTTATCAACGAAAAGAAATTAAACACCATGAATGTGGATGATCGTAAATTGCTTGGGGAAGAGATGGAAAAATTCCTATTTGAAGGCCACGATATTCAAATTGATGGCTATACTCCACCAGAAAAATAATCTGCATGTCTGTCAGGCGATGATAACCTGACAGATCCCCCGCTAAATGCTGTGGATCATATGAAAAAAATAATCGCGCTCACTCTATTTATCCCACTGCTGATGTCTTGTTCCAGCAATAATATTAAACAAACTCAATTCAATCCTGATTATGTCAAAGATACCAATGGGTTTGATATTTTAATGGGACAATTTGCCCATAATATTGAGAATATCTGGGGACCTAAAGAGATCTTAATTGCAGGCCCTAAAGATTACGTTAAATATACGGATCAATATAAAACCCGTAGTCATATTAATTTTGATGCAGGTACTATCACAATAGAGACAATTTCTGCTATTGAACCTGCCGCGTATCTGAAAAAAGCCGTCGTTACTACCCTGTTAATGGGCGATGATCCTGGCTCTATTGATCTCTATTCTGACGCGAATAATATTCCTTATAGTAAAGAACCCTTTCTTTTTGGTCAGGTTGTCGACAATGCGGGCGAACCCATACGTTGGGAGTGGCGAGCCACTAAATTTGCCGATTATCTGATTAGTAATAAGATGCAGCGGCGCCAGTCTGGAATGAATGTTGTGTGGTCTATTACCCTCAACTTAGTTCCTAACCATCTAGATAAACGCGCGCATAAATATATGCCATTTATCCGAAAATCTGCCGCTAAATATGGTATTGATGAATCACTAATCTTGGCGATTATGCAAATAGAATCCAGCTTTAATCCTTATGCGGTCAGCCGCTCAGATGCTATGGGATTAATGCAGATCATGCCGAATACCGCCGGAAAAGATGTTTTCCGCTCGCAAGGTAAATCAGGTGTGCCAAGTCGTAGCTACCTATTTGATCCTGAAAGTAATATAGATACGGGAACCGCTTATCTAGCGATATTACAAAATAGCTATTTAGGCGAGCTAGCAAACCCTACATCGCGTCGTTATGCGGTGATTACTGCTTATAATGGCGGAGCGGGTAGCGTGCTGAGAGTGTTCCACAACGATAAGAAACGTGCTGCACAGATGATTAATACCATGGCACCGGGTGATGTTTTTGAGACTTTAAAAAATAAGCACCCCGCCGCCGAGTCACGTAACTACCTTATCAAAGTAAATAAAGCGCAAAAAAGCTATCTGCGTTAAAAATAAAAATATAGGCCAAGTATAAATAACAGGCAAATATACTTACCTACAAATGATAAACACCAATCGGCTAATTAGATTGGTGTTTATTTAATCTAGCGCCTTAATAACTTGATTAAATATTAGCTAACCCGTTGAAAAAACGCGCATAGAGTAAAATATTTAAATAAATTCGGTTGACGCATAGCTCGAAATCATGTTTAATACGTCCCGTTGCCCGGATAGCTCAGTCGGTAGAGCAGGGGATTGAAAATCCCCGTGTCCTTGGTTCGATTCCGAGTCCGGGCACCACTTTAACTTCAATAATCACCTCCTCAAATCAGTTAAATTTCCTTATTTTTAATAAATCACTCTGTATTGCCACTCATTTAATTCCAACTAATTAAAGCACCTCTCAACACTAAATTAAGTGTCTGCATCCTATTCAATATAGTTTAGGGATTCTCATTACGGCGCCCAGCAGATACAGACAGCCAAACCTAATGAGAGATCATCAAGGCTATTACCGTCAAATACCATACTGACAAATTTTTAGAATAATATGAAAGCGATGCTGAAAGTGTTCTTGGTGCTTTAGAAAAATGCGAAAGGTGAGGAAGTGCTGTAATTGAATTTTTATGCCACTACGACGAAATGTGCGGCTGTGAATCCTGTCGACGAGCTGAAATATCTCACTCAACATATCACTGATAGTGGTATAACTCATTGAAAGTAAGCTATACCACTACAGGCCTCAGAATCCCTTAGCTAATCAAATGTAGCTATCAGCCAAGCAGAACCTCTATAGTCCCCCGCAATGGCATTGCTTCCTTGAATATGGCTACTTATCTTAATCGTTCTCAGATCTTTAATCTCAATTTTAAAATCTGTACCCGTTTGACCTGTCGATTCATCCGTCATGGTCAATTCGCTGTATATTTTATTATTACTATCTTGGCTGCTGGTCATTGGCAAGCGTTTTTGCGGATCGTCGTCAGTTGCATAATCAAGGCGTAATCTGACGGTTGTTGGAATAGAGAACTTACAATTATAAGTAATTTTTTCTGTCACTAAGCTATCGTAATTTAACGTATTTAGCTGACCATGGCGTAGATTAACCGTCCCTGCTTGTCCTGTGGTGGTTGTGGTATTACAAGACGATCCGACATTCAGTGTTGAAGAGAGCAATCGCATTGGCACTGTTGTTTCGCCTAATGGCCAAGTGTTGTACGTTGGGGCCGTTTTCGGATCCATAAATGCACGAACATATCCCCCAAGCGGCATGGAAGCAATAACTACCTGACCATCAATAATTCTCTCATTGATATAAAATGTGACTGTAATTGGGAATTGCACTGTAAAACTAGTTGCCTCCGCTGTTAATGAGCTCGAAGCAAGCGAACAAACTTTCCCATTAATATTAACCCAATCAGACATTTTGCTATCAACCGTCATAATCACGTTACTATTGACACGATAGGCGTACTTGCCATCTACTCTAGTACCCGCAGAAGGGGCATATATAAATAACCTATGATAAGCGCTATCGTTCTTAATATTTGTATCCGATGACCCCCATGTTCTGCCAATGCATGTTGCCGTTCCTGTCACGCTAATAGAGGAACCACCGCGTTCAATCACTATAGGGCTACCGACACGATAATAGTTTTTTCCATCAGAGCCAACCACTGGGTTAGTCGCAATTGAACTGTCGCTTGCAAGTGTAATCAAATATCCATCATTGGGATTTTGGATCATTGGTGCATAGTTGGCTAATGCAACTGATGGCAGCAATAAGCTTCCTAATAAACAATAACTTAATGGAGTTAAACCACACCAAGTTATCTGTTTAGCAATCTTCACCGTTTTCATCATTTTTTGAAGAGGCTTCAACCACTGTGTAGGATCAGTATCTTTTAAATTTAACATCATAAAGTGTCCTACTAGTTATAAATTACTGAAAGGGTTACTGTTGAAGTAAACTTTCCCAGTTCCAGTTGGTTGATAGGCACCGCACTCACCAGCTGTGCTTGCAAATCCATACGATAAAGCGTCGCATCAATCCGCTCCGGATAAATAAGTTGTTTTTTACTGACTTCTAATGCACGAACAGTGCCGCCAGTCACTTCTTTAAAATCAATACCAAGGCCACCCGTACTCGTCGCTAATATATTTTTTCCGTTATACAGCAAAGTATTTCCTCCTTTTGGGTTCAACACTATTGCTAAGCTCTTACTGAAATTACAGCCTGAGATATAGAGCGAAAAATCTTTTATAGCCGTGGATTTACTTAGCGCATCTGGGTTGAGTGTACCGAAACTAATTTTCAACGGTGAGCTGCTATTTTCACTGCGGAGATTACACACTGGGTCAACCATTGTTGCGGTAACATCAACCAAAACGTCAGCATGGCTCTCTAAGGCGACAAACAGCAGAAGCAACCCAAGTGATGTTTTCATCTTATTGAATATATTCACTATTCATACTCCACATTGAAGGTCACTATGCCTGAAAAACCACCAATTTTGGCCTCACCCGTTGCGGGCTTGCGAACAAAAACACCGTAATTAAACTGTTGTAATCCCTCGACAACACTGACATCGCCAATCGTCATCGGCTTATTCCACACAATGGGCTTTTCATCATGATCGATCAGTCCCAGTACGACCCCACTGTCGCCTTGGGTTTTTAAAAAGCTATCACCCGCAATGTTGACTAACGCATCGCTTTGCCAGGTTAACTTGATGCTTTTTTGTAAATCCGTGTCATTGCACTTATCAATCGCAATGGTAAAAGGCGTCACCGCGCTTCTGTCATTTTCATTAATAGATTGCCAACGTAAGTTATATAAAGTGATCTTTTTATTGACTGATTCTGCGGCAACTTGGCACGCGGTACTCAGTAACTCACCACTAAACTCAACATCTAAACTATTTGTGGCCAATGCCTGAAATTGCCAACTTAAAAGCGCCACAGGAAAAAGCCCAAAACGCATCGCAACCCTATTCATAGCTCACCTCTAAACGTAATGTGTGCTGATTTTTCATCGACGTGGGTAAAGGAATTGGATTGCTGCCATTCAGCAATGAAAGTGGGTAACGCACAGAAAACAATCCTTGTTGTACATCGTAAAATCTTACACTCGCAGGCGTATTTGCCGTCGCATCAAGCAAGTTCATTTCTCGATAATCATTTCCTGCACCACATCCGGTTAAACTCAACGTTTTATCGAAAGTCAAATTACAAGGCGCATTAAATAGCGTGGCACTTACCTCTATTAGGCCTTGATGTAGCGGTTCATAGTCCGATTGATTGACCGGCGTATTCGCAACGGGGCTTTCAGCCATAACGAGTTGACTAAACACACCGCCAACAATGAGTAATGTCGCTTTGAACCATTTTGCTTCTATAAAGACTGTTTGTTTACTCATCATCCTTTCTCCGTTACCAATACATTTAGCAATAACTACTCACCGGTTACCGTGCAAGTGTCACCTTGACAACGGAATGTCAGCGTTGGCTTACCGCCATAATCATTGATATAGGTCAGATAAGGCGTGGATAATGCAGGAGATTCAACATCATGCGTCGACTTTGGCGGCACCATCACCACATTAAAAGGACTTTGCTCAGAGGCCGTTTTACTGTTGCCCAGCCCAATCACCGTTAAATTAAAGGGCGTTGTATTATTGATGCGGTAACCTTTCGCTATCTTTGTTAAGGTGATTTTATGCGCCCACTTGGTTTCTGATTCAGACAAAATACTGGCTGGGCGATAAAACAGCTTAACGCGCGATTGTAAGGCGATTTGTAAGGTATTACCGTCTGTAGATTTAGGCGGCACTTCACGCAAATTGAAGTAAAACACCGATTCTCTGTCTTGTGGCAGTTTGCTCAATTCAGGGGTGGTACTTAAACGGACTAAACTGTTGCTACTCGGCTCAACCCGTTGTAATGGCGGTGTCGCGAGGATCGCGCCTTTAGTTAACTTATTACCCTGCAAGTCTTCAATCCAACTTTGCGCTAAGTAGGCTTCCTCTGGATTATCATTCGAAATGGTAACGTTAATCGACTTTTCCGTTCCGGGGAAAATAATGCGCGTTCTATCTAACGTCACCGCACTATAGGCACTCATTGAAACTAATGCCGTAACCCCGATAAGTGTACGATATAACCCTTGACCTAAATTCAACATAATTGACCTCATAAAACGAATTAAATACTTATTTTGCTGGCTTTGAGTTTGCGACTGTCGCAGAAGTGCAAGGCAGCAATAACATGTTAGATAATGACGCTATTTTTTCAGGGAGTTGCAATTCACATTGCTTTTCGCCTCTCCAATAAACAAATAAAGTTTCCTGTGGAGAAAGACCGACTAACCAGGTCACACCGTCTTCGCCCACAATGCCTAATTCACGGTTATCGGCATTACGCACACTGGCGCCAAAAGGGGGTTTTTTGCCATTACTCAATGATAAAATGGCGAATAATTTTTCCCCTTTTATCACCGATAGGCTGCGATAACCAATAGCGCCTTTTGTTAACGTAATATCCGTCGTTGGCTCCAACGTCTCTAAATTCTCCGGGAGCTGACTGGTATTGATTGATGCCGTCGATTTGCGGTAACTATTCACGTTAGGAATAACCGCCAGCCCAAATCGATTCGTTTTAATCACACCGCTATCCAGTGGAACATCACCAACGCCCGGTGTTTCAATCATTAAACGGGTATCGCCATTTGCCGAGCTATGCAGCGCAACACCTTGAGCGGTTGCCGTGATACCACTGTTAATAGAGGCACCAAAACTACGATATTGCTGAGGCACATAACTTGCGTTAGCGGATAAATTGGCTTGAGAGAGATTGCGTGAATAGTAACCACTGATACTCGATTGGCTATCCATATTTTGACCCCGGTTATAACCCACATTCAGACTATAATTATTCTGTTCGCTATAGCCGCTATAACCGGCACTGTGGTTGTATTGGTTATTACCGCCTGACCGTGAATACAATTCTGAGAAGGTAATATTGTGTCCGCTATACAGTGGCACGGTTAAATAGAGGTTGAGCGCATCATCTTTATAGCCGTTATCCCGCTCTGTTCGTGTGGCAGATACCGAAATATTGGCATCTTGCTGAGATAGCGCTGGAAGACTAATATTAGTGCTGGCGTAGAGACCATACTGAGTTTGTGGTTTGTCTTGCCAATACGTACTGTACTGATAATTGAGCGATAAATTAAAACTATCAAAATACTTATTCAAATAGATTTGATAGTTTTCCTTTGGCGCACGAACCACATACCCAGTACGATCTTGATCCATAAATTGGTTTAAAGTACGGTAATCTCTATCCGCGAATCGATAGCCCGCAAACGTGATATCGGTACGCAAGGCATCAAAGGATTTGGCATAATTGAGGCGATATGAGCGTCCTTGCAGTGTTTCATCACTAAAGTGCGCAAAAGACTGGGTAATATCCAGTGACAAGGCACCGAATGCAAACAGATCTCGACCAATCCCCATCGCCGCTGTTTGGTAATCGCCATTAAGTTGCGAACCGCCATACAGTGACCATGCATTAGATAAACCATAGGAAAGCTCACCACTAATAACGGGGTTTCCGGTTAAATTATGACCATCGTAACGAGTTTTACCTGCGACCAGCTTATAGATAATCCGCCCTGGACGAGTTAAATACGGTAAGGATGCCGTATTGAGGCTGAATTTTTTCTCTTCACCGTTCTCTTCACGAACAGTGACATTTAATACCCCGCGTACGCCACTTTCTAACGTCTGAATGCGAAAGGGTCCCGGTGGAACTGTGGTTTCTAAAATAACGCGGTCTTGGCTACGCACTATCACCGTGGCATTCGTATTTGCCACACCAATAATTTCAGGCGCATAACCGACCAATTTTGGCGGTAACATGCGATCGTCACTTTCGATGGCAATCCCCGTGTATTGCCATGATTCAAAGACATCTGAATAGAAATAATTTTCCCCAATTGTCAAAATAGAGGCTAATTTCTTCAATGAGGTAAAGGCATAAAGGCGACTAAAATCAAAGTTATGTGTTTCTTGTGGATTACTATCGCTCTGTTGTTTTTGATAAGTTGCGTTATAATCCCCACGAAAACGCCAAGCACCTAGGTTAATACCTGCTGTACCATTTGTTGATAAATAAGTTCGTTTATTCCCGTTGTTTTCGTCGGTAACAGAAGCATTGGCACTGTAATCAACAAATGCACCATTGATCCCTTCTTCCCATAATGCAGGCGGTGTCCAGTTAGGATCACGATATTCCATCCATAACTGTGGGATAGTGATTTTGAGTGAGAGCGTAGGCAATTCAATGGTCGTTTGCACACCGGTCAACGCAGAAAGATCGAGACATTCTCCTTCATGGGAAGTGGTCACTTCTTGTTTTGCCGACTCTTTTAGACCCATAAGATCCAGTAAGTTAGCGGGAATGCAGATTGGCTGACCCACGGCTTGTTGCTGAGCATTTTGCTCGAAGACTCTGATGTCATGCGGTGCGCCTAAGCGTTGTCCGTTAACAAAGACAGTTAAAACATACTGTCCGGGTGGTACATAGCCAGCAACGGAAAATTGGCTCATATCAACGTTCTGCATATCTTCTGTATCCAATACATCAGTATTGAATTCTGACGCATACGCTGTGCATGCGCTGACGCTCACCGCCAATAAAACGGCTTTCCTTACTTTGCTAAGTTTGAACATCATGCCCTGTACCATCCCAAAGACAGCAAGAAGACTCCCTCAATTCGCTCATTGAAGAAACGTATCTGTACTTTATTGATAATCGATAAAAAAACGAACTAGCCCTTTATAGCTTCCTGCTTGCAAAGGTTTTCCTGTCAGTTCTAGTCGTAAAAAATAACGTAAAAAGAGCGTTTGCCCCGATTTGCTTTGTCGCAACATACTGTCAAACAAGGGATATATTTCCCCGGGTATCAATACATTCTTAGTGTTATCAAGGACAGAGACACCTAAACCTTTAGAAGGCCCTTGTAAGACAAAGGCATTGATATTCTCTGCACCTTGCCCGTCAAAACGTATGGACCATGTTTTGCTATCAATGGGGGTGTAAAGGCTGCCACAATCGCGAAGTTCTATTTCAAATGGCTGGGTTTGTTGCTCACGCGCCACTGCTGTCGATAGCTTCGTTATTGTTAAAGAAGAGAAATCGACCGTTTGATAGCGATTTGGCATCACAATTGAACAAGGGGTTGAAATCACACTGCCAACTAACTGAGTAACTCCTTCATGACGCGCGCCAACCTCTTCTGCAGCGAATGCAGATGTTCCATTCAATATAAGCGAAAATAGGATCCCTGTTATTTGCAGACCAACACCTTGATAAACAGCCACCCGTTTCTCCCTTATAGACGTAAATAGACCCGTTAACCTTCTGTTGACAAACAGATAATGTTTGACGGCTCTCGTTAGAGATTGTTAAATAAGCGAAGAAAATCTGTTGATTGATTTTCGGTTGATAATACGAAGAGGGAGAAATTTTGCACTTTAGCCCTCTTCGTCAGCAACATTGACCGCCAGACTTCACTGGCGGTCAATTTCTTGGCTTACTGGTAAGTAATACGGAAATTAGAGATTGCGCTGAATTGACCTTCAGAAACCCCTTTAGTTTTGTCAATCGCTGTTGCTAATGCTTTGAAATTAAGCGTGACATCACCGGTAATATTACCATTTGGTAATACATTTTTTGCTGTGCCAAATTCAAAGCCTTCAATCGCAATACCCAAGTTATTAGCGTTATTTGGCGAAGTTGATAATAATTTATTGTCATCAGAATAGTTTTGCCCAGTGAAGACTAAATCCATAGATTTAACTGGGTGTTTTGTAACTTCGCCAGTTGTTCCATCTGTTGTTTCACTAAAATCCGTGAAGTTACAGCCTGTAAATTTGATATCGAAGTCTGCTTCTGCATCTACACCACTTTCCAGGGCTTTACGAGATAGTTGACCGAAATCAACCGTTTGTTTCAGTGAAGACTGCTGGATATTACAAGGTGTGTTAACAACGGAACCCACGAAGTTGATCGTGCCGTTATTATCAGCCATTGAGCTAAATGGAACGACAGAAGCCGCAAATACAGTTGCAATCGCTAATTGAGTTAATTTCATTTTTATTTCCTTTCAAGTAAAAGATAAATAGAAACTAGCCACCACTTATTATATTAAGGGAGTTAATTTCATTTTTTTGTTGATAAAGCAAAGTTACATTATAATAAAAGCATCATCACTGGTGCTATTTAATCTCTATATTCAATAAAAAAAGAGACTCCTATGAGCAAGCCCATATAATTAATTTTATGTGTATTCATTAAATAGAAAAAATTTTTTAATCTGCTTTTATTTTAGCGATTTCATCGGAACAATTAATCATGACTAAGAAGAAAAAATCCAGCCAGCTTTTTCCAAGAATACCGAGCATAACATCCAGAGTTTCAATATTAATACCTGTTTCACCGCGTTCATAGCGAGATACTTGCTGTTGACTAATCTGCATTAACTCCCCAAATTGATGCCCTGTGAGAGATCTGTTCTTTCTTGCTTTTTTTAAAAAACTCCCAATATCCTTGCGTAATAACTCTTTATTTTTTATCATATTAAAAACCAATAATAAATAGTTTACTCAGTTTATTTAAATATCTTACTCTCTATAACAATTTATTTTTCAAGTAAAATAATAATAATAAAATAGTTATCTTATAAATTTAAAACACATTTAACGTGTTCCAAATATAGAGTTAACTACCTCCTTAGTAAAAACGTTTATAACGATCGATAGCCTGATATTAATAGGTAATAATTATCAAATTCATATAATTGATCGTTACAAACAATTGATTAGCTTAAATAATTTAAACATATCAAAGAGTTAAAATTAAAACCCAATAATTAGAGTAATTTAAATATCTAAATAATAGGTTATTTATAATTCTAGCTTAACAATTTAATTACTGATGCTTTCATCTTGTTACAATTTTCATTTTTCTTAAATTAATTTAATAGAAATATATTTATTTCATGGGACTAAATTTCATTACCAGAGAATATTTTTAAACAAAAAATATATATTTAATTAAATTCATTCACATTAAAACTAAGAAATGGCTTATTGTAACAATTAATATATTGATTAAAAATCACACTATCAATTTTTGTAAGTGGTGAAAAAATATAATGACTTTAAATAGTTATGTTGTATTAACACTAAATAAAGGCAAACTAAATCCCTTTATAAATTTTGATAGAATCCTTAATGTCAAAAGCGTACAATAGGATTTCTCCATTTCGATATTTGTTGCTAACAGCACCGCTAATATCCGCCAAATCCTAGGTTGAAGTAATAAAAAGACTAAAATTCTCTTACTGAACTAATAGCAAAATCTAAGCCATCTATCACAGGCATATTGTTAAATAATTTCTGACACCCATTTATAGAGATATTTTCGATAATATCAATTTTCAGATCTCTGATTTTAGGTCAAGGTCGATCTCAGCTCTATCTTGGTTCTATCTTGCTTAATGAGAATGAGGAAAATAGTGCTACAACGAGTATTTTTAAGAATATTAATGATCGCCAAGTGGGTATGAATACGAAACAATATATTGAGATGAAATTTGAAGGGAAAGATATTGCCAATATTAATAGCCCTATTGCAGGCAAAGCACTAATGACCATAAGTAACAGATAATAAAATCACTCATGTCTTAAGTAGGCACTAATCTAAATCAATGCTGTGCGCACTTACACTAAAGAGGATATCACCTAAGAAGTTGATAGCCTGATCATCAGAAAAATCGAGATTAATAGTGACAACTACAAAGATACAGAGCTCATAGGCTATCAAAACTAAAACTTGCGATCATAGGTTTAGGGCAATGGCATGCGGCTCAGGCTTGTGGTCTAAGAACGCAGTAGAGTATCAAAATAAGTTATGAAAAATGTAACTAAATACTTTCATAGACCTGAATACATTGATAATCACACTAAAAATCCGATAGTATCTTTGGTGTATTTTATGATTATATCCGTATTTAACGTTTCATCTGTAGAAAGAGAAGATAATATGCTTATTTTATCATCTCCTCTTGATACCTGATTAATCGCATCAACAATAAGCTCTTTAGTCGTATCTGATTGAGCTAGTTCGTATAAGCTAATTAGCGATATCAACACATAGAAGCGGTTGATATTTTTAGTGTTTGAAAGTGAATTAACATTCAATAGCAGCGTATTTCTTATTTTAAGTAAGACTTTTTCATTTAGCTTTGATCTTTTTATTTTATTTAAAATAAAGTTAACTTTTCTTATTTCAACCTCTTTATTGCTACTTAATGGAATTATATATAGCATAAGTATGACAATAATGATTGAAAAAATAAGTGCAATAGATGTATTTGAAAAGAAAGTAAAATCAAAATCCATTGGATTAGTAAAATTAATCATAAATATTAATGAAATACACATAACATGTGAAATCAAAAATGCAAACTTACTGACTGTTTTTAATACACCCAATATTAAAAATATTGGTGTCATAATCAATGCAGCTAAAAGAAAACTAGATGCTTGGATTAAAAAATAAAACTTCAATACATAACTAAGTATAATCACTAAAAGTGCGACAATAAGGATGATAAAGGCAAGCTTATTGGCATTGGGAATAGTGATTCCAAAAGTAAAAGAAATACTAACAAGTACAGGTAGAATATAACCAAACTCCCAACCTGTATTTAGCCAAAACAACACACTAATAACCAAACTTAAAATAAGTCTAAGTGTATTTAATAAAGCATCTTTCCAATCTAAAAAATGATAATATTGAGTTATTGGCATTGCACTAAATTTATTTTTTAAATCCAAAAACTGTTTATATTTTGAGTATGTAAGGAATTTTTTATTTTCTATTCCAATAATAGAGAAGAGTATCAACGTAGATAGTTTGAAAACTTTAGCACTTGACTCTTTAAAAGAAAGGAAATGGCTTTCATATTTACTAACTTCATCATAAGCATTACTATTTGCAATAACTGAATTCAAGTTATTCAGCGTCTTATCTCTCAGCCCCTTAAATAAATTTGATAAAAGTTGTGTTCTACCATTATTTATATTTTGCTCAATAAGCAATATTTGAGGTGTGTTTTTTTTATTGGGTATAATATAGCTCACAAATGTATACATAATCACCCCAATCATCACTTCCATTAATCGTTCTTGAGATAAATTAAATATTGTGATGGGTACTGGGTATGCAGATGTGCCAAAAGCAATAATTGCCGAGGTATAGCCAGATAGAGAAAATAGATAAGGCATCATGTAACGCGAAATCAATGTCATAAAAAGACAAATAGATAGCCAGATAATAATCAACGAGGTAAATAACCAGTGATCACTGATACTGATATTGGCAATTAAGGTAACAGCAACTACACCAATACAGCTACCTGCCAGCCTAGCCCCCATTTTGGCTAAACTTAATGATGGATCAGGATAACCGATGATTGCAACAGTCATCATTGACCAATAAGGTTTATCAAATCCAAAATAGGACGAGATATACCAGGCCAGTAAAATGGCTAATGTGTATTTTATTGCAAATACCCAGTTTAATTTCATTTCTTAATCTTCAATAAATACAGTACAAGTGGTCCCCGGAATAAGGGTTACTTCACTTATATTTTGTAATGATATTTTAACGGGAACTCTTTGTGCTAATCTAACCCAAGGATAATTAGGTTGTACATTCTCAAGTAATTGGCTTCCCGTTGTTGAGTTATTATCATCAATGGCTCGCCCTATACTTTGTACTGTGCCGTTTAATTCTTCATTATTGCCATACAACTTAATTTTTGCAGTATTTCCGACAGCAACATTAACCATCTTAGTTTCTTCTAAATAAGCGATAACATAGTAGGAATCTTTATCGACTATTGCGAATAATGGAGAACCTGCATTGATATAATTACCTGTTTTTAAACTTAAATTTGTAATAAAACCATTCACAGGAGATTTAATTTGTGTTCTTGAAAGATCAAGTTTGGCTTTTTCAATTTTTACTTTTGCTAGTTCAATTTTTTTTGAAAGGCTATCTAATCGCGATTTGGAGTCTTCCAATTCTTCTTTAGATATAGCGACTTGATTCAATTTTGTGCGTCGTGCTAATTGATTCTTTGCAAAATTATATTGAACCAATAACTCATTATGTTCTAACTCAGATTCACGTACTTTTATTTCATAGTCAGTGGAGTCAATGACCAGTAATAGCTCGCCTTTTTTTACAGCTTGATTATCGGTAATCAATAGTGCTTCTACTTTACCTGAAACCTCTGCTGTGACCTGATTTATTTCAGCCCTGATCCGACCATCACGCGTCCATGGAGTCAATGCATAATGGTTCCATAATAAATAAATGGAAGATATAATGATAAATACAGATAGAACGATTAATAAATATTTCTTTATATTCATAGTATTACCGGCTATAAATTAATAATTAGATGTATGACTAAGATACATAAAAATAACATGGAAATATCAAAAAGGCTGCCTGCATACTCATATTTATTCACTAAATTCGCATAAGTTATCCTAAGGAGTAACCATAAAAAAAAACCCAAAAAAAAGACTAGAGTTATACCGGGTATAAAAACTACTCCCCCTAAAATTAAATCTTTCATATAGTTACTTTACCATTTTCATTGTGATTCATTAATAACAACACTATCACTATAGTAATACACTAGGATTTTTACGTGATTTCAAGCATTTAATTTCATTATGATTTCTGGTAACGATATTAATCAACAAAGTTATTAATATATCAAGGTTATCTGCTTGTTATATCATTAATGATCTCTAAGGTATAGCGTCACAGCATAAAAGGTTAACTTTACTGGGGTATATCCTTATAGTGTAGTTTAATATATTATTTTATTCACATTTACTTACAAAATTACAAACCTAAAAATTGTAATATATGCTAACCAAAAGTAAGTTATATATAACCACTCCACAATGCGAACATTCTATAATTAAGGATTGATTGGATTTTACGTCATATTATTTTTAATATATAAAAACATAAATCATTAAATTTAATAATTTCTATTGATGCAAAAACATATTTTTAACATTTTCACTAACAAGACATCAATAAATCAGTTTAAATAAGAAGAATAAATAATCCAATATCTTTTTGTAATAATTCAATAGTTGCTACTTTTATTTAGGCTCATGAGCAATCACTTTCATCACATAAAATATAGATAACCTTTGATTGATATTCATCGTCAGGGTATATGAATAAGGTGATAAAGAAAATCAGGTTATCCTTAACGCATTGCTTATACTATGAATTATTATTTTAAATCTTCATTGGGAAAGTCTAATTACAACTCACTTGTTTTTTCAACCATAAAATAAAAATATCTGCCTTAGGATTACGTTTATCATTTAACATCGCAAAATAATAGCGCTGCTGACATTGTAATGGAATATCACCAAAAGGCATGATCAGCTCCTGACTTACTATGCGTTTTTTGACTAATTGCTTACGTCCCATCGCCACACCCGAATGATTTATTGCCGCAACAGTAGCGAGATCTGAGCGATCAAAACAGAGATTTCGGCGATGTGGAAATAGGGGTAATTTGTAATACTCACTCCACGCTTTCCACTCATCATAGTCTGAGTTATTACTCCAAGCCTGTCTATCGTGAAGTAAGGTGCAATTTTTAAGTTGATGCGGGTTATTCATTAGATCTTGTTGCTTTGCATATTTAGGGCTACAAACAGGCACCATAGACTCAGACATCAAATCTTCACAATGAAGATTTGAGCGTAGAATATCATCATAATAAATAGCAATATCAATTCCATAATCTAGAAAATTGACATCATCATTCCCAGTTAATAAATTCAATTGAATTGAAGGATATTGATAAGCAAAATCGGCGATTCTGGGCACCAACCAACACTGTGCAATAGAAGGTCGTGAATAAACAGTTAACTCTCCTGAAATTTCCTGATTTTTAATATCTATAATTTCCTGATTAATATCATCCAGATTTTTGCGTAGCGCCCAGTAAATACGCTCACCGTCTAGCGTAAGCTCAATACGCCGATGGAAACGATCAAATAATTTAAACCCCAACTCTGTCTCTAATGCATTTATTCGATGACTTATAGCGCTAGGTGTTAATGAAAGCTCCTGCGCCGCTAACGCAAAAGAACTATGTCGTGCAGCGGCCTCAAAGGTATGTAGCCTTGATAATTGGTGGCTTGATAGGCGTCTATTCCATTGAATAAAACCTGATTGTTCAAACTGATTTGAAATAGGTGACATCATTGATTCTCTATTAATTTTCATCTAATAAAAGGTTAATCGCCAAATCGGCATTTTATTGAGAATAGATGATTCTAGATGAAAAATAATGATGCAAACTAGCACAATTGATATTTTTATGATGGATGTCACCACATTGAGTTAATTATTTTCATCTAAATCTTCATTTTCATCGTTTGTCACCTCTGAATATTTATTATCCAATAGATGGACAACAATAATAGATTCAGGGGTAGGATATGGACTCTACAATTTGGATGCTAGGTACTTTAGTTATTAGTATCTTGCTGATCATTATCTCAATCATTAAGTTTAAGTTTCATCCCTTTTTAGCTCTATTGCTCGCCAGCTTTTTTGTCGGTATTTCAATGAAAATGAACCCGATTGAAATGATAAATGCGATTGAAAATGGCATTGGCGGCACACTTGGATTTTTAGCAGCAATTATTGGTCTTGGCACTATTTTAGGTAAAATGATGGAAATTTCCGGCGCAGCTGAACGCATCGGAATAACATTACAAAAAAGCCGTTGGTTAACTCCTGATGTCATCATGGTATTAATTGGCTTAATCTGCGGCATTACGCTTTTTGTTGAAGTTGGTGTGGTTCTATTAATTCCACTGGCTTTTTCAATTGCGAAAAAAACCAATACCTCACTGTTTAAGCTAGCGATCCCTTTATGTACAGCTCTTATGGCCGTTCATTGTATCGTGCCACCACATCCAGCCGCTTTATTTGTAACCAATGAACTTGGTGCAGATATTGGAACCGTTATTGTGGCAGGATTGGTCGTTGTCTTAGTTGCCTCTTTAGTCGGTGGGCCGCTATTTCTGAAAATAATAGGTACCCGCTTACCATTTAAAACAGTACCTGAAGCATTCTCCGATATTGAAGTGCGTGAAGAGAAAGATTTACCCTCTTTAAGTGCTACATTATTTACCGTCTTACTGCCTATTATTCTTATGCTGTTAAAAACCGCAGCTGACATGAATATGAATAAAGATAATCAGTTATATACTCTATTGCAATTCGTAGGCAATCCTATCACCGCTATGTTTATTGCCGCCTTTGTGGCTTATTACATATTGGGAATTCGCCGTAATATGGGAATGAGTGTATTACTGAGCAAAACAGAAGAGAGTTTTAGTTCAATTGCCAATATTTTGCTTATCATAGGTGCGGGCGGTGCATTTAACGGTATCTTAAAAGGCAGTGGATTAAGTGATTCTCTGGCTATAGTTCTATCTAACATTGATATGCATCCAATTTTATTAGCTTGGTTGGTTGCGATTATTCTTCACGCGGCCGTTGGCTCTGCGACTGTGGCCATGATGGGAGCGACAGCGATTGTTGCCCCCTTGATGCCAATGTACCCAGATATTAGCCCAGAAATTATGACGTTAGCTATTGGCTCTGGCGCTATTGGTTGCACTATCGTCACCGACTCCTTATTTTGGCTCGTTAAGCAGTATTGTAATGCCACATTGGCCGAAACATTTCGCTTTTATAGTGTTGCCACGCTTATCACATCACTTGTAGCGCTAGCGGGCACTTTTGCACTTTCATTTGTCATTTAACAGAGGCTCATCATGACTCAGATAAATAGAGATCAGTTAATTGCTGACTACCCTTTAGTTCAGGATTTAATCGATTTAAAACAAGTCACTTGGTTTAACCCTATCGTCACTACGACAGAAGCTGGTTTACCTTTTGTTGGCTTAACTTTAGATGATGTAAAAGATGCGCTGGCACGTCTAAATCGTTTTGCACCCTATTTGATGAAAGCTTTCCCAGAAACACAAGCGACCCAAGGAATTATCGAATCTGATATCCTTGCTATCCCAGCAATGAAAGCCGCATTAGAAGCCAGATACCATACCTCAATCGAGGGAAAAATGATCCTTAAAAAAGATAGTCATTTACCTATTTCTGGCTCAATAAAAGCGCGAGGCGGTATTTATGAAGTTCTCACTCATGCGGAAAAACTGGCTTTAGAGGCGGGCCTTTTATCTATCGATGATAATTATGAAATTATGTTTTCAGAAAAATTTCGCCAATTCTTTAGTCAGTATAGTATTGCTGTGGGCTCTACCGGAAATCTCGGCATGTCGATCGGTATTATAAGCGCTAAATTAGGTTTTAATGTCAGCGTACATATGTCAGCAGATGCAAGGCAGTGGAAAAAAGATAAATTACGTACCCATGGAGTTAATGTTGTTGAGTATGAACAAGATTATAGCATTGCGGTAGAACAAGGACGCAAAGAGGCAGAGAAAAATCCAAATTGTTTCTTTATCGATGATGAAAATTCAACCACACTATTTCTTGGTTATGCGGTTGCAGGCCTACGTCTTAAAGCCCAGTTTGCTGAGCAAGGTATTAGTGTCGATAATCATCATCCATTATTTGTTTATCTACCTTGCGGCGTGGGCGGTGGGCCCGGTGGCGTTGCTTTTGGCCTAAAACTGGCTTTTGGTGATGATGTTCATTGTTTGTTTGCTGAACCCACTCACTCTCCCTGCATGTTGCTAGGTGTGCATACTGGACTGCATGATGGTATTTCAGTGCAAGAGATTGGAATTGATAACATTACTGCAGCTGATGGTCTTGCTGTCGGTCGCGCATCAGGCTTTGTCGGTCGCGCCATGGAGCGTCTTATTGATGGCTATTACACAATTGATGATAGCGAAATGTATAACCTATTAGCGTTATTTAATCAGACTGAGTCAATTAAATTAGAGCCTTCTGCTCTCGCAGGTATGACAGGCGCTATTCATGTGATGCAAAATAGAGAATATCTGCAAACTAAACATCTCAGCACTGAAAAAATGACAAATGCGATCCACTTAGTGTGGGCAACTGGCGGCGGTATGGTACCATCAGATGAAATGCAGAAATATTTATCTCAAGCCAAACTGGATTAAAGTAATAAGATAAATTATTACCTAAATTACTATAATTTATTTATTCTATATTGTGAGTATTATTGAAAAATAATGCTCACAATAGCTTCTAAAGCTGAGCCTAGCCCTTTATTAGAGTATAATCTTCTAACTTATTCGGTCTGTTGCCTGCAAAAAAACCATATTTAAATAGATAGAATATAATCATATATTATTGATTTACCTTCCATAGTGATAAATTAAATCATCCTACGCGCCATAGATGATATTTAAAAAAAACTAAAATCACATTATTGTTAATTCCTTGGTATCTTGTATTTCACAAACAAAATAGGGTCCAAGCAGGCCGGAGAATAGGTATCTTCCTTCAGTGATTTCATTGACTTTGACATAACTAATCTTATCTACTGATAGCACGTTAAAATACCTATTGAAGGCTTTATCACTAATATCATCACTACTTGATTTTATCGTCGAGGTTATTTTAAATTTAACATTACTCTCTTTTTGATTTTCCATTTCATAATATATAAATCGATTAATTGAATAATCATCTAAAGTTCCGACCATTCTAATAATTCCACTATCGTTATTTTTATTTGATATTTTAAAGTCCACCTTATAAAGATGCCCTTTATCTTTACCTTCTATTTCTGAATAAATTTTTGTGGTGCATATTTGATTAATTTCAAATTTAAATAAAAAAAACATAGAAAAAACATAGAAAATAAGCAACATAGACACTAGGATAATTAATATTTTCCTTTTCATCATTGACTCCATTTGTTTATTCTAGTTGAAATGCAGCTTTTATTTTTCTTGCACTGTGATAGCAGACTTTGATTTCTATTACTTGAACTATCATAATTATCATAATAGTAGAATTCATCTCCGTCCAAGCACTTTATATTATAAAGATTTAAATGTTCTTCAATTATAGCTAATGTATTTTCATTATCAGTTACTTCTCTAAATCCATATACTGGACAATTTTCTATATGACTAATTTCGAAAGTTTCCACCTCATCATATTCAGATGACTTAATAACTAAATTGAAAATATAAAAAAACCCTGAAACCACCATACAAAAAATAATGGGAATTAATATAATATCCTTTGCTATTTTAGTTTTTTTATCTACTTCTGTTACACTAAAATTCTTATTTAAAGTTGTAAAATTATGCACAACGCTATATTTTTCATCCAATATAGCGTTATCTATTGTGTCATTACCAGCTTGTTCCTCATGTGTTTTTACTATTGAGGGACTCTCCTTAATTATTTTTTCCTTAATTATTATCTCAGAAGAAAGAATAACGCCTTGATTAGGTATACTTAAAATAGAACTTTCTATTTTTAAATGTTGAAGGAAAAATTTCCTTAACACACTAATATATTGATTTAATGTGTTCATTGACGTATTTATACCATAATCATTTGTCGCAGATACTAGTAGTGCTTCTCTAGAAATTATTTTTTTATTATTTTCAATTAGCGTTCTAAAAATATGATTGAGTATAGGTGTGAAGCTTGTAATACGCTCTCCTGAATCAACTTTAAGTACCTCATTACTATCAGAGTTATACTCTATTTTATCATTCAATATATAAATCATTGTACTTGCCTAGTCCCTAGTTTAATATACTAAACTAATGTTATTATTTAAGTCGAGTTAGATAGTTGAGGTTTATTGTATTAAGTGAGAACATAGTTAACATCTAGAATGGAAATTTAAATTATCTTATTATCTAAAGCAGGATCCATTATTCAACTTTACAACTAACTCATCTGCACAGTCAGTATAATATCTATTATTTAAGACTAATCTTAGTGATGATAGTACATACAGTTAATTTCATAATTAATATTTTTTTGCATATTTATCAGAAATAACTGAACAATAAAAATCGTCCCAATCCTTATCTAGAACTTCAAGACAAAGGAGAAGTAAATTTAATGAAATATCATATTCTCCAGCTTCATAGAGATAAAGTTGTTGTTGGCTAACATTTAAAGCATGCCCAAAATCACTGGCTGTCATTGACCTCTCTAAACGAGCCGTTTTTATAAACCGCCCTACTTTTTTGTTTATAGAATTCATAATGAAATACCATTAGATAAAGTTTAAATGAATATCGACAAGACTTAACACCACCAATAAAGAGAAAACAAAGTTAAAATAGACAAACTGAACAAGTAAAAACCACTAATTAGCAAACTATTCAAAAGTGGGAAATACACCCTACGATTTAAACTAATGAGATAGAAATACAAACTGCGATATATTGGATCGTCTGTCGTTCCCGTAAAGGAAATATAGGCGTAGGTTCTACTAGTGTAAAAACGTTTTAAGCAATTAAAACACTTAATTCAATTGGCAAAAACTACCAATAAATAACTATAAATGAGTTATAAATAGAGATAAATACTTATCACCAAGTAGATCAGCATGATAGGGCAATAAAAAATAAACCTATAATTGTATCAAAAGTCGATATGTTCAAATTACCCTCGATTAATATCATAATGATATACATCAGCTTTCATTTTGTTACATTAAAATTTTGCAAGTAAGCGTATTTTTTATTTTTTAAGCATAGCATTTCAATAAAGTCAGAAAAAACATAGCACTTAGCCACTTAAAAATTTTAAATATAATCGCACTATTTTTTCTAAGTATTCATTATCTGAGCTATTAATCAACAATCATTGCTCAAAAAAAATCGAGAATATCTCCCCACTAGAGGATAAAATAAAGCTATTTATACCAATGAGTAAAATCTGATTAACAAAAAAATCACAATTAAAAAAATCTATTTATAGAGAATTATTATTACTTTTTTTTAACAAGCAGCAGAGCCGTTTAATAAGATTTCATTCATCTAGAATACTTAGACTTTGTAAATTAAGCACACTCATTTTTATTGATAACTATACTAATTACAAAGTGATTTAAAACCATATAAAACCCAAAAAAGATTATGTTTATATATATTAATATTTATATATTAATAATTATGACATTATCACTTGAAATCAGCCTAGAACTAAAAAAACTAAGTTTATATACGATAATGATGTTTCTCTAATCCATATTTTTTCATTCGTAAATATAGTTTTTTACGTGGAATTTGTAAATACTCAGAGACATCATTAATACTTCCTTGGTGAATATTCAAAGCTTCAGTAATTATTTGTCTTTCATAGCTCTCAACTTGCTCATCCAATGCAATCGGCGCAACGGAAGCTAATAGTGGATTAACAGTATCCCCCATTGGCATAATACCAACCGCATAAAGTTCAGCGGCGTTGGACAACTCACTAATATTTCCTGGCCAATCACGGCGTGTTAGTTTTTTAATTAATGGTTCATCTAATTCTGGCAATGGCTGATTTAAACGTGTGCAAGCTTGCGCTAAATAATATTGAAATAACGGCGTAATATCGGCTTTTCGTTGTGATAAAGATAAACAATTAATTTGCGTCATGGAAAAATGATAATATAGTTCGGCAATAATCTTTTGCTGCTTGGTCAACATCAGTAAGGGAGTGTCTGAAATACCAATTAAACGAAAAATCCGCTGCTCTTGTTGAATGCGCTGGACTAAATAACGCTGCTGATTAAGAGGCATCAAATCGAGATTTTTAATGACTAAAGTACCATCTAGCACTTCACTCAACCAAGACTCAAGATGAATATCCTCATCTTTAAATACTGTCTTGATCACTAATGGTGATTGGCTATTACTACTTATTTGATGTAAATAACGGGCAAGATAAGTGCGGCCATTTCCCAATTCACCCTGTAAAAAAACCGCAGCTCGAGTTTCTGATAAGCTTTGTAGCCGCTGGCGAATATGTTGCGTCCATTCACTTTGCCCAATAAAATTTAGCGTGAGTTGAGCCTGACTCCACCTGCGTTGAGTAACTCGCTGTTTACGCTCCGCCAGCGCCCGACCGACAAGCTTCATCAGATGCTCAGGATCGATAGGCTTTTGCAGGAAATCCCACGCTCCTTGTTTTACCGCGTCAACCGCCATCGGCACATCGCCATGGCCAGTGATCAGCAAAACGGGTAAATACTTATCTTTTTCCAGAAAAAGTGCCATTAGCGCCATACCCGAGCAGGCGGGCATACAGACATCACTGATCACTATACCACTCCAATCACGATGAACCAGATCTTTGGCCGCTAGTGGGTCACTACAGGCATAACAACGATATCCAGCTTGCTCTAATAATAGACCATAAGCATCTAATACATCCGTATCGTCATCGATCAATAAAATATCGTAGTGATCATCAAGCATCTGCACTTACCTTCCTAAAACATAAAATCACACACCCATTACGGGTTAGTGTTGAAGCGATGCGTAATTCGCCGCCAAACTGTTGCATAATCGAATTGCTGACTGACAATCCAATTCCCAGACCTATATCTTTACTTGTTGTAAAAGGTTTCATTAATGAATCTGCTAACGCCAGCGGCCAACCACATCCGTTATCACTAATCCAAAGATTGATATCATTATCCGACTCAATATATTCAATAGTGATCACCGCCTCGGCAGGGCTAGCATCTAGTGCATTGGCCAGTAAATTAACCAAGATCTGTTGAATACCTATGGCATCCCCTTGCACAAAGGGCACGCTGGCTGGCTGATTTAATATGACTTTGCGGGTTTTATATTGTAGCGCTAGCACTTCCCAAGCATCCTCAATGCTTTGTTTTAAATCAATCGGCTGTAAATGAGCTAAATTGTCACGTCGACGAGCAAATTGACGTAATGAACGAATAATGCCATCTATTCGCGTCACCAGTTGGCTTGATTTGCTCAAGGAGGTTAATGCAGCTTTATCGCTATCCGCCGTTAAGGCTTTTTTCGCTATATAGAGATGCATGGATAACGCATTGAGTGGCTGATTGATTTCATGCGCTAAGGTGGTCATCGTTTGACCAACCACCGCAAGTTTCGCCGCTTGAATTAACTCATTCTGTGTGGCTCTTAGATCCGCCTCGATCAATTTACGATCGGCAATTTCTTGCTGTAACTGCATTTTTTGTTGGTTAATTTGGTTAATCGTTTTTTGTAGTAATATAGCGATACGCCCGATCTCATCCTTGCCCTCAACGGGAATATGGGTGGTGAGATCACCGCAGCCAATACGCGCCACCGCCTGATTTAACGCTGTAAAACGTTTAACTAATCGTGAGCGAATAAAATAGTGATTAAATAAAACCGCCAGTAGCAGTGCCATTAGCGCAGTAATGATAATTGTCGTCCCACTAAATGACATAATATTAGCCAGATGGCTATTTAGCGTTTGTAACTGCTGGTGGCTATTGCCTAACTGCGCATCTAGCTGAGTGCGAAATCGTTCGAGGATCTGCTCTTTCTCCGCACTGACCGCCGCCAATTCAATTCGAGCTTGCCGATAATTGTGTAAAACAGCGGGCATCTTGCTCTCTGATAAACCAATATCTAATAATTCATCAATCGTTTGACGTAAGGTTACGGCACTTGGATAACGATCGAGCTCAGACTCATTGGCGGCAACGCTCGATTTTAAGTAACTAAGATAACGAATATAGCCTAAACTATTGGTATCTATATCAGTTTCGTTTTGCACATCACGCAGACGAGCGGAGAGATCATCGATAATCTGGCCCTCTAACCGAGCTAGAGTATAAATTAGTTGCAACTCGCCCTGCACTTTGCGCAAATTACCTTGTAGAGCCGTTGCTCGCCCCGGCTCTTGCTCTATTTGGTCTAACAGAGAACCCTGCTGCCAACTAATATCTTGAGATAGTGAGTTTAATTCGGTATTAAAATCATCATGTAACCAGCTAATACGGGCTGATAAGGTATTTAGCTTCTCTCGCGCCAAAAATAGCGTATAAAGCGCGCTGTCCAGACGGCGTAGCAAACTATGACTTTGCGACACAATCGCGGTGATCTGCACCTGGTCATTGCCCGTCAGTTTCTGATTAATAGCTTCAATCTGCGCCAAATGTGCAGTAATCTGATTATGCAACTGTAATCGAGCTCCTGTATTTGGCGCTTTTAAGAACTCATTGAGCTCGTTCACCAGCGTATTTAGCTGCCCTTCAATCAAAAAAGAGGCCTGAATACGTGGGAAATAATCGCCTAGCGCATAGCGAATTTGCTTATTTTGCGCTTGCCATGCATAGAGACTCACACAGCTAACAATTAGCGTCAGTACAGTACCCAATAGAAAGGCACTGCGCAGTATGCTACTGATAGTGAAACGCCCAATATAGCTAACAAGGCGCTGTTTCATTTGATCTTTTCCAAGCCGGCAATCGCTTTACGCTGCTGTTTCTGAAAGAATCGCTGCCAACGCATATACTCCTCTTCTGCTTGGCGACTATCTTCAAATTGCGCATAGTAGGCTGAATTGGCGCTCTCTTGTGCGGTGACCGGCATCGCAGTTAATAGTGCTCTGATCTCAGGTAAGGGTTTCTTTAATCGCGCTTCCGCCATATAGAGGGCACGCCAAGCATCTTTAGATTCCGTTAATCTGAAAGTGATCGCCGTGTCAAATAGCTGCTGTACCATGCGTTGACGTTTGAGAACTAAATGCTCATCCAACGGACGTGGCGAGTTCAATAAGCGCCGCTGCTGGGGTTCACGCGGATTATCCAGCGGCAGAGGCGTAACTGGATATTTACCCGTATTAGTATCAGCCAGTATTTGTTGCCCTTTTTCACTGAGCAGAAAATAGATAAATTGCTGAGCTTGCATTTGATTCGAACTATAGCGCGTGATTGCAATAAAGGTCGGTGATGTGGCTGAATCCGGTAGATAGTTGAAGGTTAATTCAGGATCTGATAACAGTAATTTCGCATAGTTATCGATAATCGGGCCTGCACCACCTAAACCTGTTTTAATTTTATCCGCCACTCCAAAGCTACGTGAAGAGATAGTCGCTAGATTACCAGATATACTTAATAGAATTCGCCAGCCCTCATCCCAACCTCGTTGCTGTAGTAATGTCTCCACCATCAGATGATAGGTATCGGAGCGCGACGGGCTACTCATCAGCAACATCCCCTGATAACGGCTATCGGCTAAATCATCCCATGTCATAGGCACAGGCAAATTGTTCTCTGCCATATTGCGTTTGTTCGCCAATATGCCATAGCCAGAGAAGGCGACAGCGGCGACGGTCTGCTGCAATGAGCTTGGCACTAGCTTCTGCGAGCTCGCTGTTAATCCTTGCTGGGTAGCCAGACGATCATGCTCCTGCAAGTGTTGCAACAGCATTGGAGAAGATGTCAAAACCAGATCAACATTTTCTAACGCTGGCGTATCTAAAAGTCGCTCAAGAGAGGCGCTAGTACGGTTAATAGTGCGAATCGGTATAGCATCATTTTCCTGCTTCCAGCTATTAATTATGTAGGCCGTTGCTTCTGGCGATAATGTCGTCGCAATAACTAGCTCGTTATTTTTCGCCATTACCGAAAAATGAATAAAGCTCAGACTGAGCGCGGTAATAAGTGCAGTCATACAGCGGATTAGCGTTCGTGGCATAGTCAGATTCTATATTTTGCTGGTGGATGTGACACACGTCAAAAAACTAACAATTTTTTTCGTATGCTGTAAAAGCCCATTTGGGGCAATTGTTACCCTTTTTCTGACGTTTATATTTATTGTCAGCATTCAGTGGAATAACAAAAGAGAATACTTATTCTAGTTATAAATTAAATTACCGTGAAAATAAAACAGCTGTGACGATAAAGTCAGATTAAATAATAATAGCAACAAATCAGCTTAACAACAAAATAAGAATAAAACCCTTACAGTTCAATTAATAAGATAGATAAAAATTATTTCGCTATATTCTAACATCTAAATTTATATTTTAATTCAAAAGAATATAGTCATATTTTCCTATTGACTTAATTGAGTCAAATATCGGCATTAATTTATTAATTTGAGTCAATAGTGACACAAATTCATTATCTTGAGATGTTTATTTAAACGGCAGATGATAACTCCGTCAGAAAAAATAAAGATTACATTACTCAATAAATCTATTTTAAAACTATATTTCTAATGGTGAAATTATGCTGTCATTTTTAAAGCCACCTATGGCAAAGAATAAAATTGCAGCTGACAAAGTTCCTGAAACCTACAAACGTTATCGTGTTCAGGCTCTACTCAGCGTATTCCTTGGCTATTTAGCTTATTACATTGTTCGTAATAACTTTACGCTCTCGACCCCGTACCTCAAAGAAAATTTAGATCTCTCCACAACCCAGATTGGCCTACTGACCAGTTGCATGTTGATCACCTATGGGATCAGTAAAGGGATCATGAGTACCTTGGCTGATAAAGCAAGCCCGAAAGCCTTTATGGCTTTTGGTCTGATCCTCTGCGCCGTGGTTAACTTTGGTATGGGCTTCAGCAATGCATTCTGGCTATTTGCGGGTTTTGTCGCCTTGAATGGCCTATTCCAAGGCATGGGTGTGGGTCCCTCATTTATTACTATTGCGAACTGGTTCCCACGCCGCGAACGAGGTCGTATCGGTGCTTTCTGGAATATTTCCCATAATATCGGTGGCGGAATCGTTGCTCCTATCGTCGGGGCTGCTTTTGCTGTTCTAGGTACAGAGCATTGGCAAAGCGCCAGCTATATGGTTCCAGCTGGTGTCGCTATCCTCTTTGCTGCAGTCGTTCTGTTCTTAGGCAAAGGTTCACCGGCACAAGAAGGTTTGCCCTCACTAGTAGAGATGATGCCAGAAGAGAAAGTGGTGTTAACCCGTGCTCAACAAGAACAATCACCCGAAAACATGACTGCTTTTCAGATCTTTTGTACTTATGTTCTGAAAAATAAAAATGCATGGTATATCTCTTTTGTTGACGTTTTTGTCTATATGGTTCGCTTTGGTATCATCAGCTGGTTACCTATTTACCTGCTAACTGAGAAAAACTTCACTAAAGATCAGATGGGTATCGCCTTTCTATTCTTTGAATGGGCAGCTATTCCCTCTACGCTATTAGCTGGCTATTTAACAGATAAGCTGTTTAAAGGTCGTAGAATGCCAATGGCCATCGTCTGTATGGTATTTATTTTCTTCTGTCTTATTGGCTACTGGCAGAGTCAATCTCTAGCGCTAGTGACCTTCTTCGCCGCTATCGTGGGTTGTTTGATCTATGTTCCTCAGTTCCTCGCTTCTGTTCAAACTATGGAAATTGTCCCTAGCTTTGCCGTGGGTTCAGCTGTGGGTCTACGTGGTTTTATGAGCTATATCCTTGGTGCAACACTTGGAACAAGTCTGTTTGGTTTGATTGTCGATCGTATGGGTTGGCATGGCGGTTTTTATCTACTGCTAGGCGGGATTGTTTGCTGTATTGTTTTCTGTATTTTATCTCATTACGGCGCATTAGAGTTGGAACGCAATCGTCAAGCTGACTTAATTAAAGAACAAAACGAGAGTCAATAGAACTCAATAATAGTGTCAATATTGTGCTAATCATCAGGTAAAACATAATGCCTCCTTTAACTAAAAAAGGGGGCTTTTAAAATTAAATAGGCGTTGATTAACTCAAGGCATCTAACCAAGCTTGTTGTTTCGGATGACGTTTACGATAGCAATACATAGCCACAGAGAGCTGGATTAAATCGGTGAATTTCATAGGATCAAGCGCTGTAAGTTTTTTTATTTGCTGTAATCGATAACTCAATGTATTGCGATGAATATTTAATTGTAGAGCGGCACTTCCAGTTTCACCATTTTGTAATAAAAATTGTTCAAGTGTATCGGTCAATATCTCCCCCGAATCATGAGCTAAGATATTTTGGCAAATCTGATAGAAAAAATTAAATAAATAATTATTTTCAATTTCATTAAACAGACATAATGATGCCATCTCTCTAAATAGAAACACCTGCTTTTCTGGTGATACCGAACGTCCAACATCAATTACTGAGCGGGCAAAATGAACCGCATCACGTACATGCTCTTCTGTTTCGGCTTTTACTCCAATACCAATATGATACTGGCTTAATTGTCCATCCATAATAAAATGTAGTTTAGTAATAAAAGATTCATCTTTATATTTGAGGGCCGGAAATAGAATTAATATTTCACTACTATTAAGTAATAATACTTCAGCTGAATCAATCGAGGATAATTCACTAATAATAGAATCTAATATTTCAGGGCGATATTGAATCGACTCAATATTAATAATGACCGGAATAGTAGGCAATAAAAAAATAAAACCAGAATCACGCAATTTTAATAAGGCTTTTTTACCTTGTTTGGTCACCCCTTGTTCGATAAATTGTGCAAACAGCATATCTCTGAGCCTCTGCTGCCAATTGATATTTCGTCGCTCAACTTCCTGCTGGATCAATAATTCTGCCGTTAATATAGCTAATTCTGCATAGCGCTGGATCACCACAGGATCACCGCTGACACCAATAACGAGCTCAACTTTATCGCCCACAATAATAGGGTGATTTATGCCCGGAGCCACATTAGTATAGCGCTCCGCCTCTTGCGTATTATAAATCATGATCCGCTTACCACAGCGGATCACCTCAACCGCCACTTCATGGATTTCGCCAATCCGCTTTTTCTCTCCTGAGGCGATAATAACTCCCTGACTGTTAATCACATTGACATTATGGTGAATGATTCCCATAGCTCTCGTTGCAATGTCATTAGCCAGTTTTTCTGTCAGCAGCATATTATCACCTCATTATTATCAATTATTTTGTGCTGATCCCTTGCCCCACAATTAGTGTTCGCATTAAATTTTCAGCGCTATCTGCCAATAAAGCAGCCCCTTCGGTCATCGCTGTATCTAAGGACATAGGCCCGTTACATAGTGACCACATAGCTTTAATGCCATGGTGATACAGCACCTTACTGTCGGCAGTAAAACTGCCACAAAGTGCAATAGCATCAACATCATAATGCAGCGCTAATTCAGCCACTCCCACAGGTGCTTTACCCTGAACCGTCTGACTATCTAACCGCCCTTCACCGACAATCACCAAATCAGCTTGCTGAATATAGGATTGTGCATCTAATAGTTTCAACACTAATTCGATACCACGCTGTAATTGCGCGTCGACAAACCATTTTAGCCCTGCCCCTAAGCCACCAGCTGCACCGGCACCAGCAGCATCGGCATAGTTTTTGCCCGTAAGTTGATGCATTAATGATGAAAAATGTATCATTCCAGACTCTAAGCGCTGCAAGCTGGCATCATCCGCGCCTTTTTGTCGTCCATAGACATAAGTCGCCCCTTGTTCACCTAATAGTGGATTTTCAACATCACAAGAGGCAAAAAAAGTCACTTGGGCTAATCTTGGATCGAGTTTCTTCAAATCAATATGGCTGATTGTTGATAAATCTCTTCCCGCGATAGGGTGCTTAATTAACTGCTGTTGATGATCAAAAAATTCAGCACCCAGCGCCTGAGCGAAACCCGCGCCACCGTCATTTGTCGCACTGCCACCTAAACCGATAATAATTTGCTGACTACCTAAATCCAAAGCGACTTTAACAGCTTGGCCTAAACCGAAGCTGGTGGATTTTTCCACGTTACGCTGTGCAATGGGGGTTAATTCTAATCCACAGCACTCCGCCGTTTCGATAATCGCGGTTTGGTCTGGCAACATGAGCAGCTTGGCACTAATTTGCTGCCCGTAAGGCCCTTGGCAGTTAAACTGATGCGCTTTCACGTTGGTTAGTAACGGGCTTTTTTCAATGGCATCTAGTAAGCCTTCACCGCCATCAGAAACTGGCAGTAAGGTAATATCAAGGTCAGAGACGACACGTTTTAACCCTTCAGCCACTGATTCGCAAGCAAGTTGTGCTGAACAGCTCCCTTTAAAGGAATCAAGTGCAATAACAATCTTCATTTATATATTTCCTTACATCAAATAACGGCTCTGAGTAGCACTTGTTATTACTTCTGTTCTGCGTAAGTAATATCGCGCGCGCTTGATGATTTTGAGCTTGTATTTGTATTGACGCGTGTCGCGAGCAATGTCCCCATAACCAATAAGCCCACACCAAACCATAAACCGGATGTTGCTGTGCCAGTATAATCTTCAAAGAAGCCTAAAATAAAGGGTCCTAAGAATCCGCCGAACAGTCCAAGACAATTTAATAATGCCAAACTACCCGCTAACATGCTGCCACTCATATAAGTTGGCGGCAGTGAGAAAATAATAGATTGCACAACAAAGAACATTAATGCGGTCAAGCTAAAACCAATTAAGCCTACGACAGGTCCACCCAGTGCGCCAATAGTGAGCCCAACAGCCATAACTGCATAACCCGAAACTAAAATACGCGATGAGAGTCTCGGTGTTCTGGCATATTTAGCGAGGAAAATTCCCCCCATTGCTGCGGCAATCCATGGGATCGCAGTTAATAGCCCAATCTGTACTGAGGTAAGTGTGCCATATTCACCAATAATAGTGGGAAGGAAATAACTTAATCCATAGACGGCAAATTGGTGGGTAAAATAGATAGCCACAATCATCATAAAAGCTTTATTTTTAAAAGCCGCTTTAAGTGAGAATTTACTATTTTTAGCACTTATATCATTTCGATCTTGCGTCAATTTATATTGAATATACTCACGATCTTTTTCATCTAACCATTTGGCATCTTCAGGTTTATTCGGTAATAAGAACCAAATAACAAATGCCATTAAAACAGCGGGAATACCTTCAATAACAAACATCCATTGCCAGCCATGGAAACCTAACACACCATCCATATTAAGAAGCAGGCCACTTAATGGTGCACCAATAATATTGGCTAAACAGACACCGAGTAAAAAGAGTCCCGTAGCTTTAGCCCGCTCTTCCTGACTAAACCAGTAGGTCATATACAGGATCACTCCAGGATATAATCCCGCCTCTGCCGCGCCCAATAATAAGCGGAGAATATAGAAAGAGGTTGGTCCTGTAACAAATGCCATTGCCGTTGAAAGTATGCCCCAGGTGATCATGATCCTAGTGATCCAGAATCGTGCGCCAACTTTTTCGAGAATTAAATTACTGGGAATTTCTAATACTGAATAAGTGAGAAAAAATAGCCCCGCCCCGATACCAAATGCGGTGGCAGAAAGACCTAAATCAGCCGACATTGTTACTTTGGCCATACCGATATTGGTACGGTCAATAAAACTGATAATATAAGCGATGATCAATAGCGGCATTAAACGGCGATATATTTTTGTATTGGTTTTTTTGCCTTGCGCCACAGAATCAAGCTTTTCATTTGTAGAAAACATAGTTAAGATCCTCACGTTGTTGTGAAACTAGCGCCTTGTATCGGTGAGAATGATCAGGTGCTAATTTTTGTTTCCTCAGCGTTTCGGCCCGACGCCCTACGTCGGGCCTTTTCATTGAGTGTTATTTTTCTCTAGCAAATAACATTGAGATCCCTTGCCCACCACCGATACACATGGTGACTAATCCATTATCCACCTGACGACGCTCCATCTCATACATCAGCTTAACGGGTAAAATCGCGCCACTCGCACCAACCGGATGACCTAATGCAATAGCACCACCATTTACATTCACTTTCTGCGGATCTAAATTTAAATCGCGCATCACAGCTAATGCCTGTGCAGCAAAGGCCTCATTCAGTTCGATTAAATCGATATCCTGAATATCCATTTTTAATTTTTGTAAAAGTTTTTTGGTGGCAGGTGCAGGACCAAAACCCATGATTTCAGCTTCACAACCCGCTACAGCCCAATCCACAATACGCATTCTCGGTTTTAAACCGCGTTTTTCAGCTTCATCACGTCGCATCATAACGAGAGCTGCTGCGCCATCATTAATACCAGAGGCGTTTGCCGCGGTCACAGTACCCTCTTTTTTAAAGGCTGGGCGTAATTGGCTGAATTTTTCTCTTGGTGTTTCCCGTGGATGTTCATCCGTTGCAAATAAGCGTGTTTTTTTCCGTCCTTCAGGAACTTCTATTGGGAGGATTTGCTCAACAAAATAGCCTTCTTTAATCGCCTGTAATGCCTTCTGCTGACTGTGCCATGAGAAATCATCCATATCCTCACGATTGATATTAAAGCGCTCAGCGACGTATTCAGCGGTCATTCCATTGTGATAAGGCCCCTCTGGCCATGTTAGGATCGACGTCAAGCCATCTTCGAGAACATCATTTCCCATGCGGTAACCGTAGCGTGCCTTTCTAAGGTAATAAGGCAACATAGTCATATTTTCAGTGCCACAAGCGACGACCACATCGGATTGAGCCGTCTGTAGCAGCATCATGCCATCGGCTAAGGCTTGAAGCCCAGAACCGCATTGACGATTGACTGAATAAGCGGTTGTCTCATTAGGAAGCCCTGCACGGAGTTGACAAATACGCGCAATAAAACCACTTTCCGCAATTTGGCCAACGTTACCGACGATCACTTCATTCACATCTTCTGGCGCAATACCTGCACGTAAAACCGCTTCACGGATCACCGCAGCACCAAGATCATGTTGATGTGTATCAGCAAAACTACCGCCCATAGTGCCGATCGCGGTTCTCACACCACTGACAATCACAATATCATTTGCATTTTTCATCTTATTTTCCTTACAGAACCATTCCGCCGCCAACATTGATCACTTCACCATTGATGTAACGCGCACGATCAGAGGCTAAAAAGGCCACACACTGCCCGACATCTTTTGGATCTCCAGCAAAACCCGCTGGGATCTTACTGATCATCATGTCCCAAACTTTTTCGGGGACACCGCGCGTCATATCGGTATCGATAAATCCTGGACAAATAGCATTAACAGTCACCCCCTTGCGCGCCAATTCACGACAAGCCGTTTTAGTTAAGCCAATCACACCGGCTTTCGATGCAGCATAATTTGACTGACCAATATTGCCCAACCAGCTAGCTGAAGAGATATTGATTATGCGACCACTACCATTTTCGCGCATCACTTTGGCAGCTTCCTGCATGCAGTTAAAAGTCCCTTTTAGATTAATGTCGATCACTTGATCCCAAGCTTCTTTAGTTAATTTATGTAACATGCCGTCTTTATTGATACCGGCGTTATTGACGATAATATCTATTTCACCAAAACGCTGTTTAGCTTCAATAAACAGTGAGTTAACTTGATCGCGTTTAGAGATATCACAGGCAATAAATTCGGCCTGATATCCCTTCTGTTGCAGTAATGCTGCACTTTCGCTACCTGATGAAGAAGCTAAGTCTGAGATCACCACTTTGGCACCTTCTTCTGCTAATACTTCCGCAATGGCAAAACCAATTCCACGTGCAGAACCCGTAACGATAGCTACCTTATTTTTCAATAACATAATTATTTTCCTATTAATGCTTTGGCTGAATAAAAGACAATAAATCGAAAGGTTCATCATTAAATAACGATGAATCCATAATCTTTAATTGAGGTGAAATTTCCGGTGTAAAATCCATATGTGCCAAAATATCGCGTTGAAGATCAATGCCCGGTGCAATTTCAGTCAGAACAGGTCGACCTTCGCCCAATTCAAAAACAGCACGCTCAGTGACATAATGCATTTTTTGCTTAATATGACGGGCGATATCCGCATTCCACGAAATTTGTTTAACTTGCGAAACCAATTTTTTAATACTGCCCTCTTGTAGGATGGTGAGTTGTCCTTCTTGGCAGGCAATATCTAAGCCTTTAGCGGTAAAAGTAGAGCAGAAAATAACATGGCGCGCATTTTGGGTGATATCGATAAATCCTCCCGCGCCTGGACAAATAGCCCCCAGTTTTGTCGCATTGACATTACCTGTGGCATCCATTTCACCTGCGCCCATAAAGGTAATATCAACGCCTGTGCCATTGTAATAAAGCATCTGATCTTGATGACTCAGCATGGCGGTAAGATTGCGGCCGACGCCAAAATCAGTTCCACCTGCTTGTACGCCACCCCAAATACCAGATTCAACCGTGATATCAATACAATGCTGAGCATTTTCCTCTTGAATAATCACGCCAACCACATCATTTGGGATACCAGTGCCTAAATTGATCACGCAACCCGGTGTGAGATATTGGCAGGCAATTCGGCCAATCAATTTACGAATATCTAGCGGTAAGGGGGCGGTTTTTTCAAGCGGCGAGCGCATATCGCCACAGAGTAGCGGATCGAAAAAACAACTTGAGGTTTGTCGATGCTCATTGACCGGATCATCACACAGAACAATATGATTAATCAGATTACCGGGGACAATCACACTCTTCGGATGAATAGAGCCAGCTTCAACGCGATATTTCACTTGAGCGATCACGGTTGCGCCAAAACGTTTTGCCGCTAATACCGCATGTAATACTTCAAGGGACATGGCCTCTTCATCAGTAGTTAAATTACCATTGGTATCTGCATGGGTTCCGCGAATAATCACCACATCGAATGGAATTTCGGGATACCAAAGCCACTCTTCACCTTTGAATTGCACCTTCTCAACCAAAGAGTCCAATGCTTGTGTGCGTTCATTCATCCTGCCGCCTTCGATATCAGGATCAATAAATGTACCTAAGCCAACTTTGGATAAACGCCCAGGTAAACCGGCGGCCATAGCCCCATACAGATGAACCATTTGACCTTGAGGTAAACAAAAAGCTTCAACCTCATTATCATTAATCATTTTCATCCAGCGCGGCGCTAATCCCCAATGTGAACCGATAATACGTTTCACCATATTAGGGTGGGCAAAATGTTGATTCCCTCTAATTCGGTCGCATTGACCCGCCGCATGTACTAAGGTCAAATCTCGGGGAGATTGCTTGGCTAAAAAGCGTTGTTCTATGGCAGATAAAATAGATTCTGCTGCACTGCTTAATGTCATGCCAACGGTACAGATAGTATCGCCATCATTAATTAACTTTGCCGCTTCATCTTTAGTGATAAATTTATTTTTCATAATAAAAATCCATAGTTTTCATTCAAGATATTCTTGATTGAAAGGCATTAAATTAAGTTAAGATTAAAGTTAAACTATTAGTTAGTTATTTCACTATATTTATCTTTTAATTCGCGCTTACATATTTTTCCATTCCATGTACGTGGAAGTGTTCTAATAAATATAATCTTTACTGGAATTTTATATTTTGAAATTCGCTCTTTTAACCATTCCATTATCTCTTTACTAATTAAGCAAGCTTGATTCTCTGGTACAATAAAGGCGACTGGCTCTTCACCATAAATAGAGCTATTAATAGGAATAACAGCAACTTCAGATATTCCTGGGTAAGTTGATAAAAGATTTTCAATTTCAATCGAATATATTTTTTCACCGCCGCGATTAATCATATCTTTGATTCTATCTTGAATAAATAGATATTCATCTTGATCCACATAACCAATATCACCAGTAAAAAACCACTCATTATTAAAATATTTTCTATTACTTGAATTACTGGGCCAATAATATTTTATTACTACATCACCTTTTAACCATATATTACCCGTTTCACCTACTGGTAATTGATTAAGTTGATCATCCCTAATTGAGATCGATAAACCGGGTATTGGTTGGCCTGAACTGGATTTTTTACTACTGTGACGTAAATCCCCTCGGAAAATAGTTGCTGGTGAGGAAGTTTCGGTTAATCCATAGATCGAATGTATTACTGCAGTTGGGAAGATCTCAGTTAAACTCTCTATCGTTCCCTCATTGAGATGACCCGCCCCACAAGCAATCGCATTTAATGATTTGAAATTATTGATATTAATTATTTTATTTTCTTTAATAGTTTTAATCAATAAAATAAAAACCGTTGGTGAACCATGTAGAAAAGTAATTTGATTCTTAGCTAAAGAGGAAATAACCTCTTGTGAATTAAACTTTCGGTGCAAATAAATAGTGCCACCAATATGAATAAAAAGAGCTAATATCGCGCTTAATCCAGTAATATGATAAATAGGTACAGCTAAAATCGTTTTATCATTGGCAGTTAAATTTAACGTACTCTGATAAGCATTCACAGCAGCTAATATATTACCATGAGAAATAACGGCACCTTTTGGCGTTCCTGTAGTTCCTGAAGTAAACATAATAACTGCAGTATTATCCAAATTAACCCTATTAATAAATTTATTTTCCTCGGGTAATTTGATTGATTGCCATTCGGATAAAGATAATCCTCTATTTTTATATTCACCGAGCCAACTTTGGCTATTATCATCCCAAAACACCGCATCAGCATTAACATTTTCTAATAATGCTTTTCCTTCAAACTCCTTTAATTTGGTACTCAATGGCATAACTTGAATACCTAAACCCACTGCGGCATAAAATAGGGTACAAAAAGCCGGTGTATTTCCCCACGCTAAAACAACTTTATCACCTTTATTTAATTTAGCGACGCCACTAAGCCATGACATCGTTTGGTTAACTTGAATAATAAATTGTTTATATGTCCAACTTTTATTTTCAAAAACAAGTACAACTGCATCGGGTATTAATTCGGCAGTCTTCTGTAAACTTTGATAAATATTTTGGATTAACTGGGGCACTGAACCCTCCAAATGCTTCTGACACAAATTGTATATTTTTAATGTATAGAATCGCAGAAGTATAATACGTGCCTATGCTCACAATTTATTCACAATTTTCCATTGAAGCATTTGGCAAGTTGCACAATCACAGTGAAAAAATAGCCTCTACAGCTTGAAGAAAGCTAAGTTATTTAACTTAAAAGCAGAGGTGAATGGTGATCACCAATAAATAAATCAATTAAGAAATTGATTTTAATCATATATTTTTTAGTTGTGTAACTTAACAGAATATGGGGCATTAAATGCTATCAGTAAGGATAAAAAAGTTGCTTATAATTAGCTAAAATGCTCTTTTATTAACATATATTCGCTAAATCAGTGATTTATCCTCCTTATACCAACTAGGTGATAAGTACCAAAATCAGGCGTTATTAAATTGAAAATAGATGTCTAATTTAATATTAGATTTATCACTCTTAAAATTATCTTAAGTTTTATCCTTGGCTTTAATCCGATAACAAATAGAAAATTTACAAATAAGAATTATTACTAATAAATAACGCTCTCTTTATTGAGTTTTTCAAGTCTATTTTAGAATCTATAATTATCGCTATTTAAAAATAAAAAAAGAATCCACATTTTCATGTTAATAGCATCATCTAGTCATTATAACCATAGTAGATTATGTATCAGAGTCAGGGCTATTTCACCTCATTAAAATACTCTTTTCCTCGACATTTACGCTTTCATCCACTATGAGCGTGAAAGCCTAGCGAAAGCCGCTACAGTCATACTTTGTTGACCTTAAACAATATAAATTACTACAGAACATGTATTCTCAATAACAGTACATGAGCGATGTTATTTGATAACTATTTACACATACACCATTTCATTATAATTAATTTATAGTCTTCCATTTTCTAGTTACTTTTAATAGGAAATAACAAATAACAGCGCGCATTTACTTTCTACTTTTACTACCGCCGTAAATAGATGAGTTGGAGTTCGTTATTATATTTATTTATAGCGGTATATTGTCATTGAAAGCAAGTTAAGTGAGCAATGTATGATAAATACTAAAAAGGCTAAGCTATTATCAGCTCCAATAAGCCGTCGTAAACTGGTTAAAACCAGTGCTATTGGTGGGCTGTTTGCCGCAAGCGGTGGATTATCCCTCCCCTTTGCGCGTACAGCCTTTGCACAACAAGAGACAACACCTAGCGTTAGTGATGAAAAAATCGTCTGGAGTGCATGTACTGTAAACTGTGGCAGTCGCTGCCCACTTCGTATGCATGTTGTTGATGGCGAGATTAAATATGTTGAAACCGATAACACTGGGGACGATAGCTACGAAGGCCTACATCAAGTTCGTGCCTGCCTCCGTGGGCGTTCAATGCGCCGTCGTGTCTATAATGCTGACCGCCTAAAATACCCAATGAAGCGGGTTGGCGCACGCGGCGAAGGCAAATTCAAACGTATTAGCTGGGAAGAAGCATTCGATACCATTGCAACCAGTATGAAAAGCATTATTAAAGATTATGGTAATGAAGCCATCTATCTGAATTATGGTACAGGTACACTGGGCGGCACTATGACACGTTCATGGCCACCAGGCGCAACACTGATCGCCCGTATGATGAACTTATGTGGCGGTTATCTTAACCATTATGGTGACTATAGTACGGCTCAAATTGCAGAAGGTCTCAACTATACCTATGGTGGTTGGGCTGATGGCAATAGCCCTTCTGATATTGAAAACAGTAAGTTAGTCGTATTATTCGGTAATAATCCTGGTGAAACCCGAATGAGCGGTGGCGGCGTAACTTATTATCTCGAAGAGGCTCGCCAAAAATCAAATGCGCGTATGATCATTATCGATCCACGTTATACCGATACTGGCGCAGGCCGTGAAGATGAGTGGATACCGATACGTCCGGGTAGTGATGCGGCTCTCGCATCTGCTTTGGCTTATGTGATGATCAATGAAAATTTAGTTGATCAGCCATTCTTAGATAAATATTGTGTCGGTTACGACGAGAAAACCTTGCCAGCAGGCGCGCCCGCAAATGGGCACTATAAAGCCTATATTCTCGGCCAAGGTGATGATGGTATTGCAAAAACACCTGAATGGGCATCGATAATCACCGGTATCCCTACCGATAAAATCATTAAATTAGCCCGTGAAATTGGCTCTGCTAAACCTGCCTTTATCTCTCAAGGTTGGGGGCCACAGCGTCACTCAAATGGTGAACTAGCCTCTCGAGCGATTGCCATGTTGCCAATCTTAACCGGTAACGTCGGTATTCACGGTGGTAATAGTGGTGCTCGTGAAGGTTCATATAGCTTACCATTTGTGCGTATCCCTACATTAGAAAATCCAGTTAAAACCAGTATCTCCATGTTTTTATGGACAGATGCCATTGTTCGCGGTCCAGAGATGACAGCAACGCGTGATGGTGTACGCGGTAAAGATAAACTGGATGTTCCGATCAAGATGATTTGGAACTATGCCGGTAACTGTTTAGTTAACCAACATTCAGAAATTAACCGTACGCATGAAATTCTTCAAGATGATAAACAGTGTGAAATGATCGTCGTTATCGATAATCATATGACCTCATCGGCAGAATATGCGGATATCGTACTTCCCGACTGTACCGCGTCAGAGCAGATGGATTTCTGTCTAGATGCGTCGGCGGGTAACATGTCTTATGTTATTTTCGCCGATCAGGCAATCAAACCCCGCTTTGAGTGTAAAAATATCTATGAGATGACCAGTGAACTGGCAAAACGCATGGGTGTTGAACAAGAATTTACCGAAGGTCGTACACAAGAAGAGTGGTTACGTCATCTCTATGAGCAATCACGACAAGCTATGCCAGGATTGCCATCCTTTGAAGAGTTTCGTCAGCAAGGGATCTATAAACAACGAGATCCAGATGGACATCATGTAGCTTATAAAGCCTTTAGAGCCGACCCTATCGCCAATCCACTGACAACGCCATCGGGTAAAATTGAGATCTACTCAGCCCAGCTAGCAGAAAAAGCGGCAACTTGGCAGTTGGAAAAAGATGATGTGATAGATCCACTGCCAGTATATAGCCCAGGATTTGAAAGCTACGCCGATCCACTGATTGAAAAATTCCCATTACAGCTTACGGGCTTCCACTATAAAGCACGGACACACTCCACTTACGGTAACGTCGATTTACTGAAAGCCGCTTGTCTGCAAGAGATGTGGATCAATCCGATCGATGCTCAGCAACGTGGTATTAAACAGGGTGATAAAGTCCGTATCTTCAACGATCGCGGTGAAACCCAAATCAACGCTAAAGTGACGCCTCGAATGATCCCCGGTGTTGTTGCCATGGGTGAAGGTGCTTGGTATAGCCCAGATGCCAAACGAATTGACCACGCTGGTTCAATTAACGTTTTAACATCTCAGCGTCCATCGCCATTGGCGAAAGGCAATCCTTCGCATTCAAATCTTGTTCAAGTCACTAAGGCATAAGGAGTCGCTGATGACAACGCAATATGGCTTTTATATCGACTCCAGTCGTTGCACTGGCTGCAAAACCTGTGAGCTGGCCTGTAAAGACTTTAAAAATCTAACCCCTGATGTCAGCTTCCGCCGTATCTATGAGTATGCGGGCGGCGACTGGCAAGAGAATAACGGCGTATACCAACAAAACGTTTTCGCCTATTACCTCTCTATTGCTTGCAACCACTGTAGCGATCCGGCCTGTGTTAAGGTCTGTCCAAGTGGCGCTATGCACAAGCGTGACGATGGTTTTGTGGTGGTTAATGAAGAGATCTGTATCGGTTGCCGCTATTGCCACTTGGCTTGCCCATACAGCGCGCCGCAGTATGATGAAGAAAAAGGTCACATGACAAAATGTGATGGCTGTTATGAACGTGTCGCTGAAGGTAAAAAACCTATCTGCGTGGAATCTTGTCCACTCAGAGCACTGGATATGGCGCCTATCGAAGAGTTACGGGCAAAATATGGTGATTTAGCCGCCGTTGCTCCTCTGCCTGCTGCTCACTTTACACAACCCAATATTGTCATAAAACCTAACACCAACAGCCGCCCAGTCGGAGATACCACTGGTCACTTAGCAAATCCGAAGGAGGTCTGAAAATGGGAATGGGATGGCATGAATGGCCGTTAATTGTTTTTACGGTCTTAGGACAGTGTGTCGTGGGTGCCTTTATAATCATGGCATTATCATTAATTTCAGGACATGCAGATAAAGCGCAAAAATATCGTGTTCAGATGAACATGTTCTTTCTTTGGGTATTAATGGGCGTTGCATTTATCGCCTCTGTTATGCATCTGGGCTCTCCACTACGCGCCTTTAACTCACTAAATCGCATTGGTGAATCGGCACTAAGTAATGAAATCGCAGCGGGTTCACTCTTCTTTGCGGTGGGCGGATTTTACTGGCTACTGGCCGCGCTGAAAAAAATGCCTGATGCGCTAGGTAAATTATGGCTAATCATCACGATAATACTAAGTTTGGTCTTTGTATTCGCGATGACCCGAGTTTACCAAATCGATACAGTGCCAACTTGGTATAACAACTATACCAATGTGAACTTTGTACTCACAGCGCTAATCGGCGGGCCCCTTTTGGCTTACTTATTACTGCGTCAAGCGGGTGTTTCAGCTTGTGCCATGCGCCTGCTCCCCATTATTAATGGATTAGCCGTATTGGCTAGCAGTATCTCACTGACTATGCAGGGGATTGATCTGGTCAGTATTAATAGTTCAGTGCAACAAGCCGCCACGCTCATTCCTGAACTTGGTGCCGTTATCGGCTGGCGTTTCTCGCTATTAGCGCTGGGATTAATTATCTGGGTTATTCCAATGCTAAAAGGTCGTTTACCTTCTGTCGCCTTACTGTTTATCAGCTTTATACTGATGGTAGCCGGTGAGATGCTGGGACGTAGTATATTCTATGGTCTGCATATGACTGTAGGTATGGCTGTTGCTGGTTAAATTAGAACCTTAATAATATTATTGGAGCCTCTTATCGGGCTCCTTTACTTTAACTAGCGTATTCTATATATAAGTCTCAGATAAATTAAAAATACGGATCAGGTAATCTATATGCTACAACCACAACAAATCCAAGATATTGATATCACAGCGCGTACATTAGGCGCCCTATTTTATTATTCACCTGAAAATCCGGCTTGTACGCCCATGATTGCGATCTTATCGAGCACAGAATGGTGCAGTGAATGGCCATACGGCTCAGATAAACAATTAGCTCAGTGCTCAGCGCTATTAATGCAATCAAGTGAAGAACCATTAGAAGAGGCTTATCAGCGGCTGTTTATTGGGCCTCACGCCCTACCAGCGCCACCTTGGGGATCTGTCTATCTGGATAAAGAGAGTGTCTTATTTGGAGACTCAACACTTGCCCTACGCCAGTGGATGCGGACCCATCAAATAGAAAGTCAGGTTGGCGAAAAAGAGCCAGAAGATCACTTTGGTTTGATGCTAATGATGACGGCTTGGCTGGCTCAATCCCAACCTCAAGCATTGAGTCAGTTTCTTTCGGAACACTTGTTACCTTGGAGTTCGCGCTATTTAGCCCTAATGATCGAGCACGCCGAGCACCCTTTTTATCAAGGTCTCGCAGAACTTACACAACTCACTTTAGAGCAATGGCAGCAACAATTATCCGTTGTTCCAATCAAACACCAGTTATATCGCTGATAATTTCCCATTATTAACAGTAAAATATCTAAATAGGAGCTCACTAGCTCCTATTATTATCTATCATTTCTTATTATTTTCTAATGATAGAATATAATTCTCTCTATGATGTTAAATTATTATAATTATTTAACTTGGAAAGATTACTCATAAATAATAATTATGATTTACTAAAAATTATCAGATAATTCCCTTTGTTAAATTAAGTTAATTAAAAGGCAGTCAAATAATTATTAAACTTTTTACTATCAAATATTCGGCTAAATATCAATGAGCGAAACTTTCTATTATGTTTTTTGAGTGAAAGAATTTTCCATGCATTATATTCAGAATATTCTAAATAGACACGAGTCACTTTATTCCAATTAACATCATTACGGATCAGAAGTAGGACAGCCGTTTTATCACCAAAAAAACCAGGTCGTAGCTCAAGCCTTAACTCTTGTTGCTTGGCTAGATGGACAGTTATAGTTAATTGGTTTCCATTTTTATCAATGTCATAGTTACTATATAATTCATTTTCTTTCAATAGGTTGAAAATATAATCACACAATAAATCAAACTGAGATATCTTTTTATTTTGCATGTTAGCTTGATCCAATATTTAATCACTTAACTAAAATAAATACTTTTACGTTTAATTACGCCTATAGATTTTATATAACTACTCTAAAAAAATAATAATACAATCTCTGATTTATTAATAGGCAATCAGAGATTATACAGATAAATATTAAATATAGCTTAAGTTAACTTAAGGTGGAATTAAGATAACATTAGGATAATATTAAGATAAGCTTAATATTTCACTAGCCGCTAATAGATAAGCGCCTGCACCATAGTCCATATTATGTTCAAATTTAACATCACGTGGATTAAATGCAGGTAGCTGAACCCAGCCTAGCATACCATTGCTATGAATACAGCTATTTAATCCATCCCACGCTAGCGCCAAAATAGGAAGATAATCTGTTTTAGCTAATATTCCCAGGTTAATTCCCCAGGCTATCCCATAACTAAAAAGTGCCGTTGCACTACTTTCTGGCGCAGGAAAACTATCAGGATCTAATAAGCTAGTACGCCAAAAACCATCGGGCTGCTGATATTTAATAACTTCAGTAATTAATTCAGTAAATAGTGTTAAATAACGAGAACGGTCAGGATAGTTTTCTGGCATCGATTTTAAAATACGAGGAATAGCCGCAATAACCCAACCCACGCCTCGACTCCAAAAAACGAGCTCTCCATTCGCTTCTCTTAATTCATTTTGTTCACCATCGGGAATATAACGATAGTCTCGATAAAAAAGCCCTGTTTGCGGATCTCTTAAATATTCAACTGAATCCCAAAACGCCTTATTCATATACTCTAAATAACGAGGATCGTTTAATTCAGCCGATAGAGCGGCAAATGCAGGAGGAGCCATAAAGAGTGAATCACACCACCACCAATCTTTACGCCCAGCTAAAGGTTGTTCCAACATTAAATCAAAGGCTTTAATTGTTGATTCCAAGGCTTCAGGTTGATTTATTAGCGGGTAAATCGCCAAATAAGCCTGGCTACAGACGTGGTCATCAGCAAAACGAGCATTAGGCCCTGTCCGAAAACCTGTATGTAAGGTGTAATTTAATACGCCATCACGATATTCATTATCATCGGTTGCAAGCCAAGCCGCAGCGGCGCAAGACCAAAATACCCCCCGTTCCCAATCGGTATCTTTGATAAAGCGTGTTTTACCACTACGGCGGATCACACTGCGAACTAAATGAGTCGATTGATAACGATAGACACTTTTCATGTTGTTTAAAACATTCTGAGGCATTAAAGCCTCAGGTAAAGTAGCTTGAGTCATTAAAACGCCTCTCTAATTAACGAGCTAGCCAACCACCATCAACAGCGATAGTGTAACCACTGACATAATCACTAGCTGAAGAGGCGAGGAAAATAGCCGGACCAGCAAGATCAGCTGGTGTTCCCCAGCGAGCGGCAGGGATACGCTCAAGAATAGCCGCATTACGATCAGCATCAGCACGCAATGCCGCCGTATTATTGGTTGCCATATAACCAGGGGCAATCGCATTCACATTAATATTATGCTGAGCGAGTTCAGTTGCCAGTGCACGGGTGAGCCCCATCACCGCCGATTTACTCGCAGTATAAGAAGGCACTCTGACGCCACCTTGGAAAGAGAGCATAGAAGCAATATTAATGATCTTACCGCCATGACCTTGTTTAACAAATTGACGTGCCGCTAATTGAGATAAAAAGAAAACCGTTTTTTGATTGATATTAATCACATCATCCCAGTCATTCTCGCCAAAATTAAGTAAATCCTCACGACGGATAATGCCTGCATTATTGATTAAAATATCAATTTTACCCATCACCTGAATAGATTCATCGATAATATTCTGTAGCCCATCTTGCTTCATTAAATCGGCTTTAATATGATGAAACTGACGACCAAAAGCTTCAATTTGTTGACGAGTTTCAGATGACTCTTCAATGCCAATACCCACAATATCAGCGCCTGCTTGTGCCAGACCAATGGCCATACCTTGTCCAAGCCCAGTATTACACCCAGTGACAATGGCAACTTTGCCAGTTAAATCAAATAAATTCATAATATTTACCTTATCGATTTTTTGTTAAATAATTTTTTTGATAAATGTTAGAAAGACAATTTATTTCAGGTCTTTCATGGCAACATGATCCATATCGTGGAAGGTCTGATTCTCACCCACCATTCCCCAAATAAAGGTATAAGCCGCGGTGCCAACACCCGAGTGAATTGACCAACTTGGACTGATCACCGCCTGTTGATTACGCACAACAATATGGCGTGTCTCTGTCGGTTCGCCCATATAGTGGAAAACAAGGTTATCGTCGATCATGTTAAAGTAGAGATAGACTTCCATACGCCTTTCATGAGTGTGGCAAGGCATGGTGTTCCATAAATTACCCGGTGCCAGTTCCGTCATCCCCATCACTAGCTGACAAGTGGGTAATACGGCCGGATGAAAATATTTGTAGATGGTTCTGACATTACTATTATCCTGATTTCCCAATGTCTCTGGCGATGCATCTGCCCGAGTAATTTTACGGGTTGGGTATTGATGATGAGCTGGGGCACTATTCATATAGAAAATAGCAGGATCGGTCGCAGAATCGCTGGCCAGCTCTACCGATTTCGCTCCCATCCCAACATAGATGGCTTCATTCGCGCCTATGTCATAGCTTTCACCATCGACAATCACACGTCCTGATTTACCGATATTAATGATGCCAAGCTCACGGCGTTGTAAAAAGAAATCGACACCAATCTCTTTTCCGCCCTCGAGCGCTAACGGCTTATCTACCGGAATCGCGCCACCAACGATAATCCTGTCTATATGGCTATAAGTCAGATTAATCGAGCCCGCCGAAAAAAGATTTTCAATTAAAAATTGTTCACGTAATCCAGCCGTATCAAGCTGTTTAGCATGCTCACTGTGAATAGGTTGACGAATTTCCATTTAAAAATAACCTCATAATAGATGTATTGCGGTGAAGTCGTCTCTTCATGCCTAACTGGCTGAATAAGCAACTTTTCCACGAATAAGGGTTTGCGTAACTTTAAAAAGGTTATCGACGACGGCAAAACTAGCATCGGCCCCCGTGCGAATATGACCAAGACGTTGAGAGAGGCCAAGATAAGTGGCAGGTACAGAACTAGCCATTTGTACAGCTTCCCACTCAGGAACATGAGCTTTAAAGATCATATTGCGCAATGCTTGATCGAGACTACATGTACTGCCCGCCAATGAACCATCAGTTGTTTTAGCTTGCCCGTCACAGACCTGCACCATCAGAGTGCCGAGTTGATACTCACCATCAGGCAAGCCCCCAGCCCGCATACAGTCGGTAATTAAGGCGATATTTCGATAGCTTTTCATCCGATAAGCCAGTTGCATCATCACCGGATGCACATGAATGCCATCAGCGATCAACTCAGCTAATACATCATGGTAGAGGATGGCTCCACTACAACCGGGTTCACGATGGTGTAGGCCGGACATGCCGTTAAACAGGTGAACCCCTGAATCAGCACCTGCTACAAAAGCGTCGCTAACTTGCTGAAAATTAGCTGCTGTATGTGCAACAGCAGCTTTGACATCTTGAGAAACTAGCCATTGGATAGCTTCTAGAGCTCCCTCTGATTCAGGTGCAACAGCGACGCGCAATAAAGAAGCTTTGGCAAAACTCATTAATAGCTCTAATTCTGCAATCGTCGGTGCTTTTAAATATTTAACTGGATGCGCACCACGATGAGCGGCGGTAAAATAAGGTCCTTCCAGAAAGCTCCCTAATAATTCCGCCCCCTGACTCTGTGATTGATTAATAAAATCATCGACTCGCGCCAGTGCCGCACAAATATCATCGATAGGTGCTGTTACTGTTGTTCCAACCCAAGCCACAACGCCAGTTGCAGGTAAGGCATCGGCAATAATTTGCAATGTTTTTGGCGCTTTATCCATTACATCAGCACCGCCTCTGCCATGAATATGAATATCAATCAAACCGGGTATTAAGGATTGGCCCGTTAACTCAATTACCGGACATCCACTAGGTTGAACATCGCTAATTCCAGTGATAATTCCCTGATTAACGATCACAAATTTTTTATACCTAATACCTTCGGGCGTGAAGGTACGATCCGCTAATAGCGCGTAATATTCACTCATATACCATCATCACTCTGAACAATATCACTCTCAGATAGGCTAAGTTGATGACGCACATTCTGAATACTTTCAGCACCAATCTCTTGCAACACAGCCACTAACTCTTTCAGTTCACAATCTTCGCGCTCAAATACCGCATTAATGATCATTGGTAGATTAATCCCCGAAAGTACTTCAATATTGGTGCAGCTCATCATCACTGCCATCGCACGATTACAAGGGGTTCCCCCAGGTAAATCAGTTAAAAATAGATAGCCTTCTGAACTATCCATCTCTGCTATTGCACTTCTCATCTGAGCTTCGAGCTCATCTGGCGAGATCGTCTCGACAAAATCAATAAATGCAATTTTCTGTTGAGCCCCCGTGATAGCAGCTACAGCTGAAGCCATCCCCGAGGCAAAATTAATATGCCCCGAAACAATAAGACCAATCATGAAAACTCCTGAAGCAGATTAGATCGCGCTAATCTGCGATAGATTTAGTTAGATAATGCCAATCAGATGCCCAATCACACCAAAAGCTAAGGTTGCAAAAATCAATACCGGAGGTTTGCCCCAGAATCCTGAGCCCTTCACCATTTTAAACATAAAGAAAACCAGACAGAGTGGCAGTAAATTCGGCATGATCTTATCGAATAGCGCCGTTTGTAATTCAACGGTCTTGCCACCAAGCTCGACCGATAGCGTCGTCTGGAATTTTATAAAGGTTGCCGAGAGGGCCCCGATAACAAAAATACCCATGATATTAGCGGCTTTGGCAATTTTTTCGGTCGCATCACTCATGTTAACCGCAGCGGCAGTTCCTGCGCGGTATCCCATAAACATCAGGCCGAAATAGACAAAAAAGTGCACAATTTGATAGAGGAAAAAGAATACAAATGGACCAGCAATTGAACCTTCCATGGCAATCGAAGCACCCAGCGCCAAGGTCAGTGGCATCAAGGTCATATGGTCAATCGCGTCACCAATCCCACCTGTTGGCCCCATTCCTGCCACTTTCACCACGTTAATGGTGGATGGCTTCTCTTTGTTTTCTTCCATTGCAATGGCGGTGCCAAGCAGGAAGGTAAAAAGTTTTGGGCTAGCGTTAAAAAATTGCAGATGATTTTTTAATGAAACGGCAAAGTCACGTTTATTATCTCCATGGATCTTACGCAGTGCTGGGATAATCGAGAATGCAAATCCGCCCCCTTGCATACGTTCAAAGTTAAAGTTACCTTCCATAAATAAGCCACGGAAAGCACATTTCCAAAGGTCTTTTTTACTGATCACCTTTCTGGTAGTTTGATCCTGATATTCATCAATGCCATCGAGTAGGTTTTCGACCGATACTTCTGCTGGCAGACTTTGTTTTTTCTCAATTGTGATTTCAGATGCCATCTTCAAAATCCTCTGCTTCTTTGGAGTTATTTTTATTATTACTGTTACCACTAAAGAAGAAGTACAGTGCCGCCGCTGATGCGCCTAGAACCGCAATCGCCATAATTGGCAACTTCAGATAAGTGGTCATAACAAAACCAATAAAGAACACACCCGCCACTTCTTTCGACCACATGATTTTCAGTAACATCGCAAAACCAATCGCTGGCACCATTTTTGCGCCTATACCTAGGCCTTCAAGCAGTACTTTCGGGGTATTTTCATCAATCCAGCTGGCCGCATGTTCACCAAAGTAAACAGTCACAAAAGCCACCAGTGAGTAGAGCAATGAACGCAGCGTGATAGTAATGATCAACAGCCGAGATATGCCCCTCGCATCCGCCTTAGCGGCATAACGATCCGCCATTCCCATGGTAAATGCAGTCATAGCAAAGAAACCTATTACTAGCATTTGCATCAAAACAGCAATTGGCATACCAATACCCATTGCCACTTCCGCCGATTGCCCCGTCATAACAGCAAAAGCAACCGCCGCAATAGTACCTAAGGTTACATCCGGTGGCTGAGCACCCGCATTAGGGACTAACCCTAGCCATGCAAGTTCAAGTGTTGCCCCTGCGATCAGACCGATTTGCATATCGCCCATAATCAATCCCACAACGGGACCAGTAATCAAGGGACGGTGTATATTTAGTGCCACATCATATTTATCGATACCACATAAAAAAGCCCATATGGCAACTAAAGACGCTTCTAATATCATAAAATTAACCCTATTTTCAGGATGATCGTTATCAAGCTTTGGCGAGCGTTAACACATCAACAGGAACCTGATCTGGTGTGTTTTGTACGGTACAAACCACACCATTCGCCACCATAGATTTAAAAGCGTTGATATCCTTATCATCGACTGACACAGTTTTCGCTATTTGGCGTTTACCCTCATGGAAATGCATATTTCCCACGTTACAGTGTTTAATAGGAACTCCCCCTGTTACAAGGCGTGCCACGTCGGTCGGGTTATTACATAAGATAAAGATTTTCTGTTTTTCCGAGGCTTTACTAATGACATCGATCGTTTTTTGGATAGAGAAAAAACGAACCGCATATTCCCCTCCAGCAGAGGCTTTCATACCTGCTTGCATAAAAGCGGCATTCGGGCCGTCAGCCGCGTCATCATTAGCGACTAAAATAAGATTTGCTTCAGTATGTTTTCCCCAAGTAATACGAATTTGCCCATGCAGCAATCGCTCATCAATACGCGTCCAAACAATATTCGGTGTATTCATTTTATTTGCTCACTTGTTATATTTTTATTAATCAAATAACTGCTGTGTCGTTTTTGCTAAACGGATAGATAGTTACGCCTTGCACAACTCGATTAATTTCGCCATTGGGTGATGGGTTATCGGGTGCATTTCCCACGGCCACTGAGCTGTGAAAAGCGTAAGCTTGCGCTATCAGTAAATAAGGAAAGAGCAATGAGATATCTTCGCTATTTTCCATGTCAGGAATATAAATGACATTTTCAGACAATTCAGAATCAGATTTACGCGCAGTGATTGTGATCACTAAACCAGCGGCATTATCGTTCAATAGCTCTTTAAGCAGGTCTAAATCGTATTGACGGGTATAAGGATCATTGGAAACAAAAAGCACAATCAATGTTTGTTTATTCACAATGGATTTAGGCCCATGGCGGAAACCTAAAGGTGAATCAAAAGTCGAAATAACTTTACCCGCTGTCATCTCTAACATTTTTAATGAGGCTTCCTGTGCTAAGCCTTGTAGCCCACCGCTGCCTAAATAGATAACGCGCTCAAATTTTCCGGCATAAGTTTGGCGGATAATTTTATTTATTTTCGGATAAAGTGTTTCATAGGAAGAGAAGAATGGCGCAATGCCCGTAGGGAAAATATCAGTACCACCAAAGATGGAGACAGCTGCCATTAACATCGAAGAGAAGCTGGATGTCATCGCCAATGACTGATCGTTTGACTCTTCTGGCATTAATATCGCTAGCGCATTGTCATTATTTTGACAGTAGTTATACAACTTGCCATTTGGATTACAGGTTAAAACTAGATGAAAACAGCGACTCAGATTAGTTTCAGCTACATCTAAAGCCGCAACACTTTCTGGACTATTTCCTGAACGGGCGAAAGAGACTAATAATACAGGTACATCTTCTGCCAAATACTGTTCTGGGCTTGAAACAAGATCCGTTGTTGCAATCGCATCAATCCGCTGCTTCAATCTTTTCGTCAGCATAGGAGCTAATGCACGTCCAGCAAATGCCGAGGTGCCAGCACCTGTCATAATAATGCGAACATTATCTAAGGAGAGCGCTTTGTCTAAAAAAGCGGTAATCGTCGGCTTAATAGTTTCAATGGCGTGATTTACTTTGCGCCAGCATTCAACTTGTTGGCTGATCTCTTTTGCCGTCCACCAAGCATTTTTTTCTTTTAGTTCTAATTCGCTATAATCTAAATATTCCATAATGACCTCAAAGACTTATTGAAAACGACATGCTGATGCGTAGGTCGACAGCACTTCTCTGATTTTTGCAACCACTAAAGCTTCCGGTTTGGCACTAATTTCACCTTCTCTGACTTGATGAAATTGATGCGGTAAATACTGGCTTAATAGCGGTAGCGGAATATTTTGATCGGTGAGGTTTTTAAATAGAGTAGCGACAGCAGCGACAATAGTCGGCTCTGGCCAGTAATAACGAATGCGGTCACTAAAGCTATAAATGCGGGCAAAATATTGCTGATGCAGATCACCATGATAATACTTCTGCCAAAATCCTGGAGAGTCACACATGAGTTTCTCCATTTTCTCTTTTAAACAGGAGCGTTGTTCTATAGGTAACATCTCATTTTCAATATGGCATAAGCTATACAAAGCTTCGCGCATGGCAAATGTTAGCGCAGGACCCACTTTTAAAATGGCAAAGTGATCATTCACTAATTGCTTATAAGCATCGTCGTTTTGGTAATCTGTAGAATGGGCTTCAAATACCAGATGGGGATAATCATTAAGGATTTGACTTAATTCGTAGGCTTTTTCAGATTGGTAATCAATAATACCCGTATGATCAAATTCTACACCGGGTTGTACAACAAGGCCGATAACACGCTGCCAGCAACTGCCTACGCCCGCTTTTTCGAAAGCGGCACGATGGCACTCTAATGTTTCACGAGCCGCCTCTGGGCGCGTCACTTCAACCCCCGTTAACTCTTCAGCTGCACCGCCCGGCACAGGCACTTCAGTACCAATAACATAAACAATATCACTAGTGCCAAAATGTTTTATGGCAGTATTTTCGGCGATAATTGCTAATCTTGCAGCTCGGTTGGCAACAATTTCATCAGTTAAGGGGATTGGGTCATCAAGGCAGGACATACTACAATCAAGATGGATTTTTTTGAATCCCGCAGCAACATAATGTTCAATCAATACCTCTGCATTGGCCATAGCCTCATCGGCATTTTGATCCTGCCAACGATTTGGGCCTAAATGATCACCACCAAGGATTAATTTTTCTACGGGAAAGCCAAGTTTAATTGCCATTTCAGTGACATAACGATAGAAATCAGCGGGGGTCATCCCTGTATAACCACCAAATTGGTCAACTTGATTGGAGGTGGCTTCAATTAAGATATGGGAATGATTATCCAACGCCTGCTGTAGAGCAGCTTCAATCACTAAAGGATGCGCAGAGCAAACAGAATAGATGCCATTCTGCTCACCTGCTTTATGTTGTTGAACAATTATTTCTAAAGGGTGCATTAACGCTAACTCCACAATCAATTTTGGTTATCTTTGCTTGTGGAGTTAACTTGCGAATAACTATTCTTTTTCGGCGATAATGACTCGGACTTTTTTGTCTCTCAATTCCTGAACATATTCGTCAGGAATACCTGAGTCCGTCACTAGGATATCGATATTTCCGAACTCTCTGATCATATGGCAGCTGCGCTTACCAAATTTGGTAGAGTCAGCGACGGCAATAACCTGTTCAGAAATTTCACACATAACGCGATTAAGACTGGCTTCTTGCTCATTATGTGTGGTGATACCCACTCGCAAATCAAAGCCATCAACACCCAGAAAAACCATATCAAAACGATAGTTTTTCAGGCTGTGCTCCGCCTGCGATCCTGAAAAAGAAAGTGCATTCTTGCGCAGTGCGCCGCCCGTCATCAGGACGTCTACACCAGACGCAGAAGATAACTCCATAGCAACATCTAACCCATTAGTCATGACGACTACGTTTTCCCGCGACTTAAGATTAGCCGCAATTTCTCTCGTAGTTGTCCCCGAGTCTAAGATGACGTTGTTACCATCCTTAATTAGGCTTGCAGCGGCTTTACCAATAAGGTGCTTTATATTTGCATTTTGATTACGCTTCTCATGCACTGTCAGTTCTGCAATAAAACCTGTATTTGGTATCGCTGAGCCATGGGATCTCACGACATAACCATTTTTTTCTAAAAATGTCAGATCGCTGCGGATGGTGACACTTGAGACATTAAATTTTTCAGCTAAATTCTCGACTCTGGCTTTACCTTCCGTATTTATCAGATCGAGAATTTCCATTCGCCTCTCAACTGCCGTTTTCACTTTCGTCTCCTTACGAAACCAATCATTTTACCTTTGATTGATTTCGAACACAGTGTACTACGTTAGATTGGATCGACAATACGAAATAACAAAAGATTTGATCTCTTTCACAAAGTTTCGATTTTTCGTCGATTTATTACGATTGCTTACGTTAAAAGATAATCATAAGCTTTATCGCTATAATTCTCTAATAAATAATAAGAATAATATCACCAATTGGTGCTATTCATTATAGAGCAGATGCTATTATTTTTGGCTAAAACCCTAGGATATCCATCTTTAACATCTACATTTGAAATAAAATAAGGCTATCGGTGTTAGCGCCTGATTTAAATTCATTTAATTTTTCATCAGCTTATCTAATTTCAATAACAACCGGCGAGCAAATACTTAGTCACAAAAAATATAAAAAAATTTATTCTGAAAATAGACAAAGACTTCTATCTACCTTCATTATGCGATCAAATATATTATTTAGTAAGGAAGTGAAAATTTTAAGCAGAAAAGATAACTGAGAGCTATCATTGCCTATAACAAGTAACTTAACCCTATAACTACATGATTATAAATAATAATAAGCTTTAATTAAGCCACTAATTAGCTCGTACACTCAATACCTAGTTCAAGTCATCCCAAAATGAGCGTCATTTTTGTTATTAGCTTCATTTCTATTTTTATTCATTATATTTCTTTCGTTTAACTTCGTTTTTTACGTTTATGTGATTTCAATCTCTTTTGAATAGCCTATATTTTACGTAAGATAGCCGCTCTAATAACCAATTTATAGGATATAACGATGGCGCAAACGCAACCGACCTTCTTTCATGTTATGGCAAAACCGACTAGCTATCGTTGCAATATCAAGTGTGAATACTGTTTTTATTTAGAAAAAGAGACTTTGTTTGATAAAGATAAAGAAAAAGAAAATGAAAACAAAGATCAGATGCAAGAGAGCACGCTACGTCGTTATGTTCGAGATTACATCGAAAGTCATGGCGGTGATCAGATTGATTTTGCTTGGCAAGGCGGTGAGCCTACGTTAGCAGGATTAGACTTTTTTCGCAGTGTGGTGAAATATCAAAAGCAGTATGCCAATGGCAAGAGGATCACCAATAGCTTGCAAACTAATGCGATTGCCATTAATCGTCAATGGGCGCAATTTTTGGCTGATAATCACTTTTTAGTCGGGGTATCCATCGATGGATTGGAAGTGGTTCATGATAAATATCGTATTACCGTCAATGGTAAGCCAACCTTTGAAAGAGTAAAAAATGCCCTCTTATTACTTAATGAGTATGGCGTCGAGTTTAATACCCTCACCGTGATTAATGACCAGAATTGGAATAAAGGTAAAGAGACTTATCAGGCACTAAAACAGCTTGGCTCACGTTTTTTCCAATTTATCCCCATAGTTGAAGTTGACCAACGTCACTACCAACCTGGCTACTCTTATGCACCAGATCCTGAAGCCACTATGGCTCCCTTTAGCGTTCCCTCCCACGGCTATGGTCAATTTATGACAGACGTCTTTAATGAATGGATCAAGCAAGGAGATGTTGGTCAGATTTTTATTCGCTTATTTGATAGCTTACTAGGAACTTGGATGGGTTATCCGGCCTCAAGTTGCATTCAATCAAAGACCTGTGGTCAAGCTGTGATCATAGAAGCCAATGGCGATATCTACTCCTGTGACCACTTTGTTTATCCCGCCAATCGTCTGGGTAATATAAAAAGTCAGTCACTCGCCAAAATGATGAACTCAAAACAGCAACTTCGTTTTGGACAAAATAAATTAGATAAACTGACGGATTTATGCCGCAAATGTGAAGTTCAAACCTTATGTTACGGCGGCTGCCCTAAGCATCGTATTGTCGCTATAGAAGGCGAAAAACAGCGCCATAACTACTTATGCAGTTCCTATAAGCAGATATTTCACCACACCGCGGCAGGCATGCAAGCTATGAGAAAAATCATCTCTGATGGTGGTTTAGCCTCTGACGCGCTACCAATGTTAAAGCAAATCTACCTAGAAAAATAAAATAATAGATGATCAATTAAGGAGTTTTAAATGGGTTCGGTGTTAAAAAAAAGCTTGCTCGCAGGTCTAATTGCGACTTCATCTATACTAGTTGCCCCAGCTGTATTGGCAGGGGGAACCCCAGAAAAACCAAATGTATTATTAATTGTGATGGATGACCTAGGAACAGGCCAGCTCGATTTCGCTATCGATTCGCTGGATACATCAAAATTGAATCAGCGCCCTGTTCCCCTGCGTTATCAGGGTGATATCAACAAAATGGTCACTGCAGCTCAGCAATCAATGCCTCATGTAGCCAAGATGGCAGCGAATGGTGTTAAAATGACCAATGCCTTTGTGGCACATCCGGTCTGTGGTCCTTCACGTGCGGGTATTTTTACGGGCCGCTATCCTGCTAGCTTTGGTACTTATAGTAATGATGATGCTATGATGGGAATTCCTCTGGATATCAAACTTTTACCCGAGCTATTTCAAGAGAATGGTTATGCCACCGCCAGCATTGGTAAATGGCATAATGCTAAAGTGCTGAAAAAACCCAAAATAGCAGAAGAAAAACAAACACGCGATTATCACGATAACATGATCTCAACGCCTGAGCCGGGTTATGCCCCTAATGAACGTGGCTTTGATTATGGTTACAGCTATTACGCATCCGGTGCTGCACTCTGGAATTCCCCCTCCATTTGGCGCAACAATGAGAATGTTCCCTCCGCTGGTTATTTGACTCATAACCTCACCAATGAAACCCTCAACTTTATTGAAGCCAGCAAGGATAAACCCTTTTTTATTAATTTATCCTATAGCGTCCCCCATATTCCCCTAGAGCAAGCTTCACCGAAAAAGTATATGGAGAAGTTTGATACTGGTAATACTGAAGCCAATAAATATTTTGCCGCTTTAAATGCCGCAGATGAAGGTATTGGCCAAATTATTGATAAATTAAAACAGACCGGTGAACTCGAGAATACAATAATTTTCTTTATCTCTGATAATGGCGCTGTACATGAGTCTCCAATGCCAATGAACGGTATGGATAAAGGATATAAAGGACAAATGTACAATGGTGGTATTCATATTCCTTTTATTGCTTATTGGCCGGGTCATATTCCTGCGGGAAAACAGAGCGATGCCCTTGTTTCAGCATTAGATATTCTACCAACAGCTTTACAGAGCGCCAATATATCGATTCCAGCCGAGATGAAAGTGGATGGCAAAAATATTATGCCGCTACTCACTGGCAAAACCCAAGATTCTCCTCATCAATATCTCTATTGGGCAGGCCCAGGTACCAAACACTATAGCGAAGATAACCAAGCATTCTGGCACGGCTACTGGGATTGGATCACCTATAACCGTGAAGCGCCTCCCGAAAACCCTAATCTTGAAAAGTTATCAAAAGGCTCATGGGCAATCAGAGATGGTGAGTGGGCGCTCTATTTCTACGACGATGGCCAAGATAGCTTTCAGCTGTTTAATGACAAATTAGACCCAGCTGAGTCGCAAGATTTGGCAGCTAAATATCCTGAAAAAGTGAAAACCATGAAAGCAGCTTATTACAGCTGGATCAAAAATAAGCCACAACCCGTTATCTGGGGTCAGGATCATTTTCAAATCTTAATCGACTCCGCTAAAAATTAATTTTTATTTTTATCTAATGCGAAAGGACTCGCATTTTTATGAGACAACACTATGAGTATTAAAATTACTTCTCAGCCACGGCCGCATTTGCCTTATGAAAATCCCAATCTCACCCTTTATTGTCGTTTAATTAAGCAAAACATTATCCGCCAAGTAAAACAACAGGCTCGTTACGATAAAAATGATCAGTGCATAGTAGATTGCTTTCAAGATCCAACTAAGGAGCTCAGAGCCCAATGTGAAACGCTAGTAGGTTATATTACTGAAGGGTTTTGCCATTATGCGGTTTGGGGCTATAGCCATGCCTATTACCCAGGTCGGCCGGGACAGCAAACCGTTAAAGTTGATGCCATGGAAGGGGTTAGCCGTATCCTCCCTACCCTCGCTTCGTGGCTACATTCTGCTGATAATGGCCAAACGACCATAAAGACATTGAATAAAGAGATAATTGATATTCCTCACCTTATTCGCTGTGCTTTTCTTGCGGGAACATCGCCACAACATAAGGGCTATTGGGGTGATTTAGAAGATTATGATCAGCGTATTTGTGAGTCGGCCGATCTAGCATTAGCGCTTTGGATAAGTAAACAATGGGTTTGGGATACATTATCGGCTTCTGAGCAACAACAAATCATGCATTGGTTTAAACAGGTTAACTGTTGTAAAACCGTCGATAATAACTGGCACCTATTCCCGCTCACCGTACAGTTGGTGATTAAATCACTCACAGGTGAAGATACCATCGAGCAAAATCGCTATTTAAGGATCAAAGAGTTCTATGTGGGTGATGGCTGGTTTCGTGACGGGGCTAAAGGTAACTATGATTACTATAATGCATGGGGGTTCTATTACTCACTTTATTGGCTCATACAAATTGACCCAACCTTTGATCGCCAGTTTATTACTGAAGCTTTTACTCTATTTACAGCTAAATATCGTTATTTTTTCACCCCAGAGGGATTACCTTTTTTTGGTCGCAGTGCCTGTTATCGGCTCGCTGCCTCAGCGCCTTTAATTGCTGCAGTGGATTTAAATTGTCACTCTGTTAGCTGTGGTGAAGCCAAACGCGCTTTCGAAACTACGCTACGCTATTTTATCAGTAATGGGGCAATGCGCTACGGAGCGCCAACGCAAGGATTATTTGCTGACGATACCCGTTTGATCGATAACTATAGTGGTCCGGCTAGCAGCTTTTGGTCATTAAGAGCGCTAAATATCGCCCTTTACTGTGGTAATAGAATCAATTTTTGGCAAACAAAATCAACACCACTTGCTATCGAAAAACAAGATTATCACATCAGGCTACCCACAATTCATGCTCAAGTGATAGGGACTTTCGAAACGAAAGAGATCATAGTGCTATTCGAAGAAGAATATACCCAAGAACAATCACCATTAACGCGTCGATTATTTAAACAAAGCCTATTACAACGATTGATTGAAATGACGCTAGGACAGGCTCGACGCCCCAAGAACAATCTGTTGCGTAAGGGGATAACTTGTTATAGCTCAAAAATGAATAACTTCTTCTAATGCTTTCGTTAAAATTGTGAAGTGGATCTTTTGATCTTTCTTTTATCTTCGGTTATTATAATTCACAATCAAACGAAAGTTTAAGTGAGGTTATTATGTATCTAGTTTCGACTCTTGAGATGCTTAAACGTGCTCAAAATGGCGGCTATGCGGTTCCAGCCTTTAATGTCCATAATCTCGAAACCATCCAAGTTATTATGGAAACCGCAGCTGAAATGAGCTCTCCTGTTATTCTCGCTGGAACTCCCGGAACTTTTAGCTACGCAGGCACACAATACTTAATCGCTATCTGCGAACAAGCTTCTGAGCAATATAAGATGCCAGTAGCACTCCATCTTGATCATCATGAAGATTATAATGATCTCTGCCATAAAGTAATTTCCGGCGTGCGCTCTGCCATGATCGATGGTTCACACCTTAATTTTCAACAAAATATTCAGCTGGTTAAAAAAGTGGTTCAATATTGCCACCACTGGGATTGTTCTGTCGAAGCCGAGCTCGGCCGTTTAGGTGGGCAAGAGGATGATCTTATTGTCGACGAAAAAGACTCCTTATATACAGATCCTGAATCTGCCGTTGAATTTATTCAAGCCACAGGTATTGATTCCTTAGCTATCGCAATAGGAACCGCTCACGGTATGTATAAGAGTGAACCCCACCTTGATTTTGATCGTTTAGCTATCATTCGCCAAAAAACAGATATTCCGCTAGTGCTTCATGGTGCATCAGGTATTCCAGATGCGGATGTACGTCGTTGTATCGATCTTGGTATTTGTAAAGTCAACGTGGCCACTGAATTGAAAATTGCGTTTTCTGATGCCATTAAAGATTACTTTCTTTCTCATCCAGATGCTAACGATCCACGTCACTACATAATGCCAGGCAAAGCTGCGATGAAACAAATAGTGGCAGATAAAATTCGTGTTTGTAGTAGCGCAGGAAAACTGTAATTCATTAATTAACAGTAATCACATAGTGAGAAAAAATAATGACTAAAAAAGTCGCTGTTCTATTGGCGGATGGCTTTGAAGAAGGTGAAGCGGTTGTTTTCATCGATATTATGCGCCGACTGGATATCCATGTTGACGTATTATCTTGTATGCAAAGCAAAGTATTAAATACCTATTTTGAAACCAGAATTACGGCAGATTACTTACTAGATGAAAAAATTAGCGAAAATTATGATGCTGTTATGACACCCGGTGGGCCAAAAGGTACCGATAATTTATCGGCAAATCTTCAAGTCATGGCTTTTATTAAACGCCACATAGCTGAAAATAGCTATATTTGCGCCCTATGCTCTTCCGGAGCAAAGGTATTAGCCGCACATAAATTACTAGCTAAGCATAGATACAGTACTGGCGATAAACTTGCCGATAAATTTGATGATGGCCAATATATCGATCAAGATATCGTCGTTGATGGTCAATTTATCACTGGAAAAGGTTTAGGTGTTAGTTTCGAATTTGCGTTTACTGTTGCTCGTCATCTACTTAACGAAAATACAGCAAAAGTCGATTGGCAAGCTAATCATATCTATTTTAAACATTGGCCATTAGCCTATTTAAAATAAATATTTCTATTCGATATTTATTGCATAGATATAAAACTTTGGTAAAGGAATAAAAACACTTTGCCAAAGTGTTTTTATTTATCAAACATAATATAAAACACTATTAGGTGTTACTCATCTAACAGCTCATATCGCCGAAAATATAGCTTAAAAACAATTCATTAGATTACTAACATTTTTTTTCTAATATTTCGTTAAATAAAATATTAATGAAAATAAGAATCAAAATCAATAAATAAAAAACAGAATAAGTACTGTTTATCAATAAATTTAAAAATACTAAAATATCTTATTATGATTAAATATAATGATAAAAAAGAATAGGTGTGTCGATAAAAGTACGTAGCAACTTCTATTTATCGGTTATTTAATATTGAGTTCTCTTTCGTCTCCATACTTTTTACGCTACAGGTTCAAATAGGTAAAATCGAACTTATTATTGATTCGATAACAAATACAATATTTTGATATTAAACAAATTATTTATTTCGAAAGTCGTTCTTCTTCCGTTGATTAATTTAAATACAAATTTGTAGATATATTCAGCTTTTGTGACCGTGTTACCAAGTTTGATCTTTCGATAACTTTCTATTTGATAAAATACAAAAGAATAAATAGTATGTAAAGATAAATACGAAACACATCGAAGGGTTAGGAGCAAGAATATGTCTGTATCTCGTAGAGTCTTTATTAAAGGGCTAGCAGTCAGTAGTGCTGCTGTATCAGTATCAAGCCCTCTATTCGCTAGCACTGGAAATTCAAATGAAATAACCAAAGAAGGTTCCTTACAAAAAAGACCTAATTTACTCATTATATTTCCAGATGAAATGCGTGCTCATGCACTGGAGTTTATGGGAGAAGATCCTTCTATAACCCCTAATCTCAATAAATTTGCTAAGCAATCGAAAGTCATGACGCAAATGGCCTCAAACTATCCACTTTGCTCACCTTTTCGAGGCATGTTGATGACAGGCCAATACCCAACTCGCAACGGGGTAACAGGTAATGCCCATGACTATGGTGGCAATGTCGGTATTGAACTTTCGCGTTACGCTAAATGTTGGTCTGATGTTTTAAAAGCACAGGATTACAGCACTGGTTATATAGGTAAATGGCACCTTGACGCTCCTTATAAACCCTATATTAAAAGCTACAACAACCCGATGGAAGGCCGTTATTGGAATGAGTGGACCTCTCCAGAGCAGAGACACGGTTTTGATTTCTGGTACTCTTACGGCACTTACGATCTGCATATGAAACCCATGTATTGGGCCAATAATACTCCGAGAGAAGAGCCAATTTACGTCGATAAATGGGGGCCAGAGCATGAAGCGGATATGGCAATTAACTTCTTACGAAACGAAAATGGAAAATATCGCGATAACCAAAAACCTTTCGCTTTAGTGGTTTCGATGAATCCTCCCCACTCACCTTATGATCAAGTTCCGCAAAAATATTTAGATCGCTACGCAGGAAAGACATCGAAAGAATTGAATACTCGCCCAAATGTTAAATGGGATGTCGAATACCAAGAAGGCTATGGCCCACAATATTTCAAAGAATATCTGGCGATGGTCAATGGCGTGGATGAACAGTTTGGTCGTATTGTCGATGAGCTAGAAAAACAGGGTTTATCTGATGATACGCTGGTAGTTTTCTTTTCTGATCACGGTAGCTGCCTAGGTGCTAATGGCCAGCCAACAAAGAATAATCCTTATGAAGAATCGATGCGTGTTCCTATGATGTTCCGTTTACCGGGTAAAATTAAGCCAGGTACAGATGATGCATTAATGTCGGCACCGGATATCTACCCAACTATCTTAGGACTTATGGGGCTTGAGCAATGGATACCAGATACAGTTGAAGGCACAAACCTAGGTGATCGCGTAATAACGGGTATCGGGGAGACCGCAAGTTCGCAACTTTATCTATTTATTCCTTATGGTGAACCTTCATTTGGTAAACGCGGTGTCAGAACAAATACTCATACTATGGTTATTGATCGTCAGGATGGGCAACCGCTTAAATATACCCTGTACGATAATGTGAATGATCCTTATCAAACAAAAAACATTGCAGATAATAATAAACCGATAATTGATAAATTAACTAAAGAAGAGTTAATTCCTTGGTTAGAAAAAACAGGGGATTCATGGAGACCAACCGAATTTATTACAGCAACTAAAAATAGAGATAATAAAACATTAACCGAATGTAAAACCCAATAACAAAATAATAGGCGAATAAAAAGTCGCCTATTACCCATAGAATTAGCTCGCTGAATTATTTCACTCATCTTTATTTAAGATGGGTATCTTCTTGTGAGCTAAATATAAATACACAGCGAAAATAGAATCGGATATAAATCATGAAAAAGCTTAGTATTGCTCTTCTATTACCTTTAATTGGCTTAGGTTTATTCAGTATTAAGAGTCATGCCGCAACTGTTAATGCCATGATGTCCTGGGAAACCGCAGATTATAAAACACCAAATAATTATGATGGCTATCGTTTAGATTTTAATATTAATCCAGAAAAATCTAATTGGTATTATGATATTGGATTTCGTCAACGTAAAATGGATAATAATAATCGTTATCAACGTTATGACTTACAAGCCAGTTACCGTTTTAAGCTCAATAATGGTTGGATTCAACCAGGATTAAAATATCGTCAAGATATGACCAATTATGATAACGGAAATCGTTTAATTATTGATTATTATGAATCAAAAACAAACTACCAATTTCCAATGACAGATAAATGGCAGCTTTCAGGTAGCGTCTTATTTGGCGTACAGAAAAAAGCGGATAAACGCGGCATAATAACCACAAACACCGATCATTTAGGTTGGGAAATTGAGCCGGGTGTTCGCTTTTTAGCTACACCGAATATTAATGCCACCCTTGCCTATTTTGATGGCGGCAGACAAGCTAACCATCCGGATGAATATGATACTAAAGAGACTAATCATAATCAGCAAGTTCGAGTTTATGCTAACTGGAATACACCTATTGGATTAGTGATTTCACCTTCTTTGCGTAAATCTATTTTAGGTAAGATGGAAGATAGAACCAATAAAGGGGTTCGCCTAGATAAAGACTTAACCCGTTATACATTACAATTGGGTTATCAAATTAATAATGATTGGCGTGTCATGACTGAATATTATAACGAGAAAG
>CAUQNX010000013.1:0-135774 GCA_963519845.1 uncultured Moellerella sp. | reverse complement strand
TTATTGTCACTAGTGAAGGTCGAGTTATTGGCGCCCTTCCAAGTGAAATGCAAGTGATTCGTAACTTTATTGGCCAATCTGATAACGCGGATTTCCCGAAAAAGAAAAAATATGGTCGAGCTGAGATTTTAGGCCCATTTTCTATCCGAGATGGCGAAGATCACTATCAACTTTATCTTGTTCGTCCAGCAAACAGCCCTCAATCTGACTTTATTAACTTGCTGTTTGACCGCCCCCTACTTCTCTTAATCGCCACCATGTTGATCAGTGCGCCGCTACTACTTTGGCTCTCTTGGAGTCTAGCGAAACCGGCACGTAAATTAAAAATGGCCGCCGACAATGTTGCGAAAGGACATTTACGTCCCCACCCTGAATTAGAATCAGGGCCACAAGAATTTGTTGCAGCAGGTTATAGCTTTAATCAGATGATCAGCGCATTAGATGGCATGGTCAGCGCCCAGCAACGATTGATTTCCGACATATCCCATGAGCTAAGAACTCCATTGACTCGGTTACAACTAGCCACAGCGCTACTGAGACGCCGGCACGGTGAAAGCAAAGAACTAGAACGGATTGAAACAGAGACACACCGCTTAGATAGCATGATTAACGACCTACTGGTGTTATCTCGCAGCCAACATAAAAATGAAATCCTCCGTGAAAATATTACTGCGGACGATCTCTGGGGTAATATTCTTGCTGATGCTAGTTTTGAAGCTGAGCAGATGAATAAAACCCTTGAAGTGATATCACCACCCGGCTCATGGTCGATCTACTGTAACTCTTCGGCGATTGGCAGTGCATTTGAAAATATTGTGCGTAATGCCTTACGTTACTCCAATACCCATATTGCCGTCAGCTTTAAAGAAGAGAATAACGGCATTATGGTCACAGTCGATGATGATGGCCCCGGCGTCAGCCCCGAAGATCGCGAGCATATCTTCCGCCCCTTCTATCGCACTGATGAAGCGAGAGATCGAGAATCTGGTGGTACTGGCCTTGGATTAGCCATTGTTGAAACCGCAGTAACACAGCACAAAGGCTGGGTAAAAGCGGAAGATAGCCCACTAGGCGGACTTCGTTTAGTGATTTGGTTGCCAGAACACGGCCGATGATCGGCTAAATACTTGATTTATATTTATAGATAGCCACTGAGTAGCGAAATAATCCAGTGGCTATCCTTTCATTTTCCGACTCACCATAACCACATAGAAAGTAGGGTGTTAATCCCATATTTCGAGTATATTCAATCATCGTAAATAAACTAACTGATTAAAATATAGATGTTTATCATCCGTTGCTTTCATAATAATTGATTAAATAGTTTGGTTAAATATAATTAATGGTTTTGATCCGCATCAATTTACTCTATCATCAACCTAAGAAAAGTTATGTAAGCTGTCATTTACATTAATTATATAAATGAATGGCTATATTATAGGGTCGTCGTCACTAATATAATAATAACTGATATAGTTAATCTAACAAATAGTCCTTTTGCGAACGTAAGTGGATATAAAATGAAAATAAACAAACTCAATAAATTAGTCCTTATCGCCTTATTTAGCGCAATAAGTGGTAGTGCGTTTGCTGCCGGTTTAGTGTTACCCGATAATAACTTACGTAATGATTTAGCATGGTTATCTGAACGAAATATTATTCAGATTAGCCTATCAACTTGGCCTCTATCCTCAGAAGAGATTAATCGCTCGCTGAGTAACGCCAATATTACCAATAGCGAGCAAGAGGCTGTTGTACAACGTATTAAACTACAACTTAACCGCTCAGAAAACACTCTTCAGCTACAAACCTACCTCTCCACGGATAAACCTTCTACCCCGCAAGGATTTGCCAACAGTGAATACAGTGATTTCCGCTACACTGTGGCTGGTAGCTATAATACCGATGATATCGATATCAAGCTTAAAGCTAATGCAGAACGTGATCTACGCGCGGGAAATGGCTCTGATTTCAATTTGAATGGCTCTTACGGTGCGACAAAAATTTGGAACCAGTGGCTCAGCTTTGGTGAAATACCACAATGGTGGGGACCCGGTTATGACGGCAGCCTGATCAGAACCGACGCCGCACGCCCTGTTACTGGCTTTATGCTGCAACGTGCAGACCAAAGTGCTTTTGATAGTAAATGGCTCTCGTGGATTGGCTCATGGCAGTATCAGTTAACTGCTGGCCAGCTAAAGCAATATCCAGTACAAAAACACACTAAGCTAATTGGCTTACGTATGACCATGAATCCAACTGACTATCTTGAGTTAGGCGGATCACGCATGATGATGTGGGCGGGTGATGGTCGTCCATCAGATTGGGGCTCTTTCTGGGATGCAGCAAGCGGTAGCTCGAATACTGGTGATGTAGCTAAAGATCCGGGTAACCAGTTAGCAGGCTTTGACTTTAAATTAAAACTCTTCCCTCTGATTGAATTACCATTAAGTGTTTATGGTCAATATACAGGTGAAGATGAAGCGGGTTATTTACCTTCGCATAATGCCTATATGCTGGGATTAGAAGGTCACCACTCTCTCTACGGTAAACCATTAAACTGGTATATCGAAGGTGCAGATACTCGCACTGAGATGAAAAATAATGGTGTAATGTATACCCACTTTGTCTATAAGGCTGGATATTATCAGCAGGGTTATCCATTAGGCCACGCTATGGGTGGTGATGGTCGTATGCTATCTACCAAGGTAGAATATACCATAGCCGATAACCAACGTATTAGTACCCGCTTGGTATATGCCAAAGTTAACCCTGATAACCAATGGCAGAATAAAGCTTTCCCTAAAGATGACACTATCAAAGGTATGGATTTAGGTTGGTGGTATAACTATAACGACTATGTGATCGCTGACTCTAAGCTATGGGTATCCAAAACAGATACCAACGAGAGTAAAGATGTAGGTGTTTCACTGGGTCTTACCGTCCCTTTTAAGTGGTAGTTTAATTCAGTATAGCTAATTGAAAAGAATGCAGTTTTAATGCTGCATTCTTTTTATAAACTGATAATAAAATAAACTATTATTTTTCTTATTCTATCGATTATATTTAACCCATCAGTAATAGTTAATTAATTATATTTCTTGAAATAAGTAAATGTGCGAAAAAATATTCAACTCTCCTTATCCAATTACGGACATAAGGTAAATCTCATATCTTTAATAAAGGTGAAATTCTTTACATCTTTTTATTTGCATATGAAAACATAGTTTGATTTTAATAATATTTATTTTTACTCGTTTAAGGTTATTCTCTAGTTTATTATTATGCGAGTTATCTTAAGTGCCATATATTTACCTTGTAAATCAATAAGCTGAATTTTTATCACGCAATGATAAAGCGACCAATAAATAATAATTAGCGACTAAAATTGATATCAACTTAATAAGTAAGTATCATAAGGATAGTCTAAAGAAGTATATTTATAACAGTGTGATTCCAAATAAGTTTAGTAAACAATCAAGTAATTAAAACTCGTTATTTAAGCTGTACTAACAATAGTCATACATAATAATTAATGGTATCATTACTGCCGTTTTATTTGGCTTTGCCACGAATAAATTTAGACCAGTTTAGGTCTAAAAATGACAACAGATGCTTATGCATTAGACTGAGTTCCATAAGTCTTTGTATATTGAACAATAAGCATCTTAAAAAGATTAGATGGTGCTCTGGGAGCCGAAAACCTAGTGCGGTAGCTATGATTAAAGTAATTATAGCTATGTTAGTAAAAATATATTCTCATATTACCCTTATCAGTTCGACTAAAAATTTAATTACTAGCACAATTAGTGATTTTAGCAATACTAGTAACTATAAATATTCAATATAAGTTTATAACACTTCTATTATAAATATTCTGATTTTCGCTAATACATAAATACCATATAAAATCTTTTACTAGATATTAGTTAAATGTATTTATCTGGCAATTATGTTGGTATAGATCAGTGCAATAAATACAATCAAAAAAGTTAGGACATTAAACGTGAAAGGTATTATTTTAGCGGGTGGTTCTGGTACTAGGCTTTATCCAATTACTTTGGGCGTATCTAAACAACTGCTACCAATTTATGATAAACCCATGATTTATTACCCGTTATCAGTATTAATGCTGGCGGGTATCCGTGAAATACTTATTATTACCACTCCTGAAGATCAAAGTAGTTTTCAACGTTTATTAAATGATGGTTCACAATTTGGTATAAAAATAGAGTATGCAATTCAACCAAATCCAGAGGGATTAGCTCAAGCATTTATTATTGGTGAAGAGTTTATTGGTGATGATAGTGTTTGTTTAGTGCTAGGTGATAACATTTTTTGGGGTCAAGGGTTTTCACCAAAATTATTGAAAGCGGCATCAATCGAAACTGGCGCTACAGTTTTTGGTTATGAAGTTCAAGATCCAGAACGATTTGGTGTAGTAGAATTTGATGATAATTTTAATGCTATTTCTATTGAAGAAAAACCCCAAAAACCAAAATCTAAATACGCTGTAACCGGATTATATTTTTATGATAATAATGTTATTGAAATAGCAAAAAAAATCAAACCATCAGAACGTGGTGAGTTAGAAATTACAACTATCAATCAAGTTTATTTACAACAAAACAGACTGAAAGTTGAGCTTTTGGGGCGAGGTTTTGCTTGGTTAGATACAGGTACCCACGATAGTTTGTTAGACGCAGCAAGCTTTGTAGAAACAATAGAAAAAAGACAAGGTTTTAAAATAGCATGCTTAGAAGAAATTGCACTTCGTCAAAACTGGCTAAATAAAGAACAAGTATTAATAACAGCCAATAAGTGCAAAAAAAATAGTTATGGTGAATATTTATTAAACTTAATTGAGAATAAAGAATGAAATTAATTAACATTATTAACTTTAACAAACTAGGTGATGAACGCGGTTCTTTGGTTTCATTAGAAGAAAACAAGAATATACCATTTATTGTAAAAAGAGTTTATTACATATTTGATACAAAAGAACATGTTTCTCGTGGTTTTCATGCACATAAAGAATTAAGGCAATTAGCTATATGTGTAAAAGGAAGCTGTAGATTTATTATGGATAATGGTGAGAATAAAGAAGAATTAATTCTAAAATCACCAGATAAAGGTTTAATGATCGAACCTATGCAATGGCATGAGATGCATGATTTTTCAGAAGATTGTATTATAATAGTGCTAGCAAGTGATTATTATCAGGAGTCTGATTATATTCGTAGCTATGATAATTTTATAGAAGAATGTAAATATGTTAATTCATCCATTAAGTGATGTACAAAGTAAAAATATCGGCCTAAATACTCGCATTTGGCAATTTAGCGTAATTCTTGCAGATGCTAAAATTGGTGAAAATTGTAATATCTGTGCACATACCTTAATAGAGAATGATGTCATATTAGGAAATAATGTGACTATAAAATCTGGCGTATATCTATGGGATGGTTTGCGTTTAGAGGATAACGTATTTATTGGCCCCTGTGTCACATTTGCCAATGATAAGTATCCAAGATCAAAACAATATCCTAACGAATTCCCACTAACAATAATAAAAAAAGGCGCTTCGATAGGAGCTAATGCAACTATATTACCTGGATTAGTGCTGGGTGAAAATTGCATGATAGGTGCGGGAAGTGTCGTAACAAAAGATGTCCCTAATAATGCTCTGGTGGTTGGTAATCCAGCAAAAATAATTCGTTATTTCAAATAATTGAAGGTATAAAATGATTAACTTTCTTGACCTAAAATCAATAAATTCACAGTATGAAAAAGAATTAAAAGAAGCATGTGCTAGAGTTATTGATTCTGGTTGGTACATAATGGGAGAAGAATTAGATAAATTTGAAGCTAATTTCTCCAGTTATTGTGACACAAAATATACTATTGGTGTAGCCAATGGATTAGATGCATTAACGCTTGTATTAAGAGCATGGAAAGAACTTGGTAAATTAAAATCAGGTGATGAAGTTATAGTACAAGCTAACACTTACATTGCCTCTGTATTAGCAATCACTGAAAATGATCTTGTTCCAGTCCTTGTGGAGCCCGATCCTAATACCTATAATTTATCTATCGATAATGTTAAATCAGCAATCTCTGATAAAACAAGAGTTATATTACCAGTCCATTTATATGGTCAATTATCTCCAATGCCTGAAATCATGGCACTTGCAGATAAGTTTAATTTATTAGTCCTTGAAGATTGTGCTCAATCCCATGGCGCCAGTATTAATAATATTAAAGCAGGTAATTGGGGTCATGCTGCTGGATTTAGTTTTTATCCTGGAAAAAACCTAGGTGCCTTAGGTGATGCAGGGGCAATTACAACCAATGATGACGAATTAGCTGAAATACTTTTAGCACTCAGAAATTATGGTTCACATAAAAAATATTTAAATATATATCAAGGTATTAATAGTCGCTTAGATGAAATACAAGCAGCGATGTTATCTGTAAAGTTAAAATATCTAGAAAATGAAACTAAAATTAGACAAGCTGTAGCTCTTCGATATTTAAAAGAAATTAATAATCCATTAATTAAACTACCTATTTCAGTTGATGAATATAATAAAAATCAAGATATACATGTGTGGCATCTGTTTGTTATCGCTTATGAACATCGTGAGAAACTACAAAAACACCTTGAGGATAATGATATCCAAACATTAATTCATTATCCAACACCGCCACATAAACAACAAGCTTATAGCTTATATAAAGATATAAATTTACCTATTACTGAAAAAATACATTCTGAAGTATTAAGTATACCAATAGGCCCAACATTATCAGAACAAGAAATAACTCATATTATTAGTGCTTGTAATAAATTTACAGGTTAAAATATGACTTTAGTTAAAACATCATTATTAAGCTTGATAGCGACATTTTTTAAAATGTTATCAGGTTTAGTTATTAATAAAGCTGTTTCTGTTTATATTGGCCCAACAGGGCTTGCGATAATAGGACAATTTCAAAATTTCAGTCAATTAGTATTAATCGCAGCACAAGGTGCGATTAATAACGGCGTGGTAAAATATACAGCAGAGTATGGAAAAGATAGTGATAAGTTACCTATTCTATTAAGTACTGCTGGAAAAATAAGTCTAGCAACTTCAATTACTATTGGTGTAATTTTAGTTTCATTTTCATCATTTTTTTCAAAAATAATTTTATCTGATGTTCAATATCAATTTGTATTTATTACTTTTGGATTTACTATTGTTTTATTTGTACTAAACGGATTACTTCTTTCGATAGTGAATGGTTTAAAAGAAATTCGTGATTACATAAAGATAAATATTATACAGAGTATTTATTCTTTAATATTCACTAGCTTACTTATTTATTTATTTGGTTTAAAAGGTGCATTAATTGCACTTGCAACAAATCAATCGGTAATATTATTAATCACATTACTCATTTTAAGAAAACATAAAATAATTAAATTAAGTAATTTTAAATTTAATTATGATAAAAAAATATCAAAAAAATTATTTTCTTTTTCTGCAATGGCAATTACTTCAGCCATTATGGTTCCATCCTCACAATTTATTATACGGGATTATATTAGTTCAACTCAAGGATTAGACCAAGCAGGATATTGGCAAGGCGTTTGGTATATATCGAGTACCTACTTAATGGTAGTTACAACTGTTTTAAGTACTTATTATTTACCTAGACTTTCTGAAATTAACACCCTAAAAGAATTGAAAAAAGAAATACTACAAGGCTATAAAATACTATTACCCATAGCAATTTCATGTGGAATAGTTATCTACTTAGCTAAAGATTTAATTATATTAGCATTATTTTCAAATGATTTTTCCTCAATGAGACCTTTATTTGCTGGTCAAATACTTGGAGATGCATTTAAAATTTCATCATGGCTATTAGCATATGTTTTAATTGCCAAATCTATGACTACGATATTCATCATTACTGAAATTTTATTTTCAATTTTATTGATTTCACTTTCCATTATTTCAATTGATATCTATGGAACTATTGGTGCTACATATGCATATTGTCTAACTTATATGTGCTATTTAATAGCTATCGTTTTAATTTATAATAAAAAAATACTAACTCCCTTAAAAGATAATCATTATGAATAAAGAACATATATCTATATGTGTTATTAGTTATAACTCAGAAAAAACAATTATTGAAACATTAGAAAGCATTTTCAACCAAAACTATGGTTCTAGAAATATCGAACTAATTATATCCGACGATTGCTCAACAGATAAAACCATAGTGGTAATTGAAAAATGGATAGAGCTCCATAAAAATGATTTTTTATCTATTTCTCTATTAAAAAATGATATTAATGTTGGTATATCTAAAAATATCAATCAAACATGGAAAAAAGCAACCTCAAAATGGATAAAATCTATAGCGGGTGATGATACATTAAAAATAAACTGTATTTCCAGCTTTGTTAAATATGTAAATAACAATCTTAATTGCCGCTGTGTTTTTTCTATTGTTGAATTATTTAATTCAACTGGAACTATAGGTATTTACCCTAAAAAGGGTGATTATTATTTATATGAACTATCTGCAGATAAGCAATTCATCAAATTATTAACTAAAAACTATATTCGTGCACCTGGTAGTTTTATACAGAAAAGTTTATTAGCTGAATTTGAATTTGCAAATGAAAACTTCAAAAATTTAGAAGATTATCCTTTATGGTTAAAATTTACAAGTCATGCTCAACAAATACAATTACATCATGAAATATTAGTTAGCTATAGAGTTGAGGAAAGTCTATCAAACAGTAAGAGAAGTTTATTTAACCTTAAGATAAACTCTGATATTATTAAATGTATTGATGATTCACTTTACATTATAAAAAATAAAAACAAATTTGTTTTTTATATGGCTAAAATCCATTTATTTATACTTAAATTAACTTCATTTTTAGCTAAATTTGTTTTTAAAAACAAAAAAAATAAATTAACCAGCTCAGTTATATATATCTTACGTTCTCTCTCACCTCTGAAACTGTTAAACATATTAAAATGATGAATAAAATAACTTACTCTACGATATTATTTTTTTTTATTTTCTCATTTCCTATTTTTAATATTTTCAATTCTAGTTACTTTGCTGCAATAATATCTATCTTTTTTTTACTTAATAAAAAAACCTTCTCATTTTTCAAATTGCTTCTTGCAAATAAAATAAGTTATATACTAATATTTTGTTTTTCATTCATGCTATTATATACAACATTGAATACTTTATTACTTAACTCTGATGACTTTAGTATGTTAAAAACAATATTCAATAATTTTATATCTTTTTTTATTTGTATAATCTTCGTTTCTATTTATCTTACCGTCTATAAATCTAATTGCCATATTGAAAGTCAATTTGTCATAATTTTATTTATCCAATCAGTTATAATCATAGTCATGTTATTCTTTCCTGGTATTCGAGATACTATACAGAATATGATTAGAACCAGTTCGGACTTAACACAAATGTCAGCTTATAACGGAGTTAGGGGCTTAGGCTTAGCCGGTTCAATAGCCTTCGGTTTAGCTATTACTATGGGATTTTTATCTTATATCTTTTTATATTGGTCAATATGTTTCTCTGATTTTAAATCTCGAACTATATTCTTTATTTTTATTTTTTGTTTTTTTGCTTCTATGTCTGCTGGAAGGACAGCGATATTAGGTATATTAATGAGCATTCTATTTTTAGACAAAAAAATATATAACATTTCATTTTACATTAAATTCCAAAAATATATTATTCTTACATTAATATTTTTTATTATTTCTTACTATTGGATGATCAATGTTCCTGATTTAACTATAATTCTCGACAGATATATGTCTTATGTTTTTCAAGCATATATTAACTACACTGAAACAGGATCTTTTGCAGTGTCATCATTATCCACATTACATAATATGTATTTCATCCCTGATAATTTAATGACTATCTTATTTGGTGACGGAAAGTATACTAATAGCGATGGTTCTTATTATATGGGAACAGATGGTGGTTATATGCGATTTATGTTATACTTTGGGATTATAGGCAGCTTAATTCCATACTTATCATTTATAATTTTTTGTTCCTATATAATAATAAAAACAAATTCAACAAATCCTATTACGAAAAAAATATTCACCGGTATTATTATTATAGCATTTGTCTCACATTACAAAGCAGAGGTTATATTTTTCAATGTAGGCTTCATGAAAGTAGTATATATCTTAGGTTACTTCTATCTATTTAAGTCTTTTAACAAAAAAACTAACTTTCAGAATAATGGTTTATCATAATGAAAAAAGAAAAATATACTTTACAGATTGGGAATTTTGGTGGAAATCTACAACAAATAGATGGTCAGACTATAAAAACAAAACTATTTGGGCATTTATTAGATGCCATTTATTATAAAACATTAAAAGTAGACATCTATAATTATAACATTATAAATTACTTAATTTTATATATAAAGCTCCCTTTAATTATTTATATGTCATCTCATGTTTTTATTGGCATTGGTAAAAAAGGCATGCGATTAATAACACCTTGGCTAATCATTTGGTGCCTAATTCTTAGAAAGAAAGCCTATTATTATGTCATTGGCGGATGGATATTTGAGTTATTATCTCAAAAAAAATATTTAACTTTTTTTTTTAAAAAGTTCAAAGCTATTTTTGTTGAATTACCCTCGATGATAGAAACTGGTAAATTTTATAATTTAGAAAACATTGTGTACTTTCCTAACTTTAGAAAAACCAATTTCATCCCAGAAATAACAAAAAATAATGATAGCGCAGTGTCATCTATAAGGCTGGTTTATTACTCGCGAGTAATAAAAGAAAAAGGTATATTTATAGCAGTAGATGCTATAAATATACTAATAGATAAAGGTTTGAATGTTTCATTAGATATTTTTGGTCCATTATGTGATAACGAGATAGTAAAAACAATAGAGTCAATTAATTACATTAACTATAAGGGTATTCTATCTCCTGAAAATGATAATTTATATCACACTTTAAATAAATATGACTTTATGATTTTCCCTACATACTATAGTGGCGAAGGTTTCCCCGGTGCGATTACTGATGCTTTTATTTCTGGAATACCAGTGATTGCATCAAATTGGAAATATAACTCTGAAATCATAACGCCTGAGTTTAATGGTGACTTATTTCCAATACATGATGTTAATGCTTTATGTAATATACTTGAGAAATATTACTCATTACCAAAAAAAATTTACTTTATGAAAAAAAATGCATTCATAAGCTCAAAAAAATACAGTTATGCGGAAGCGAAAAAAATATTTGAAAACATTGTCTCCAAGTGAATTTAATTTTAAAGAATATATTCACTGTCAATAAATTAAGGTAAGTAATGAAAATAGCTATTGCCGGTACAGGCTACGTCGGTTTATCCAATGCCATGTTACTGTCACAGAATCACCAAGTCGTCGCGCTCGATATCATCCCTGAAAAAGTGGCGATGCTGAATAATAAGCAGTCACCCATTGTCGATACCGAAATCGAACAGTTCTTACGCGAAAAAACACTCGATTTCCGTGCGACAGAAGATAAAGTCGATGCTTATCAAGGGGCGCAATATGTGATTGTCGCTACGCCAACGGATTACGACCCCAAAACCAACTATTTTAAAACCACGTCCGTTGAAGCCGTTATTCATGATGTGAATAAAATTAATCCGGATGCCACTATTATCGTAAAATCCACTATTCCGGTTGGCTTTACTGAGCGTCTGCGTGAAGAGTTTGGTTATACTAACGTGATTTTCTCACCGGAATTTTTGCGCGAAGGTCGTGCCCTGTGGGATAACTTATATCCTTCTCGCATCGTGGTCGGTGAACGCTCTGAACGTGCTACGATTTTTGCCAACTTACTGTTGGAAGGCGCAATTAAAAAAGATGTGCCCGTCTTATTTACCGATGGCACTGAAGCGGAAGCGGTTAAATTATTTGCCAATACCTATTTGGCTATGCGTGTCGCTTACTTCAATGAGTTAGATACTTACGCCGAAAGTCGTGGCCTGAATGCCCGTCAAATCATTGAAGGTGTGGCGCTCGATCCACGTATTGGCGACCATTATAATAACCCCTCTTTCGGTTATGGCGGTTACTGCTTACCAAAAGATACCAAGCAATTGTTGGCTAACTATGACGATGTGCCGAACAATTTAATTAATGCAATTGTAGAATCTAACCGTACGCGCAAAGATTTTATCTCTGATTCAATTATTGCCAAAGCCCCGCGTAAAGTGGGTGTTTATCGTTTAGTGATGAAATCGGGCTCTGATAATTTCCGTGCTTCTGCGGTACAAGGGATCATGAAACGCATTAAAGCCAAAGGTATCCAAGTAGTAGTGTATGAGCCAGTACTGACTGAGCCGGAGTTTTTCCGCTCGAAAGTAATCAATGACTTGGCCGCTTTTAAAGCAGAATGCGATATTATTCTGGCTAACCGTATGGTGCCTGAGTTAGAAGACGTAGTCGATAACGTTTATACCCGCGATCTGTTTGGTAGTGATTGATATGACAATAAATAAATTAGAATCATTAGTCTCAATTATAATGCCCTGCTATAACTCATCAAAGTTTATACGTGAATCTATAGCCTCTGTTTTAAAACAAACATATAAAAATATAGAGTTAATTATTATCGATGATGTTTCAACAGATAACTCCATTAATATTATTAATGAGTTTAATGATACTAGAATTAAATTAATTACCTCTGAATATAATGGTGGTGCAGGTGCTTGTAGGAATATAGGTATAGGTGCTGCTCAAGGACGATATATTGCATTTTTAGATAGTGATGATATTTGGAGAGATAATAAACTTGAACTTCAAATAACTTTCATGAGAAAAAATAACTATGTATTAACTTATACGCAGTACCAATGTTTTTCTAGCAAAGGCCAAGGAAAATCGATTATACCGCCGCTATCAATAACATATAACGAACTTTTATATTGCAATGTAATTGGGTGCTTAACGGCTATTTATGATGCTAATATTATTGGTAAACAATATATGCCGTTAATTCGGAAAAGACAGGATATGGGATTGTGGCTGAAAATATTAAAACTTTGTGATAAGGCTTATTGCTACCCTGCAATTTTAGCTGACTATAGAACAGACTCAGGAATGACACAAAATAAAATTGATGCAGCTAAATATCAATGGGTATTTTATAGAACTGAACTTAACTTTAATATGTTCAAATCATTAAAATACTTTATCGGCTATGCTTATAACGGTATTATTAAAAAATAAATTAATTTAAGGTAAATCATGCTAACAATTATCGGCGGTTCAGGATTTATTGGAACCCGTCTATCAAACCAATTAAAATCTCAAAAAATCGACTTTAAAATTGTTGATATCCAAAAAAGTGAAATTCATTCTAAACAATGGGAATTCGGTGACGTAACTAAACCAGAGACTCTTATTGAGCCATTAAAAGATTCAGATGTTATTATAAATTTAGCAGCTCAACATAAAGATAATGTTCATCCTATCAGCCTTTATTATGATGTGAATGTCGACGGTGCTAAAAATGTTTGTAATGTCGCTGAACAACTAGGTATTAAACATATCGTATTTACTTCTTCAGTGGCGGTTTATGGTTTTGTCACAAAAGAAACAGCTGAAGATGGCGAATATCATCCATTTAATGACTATGGTAAATCAAAATTAGAAGCTGAATATGTATATGATGCTTGGCAAGCTAAAAGCGATGATCATACTTTAATTACAATTCGTCCAACTGTTGTTTTTGGTGAAAACAATAGAGGTAATGTCTATAATTTATTCCGGCAGATTGCTTCAGGTCGTTTTTTAATGATTGGCTCTGGTAATAATCAAAAGTCGATGGCTTATGTCGAGAATATCGCCGCTTTCTTGCACTTTGCCACTGGATTAAAATCTGGAAAACATGTATTTAATTATATTGATAAGCCCGATTTCACTATGAATGAGCTTACTGATGTAATTTGCAATGCACTCGGAAAACCGAAAGCAAACATCCGAATCCCTTATGCAATAGGTATATTAGGGGGCTACTGCCTAGATATACTTTCTAAAGTCACAGGAAAAGAATTCCCAGTCAGCAGTATTCGAGTGAAAAAATTTTGCGCTCGTACGCAATTTAAGTCAGACTTTATATCACAGACAGGCTTTACTCCGCCTGTTACACTGGAGAAGGGCATAGCTAATACTGTCCAGCATGAATTCAAATAAGTTTAAACAATCTAATTATTTTATTACACTTTCTTAAAGGGATAGTGAGTATCTATGAAACGCCTTTCTGTTGCAGTACTAATGCTAACCGCACTGACGGGCTGTACCGTCACTCCCGGTGTCTATATGTCACAATCGGGTAAAAATGTTGTCGATACTGGTGATCGTGATATCGCTAAATTTGTCGATATTTACCCAATTTCACCTAAGCTATTAGATGAACTCTATACCCCAAATGATATAGCTAAACCTAATTCGCAACTTGATCAACAACTTGCTGGTTATGAGTATCGTATTGGTGTCGGTGATGTATTAACTATTACTGTATGGGATCACCCAGAACTGACTATCCCTGCCGGTTCTTATCGTAGTGCTTCCGATTCAGGTAACTGGGTACATTCCGATGGTACTATTTACTATCCTTATATTGGAACGGTGAAAGTTATAGGTAAAACGGTTACTGAAATTCGCACACTGGTCAGTACTCGCCTAGCTAAATTTATTGAGTCACCACAAGTGGATGTTAGCATTGCTGCATTCCGCTCACAAAAAATGTACGTGTCTGGTGAAGTTGCCAAACCTGGTACTTTGCCAATTACCAATGTACCTTTAACCGTACTTGAAGCCTTTAATAATGCAGGTGGTTTAACAGAGAAAGCGGATTGGGAAAATGTAGTATTAACCCGTAATGGCAAAGAGATAAAAGTATCACTGCAAGCACTGGTACAATATGGTGACCAAACTCAAAACCATCTGATGATACCAGGTGATGTTCTTTATGTGCCGCGTAACGATGGCCAGAAAGTGTTTGTAATGGGCGAAGTTGGCCAATCTACGACACTAACTATCGATCGTGCAGGTATGAGTATTACCGAAGCATTAAGTAAAGCTAACGGTATTAATCAAGAAACCGCCAATGCAACAGGTGTATTTGTTATCCGTCCATTAAAAGCGCAATCTTCGGGCGATAAAGAGCTTGATGCTTTATTACCTAAAAAAATGGCCGCCGTCTATCAGCTAGATTTATCAGATGCAACTTCACTGGTAATGGGAACCGAGTTTAAACTTAAACCTTATGATTTAGTTTATGTAACAGCCGCACCAGTGGTAAGATGGAACCGTCTTATTACTCAATTGCTGCCAACTATTGCAACTTATAATCAGTTAACTGAAGGCACAAAACGTATTCGGGATTGGTAATCGATTTTATGTTTAATAATATCCTTGTTGTATGCATGGGTAATATCTGCCGTTCTCCTACTGGAGAGCGGTTATTACAACAGCTATGCCCTAATAAAAAAATTCATTCAGCAGGTATTATTGCTAAAAATGATATGCCTGCTAATGAGAGTTCGACCCGTACTGCACAGAAGCATAATTTGTCCCTTGAAAACCATCAGTCACAACGTTTAACCACTGAGCTATGTCGGGAAGCAGACCTGATACTGGTGATGGAAAATGACCATATTAATAAGGTTCATCAACAGTTTCCAGAAACTCGGGGTAAAGTCATGTTGTTTGGACAATGGTTAAATAAAATAGAAATTCCAGACCCCCATAAACGCAGTGATGAAATGTTTGAGCATGTCTATATTTTAATGGAAAAAGCCGCTCAGTCTTGGAATGGTAAAATATAAATCATCTGCCTTCTCTCTTTTTTTGTTGATTACTCTCTTAAATGATTATGAATAATACAAAACCGTCTTCTCAGGCAACAGATGAAATCGATCTGTTAGCCTTGTTTAAAGTACTAAAGTCCCACTATCTTAAGATCGGCTTTTTTACCCTGTTTTTTTTACTGATTGGCGCGGGTTACAGCTATTTAGCCACACCTATTTATCAAGCCAATGCCACCTTACAATATGATAAGCAGAGTCAGGTCTCATTTTTTGACCAAATGGGTGATCTATCGCCTTTTACTGGTGGTGGAAATCAAGTTGATTCTGAGCTTGAAGTAATTAAATCCCGTATGGTATTAGGGAAAACAGTTGGTGACCTTAATCTCGATACGCAGATAGAAAGTGCAGATTTGGTTAGCCGTCTGCTAGGTAGTGATTCAAATATTCGCGTTAGCTATTATAGTGTTCCTGAGGCTTTAGTGGGTATTCCGGCTGTTTTAACCTACTTAGGTGATGAACGTTTCTCGCTAAAACTCGAAGACTTGCTATTAGAAGGCAAAGCTGGCGAACTTGTTAAAAAAGATGATATAAGCATTATTGTTAATTCAATTAAAGCTGAAATTGGTGAAGAGTTTACTTTAACCAAAAATGGCCGCTATGCCACTATTGAAAATCTACGTAATACCCTTGCTTTAACTGAAGTGGGCAAAGGAACCGGTATTATTAGCATGACTACTAAGGGTGCAGATAGAGCAGATAATGTAAAAATTTTAGATAGCATTATTAAAAACTATGTTGACCAAAATACTGATCGTAAAAAAGAAGTCACTAATAATACACTGACTTTTCTTAATGACTATCTGCCAAAGGTAAAAGCCAAGCTAGATAGTTACGAGAATGAGTTAAATGCTTTCCGTAAAAAGAATGAATCTATCGATCTCTCTTTAGAAGCAAAATCAGCTTTAGATAGCGCTTTACAGGTTGAAGGCAAGCTTAATGAGCTAACCTTTAAAGAGATTGAAATTCAACAGCTCTATACTCGTAATCACCCAGCCTATCAATCATTGATCGATAAGCGCCAAAAGTTATTAAGTGAAAAAGCGTTAATTACCAAAGGTATTCAAAAGCTACCTGGTACTCAGCAACAGATTGTTCGCTTAACTCGAGATGTTGAATCAGAGCAAGCGATTTACAATCAACTTGTAGCTAAACAGCAAGAGTTGAGTGTAATGAACTCAGGTATTACCGCTGATGTGCGTATTATCGATACCGCAGAATCACAGCCTAATCCAGTAGCACCGAAAAAATCGCTGATTATGGCCTTATCGCTTATTCTAGGCTTTATTATTGGTTGTGCTTATGTGATAGCTCGTGAGTTCTTTAATAATAAAATTAAAGGTACTGAAGATCTTGATGCATTGGGCGTTAATGTCTATGCCACAATCCCCTACTCAACTAATGAAAAGAAACTGATTTCAGCGGGTAATAAGCAACCTCTGGCTATTGAAAACCCTGCAGATACCGCAATAGAAGCCATTCGTTCATTGCGTACCAGTGTCTACTTCTCAGTGATGAACCAAGGTAATAATCTGGTTATGATCACCAGTGCGTCACCGGGTGTGGGTAAAAGCTTTGTTACCTCGAATATGGCAGTGGTATTAGCCAATGCGGGTAAAAGAGTGCTATTAATTGATACTGACTTGCGTAAAGGTCGTATTCATAAAGCCTTTAGTTTAGAGAATAAATTAGGCCTATCTGAATACCTCTCTCAAATGGATAGCACTACACCAAAGATTCATCAAAGTGTGATTGAAAATCTCGATATTATTTGTTGCGGTAAAAACGTTACTCACTCTTCAGAGTTATTGATGAGCGAGCGCTTTAAGAATCTATTGGATAAGGTCAAGAATGAGTACGATATTGTGGTTATCGATACCGCACCTATATTGGCTATTACTGATGCCGCCGTTATTGGTAAATACGTCGGAACTTCCCTATTGATTGCCTTCTACGACGTTAATACAGTAAAAGATATCGAGCTTTCACTGAAACGCTTTAAACAAAACGATATCGAAGTCACAGGTGTGATCCTCAATGGTATCGATGCGCGTTCAGATGATTACAATTATGTTTATGAGTATTAATCAAAATTAATACCTAATCGAATTAAAGAGCTAATTATGGATAAGACAACAGTATTAGTGACAGGTGGACTTGGCTATATAGGCAGCCACACTTGTGTTCAGATGATCAATCAAGGAATAGAGCCCATTATTCTGGATAACCTTTGTAACGCCAATATTGAAGTTTTATCACGTATTGAGACCATTACAGGGATTAAGCCTACATTTTATCAAGGCGATATCCGTGATAAAGCCTGTATTGATAATATTTTAGCTTCTCACCCTATTACGTCAGTAATCCATTTTGCGGGTTTAAAAGCGGTTGGCGAGTCAGTTCGTAAGCCTATTGAATATTATGATACTAATGTTAGTGGTACTCTCACATTAGTAAGTAGCATGCAGGAAGCTGGTGTAAAAAGTATTATTTTTAGTTCATCAGCAACGGTGTATGGTGAGCCTGATACAATACCACTAACTGAAGACTCTAACGTTGGTGCTACAACTAGCCCTTATGGTACAAGTAAATATATCGTCGAAAGAATGTTATCTGACCTCCATATTTCAGATAATGATTGGTCAATCAGCCTATTACGCTATTTTAATCCTGTTGGTGCTCATGTTTCAGGATTGATTGGTGAAGATCCTTGTGGTATCCCAAATAATCTAACACCTTATATCGCACAGGTTGCTGTTGGTCGTCATCAACAAGTGATGGTATTTGGCTCAGATTACACCACAAAAGATGGTACGGGCGTGCGCGATTATATCCATGTGATGGATCTCGCTGATGGGCATATTGCTGCACTCAATGTAGTTAGTAAAAAAGCGGGATTACATATCTATAATCTGGGTACAGGGACTGGAACCAGTGTATTAGAGATGATCGCTGCATTTGAAAAGGCGACAAATAAAACAATCCCTTATCAAATCGTTGAACGTCGCCCTGGTGATATTGCTGAATACTGGTCTAGCCCTGAAAAAGCCTTTAAACAACTTGGCTGGAAAGCTCAGTACTCAGTTCAAGATATGGCTGATGATACATGGCGTTGGCAACATAAAAATCCCAATGGTTATTAATGCCTATCGTGGATTAGTCTCGCAGTAAGTTAAAAAATTTATTTATAGCATTAAGAGAATTTACCTCTGTTGAGCCTAAGCTCCGCAGAGGTTTTTTTTATCTGCGATTTATTAGTCCATGCAGTTTGCTGATTTTCAGCGTAAAATCACCCCATTGTTAAATCTAACTATCTTGCAGATTAGTCTTCTGCCATTGAAACCTTATGCTACACATAGTGTTATTTGAACCTGAAATTCCGCCGAACACCGGCAATATTATTCGTCTGTGTGCCAATACTGGCTTTAGTTTGCACCTGATCCACCCGTTGGGATTTACGTGGGATGATAAGCGATTGCGTCGGGCGGGATTAGACTACAGTGAGTTTGCTGATATCAACCACCACCATGATTATCAAGCATTTCTCGTCAGCGAAGGTCTAAGCAGTAATAATTCCCAGTCGGCTTCTGGAGCACGGCTTTTTGCGCTGACCACCAAGGGGAAACCGAGTCATAGTAATGTGAGTTATCGCGATGGCGACTATTTGATCTTTGGGCCTGAAACACGGGGTTTACCGCCCTATGTGCTCGATAATATGCCAATAGAGCAAAAAATCCGTATTCCTATGTTGGCGGATAGCCGCAGTATGAATCTGTCTAACTCAGTGGCGGTAGTGGTATTTGAAGCTTGGCGACAACTGGGTTATCCGGGAGCTCTGCTAAGAGATTGATTAAAAATCTGAATAAACAAAAAAGCGCACTGCTCTATTTTATAGGCCAGTACGCTTTTTATATTTGAAGCCTTTGCCTATCTTTGTACATCCTCTACAGACATAAATACCCGGATTGCTACTTTTGGGAAGTTATTCATATAACCTTCACCTCTTTGCGTCAGAGTGTTTCATATAAGTGTCCACTTCCCCTAAAATAAGACAGCTATAATTAGATTTTCTGCCCTAACAATTGCAGAGGTTATGATGAAAAAAGCTCGTTTTACGGAAACTCGAATCGTCAATATTTTAAAACTTGCGGATTCTGGTATGAAAGTGGAAGATATTTGCCGCCAAAATAGTATTAGTAACGCCACTTATTATAATTGGAAATCAAAGTATGATGGCATGGAAACTAATGATGTTAAACGATTAAAAGAGCTGGAAGAAGCAAATACCAAACTCAAAAAGATGTTTGCAGATGTTAACCTTGAAAATCATGCCATGAAGGCGCTTTTCGCAAAAAAGGGTTGGTAAATCATGTGCACAATCGCTTATTCAAGTGGGTTTGTCGGCCATTAAAGCGTGTATGTTAACTTCTTTATCACAAGCAACATTTTATCGAAAAGCTCAAAGTTGGCGTGAAAAAGACCGCGTTTATTGTCGCTTAGGGTTAAATCTAAAACGTCGCATTAGAAAAGTGCTTCCTACGCGCACGAAAAGGCCATTATTAGTAGAGAAAACACCCAATGCTCAATGGGCATTAGACTTCATGCATGACAGTTTATATTGTGGTAAACGATTCAGAACATTGAATATTATTGATAAAAGCACCCGCAAATGTATAGTAATCGAGGTCGATACATCGCTGCCAGCGGAGCCTGTTATCCGAGTTCTGGAGTGCTTAAAAATCGAAAGAGGATTGCCAAAACAGCTCCGAGTTGATAATGGGCCTGAATTAATATCTGGCAAGCTATTGAATTATTGTGAAAGTAATCAAATAGAATTATGCCATATTCAACCCGATAAACCACAACAAAACGGATTTATCGAGCGCTTTAATGGCTAGTTACGACGTGAATTTTTAAATGCCTATTTATTTGAATCACTCAGCCAAGTTAGAGAAATGGCGTGGTTTTGGCTGCAAGATTATAATCAAAATCGGACTCATGAAAATTTAAATCACCTCCCACCGGAGGCCTATCGTAAACAGTTAGAAAAATCTAAGTTGGTGTGTCTCAGTTAATGGAGAGTGGACATAAGCATCAGATATTGGCGGTAACGGCCGCCTCCCCTTTGTGTATCCTGAATCTATTTTTTCGTTTGATCCATATGTCACTTTCATACTCTTACAAATTCACCTCGAATCATAAATTTATATCTACAGCCAATCAATAAAAATACAAAAATTTATGTTTAGTGATTTGAAAAATATAGGATGAAACATCATCAGATGTATATTTTTCATTTACAACCAGATTAATCATGATGTTAATCATATAAATTATAATATTTTATTTTTATTTTTATTATTGTGGTGAAGTTTACCTAAAAATGATAATGTCATTCTTTTAGCAGGTATTTCATAAAATTTATAAAGTAATAAACTAAATAACATACTAGATATTAGTATTAAAGCAAGTAAGCTTAAATCATTAAGAATATTTAATTTTCCATTTAGTTTAATAAGGCCTCGTATGATAATTTGATGTATCATATATAGTGCAAAACTTGACTCACCAAGTAAAACAAGAAATTTAGAAGATAAAATTCTTCCAAGGAAACTATTAGAGAAAGATAGACTAAATATTACCATGGACATTGGCAATATATAATATATATCATATCTATACGATATTGGGATGTACTCAGACAAGTAAATAAAAACACAGAAAAAAAACAAAGATACAATCTGAGCTAAATTTAAATTAGATACTGTTAGTTTTTCCATGGGAATTTTTTTTCTCCATCTAAATAACAATATTCCTATGATAAAATCAGGTATTCTTAATATTGGAAATATATATATATGCATGTTTTAAGCTGTCATCAATTATTGAAACTGACAATACTATTTTTATTAAGATAAGTATTATTGTAATGGAAATTAGAAAACTTGCTTTAAATCTAATTAATAAAGGAAATAATAAATAAAAAAGCATCTCAACCGAAATACTCCATGATGGAGCATTTAAACTAAAATAGTAACTGTCATTAGGAATAAATGCCTGTAGAAGGAAAACATTAGATAAAAGTGATAAAAAATCAGGGCTGTTAATGAGAAAAAAAGGAAGCGCTAGAATTAAAGTTAATATATGTAAAGGATATATTCTTGCTATTCTTGCTGAATAAAAAGAAAAGATAGTTGTCTTCTTCTTTTTAAATCTATCCTCGTAAGAATAAGCTAAAACAAAACCAGAAAGAATAAAAAATAGTGTTACGCCGATAAAACCTTCTTTTACATAAAAAACGGATAGAGATGTTGCTGAAAAATAGCTTAAATGACTAAATAATACAAAGATAGCAGCAAAAAATCGTATCGACGTAAGAGGTAATATGTGATTAGTTGTTGACACAGGGATCCTTGCATTAATAAACAATAACTCAAATAATGAGAGTGAATTGAATCATTCACCACAAAAAATAAATTTAAGCATATATCAAAACAATTTAAATTCATAGTATCTATGTGCTTAAAACTTCAATCATTTGATGATATTGTCATAAATATCAATTAAATTCGATAAAACAAGGTGAATTTTGAAAGTAAGAGTATTTTTTACGTATAGCACACTTACTATGCTTTAATTGACTCGAACAATTAATTATGATGCAACACTTCTAGCGACGGGAAGTCTTAGATGAACTATAAAGGGGTCTATTGATAAGCAGCTATTTATCTCGTTCTGAATTTTCTCAATCAGCGGACAACACCATTTATGAGGGTTAATCTTTATCGCTTGTTAATAATTCATAGTACCAATGATACTAGCTAGCCTTTAATAGTAACCTTGAAATGTAAATCTAGGCGAGGTCAAGTAAGGCCTCACTGAGTAATTGAATATGTATGTTAAGGAGATAACTAGATACCATCACCAAATTCAAAGCCATAAATCGAGCTGCTAAAGTTTTGATCCATATCGAAAGAGGGGTTTTCACTGCTAGGTTTACCAACAATTCGCGCTGGTACACCGGCGACTGTGGTATGAGGTGGAACAGCATGTAGCACCACAGAGCCAGCACCGATGCGAGCACCGCGGCCAATTTCGATATTGCCCAGAATTTTAGCTCCGGCGCCAATCATTACCCCTTCGCGAACTTTTGGATGGCGATCGCCACCAGTTTTGCCCGTACCGCCGAGGGTGACAGATTGCAGAATAGAGACATCATCTTCCACAACAGCCGTTTCACCAATCACAATTCCCGTTGCATGATCGAGCATAATTCCGCAACCAATGCGTGCCGCCGGATGGATATCCACCGCAAATGAAACTGAGATTTGATTTTGTAAATAGATCGCCAGTGCTTCGCGCCCCTCTTTCCACAGCCAGTGGCCGATACGATAGGCTTGTAGCGCATGGAAACCTTTTAAATAGAGCAGAGGCGTTGAGTATTTATCGACAGCAGGGTCACGCAGGCGTACAGCAGATAAATCACGGGCGGCAGATAAGATCATCTGGGCATCATGGCGATAAGCATCTTCGACCACTTCACGCACCGCGATAGCAGGCATAATCGGCGTGCCCAGTTTATTCGCCAGCATATAGCTAAGAGCACTACCTAAATTTTCGTGTTTAAGTAATGTCGCATGAAAGAAACTAGCCAACATAGGCTCACAATCAGCAAGGGCTTTACCCTCTTCTTTAATATGAGCCCAGACTCTATCCAGTTCTTCTTGCGACATATTAACCCACTTAATTATAACTTTTGAGTGACGCTCATATCAGAAATTTCATCTTTGGTTGCTCTGCCTAGCAAGGCTTTGGCCGCTTCCAACACATTCTTATTGCAATACAAGATCTGATACAGCTGTTCTGTAATTGGCATTTCAACACCAAGGCGCTCTGCCAACACTTTAACTTCTTTTGTATTTCGATAGCCTTCGACCACTTGGCCAATTTGGCTCTCTGCATCTTCGACACTGATACCTTGACCCAGCATCATGCCAAAGCGGCGGTTACGTGATTGGTTATCTGTGCAGGTTAACACAAGATCGCCAAGACCAGCCATACCCATAAAAGTGGAAGGATCTGCGCCGAGTGCTGCGCCTAAGCGACTCATCTCAGCTAATCCACGCGTAATCAAAGCAGTACGCGCATTGGCACCGAATCCCATGCCATCAGAAATACCCGCACCAATCGCTATTACGTTTTTGACTGCGCCGCCTAACTGTACGCCGATAATATCGGGATTTTTATAGACCCGAAAGCTTTTGCCACAGTGGAATAGCTGCTGTAGCTCATCGCCAAAATCACTATCTGTCGCTGCAACTGAGATAGCGGTCGGTAGACCTGCCGCAAGCTCTTTGGCGAAAGTCGGCCCTGATAGGACTGCAAGGGGAATTTCATTGCCTAATACTTCACGCGCTACATCCTGCAACAAACGACCAGTATCGCGTTCTAATCCTTTTGTCGCCCAAATAATGCGCGCGTCAGCCACTAAAAATGGCTTAATTTGTTTTAGTACGTCGCCAAAAACATGGCTAGGAACCACAATCAGAAGATTATTACTGGCTTTAACCGCTTTTTCTAAATCGGTTTCGAGGGATAAACTATCAGGGAAAGAAACGCCGGGCAAAAAGTGGCTGTTGCTCCGGTCTTGCTGTAATCGTTGAATATGAGCTGCGTCATGGCCCCATAATATGACTTGGTGACCATTGCGCGCTAGGGTAATCGCTAAAGCGGTGCCGTATGAGCCGGCACCGATTACTGTCATTGAAGCAGTATAATTCATTAACTTTCCTGTGGGGCTTCAGCATTTGCTGCTTGTTCTTCCTGCTGTTGCAGGTAGCTCATGAACAATGCATCAAAATTTACTGGCGCCAAGTTGAGTTGAGGGAATGTACCACGACTGACTTGGCTGGTGATGCACTCACGTGCATAAGGGAACAGGATATTTGGGCAGTATGCACCTAAGCAATGTGCCATCTGAGTTCCTTCAATTCCCTCGATAGAGAAGATACCTGCTTGTTGAACTTCACACAGGAAACCTGTCTCTTCACCTAAATTTGCCGTTACTGTCACGCGCAGTACGACTTCATAAATACCTTCTGCTAACAGGGTAGAAGAGGTATCTAAATCTAATTTTACTTCTGGCTGCCACTCTTTCTGGAAGATCTGCGGCGCATTAGGTGCTTCAAAAGAAACATCTTTAGTATAGACACGCTGGATCTGGAATACCATTTCTGAGTTATTTTGTTCTGACATAATAATAATTACCTTTTAACGTCCATATGATTTCGACAATGTAAAAAAATTTACTTATTTATTTAAGTTATTTCTTACCACGAGCGAGTGGTAAGTTTTCACCTGCCCAGCCAGAGATCCCTTCTTTCAGGATAAAGACTTTTTCAAAGCCATGCTGTACCAGATGTTCAGCTGGTTTGCTTGCATCCATACCATTCGCTGAAACCACAATTATAGGCTTCTGTTTATGTTTTTCCAATTCACCTAGATTATTATCTTTAATCTCAGATGGAGTTAGATTGATGGAATCCGTGATATGGCCTTTACGGAAATCGTCTCGTGAACGTAAATCCACAACAACAGCATCTTCTTTATTAATAGAAAATATTGCTTGTCCGCGTGAGATAACCTTCGACTTAGAAAACATGCCTTTAACGGTTAAAACAACTACAGCGACGAACAACGCGATCCAAACCAGACTTAACATCATATTCTGGTTAATAAATTGCATGATTTCTTGCATCATGGGGGGGTATCACTCCCGTTGGTTAATATCAGATATCAAAGGGATGTGAGTATACCTTCGAACTGACCTAATTACAGCCAGTTCCCGCAATCTGAGGCGCTTTTTTTTGCGGGTTGATACACAAAAATAGTGCTAATCGGCCAATCTGGTATCAAACTAGGCATAAAATAGCACTCAATCCGATCAAATCTGGGCTTAGTGAGGTTGAAATTGATTTTTCTTTCATGTTATTTATCTTATGCTTAATAAATATTCATTTTTTATAGCTTAACAAATGATATCAGTGATAATGTTACATTATCCTCTAATTTAATGGCACAAAGCTAAATTAGGCGAGACTCCCATTATTCAACATCAAAAACTAAGACATCAAGATTATGGCAATCTATTGCGCTCAATGGAACAATCAGCGGTCATGTTCATTCAAGGTGATAAATAAGAATGGCAAATAATAAATTTACTCGAACGCCATTTATTCGAACCACGCTCATGTCAGTTCTGCTGGCCTGCGGTTTGTTCTCCCTTTCTCTGCCTTCCAGTTTTGCAGCAAACCAAGTCAATGAAAATAAAGATCAATTGAAGAACTTGCTGCAAAATATTGCCGATAAAGAGAAAAGTGTTAAAGACCAACAAAACAAGCGTACTGATCTATTAAAGCAACTTCAGCAGCAAGAGCAGAGTATTTCCGCCGCTAGCCGCAGTTTGTACAAAACACAAGATCAGTTGCAGCAGCTAAATAAAGATATCAGCTCATTAAATAGCAATATCCAACGCCTGAAAAAACAGAAAATCGAGCAAGAATCACTGCTTGCTGGGCAGCTTGATGCGGCATTCCGGCAAGGCCAACATCAAGGATTAGAGCTATTTTTTAAAGGTGAAGATGGTTTGCGGGAAGAGCGCATCTTTGCCTATTATCGCTATTTAAATCTAGCGAGAGAGAAAACTATCGTTCAATTAGGCAAAACGACGGAAGAACTCGATAAACAACGCGGATTAGAGCAAAAAAAACAGTCAGAACAGAAAGCCATCTTAGCCAAACAGCAGCAAGAAAAACGCAAACTGGATAAGACTCAAGTGGCGCGTAAACAAACACTTACTCAGCTCGAAAGTACGCTTAAAGAAGAACAGAAAAATCTGGCGATGATGAAGCAAAATGAAGCCCGTTTGCGTGACAAAATTGTCCGTGCCGAACGAGAAGCCAAAGCCAGAGCAGAGAAAGAAGCCAAAGAGGCAGCGCGTATTCGTCTTCAAGTGGCGGAAAAAGAGCGCCAAGCTAAACAGAAAGGTGCCTCTTATAAGCCAAATGAGAGTGAACGTTCATTAATGGCACGTACTGGCGGCCTTGGTCGTCCAGATGGGCAAGCCATGTGGCCAGTGCGTGGACAAACATTACATAGTTATGGTGAAGCCATTTCCGGTGAATTACGCTGGAAAGGAATGGTGATTGGCGCCAGTGAAGGAACGCAAGTTAAAGCGATTGCCGATGGTCGTGTCCTCTTAGCTGATTGGTTACAAGGCTATGGTCTAGTTGTCGTTATTGAGCATGGTAAGGGCGATATGAGCCTCTATGGCTATAATCAAAGTGCGCTAGTCAATGTTGGACAACAAGTGCGAGCTGGTCAGCCTATTGCTTTAGTGGGTAGCAGTGGCGGCCAAGAACGCCCATCGCTCTATTTTGAAATTAGACGCCAAGGTAAAACTGTTAATCCACGACCTTGGCTTGGGAAATAAATATGTTGAATTATCGGCCGCATAATCTCATTAGCTTTCTAATGCTGTTATTGGTGAGTATGCAAGCCAGTGCGGTAAAATTAGCGATTGTGATTGATGATTTTGGCTATCGAGTAAAAGAAGATAATCTGATACTGGCGCTGCCGGTACAGGTCTCTATTGCGATCTTGCCGGATTCGCCTCATGGCAAACAAGTGGCTGAAAAAGCGCATCAACAAGGTCGAGAGATCTTAATTCATATGCCGATGAAGCCATTGAGTAAACAGCCTCTCGAGAAAAACACGCTGGCTCCTTCAATGAGTCCGCAGGAAGTGGATCGCATTATTCGCCGAGCTGTTAGCCTAGTGCCTTACGCTAGTGGCATGAATAATCATATGGGTAGCGAGATGACCTCCAACTTGCCCGGTATGATCAATGTGATGCAATCCCTCTCCCACCAGAAACTCTATTTTCTCGATAGTATGACCATCGGCAATACTCAAGCGAGCAAAGCCGCGGGACAATTTGGTGTTCCTGTGGTTCGCCGCAATATTTTTATCGATAACTCGCAATCGGAAGAAGAGACGCGCAGCCAGCTCAATAAAGCCGTCGCTTATGCGCGTAAACATGGCAGTGCCATCGCTATTGGCCACCCGCACCCATCGACAGTAAGAGCCTTGCAAAAAGCGCTGCCTCAGCTACCGGCAGATGTGGAATTAGTTGCCGTCAGCGCCATCTTTAAAAATAGCCCGCCGACAAAAGTGATAAGAATGCAGCCAGAGACACAATCGCCGCTGGTTAAACCCCTTGTCGAGCCTAAAGCAGCGCCAAAGCCAGAGATTAAGTCAGTAACTATTGGTATTTGCGAATTTCCAGAATCGACTTATTCACTCGAAGGAATTGATTTTTTGATGTTTATGGTCGAAGCGATTTATCATGACCCCGCGCTACAACCACTGTTATCCAACAAAAAACCGCCACTTTTTCCGCAGAAGAAGAATTAAATAGTTAGCCAATAACCTAAGCAATCTGGTTATTGGCTAACTTTGTTGATTAACGAACTAATCCCAATTTAAAATTACTTTTCCAGATTGACCGGAACTCATCACATCAAAACCCTGTTGAAAATCATCAATTGCGAATTCATGAGTGATCAGCGGGCTTAAATCAACACCAGATTGGATCAGGCTGACCATTTTATACCAGGTTTCAAACATCTCACGCCCATAGATGCCTTTGATAAATAACCCTTTAAAAATAACTTTGCCCCAATCGATTTCCATTTTTGATGGCGGTATTCCCAATAAGGCAATACGGCCGCCGTGGTTCATGGTATCGAGCATGGTATGAAAAGCCGCGGGTGAGCCTGAAACTTCCAAAGCCACATCGAAACCTTCCTGCATACCCAGTTCGGTCATCACGGATTTGATATCTTCACGACCCACATTAACCGCTCGCGTTACACCAAACTTACGGGCTAACTCAAGACGATATTCATTAATATCGGTAATCACCACATGGCGAGCACCAGCATGGCGACATACAGCCGCAGCCATAATACCAATAGGGCCTGCGCCACAAACTAGAACATCTTCACCGACTAAATCAAAAGAGAGCGCAGTGTGAACGGCATTACCGAATGGATCAAAAATAGCCGCGATCTCATCAGGAATATTATTGGGAATTTTAAACGCATTAAACGCCGGGATTGCCAAATACTCAGCGAAACAGCCGTTGCGATTAACGCCAACACCCGATGTATTACGACAAAGATGAGTTCGGCCACCGCGACAATTACGGCAGTGCCCACAGGTTATATGCCCTTCCCCCGACACCCGATCACCAATTTTAAATCCTTGTACCTCTTGCCCTAAAGCGACAATTTCCCCGACAAATTCGTGTCCAACCACCATAGGTACAGGAATAGTTTTTTGCGACCATTCATCCCAGTTATAAATATGGATATCTGTTCCACAAATTGCGGTTTTACGTATTTTAATCAGTACATCATTGTGTCCGACTGTGGGTTCCGGTACATCTGTCATCCAGATCCCCGGTTTGGCGTACAGCTTAGCGAGTGCTTTCATTAAACACCTTATTTGATAATGTCTAACTTTTTGCCAATACGGATAAATATCTCGATAGCTCTAAGAATATCCGCTTCATTGTGAGCCGCTGACATCTGAGTTCGGATGCGTGCTTGCCCTTGAGGAACAACTGGGTAGAAGAAACCCGTAACATAGATACCCTCTTCTAATAGCTCACTGGCAAAGATTTGGGCTAATTTGGCATCGCCGAGCATAATGGGAATAATGGCGTGATCGGCACCAGCGAGCTGAAATCCCGCGGTTGACATCTTGTCGCGAAAAAGAGTCGTGTTGCGCCATAGACGGTCGCGCAGAGCAGCACCATCTTTCAATATATCAATTACTTTGATCGATGCAGCCACGATACTCGGAGCTAATGAATTGGAGAATAGATAGGGACGAGAACGCTGACGCAACCACTCAACGACGGGTTTTTTGGCGGCAATATAGCCCCCTGATGCGCCACCGAGAGCTTTGCCTAGGGTGCCGGTGAGAATATCAACGCGATCCATAACATTGCAATATTCATGTGTACCGCGCCCATTTTCGCCAACAAAACCGACGGCATGGGAGTCATCGACCATTACCAAGGCTTGATACTCTTCAGCCAGATCACAGAGTGTGCCGAGATCAGCGATAACGCCATCCATCGAAAATACACCATCGGTGGCAATCATAATATGGCGAGCGCCCTCTTGCTTGGCTTGCTCGAGGCAATTCTTTAATTCCGTCATATTATTATTAGCGTAACGGTAGCGCTTAGCTTTACTCAGCCGAATGCCATCAATAATAGACGCATGGTTGAGTGAATCGGAGATAATGGCATCTTCAGCCCCTAATAAAGCCTCGAATAATCCACCGTTAGCATCAAAACAAGATGAGTAGAGAATGGCATCTTCCATTCCTAAAAAATCCGCGATTTTTTGCTCTAAAATTTTATGCGTATCTTGCGTTCCACAGATAAAGCGCACTGAAGCCACACCAAAACCATGAGTATCTAACCCATGTTTTGCGGCGGCGATCATCTCTGGGTGATTAGCTAATCCGAGATAGTTATTCGCGCATAGATTGATAACAGTACGACCATCTTCAATCGCGATACTACCCGCTTGTGGGGATGTGATAATGCGCTCGTTTTTAAATAATCCATCAGCTTTGGCTTGATCTAATTGTGAATTGAGTTGTTGGTAGAATTGCCCGGACATTATTTTCTCCAATAAAATGAGCGACTAATAAAGTCTAGGCAGTGATCTTAAATCTCGCTAATTGTTAGGCAGAAGAATATTCATTCTGTCGATGTGAGCACACTATTATCCTTTAAAATGATAATATCGCCGATACTATGCGCTGATTCTATTGCTGCCGAAATGGTGGTTAGATGTTATTATGGTGCGATATAAACAATGGAATTAGCCATTAACTCATTTGAGGTATGCCCATGATTATTGTCACTGGTGGAGCAGGTTTTATTGGCAGCAATATTGTCAAAGCACTGAATGAAGCAGGTCGTAAAGATATTTTGGTCGTTGATAATCTAAAAGATGGAACTAAATTTGCCAATTTAGTTGATTTAGATATCGCCGACTATATGGATAAAGAAGACTTTATTATTAGTGTGATTGCCGGTGATGATTTCGGTGATATTGATGCGGTATTCCATGAAGGTGCTTGTTCATCAACCACTGAGTGGGATGGTAAGTATATGATGGATAATAACTACCAATTCTCTAAAGAGTTACTCCATTACTGTCTTGAGCGTCAAATTCCTTTCCTTTACGCCTCTTCTGCCGCCACTTATGGTGGACGTAGCGATAACTTTATTGAAGAGCGTCAATATGAGCAGCCATTAAATGTATATGGTTACTCTAAGTTCCTGTTTGACCAATATGTCCGTGACATTCTGCCAGAAGCACAATCCATGGTTTGTGGCTTCCGTTACTTCAATGTGTATGGCCCACGTGAAAACCACAAAGGCAGTATGGCGAGCGTTGCCTACCATCTGAATAACCAGATTAATCAGGGTCAAGATCCAAAATTATTTGAGGGCAGTGAACTCTTCCAACGCGATTTCATCTATGTAGGTGATGTGGCTGCGGTTAATTTATGGTGCTGGCAGAATAATATTTCCGGGATTTATAATTGTGGTACTGGACGCGCAGAATCATTCCTCGCGGTTGCTAATGCCGTTATCGCCTATCATCAGGATAAAAAGCTCTCCGTCGAACATATCGACTTCCCTGAAAAACTAAAAGGCCGTTATCAGCAATTTACCCAAGCCGATTTAACTAAGCTAAAAGCAGCGGGTTATCAAGCGCCCTTTAAAACAGTCGCAGAAGGCGTGGCTGAATATATGCAATGGCTAAATAAAGGTAACTAATTTAATTAGTATGAAAATATTAGTAATTGGCCCCTCTTGGGTGGGCGATATGATGATGTCACAAAGTCTCTATCGCACCTTAAAAGCGCTACATCCTCAGGCTGAAATTGATGTGATGGCACCGGCATGGTGTCGTCCTTTATTAGCAAAAATGCCCGAAGTGAATAGCGCAATCCCTATGCCCCTCGGTCATGGGGCCTTTGCTATTGGTGAGCGTCGTCGTCTGGGGATTGCCCTGCGTGACACTCACTATGATCAGGCTTATGTTCTACCTAACTCCTTTAAATCTGCATTAGTGCCCTTTTTTGCCAAAGCGACGCGCCGGACAGGTTGGCGTGGTGAAATGCGTTATGGATTATTGAATGATCTGCGAGTACTCGATAAAAGCGCCTTTCCTTTAATGGTTCAGCGTTATGTCGCCCTTGCCTATGAAAGCAAGAACATTCAATCAGCTAGCGATCTTCCTCAGCCCCTATTATGGCCAAAATTGAGCGTTACCGATGAAGAGATCGCTGATGTCACCGCTAGTTTTAATATTAGTGATGAACGCCCGATGATCGGTTTCTGCCCCGGTGCTGAATTTGGTCCAGCTAAACGTTGGCCGCATTACCATTATGCTCAGCTTGCCGAGAAGCTAATCAGTGAAAAAGGTTATCAAGTTCTATTATTTGGCTCGGCAAAAGATCAGCCCGCTGGCGAAGATATCTGTAACCTATTGTCTGACGAAGCAAAAGCCTATTGTCGTAATCTCTCAGGTGATACATCTCTTGAGCAAGCAGTGAATCTCATTGCGGCTTGTGATGCCATTATTAGTAATGACTCAGGTTTAATGCATATTGCGGCCGCCCTTGATCGCCCTTTAGTCGCACTCTATGGCCCAAGTAGCCCAGATTTCACGCCACCGCTGTCGAATAAAGCCGAAGTGATCCGCCTAATTAGCGGCTACCATAAAGTGCGTAAAGGCGATGGCGATAGCGGTTATCATCAGAGTTTAATCGACATTCAACCAGAGCTGGTACTGACTGCTCTGGAAAAATTATCTGTAGGATTAACCGACTAATGCGCGTTTTACTCGTCAAAACCTCCTCTATGGGTGATGTGCTACATTCACTTCCAGCGCTCAGTGACGCACAAAAACAGTTCCCAGAGATCCGTTTTGATTGGGTGGTGGAAGAGGGTTTTGCCCAAATTCCAACTTGGCATCAGGCAGTTGATAATATCATTCCCGTGGCGATCCGTCGTTGGCGTAAAAATTGGTTTTCAGCGCCGATAAGAGCCGAACGAGCCGCTTTTCGTCATCAATTGCAGCAAAAAAAATATGATGCCATTATTGATGCTCAAGGGCTGTTAAAAAGTGCTTTCTTGGTCTCGCGATTAGCCCAAGGACCTAAGCATGGTTATGATTGGCAGAGTATTCGAGAGCCTTTAGCCAGCTTATTTTATGATCATCGCCATCCTGTCAGTAAGCAGCAACATGCGGTAGAACGTATTCGCCAGCTATTTGCCGCCACTCTGGGCTATGCGAAACCACAAGAACAGGGTGACTATGGTATCGCACAACACTTTATTCAAGCGTCCGCTAGTAATCACCAAGCTGATTATCTGATTTTTCTGCATGCGACAACGCGCGATGATAAACATTGGCCAGAAGCCCATTGGCGAGAACTTATGGCTTTAGTTGCACCAACGGGTCTGAAAATTAAATTACCTTGGGGTGCAGAGCACGAACATGAAAGGGCAATAAGACTCGCAGAGGGCTTTCCCTTTGTTGAAGTACTACCTAAATTAACGTTAGCTGAAGTTGCACAGCAAATTGCTAATGCAAAAGCAGTTATTTCTGTCGATACAGGCCTAAGCCATTTAACGGCTGCCTTAGATAAACCGAATATCACTTTATTTGGCGCCACTGACCCTGGATTGATTGGCGGTTATGGTAAAGAGCAACATTCAATAAAATCAGCAGATAGTAGAATGGATTCTATTTTTCCGACTGAAATTCAAAAAGAATTACAGCGATTAATAAAATAGAAATTATCGATAAGAAATTAAAATATTTATAATCTCTTAATAATCTTTATTGAAATAAAAAAATATTGCAGAGTTTCTGATAAATAAAATAGTCGCCTTATCTTTCAAAATAAGGCGACTATTAAATAGCAACTTGCTTAATATTAACTTATTGCGGTGCAATAAAGCCAAAACAGAGCGTTTCTGGTTGTGCATCAGGCTCTGATTGGTAAATTACCTCTTCTTTTTCAATAGTAAATTGTGGCCAAGATTTTCTGACACTAGCAAAGTTCTCATGAGCACAATCATCGAATTTTTTACCTAACAGTAATGCACCATGCTGACGAATTTCATCTGCAGTAATATGACGATTATAAATATTAGGTGGCATATGATTTTCAAGTGACCAAGGTTGGATCACATGAGGTCGATCAGAAGCGTAAATAATAAACCATTGATATAAATTATCCTCACCGCCAACATATTTCAAAGAGCTGCCGTATTTATCATGCCAGCGCTGCTGCCCCTCTGCCATCAATGTTTTAATTCCAACAAACTTCTGCCCTGCTCCACGAATATTCGCGCCTTGAACAATAGTGTAACCGAGTAAAACCAGCACTCCCACTATCATTAAACCAATTAGCGATTTTTTCAGAGGATGCTTTGGCAGTTGCGTTATCGAGCCAACCAGCAAAGGCGCACAAACAATCATAAAGGGCTGTAGCCACTCGGTAATTCTTCCGCCATCATGAAATGAAAACCAAATATAAATAATCGATAATGGTAACAACACAATGATATTAACCATCTGATTAGGCAGCTTTTTCGGCCATCCTAATTTTCCACCGACGGTATAGAGGATAATAGTACCGATGATTAATGGATAAAAAACAGAGAGCGCAGCACTGGTTGTATGAAAATTAAAACCAGGATCAATCTGTGACCCTACCCATTTAAAGGCAGAGAAATCCGTTGCCATTAACCAAAAGAAATTAGGCAATACCAGTGAAAACCAGAGTGCAATTGCTAAATAAAATACCGGATAACGGTAGCAGCGGCGAACAGGTTTAACAAATAGCGTCAATAGAAAAACCGAGCCAACTAACGCTAATGTTGAATATTTACCCATAGTGGCGAGTGCAGAACAGAGTGCAAAAGCTAACCACCAAGCTGGATGGTCATAAACAGCGCGTAAAAAGAAATAGAGAATCCACGCCCAGAATGTCACCAATATATAGTTATCATTATAAGGAATAATATCGAAATTAATAACACCAGAAAGATTAAGTAATAATAGTGCAAACCAAGCTAAATCTTTTCTCTCTGTTAGTCGATATGCCAAATGCCAGACACCCAGCATTCCAATTGCGATACCCGTAAAGTGAATGAAATACCAATAGAAGTCATAAGGAATTTCTAACAGAATAGCTGGCCACATAACAAATCCAACAAGCCAAGGATTCTTAGGTGAGCCCCACTCACCATTTATTCCCCAATTGACCGCCTCTACGGTATCGTAAGGCACTGTAGGATCGAAATAATAGCTTCCTAGCGTCCAAAGAATAGCGTAACCAATTACCCATAAATATAAATAATAATTTAAAGTCTTATTATTAAACACAGAAATACCATTTTATTAATATCATTAGAAATAACAATTGCTTTTTAGCGTATTTTTTCAGGTAGTCAATACTTGAGAAACCGATTCTACTATAATTCAAACGGGATAATAAGATGGTTATAAGATCAATATCGGTTTCATTATTGCTATATTTAACCTTTTTTCACAAAATAAGCACATTAAGCTAACTTAGTAAGCTATTTCTCACTTATACACTTTATATGTGCTATTAACTTATTATTGTTCTCTAGGCGGGAGATAGGGCTGTAGTAGTTCCAACAGACGCTGAAGTGCACCTTGATTTTCATGCAAGACTTCGGCGGCATGTCGGCCATAATAAAGACGATAATCTTCATCAGATAATAGACTAGTTACAGAGTGGCACAATGATTGACTATCAGTAACGGTAATAAGTCCATCTGCTTGCGATAATTTGCTGCAAATATCTTTAAAATTAAAGGTATGAGGCCCCATTAATACTGGAAGTGCATGTGCCGCTGCCTCTAATGGGTTATGTCCACCGCGTTCAACTAAGCTACCACCGACAAAAGCTAGATCGGCAATGCCATAAAGTAACATTAGTTCACCCATAGTATCGCCAATCACTACCTGAATATCAGTAGTTGGGATTTTATTTTCACTGCGCAACACATATTTCATGCCAGCTTTACGGGTTAACTCTTCGGCATTAGCAAAACGTTCTGGGTGGCGCGGAACTAGAATTAATAACAAGTTAGGGAATTTTTTTAGTAATTGAGCATGAGCATCTAATACAATTTCCTCTTCGCCTTCATGAGTGCTGGTGGCGATCCATACGGGTCGATGAGCAGCCCACTGACGACGCAATGTTACCGCTTTAACCGCTTGTTCGGGTGTAACCGAAATATCAAATTTTAAACTACCCGTCACATGCAGTTGCTTACGATTTAGACCTAATTCAATAAAACGCTCACCATCTTCCTGATTTTGCGCAGCGACCAGCGTAATTTTGCGCAAAATACGTTTCACAAAATTACCCAATTTTTGGTAGCCAGCAGCGGAGCGATTTGATAGTCGTGCATTAGCGATCACTAATGGGATTTTACGTTTATGCAGCTGGCAAATAAAATTAGGCCATAACTCGGTTTCCATCACAATAACCAGTCTTGGATTAACCTGATTTAAAAAGCGACGCATAGAACCGGGCAGATCATAAGGAAGATAAACATGATGAACATCATCACCAAACGCAGAGCGTACGCGTTCCGAGCCAGTCGGCGTCATAGTTGTGACAGTAATAGGTAATGAAGGATAGTGATGACGGAGTGCGCGAACTAATGGCACAGCAGCTAAGGTTTCGCCCACAGAAACAGAGTGCAAAAGAATACCGCCGGGAGCTACTTTTTTTGCACAAAAGCCATAACGCTCACCCCAGCGTTTACGATACGCAGGTGCCTTACGGCTACGCAGCAATAAGCGAACCCATATGAGAGGTTGGATAAGATATAGGAGTACCTGATATAAACGCAGTAACATTCGCTTTAATTCACTCTCTGTAATTAGCGCTATATTAACATAATTCCACGGTAAAAGAGTGCAGAATATGCCGCTAAAAGTCGTCTATTATTAAGCATAGTACCGAAAAGTTGCCTATCATCATATTGCATCTAAGGGTAATTGCCGATAATGTCTAATGCTCATTAGGCTGTTCATGCCATTTAGAGCGATTTTGACGACGAAACTCAGGATAAACGGAGCAATATGTAGGATGAAAATAATCACTTTATGAAAAAAAAAGCTATTTATCCCGGGACTTTTGATCCTATCACATTTGGCCATTTAGATATCGTTGCCCGTGCTGCGGATATGTTTGAGCAGGTTATTTTAGCCATTGCCAGCAGCGAACGCAAAAATCCAATGTTTACACTTGATGAACGGGTATCATTGGCCACTACAGTTACCTCACATCTCAAAAATGTCACCGTCGTCGGGTTTTCAGAGTTGATGGCTAATTTCGCGCAAAAGCAGCAAGCATCTATCTTAATTCGTGGAGTACGTTCTGTTTCAGATTTTGAATATGAGTGGCAACTCGCTAATATGAATCGCCATTTTGCCCCCGACCTCGAAACCGTATTTTTACTGCCTTCACAAAATTTATCTTTTGTCTCATCATCGCTAATTAAAGATGTTGCCCGCCATGATGGTGATGTTTCCACTTTTTTGCCACCAATAGTCGCCGATGCAATGAGAGATAAATTAAATAAAAATTAGTTATTTCTGGCAATTACGACAGAAAAAAGTACTTCGTTGACCCTGCTTGATACTCTCTATTATCTGGCCACAGATTACGCAGGGTTCGCCTTTTTTACCATAGACAAAAAGTTCTTGGGCAAAATAACCGGGCTTACCGTCAGATTGTAAAAAGTCTTTTAAAGTCGTGCCGCCCTGTTCAATTGAGCGCAATAACACGCGTTTAATTTGTGTCACTATTTCTTCAACTTCATTTTTTGATAATAAATTTACCGCACGTTCTGGTGAAATATGGGCGGCAAATAACACCTCGTTCGCATAAATATTTCCAACACCCACTACGATTTTATTATCCATCAACCAGAGTTTTACTGCTGTCTTTTTCTTTTGCGCCAGTTCATAGAGATATTGCGTATTAAACTCGTCGGATAGAGGTTCAGGCCCAAGATGCGAAAGTACTGAACATTGTTCTAAATTATCCGTCCATAACCAAGCACCAAAACGACGAGGATCGGTATAACGTAATATTTTACCATCCGCTAAAATAAGATCGATATGATCATGTTTCTCTTCGGGTAACTCTTCCGTTAATATCCTTAAACTTCCCGACATACCTAAATGGATAATAATCCAACCCCGCGTTAACTCTAATAACAGATATTTTGCTCGCCGTTTAACACTAAAAACAGGCTCATCTGATAAGCGTAATATCTCCTCAGATACTGGCCAACGCAGTCGACTATTACGCACAACAGCATATTGGATATTATTTCCAACCAAATGAGGCTCAATTCCTCGACGGCTAGTTTCAACTTCAGGAAGTTCTGGCATAAGTCACTCTTTATAAGATATAGAGATTATCTATTGATACCACTTATCAATAACATGTTTCAACTCATTGGTGACTATTTCCCAAGTGAAGTTTTGATAAGCATATTCTCTCGCTTTAGCTGCTATTTCAGCTATATTTTCAGTGGAGAGTGCTTGTTCAAGATCTTCGGCCATACTCTCAATTGTTAATGGCTCTCGGAAGAAAAAGCCTGTTTGCTTATCATCAACAAACTCAACCATAGCACCCCGCTGACTGACAATAACAGGTCGTCCTGACGCCATAGCTTCTAAAGCGACCATACAAAAAGGTTCATTAGCAATAGATGGCACTGCAATTAAATCTGCTAGTGAATAGTAATGACGTATTTTTTCTGGATGTACATTTCCAGTAAAAATACACTGCTTACCTAAATTTTTAGCAAATGCTTTAACTGTATCCTGATAAATAGCATGTTCACCTTTAGATGCCGCATCTGGATCACCAACAATAACTAATTTAAAATTTGGGTTCTGTTTAAAAAAAATATCACATGCCTGCATTAGCTCTAAGACACCCTTATCTTTAGCAACTCGCCCCGCAAATAGAATAATTTGATCGTTCTCAGATAATCCTAAGTCACTTCTTGATACTTCTGGCTGGATATTATAAATATCACCATCAAAACCATTACGAACAACTTCAATCGATGCCTTTGGTAGCCGTGCTCTAAACCATTTTTCCATAAAATGACTAGGCACAATTAATTTAATATCTTCAGGTACACCTACTGGCTCAAAACAGTTATGCATATGCAGCACAACATTTTGGTGTCCTTCTTTCTTAATTATTTTTTTAAATAGCTTAACGTTATTATGAACAAAAATAATACCATTCTCATTTTTTTTATCTATAAATTTATGTGTGATATTTAAAATACGATCTGCGTATGAATAAGGATCAAGTCTTGTCCATTTTTTAAATAGTTTAGTGTAAATTTTACCGAATTTAATCCGCTCAATAGTACTATATTTATTAATAGATGAAAATGTAGAGTAGCCATCATTACAAATACAAATAATTTTATTTTCTATTTCTAAACGCTTAGCAACATTATACATCCAAGACTCTACGGCTGCCGCACTTTTCGGCGGAATGGAGAAAATTGGTGTTACTGTAAATATAGCTTTATTAATCATAATATTACTCTTTATTACATAGTTTAAGAAACAGATATTTTATACCTGAAATACAACCACTAACCCATCGTTTTTTCTTAAATAAGTGCTTATATTCTTTTTTTAACTCTATTTTTTTATTAGCTGATTTTAAATCACTTTCATCCCAAGGTGATTCATATAGTGCTTTATAAAAAGGTACTGATGATGGATAATTTGCCCATGTATGCCATGGTTTGCTAATTCCAGTGTAATGAATTAAGACAGTGTCATCTTTTATTATTGATTTATAATAGTTCTTTATTTTTTTATCTAATTCGTTTTTTAATGTATAAATTGTGTTGTATTTTCCATCAAGAAAATATAAATCATTTTTTAAAATAATATTTAATACATCTTGATCAGGATACTTATATTTATTTTTGGCATCTTGAGTTGATAACATTTCAAAGCATTGTGATGTTATATTTTTATCATGCCAAGATGTTAAATTGACAAACATAACTCCCGAATTAAAATAAGTTTTATCTAATCCGTCGACATTTAATCTTGCACTACTCCGCATTCTCACTGTTTTATCATCTACAACGACAGCACATATTTTATCTATAAGTAAATCATCAACTAATTTAATCTGCTCATGGCAAATTACATCAGCATCTAAATATAAAGCCGATTGATAATCAGAAGCTAGATAATCGAATGCAACTAAACGAAAATACATAGCCGATGACCATACTGAAGATGCGGGTAAATTATTCAACAGCTCATTATTTAATTTATAAAGTATAATTTCAGTATTAAATTTAATTGCAATCTCATGAAGCTTTTTCTGATACTCAACAGAAATAGCATCGAGAAAAAAATGGAATCTAAATTTCCTATCGCTATTATTGATTAATAAAGAGACCGCTGAAACACCTGCTCCAAACTGGTAATTTTCATCAACACCATAAATAACATTTAAGTTGTGATCATCACAAGATGTATTTGATTGATTTAATATTATTTTATCTACAATCAAATTTTTCATTTTGGCCTCTTCTGATTAATTATTTTATCATTAATATTTTTTAGTTCTATTAATAACAATGATTACAATTAGATTAGTAATCTTGTTGATTTTAAATGTTATTCACTTATTCTACTTCTTTTTAACAACTTTATATGTAAAATATTTAATATAGAAGATAAATGCAGCAATATATTTACCCTGCTTTTTTTTATGTTTAGCACAATAACGAAGATAATTAGCGCTATTAGCAATTAATAAAGGACGCTCTTTCCATGGCGAAGCATTTTTCGCATCAATAAATGCTTGAGCCGTCGGATAATCAGCCCACTCATGCCAAGGTTTAGTTGGTCCGATATAATGAATAAATATTGTCTCTTTATTTACCGGAAAAAATGAACTCTTTTTCAGCTCATAATTTAAACTATACTGAGTATTGTATTTTATATCTAAGAAAAGAACATTATTGACTAATAAAATATTTAATACATCCTGATCGGGATAACTTAATTTTTTTTGGATTTCATTATCTTTTAATAAATTAAGAGATTTAGCGGTAATATCTTGTTCCGCCCAATTTTTCAGATTGATATATAGAACACCAGTATTAAAATAGCCTGCAGATATAGCTTCACATGCTAATTTCTCAGCACGATTTAACCACCAATCTTTATTTCGTTCTGTTACTGACGCCACAATATGATTATCAATATTTAATTTAACCAACTCATCTATTGAGTTATTACAAATAATATCAGCATCAAGATAGAGGATCTTATCTATACTATTTTTAAAGAATTCAGCAATAATAAATCTAAAATAGATGGCAGATGACCAATTTTTGGTAGTTGGCATACTAGATAAATTATCTGCATCTATAATATAGATACTTATCTTGGTATTATATTGAGCACTGAGTTTATTAAATATTATTTCGTCAACTTCAGAAAATTGATCAATGAAAACATGGAAAGAAAATTTTATATTAGAATTATGTAGTAATAATGAAGCAATAGATACACCACATCCATAAAGGAAATTTTGGTCTATCCCATAAGCGACATTAAATAGGCTAGCATCATCTATCGCCGTATCGCCAAATGAAATTGTCCTGACGATCATATTTTCTAGTTCCATTTTCTCTCTCACCAAGATTCTATAGGCAATTTATAATCCAAGACGCTCTGTTCTTATCTGTATTTTTTCGGCTTTTAAAATAGCTTGTTTGATCATGCTCTGCTCTTTTTTAAGTATATTACGCAGCGAATCATCAAAATATAGCTTTAAAAAACGTAAAATATCTCTACTTGTTAGACCGATATTTAATGAAGAGAAATATAAACCAGTCAGATCTTTATTCCGCCATCTCACTGGAACCTGTTCTCTTAGCTGTGCACGGTGTAAATCAATAACTGAAATTTTAAAATTTTCACTCTGTTCATTAAAAGGCAAATGCAGTAAAAAATGGCAAATATAACAATCACGGTGATTAATACCGACCGCATGCATTGTTTTCACCATGCTAGCAATGCGGCGAATAATTTTCTGCTTTGTTTTAAAAGTTGGAGGCTGTATCAGCCAAGTGGCACAATAATCTTCTAAGCTGATCGTCGGCGTCAAATCTTCCGTAATAATAAAAGAGTGGCGACGTAGCGGATTAGCGCCTTTTTCCCCATAAGCACGGCCATTCATGGTATCCACGCCCACTTTTTGCAAACGGTGGATTGCATTCCACTCTCTATCGGCGCCCAGTACGGGCAAACGAAAAGAGATTAGATTTTTAACCACTTCTTTCAGAGTCGTACCATAATGAATTTTAATAAAATAACTTTTGTTTTCAATTTCAAAACGTAATGTTTTACGCGTCTCAAGTTGCCGAAATACTTCGCCCTGTAATTTCTCAGTTTCAATAAAGGGATCTTTATCTTTCCATAAATTATCAAACGGCGATTTTAATTCAATCATGCTGATTTCCTAAAATAATATCCGCCGCTTTTTCAGGCAAACTATAGAGATCTTCACTATCCGCAAAATGACGGGCGTTTTGTGACCATTGCTGTAATTGAGCGCTATTTGTCAAACTATCAGCGAGCGCTATATTGAGATTTTGCTGCTCAAAAGGCTCAGCTATCATAACACCACATTGGGCTTTTTGAATAAACTCAGCATAACCACAGACTTCCGTGACTATTACTGGCAATCCTGCGGTAATAGCTTCAAGTAATACAATGCCAGCAGCTTCATGATATGCCGGATGCATTAATAGATCTGCCGCAGCCATCAATTCAGCAATATCATTTCTGCCACTAAAAAATGAAACCTGTTGTTGAATACCGAGTTTCTGAGCAATATTTTGATATTTTTTTGCTTTATCTTGCCCAACGACCATTAAATGTGTTTTTTTGCGTAGCGCTTCAGGCAATGCAGCGAGGGCTTTTAAGGTACGATCAACACCTTTGCGTTTAAAGTCAGATCCAACTTGCAGTAGTAGAAAATCATCAGTAGATAAGTGATTCTTTTCTCGATAAATACGCCGTGCATCAGGGATTTGACGATCATGTTTTCTATCCATAGCAATGCCTGGCGGTAGCATATAAAAACGCGAATCTTCGGTCTGATAATGGGTTTTGAAATGAGCAACTTGATGGGAAGTCAGCATTAATAGCTTGGTTGCCTTTCCTTTCTGAAAAACAGCTCTCTCACATTGTGCATAATGCTTATAGCGCGCCGTCAATTTATAAAAAAAGCCTTTTTCTTGGGCGACTTTCTCTGCATAGCAAACGTCAGCAGCATAATAGATATCAAGCCCGGGCATTTTATTAAATCCAACAATACGATCTGCTGGATTTTGCTCTAAATCAGCGAATACCCATTTTTGGTATTCCGTATTGCGGCTATGATTGGTTCCTTTTTTTACTGGCACTAATTTAATCTCAAAACCTTCCGGCTGATCCCCCTCCCATGACATAGTATAGACACGGATTCGGTGACCTCTCGCCTGGCAAGCCAGCGCAATACGTAAAAAATCACGCTGCAACCCGCCAAATGGAAAATATTTATACAGACAAAATGCCACAATCATCATTTAACGCCTTAGTATGGGGACTTGATATTCATGGGTAATATTTTTTGTGTTGCATCAATAATATCAGATGCAGGAATAATCGATAAATATCGCTTTGAGCGATCCATTTCACTACGCGTTGGCATTGTTTCATAATCACCAGCCCAGAATTGGATCACATTATCACTCCAAGGCCGCCAAAATTGATGATTTGTTGCGCCAAATAAGCAAATAATAGGTGTGCTTAATGCTGCAGCAATATGCATGGGCGCAGAATCTACCCCAATAAATAGTGCAGAATGATGGATCAAGGCACCTAATTCAGGGAATGTGGTTTTCCCCGCTAACTCTGTGACGGGTTTAATTTCACATTGCTGAGCAATTCGATTTATACAGTCTAAATCGTCCTTTCCTGGACCTGAGGTCATTACCACTTGATAACCACGAGACTGAAGCCCATTAATCACTTCAGCAAATTTATCATCATCCCAGCACTTAAATATTTGTCGTGCTGTTGGTTGAATCACGACATAGCTACTGTGAACACCTAAAGCAATCAGTTTATCATTAATACTTTGCCAGTCATTTTCCGTATAACTCATTGTTGTTTTGGTTTGTTTTTCTTGTAGCATTAACGGATTAAGAACTGATAAATTATTAAGTACCACATGCTCCCCTTCCGGTTTAGTTAAATGAGTGAAGCTATTTAACCAAAATTTCGAATCACGGTGGGAAAATTGGTGGGATATTTTCATTTCTGCTGGAATTAATCTCACTAACAGTGAAATGATCCACTGATCAGCCAAATTAACAATTAAATCATATTTATTTTTTCTTAGCTTACAAATTAAGCTAGCAAAATTACCGACCTTAACCAGCCCATTACTCTTTTTCCCTTTCACTCCATACAGTGCATTAATCTCTCTGTTTTCAGATAAGATTGGAATCGTTTCCTGATAGAGCAGCACATCGATCTCAGCATCAGGATAGTTATGCTTTAACGTGCTGATAACTGGTGTTGTTAGTAACATATCACCATGAAATCGCATCTTGATAACAAGAATTTTTTTAAACTGTTTATCCACCAGACGCTCTTAAAAATGTAATGAAGAAAATGAATGCCTATAGACCTATGACAAAGTCTAACAGTATAAATTCAATGAATAGTCACTATGGTACTATTTTAAGAAAGTAGGTTATAGGATCTCATACGATAAAATGCAATTCTGCCATATAAATAGCCTGTTTGCTGTATTTTAGGCATAAAAAAACCCAGCCGAAGCTGGGGTTTTTACAGAGAAAGTAAAAATTATTTAATTTTTGCTTCTTTGTAGATTACATGCTTACGAACTACTGGATCAAATTTCTTTAATTCCAATTTTTCGGGCATTGTACGCTTGTTCTTCGTAGTGGTATAGAAATGACCTGTACCTTCAGAAGAGACCAGCTTAATTTTATCGCGAATACCTTTAGCCATTTTTCAGCTCCTTAGTACTTCTCACCACGGGTACGCAGTTCGGCAAGAACTGTATCAATACCCTTTTTATCGATAACACGCATACCTTTAGCAGATACACGCAGCGTTACGAAACGTTTCTCAGACTCAACCCAGAAACGGTGAGAGTGCAGGTTCGGCAAAAAACGACGTTTGGTCGCATTCAATGCGTGTGAACGGTTGTTACCGCTCATAGGACGCTTGCCAGTAACTTGGCAGACTCGTGACATGTCTATTCTCCAAAAATCTAATAAGCTCGAGCTTTGAATTGGGTATGGCTGCCTCGTCAGGCTTAGGAGCCTATCTCAGCACACTTTTTCTTGACTGATTGACTGAAAAGACTCACTTCACACCAGTAAAAAAAAATTTACTGAGATAGGCTCTTCTCGCCAAACCCAAGATCCTCAAAGGTGGCGTAGTATACGCTTTCAATCGTTCCCACTCAACCCCATAACGATGAAAGTTGTCATTTTTTAGGCAAAAAATGAATTTACAGCCATCCTCGTTCGGCAAATGAGACACAATTTTTATGTCCAACAACAAAATGATCAAGTAATTTTATCCCAAGAAGCACACAAGCCTCATTAATTCGTTCAGTAACTCGCCTATCTGCTAAGCTTGGTTCTGGATTACCTGAGGGGTGATTATGCGCTAAAATAATTGATGTTGCATTTATTCTGATTGCAAAACGAATAATTTCCCTCGGATGTACTTCGACTTTATTCACTGTACCTTTAAACATTTCTTCATGACAGATAATCTGATTCTGATTATTTAGAAAAATAACTATGAAAATTTCCCTTTCTTGACCTGCAAATAACTCGAGTAAACGAATTTTAAAAAGTTCGGGGCCCGACATGATATCTACATACAAAAATTGCTCCGAAAAAAATCGTTTTGCCAACTCACCAATGGCTTGTAATTGGACAAACTTACATGTACCCATTCCTTTGTAAGATTGAACGCGTGGATAATCTGCCATCATGAGTAAATACAATGAACCAAACTCATCCAATAAATTTTGCGCTAACCGTAATACTGGAATACCTTGACTTCCAATACGTAAAAAAATTGCTAACAATTCTGCATCAGTCAGCGTTACCGCCCCATGAGAGAGTAATTTCTCTCTCGGTTTAAGATCATAATTATCCGACATTTGACCTCCTTTCTAATTCCCTCTTTTGTAATTGAGTGCGTAAATCGGAGCAATACTTCTGTGATCATATTGCGTAGCAGTTCGCAAAAGTACTTAGTCAATCACCATGAGTACACTCTCACCTCACCGATTGAATGTGATAATATTGGCTTAACTTGGCTTACTCGGATATCGATCATGACAGAGCTCTCAGGTAAAAATCTCGTTGTTGGTATTAGTGGTGGAATTGCCGCCTATAAAACGCCCGAACTCGTTCGTCGTTTGCGTGATGAAGGAGCGTATGTGCGCGTCGTTATGACAGAAGCAGCGAAGGCCTTTATTACGCCTCTCACGCTGCAAGCCGTATCAGGTCATCCTGTTGCTGATGATCTCCTTGACCCAGCGGCTGAGGCAGCTATGGGCCATATAGAGTTAGCTAAATGGGCTGATTTAATTATTATTGCCCCCGCGACGGCCGATTTAATCGCTCGGCTTGCTGCTGGCATGGCTAATGACCTATTAACAACCATCTGTCTTGCATCTTCTGCTCCGCTAGCGATTGCCCCCGCGATGAATCAGCAGATGTATCGCGCGCCCGTTACGCAGCATAATTTAATCTGTTTGCAACAACGTCAGGTTATAATCTGGGGACCCGATGAAGGGAGTCAGGCTTGTGGTGATATAGGTCCCGGCCGAATGATAGACCCACTCGATATTGTCAAACGTGCGCGTGACTATTTTTTACGTCAGCAAGATATGACGGGTATTCGTTTGATGATCACCGCTGGGCCGACACGTGAAGGGCTCGATCCAGTCCGATTTATCAGTAACCATAGTTCAGGTAAAATGGGTTTTGCAATCGCTCAAGCAGCGGCTGAACGCGGCGCCGAAGTGATTCTCGTGGCGGGCCCTGTGAATATCACAACACCCGCGAAAGTTCAGCGAATTGATGTCGTTAGTGCATTAGAGATGTATGAGCAGGTTCATCAGCAAGTTACACAACAAGATATTTTTATTGGTTGTGCTGCAGTAGCCGACTATCGAGCAAAAGAGATCGCACCCAATAAAATTAAGAAACAAGGTGATGAAATGGCAATCACTTTGGTTAAAAATCCGGATATTGTCGCCAGTGTGGGAAAATTAGCATCCCATCGGCCATTTGTGGTAGGGTTTGCGGCAGAAACCCAGAATGTAGAAGAGTACTCTCGCCTAAAGCTACAGCAGAAGCAGTTAGATCTCATTTGTGCGAATGATGTTTCGCTTACTGATCATGGGTTTAACAGCGATAATAACGCCCTACATCTATTTGATAAATCAGGCGATGTCAGCCTACCACATAGCAGCAAAATTGAATTGAGCCACCGTTTACTTGATGAGATACTTCAACGTTATGAAAAAAATCGACCTAAAAATTCTTGATCCGCGTATCGGCAATGAGTTCCCGCTACCTACTTATGCAACATCGGGTTCCGCAGGGCTCGATTTGCGTGCTTGTTTAGATGAGGCTCTTCTCTTGAACCCAGGAGAAACCAAACTTCTGCCAACAGGATTAGCTATTCATATCGCAGATGAACAACTTGCTGCGGTGGTTTTACCCCGCTCAGGATTAGGCCATAAACATGGTGTGGTTCTCGGTAACTTAGTGGGATTGATTGACTCTGACTATCAAGGCCAGCTGATGGTTTCGGTCTGGAATCGTGGTTCTGTCCCTTTTACTGTTGAACCCGGTGAACGAATTGCCCAGATGGTATTGGTTCCTATCGTTCAAGCTGAATTTAATATTGTCAGCGATTTTGATGAGAGTGAACGAGGCGCAGGCGGTTTCGGACATTCTGGTCGTCAATAAAAACTAAATTCCTAAAGATTTTTAAATATTTTGCTCCGTTTTATGCTTGCTCGCAGTAGCATCTACGCTAAATTGCATTGACTTTGCATTGCATTTAATCGACATAACGGAGCAAAATGTATCTGATTTGTTTTGCAGGTTGTGCAGGGGTCTTATCAGACATGGCAGAGAAAGAAATAACAACAAAAAAGCGCAATAGACGCGAAGAAATACTTCAATCACTAGCGGAAATGCTCGAAGGCAGTGATGGAAGCCAACGCATCACAACGGCTAAACTTGCAGCCAATGTTGGTGTTTCAGAAGCCGCTCTTTATCGGCACTTTCCAAGCAAAGGGAAGATGTTTGATAGTTTGATTGAGTTTATTGAAGATTCACTCGTTTCGCGTATTAATCTAATCATAAAAGATGAAAAAGATACAATTACCCGTATCCGTCTTATTCTATTGTTAATTTTAGGCTTTTCTGAAAAAAATCCGGGTCTAACCCGTATTATGACTGGCCACGCACTGATGTTTGAACAAGATCGCTTACAAGGGCGAATTAATCAGTTGTTTGAACGTATTGAAGCGCAATTACGACAAGTTCTGAAAGAGAAAAAAATCCGTGATGAACAAGGATTTAACTATGATGAGTCGCTATTAGCCTCTCAGTTATTGGCTTATTGCGAAGGTATGCTTTCTCGCTTCGTTCGATCTGAATTTCGCTATAAACCCACGCAAGAATTTGATGTACGCTGGCCTTTAATTTTAGCTCAGCTACAATAGACTGGTTTTATACTACTCACCCCGCCCGTTATTGGGCGAGGGCTTTTTTTAATCTTAAATACCGTACTGCTGGCGATAAGCTTTCATTGCCTCTAAATCGGCCTGCATCGTTCCTTGCTCCTCAAGATAAGTAATTAAATCTCTCATCGTGATGATCGCATGTACTTTGCATCCATAATCACGTTCAACTTCTTGTACTGCTGATATTTCGCCTTTGCCTTTCTCTTGACGATCAAGACTCAATAAAACACCACTCAATGAAGCTTTGTATAACTTAATGATTTCCATCGATTCACGAATTGCCGTTCCCGCCGTGATCACATCATCAAGAACAACCACATTACCTTTTAGCGGGCTACCAACCAATAATCCACCTTCGCCATGATCTTTTGCTTCTTTACGATTAAAACAATAAGGCATATCCATATCATGATGTTCAGCTAAAGCAACCGCCGTGGTCGTTGCAATGGGAATACCTTTATAGGCAGGTCCAAAAATAACATCACAGGAGATGCCACTTTCACACAATGCAGATGCATAAAAACGACCAATAAGTGCGAGGTCACGTCCAGTATTAAATAATCCTGCATTAAAGAAGTAAGGACTTTTACGACCTGACTTCAGCGTAAATTCACCAAATTTAAGCACCTGTTTTTGCATAGCAAGCTCAATAAATTCGCGCTGATAGGCTTTCATTCTTTTTCTCCGTTGTGCAATTATTAATGTGATTTTAGTGCTATAAAAAAGGCGACTATCAAAGCCGCCTTATTCAATAATTTGTTATCTCAGCGCTTCTCGCTGAGCTTCAAAAATAGTGTCTAGCCCGCCTTTCGCCAATGCCAGTAGCCTCAATAGCTCATCATGACTAAAGGCCTCACCTTCTGCGGTTCCTTGAACTTCGATCATGCGACCATCGTCGATCATCACCACATTCATATCGGTATCCGCCGCTGAGTCTTCGACATACTCTAAGTCACAGAGCGCTTCACCTTTCACTATTCCAACAGAAACTGCCGCCACCATTGCTTTCAACGGACTTGCCGATAGTTTTTTATTCTCAACCAACTGATTTAATGCATCCGCTAATGCAACACAAGCACCCGTAATAGAAGCTGTACGTGTGCCGCCATCGGCTTGGATCACATCACAGTCAACGGTAATTGTGTACTCACCGAGTTTTTTCAAATCAACGGCCGCACGTAATGAACGCGCGATCAGACGCTGGATTTCCATGGTACGTCCAGTCTGCTTTCCTTTTGCCGCTTCACGTGCATTACGTGAGTTAGTCGCTCGAGGCAACATACCGTATTCTGCGGTTATCCAACCTTGCCCTTGTCCTTTCAGAAAGCGAGGTACGCCCTCTTCAACAGAGGCATTACATAACACTTTTGTGTCGCCAAATTCGACGAGAACGGAGCCTTCCGCATGTTTGGTATAGTGACGAGTAATTTTGATAGGACGCACTTGCTCTGCCGTTCTGCCCGCTGGACGCATCGTGTTATCTCCGGTTTAAAACTGAATTTGGGTCGCATTATACGTCCTTAATAGGAGAATGCCTATCCTGAGTGAACGCATAGCGCTATAATCTCCGAATCATTTTTATAATAGGAACGAATTATGATCCGTAGTATGACCGCTTTTGCCCGCCGTGATATCAAGGGTAAATGGGGGAGTGCGGCCTGGGAGCTGCGTTCCGTGAATCAACGCTATCTTGAAACCTATATCCGCTTACCTGAACAATTCAGAAGTTTAGAGCCTGTGATCCGTGAACGATTACGTGGTCGCCTAACACGCGGAAAAGTAGAATGTAATCTGCGCTTTGAACTGGATATTAGCAATCAAGCCGAGTTGATTTTAAATGAAACTCTAGCGCGCCAATTAATTAGTGCAGCGAATTGGGTTAAAAATTATAGCCATGAAGGTGAAGTGAATCCACTCGAGATCCTTCGTTGGCCGGGTGTGATGTCAGCTGCTGAACAAGATCTCGATGCCATCAGCGCACAGTTACTTAGTGAGCTTGATTTAGCGCTAGACGATTTTATTCAAAGCCGAGAATCAGAGGGTCTGGCACTCAAAGCCATGATTGAACAGCGCCTTGATGGTGTCGTTACCGAAGTAGCTAAAGTGCGCGCAAGTATGCCAGATATCCTACAATGGCAACGCGAACGTCTACAAAGCAAATTCGAAGATGCTGAAATTCAGGTTGATAACACGCGTTTCGAACAAGAGTTAATGATGATGGCGCAGCGTGTTGATGTCGCTGAAGAGTTAGATCGCCTTGATGCTCATGTTAACGAAACTCGTAAAATCCTAAAGAATAAAGAAGCTGTCGGCCGTCGTTTAGACTTTATGATGCAAGAGTTTAACCGCGAATCGAACACATTAGCTTCAAAATCGATTAATAATGAGATCACTAATTCTGCAATAGAATTAAAAGTATTAATCGAGCAAATGCGCGAACAAATTCAGAACATCGAATAAGCTTTCTTAGCATTTCAGAGCAAATCACCAAGCCAGCCTATACTCTGTATTCGCTGGCTTTTTTGTTCTGATAATTCAAATCAAAATGTGATCACATAATCCAAATAATGACTATTCATTGTTCATCTACTACTTATTACAATGTAATCCTGCGTAAATAATAGACAACAATATTGACTATGGAGTTAACTCCAAGGTTTATCTTTATAAGACGACATTAAAAACATCTAGGTCTTGGAGGTAATATGATGGGATTTTTCAATAATTTGTTTAACTTTGGCTCTAAAAATAATAGACGTTATGATAATGACCAGTGTAATGATGGCCAATATAATAGTAACAATGGTCATGGAAAGAGTAACAGCGGCCATGGTAACAGTAACGGCGGTCATGGTGGTGGTAAGCACGGCAATAAACATGGCAACAATGGGCATGGCAATAGTAATTCTGGGAATATGAACTCGCCACAACAAGCCATTGCCAATAAAAATTTTGTGGCATATTGCTCTCAATGCGGCTCTGGATATATAGCAAATGCTAAATTCTGTGGCCAATGTGGTAATTCAATTAATTCAAGTAAATGATTATCACTATTACTGATGAAACCATCAAATTTGCACAAATATCGATTACAGGTGATCAGAATTAACACACTAATGGTATGAAAATTATCTGTAATCGATACCTCCCAATATTCTTACCTAAGCTAATGTAATTGAATTCTAGTCTAAAATAAAAAATAGAGCTTCTATAGATTGGTTTTTACTCCAGTTTATTTTGTGAGTATCATCACAAATTCCCCATCAAAAAAACGTGATTTTTTCTAAAAAAAACACAAATATTATCATTTAATAAAATGGCCTTCTTTTTATTGCTCGCTGATATCTCCTTTATTTGATAAGAATAATTGTTGGTTTATCTAATATTTTATTTTATTCCTTCGTATAGATAAAATGACTCACAATAAAAAAATAGCTGGTGCCTTAAAGGTTTCAGCCATTTTTAAAATTGTATAATCGATATTTTAAATTGCCATATGATATATAATAGCCATATTAATCCCATTATATTTATAGATAAAATTTATGTTATAGATGGAATTTAAATTAATAACTCAAGTTTAGTTGATAGTTTTTTTAATACAATTAACCACTAATAACTTTATTAAGCTATTAAACTTTCTCGACTTAAGGCATATTTAATTTTTTGTTTATTTTTGTTTTATCTTTTTGTATTTTTGCTTTTTTTTGCTTTTGATGGTTAACATATGATAGTTATCACAACCATTTTACAACTAATAAACTAAAGTTGTTGCCATAGAGGTAACATGACATGAAAGTAGAGCGTCATAAAAAAATAATCAGTTTAATAAAAAATAACGGTTCAGGAAAAGTATCTTTTCTTGCCAAAGAACTTAATGTCACAAAAGAAACTATTAGAGCAGACCTTAATACACTGGCTAGCAAAGGTATTATCAAGCGATGTCATGGAGGTGCTTATATTGAATTTGAGACATTAGATAAAGCGGCAAAAAAAGAGATTATTCAATTTCTGGAATGTGATGATCATATAAACAAAAATATAATAAAGGATGACGCTGTGATAAGTAAAGTCTGTGTTTTAGGTTCATTCAATGTTGATATGATTAGTTATTTACCTCGTTTGCCTGAAGCTGGGGAATCTTTATTATCAAATAAGTTTATCTTCTCACCTGGAGGTAAAGGCTGTAATCAGGCACTAGCTGCAAGCTATGCAGATTCACAAGTCCACTTTATCACTAAAATAGGCACTGACCAATTCAGTGAATATGCCATAAACTTTATTTCATCATCAAAAATAAAAACATCGACAATTTATCAAACTGAAAATCACCAAACAGGAACCGCGTCAATATTCGTATCTGAAGATAGCGGAGAAAATATTATCTCTATATATCCAGGCTCTAATATGGATATCACTGCAGACGAAGTTAGAATCCAAAAAGATAAAATAATAAATTCAGATGTAATCTTGCTACAATTAGAAACAAATGTTGAAGCACTAAAAGAAATTATTAATATTGGAAATGAAAATAACATTCAAATTATCCTTAATCCAGCGCCCTATAATTCTGTAGTTAATGAGTTGCTGCCAATGATTGATGTATTAACACCGAATGAAACTGAAGCGAGTTTACTTTCTGATATCAATGTAATGGATATAGATTCAGCTAAAAAAGCAGCTAAAATTATTTATCGTAAAGGTGTTAAAAAAATAATTATTACTTTAGGAAGTAAAGGCTCACTCGCCTTCGATGGATATAAATATATTTACTCTCCCGCATATTCTGCGGTAGTTAAAAATACGGCAGGTGCAGGTGATGCCTTTAATGGTGCTCTTGCTGCATCGTTGGCAAAAGGAAAACAGTTTTCTTATGCATTACGTTATGCTTCAGCATTCTCTTCTTTAGCTGTAGAAACGGCTAATGCATCAGAAATGCCCGATGATATCAATGTGATGCATCGTATCAATCAAACAACCTATTCTCAGATTGTTACACAATCCCCTGAATAAAGAATATTTTGAAAGAGGAATTAAAATGAAAATCTTATTTATTGGTGAATCTTGGCATGTTCATATGATCCATTCTAAAGGCTATGATAGCTTTACATCAAGTAAATATGAGGAAGGTGCGACATTCTTATTAAGTTGTTTAAAAGATAAGGGCGTAGATATCGATTATATGCCTGCGCATACTGTACAGATCGCATTTCCACAAACGATTGAAGCATTAGAAAAATATGATGTTATTGTCATTAGCGATATTGGTGCCAATACATTCCTATTACAAAATGACACTTTTTATAATATGAAAATATTACCTAACGCGTTGGGTTTAATTAAACAATACGTTAAAAATGGTGGTGGTTTATTAATGATTGGCGGTTACTTGTCCTTTATGGGTATTGAAGCTAAAGCTAATTATAAAAATACTATTCTTGCCGAAGTATTACCTGTCGAAATGTTAGATTATGATGATCGCGTTGAAGCACCTGAGGGTGTTTTTGCATCACCTGTCAATATCGAACATAATTCAGTTAAGGGTTTTTCTGAGTGGCCGATGTTCCTAGGCTACAATAAAGTTTCTGCCAAAGAGAATACTGATGTTGTACTTAATATTGGCGAAGATCCTTTATTAGTCTTTGGCCAATATGAAGGTGGTAAAACAGGTTGCTTTATGAGCGACTGCTCGCCGCACTGGGGAAGTAAAGAGTTTTTAGCATGGCCTCATTATGCTGACATGTGGGTGAATATTTTAAAACAAATTGCCCGCTAATATCTCTAAATTATAGTTAAAAATAATAATTAATAAAAATTAAGTGCAGAGAAAATCTGCACTTAATAATAATCCGATTACACATAAAATAAAAAATAACTCATAGCCAATAATTCCTGAGGAACATCTTATGAGTACAAAAAAATATTCTACGCCTCTTCTTATGATAGCAACTGTATTAGCGGGTATGTTATCTCCGATGCAATCGGCTGTTAATGGACAATTAGGTGATATATTAAAGGATGGTAACGCCAGCGCGGTTATTTCCTTTGCCAGTGGCCTGATTGTGATGTTTTTTGTTATTATCGCCAGAAAACAAACTCGACAACAATTTACCGCAATTCCAAGCTTAATTAAAACGCGTAAAATTCCATTATGGAACTGGTTTGCGGGTTTATGTGGCGCCATGGTTGTTTTCTCTGAAGGTGCTTCTGCCAGCGCATTAGGTATTGCCACTTTCCAGACCGCATTAATCTCTGCATTATTATTATCCGGCCTACTATGCGACCGATTTGGTATTGGCGTTGATGAGAAAAAACCCTTTACCACTTATCGTGTACTAGGTGCCGTGCTCGCGGTTGTTGCTACACTCTTTGTAGTTTCACCGCAATGGCACTCAACGTCATTAATCTATTTAGCCATTCTACCTTTTCTCGCTGGCCTATTAGCCGGTTGGCAACCTGCGGGCAACTCGAAAGTTGCTGAAGCGACAGGCTCGATGTTGGTGTCTATCACTTGGAACTTTATTATTGGTTTCACCGTATTAACCATCGCATTAATTATCCGTATGGCATTAGGCCATATCACGCTGGAATTACCCGGTGTTTGGTGGATGTATCTTGGTGGGCCTTTAGGATTAATGTCTATCGCATTAATGGCTATCTTGGTACGGGGTTTAGGGCTATTAATATTGGGTGTTGCTTCTACAGCAGGCCAATTATTAGGATCAGTATTGATCGATTTATTATTACCTTCTCTCGGCAATACCGTTTATTTAGTCACTATTATCGGAACAGTATTTGCGCTTGTCGGTGCCGTTATTGCAACTGTGCCCGAATTTAAAGCGGCTAAAGCATTGAGAGCGACAGGAGTATAAATATGAAAGGTTATATTCAAACGGTTACAGGACCAGTAAAAAAAGAAGATATGGGGCTCACATTACCTCACGAGCATCTATTTAATGACTTATCTTCAGTAGTCGATGAGCCTTACTATGATTTCTCTCATATATTAGTGGATAAAAAGGTTAGCGCTGATATTCAATGGGGACTCAAACACGATCCATACTGTTGCTGTGACAATATGGATAAAAAACCGATTGATGATGTTATTTATGAAGTGAATAATTTCAAAGAATTAGGTGGCAAAACATTAGTTGATGCCACAGGATCTGAAGCCATTGGTCGTGATATTCGTCAGCTACATGAAGTTGCTCTGAAAACAGGTATTAATGTCGTTGCTTCATCGGGCTTATATATCGAGAAATTTGAGGGCGCGCGTTTAGTTGATAGCATTGATGTGATGGCACGCATGATCGATAAAGAGCTCAATGAAGGCATTGATGGCACTAATATCCGAGCTGGAATGATTGGTGAAATTGGTGTTTCTCCGCTCTTTACTGAAGGTGAAAAAAATAGCCTACGCGCGGCATCATTAGCGCAAAAAAATAACAACCATGTCTCAATGAATATTCATATGCCGGGATGGCAGCGTCGTGGCGATGAAGTGTTAGATATTTTGATCAAAGAGATGGGTGTTAATCCAGCCAAAATATCATTAGCGCATTCAGATCCATCGGGTAAAGATATTGAATATCAATGTCGTATGCTAGATAGAGGCGTTTGGCTGGAGTTCGACATGATAGGTTTAGATATCTCCTTTCCGAAAGAAGGTGTTGCCCCAACAGTTACCGATACTGTGGAAGCCGTGGCTAAACTCATTAATCTCGGTTATGCCGATCAAATCGTATTAAGTCATGATGTTTTCTTAAAACAGATGTGGGCTAAAAATGGCGGTAATGGCTGGGGATTTGTACCTAATGTCTTCTTATCTTTACTCGCTAAGCAAGGTATTGACCGTAAGATTATTGATCGTTTATGCGTCGATAATCCGGCTAATTTACTAGCATAAACCTTTAGCTTTTCACGTTAAAAGTGCCTCAGCTAAACAGTGCGATCTTTTATCTTAATGGTAAAGATCGCATTTTTTATTATAATACGTCATCGAAATCGATAATAAACGGCAGATAGTTTATGAGCAAAAATCCACTGTTAAAGCAGCCACGAATTGGCTGAGTGTGATGTGTTTTGAGTGCGAATACATCACCATAGGCAAGCATTCTATGGTAACTGAAAATAAATCACCATTAAGGTCATTACCATGAACGAAAAACATTGGTCTAACGTCGAATTTCTTCATCTCACCGTTAGTAATCCCAATATCTCCATCAAGGGCACCCACAGTTATTACAGTCATTATTGGGATGATGGCTTTGAAAAATCGGTAGTACGCTATTTATATGGCGATCCCTTTAGTTTAAAAGCATGGGAACCCCAATGGCAGATAGATAAACTGATTATTGGCGACTATGTTTGTATTGGTGCAGAAGCGCTGATCCTAATGGGCGGCAATCATACCCACAGAGCGGATTGGTTTTGCTTATATCCATTTGTTGAATATATTCAAGATGCCTACATTGGCAAAGGCGATACTTGTATTCAAGACGGCGCTTGGCTCGGTATGCGCTCCATCATCATGCCGGGGATTACCATTTGTGAAGGGGCCATTATTGCGGCTAATGCAGTGGTTACCAAAGATGTTGAGCCTTACACTATCGTTGGCGGTAATCCAGCGAAACCGATAAAACTGCGATTCCCGCCAGAAGTGGTTAACCAATTATTAGCCTTGAAAATTTATGATTGGCCAGAAGTGAAATTTAACGCACTCAAACGCCATCTCTGTGACTCAAATATTGCATCACTAACACAAGCAATAAACGAATACGAAGCATGCTAATTAATTAGCATTGATAATAACTAAAATAATTCAAGCTGTAGCAAAGCAGCCGGTGAAGCCATCCCGATAAGCATACATGAGTATGTGATTCGGGTGGCTAAGCACAGAGAACATAGCTACAGTTTGAATTATAACGGGTATTAATCGCTACCGAATAGATCCCGCGTATAAACTTTATCGACCACATCTTCTAATTCAGGCACCATACGGTTGGCTAGAATAATATCGCATTCAGCTTTAAATTCCGCCAAGTCATTGATTACTTTCGAGCGGAAGAACTCAGGCTCAGTCAGTACCGGCTCATAGACCACTACTTCGATACCTTTGGCTTTGATGCGCTTCATTATTCCTTGCACCGCAGAAGCACGAAAATTATCAGAACCCGATTTCATCACTAAGCGATAAACACCCACTTTACGCGGGGCTTTAGCAATAATCGAATCAGAGATAAAATCTTTGCGCGTACGGTTAGATTCCACAATCGCATTGATTAAATTGTTTGGCACGTCGTCATAGTTAGCCAGTAACTGCTTGGTATCTTTCGGTAAACAGTAGCCGCCATAACCGAAAGAGGGGTTATTATAATGGTCACCAATACGCGGATCGAGCGCCACACCTTCAATGATTTGACGCGCATTCAGGCCACGACTTTCAGCGTAAGTATCTAACTCATTAAAGTAAGCGACACGCATCGCCAGATAGGTATTGGCAAATAATTTAACCGCTTCCGCTTCAGTACCATCGGTAAAGAGTACTGGTACATCTTTTTTAATTGCGCCTTCCAGCAATAAATCAGCAAAAATCTGCGCACGCTCAGAGCGTTCTCCCACGACGATGCGAGAAGGATATAAGTTATCCCACAGAGCACGCCCTTCGCGTAAAAACTCAGGAGAGAAAATCACGTTAGTATAACCAAACTCTTCGCGCAGACGTTCAGTAAAGCCGACCGGAATAGTGGATTTTACGATGATAGTGGCCGCGGGATTAATTTTATTCACATCGTGAATAACGGCTTCAACGGACGTGGTTTTAAAATAGTTAGTCTTTGGGTCGTAATCCGTTGGCGTGGCGACAATCACATATTGTGCCCCTTGATAAGCATCGATTTTATCTTCCGTTGCACGGAAATTGAGTGTTTTTTCGCGCAAGAACTGTTCGATTTCGGTATCGACAATGGGTGACTGCTTATTATTCAGCATCGCCACTTTTTCAGGGATGATATCGAGCGCGACGACTTGGTGATTCTGTGACAGTAACATGGCATTGGATAAACCGACGTAGCCTGTACCGGCAATAGCTATTTTCAAAACTGACCTCTCAAATTCCTGCTAAGAATTAGACGTGATAATAAGTACGATACCAATCAACAAAGGCATTAACACCTTGTTCAATCGAGACTTTCGGGCGATAACCGGTTTGCTTAAACAAGTCTTCCGTATCGGCCCAAGTGGCATAAACATCCCCCGCCTGCATCGGCAGCATATTTTTAATGGCCTCTTTGCCCAAGGCTTTTTCCAAGGCAGAGATAAAATCCATTAATTTAACGGGCTGACCATTACCAATATTATAGATACGGTAAGGGGCGCTACTTTCTGCCGGTGATGAACAACTCACCTCGGGGTTCGATTGTGGAATTATATCGGAAATTCGTACGATACCTTCGACAATATCATCAATGAAAGTGAAATCACGGCTCAGATTGCCGTTATTATAAACATCTATGGATTCACCGGATAAAATAGCCTTGGTGAATTTAAATAATGCCATATCAGGACGACCCCATGGACCATAAACGGTAAAGAAACGCAGTCCAGTAGTAGGCAGTTGATAAAGATGAGAATAAGAGTGCGCCATCAATTCATTGGCTTTTTTGGTCGCCGCATAGAGTGATACCGGATGGTCGGTGGCGGTATCAGTGGTAAAAGGCATCTGCTCTGACATGCCATAAACCGAGCTGGAAGATGCATAAACCAGATGTTTAACCTTGGCTTGGCGACAACCTTCTAGAATAGCCAAGTGACCCATTAAATTACTATCCGCATAGGCAAAAGGATTTTGCAGCGAGTAACGAACACCCGCTTGTGCCGCAAGATGGATCACGCGATCAAAATTTTCTTGCGTAAAAAGCACAATAATTTTTTCTCTATCGGTGATATCGATAGGAATAAAACGAAAATGGTCATACTTTTCGAGAATATGAAGACGAGATTGTTTTAGCCCCTGATCATAATAGGCATTCATATTATCTAGACCAATAATTTCATGACCTTCACTAAGTAAACGTTGGCATAAACTAAAACCGATAAAACCTGCACTTCCTGTTATTAAATATTTCATAGTTATGATCTTCGAAAGTTGAAAGGTGGCGAACAATCTTACCACTTGAAACATAGGAGTATAGCGGGTTCGATTTTCTAGGATTGCTATTATCGATACAAGTTAAGTCACTATAGTCGCAAAAAAGCACTCATTAGTCACTCTGTGTCTCAAATTAGCCTGAGTCAGGGTATATAGATTGAAGTTGGATATTAGATATCAAAACAGGATTTTAATCGCAGGATAATATTCGTTCAGATTTTCTTGAGTAATCATAAAAAGTTAATCAAAGCTATTATTTGAAACTCTAAAGAGTACCCCGACCATAGCGTCTCTGGTGTCCCCTCCCCCCCGGTTGGCACAAAATTTCGCACACATTACAGGAATCACCATCAATCGATTCGCTATGGCCAGAGCGTGATGACTTAATGCTACCGTATCTATATCTACCTCTTCGTTTTTAACTAAACATAACTTTAATACTAGCAGTAATTAAGTCAAATTCCAGTGCGGAACTAAGAAGATATTGTGAATCATTTAGCAGGATAATATTGATGATCGGGAATTTTGTTATATTGTGAGCATCACGTGATAGACTAATCGATAAAGGTATAAAATATCGTTTCTTATGCTAAATTACGTTTTACTATCCAATCACGATTTTCACTTTAAAAGTGGGTTCATCATGCAGGTATCTGCTCGTAATCAGCTTAAAGGCACCATCAGTGAAATTAAAGTCGGCGCGGTCAATAATGAAGTCGTTCTCTTACTTGGTGATGGAGAACAGCTAACCACCATTATTACCCAGGAAAGCTGCAAAGCGCTTGGCCTAGTAAAAGGCAAAACCGCAGTGGCGATTATCAAAGCTCCATGGGTTGTGTTAGCTAAACCTGATTGTGGTTTGATCTTTTCTGCCCGTAACCAGTTTAAAGGTAAAGTCTCGAATATTATCGAAGGCGCGGTAAACAGCACTGTTCATATGGTGACAGATAAAGGCGTTGAAATCACAGCGATTATCACTAATGAAAGTTTGCAGGATATGAAATTGGCTAAAGGTCATGAGATCCTAGCATTAATTAAAGCCTCTAGCGTTATGCTAGCAACCATAAAAGAGTAGATTGGAATAACTGATAGCGGTTAAACGCCGCTATCTTGTTTTTGCAGTATTAGTGACTAAATAACCCACTATCACGTAGATAGTGTTGATCACCTTTTCGTCGGGTAAAACCTGTTTTATCGAAAAACTCAAGGATTTGAACTGCTAATTTTCGGCCAACGCCTAATTCATCACGGAAATTAGCCGCTGTGATAAACCCTTCTTTTTCATGATATTTTAATATGATATTGGCAAATCTTGTTACCTGCTCGCTAGTGTAATAACGATCGCGGACAATTGCCGTCACAAGGCCAAGCTGCGCAGCTTTCTTCAATAAACTACGAATAATCACTTCATCTTCAGCAACTTCACTGGCTAGATCACGTATCCACCATGGGTCAGTTTGATTAAATAGCGGAACAATTTTTTGCCATAAAAGATCTTGTTGGGCATCAAATACCAGACCATGCTCTGGCATATGTAGCCAACCCCGTGTCTGAATAATCTTACCTTCCTCAATCAATTCGCTAATCAACATAAACGCCAGCAACTCATTGAGAACAGGCAGTGCCATGCGTTTTAAACGAGAGCGCCCCACACCAATTTGATCACTATGTAGTTGGTTATATTCTTCTAAGATTTGCAATAACGCTGATTTGGCTAACTGCGCATTAAAACGCGATAAGAGCAGATTACCAGAACGAATAACATCAACCTGAGATATTAGGCGATCCAAAGCAGAGGCGGTCAACTGGCGCGCCCAAGCATAATCTTCAACATTCAATTCACCTCGAGGTAATTGAAGTTGTAGAAAAGCTAGCTCATCAGTAGCTTGTGCAAGTTGAGACAACCACAATAGAAATGCAGGCTGGCGCTTACCACGGCGCGGCGAATATAATTGGATCACTCGCGCGCTGCCTAATGTCTGACGTGCACTGATATCTCGAAGAATCAGGCGATCATTATCGACCAACCATAAAGGAGTATCTAACACCAGCTCAGCTAAAAATGGCGGCTCATTGGATGGATTCAGTAATGAAACTCGGCCCGTTATATGGCTAGCACCATGATAAAGATGTAATGGCTGCCAATGTGTCAGTGGAACATCGCTTTGTAATTCAACCAATATCCGAGAAGCCGCCTGCGGAGGCTGTTTTGCCAGTAACCATTCACCACGTGATATCGCCTCTTTATCGATATCACCGGTGATATTTAAAGCGATGCGATCTCCCGCTTGTGCTGTCTCAACACTTTGGTTTTGAGCATGCAGACCTCTGACACGAACTGTTTTATCCGCCCCTGTCACCCACAGCTGGTCACCCACATTAACCTGCCCAGCCAGAACAGTACCAGTTACAACTAATCCAGCGCCTTTTACACTAAAAACACGGTCAATGGCCAAGCGAAATCGTTGTGACACTGATCGCGAAACACCATCTTGTTGATGAGTAGATTGCAGATAATCTCGAAGTTGATCGATACCATCGCCATTTATCACCGATGTTATAAATAGCGAGCACTGTTGCCAACCTTGTCGAGCCAATTCATTGATGGCTTGAATACGAACTTCTTCGATACGTTGAGGCGTGACTCTATCAGCCTTAGTTAATATCACTGTGATGTTAGGACAGCCAGCCAATCGAAGGATCGCCAGATGCTCTAACGTTTGCGCCATAATCCCATCATCACAAGCAATCACTAAAAGCGCGTGATTAATTCCGCCAATTCCTGCCAACATATTTGCGAGAAACTTTTCATGTCCCGGGACATCGATAAAACCAACCGAGGTGCCATCGGCTTGAGGCCAATAGGCATAACCTAAATCAATGGTCATACCCCGTTTTTTCTCCTCAGGCAAATGAGCGGTATCAATACCCGTTATTGCCTGAATTAAGGATGTTTTTCCATGGTCGACATGACCCGCTGTCGCAAATATCATTTTAATAAAGCCTGTGAAAATTCATTCTCATCGTCTAGACAACGTAAATCCAGCCATAGACGGCCCTCTTTCATTCGACCTATTACTGGTTTTGGTAATTGACGCCAATGAGCCGCCAATTTCTCCAGAGTACTTCCCCGACCATCAAGGGGCGTAAAAGTAATAGCCCAACTTGGCAGTCGATCTACTGGTAATGAACCACTACCAATTTGCGAAAGACATGGCGTGGCCTCAATACTAAACTGAGTTTGGTAATTTGGTTGCACTAATGGTAATAGGCGCTCAGCCAGCGCTTTAATCTCTTGCGCATCTCTGGTCAGCCAGCGGAGCGTCGGCAGCTGTTCTGTGAGTTTTTCAGGATTAAGATACAGTTTTAATGTCGCTTCCAACGCGGCCAAGGTCATTTTATCTACCCGCAACGCCCGTTTTAATGGGTGCTTCTGTATTGCCTCAATCCAGCGTTTTTTACCCAGAATGATCCCAGCTTGCGGACCACCCAATAATTTGTCACCTGAGATTGAAACTAGATCAATACCTTGCGAGAGATAAGCTCGTGGCATAGGCTCAGCAGGTAGCCCATATTGCGTCATATCAATCATAGAGCCGCTACCCAGATCAATCGCGGTAGGCAGCTGGTATTTTTTGCCAATTTCAGCCAGCTCAGCGCTATCAACTTCAGCGGTAAATCCTTCGATACTGTAGTTACTGGTATGAACTTTCATTAATAATGCAGTTTGATCATTAATTGCTTGTTCATAATCACGTCGATGAGTTCGGTTAGTCGTACCCACTTCGATCAGTTCACAACCCGCTTGTTTCATCACATCAGGAACCCGAAATGCGCCACCAATTTCGACCAACTCACCACGAGAAACAACCACTTGTCGGCCGGGAGCCACTGTCGCTAATAACAGCAATACTGCAGCGGCGTTATTATTGACGATACAAGCATCTTCCGCTCCCGTTAGCTCACAGAGTAAGTCCGCTAATGCGCGATCTCGATGACCGCGTTCAGCGCCATCCAGTGAGTATTCGAGAGTAACGGGCGAGCGCATCACTTGAGAAACAGCCTCAACCGCAGCTTCTGCCATAATGGCGCGACCTAAATTGGTATGTAAAACCGTCCCCGTCAGATTAAACACAGGTTTCAATGCACTGCTATTTTGTGCCTGATAATTTTGTTGTAAAACGGCTAACCAGTTTGGATGCCAGTCAGGCAGACAATGATTTTCTTGTATATATTCTCGAGCTTGTTGCTGCATTTTGCGTAAAGCGTCTGTGACCCACACGCGACCCGCTTGCTCAATGATTGGCAAAAAATCAGCCTGCAACAACAGGCTGTCTATGGCGGGAAGCTGGCGGTATAGGGCTGAAATATGCTCAGACATAACCTGCTTACTCTCTAATTAGTAACTGCCTTCCCCTGGGAACAGGAATGGATTGATACTGCTACGGGCAAAGCCTTCTTCTTCCATTTTAGCATCTAAGATAATCGACGCTAAATCATCAGCGACTGCATCGACTCTGGCATCTTTCTCTTGATAAAGGATTTTTAGATAGCTGCCACAGTCACCGCAGCTTTCAGCTTTAACCGCTGCATTTTCATCATCAAGCGACCAATAGTTGAGCTCTCTAGTTTTCTCACAGTTACTGCATTTAACCCGCACCACATGCCATTCTGTTTCACACAGATTACAGTGGAGATAACGCAGCCCTTGAGATGAACCAATTTGAACAACACTCGCCACTGGCATACTTCCGCACACAGGGCAAAATTGACGGTTATCGCCATGCTCGGCAATACGCGCTTTGCCCGGAATTTGAACCGCCATTTGCGCCCAATAAAGGGAGAGGGCTGACCAAATAAAAATCGACTTTTCAGCCGGAACTTTAGCGTACTCTTGATTCAATAATGCCGTTGCCATCTCTTCAAATTCGTTATCTGAGGTTTTATCTAGATTTTCAAGGGAGGGCCTTACTTGCTCAGGAACGATAGGCAGTAATTCAGCAATAATAGAGCGCAGCAGCTTATGCCAATGCGGTGTACGTGAAAAGGTTTTGCAGTCTAATGGTGGCTTACTCACACCATTCGCCTGACTTAAAATCAAGTCCATATCTATCTGTAACGGATTATCATGCTGCGCGTTATGTTGTGCATGCGCGATATCCGCTACAAAATTTAAGTAGCTATCAAAAGGATTATTTTGTGTCGCTAATGTTTTTAATCTTTCTGCACGACGTTGATATACTCCCTTCAAATTAGGGAATAAAACAGGGGGAATATAACCTAATCCTTTCTCATTTATTTTATTTTGTCCTAACTCTTCTTTAGGCACAATTCGAATGCTCATGACCTACTCTCTTCTAATTTTATGATAGGCATCCACGCCATTTGTATAACCCTCAGGATAGACTAAAAACCACGCAGAGGCTACCAGTTATGGGGATCTCTATCAGCATATAGCATTATTAAAAACAGAGTAGAAAGGGAGTAAAATCAAATACTATTAAAGCAATTATTCAGTGAAAAATAGGTAACTCCTGCTTTTCACTGAATCAATTTTATAACCATTAAAAACGATAAGTTAAGCCTAACATTATATCATTGGTTTTAACTTTAACTTTTGATACATCCGTTAAATCACCATCACGATAAGTTGAATCCGATAAGCCAGCATCTAAATAGCGGTAACCTAAATCAACAACAAAATCATCATTGATTGTGTAATTAACGCCAACACCTAGGCTCCAAGCGATAGTGTTAGTCGTTTTAGAAAAAGCGCTTTGATTAATCTCTGAGTAGCCTAATGTTTTCTCATTCCATAAATTAGTTACTGTTGTTCTATGTTTAATATTAGCGTAACCAATACCACCCGAAATATAAGGGGTAAATGCAGTTTGATTAATAAAATCGTAATAGACATTTAACATCACAGTATTCAGACTAACTTTATTTGTGACATCATCTGTTGAGCTTTCTGTTGCCGTATCAATTTTAAATAAATTATAGTCAGAAGACATATCACCACGAGCCAACAAATCCAGTTCCAAACGAACAGGATGACTGGTCAACTCAAGCAAATCATAACCTATTGCTAAACCGCCGCCAAAAACCGTACTATTGCTACTTCCACCAGAGTAATATTCATTTTTAGAAGCATCAGAGCGGTCAAATTGTGAGTATTTAGGACTGGTTAGCTGCATAACCGATGTACCTAATTTGCCAGTTAAATAGAAATTTGTTTTGTCTGTATTCGCATGAGCAGCGAACGAGAAAGCACCTATAACGCACGCTATAGTTATTATTTTTTTCACGAAAAATTCCTTTTCTTTTAATCAAATTTTTAATTGAATTTTATTTTGACGAGTTCCTTTAGTCAGATAATATCCCATCTGTAAAAATATGATTGATAGAAAAGTCTTATTTAATATTTTCGATTAATTTAACTCAGAGATAAATCTGTTAAAAAATAAAAAGTTAGATATTTTTAGTTAAAAAAAGCCACTTGCAGCTAATGTGCAAATGGCTTTTAACTCTGTTCTTAAGTCATGGGTATAAAATAAGAATATCTTTAGCTCTTATCTTGTTGCTGTTTTTTCTCTTTATCGCGTCTTTCTTGCTCAAGAATACCGCGATACCAGCGTGGGTGATGTTTCTTCGCCCAACCACGTGTAACCCAGCCTTCGACCATGCCACGAATCGAACCCTTGATCCAAATTGCAGCATAAACATGAACAATAATCGTTATAATTAAGCCTATCGCTGCAAGCGAGTGGACTAATAAAGCAATACGGATCAGAGGAATAGAGAAGTAATCAGCGAAATAAGGACGCCAGATCATCACCCCACTAATAACCAATAACAGCATACTGATACTGGCTACCCAATAGACGCCTTTTTGCCCTAAATTATACTGTCCAACATCGCCAGCATCTTCATTTTTTAGCACTTTACCAATATTTTTCGCCCATTCAATATCATCTTTTTTGACCATATTATGGCTGAAATAGCGGAAGAACATAAAAACGAACAGCACAAACATCACTGTACCCACAAAAGGGTGAAGAATACGTGCTAGCTGTGGCGTACCCAGAATACTCATAAACCAGTTCAGTGACGGGAAAAAGAAACCCAAGCCACTGATCGCAGTAAAGAGAAAACAGATCACGACCGTCCAATGATTTATTCGCTCAATCGGTTTATTACGAATAATCTTTTCATTATCTTCAGGTATCATGGCTGATCCTCCTCTTGAGCAGATTTATTCTTTTTAGAAGAGATAGGATCATGCATATCCTCTAATGCCTCTTCTTCTTCTTTCTGCGATACACGGTTTGGACCTATGCCCACATAATGGAATAGCGCTCCAGCAAAGGTGGCAGCAAATCCAATTGCAGCTAATGGTTTCCAAATACCTTTCCAGAAGGTAATAGTTGGACTGATGCTTGGATTCTCAGGCAAATTGCTATAAAGCTGAGGCTTGTTCGCATGATGCAATACATACATCACGTGCGTTCCACCCACACCCGCAGGGTCATACAGACCTGCATGAGCATAACCACGGGTATTTAGCTCCGCTACACGCTCTGCAGCCATCTCTTTCATGTCTTCTTTGCTACCAAAGTGGATCGCACCTGTTGGACAGGTCTTCACACACGCTGGCTCTTGACCAACTTCAACACGATCAACACAAAGCGTACATTTATAAGCACGGTTATCATCTTTATTGATACGAGGCACATCGAATGGGCAGCCAGCAATACAGTAGCCACAACCGATACAAAGCTCGGACTGAAAATCGACGATCCCATTAGCGTACTGAACAATAGCACCTTCAGCGGGACAAGATGTTAGACATCCTGGATCAGCACAGTGCATACAGCCATCTTTACGGATTAACCACTCAAAACGGTCATTCTCTTCAACTTCAGAGAAACGCATCACCGTCCATGACTTCGCCGTCAGATCCATTGGGTTATCATATACCCCAACGTTAGTACCTATGGTATCGCGCAGATCATTCCACTCTGAGCACGCCACCTGACAAGCTTTGCAGCCGATACAGGTTGTGACGTCGATTAACTTTGCAACTTCTTCCTTAAAATCCCGCACCTGAGGCGCGGGAGTCAGGGAATTGGTGGCAGAGCGACGAATAATGTCTTGAGATTGCATTGACATATTTTATCTCCTTACACCTTTTCCACATTAACAAGGAAAGCCTTAAACTCAGGTGTTTGTGTATTTGCATCACCAACAAACGGCGTCAATGTATTGGCAATAAAGCCTTTTACTGCAACACCTTTGAAGCCCCAGTGGATTGGGATACCAATAGTGTCTACATCGCGGCCATGAACTTTCAATGTACGAATACGCTTAGTCACCACAGCTTTTGCTTTAATAAAACCGCGTTTTGAGCTGACTCTGACGGTATCGCCTTGCTTGATGCCTTTCGATATTGCCAGTCGCTCACCAATCTCAATAAACTGTTGAGGTTGAATAATAGCGTTCAAGCGAGCGTGTTTCGTCCAGAAGTGGAAGTGCTCTGTTAATCGATAAGTAGTCCCAACATAAGGGAACTCGGTTGATTTACCCATCTGCGCCCAGTCATCTTTAAATACGCGTGCTGCTGGGTTAGAAACTACATTCGGATGCAGTGGATTAGTATCTAATGGTGTTTCAATTGGCTCATAATGTTCAGGGAATGGCCCTTCTGCCATCTTATCGAGAGCAAAGAGACGTCCCATTCCTTCTGGCTGCATGATAAACGGCCCTACATCACTGCCTGGAGGGGCATTGCTATAGTCTGGTACATCCATACCAATCCATTTCTCACCCGTCCACTCCATAATCTGCCGACGTGGGTCCCAAGGTTTACCCATAGGATCTGCCGAAGCACGGTTATAGATAACACGGCGATTCATTGGCCAAGCCCATGCCCAACCCAGCGTATTACCGAGACCCGTTGGGTCTGAGTTATCGCGGTTAGCCATCTGGTTACCTTTCGGTGTCCAGCTACCAGCAAAAATCCAGCATCCACTAGCGGTAGAACCATCATCACGTAATTGTGCAAAGGAGCTCAGTAGTTCCCCTTTCTTGACTGTCACTTTGCCATCAGCATCTTTCAGATCGACCAATGCATATCCGTTATTCTCCTGCGCCACTTCTTCTGGCGTTGGATTATCACGGTCAAAGTAGTTCCAAGTCATGTTCAATACAGGTTCAGGCGTTGTGCCCCCCTCTGCTTGATACATTTTGCGCATACGATGAAATACACCAGATAGGATCTCACCATCACTGATCGCTTCACCTGGGGCATCAGCACCTTTCCAGTGCCACTGCAACCAACGAGCAGAGTTAACAATTGAGCCATTTTCTTCTGCGAAACAACAAGATGGCAGACGGAATACCGTTGTTTGAATATCTTCAGGTTTCACGTCATTCATTTCGCCGTGATTTTGCCAGAAGTTAGCGGTTTCAGTATCCAGTGGGTCAATGGTTACCAAGAATTTCAAGCTAGACAATGATTTAATAATTTTATTTTTATTTGGAAATGAGGCTAACGGGTTAAAGCCTTGGCAGATATAGCCATTGACTTCACCTTTATCCATCATCTCAAAATAACGCAACACGTCATAACCCTGATCCCACTTAGGCAACCAGTCAAAGCCCCAATCATTCTCTTTCTGTGCCTTATCGCCATAGAAAGTCTTCATTAAACTAACAAAGAATTTAGGGTAATTATTCCAATAATTTACCTGACCTGATACGGTTGCTTTTGGTGTGTTCGCAGCAAGATAGCTATCGATAGTTGTCTGTTTTTCTGACGGCAACATCATGTAACCAGGCAGATTTTGAGAGAGCAAACCTAAATCGGTTAATCCTTGGATATTTGAGTGTCCGCGTAATGCGTTAACACCGCCGCCCAGCATGCCCATATTACCTAACAGTAACTGGATCATTGCCATGGTGCGGATATTTTGCGAACCAATGGTGTGTTGCGTCCAGCCTAAAGCATAAAGGAACGAAGCGGTTTTATCTTTTGCGCTGGTTTCTGCGATATATTCACACACCTGCAAGAAATCTTCTTTCGGTGTACCACAGATATTAGTCACTACATCAGGCGTATAACGGCTGACGTGCTCTTTTAATAAATTCCAGACACAGCGAGGGTGTTGAAGCGTCGTATCGCGTTTCGCTAAGCCGTTCTCATCCAGCTCATAGTTCCACGTGGTTTTATCATATTGGCGTTTTTCTTCATCATAGCCACTGAACAAACCATCTTCAAACCAGTAATCATCACGAATAATTAAACTCGCGTTGGTATAGGCTTCAACATATTCACGGTTAATCTTCTCGTTTTCCATCAAATATTTGATGACACCAGACAAGAAGGTTATATCCGTACCTGAACGTATCGGCGTATAAAAATCCGCCACCGCAGCTGTTCGTGTAAAGCGAGGATCGATAACAATAAGTTTCGCGTTATTATGGATTTTAGCTTCCATCGCCCAGCGGAATCCCACTGGATGCGCTTCTGCCGCATTACCACCCATTACTACGATTAAATTTGCGTTTTTAATGTCAACCCAGTGGTTGGTCATCGCACCGCGACCAAATGTTGGAGCAAGACTTGCTACCGTTGGTCCGTGTCAGACACGCGCTTGGTTATCAACGGCAAGCATGCCGAGTGCGCGGGTAAATTTCTGGGAAACAAAACCACTTTCATTACTGCCCGCCGAGGCGCAGAGCATGCCGGTTGTTAACCAGCGATTGACCGTAACGCCCTCTTTATTTTGTTTAATAAAGTTAGCATCGCGATCATCCTTCATCAGCCTAGCGATGCGATCAAGCGCTTCATCCCAGCTAATGCGTTTCCATTCATTTGTTCCAGCTTCCCTAACTTCAGGGTATTTTAAACGACCTTCGCTGTGAATAAAGTCGATGAGGCCGGCCCCTTTAGGACACAGTGCACCACGGTTTACCGGATGGTCCGGATCACCTTCTATATGAAAAATGCTCTCTTTGGCATTTTTCGCACCGTCACCGAGGCTATACATTAATAGCCCACAACCAACAGAACAGTACGTACAGGTATTTCGGGTTTCTCGCGCACGCAGTAATTTATACTGACGTGTAGATGCTAGAGCAGTAGAGGGTGCAAAACCCAATGCCGCCGCCGTAGTACCCGCCATACCGCCAGCACAGATCTTGAAGAAATTTCTTCTGCTGACTTGCATGGGGATCTCCTTATATACATTGCTCATATATTCACTTGAATTCTTGACAAAGTTTTCTAGATGAATACTCTTTTTTATTCAACGCTTTCCTTGCGCGATCAGGTTCATTGCCTGATAAGTGGTGTAAACTCTTTTTACACAATATTAATATTATGTATGAATAAGCAAAGGAATTCACCCTATGGATGATACAAATGGCAATAATTCATTAACAATTGTAAAAATACATGGTGCCAATCACACAATAACTCAACATAAAAACCGATTAGGCCATTATGTAGATGACTGGGTAGCCGAAGAAATCCCTGTAGCACTGGTATATAACGGCATATCACATGTTGTTATGATGGCGTCACCCAAAAACTTAGAAGATTTTGCTGTTGGTTTCTCTCTTTCTGAAGGGATCATACAATCTAGTCAAGAAATTCGCGGGATTGATATAGTTCAAGGTTGCCATCAAGGAATCGAGGTACATGTTGAATTATCGGGCCGTCGTTTTATGGCACTCAAGGAGCACCGCCGCAATATGGCCGGTCGAACTGGTTGTGGTATTTGCGGTACTGAGCAATTAGCCGAAATATTTAAGCCCATTGAGCCCCTCCCTTTTACTCAACAATTCTCTCTTGCCTATTTAGATAAGGCGCTTTCTCAGCTCAAAGATGTTCAGGAGATTGGCTCAGTCACTGGCTGTACCCACGCAGCAGCATGGATTAACCCACAAGGTGAATTATCCGCAGGTTATGAAGATGTGGGCCGCCATGTTGCCTTGGACAAATTATTGGGAGCCAAAGACCGCATGAAGTTGCAGCAAGGTGCGGTATTGGTTTCAAGCAGGGCAAGCTATGAAATGGTGCAAAAAGCAGCGAGCTGCGGTGTGGAAATTTTATTTGCCGTTTCTGCCGCCACTTCCTTAGCCATTGAAGTAGCAGAAAAATGTAATCTTACCTTAGTCGCCTTTTGCCGCCCGGGACGTGCAACTATTTTAACTCATTCACAACGGTTAAGTGACTAGATATAGAATGTTGCTTTCTACGGAGTAAGCTAATATTGAATATGATTAGATCTCTATTTAATTTGCAATATAATATCCTTCAGGTGTAATTTATTTACACCTGCAATTTACTTGGTTATTTACTTCAAAGTAACCACAATAAGAAATCATTTTTATTATTTTAAAAATGATATAACGCTTATATAAAACCTAATTTAATTATTATATTAAAATAAAGAAAATAAACATTAAAACAAAGTACATTATTATTTAATAATATTAAAAAAACATCTGCAAGATATTAATTTAAAACAACAAAAAATAAAATAAAAAATAGTGAAGAATAATATTTACCTTTCATCGAAGATGTTATAGATTCCTATTAGTTGCAAATGCACTAGGGAATTAAGATTTAAATAATATTTAATAAACTAAAAACATATAATATAATTTCATTGTTATGCAATAGCATATTTTGATGGGCTTATAAGGAAGCACCTATTTGAGCATAAAATAAATCAAGTTTGAATAAGGAGGTTTAAATGAGAAAATTAAATTATTTCATTCTCATTAGTTCTATTGGCTTAGTTAGTACCGCGCAGGCGGAGGTTGGTTTTAATAAGTCTGATGATGTGACGGGGCAAACGCGAACAATTAATGTTGGCCCATCTCAGCTTAATATACCTGCTCACCCAGCCCCCGTTGGCTCACCCGGTATTGGTATATCAAGTATTGCTCGCGGTATGAAAATTGGTTTCAAAGGACTTCTTGGTACCGAAGCAAACCCTACACCACAAGATGCCCATGGCACTTATGATACCTCATCAACTTCAGGACAGAATCATCCGAGAAATAACGGTTTTCTTCGTTTTCAAAAAGTTGCAGATGAAGAAGTTTACTTTGGTGAGTGGAAATATGAGCAAGATACTACCGCCTATCGCAATGTTTACTATGCAGGAGAGAATATTACCACCAATATGCCAACGTCAGGTAGCGCGACCTATAGCACTACTGTAATAAGCGGAAATTATGGGCAAAATGGTCCAACCACAGGTGATTTAGTTGCCAATTTTGAAACAAATAAGCTAGAAGGTAATTTAGCCAACCATCTATTTACGCTTAATATTGATGCCAATATTCAACCTGTAACCGCTAGCTTTGATGGCAATGCTAAGATTGTAATCTCTGGAAATGAAGATATTGCAGGGAAAACTGATGGACACTTCTTTAATGATCAGGCCAGTTCATTAGCTGGTATCGCAACGTTTGAAAACAATAGCCATTATGATTCTGCCTTCGCCGGCAAAAAACAAGATTAACTATTTACTGTAATAATATGACCAAACACCGGGGATATCCCGGTGTTTTTTTATCCCTTAGCTTAAAGTTAATCCTATGAATAAACAAACCAACTTAATATTATTACTATTTACATTATATTTAAATTCAATACAATTCGCTAATTGCCAAAAATTAATTAACAGCCATAATGAAAAGGATTTCTACGTGTCTGTATTTCAAGCAGTAAACCAAAAAAACTGGTCAGCTATGGATGATTATGCCAATACAATCGAATTTAATTTTGGTAAGAATCACAGTCTGTACTATTTTATAAAAGGAATGTTAGCGGTAAAAGATAACAATTATATTGAGGCTATTAATTTATTTAATCAAGCAATTATTTTACAGCCTGATTTTTTACGCGTTAAATTAGAATTAACAAAAATATATTTAATCAATAATAATAAACAACAAGCCAAAAGAATAGCTAATGAATTATTAGCAGATGAAAAATTACCCATTACGGTCAAGCAACGACTGAGTTCTCTATTTGCTAATCAATCAAGAAAAAAAAACCTAAGTGGACATATACATATAGGTTATCAATATCAAGATAATATTAATAAATCCTCTGACGGAAAAACCCAATGTGATAAAAGAGATCTACAATCGCAAAAATGTCTAAATGAGTGGAGAGCCCCAAAACAGTATCCCGCCCACGGATTATTGCTATATAGCGAACTCACCCATCAAAAAATGATCAATCCCAACCACTATTGGTTAAACCAACTATTTGCTAGTCAAAAGCAATATTTTGACCATCAAGAATATAATGAAACATCATTAACACTTTATTCTTACTATCAATATCGACACTCCCAGTACCAATTACATTTTGGACCAAGAGGTTACTACAATAATGATGGTGCTGGTGCTCAATATTATGGCATAGGTCTCAAATGGGATGCCTATTGGCAACCAACATTTCTCAATCAGTGGACACTAATGGCTGGCCAAGAAATCAAATATCAGCAACACCCTACACGCCGTTATAGCGATGGTTCACACTCTTATCATCGCTTTATTATCAGCAGAACTATACCAATAGGTACTTTTTATCAACTCACTCAATACTCTCGCCATCAACACAGAGATATCAGTAAGGATTATCACCAGCTAGAGCTACTCGCAGGTATCCGCTGGCAAGGATTCACTTATTTTGAACCTGATATCGCCTTTCATTGGGATCGAGATCAATTTCAATATACTAATGCCATTTTGCGCGCTCAAAGACGTGATACGACTCTAGGAACGCGGTTAAAAATAAAAACTAAAAATTGGCAGCTTATGGGTTTTACACCCATTTTTACTTTTTCTCATCAAAGGATTGTGAGTAACGTCAATTGGCTCTATAGCCATAGACGCAATGAGGTTCAAATCTATTTTGAGCGTCATTTTTAGTTATACCGTTTTATGCAAAAAAGGTAAGGATACCATGTCTCAATTCACTGGCCGTTACTCGCGGCTTGCCCTGTCTATTTCGTTACTATTATCGAGCACCACAGCTCTCTCTGCGCCTAATGATAAATCTGAAGATAAAAAAACACATATTGGTGATATCAATGTGTCTGAAAAAACAGACTCTGATACCCAGGGATATGACAATATTTATGATAAAGATATTTCCAATGTCTATCTTGGCAAAGAGGAGATTGAGCGATTTAAAGGGACTTCATCCGGTGATCTGTTTAAAGGTACTGTGGGGGTTTTTAGTGGTGAAACCCGTAATGGTGGGGCTATTGATCCTAATATTCGCGGTATTCAAGGGCAAGGACGCATTCCCATTACCGTTGATGGTACTGAGCAAGCGATCACGGCCTACCGGGGTTATTATGGTGCTAATAATAGAAACTACCTTGATCCCAATATGATACGTAGCATCGAAATTGAAAAAGGGCCTACACTTTCACAGAATCTCAAAAGTTCAATCGGTGGAGGTATAGCGATAGAGACGATTAGAGTCGATGATGTGGTTAAAGAGGGAGACTCCTTTGGTATAAATGTGCGTATGGAGATGAGTAATAACTCCATAAAACCTAGACTACCCCATCTTATTTATGGTGAAGATTATCGTAATAGTTATCATAGGTTACTAAATCGCTACGCATTTGATGATAAGGATATTAATATACATACCAGCAATAGAAAAAAACATACATTACATGGTATCGATGATAGCGCTTATCGCGTTGGTCTTGGTTTTCGTCAAGAGCACTTTGATTTTATGCTAGCTTTTAGTCAGCGAAAATCAGGTAATTTTTTTAGTGGCCACCGTGGGTCCAATAATTACTCAAAGCCTTTTACTGAGGAAGATAAAGAGAGATACTCAGCTCATCCTGATGCTTACTCTAAAAGAGCAAGTTTTGTTGATCCCTTCTTACCTTTTGCCGCCAACGTATATCACCCCGGGCATGAAGTACTAAATACCTCCAATTCTATGGATACGCTGCTGATTAAAAATAATTGGCATATTAATGATGAGCAAGCGCTAAATTTTACCTTTAGAAATACCCAAAGTCAGTTTGGTGATATTATGCCATCCCGTCTATCGATGTTTGTACCAGAAAACAACTTACTACCTCAATGGCCTGAAGGTCGTATATATCAAAAAGCAGGTAGCATCAATTATAAATTCAAATCTGATAATAATACCTATCTCAACCTCTCTTCTAGCCTGTGGTTTAATCACACTGATGGTAAACTAAATACCGCAGGTGGATTTCCGCGCTATCCCACGCAAATGGATTTTGTTTACAACAATACTATAATCGACCGTAGCTTAATCGATACAGCTAGTAATCATACGCATAATAATCGTTGGGGAGTTAACCTTAAAAATGAGATGCAGCTGGCTAAACAGACAAAACTTAGTTTGTTCGGTAACTTTCAATATGAAAAACTCACCAATGGCAATCCTTTTGAAAGTAATTATGAAATTTTCACTTTTTCACCGCCACGAGAAGGTCGTCGACAAGAATTTCATTTAGGTTTTAACATTAACTGGACACCAGTTGAACGCCTTAGCTTTAATGCGGGTGCACAATATAATAGCTATTGGTCTATAGATGACTTTGTAAATAAACATCGAGCAAAAAATAATGGTATGGTAGCAAAAAGTCGGGAAAGGCTTGCTCTGAGCACGGAATATTATCAAGTAATTACAGTCACAGAAAATGACGATTATAATCTTGAGAAAAGTCTATATAACGAATATTATAAACTTCAAACTGAAAAATATGAAAGCATAAAAAAAAATATATTATTTAGCTCAATAAAACAAAATAAAATAAATGAATTAGAAAAAGAAAGATCATCCATAAGAGCTAAATATAAATGGGGTTTTCTTAATTCGACCAAAGAATTAAATAAAGGTGGCCTACGTTATCAACGTATTATATTTGAACAGCCCGTTGATAAAGAATCAGGTCAAATCACTATGGAACAAAATAAATTCTATAATGGTCAGATAGATATTAATGAAAAAGTTTTTGATCCCTATATCGGAAAATTCGTTAATAAATATATTGTCTTTCCGATAAAGAATGCAGGAGATCCCGTTTTAGATTTTATGAATACTCGGAAAGCTCATGATTTATATGCACAGAAACCCAAACGAAGTAATTCAGACTGGGCTCCAATACTTAGCGCCTCTCTTAATGTAACCGATGACTGGCGGATCTATATACGTTATGCCGAAGCGGTACGTATGCCATCTCTCTATGAAGATACTAGTAGCTTTTCTGGAGCTCAATATACTAAAGTAGGTAAGCAATTTGAGCCTGAACGCTCAAGAACCTTTGAAGTGGGTAATGTCTATGATCTCTCTTCACTACTTAATACCAAAAACCATGCAGATATTAAAATTAGTTATTTTGATATGCAATTGGAAAATGTATTTGAGCGTAATAGTCTCACTCAACGAATTCAAATGGATAAACAACTCATTAGTGGTATTGAACTTCAAGCTAGATATGATAATGGCCTATTTTTTAGTGATATTGGTACCTATTATAATTTAAAAACTAAAGTTTGTGATGAAGACAGTTATGTTAGTTACAATATGTTTAATAATTTGGATATTCCTCACTGCATTGATGGCGGCTATCCTGGTGGTTTTTTGCGTACTGCACTCCCACCAAAATATTCTATTCACGGTAATATTGGTGTAAGACTAATGGATGAAAAACTAAAATTAGGCAGTCGATTTGTTTATCATAGTCGTGTGATTAATAAAGATGAAGTTAAATTACAAAAATTATACCCAAGTTATTTTCTTGATGGAACCAATAACAATCCAGTTCGCTGGAATCAGGTATTTACTTTAGATGCCTATGTCAGCTATAAAATAACTCCTGACACCACGGTAGAGCTAATTGGAACTAATATGCTAGATGAATATTATCTAGATCCATTAACACGTTCAATGATGCCAGCACCGGGTAGGACATTTAAATTAATGTTAACGAGTCAATTTTAAAGCTAATTTAATTAGGTAATTTATTAATGCAAATACTTCAATCATCCAATTTATTAATTGGAGGACTGATATCGATTTGTTTGCATTGGGTTATTTACTGGCTGTGCTTCGGCGCAGCCTTACCCCTGCCAATAGATCAATTTATCAGCCAAGGAACTGAGTCACCCATAATGTCGGTGACCTTAGTTGCTGCATCAGATAGTGCAGAAAACAAGGCAATCGAGCCTGATATTATTTATCCACATATAGAACCTACGCCAAGTATTGGTGATATTTATATCCCAATTAAGACAGTGAATAAAAAAACAGATAAAAAAGATAAAGAGAGGAACAATAAACCTGAAAATAAAAAAAGTATCGATAATAACCAACAACAAGCTAAAAATAAGAGTGATACCAAAGGTCAAAATAATATCACTCAATTAGGTGGAGATATAAATAAAGGGAGTGATACCGTTAAAGGTGATAAGGGGAAATTAACCAATGACTATCTATCTAAACTTAAAATTGAAATTGAAAAACATAAAAAATACCCGAGAAAAGCCCGTAAATTAGGTTATGAAGGAAAAGTGACTCTTGAAATGAATATTAGCCCAGATGGTTCAATATATAATATTAATATTGGTAAATCATCAGGATATGAAATGTTAGATAATGCAGCTATTGAGGCCACGAAGAAATTTCGTTCTATTGGAAAAAAACCAGTAGAAATAAAAAATATCATTGTGGTAAATATATTATTTAAAATTAATTGAGGCTATATTAAAATTGGCTATTAAGCTCTAATACATTACTTTTAATGAAATAATAGCCATTTTAACCCCTATCTCTACTATAAATAAAATATAAATAGCCTATAAAGACAACTACATATACTCAATAAATTGCTTCGCTAATTCAATATCGATGCTAATCGGTCGATCTTTATCAAAAAACTTTATCTGTTTTCTAAAATTATCTTTAATTAATTGAGTTTTTTTACCAATAATAATTTTATTATTATCAGTTAGCCTCAAATCAATCGCCTGAGTACTATGTAATAATTCAATAGCTAAAATATAATAGCTATTATCAATTCCTTTTAATAATTTTTGACCAACGAGCATACCATTTGAATAAGTATCTTCAATCTCACCTACTGCTGCAATTCCATCCAATGAACAAGGATTAATTAATGAACGCAATTCAGTCAAAAAAGCAATAGAGCTATGTTGTATAGCACCAAAACCATGGCCTTTATTATCAGCCGTCATTAAAAATCGACTAAGTTGGGTAAATTTAGGATCAGATAATTTCAACGTACGGTAAACCGCATCACGACAAATATGTGCAATCGCCACTCCCAAAGATTGCAACTTAATCACTATCTGTACAGATTCAAAATTAGCTGAAGGATAAATCGCGCCATAAGTATTATTATGGTGAATCTCATAACTTTTTACCTGAGAAGATTCGTAATATTTATTTTCTCTATTATCTTGAATAATAACCGGATTATCATCAGAGCTATTTATGTGAATATCAATGATATGATGTAGACTAATTAATTCCGATTGCGCAGCCGCAATTGCCCAATGAGCTCCTCTTAATGATAACGGATCTTGTAACACTCGATTTTTATCCGCTTGCCACAAAAATGAGCCTTCCAACATTGAAAGCACTTGTTCAGCAACCCGTGAAATATTTGGCATAGCTCTTTGGCTGATAGTTTGCTCTAAATAAGGGGAAATATTTCCATTCATACCCTCTAAGGATAGAGCAACTACTTTTGGCGAAACTGATAATAGGTGTTCTATTTTATCTATAATATCAATGCTATAAGCTATCAATAATGCATTATGCGAAAATGAAGATAGTGCATCTTTGGCGAACAATTTTAATGGTTTTATATTTAACTGATCCAAAACCATTTTCGCATTTTGCCTTTTTTCCTGATATATCACATCCCATTCACCTATCATGGCGAGTGTCATATGAGCAGCGGGCAGAATATCCGCAGCCCCTACACTTCCTCCCTGAGGAACTAAAGGAGTAATATCGTGATTGAGAAAGGTTTGATACATACAAATAAGTTCAGCACTGACCCCCGTATGCCCAGTTAAAAACTGATTCAACCGTATCGCCATTGCCATTCTGACAAGTGTTAGTGGCATAAAATCACCAACGGCCGCTGAATGTGAATAGACTAGATTTTTATTAAAGCACTCAGATAAATAGATTAATTCAGGGTCCAGCTTTCCATTTTCACCAAATACAGGCCTATCTTTATTCCAACCAACACCCGTGGTTAATCCATAAATTGGCATTCCACTTTGCGCTGCCGCTAATAAAATATCATGCCCTCTGGCTGCCCGCTGCACCCCTTCAATAGATAAATTGACTGGTTTTTTTTCTTTCCCTATAGAGAGAATATCATTGATTCTTATCGTTTTTCCATTAAGTTGAATCGATTTCATCGCATTTCACCCCGTATTAAAGCCGCATTCTCTGTTGATTAAAGAACGCTAAAAAGTTATGTAAATAGCTATAATGCTTGGGTAATATGTTTTGCAAATATCTTAAAGGGTATAAGAAATCCCATAAAAAAAGAAACAGTAATGGCGTAATACGAGGAGCAGAATAAATCAGTGAGATGAAAAGAAGTGCTTAAATTAAAACATAATAGATTAAGTAGAAAAATCATTGCGAATCAATATTTTTCCACCACTGGGTAAATTTTTGCCTGTTACTGGCTAAATCCACCGTTTCGCCAATCATTGGCGTCGCTAGGCGATAATTTCGTTGCTGGGAATACTGAGTTATTTTGATGATAGGTTCATCCCATGGATGATTAGATAGGGCAAATTTAGAGTGATGTATAGGCAACATATTTTGGACATTTAAATCTTCGGTTGCTTGAGCCACTTCTTCTGGCAAGCAATGAACAGAGCGCCACGCGGGATTGTATTGACCATTCTCCATCAATGCCCAATCGAAGGCCTGATGACGTTTGGCGATCTCTTTAAAGCGGTTATCATAACCCCCATCACCAGAATAAAAAATTTTTAATTCTGGGCTTTGAATAACAAAAGAGACCCAAAGGCTTTTTGAATTGGTATAACGACGTCCCGAGTTATGATGCGTAGGCTCAAAATAGATACGCAGGCCATCAGCTAAATCAATAAACTGAAACCAATCTCTCTCGATGATGTTTTGCTTTGCATAGCCCCAAGATTCAAAATGCGCTCCCACACCTAAACCAGTGATCACCTGCTTAACCTTGCTTTGCAGCGCAACAATAGTTTTATAGTCCAAGTGGTCATAGTGATCGTGCGAAATCAGTAAATAATCAATTTCAGGTAAATCATCAATAGTGTAAATGTCACTGCCTTCGTAGGCGATAGCTGTTTTGGGCACTGGCGAGGCATGGTCACTCATTACAGGATCAATTAAAAATATTTTATTATGCAGTTTCAAAATAAGTGTCGAATGGCCAAACCAGACCAATTGATTATTCGCCAACTGCTTTAAATCCGTTTTAATTGATGGCAAAGGTTGGTTTGGCTTTTGACGATTAGGTTTGCGAACAAAGGCTTTATAAACTTCGTTCACTAGATTATAGCCTTCGGCGATCTGTGGTTTTGGGTTCAAATTACGAAAGCGTCCATCTTTAAAGTGTGGTGACTGCTGAATGATTTTCAGCCGTTCACCCGTCGGACTTTTACCAAATTTAGGGTGCAACATATAAATTAGCAGCGTCGCCAAGGGTAAAGCCAGTATGACCACCAATATAAGAAGTAACAGCTTAATAATTTCAATCATCCACTAACACCCGAAGATTTTAATCATACAAATATTTATTTTCCAATACAGAAGCTAGAGAAAATACGGCCAAGCAGATCATCTGAACTAAATTCACCGGTAATTTCACTCAGTGTCAGTTGAGCAAGGCGAAGTTCTTCTGCGACCAACTCACCTGATTTAGCCACAACTAGCTGCTGATAACTAATTTGCAAATGCTCTGCGGCAATATTCAATGCTTGCAGATGGCGACGTCGAGCTAAAAAACCACCTTCCGTATTACTAACAAAACCCATACTTTCTTTAAGATGATCGCGCAGCAAATCTATGCCTTCACCTTCGCGTGCAGATAGGCGAATAAGTGAGTGCTCACCTATTTTAGTAAAGCCACTTTGCTCGCCAGTCATATCGGTTTTATTACGGATCACGGTAATCGGCAGAGATGCGGGCAGCCGTGCCATAAACTCGGGCCAAATATTTTCTGGCTCAATAGCATCTGTTGTTGTGCCATCAACCATAAATAAGACCCTATCTGCCTGCTCAATCTCTTGCCACGCCCGTTCGATACCAATACGCTCAACTTCATCACTAGCTTCACGTAAGCCCGCTGTATCGATAATATGCAGCGGCATTCCATCAATATGAATATGCTCGCGCAGAACATCACGCGTTGTGCCTGCTATATCAGTTACAATCGCAGCTTCTCTGCCTGCTAAGGCATTCAGTAGGCTGGATTTACCGGCGTTAGGACGTCCTGCAATCACTACTTTCATCCCTTCACGCAACAAGCTGCCTTGTTGTGCTTGCGAACGAACTAATTCAAGTTTGGCGATTACTTCATTTAAATTGGCTTCGATTTTGCCATCTGACAGAAAATCAATCTCTTCATCAGGAAAGTCGATCGCAGCTTCAACATAGATGCGTAGGTTAGTGAGTGCTTCCACTAATTGATGAATTTTACCGGAGAAAGCACCTTGTAGAGAGTTCATCGCCGAGCGGGCAGCCTGCTCTGAGCTGGCATCAATCAGATCGGCTATTGCTTCAGCCTGAGCGAGGTCGAGCTTATCATTGAGAAAAGCGCGCTCTGAGAACTCACCGGGATTTGCGATACGTATAGCACCAATGGATAGGATACGTTTTAATAATAAATCGAGGATCACTGGGCCGCCATGCCCTTGTAATTCAAGAACATCCTCACCAGTAAATGAGTTAGGGCCGGGGAAATAAATTGCAATACCCTGATCTAAGGTAGTGCCATTAACATCTTTGAAAGGCAAGTAATCGGCATAACGCGGTTTAGGTAGCTTACCTAATACGATTTCAGCCACAGCCGCCGCTTTAGGCCCTGATACACGAAGAATACCAACACCGCCACGCCCGGGTGGTGTTGCCTGTGCGATGATTGTATCGTTGGTTTGCATGGTATCTCTCTACATTTAGTATTCGACAGAAACAATCAAGGCGGTCTATACGACCGCCTCAAGTATTATATCTGATGATTCAGTAAAGCATTAGCTTGCGCTAATGCTCTGTTTCATCTTATTTCTTTTTATCACGACTATGGAGACCACGTTTTTCCAGACCACGATAAATAATTTGCTGCTGGAGAATAGTCACCAAGTTACTCACGATATAATACAGAACCAGACCTGATGGGAACCACAGGAAGAAGATCGTAAATACCACTGGCATATAGGTCATGATCTTTTGTTGCATAGGATCAGTAACTGCCGTTGGTGACATCTTCTGGATAACGAACATGGTTATCCCCATCAAAACAGGCAGGATATAGTAAGGGTCCTGCGCTGATAGATCTTGTATCCAACCAAAGAATGGCGCATGACGCAGTTCAACAGAACCCATCAACATGTAATATAAAGCAAGGAAGATTGGCATTTGGATAACCAAAGGTAAACAACCACCCAGTGGGTTTACTTTTTCCGCTTTATACATGGCCATCATTTCTTGGCTCATACGTTGTTTGTCATCACCGATACGCTCGCGCATTGCAGCCAGTTTAGGCTGTAACAGACGCATCTTCGCCATCGAGGTATATTGTGCTTTGGTTAGCGGGTACATAATACCACGCACAATAAAGGTAATAACTATGATAGCAATACCCCAGTTACCGACAAAACTATGAATAAATTTCAGTAGTTTAAACAGCGGCTGAGAGATAAACCATAACCATCCATAATCAACCGTCAGGTCAAGGTGTGGTGCCACCTCTGACATTTGAGATTGAATTTCTGGCCCTATCCATAGAGTGGAAGCATAAGTTCCAGTTCCGTTAGCTGCGATAGAGATAGGCGCACTTTTATAACCAATAATGGCTGAACTCTTACCAATATCAATCGTATAGAATGTACTAGTCTCTTTACTCTCTGGCACCCATGCAGTGGCGAAATATTGTTGCAACATAGCAACCCAACCACCGTTGGTCGAAATATTCAGATTTTTATCGGCGATATCACCAAAACTGAATTTCTTATAATTAGTTTCATCTGATGAATAAGCAGCACCACGATAAGTCTGCAACGCAAAGTTATTACTGCCGTTATCACGCTGTTTAGGCAAATTAATTGATTGCTTTAATTGACCGAAGAAAGCGAGATTCAGTGGTTTCTCTGAGGCATTTTGAACATTATATTCTACCTCAACGGCGTAGTTATTGGGTTTCAGAATATAGGTTTTCTGATAAACAACACCCTCTTTGCTGGTAAACGTCATAGGTATGCGCAGTTCGGCTTGACCTTTTTCGAGTACGTAGCTATCTGACGATGTCCCATAAACTGGACGCTCACCATTGTTATTAACTGGGTTATCTGGGCCATCCTGACCAATCAGACCACTTTGTGCCTGATAGATAAAATCGGGAGTTGTTTCCAGTAAACGGAATGGGTCTTCCGAGTGAAGGGTCGCAGGATAGGCTAATAAATCAGCTTCCTCAATATCACCACCACGGGTATTGATGCGTAAATCAAGCACATCAGTTTTTACCGTGATTAGCTTACCTTTGCCACTCTCAGTTACAGTCACAGGTTGGGCATCACTATCACTGCTTGGCATGTCCGCTCTTTGTTGCGTAGTCTGGGCGGTCTTATTTTGTAGGTCAGCTTGATCGCCTTCCCACGCTTGCCAGACTAAGAACGAAACGAACAGCAAAGCGATGAGTAGAAGATTGCGTTGCGAATCCATCGTTAATGTTCTCTATTTATCATCGTTTTTTCTAGGTGGGACAGGATCGTCCCCACCCGCGTGTAAAGGGTGGCATTTTAATATGCGTTTCACCGTTAACCAACTGCCTTTTATCATTCCAAACCTGCGCAATGCCTCAATTCCATAATTAGAACACGTAGGATTAAAACGACAACTCGGGCCCAGCAATGGACTGATGACCAACTGGTAGCCTCTGATCACTGAGATCAGGATTTTTGAACCAAGCGACGGTGACGACGCCATAGTTTATCCAATGCTTCCGTAATTTGTTGATTATCTAAGTTAGACACTCCCTTTCTGACCAATAGCACAAAATCCATGGGAGGCAACTCATGTTGATGCAAACGAAAGTATTCACGGGCTAATCGTTTAATACGATTTCGCTCATGGGCTCGTTTTACATTTTTTTTGGCGATGGTGAGACCGATGCGGGGATGCCCCAGCTCATTAAGGCGACCAAGAAGTGTTATCTCAGGTGAACTCGCTCTTTGAGGCTGCTTAAAGACATAATCGAAATGCCTGGGAGTTAACAAACGTAACTCCCGAGGAAAAGCGAGCGTAACCACGGTGATGGCTAGCTTTATTACTTAGATGAAACGGTCAGACGAGAGCGGCCTTTAGCACGACGGCGAGCCAGAACCTGACGACCATTTTTAGTGGCCATACGAGCACGGAAACCGTGTGAACGGTTACGCTTCATTATGGACGGTTGAAAAGTGCGTTTCATAGCGGTTTCTACCTAACTTTAAATTTATTACTGATTCAGTAAACGCGTTGGCAACCAGTGGCGTTATGACGAACACTGACGCCTCAATCGCAACATCAATATAGAAAGAGGCAGGATTGTAATAAAAAATGGGGCCTCACGTCAATTAAATGACGCAAATAGACCGTATTATTTATAATCGGCTTGGCAATTGGGTTAACAATAACGTTACAACACAAGTATTAACGGCTGTTATCAACAGCTGTAAGTTAGCAACCTGTCTAAATTATTTGGTTGGTTCTACCTTCATTGTACTATTGTATGACCACTTATTTGCCTTACAACCTGCCACTCCCTGTGTTTAGGCCTTGTCTTTCTTCATTGGACTTGCTTCTAGCGAGAATCGATGATGAGGCTTTAGACCTACAATATCAAACACTCGCTATCAGACTTAAGTCTAGTTGATATCGACCGAATTCACTTATTTTTTATTGATAATTAATACTGATCATTAAAGCTCATCACTAACATCAATATAAAGCCAAATAAACGCGGAAAATACCCGTGTAAGACAGAGCACACAGGGTGCAAGATTATACGGACTCCTCCCTAAAGCGCAAGAAGCATTGCAGGATCAGAAAAATATTTTTGATCCTGCTGATCATTTTGGCGATATGATCTAAAGTTATCCCCAGCATTGTACAGTCGCCAATTAAAAATGGGATAACTTTGATCGTCGCTTTCCCTGCCGCAATAACTCGCAATGCTAGCCTGTGGATAAAAAGCATAAAAACTGTGTAAAAGAATGAGGATCTCTTGCGGATTTTACGTTATGATCCACGGTCATCTTTCTGATCCTCGGATCAGAGCATGTGATGATTACGTAATAAATCGCAAAACAACTTCTCTGGTCGTCCCATAAGATCGACACCAGTTAGTAAAATCTATTACTAAAATCCATAACTCTTATTTTCATTAGATCTTGTTTTAGGGGAGCCCGACGTGTCACTTTCGCTTTGGCAGCAATGTCTTGCCCGATTGCAGGATGAATTACCTGCCACAGAATTTAGTATGTGGATACGGCCCCTTCAGGCTGAATTAAACGATAACACTTTGGCACTTTATGCCCCGAATCGTTTTGTTCTCGACTGGGTGCGAGATAAATATATTAATAACATTAATGAGCTACTGAATGATTTCTGTGGCTCAGATGCGCCTGTTCTACACTTTGAGGTGGGAAATAAACCCATTTCAACATTAACAACCACCAGCACAAATTTTCGTGGCCAGAGTGCATCTGTACACAATACGCCTGCGCCGACGCTCGCAGTAAGACCCAGTTGGGATAACTCCAACAAAGTACTGCCGAATGTCGCATATCGTTCTAACGTTAACCCTAAACATACTTTTGATAACTTTGTTGAGGGTAAATCGAACCAGTTAGCGCGTGCGGCTGCAAGACAAGTCGCAGAAAATCCGGGAGGCGCTTATAATCCTCTTTTCCTGTATGGCGGTACAGGGCTCGGTAAAACGCATCTTCTTCATGCGGTAGGTAATAGCATCATGGAGCATAAAGCTAACGCGCGCGTAGTTTATATGCACTCTGAACGTTTTGTGCAAGATATGGTCAAAGCATTGCAAAATAACGCCATTGAAGAATTTAAACGTTACTACCGTTCAGTCGATGCATTGCTGATCGATGATATCCAATTTTTTGCGAATAAAGAGCGCTCTCAAGAAGAGTTTTTCCATACCTTTAATGCGCTACTTGAAGGTAATCAGCAAATTATTTTGACCTCAGATCGCTATCCTAAAGAGATCAATGGGGTTGAAGATCGCCTTAAATCGCGTTTTGGTTGGGGATTAACTGTGGCCATTGAGCCGCCGGAGCTTGAAACTCGTGTGGCGATTCTGATGAAGAAAGCCGATGAGAATAAAATTCAACTTCCGGGCGAAGTCGCTTTCTTTATTGCTAAGCGTCTACGTTCAAACGTGCGTGAATTGGAAGGGGCATTAAATCGTGTTATTGCCAATGCCAACTTTACCGGGCGTGCGATTACCATTGATTTTGTGCGAGAAGCCTTGCGTGATCTTCTGGCACTGCAAGAAAAATTAGTCACCATTGATAATATTCAGAAAACAGTTGCTGAATATTATAAAATTAAAGTGGCTGATTTACTTTCTAAGCGTCGTTCTCGTTCTGTTGCTCGACCGCGACAAATGGCGATGGCCTTAGCAAAGGAATTAACCAACCACAGTTTACCTGAGATCGGGGATGCCTTTGGTGGGCGTGACCATACCACGGTATTACATGCTTGCCGTAAAATTGAACAATTACGGGAAGAGAGCCATGACATCAAAGAAGATTATTCTAACTTAATCAGAACATTATCATCTTAAGTATTATGAAATTTATAATCGAACGTGAACAGTTATTAAAACCGCTACAACAAGTTAGCGGTCCATTAGGCGGACGCCCAACTCTACCTATTTTAGGCAACCTTCTGGTGCAAGTCACCGATGGCGCTCTGTTATTAACAGGGACTGACCTAGAAATGGAGATGAGAGCTCGCGTCCCTCTGACTCAGGCCCATGAACAAGGGGCGACGACTGTCCCTGCACGTAAATTTTTTGATATTTGGCGTGGGCTGCCCAATGAGGCCGAAATTAGTGTTGAACTTGATGATGATCGCTTGCTGGTGCGTTCTGGCCGCAGCCGTTTTTCACTTTCAACTCTACCTGCGGCGGATTTCCCTAATTTAGATGATTGGCAAAGCGAAGTTGAGTTTTCACTCCCTCAATCGACCTTAAAACGCCTAATCGAAGCGACACAGTTCTCTATGGCGCATCAGGATGTTCGTTACTATTTAAACGGCATGCTGTTTGAAACTGAAGGCCAAATTTTAAGAACTGTATCAACGGATGGTCACCGGCTAGCGGTTTGCTCCTTAGAAATCGGCCAAGATTTGCCTTCGCATTCGGTGATCGTACCTCGTAAAGGCGTAATTGAATTGATGCGTCTGCTTGATGGCGGAGACACGCCACTACAGCTACAGATCGGCAGTAATAATATTCGCGCTCATGTTGGCGATTTTATTTTTACCTCTAAGCTGGTTGATGGTCGCTTTCCAGATTACCGTCGTGTTTTACCGAAAAATCCAGATAAAACATTAGAAGCCAGTTGCGATATACTGAAACAAGCATTTTCACGCGCTGCTATTTTATCGAATGAAAAATTCCGCGGTGTTCGTCTTTATTTTAGCGAAAATCAGCTTAAAATTACGGCGAATAACCCAGAGCAAGAAGAAGCCGAAGAGATAGTGGATGTCCGTTATCAAGGTGGCGAGATGGAGATCGGTTTTAACGTCAGTTATATTTTGGACGTGCTGAACACATTAAAATGTGAAAATGTGACGCTATTCCTGACTGATGCCGTATCCAGTGTGCAAATCGAAGATTCAGCGAGCCGATCTGCTGTTTATGTCGTTATGCCGATGCGCCTTTGATAACTAGCGATATTGGATAGCCATATTGAACAACTATATTGAATCAATATACTGAGTAACTATGATCCTTTCGCGTCTTCTGATCCGCGATTTTCGTAATATCGAAAACGCGGATATATCTCTCGCTCATGGTTTTAATTTCCTGATAGGCCCGAATGGCAGTGGAAAAACCAGTATTCTTGAAGCGATTTATACGCTAGGTCATGGTCGTGCTTTTCGTAGCATTCAAGTCGGTAGAGTTATCCGCAACGACCAACAAAATTTTATTTTACATGGTCGACTGAATCAAATATCAGCAGACCGCAATGAATTATCCTTAGGTCTGAGCAAAGATAGAAACGGCGAAAGTAAAGTCAGAATAGATGGAACCGATGGGCATAAGATCGCAGAGCTTGCAAAATTATTACCTATGCAGCTGATCACACCAGAAGGTTTTACCCTGCTTAATGGGGGACCTAAATTCCGACGGGCATTTATTGATTGGGGATGTTTTCATAATCAACCGATGTTTTTCTCTGTTTGGTCTGACTTAAAACGCCTACTTAAGCAACGTAATGCGGCTTTACGGCAAGTTTCTCGTTATGAACAGATGCGACATTGGGATCACGAGCTTATTCCTCTGGCCAATCAAATCAGTCAATGGCGTGATGACTACACTGCAGGTATTGCAGAAAATATAGAGAATACCTGTAAACAATTTTTACCTGAGTTTTCGCTCTCTGTCTCATTTCAACGCGGATGGGACAAAGAAATCGATTACTCAGAGTTATTGGAACGCCAATTTGAGCGTGACAAAGCACTAACCTATACAGCATCAGGGCCACATAAGGCTGATTTACGTATCCGTGCAAATGGCACACCTGTAGAAGATATGTTATCTCGTGGCCAATTAAAATTACTGATGTGTGCATTAAGGTTAGCGCAGGGTGAATATTTCACCCAACAGAGCGGGCAGCGATGCCTGTATCTACTGGATGATTTTGCTTCGGAACTTGATTCGGAACGTCGGCAATTATTGGCGTCTCGTCTCAAAGCTACGCAAGCTCAGGTGTTTGTTAGTGCAATTACACCAGAGCAAGTTAAAGACATGATTGATGGAAACAGCAAGATGTTTCGCGTAGAACATGGCAAAATAACGGTTCAACCACAGGATTAGAAATGAGCGGGAAACGTTGATGTCGAATACATATGACTCCTCAAGTATCAAGGTATTAAAAGGGCTAGATGCGGTGCGTAAGCGCCCGGGCATGTATATCGGAGATACCGACGATGGTACAGGCTTACACCATATGGTCTTCGAGGTTGTTGACAACGCTATCGACGAAGCCCTCGCAGGTTATTGTGACGACATTGTTGTCACAATTCATGCAGATAACTCAGTCTCGGTTCAAGATGATGGACGTGGTATTCCAACAGGAATACATGAAGAAGAAGGAGTTTCGGCGGCTCAAGTAATCATGACCGTCTTGCATGCGGGTGGTAAATTCGATGATAACTCTTATAAAGTCTCTGGCGGCCTTCACGGCGTTGGCGTTTCAGTTGTTAACGCCTTATCGGAAAAACTAGAGCTAATTATTCGTCGTGATGGCAAAGTCCATCAACAAACTTATGCCCACGGTGAGCCTCAAAATCTGTTATCGGTTATCGGCGAAACGGATAAAACAGGAACTCAGGTACGTTTTTGGCCAAGCCATAACACCTTTAAAACCATCACTGATTTCGAATATGATATTCTCGCCAAACGCCTACGTGAATTGTCATTCCTTAACTCAGGTGTATCAATTAGATTAATTGATAAACGTGATGGTAAAGAAGATCACTTCCATTACGAAGGTGGTATCCGCGCATTTGTTGAGTATCTGAGCCGTAATAAAACGCCAATTCACCCAAATCCATTCTATTTCTCAACAGAAAAAGACGGTATTGGTGTGGAAGTTGCAATGCAATGGAATGACGGTTTCCAAGAAAATGTCTATTGCTATACCAACAATATTCCTCAGCGTGATGGTGGTGCTCACTTAGCCGGTTTCCGTGCTGCGATGACTCGTACGCTAAATAACTATATGGAAAAAGAAGGCTATCAGAAAAAATCTAAAGTCAGTGCTACGGGTGATGATGCTCGTGAAGGCCTGATTGCTGTTATTTCTGTTAAAGTGCCAGATCCTAAATTCTCCTCGCAAACCAAAGAAAAATTGGTCTCATCTGAAGTGAAGACTGCGGTCGAAACACAGATGAATGAGCGGTTAGTTGAGTATTTATTAGAAAATCCTAGCGATGCTAAAATCGTAGTAGGTAAAATTATTGATGCTGCTCGCGCTCGCGAAGCCGCACGAAAAGCGCGTGAAATGACTCGCCGTAAAGGTGCATTAGATCTCGCGGGTTTACCAGGTAAATTAGCCGATTGCCAAGAACGCGACCCTGCCTTATCCGAACTCTACTTAGTGGAAGGGGACTCGGCGGGCGGCTCAGCGAAACAGGGCCGTAATCGTAAAAACCAAGCTATTTTGCCGCTGAAAGGTAAAATCCTTAACGTTGAAAAAGCGCGTTTTGACAAGATGTTAGCTTCGCAAGAAGTGGCGACATTAATCACCGCTTTAGGTTGTGGTATCGGCAGAGACGAATACAACCCAGATAAATTACGTTATCACAGCATTATTATCATGACGGATGCTGACGTCGATGGTTCGCATATCCGTACGCTGCTATTGACCTTCTTCTATCGCCAAATGCCTGAAATTATTGAACGTGGCCACATCTATATCGCTCAACCGCCTTTATATAAAGTGAAAAAAGGTAAGCAAGAGCAATATATTAAAGATGATGATGCAATGGACGAATATTTGATGTCTATTGCGCTCGATGGCGCGGCGCTGCATGTTAATGCCGGTGCACCAGCAATGAAAGGCGAAGAGCTTGAAAAACTGGTCATTGAGTATAATGCGGCTCATAAGATCATTCGTCGTCTCGAACGTATCTATCCGCAAGCTCTGTTACACAGCCTTGTTTATCAGCCAACCTTGCTGGAAGATGCGCTTAAAGATCGTGATGTTGTCGATGCATGGACACAAGCATTAGTTAAGCGTTTAACCGACAATGAGCAAGCTGGCAGTACCTATGGCTATACGCTTCATGAAAATCGTGAGCGCCAACTCTTTGAACCGACTATCCGTATCCGTACTCATGGTGTTGATACTGATTATAATTTGGACTTTGACTTTGTTCATGGGACCGAATATCGCCGGATCACCAATTTAGGCGATATCATCGCTGATTTGATCGAAGAAGGTGCTTATATTGAACGTGGTGAACGCCGTCAGGAGATTGAGAACTTTGAAGAAGCCTTATCTTGGCTAACCAAAGAGTCTCGTCGTGGACTGGCAGTACAGCGCTATAAAGGCCTTGGTGAAATGAACCCAGATCAGTTATGGGAAACCACCATGGACCCAAGCTCACGCCGTATGATGCAAGTGAAAATCAAAGATGCGATCGCAACTGATGAGTTATTCACAACATTAATGGGTGATGCGGTTGAACCTCGTCGCGCATTTATCGAAGAGAATGCCCTGAAAGCAGCAAATATCGATATCTAAGATAAATTGTTGAAAAAAAACCCGAATCTATTTCGGGTTTTTTTATCTCTAAAAATAGACTAGAGCAGAATTTTTAACATACGACGCAGCGGCTCCGCAGCACCCCATAGCAGCTGATCACCGACGGTGAAGGCTGATAGATACTCTGGACCCATATTTAACTTACGCAGACGCCCTACTGGCGTTGTCAGCGTACCTGTAACCGCAGCAGGTGTTAGCTCACGCATACTTAGTTCACGATCATTTGGCACAACCTTCACCCACTCATTATGAGAAGCTAGTAACTGCTCAATCTCATTCAATGGAATATCTTTTTTCAGTTTTAAAGTGAATGCTTGGCTATGGCAACGCAGTGCGCCAATACGCACACATAAACCATCAACAGGAATGATCTGATTTCCGGTATGCAGAATTTTATTGGTTTCAGCTTGGCCCTTCCACTCTTCGCGCGTCTGACCATTTTCTAATTGCTTATCAATCCATGGGATCAAACTGCCCGCCAGTGGTACACCGAATTCGCTGCAAGGCATACCGCCATTACGGGTGTAGTCAGTCACTTTTTTCTCGATTTCGAGAATAGCCGATGATGGATTTTGTAACTCTTTAACGACTTGAGCATTTAAAGCCCCCATCTGCACCAGCAGTTCACGCATATTACGTGCACCTGCACCTGATGCCGCCTGATAAGTCGCTACTGAAGCCCACTCAATCAAATTGTTAGCGAATAGACCGCCTAAAGACATCAACATCAAGCTTACGGTACAGTTACCGCCAACGAAGGTTTTAATGCCTTTATTTAGGCCATCTTGAATATGTTGATGATTGACCGGGTCGAGAATAATAATCGCATCATCTTTCATACGTAAAGCCGATGCGGCATCGATCCAATAGCCGTTCCATCCCGCTGCACGCAGTTTAGGATAGATATCATTGGTGTAATCACCACCTTGGCAGCTAATAATAATATCTAAGGATTTTAGCGCATCGATATCATTAGCGTCTTGCAATGTGCCACGATGGCCGCCAAAAACAGGTGCTTCAGCCCCATGTTGAGAGGTGGTAAAAAAAACCGGATGAATAGCGTTAAAATCGTTTTCTTCTACCATACGTTGCATTAATACTGAGCCGACCATTCCGCGCCAGCCGATAAAGCCTACATTTTTCATTATATTTATCCTGTCTAACCTTTGCTTAACGACATACAGCTGATCCTATAATCATGACATAAAAATATCACTGATTGATAATAATCGGCCTCTGTCTACGAAGGAAAATGTCATATACCCTCCCTTTAAGCTGACAAAAGATGAATCAGTGTGCAAGCAAATTTAATTACTATTGAATAGAAGCTAAGTAATAAAGCTAATAATAGGGGAAAAAGAGAGAATTGCAGCCAGAGTAAGCTGCAATCTATTTGAAAAACAGGTAGGCGATTCGATTAACTATCATGAATATGCTTGGCTTAAGATCTTTTTTTCTTACCTTGAACCGCTTTAAATCGTGGATTGGCTTTGCAAATAACATAAACACGACCACGTCGGCGGACTACCTGACAATCGGGATGTCGTGTTTTGGCGCTTTTGAGTGAGGCTAATACTTTCATTTTTAAACGCTGATCCTATACTTACGTGATGTTATAATATAACAATATAGTTTTTAAACTCAATTCACAAGTATTTTATTAAGATTTAATACCAGCAAAAGCCTGATAATCAAATCAGCGCAATCGAAGTTTGTCCGATTCTTGCTAATTGATACATTAGCTGACAAGCTGACAGATGATCTATAAATATGTGATCTGTTTCTAAAACAATAAATGCAATGATTACATTTAGGTTAATCGATACAGCAGATGGAACAAAACAGCTTCACATTATGTCATAATCGAATCAATCACAGTCAGGATAGCGCTGTTTGTATTGAAGCCAACAAAATTTAGCCTGACGCGTAACACCAATAATTCAAATAAAGAAGAGATCAACTATGTATTATGGTTTTGATATGGGCGGGACCAAAATCGAACTAGCTGTTTTTGATCATGATTTAAATCCTCTTTGGCAAAAACGCGTCCCCACTCCCAAAGATGGTTATCAACAGCTACTCAATGTATTCAAAGAACTGACTGATGAAGCCGATGCGATGTTTGATCAGAAAGGGAAAGTGGGTATTGGTGTTCCTGGTATCGTTAACCATCAAAAGGGAACCGTCTTTACTACCAACGTTCCTGCCGCCCAATATAAACCAATGATGCATGATCTCACTGAGCTGTTGCAACGTCCGATCAAGATAGAGAATGATGCTAACTGCTTTGCGTTATCTGAAGCTTGGGACCCAGAATTTATTCAATACCCAACTGTACTTGGCTTAATTCTCGGTACAGGTGTCGGCGGTGGTTTTGTCACTAATGGCAAAGTGTTATCGGGTAAAAATGGTATTGCAGGCGAAATTGGCCATATGAATTTAACGATCGAAGCGAGCAGAATACTGGGCAAACAAGTTGCTGAAGTACTTTGTGGTTGTGGTAAAACAGCTTGTTTTGAAACTTATCTTGCTGGCCCGGGTTTTGAACGTATCTATTTTGCGCATACGGGTGAGAAACTTACCTCTGTTGAGATTACTTTGCGTTATTACCAAGGTGATGAGCGTGCTATCAAACACGTTGATATGTATATGACCGTATTAGCTATGTATTTGGGTAATATACTCACTGTTTTCGATCCAGACTTATTAGTTATTGGTGGCGGATTATCTCAATTTGATGAGATTTATCGTTTATTACCTGAAAAATTGCCTCCTTATCTCTATGGCATTGCCACATTACCGGCGATAGAAAAAGCACGCTATGGTGATTCAGGTGGGGCACGAGGTGCGGCTTTTCTTAATTTAAGTCAATAATATCCTTTTTTTGACTCTGTTTTATTGTGCATTAAAATAAGACAGAGTCGTAATTACTAATAAATAAACTCAATCAATTTCACGTTATTTAGCCTATTTTTTCAGCTAAATGTTCTTATAATGAATTATAGATCACATTTATTATTGTATAATATCAATTAAATCATCCTAACCTTTATCGGGATATTAAGTCATTATCGCCTTCTTTTATTATCGATTCATTCAATATTCTAACTTTTAAATTTCCCCATAATATGCTAATAATTATGGGATATATTTTTATAAAATGAGTGGGATAGGTCTTAAATATTAAGCTAAAAAGATCAGCTAAAATAATAAATAAGAATACTCATATAACTAGCTGTCATTTAAGATATTAGCAGAATAATAAACTGGTATTAATTATTGACTGATTAAAGAGAGCCAAATCATTGCAGTAATAAGGCAATCGCAGGCTTCCATTAGAGAGATAAATCTATGGTTTTGTTTCTACAGAATTGCTTAACCTTCCCTTCAATACTATTTAGTGGTTTGTTAATTATTGTTTTATTTTATTGGATTTGTGCTGCTTTTGGCCTGTTAGATATTGATATACTAAATATTGATGCCCCTGATTATACTGCCGATGTCGGCAATGGTCTTGATGCAACTGGCTTAGCGGGATGGTTAACCAAGTTAGGTTTAGCGGGTATTCCACTGACTATTATTCTGACGCTTTTCACTCTATTTGGCTGGTTCTTAAGTTATTTTACTGTTCACTGGCTAATTCGTTTTATTGAGACGCCTTTATTAAACTACTTAGCGGGATTTATCGCCTTAGTCACTATCGCTTTTATCTCTCTTCAATTAACTGCCATTGTGTTAAAACCCATTCGTAAAAAATTAATCAGAAATATTCCCAATAAAAGTGTTAATCAGTTAATCGGCCGAAGTGCAATTGTGCGCTCGGGTCAGGTAACTGAGCTAAATGGGGAAGCTACGATGGAAGATGGTGGTGCAGGTCTAATTTTACAAATTCGCGCGGCTTCTGAAAATAATATTCAACGTGGTGATCATGTTGTATTAATTAGCTATGACGCCGTTACCCATAGCTATTTAGTCGTCACAGAACAAGAGTTTCGCCATTAAAGGCCTCACTTTATATGACGGTATTAGCAAAAATAATATATTAATTCATATTTGAACTCATGGAGAATAACCTATGGAACTGGCTGGTCTGATGCCGTTTTTAACCATTATCGGTGTAGTAATTGTCGTGATTATCGGCTTTTTTGGGCTATTTAAAGCCTTTTATATTAAAGTCCCTCAAGGCACAGCGTTAATTGTTAACGACATGTCTTCTCAACCTAAAGTGCATTTTACCGGCGCCCTTGTCTATCCGGTTATCTACAAAAAAGAGTTTATGCGTATTTCCTTATTGACGCTAGAGATCGATCGTCGAGGAAAAGATGGCCTTATCTGTCATGACAATTTACGTGCTGATATTACCGTGGCTTTCTATTTACGCGTCAATGAAACAACTGAAGATGTGTTAAAAGTAGCGAAAGCGATAGGTGTCGATCGCGCCACCGACCATCAAGCAGTCAGCACACTTTTTAGTGCTAAATTTTCAGAAGCATTAAAAACGGTTGGTAAACAATTTGACCTCGCCAAACTATTTGAAGATCGCCAAAATTTCCGCGACCGTATCGTCGATGTAATTGGTAAAGATCTCAACGGTTATGCCCTTGAAGATGTGGCAATTGACTACCTAGAACAAACGCCAAAATCAGCCCTTGATCCTAATAATATTTTTGACTCTGAAGGTATTCGTAAGATCACGGAAATTACCGCCTTTCATAATATCGAAACCAATCAGAAAGAGCGTGATCAAGAGCTGGCAATTCAGAAGAAAAATGTTGAGACACGAGAAGCTAGCTTGGCCTTAGAGCGTCAACAAGCTAATGCAGAAGCACGCCAAAAACGTGAAATTGATAATATTCGTTCACGTGAGCAAGCAGAAACCCTCTGTGTTCAAGAAGAAGAGCGTCTAAAATCAGAGCAAGCGCGCATTCAAACCCAGCAAGAAATTGAAATTCGTGAAGAAAATCGGATGCGTGAAGTTGAAGTTGCTCAACAGAATCGCACCCGTGCGGTCACCATAGAAGAAGAGCGCGTCATACGTGCTCGCGAGCTAGAAATTGTCGCCCGAGAACGCGAAGTTGAATTGCAACGTATTGATAAAGAAAAAGCATTAGAAGAAGAGCGTAAAAACATCTCCAATGTGATCCGCGAACGTATTGCGGTGGATAAAACCGTTGCTCAAGAAGAAGAGCGCATTAAAGAAGTGCGTGAAATTTCAGAAGCAGATCGCATGAGACAAGTCGTTGTCATCAATGCACAAGCTGAAGCGGAAGAGTCGATGGTGCGTCAGGTGAAAAAAGCCGAAGCCGACGAAACCAGCGCTAAACATAAAGCACTTGAGATCAGCACTATGGCTCAAGCCGAACTCGAAGCCTCTGCCAAACAAGCTGAATCGAAAAAACGTCTTGCAGAAGGTATTGAAGCTGAACATGCTGCTTTAGGATTAGCCGAAGCCCGTGTTCGCCAAGCTACCGCAGAAGCCGAAGAGAAAGAAGGTCTGGTACTGGCCAATATCACCGCTGAGAAAATGCTAGCAGAAGCCCGCGGACTGAAAGAAAAAGGCATGTCAGAAGCGCTGGTGCAGGAAGCCAAAGCTGCTGCCCAGCAGAAACAAGGCTTTGCCGAAGCCAAAGTATTAGAAGAGAAGCTCTCTGCACAAGCTCGCGGTGATGAACAACAAGCAATGGCCAAAGAGAAGTTAGGTCTAGCCGATGCGAAAATCATGGAAGAAAAATTAGCGGCACAAGCTCGAGGCGAAGGCCAATTAGGCGCGGCTCAAGCTGAAGTTATTCGTCAACGCCTGAAAGCAGAAGCAGATGGTCTGACCGATAAATTTAAATCTATGGATCACCTCAGTGATACAGCGCGCGCGCACGAAGAGTTCCGTATGCGTCTGGAGAAAGAGTTCGAACAATCTATGGCGGCAATTGTTGCCAATAAAGAGATTGCGAGAGAACAAGCCGATGTCTTGGCTGCTGCACTGGCTAAAATGAATATTGATATCGTGGGTGGTGACGGTAGCTTCTTTAATACCTTCTCTAAATCACTTAGTTTAGGTAAAGCCGTTGATGGTTTTATGGGTAAAAGTGATTATGCCAAAGGTGGTATTGAGAAACTTGCTAACTTAGCCTCCAACTATGCCTCGAATCATTCATCAAATAATAATTCGTCAGACAAACCTGAAAGCAAAATGGATATTTCCGCTCTGCTGCAAAATCCCGAAGTTCAAGCTTTAGTAAAAGGATTTATGGCAACAAACAGCGCGAAAAATAGCTCAGCTAAAAATATTTTACCGACAAAGCCTGATGCGTCAGTTGATGAAATCTAGCCATTAAAAGGCGGCTAGTGGGATATTCAGTAGGGCTCCTCAATTGGGGATAGCCCAACTGAATATACCCAGCGATTATATTGATTTTAGTAAAAAATAAGCCAAGGAAATGTATTATCCATGTCAGACAAACCGGAAAATAGCCGTGAACAGGCACTGATTGATAGTGCAGTCGCAGAAGGCGGAGCCTATGAAATACTGCGTAAGCGCCTGACAGAACAAGGTCAACAGCTCAACCAACGCGCAACTGACCTAAATATTCAGCGACTGGAAGAGTTCGGACAGAGCCAGATGGAGATCATCGGCCGAATTCGAATTCGAACGGAAAATAACTGCCAAGCCAAAGATATCGTACGCGTTGGTGAATGGCTGCTGTTTGGTTATAACGTTTTTCTTGGCTTAAAAAAAGAGACCCGCGTTGAAGATGTCTTCTCACTCTATCGCCTAATTGAGCAGGATGGCGAATTCGATGTAGAAGCCGTTCCATTAGAAGACTCCTTTCTCAGTATCAATAACTTTGTACAAGATTTTACCGAGCTCTATACCTATTATAAAAATACTCAATTACTTCAGATGGTTGAGCGGGATGGTAAATTACTAGCGAGTTTCCAAATTGGTGAACGGGTTACCGATGTCCGTGTCTTTCGTTGGTCAATTTCCAGCGACAAAAAAACCATTCAATATATTGATAACCGCGGTGAACAAGATATCGCGTTGCCGCCCGCCTATGATTTTGAGTGGCAAAAAACCACACGTGAAAATACAGTTAATGGCCGCCATCCCCATATTAATATCTTAGACACGGTATTTGTTGAGACCATTGACGGCGATCTCACCGTAAAATGTGAAAATAATACTGAAGATGGGTTAGGAATTTATCGTGAGGCCGTATTAGATAAAAACCAATCTCTTGATGACGCCCAAATTGAATATGTGCAAACTGGTAGCCTAATTTTATTAAAAATCCTGCCTTATCGTGAAGATAGCTGGCGTTATCTGGTCTACAACACCTTAACCCAATCAGTTCAACGTATTGATGCCATTGGCCTTGCTTGCATTCAGCTGCCGGAAGATCACGGCATTATTTTTCCCGGCGGTTATTATCTACAAAATGGAGAGTACAAAACCTTCGATCAGCCAATGGAAGGGATGCGTTTTCGTCGAACTCGACGCTCGCCAAATGGTGAAGACATCATGTATGTTTTTTATTCACCAAATCAAGGTCGTATCGCGCTATTTAATTACAATGTGATTGAACGTAAGCTTAATATTCCGCTTCTTGGTCATGGCTACGCGGTACTGGAAGACGGCAAGATGGTGCTGTTTGAAGGCGAAAGCGATGAACCGACACGCGTTCACCCCATGCAAGTATGGCAAACCCCCTACTGTTCTGATGAATTCGCCGATCAACAACCCAGCCGTAATAGTTTCTTAGGGCGAATTGGTAATGCCGATTTGGTTAGAGGGATTTCCGACCTACTTCATATCGCTAAAGAGATTGAAGGACAGCAGATCACCTCAGCCCGCTATGAGCAACTCAGTCAAGAGCCTAGACGCCTGATTGATATCTATTACTGGCTTAATGATGCTCAGAGTTTAGGCCTGAGCGAACTGCTTAAAGAGATAGCTCAAACCAGTGAGCGGGTACTAGATGAGTATGAAAAAGTTGAGAGTATTCGACGCCAATCAGCCAAAGCGATGAGTGAAGCGATAAGTCGCCAAAAATCCATGATGTCGCTGATGCTGCCGGATAGCTGGAACGATATCCAACAATTTGTTGATGGATTGAACGATCTCAATGCTCAACGCGGCCATCTTATCTCCTTGCGTGAGTTCCGTTATATGGATATTTCACAACTGGAAAAAATGGAAAGTGAGATTACCGCTGCCCAGCAAAGAGTATCACAAGCCACCGCTGATTTTCTTGCTAGTAAAAAAGCGCTCCAACCTTTTATTGAGCAATTACAAATACAAGAACAGCAAATCCTCAAAGCCACCACCAGTGCTCAACTTGAAGAGCCTCTTGTGGGAATAGAAACCTTATCTGCTGATTTGGATATGTTATCGAATCTGATGGCGTCACTTAAATTTGAAGATACCACTCAACAGACTCAGATTATTGATTCTATCTCAGAGATTTATGCCAAGCTAAATCAATCTCGAGCGCGATTACAGCAGAAACGTAAAGAGCAAAGTTCGGTTGAATCCGTGGCGCAATTTAGTGCTCAATTTAGATTATTTAGCCAAAGTATTACCAATGCGCTCTCAATGGCTAGCGATCCTGAGCGTTGTGATGATCAGTTATCACGATTGCTAGTACAGTTGGAAGAACTTGAAAGCCAATTCAGTGCCCATGATGAGTTTTTAGATGACATACTGGCGAAGCGCGATGAATTGCTGGAAACCTTCGAATCCCATAAGCAAGCGCTATTAGATGAACGCCAACGGCGATCCCATAATCTACAAACTGCAGCTGAGCGTTTATTGGATAGTCTGCAACGTCGAACGAGTCGATTAACCTCATTAGATGAGCTAAATGCCTTTTTTGCTGCTGATCCACTCAGCCTAAAAACACGCGAAATCATTGCGAAACTAAGAGAACTTAAAAATAACGTTAAAGCCGATGATATTGATGCTCAACTAAAAGCCGCACGTGATCAGGCAATTCGTAGCCTCAGAGATAAAACCGATATCTTTGAAGAAGGCGGCAGTATTATCAAACTTGGGCCTCGTCACCGTTTTAGCGTGAATACCCAAGAACCTGATCTAACAATTTTACCGAAAGAAAATAAACTGTGGTTATATTTAACCGGCACAGATTATCAAGAACCAATATTTAGCCCTGAATTAGAGGCGCTACAAGACTATTGGTCGGTCTCATTAGAGTCTGAATCGGCTTCTGTTTATCGTGCCGAATATCTCGCTTATTCAATTATTTATGCCGCCAGCAAACGCGAAGAGGGTCTTACCTTCGATCAATTAAAAGCCGAGTTGGCTCATCCAGAAAAGCTGGAAAAAACCGTTCGCGATTTTGCCGCCCCTCGTTATAAAGAAGGTTATGAAAAGGGAATTCATGATCATGATGCTATCGCGATCTTGAAAAAATTAATTCCCGTGGGGGAAAGTGCTGATTTACTGCGATTTAACCCAACCTCTCGCGCTATCGCCACCCTTTTTTGGGAACAGGTACAAAACGAAGAACAAGCTGCGCTCTGGCCAGAACGCGCCAGAACATCGATGAATATTCGCCAGCTGTTTCATAATGATGATGCTTTAAATGATCTACAAGCTGAAATAGAAGCGGATATAAGCCTATTTTTAGATCGGCATCCAATCGCTTGTGCCAGTTATCAACGCGCGCAGGCTGCTGAATATCTTAGCTTTGCACTAGCTAGAACCCCAGTTGAACTGGTCTACAGCAAATATGCACGTGAGCTTACTGAGAGCTTACAAGCCGAACTTGAAAAATCCCATATGTGGATTGATTTTAATCGCTCGCAGCAGAATTTAGGACAGCGCTTGGCTCAACGCTGGGCACTGATCGAAAATTGGTTACGCGGATTATGTTCACGCAGCGAATATTCGCATTTAATTCCTTATATTCCCGGTGCTATCGCCGTTATTATCACTGAAAAAGGGGCTGTGGCTCGTTATAGTGAGGTCGATCTCTACTTTAAAGTGACAGATCTACTGGGTGAACATCCTCTAATTCAAAATAGTACGCTGCATCTCAGTTTAGATGATTATTTTGGCCGTATGCGTAAACAGCGGAAGCGCTTTATTCCCAACTTTCGTCACTATCAAGAGTTACGCCAGCAAGTGCTAACTGAAGAGCGCCAACGTATTCGATTACATGAGTTTAAAGCTCAGCCATTAAGCTCATTTGTACGTAATAAGCTCATCAATGACGTCTACTTACCTATTATTGGCGATAATATGGCCAAACAAATAGGTGCCTTGGGCGAGGGGAAACGCACCGACCTTATGGGTCTATTGCTGATGATCTCACCTCCTGGCTATGGTAAAACCACCTTAATGGAGTATGTGGCTAATCGTCTCGGTTTGATCTTTATGAAAATTAATGGCCCTGCACTTGGCCATGACGTGTTATCTCTCGATCCTGAACAAGCGCCGAACGCAACCGCCAAGCAAGAGCTGGAAAAACTCAATCTAGCTTTAGAAATGGGCAATAACGTTATGCTGTATTTGGATGATATTCAACATACTCATCCAGAATTCTTGCAAAAATTTATCTCTCTGTGTGATGGTACTCGCCGTATCGAAGGTGTCTGGAAAGGAAAAACCAGAACCTATGATATGAGAGGCAAAAAATTCTGTGTTGTGATGGCCGGAAATCCCTATACCGAATCGGGTGAAGTATTTAAAATCCCAGATATGTTAGCCAACCGCGCCGATATTTATAATCTTGGCGAGGTATTAGGCGGAATGGACGAGGCATTTGCACTGAGTTATATCGAAAATAGCCTGACCTCAAATGCAATTTTGGCACCACTTGCTCTCCGCGATATGAATGACCTCTATCTGTTAGTTGATAAAGCTATGGGTAAATCTATTTCGACCAATAGCCTTAGCCACCCTTATTCAGATGCTGAAATCAATGAAATCACTTCAGTTATTCAACGTATGCTGACCTTACGAGATGTAGTACTTAAGGTGAATCAGCAATATATTGCCAGCGCTGCGCAGTCAGATAAATACCGCACTGAGCCCACCTTTAAGCTACAGGGCAGCTACCGTAATATGAATAAATTGTGCGAAAAAATTTCGGCGGTGATGAATCAAGATGAGCTTGAACGTCTATTAGATGATCACTATCTGGGAGAAGCTCAGTTACTGACCACTGGCGCTGAAGAGAACTTACTGAAGCTATCTGAAATACGCGGTACTCTGACGACTGAGACAAAGGCGCGTTGGGCTAAAATCAAACATGACTTTATGCGTAACAAAGCGTTAGGTGGTGATAATGCACAAGTGGGTGATCGCGTTGTGGCTCAATTAGCTGATTTAGTTGAAAGCGTTCAATCACTTAAAAAGTAATTGATATCAAAATGATAATACTATTGAAGATAAACTGATGAAAACTGCACCGCTAAAAATTTGGTTAAAACAACGTTTCCTATTTTTATCTCTATTAACGATATTTTTGATATTTATACAACTCATCAATAGCCTGATTGGAATAACTCAATGGGGTATATTACCCCGCACTAGCGAAGGCCTAATCGGCATATTTTTCGCCCCCTTTATCCATGGAAGTTGGGGGCATCTGTTCAGTAATTTACCGCCATTACTGATATTAAGTGCCTTATTACTCTCTCAATCCTTAAAACAATATATTTATGCTTCGCTATTTATCATTGTTGTGGGCGGATTGATGGTATGGATCATCGGCCGTGATGCTATCCATATTGGTGCCGGTGGTTGGATCTTCGGTCTATGGGCTCTGTTACTGACACAGGGAGTTTTACGACGTCAAGCCATTGATATTATTATTGGTTTAGTAGTATTAATCTATTTTAGCGGCATGGCCACGGGTCTATTACCGGGTCAGCAATATATTTCTACCGAATCGCATATTGCGGGAGCTATCGCCGGTATTTTTTATGGTTGGTGCTCATATAAAAAAGCTAAAAACAGCTCAACAACAGAGCGCTCAAATAAATAACCAATAATATAGATAATTTATTTTTTAATCCGATAGGTGCAGCGTCCAGCACCCGATAACAAATGCTGCTCTCTTTCGATATAAATATCATCGCCCATAACTTCTCTAAATAATTGTAATTCTGAGCGACAAAAATTCTGGCAAGCCGTTGCCGCTGCGCAAATAGGGCAGTGATCTTCGATAAGCAGCCAATCATCACCATCAGTTTCGAGTCTAGCCATATAGCCCTCATCACTACGAATATCCGCCAACGTCTGTAAACGCGCTAAAAAGGGTAAATTCTCGCAGCGCGATAAATATCGGCTTCGGGTTTCATCTTCACGCTGAGAAATAATCTTCTCTAATCCAGTATCTCCAAATAATTTTTTTACTGATTCAATAAGTTGAACGGCTAACTGAGCATGAGCATCGGGAAATCTTTGATGACCAGTCGAAGTTAAGATCCAATTTAGCCGCGGCCGCCCAGCACCAGACTGTTTAGCCTGCTGCACACCTTCCACCAGCCCTAAAGAGATCAACTTTTGAATATGCTGTCGCGCCGCTTCGCCAGTCATATTTAAACCCTTAGCGACCATACTTGTCGATACAGGACCTTTGGTTTTGATATTAAACAAAACACGCTCAGCTGCCTGAGTAAGGTTTAAGTTATCAAAGTAATTACTTGTATTATTCATTACACCCTTCTATTATCCAATTCACTACTTGGATAATAACGTTTTTACTATAGCTACGTCTAGAAGGTATTGCCTATGAACTCAACAACTCAACCCAATGCATCATGGGGCGATCTACTCAGTGGCGCCAATGCATTGAGAACCATCGCTCTAACGGGAGGTGTCGCACTACATGCTATCAATATTTATATAGTAACGACCATTCTGCCAAGTGTTGTTAGTGATATCGGGGGATTAGAATTTTATTCATGGAATACGACACTATTCGTTGCTACCTCGATTGTGGGCTCAGCGCTATCCAGTAAAATTCTGAACTCTTTCGGCCCTAAATTATCCTATCTTCTTGCGCTACTCTTGTTCTCTCTCGGCGCAATTTGGAGTGCATCCTCACCCACCATGATCAGTCTATTGATAGGACGTTCTATCCAAGGATTTGGTGGAGGTATTCTATTTGCTCTGAGTTATGCCTTAATTCGCGTTATTTTTAGAGAAAATCTCTGGTCTCGTGCCATGGGGGTTATTTCGGGAATGTGGGGTGTAGCTACACTTTGCGGACCTGCAATTGGCGGGATTTTTGCTGAAGGGGGTCATTGGCGCTGGGCATTCTGGTCTCTATTGCCTATTGCCATTATTTTAGCTTTTATTGTAATCGCCAAATTACCGGGCAAAAAAGCAGGGCAAGAGACTCAGGTTAAGATTCCATTCCTCGCTATTACATTATTAGTTATTTCGGTGCTCGCTGTTTCTATCGGTAGCTTGTCAGACAGTCTGTTAAATAACATTATTGGTATCATTGTCAGCTTAGTTTTATTAGCAATCATAGCAATGACCGACGGTAAAAATGGCCGTAAGTTATTGCCTACCGGAGCTTATTCGCTAAAAACAACCTTAGGGACTCTCTATTTAACTATGGGTCTACTGGTTGCGGGCATGACAACGGAAATCTATGTTCCCTACTTTCTACAAGTGATCCATAACCTAGCGCCATTAACGGCGGGCTATCTAACTGCGATTATGGCCGCAGGTTGGACGATAGGTGCGCTATTTAGTGCCAATAAAACAGGTAATACCGTTGTCACTATTATTCGTAGCGGCCCTATTGTTATTCTAATTTCATTACTCTTACTCGCTTTTATGACGCCGAATCAAGAAATAATGACGTTATGGCTACAAGCGGGTATCTATTGTCTTGCTCTTGCGGGTGTCGGTTTTGGTATTGGTATTTGCTGGCCACATCTGGTTCTTCGCGTATTTAATGCAGCGCCAGCTGGTGAAGAAAATCTGGCTTCATCGGCGATTATTACCATCCAGCTCTACGCGACTGCATTAGCCGCAGCGATTGTCGGTGTGGTGGTAAATAGTAATGGACTGCTCGATCCCGGCGGTGTTGCTGGTGCTCAACAATCCTCACGCTGGTTATTTGGCTTATTCGCCCTCTGCCCTCTGGCCGCTGCTATGATGATCAGAAAAATAAAAACTTAAATTACCTAAATAATTCCAATAATAATCTTAATATAGATTAACTATTTTTTAGCGATAATACACTCCATGAACTTCATCGAGTGTATTATTATTCTTGGTTTATTATTTTATTTCATAACAACAGCTGTAAAGTTTAAGTTGTATTTTAATTATAGCGAGTATCCCTGACCTAATAGGCTAAATAAGATTATTTCATTAAGAAACTATATTCCGATAGTTTCTCATGAAAAAAATAGGATGACACCATCGCTTCACTCCGCTAGTATTAAATATACATAGGGGCATATAGGTTATGCTATATTTTTTAAATTGAATAAAAAATAATAGGACATGAAATGAAGAAAATAACCATACTACTATCTCTACTATCAGCTCTATTCCTCGCAGGGTGCTCAACTGGGCAAACCATAAAAACAGTTGACGGAAAAACGATAGTCACAACTGATAAACCTCTAATAGATAAAGAAACAGGATTGGTCTCTTACAAAGATGCTCAAACTGGAAAAACAGAACAAATAAATAAAGATCAAATAATAAATATGACAGAACTAGAAAAATAGTTCATACAAGGTCATTTTATATTAAACGGCAGCATTGAACTGCTGCCGCTTCCCAATAAAGCCTCACTTTTAGCATCTCTCAACTCAAAATAGCGCTTAAATAAATAGAGTAGACAGCTTAATTTTTCAATATTAAATTTAAGATAACTCTTTTTTATTTTAATAATACTGTAATAATTTCATTTAACTATATGGCTTATATTTTTTATAGCTCTTATAGATAAGAGGTTATTTATGCGTTTTTAAAAGTCATTTATTTATAGTGTTATAACAGCTTTATTATCAAAAATGGACGTATTAAGTCATAAAAATCCGGCATACTATTTAACTAGTATCACCGGATCTATTCTATTAACGATTTATATTATCTAACTAAAAATCGCGCTATCTCACTTTTAAGTTCTACTCTACTGTAACTGATTTCGCCAAATTACGAGGCTGATCGACATCAGTACCTTTGATTAAGGCAACATGATATGAGAGCAGCTGGAGTGGAACTGTATAAAATATAGGTGCGATCAGCTCTTCAACATGAGGAAGTGGAACAATCTTCATATTTTCGCTACCAACAAAACCTGCATCTTGATCGGCAAAAACATATAACAAGCCGCCGCGAGCACAGACTTCTTCAATATTCGATTTCAGTTTTTCCAATAACTCATTATTTGGCGCAATGATGATAACCGGCATATCCGCATCAATCAGAGCCAAAGGACCATGCTTTAATTCACCTGCTGCATAAGCTTCAGCATGAATATAGGAGATCTCTTTGAGCTTCAATGCCCCTTCAACAGCAATTGGGTATTGATCACCACGGCCAAGGAATAGCGCATGATTTTTATCTGAGAAATCTTCTGCTAATGCTTCAATGATTTTATCTTGAGATAACATGCTTTCGATACGAGCCGGCAACGCATGCAATGCATTAGCGATATCCTGCTCTAATTCTGGCGCAGCGCCTTTCAGACGCGCCATGTAGCCCACTAGCATCAATAAGACAGTCAACTGGGTTGTAAATGCTTTGGTCGAGGCTACGCCAATCTCAGTGCCTGCCTTGGTCATCAAGACAAATTCAGATTCACGCACTAAAGATGAGCCAGCGACATTACAGATAGACAGTGAGGTCAAATAGCCAAGCTCTTTCGATAGACGCAAAGCAGCTAGTGTATCGGCCGTTTCACCTGACTGAGATAAAGTAATGATCAGGCTGCCTTTACGGTGCGCAGGCTTGCGATAACGATACTCAGAAGCGATTTCAACATCACAAGGGATGTTCGCCAGTGATTCAAACCAATAACGCGCTACCATACCCGCATTATACGAAGTTCCGCAGGCAACGATTTGAATATGCTCGACTTGTGAGAGTATTTCATTCGCTTTAGGGCCTAGTTCACTTAGATCAATATGGTTATCTTTGCTAAAACGACCATCAAGCGTATTTTTGATCGCCATTGGCTGTTCATAGATCTCTTTCTGCATATAGTGACGATAAATACCTTTATCACCCGCATCATATTGAACGCTAGATTCTATTTGCTCACGCTCAACTTCTGCTCCTTGCTTATCAAAAATACGCACTGAACGGCGAGTCACTTCCGCAATATCCCCTTCTTCAAGGTACATAAAGCGACGTGTTACTGGCAATAACGCCAGCTGATCTGACGCGAGGAAGTTTTCACCCACACCCAAACCGATAACCAGAGGACTACCAGAACGAGCCGCAACCAGTAATTCAGGGAAACGGCTATCCATAATAACAGTACCGTATGCCCCACGTAATTGAGGAATAACGCGTTGAACCACTTCAACTAAAGTGCCGCCGAGCTCTTGCTCTTGATGAACTAAATGCGCAATCACCTCAGTATCGGTTTCAGAACTGAAAACATAACCTTGTTTTTGTAATTGTTCTTTCAGTTCCTGATAATTTTCGATGATCCCATTATGCACCACGGCAATATGACCGGAGGTATGAGGATGCGCATTACGCTCACTCGGCACACCATGTGTTGCCCAGCGTGTATGAGCAATACCAGTGCCACCAGTGACAGGATGCTTTTCGACTTCTTCAGCCAGCATATGCACTTTGCCGACTTCACGTAGGCGTGTTAGATGACATTCACTATCAACGACCGCTAGACCCGCAGAATCATAACCACGGTATTCTAAGCGGCGAAGCCCTTCAATCAGAATTTCAGCTATATCACGTTGTGCTACTGCACCAACTATTCCACACATATTGTTTCTTTCCTAATACTAGAGCAATTACTCTTTTTATGTGTCATTACCTGATTGCTAATCGGCTATTTTGCCGTTCCCCAAGCCTTGTAGAGAGTAGGGATTATTATTAGGTCTCTTTAGATATTGATTAAAACAAAATGATCACTAAGGGGAGAATATTCCCCCCTCAAGTTATTATTTCTTTTTACTTGGACGCTTCCACTCTTTTATATGCATCTGCTTCACACGACTAATGACTAATTCGTTTTCATTAACATCGCGAGTCACTGTTGTACCAGCACCAATAGTCGCACCATTAGCAATAGTCACTGGGGCCACCAGCTGTGTATCTGAGCCAACAAATACATCATTACCAATAGTGGTTTTGAATTTATTAGCACCATCATAATTACAAGTGATAGTACCAGCGCCAATATTTACATTACTCCCTACATCAGCATCGCCAAGATAGGTTAAGTGACCGACTTTTGAGCCTTCACCTAATTTCACATTCTTAATTTCAACAAAGTTACCGACATGAGCCAGTTTTGCCAGTTTCGCGCCGGGACGTAAACGCGCAAAAGGTCCAACCGTACACTCAGTGGCTAACTCTGAATTTTCAATCACAGTATAAGGGCTGATAACTGAGTTATCACCTATAGTACAATTTTTTAGCACACAACCTGTTTGGATATGGACGTTGTTGCCTAATGTCACCTGACCTTCAATGATCACATTGGTATCAATGATGACATCATTTCCATGAGTCAATGTACCACGCAGATCAAAACGCGCAGGGTCAATAAGCATGACACCCGCAAGAAGCAATTTCTCAGCCTGTTCTTGCTGATAAATACGCTCTAAGGTTGCTAATTGAAGGCGGTTATTCACACCTTCCATTTCACTAAGATGTTTAGGGTGTGCCGTTGCGATCTTATTACCTTCTTTATGCGCTAAAGCGATAATGTCGGTAATATAGTATTCACCTTGAGCATTATTATTATTCAGGTGAGCTAACCAGCGCTTAAAGTCTTTGCCACTAGCAACCATTATCCCAGTATTGATCTCTTGAATTTTACGCTGCTCTTCTGTGGCATCTTTCTGTTCAATAATACCAACAACTTCGCCATTTTCACGCAGAATACGCCCATAGCCAGTTGGATTATCAAGGATCACCGTGAGAAGTCCAATACCGCCTTCAGGTTTAATATCAATCAGTCGTTGCAACGTCTTAGTGGCAATTAAAGGCACATCACCATAGAGCATAATGACATTTTCATTATCGTCAAAATGGGGAGCAGCCTGCTGCATTGCATGGCCAGTTCCTAATTGCTCAGCTTGTAGCACCCAATTAAGGTTTTGCTCACCTAATTTTTCTTTTAGTAGATCGCCGCCATGGCCATAAACTAAATGAATATTTGAGGCACCTAATGATTTGGCTGTATCAACAACATGCTGAACCATGGGTTTTCCTGCCAGTAAATGCAGTACTTTCGGTAAGTTAGAATACATCCGAGTACCTTTACCAGCAGCAAGAATAACGACACTTTTTCTTTGCACAGTCATAATAATCCTGAAACTCCAACTTTGAGATGAAAGTAAACCTATTTCCTTTATAAATTACTACATATTTCGTACAAATAAAAAAGCCAGTTAGTTTTTATACTAACTGGCTTCTCACTATACTGTCTGCGTTATTACTTCATCTTTCTTGCTATTTCATCAATAACACGAAGTTTAGCTAACGCTTTAGCAAGTTCTGCCGATGCTTGAGCATAATCTACATCACCGTGTGCTTGACGGATATTCTCTTCCGCCCTGCGTTTAGATTCCAGCGCAAGCGCTTCATCTAAATCTGAGCCACGGATTGCAGTATCAGCGAGTACAATAACAGTAGTAGGCTGAACTTCCAAAACACCACCAGAAAGGTAGATGAATTCTTCGTCGCCTGACTCTTTTGTTATATGTACCATGCCCGGTTTGATGGTCGTCAGCAGTGGCGTATGATGAGGATAAATCCCCAACTCACCTTCACTCCCTGTTACCTGAACCTTTTGCACTTTGCCTTCAAACAATCTATTTTCAGCACTTACTACAGTCAGGTGGTATGTCTTTGCATGTGCCATATCAACCTCCCGTAAACTGTATTAAAGCTTTTTGGCTTTTTCTACAGCTTCATCAATGGTTCCAACCATGTAGAACGCTTGTTCTGGCAGGTGGTCGTAATCACCATTCAGAATACCTTTAAAGCCACGGATAGTGTCTTTCAGGGATACGAACTTACCTGGTGAACCAGTGAAGACTTCAGCAACGAAGAATGGCTGAGACAGGAAGCGCTGAATCTTACGAGCACGCGCAACAACCAGTTTATCTTCTTCAGATAATTCATCCATACCAAGAATAGCAATGATATCTTTCAGTTCTTGGTAACGTTGTAGAATCGACTGTACACCACGAGCAACATCATAGTGCTCTTGACCAACGGTCTGTGGGTCAAGTTGACGGCTGGTGGAATCCAGAGGGTCAACCGCAGGGTAAATACCCAGAGAAGCGATTTGACGGCTCAGAACCACGGTTGCATCCAAGTGAGCAAAGGTCGTTGCTGGTGATGGGTCAGTCAAGTCATCCGCAGGAACGTAAACGGCTTGTACAGATGTGATTGAACCCGTCTTAGTCGACGTAATACGCTCTTGAAGAACACCCATCTCTTCTGCCAATGTTGGCTGATAACCTACCGCAGAAGGCATACGACCCAGCAGAGCAGATACTTCTGTTCCTGCTAAGGTATAGCGATAAATATTATCAACGAACAGCAGAACGTCACGGCCTTCATCACGGAATTTTTCAGCCATAGTCAGACCAGTCAGGGCAACACGTAAACGGTTTCCTGGTGGCTCATTCATTTGACCATAAACCAGTGATACTTTGTCCAGAACGTTAGAGTCTTTCATTTCGTGATAGAAGTCGTTACCTTCACGAGTACGCTCACCAACGCCAGCAAATACAGAGTAACCTGAGTGCTCAATCGCGATATTACGGATCAGCTCCATCATGTTAACTGTTTTACCTACACCAGCACCACCGAACAGACCAACTTTACCCCCTTTCGCAAACGGGCAAATCAAGTCCATAACTTTGATACCAGTTTCTAGCAGCTCAGTTGAGTTAGCCAGATCTTCGTAGCTTGGTGCAGCACGGTGAATAGACCAGCGCTCTTCTTCGCCAATATCACCTTTCATATCGATAGGTTCACCCAGCACGTTCATGATACGGCCAAGGGTTTTCACACCGACTGGTACTTCAATTGGATGCTCTTGATTTAAAACTTCTAAACCACGGCTTAAACCATCCGATGTTCCCATTGCAATACAACGAACAACACCACCGCCTAACTGTTGCTGAACTTCCAGCACCAGCTTTTCTTTACCGTTAAGAACCTCAAGGGCGTCGTACACTTTCGGTACGGCATCCTGAGGGAATTCGACGTCAACAACAGCGCCGATTACCTGGATAATCTTTCCAGTAGCCATCTTGAATCCTCTACGTAATTCGTAAACCTAGCTGTTAAACCGCGGAAGCACCAGAAACGATTTCGGTAAGCTCCTGAGTAATACTGGCCTGACGAGCCTTGTTGTAAACCAACTGTAACTCTTTGATCATGTCGCCACCATTATCAGTAGCTGCTTTCATAGCTACCATTCGTGCAGCCTGCTCACTAGCTAGGTTTTCAACGACGCCCTGATAAACTTGCGACTCGATATAACGACGTAGCAGGGTATCTAGCAACGCCTTAGGATCGGGTTCATATATATAATCCCAGGACTTCTTCTTCAGGGCAGCATCATCACTCGGAGGCAATGGTAATACCTGAAAAATAGTTGGAACCTGAGACATTGTATTGATGAATTTATTGGTCACCACATACAGTTTATCTAAACGTCCTTCGTCATATGCTTGCAGCATAATTTTAACCGGACCAATCAGCGCAGACAGTGACGGGGTATCCCCCATTCCTGACACTTGAGAGACAATATTGCCACCCACAGAGCCAAAGAAAGACACTGCTTTTGAACCGATTAAAGTCAGATCAACTTGAACGCCTTTTTCAGACCATTCTTGCATGTCTGTCAGCAGTTTTTTGAACAAGTTCATGTTCAGACCACCACACAGACCACGGTCGGTAGAAACAACCAGGTACCCGACACGCTTAACTTCACGCTCTTCAAGGTATGGATGTTTATATTCCAGATTACCTAACGCAAGATGACCAATCATACTGCGCATAGTCTCTGCATAAGGACGGCTAGCCGCCATGCGCTCCTGCGTTTTACGCATTTTGGACGCAGCGACCATCTCCATCGCTTTAGTGATCTTTTGCGTATTTTGTACGCTAGCGATCTTAGAACGTATCTCTTTTGCGCCGGCCATTTCAGCTTCTCCTTATTAACCAGACGGCCCATAATAACTATCGGGCCGAATAGTATTACCAGGACTGGGTTGCTTTAAATGATTCAAGCAGGTTTTTCAACTTGCTTTCGATATCATCGTTATAGTTACCAGTCTGGCCAATTGCATTCATAAGGTCAGCATGTTCGCGAGATGCATAAGAAATCAGTGATTCTTCAAAGTCACCAATTTTAGCTAACTCAACATCTTCCAGATAGCCACGCTCAGCAGCAAACAGAGACAATGCCTGTTCTGCAACTGACATTGGCGCATACTGTTTCTGTTTCAACAGCTCAGTCACTTTTTGACCATGACTTAACTGTTTACGCGTTGCATCATCCAAATCTGAAGCAAACTGGGAGAATGCTGCCAGCTCACGATACTGTGCCAATGCTGTACGAATACCACCAGATAATTTCTTAACGATCTTAGTCTGAGCAGCACCACCAACACGGGATACAGAGATACCTGGGTTAACCGCTGGACGAATACCAGAGTTAAACAGGTTAGATTCAAGGAAGATCTGACCGTCCGTAATTGAAATTACGTTTGTCGGTACGAATGCAGAAACGTCACCTGCTTGGGTTTCGATGATCGGTAGTGCGGTTAAAGAACCGGTCTTACCTTTCACTTCACCGTTAGTGAATTTTTCAACATACTCAGCGTTAACACGAGCAGCACGCTCTAATAAACGGGAGTGCAGATAGAAAACATCACCAGGGTAAGCTTCACGTCCAGGTGGACGACGTAGCAACAGAGAAATTTGACGATAGGCAACAGCTTGTTTAGACAGGTCATCGTAAACAATCAGCGCATCTTCACCGCGGTCACGGAAATATTCACCCATCGCACAGCCCGCATAAGGAGCCAAATATTGCAGTGCAGCTGATTCAGATGCAGTAGCAACAACAACGATAGTGTTTTCCAGTGCGCCGTACTCTTCGAGTTTACGGACTACGTTAGCGATGGTAGAGGCTTTTTGGCCAATAGCAACGTAAACGCATTTGATACCGGATTCACGCTGATTGATGATCGCATCGATTGCCAGTGCAGTTTTACCTGTCTGACGGTCACCGATAACCAGCTCACGCTGACCACGGCCGATTGGGATCATGGCATCAACAGACTTATAGCCTGTTTGTACTGGCTGATCAACGGATTGACGTTCGATAACACCTGGCGCGATAACTTCGATTGGCGAGAAGCCATCATTATCAAGAGGGCCTTTACCATCAATAGGTTGACCCAAAGTGTTAACAACACGACCTAACAAGCCACGTCCTACTGGAACTTCAAGGATACGGCCTGTACATTTAACTTTCATGCCTTCTGCTAAGTCAGCATAAGGGCCCATGACAACAGCACCTACAGAGTCACGCTCTAAGTTCAGTGCGATTGCATAACGATTGCCCGGCAGTGCGATCATCTCGCCCTGCATGACTTCGGCTAAGCCATGAATACGTATAATCCCGTCACTAACAGAGACTATCGTACCTTCGTTGTGAGCTTCACTCACAACATCAAACTGAGCAATACGCTGTTTGATCAGTTCGCTGATTTCGGTGGAATTCAGTTGCATATGCTCCAGTCCCCTTAAGACTGCAAGACGTCAGATAAACGCTCTAAGCGACCGCGGACACTTCCGTCAATGACGAGGTCTCCAGCACGAATGATCACTCCGGCGATTACTGACTTATCAATTTTGCAATTCAGCTTAACTTTGCGCGACAGACGTTTCTCCATCGCTGCAGAAATTTTAGCCGACTGCTGCTCACTCAGTTCGGAAGCAGAAAAAACATCAACTTCAACAGTTGAATCCAGCGCTGCTCGCAATTGTTTAAACTGCAATAGAACTTCTGGAAGCGTCGTTAAACGCTGATTTTCAGCCATAATACGAATCAGATTCTGAACATGCTCGTCGATTTCATCACCACAAACAGAGATGAAAACTTTAGCTAATGTTTCTGGTGCAATAGAACCAGAAAGCAGCTCACCAACCTGTTGATTGCGCGTCACCTCTGAGGTGAAGGCTAACATATTCTGCCATTTATCAACGGATTGGGTTTCTACAGCAAAGTCAAAAGCTGCTTTGGCGTAGGGGCGAGCTACAGTAACGATTTCAGACATGCCCCTCCCTCCTTACAGTTCAGCGACTAGTTTATCAACGATGTCGCTGTTAGCAGCTTCATCCACGGAACGTTCGATGATCTTCTCGGCACCTGCTATAGCAAGCATCGCAACCTGTTTACGTAACTCTTCTCGTGCACGTTTGCGTTCGGCATCAATTTCAGCCTGCGCTTGAGCGACGATCTTGCCACGTTCTGCTTCTGCTTCGGCTTTAGCATCTTCAATCATCTGAGTGCGTTGTTTATTCGCATTTTCGACAATAACTTGCGCTTCTGCTTTTGCTTGTTTCAGTTGGTCAGACGCATCATTTTGCGCCAGTTCCAGGTTCTTTTTAGCACGTTCTGCGGAAGATAAACCGTCAGCAATCTCTTTCTGACGTTTCTCAATGGCCGCCATAATCGGTGGCCATACATACTTCATACAGAACAAAACAAACAGGATAAACGCAATAGCCTGGCCGAGGATTGTTGCATTAATATTCACAGACAATACCTCTTAATAATTAATGATTTAATGTTGAGTATTCTGTAACGATTATCCAGCAACAGCGAACATGACATACAAGCCCAGACCTACAGCAATCATCGGAATGGCGTCAACAAGACCCATAACGATAAAAAACTGTGTACGTAGCAGAGGGATCAGATCAGGCTGACGAGCCGCGCCTTCTAAGAATTTTCCCCCAAGGATGCCGATACCGATCGCAGCACCGATAGCCGCTAAACCCATCATTATAGCGGCAGCCATGTACAGCAGGTCCATATTCAGGTTTTCCATGACAGTCTCCAGTTTGTTTCAGTTAATACAATAATTGATAGATAATTAAATTAATGTTCTTTAGATGATGCCATCGATAGATAGACAACCGTCAGAACCATAAAAATAAAAGCTTGTAGCGTAATAATCAGTATGTGAAAAATTGCCCAAGGTAGGCTCAACATCCACTGTGACCACCACGGTAATAGTGCCGCAATAAGAATAAAGATCAACTCACCTGCATACATGTTACCAAACAGTCGAAGACCGAGTGAAACAGGTTTGGACAGCAAGCTAACCCCTTCTAGAATCAAGTTAATTGGTATAAAAATCGGATGATTAAAGGGTTGAAGTGTCAACTCTTTAGTAAATCCTTTAATACCTTTCATCTTGATACTGTAGAAGATGATCAGAATAAACACACCAATCGCCATCGACATTGTAACGCTAACATCTGCTGTTGGCACAGCACGCATTGCTGGCAAGCCTAAATAATGCTCTCCAATATACGGAATGAAATCGATAGGCAGTAAATCCAATGAGTTCATCAAAAATACCCAAACGAACACGGTTAATGCTAAAGGCGCTATAACCTTGCTCTTTCCGTGATACATATCACGAACTGAGTTATCGACGAAACCAATGATCATCTCTATTGCAGTCTGAAACTTACCAGGTACGCCACTAGTCGCATTGACAGCCACTCTTCTAAATAGCCACAGGAATAAAATCCCCGTCACTACAGAGAAAAAAAGCGAGTCAATGTTCAACGTCCAGAACGTTGGATCCATACTAGCTTTGGGATCGACCAACTCAAGAGTACGTAGGTCCAACTGAAGGTTTCTCAGGTGGCCACTTATGTATCCCTCTGTAGTCATCACTTCTCCTGATGCAGACATGATGCCTCTTACCCTTTTGTAGTTTAAAAATACTTACCGCTTAATAATGGTTGGTGCAACAATCTGAACAATCAGCACCGCCAAATAGGACAAGGCTAGTGGTATCAATGCCGCTTTAAAAACGCCCAGTGCGATAACTAGCACTGCGATTGTTGTGACAACCTTTAGCCCTGCACCCAAAGCGAAAAACCAAGCGATGTGGACAGACTCACCCTCTTCTTTTGCTTTCTGGAGACGGATTACCAGCATAAATACGATATTGGGTAACCAGCGTGCCAATCCGCCCGCAAAAGCCGAGACTCCCCATTCTATACTATTTGCACAGAAAGCCCCACTGAGGATAACAAAAGTCACTAGCTGAAAAAACAGATGTTTTCTCGCTAAATTGCTGTTGAACCAAACGACAGACATAACTTTTGTTCTCTCCCAGCTTAAGAAACGCTAAGTGTTGTATAAAACTGCCTTTGCTTAAGTGTGTCAAGAGACAAAAACGAGCAAATTATACGGGCAGCCAAAATGAATTCAATCAATAAGTAACGAAAAGGTGAATAATTATTTAATTTTTACGAGATAGCGCAGAATCAAGGTGAGATAAATAACAAACTAACATGAAGCACTCATATAATCTGTTATAAAAACGTGATTCAAATCACATCTTAAAATATTGTATAAATATGATTCTTCTCATAAAACGATAAATAAATAAAAATCAATTTTAAATCATTAGATTATAATCATTACAATTTAAGATAAAATTTACGACTTAATTAAATATCATTTAAATATGTAAGGATATAACTGAATCGTTTTAGTTTAATTCATCAATGATGAATTATTGATTAATATAATCATCAAAAGAGATAAAGTTATTATTTGCAATAATGTTAACAATAAGTAAATAAAGATTTAAAATGCACTTAATTAATAAAAATAGCAGTAACATTGTAAATGTGACCGCTATCGCTCTAAAAGATAAATTTTGGTGAATTATAAATGTATTTATTGAGAATGAATAACCACTAAATGTCTCTGTTCACCCAGTTCAGGTACTTTTAATTCAATCACTGTATCCAGCTTGCAACTATCGGATAATGATGTAATTTCATCTTCTGGCACTGAGCCTTTTAATGCATAAAAGCGACCATTTTTACGAGGTAAATGCGCGCACCAATGCAGCATATCAGTCAAAGATGCAAAAGCTCGGCTAATAACGCCATCAAAACCCTCTTCAGGCTGATATTCTTCAACTCGAGACTGTACAGCCTCAATATTTGTTAGCCCTAGCTCATGCTGTACCTGACGCAAAAAGCGTATGCGCTTTCCTAAACTATCGAGTAACACAAAATGCGACTCAGGACGAATAATAGCCAAAGGAATACCGGGTAATCCCGCACCAGTTCCGACATCAATAAAACGCTCGCCTTTAAGGTGATCGTTCACCACCACGCTATCTAGAATATGACGAATTAACATTTGCTGAGGTTCACGCACAGAGGTCAAATTGTAAGCTTTATTCCATTTATGTAGCATCTCAACATAGGCGATAAGCTGCTGCTTTTGCCCTTCAGTTAAGGAGATATTGGCTTGATTGAGTAATTTATTTAAATCTAATAATAAATTCATACGATTAAACGCCTTTACGCAGAATACCCTGCTTTTTCAACCAAACGAGTAAAATAGAAATTGCAGCAGGCGTGACCCCTGAGATGCGTGAAGCTTGGCCGAGCGAAGTTGGCTTATGATCATTGAGCTTAGCGATCACTTCATTAGAGAGACCTTTGACTTGTTTATAATCTAAATCAATCGGCAACAAGGAATTTTCATTACGTGATTGACGTTCGATCTCTTCTAACTGGCGATTGATATAGCCTTCATATTTAACTTGGATCTCAACTTGTTCTGCCGCTTGAGGATCTTCTAGACTAGGCGCAAAACGATCGAGCGAGGTCAATAAGGTATAGGTCATCTCAGGTCGACGTAATAGCTCTTCACCATTAGCCTCTTTGGATAATGGCGCAGTTAAGATCTGATTCACCTCAATGTGACTGTCTGATTTCGGGTGAACCCAAATATCACGTAAGCGCTGACGCTCTAATTCGATCAATTCTAATTTGCGACTAAAATGTTCCCAACGAACATCATCAACTAGTCCTAATTCACGCCCTTTTTCAGTTAAACGTAAATCAGCATTATCTTCACGTAGCATCAAACGATATTCAGCACGAGATGTAAACATGCGGTAAGGTTCTTTAGTTCCAAGCGTGCAGAGATCATCAACGAGAACACCTATATATGCTTGATCACGACGTGGGAACCAACCTTCCTGCTCATTGGCATATCTTGCCGCATTGAGTCCAGCTAATAGCCCTTGAGAAGCGGCTTCTTCATATCCAGTTGTGCCATTTATTTGACCAGCAAAGAATAAGCCTTGGATAAATTTACTTTCTAAAGTCTGTTTTAGATCACGAGGATCAAAGAAATCATATTCAATCGCATAGCCTGGGCGAATGATTTTGGCATTTTCCATTCCTTGCATTGAATTAACTATTTTCATCTGAACATCGAAAGGCAAGCTAGTTGAAATCCCATTAGGGTAAATTTCATTACTTGTTAAGCCTTCAGGTTCTAAAAAGATCTGATGAGAATTACGATCGGCAAAACGCATCACTTTATCTTCGATCGATGGACAATAACGAGGCCCGATCCCTTCGATGATCCCAGCGTACATTGGGCTACGATCCAAGTTATTGCGGATCACTTCATGGGTTTTTTCATTCGTTGAAGTGATATAGCAAGGAACTTGTTCTGGATGTTGATCTCTTGAGCCTAAAAATGAGAAAACAGGCATAGGATCATCACCTAATTGAACGCCTAACTGACTGAAATCAATCGTTCTAGCATCAATACGGGGAGGTGTACCTGTTTTCAACCTGTTAACTCGTAGTGGCAGTTCTCTTAAGCGTTGTGATAATGAGATTGATGGAGGATCACCGGCTCTGCCACCGCTGTAGTTCTCTAATCCAATATGGATTTTGCCATCTAAAAATGTACCTACGGTGAGTACTACAGATTTGGCTTTAAACTTAAGCCCCATACGGGTTATAGCGCCAGTCACTCGCTCATTTTCAACGATAAGATCTTCAACAGGTTGTTGAAAGATCATTAAATTAGGTTGATTTTCTAAAGCTGTTCTTACCGCCTGCCGATATAAGACTCGATCCGCTTGTGCTCTTGTAGCTCTGACGGCTGGCCCTTTGCTGCCATTCAATGTTCTAAATTGAATACCCGCTTTGTCAGTTGCGATAGCCATTAGGCCACCAAGTGCATCAATTTCTCTAACCAGATGGCCCTTTCCGATCCCACCGATTGCTGGGTTGCAAGACATCTGGCCCAAGGTATCGATATTGTGGGTCAGCAATAGGGTTTGACGCCCCATACGTGCAGCTGCCATCGCTGCTTCAGTACCGGCATGACCGCCACCGATTACGATGACGTCAAATTGTTCTGGATAAAACATGAGTGAACCTTAAACGTTAAGAACGCAAATTGATTGCATTTCGAGTTGTGCATACTACGGCAAGTTTTTGTGAGAGTCCAAGCCAGTTTGATCGATCCCTAATAGCTTTAAGATCTTTATTCTTTTAGATCTCTTTATTAGATCTACTACTAGGATCACGATCTTCTGTGGATAAGTGATAAATCAATAAGAAGATCATCAAAGTGTAAAGGATCATATACTGTGAATGAATGGTGGTTCTATCCAGTATAAGCTGGGTGTAAAACAGTTACTTATCCACAGCACAATTAGGGGTGTCTGGTTATACATTGGATAACTACCGGTTATCACCCTGTTCTTACCAGACTTATCCACAGCTGACTGCTGTTTATTTAACCGATCTGGAGACTGATCGCCCATTTTTTAACCCACTCTTCTGCGGGATCCTCGGGGATTTCATGTTTCTGGATATCTATTTCTAGAGGATCGCCGATCCTTTTGGCTCCATGATCCTGTAAAAGGGCATCGAGGGATCGAATTGCACCACAGAAAGTGTCGTATTCTGAACTGCCAATACCAACGGCACCGAAAGAGAGCTGACTAAGATCCGCTTTACTCTCTTTGATCTGATTAGCAAGAGGTTGAATATTTTCGGGGAGATCACCTGCGCCGTGGGTTGAGCAAACCACCAGCCAAATACCTTCAAGTGGAAGCTCATCAAGTTGAGGGCCGTGTAGAACTTCGGTTTCAAAGTCCATTTCTTGTAATTTCTCTTCTATATGCTCTGCAACATATTCAGCACTGCCCATTGTGCTGCCACTTATTAGGGTGATTTTTGCCATGATGTTAGATCTTCTCAGATATTCAAAGAATCGCTATTGTACGCTGTGAATGAGCTGGGATCTACCTGTGGATAATAGGGTTATAACTTTTTTTTATTAGGGCGTAATTGTTCGCATGATCGGGTTTTGTAAGGAGATTAATGTTTCTGTCGATTGGATCTCATCAATGGTTTGTATTTTGTTGATAAGTACATCTTGCAGACCATCAATAGAGCGGCACATTACTTTGATAAAAATACTGTATTGACCCGTGGTGTAATAGACTTCGACTACTTCTTCTAGCATATCGAGCTTCTTTAGAGCTGTAGGGTAATCTTTTGCACTCTTTAAAATAATGCCGATAAAACAGCAAACATCAAAACCCAATCGCTTGGCACTGATATCGACGCGCGTACCTGTAATGATGCCAGCCTGCTTCATTTTCTCTACCCGAACATGGATCGTACCGGGGCTAACGGCAAATTTTTTGGCTAATTCCGCATAAGGTATACGGGCATTTTCTTTTAACTCATGAAGTATGCCGCGATCGAGATTATCGATTTGATAAATTTCGGCCATTTAAGCCTCCTGTTTTTATCGATTATGCATTTTAAAGTGTATTTTTTTAGATAATATAAATCATATGCGCTTTTTTTCACATTAGATATTGAATTTATACCCTGTTTTGTTGCTTAATCTATATATCGAGTTTGAACCGCTTTAAATTATGGGAAATATTATGGAAAAGTCATTTATCGAACATCAGCAACAAATTAGTTTTGTTAAATCCTATTTTTCACGTTTATTAGAAAAGGATCTTGCACTGATCGAAGTTCAGGGACCTATTCTAAGTCGCCTAGGTGATGGAACACAGGACAACTTGTCCGGGCATGAGAAAGCGGTACAAGTCAAAGTAAAATCAATTCCGGATGCAACTTTTGAAGTCGTTCATTCATTGGCTAAATGGAAACGTAAAACCTTAGGGCGTTTTGATTTCCAAGCAGGCCAAGGTTTGTATACGCATATGAAAGCCTTGCGTCCAGACGAAGATCGCTTAACCCCGATCCACTCTGTATATGTTGATCAGTGGGATTGGGAAAAAGTGATGGCAGATGGGGAGCGTTCTCTTCCATATCTGAAACAGACAGTCAGTAAAATATATCAGGCAATAAAACAAACTGAAGCAGCAGTAAGTAAAGAGTTCGGTCTGGCGCCGTTCCTGCCAGACCAAATTCACTTTATTCACAGCGAAGAACTTCTACAGCGTTACCCTGATTTAGATGCAAAAGGACGTGAGCGTGCGATTGCAAAAGAGTATGGGGCTGTATTCCTGATAGGTATCGGCGGCGAGCTCTCTCATGGTCAATTCCATGATGTGCGAGCTCCTGATTATGATGACTGGACAACTAAGAACGACGATGGGTTTGTTGGCTTAAATGGTGACATTCTGGTTTGGAACCCAGTTTTACAAGATGCTTTTGAAGTATCTTCAATGGGAATACGCGTTGACCCTGAAACACTAAAACGTCAGCTGGCTATCAGTGGTGAAGAGAAACGTCTAGCCTTTGATTGGCACAAATCACTGGTTAACGGCGAGATGCCTCAGTCCATTGGTGGTGGCATCGGTCAATCCCGTCTAGTGATGTTATTGCTACAGCGTGAGCATATCGGCCAAGTGCAATGCAGTATATGGGCGCCAGAAACTCGTGAATCTGTTGCAGATATGCTGTAATTATTGACTGAAGCGGCGTAGCAGTCGGCTTTTTAACCCGGTATCAAAGCGCCAGATATGATCAAATATTTTCATGATACCGGGCTTCCCATAATTCGATACTGATACCGCATGGAAGCGGTGTTTATCAGTTAACTGTAAGTTTCTCACTTTTTTAATCAGTTCATCCGGTAAGCGCTGGGCGACAAAATCGGAAATCACCACTGCGTCAGCATCATGCCATAGCTGGCTATCCATTTTTTTAATCGTCTCTTGCAGACAAGCCGCCAGATCGGTTCCGCCTTTAAAACTTTGTTGAAGAAAACGCATACACTGTTCAAGCCCGTCTTCCGCTAATAAATCATAATGAACAAGATCGCTAGAAAATAACATCACATGACAAGCGCGATTATCCGCTAAGGCTATTTTCATTAAAGCAAGGCAGAAGGCTTTGGCACAGCGCTCATTAAATCCCCCCATTGACCCTGATGTATCAATACAAACAATAAAAGGCCCACGAGGCTGCTCTTGATGATTATGATGAACGATCGGTCGTAGTACTTGACGCTCTTTCCAGCTATCGCCTTGAAGTTGATAGGTGAGTAACCGTTTTTCTACCAGCTTACGATAAAACTCAAATTCCAACTCCTCAACGCCAAGCATCGCCAATTCAGCGGGCAATAAACGCAGAATATCGTCACTCTGGCCTATACCACTGACTTGCTCTGGAATGGTTTCAGGAACTTTTTCCAGTATGGTTATGGGTTCGAATATCGGGCTATCACTGGGTAATTGTTTAGCCGATTGGCTTCGACCCAGTAGCTGTGCGAGTTTCTCTAGTTCAGGCTGCTGTTGTAAAAACTCACTATAACGAGTTAATAAACGATCATTATAATTTGATGAAAATAGAATCCCTTTACTTAAATCCCACAATCTTCCCGCTGCATGTTCATTTTCCCCTAAAATCTCTTCTAAATTACCACTTAAGGCTAAACGCCGTTGTAGCTCAGCTAAAAGTTGCTCTTTCTCTTGTTCGAGTAGCTCTTTATGTAGAGTGGTGACCTGTAAGATCAAACTGATGCGCCATTTTTGAATAATTAGCGCTTGGCGTGCTGCTAGATTAGTTGTCGCAGGGGTAGCCAGCTTGTTCATTTCGGCGGCAAAGGGCGAATCAATTTCATTTAACTTGTCGAGTATAGCTGGTAACTGGTCAAAAAATTGCTCTGTTGGTTTCGCTAAACTTTGCTGATAGAGCTGAAACTCTTCGGCGAGCTGCTGGGGAACAACCGCTTGTTGTAATTTATGTTTGAGATCTCTCTTCCAACCAGAGAGATCTTTTAATAAGGCTTTTTTTAGCCGCGGATGTTTTTCAAAAAAAACAGCCAGCTGTGGCGTTGCTAAAAGCGTAAGAATGATCTCTTCAATAAGCTGGCCTTCATTAACAGAAAGCAGTAAATCTAACGTCGCTAGGCTTAACATTATTATTCCACTATCTGCGAGCGTAGTTGCGTCAATTTATCGGTTAACTGAATAAAGCTATTTTCAATATCCGCCAACCAATGATTTTCAATAAATAGACAAGGTTGATCTTGTTCAAATTTATAACGCTGAGCTTGAATACTGAGTTGAATATCCTCTAATTGGCTTATCCACTCTTTATTATTATTCTCTTTTTTTTCAGTTGCTGGTTGTTGAATATAGAGCGTAGAAATTTGGCGACTAATATCCAATAACTGAATTTGATTGAGATTATTCACTTCAGCGCTGATCTCTTGTGGAAAGCCAATGCCATTTAAATGCGCTGAAAGTGTTTGGCCTTTAGAGAGGAAATTATCGAGTGATTTTTTATCTGTGGTAATAAAAGTGACTTTTATATTATGCAGCTGTAAGGGTTTGTGCAGAAATAACGTTAATCGTCCCTCTTTAATCTGCTCGGGCAATGAATATGACGCATTACGACCAAACAGACCGGTGCTTTTCGCGACTTTAAGTGATTCTTGTTGCTGGCTATTTTGTGTGGAGGCAACCCATTGGCGATAGAGCTCGTCAATATTATGGCTGATTTTACGCTGATCCCACCCCTCTTCACTGAGTAGCGCTAAAATCATCACAGGGAATCGCTGCATTGATTGATGATCGTGCCATAAGCAATCTTTCAACAAAATAATATCTAAAGGCGATACCTGAGTTCGTCCATTAAAAAATGCACTGGCTTGTAGAAGATAAACTGCTTTTTTCCATCGACGATCTGACACATATACTGTTTTTTCCGTGGCACTAATTTGCTGACGTAATTGATAAATCATTTCAAAGCAGTGATCGGACAGCGTAATTTGTGGTATTGATTTCTGCCATGCCAGATATTCGTCATCGGTGATTTTTAGCTGTTCTGGCACTAGCTCATGCTCTTTAGGCGCCTTACTGGTGAGTAGAGCGCGGAAATTTTGTTTCTCTTGCACACTATCAAGCCAGATTCTGATTAGCATACGGTCATACAGTGCTTCTAGGCTATTATCCGCATCGGGTAATTCATTAGAGGCGGTGACCAACAAACGCATGGGAATCGTTATCTCATTGTGGCCATTGCGGAATTTTTTTTCATTAATCGCCGTAAGCAGCGTATTTAGAATGGCAGGCCCCGCTTTCCAAATCTCATCGAGAAAAACCACTTCCGCATCGGGTAAATAGCCTTCTGTTAATCGCTCATAGCGGCCTTCATCTTTTAATGCTTGAATTGATAGTGGGCCAAAAATTTCTTCTGGCGTAGAAAAACGCGTCATCAAATATTCAAAAGTTTTGGCGTGACTAAATGCAGATTTCATACGGCGAGCAATCAAGCTTTTAGCGATACCTGGTGGGCCCAGTAGGAAAACGCTCTCACCACTAAGTGCGGCGAGTAAACATAAGCGGATCGTTTGTTGACGTTCATATAAACCGCTTTCCAGTGCATTACTGAGTTGAGCGATACGTTCTGCTAGAGGCATATCCATTCCTTAATTTATTCGCTAATACATACGTCATACTTCAAGTTGCAGACGTATTAAATGACCGCCTTTTTGCAGCTTTCATTACCTGAATCTATCACTCTTTTTTAAGCGATATTGATATTTATAAGACGAAAAGCGGCAAGTGCAATCGCTTTTTTTATTTTTCGTGACCATTCCACCTTAAATAAATAAAAACGATTCAGCCTTAATTTATTCAATAAGTTATTTATTTTTTCAATTGAACGATGAACGAAACGTTTCGATGGCGATCACAAATATGAAATAAGTCGATTGAGATGTTGCTATTTTTTCCTAATATAAAAGAAAGCGAAACGTTTCGCTCTTGGAGAATAAGTAATGAAAAAAGGCATTTTATTAAATGCAGATATTTCTGCCGTGATTGCTCGTTTAGGTCATACCGACCAAATTGCTATAGCGGATGCGGGTTTACCTATCCCTCAAGGACCTCAGCGTATTGATTTAGCGGTGACAAGAGGCGTACCTGATTTCATCACTGTTTTATCAGCGATTACGCAAGAGATGCAGGTTGAAAAGGTTATCTTGGCAGAAGAGATCATTAAGCTGAATCCAGAGATGAAACAGGCGATCTTGAGCCATTTAGCTCAGCTAGAAATAGAACAGGCAAATAATATAGAAATAATATATTGCACTCATGAATCATTGAAGCAGTTCACACAGGAGAGCAAAGCCGTTATCAGAACGGGAGAGTGTTCACCCTATGCCAATATGATCCTATGTTCCGGTGTCACATTCTGAGGTGAATATGCAGCCTTTATTAGCGTTAACGGGCATCGATAAATCCTTTCCCGGCGTCAAAGCCCTATCGGGTGCCGCACTCAATGTTTATCCCGGCAAAGTGATGGCATTGGTCGGTGAAAATGGAGCGGGCAAATCGACCATGATGAAAGTGCTGACGGGGATCTACAGTAAAGATTCGGGCGCTATCTATTATCTTGGCAAAGAAGTCAGTTTTCATGGACCTAAAAACTCGCAAGAAGCGGGAATTGGCATTATCCATCAAGAACTGAATTTAATTCCTGAATTGACCATCGCAGAGAATATTTTTCTTGGCCGTGAGTTTGTAAATGCTTTTGGCAAAATCAATTGGAAAAAGATGTTCAGTGAAGCAGACAATCTGCTTAAAAAACTCAATCTAGATTATGACAGTCATAGCTTAGTGGCCAATTTATCTATTGGTGAGCAGCAGATGGTTGAAATAGCTAAAGTATTGAGCTTTGAATCCCAAGTAATCATCATGGATGAGCCAACGGATGCACTGACAGATACAGAAACTGTTTCGCTATTTCATGTCATTAATGAACTTAAAGCTCAGGGACGCGGCATTGTTTATATCTCCCACCGTTTAAAAGAAATTTTCGAAATTTGCGACGATGTAACTGTTTTTCGTGACGGTCAATTTATTGGTGAAAAACCAGTGAGTGCATTACAGGAAGAGACGCTAATTGAGATGATGGTGGGGCGTAAATTAGAAGAACAATATCCTCGCATTCAAGTTCCTCAGGGCGAAATTAGTTTAGAAATCTCTCATATCTCAGGTCCCGGCGTCAGTGATGCCAGCTTCTCTCTGCATAAAGGCGAAATATTAGGTATTTCGGGATTAATGGGCGCTGGCCGTACTGAGTTAATGAAAATAATCTATGGCGCGGCGAAAAAAGCCAGCGGTGAAATTAAGCTTGAAGGAAAAAAACTACTATTACGCACCCCGCAGGATGGTCTCAATAACGGCATAGTCTATATATCAGAAGATAGAAAACTCGATGGATTGATATTAGGCATGTCGGTAAAAGAGAATATGTCATTAACGGCTCTGCGCTATTTTAGTCGCCTGAGTGGGTCTCTTAATCATAAAGAAGAGCGCCAAACGGTCGGCGATTTCATTCGCCTATTTAATATTAAAACACCTTCAATGGACCAAACTATTGGCTTCCTCTCTGGTGGAAATCAGCAAAAAGTGGCGATCGCTCGTGGGCTAATGACTCGTCCTAAGGTCTTGATTTTAGATGAGCCGACTCGAGGTGTTGATGTTGGCGCTAAGAAAGAGATTTATCAGTTAATTAATCAATTTAAAAAAGAAGGGCTGAGCATCATTCTGGTCTCTTCTGAAATGCCAGAGGTGATTGGAATGAGTGACCGCATTCTGGTGATGCATGAAGGCCATATTAGTGGTGAATTTGCCACAGCAGAAGCTACTCAGGAAGCGCTTATGGCAGCCGCCGTGGGTAAAACACAGGGTTCAGTTCAGGAGTTTTTAGTATGAGTTCAAGTAGCCAAGTGGCATCTAAACGTTGGTTCTCCAAAGCATGGCTGATGGAGCAAAAATCATTAATTGCCTTACTCTTTTTAATTGCGGTTGTTTCGACATTAAGCCCTAATTTTTTCACCTTAAATAATCTATTTAATATTCTTCAGCAAACATCGGTCAACGCCATTATGGCGGTAGGAATGACGCTGGTTATTCTCACTGCGGGTATTGATCTCTCGGTGGGCTCCTTGTTGGCACTAACCGGCGCAGTCGCAGCTTCTATGGTCGGCGCTGACGTTAATGCGCTGGTGGCAGTTGCGGGCGCATTAGCTTTGGGCGCTGCGATTGGTGCCTGTACAGGGGTTATTGTCGCCAAGGGGAAAGTCCAAGCCTTTATCGCTACGCTGGTAATGATGTTGCTATTAAGAGGTATTACGCGGGTCTATACCGATGGTAGCCCAGTCAATACCGGATTTAGCGATAATGCAGATCTCTTTGGTTGGTTTGGTATCGGCCGTCCTTTAGGTATACCTACTCCTATTTGGATCATGCTGATTGTTTTTATCGCCGCTTGGTATCTGCTACACCATACCCGCTTAGGCCGTTATATCTATGCATTAGGCGGCAATGAAACCGCGACACGCTTATCAGGTATCAATGTCGATCGTATCAAAATCGCTGTTTACGCACTTTGCGGTTTACTTGCGGCATTGGCGAGCATTATCGAAGTTGCACGTCTCTCCTCGGCTCAGCCAATGGCAGGTAATGGTTATGAGTTAGATGCTATTGCTGCGGTCGTGCTTGGGGGAACGAGTTTGGCAGGAGGGAAAGGGCGGATTGTCGGTACGCTGATTGGTGCGCTGATCCTTGGTTTTCTTAATAATGGTTTAAATTTACTCGGTATTTCATCTAACTATCAAATGATTGTTAAAGCGGTAGTGATCCTACTCGCTGTACTTGTTGATAATAAAAAATAATTTTACCCTACAGGAATATAAAACGATGAAACTCAAAAAACTTGCCATGTTGTTATCTACCGTTGCTTTAACGGCCTCGATCAGTGTTGGCGCAATGGCAAAAGAGAATATTGCGCTAGTAATCTCAACATTGAATAACCCTTTCTTTGTCACCATGAAAAATAGCGCACAAGATGAAGCCAATAAATTAGGCTATGAATTGATTGTGTTGGATTCACAAGATAATCCGGCTAAAGAGCTAGCTAACGTTCAAGATCTCACCGTTCGTGGCACTAAATTGATACTGATTAACCCAACCGATTCAGATGCGGTGGGTAATGCCATATTGATGGCCAACAAAGCGAAAATTCCGGTGATCACACTAGACCGAGCGGCGAATAAAGGTGAGGTTGTTAGCCATGTTGCCTCTGATAACCGTATGGGCGGAAAAATGGCGGCTGATTATATGGCAACCAAAGTGGGTGAAAATGCCAAAGTGATCCAATTAGAAGGGATTTCAGGAACATCCGCCGCCCGTGAACGTGGTGAAGGTTTTAATCTCGGCGCTAAAGATCATAAATTTAATATCCTTGCCAGCCAACCCGCTGATTTCGATAGAACCAAAGGCTTGAACGTAATGCAAAATCTGTTGACCGCTCATCCCGATGTGACCGCTGTTTTTGCACAAAATGATGAAATGGCGCTCGGTGCACTGCGTGCGATACAAACGTCAGGCAATACAGAGGTATTGGTGGTGGGATTTGATGGTACCGATGATGGTATCAAAGCGGTTAAAGGCGGAAAACTGGCTGCGACTATTGCACAAAGTCCAGCAAAAATCGGCACTGTGGGTGTGCAAATTGCCGATAAAGTGCTGAAAGGCGAAAAAGTTGAGGCGACTGTGCCTGTTGAATTAGAACTGATTGTTAAATAATAATATTATCAGAACTGCCGTCTTAGGACGGCAGTTTTAAAAAAGGAAATAAGTGCTATGAGTACAGGAAAGCTGGTGGTTCTCGGCAGTATCAATGCGGATCACATTTTAAATATCGCTCAATTCCCCCAACCCGGTGAAACAGTCAAAGGACATCACTATCAGGTTGCTTTTGGTGGCAAAGGGGCCAATCAAGCGGTTGCGGCGGGACGCAGTGGCGCTAATATCAGTTTTATCGCTTGTGTGGGTGACGATGATATTGGCGAAAGTGTTAGAAAACAGCTAAGCACAGATAATATTAATATTGAGTGTATCGATATTGCTGAAAATGAAACGACTGGTATCGCACTGATCTTCGTTAATCAGCAAGGGGAAAATGTTATTGGAATCAATGCAGGCGCCAATGCTCAATTAACACCCGCGCGTATCGAACAGTATCAACAAGAGATCGCACAAGCAGATGCCCTATTAATGCAGATGGAATCACCCGTTGAAAGTATCCAGTTTGCCGCTGAGATCGCTAAACGCCATCAAACTACAGTGATCCTAAATCCAGCACCAGCACAAGCATTACCAGACTCATTGCTTGAACTTATCGATATTATTACCCCTAATGAAACAGAAGCTGAGCATCTAACAGGTATTGTTGTGAGTGATGAGCAGAGTGCTAATCAGGCATCTCAGATTTTACATCAAAAAGGTATTGCTAAAGTGATGATAACATTGGGTGCTAGAGGCGTTTGGTTTAGTCAAATAGGAGCTCAAGGTAAAATAATTCCTGGTTTCAAAGTTAAAGCTATCGATACCATTGCCGCAGGTGATACTTTTAATGGTGCTTACGTTACTGCATTATTAGAAGGTCAGTCTGATGATAAAGCAATTCGTTTTGCGCACGCCGCCGCCGCTATTGCTGTCACTCGGTCTGGCGCTCAGCCATCAGTTCCATGGCGAAAAGAGATAGATCAGTTTTTAATACAACAGGATTAATTCGTGGCAACAATGAAAGATGTTGCTCGCCAAGCGGGTGTATCAACTTCAACCGTATCTCATGTTATTAATAAGAATCGTTTTGTGAGTGAGAGTGTGACAAAGCGAGTCAATGATGCAGTCGAAGAGTTAAACTATACGCCCTCGGCTTTGGCGAGAAGCTTAAAAATGAACCGTACCAATACGATTGGTATGTTGGTGACTGCCAGTAATAATCCTTTTTACGCTGAAGTCGTCAGGGGTGTTGAGCGTAGTTGCTATGAACGCGGTTACAGCCTGATCCTCTGTAATACAGAAGGGGATCTCAATCGAATGAACCACAGCCTAGAAACCCTATTACAGAAACGGGTCGATGGCTTATTAATTATGTGTACTGAAGTACAAGGTCCTTCTAAAGAGATACTAAAGCGTTATCCATCAGTGCCAATGGTGATGATGGATTGGTCTCCTTATGGCTCTGACGGCGATATTATCCAAGATAACTCGCTGGTTGGCGGCGAGATGGCAACCCGTTATTTGATTGATTCTGGTTTTACGCGGATTGCTTGCATCGCTGGACCACAAGATAAATCACCGGCTCACTATCGATACCAAGGCTTTATACAAGCGATGAAACAAGCATCGCTGCCTATTATTGAATCCTATATTATTTTTAGTGATTTTGAATTTGCTGGTGGATTTGATTCAATGAATAAATTGTTGGATTTAGACTCTCCGCCACAGGCTATTTTTGCTGGAAATGATGCGATGGCCGTAGGCGCTTATCAAGCCGCATTCCAACGTGGATTATCAATTCCTAAGGATATTTCTATTATTGGTTATGATGATATCTCTTTAGCTTCTTATATGATCCCGCCGCTAACGACTATTCATCAGACAAAAGATGAGCTTGGAAAATTAGCAGTAGAACAACTGTTACATCGTATGGATAATCCTGATGGTGAGCCTACGCTCACCGTATTGACACCCAAATTAATTGAGCGTCAATCGGTGAAACCTAATTAAGATAACTATTTTTACGCTTTGTTTTTGGTTAGATTTTTTCCATCTTCGGCATGAAGAAGTAAAAAGGCAAAAGCGGAGAAAAGGGTGATAACACCGACAATAATAAAAGTGTAATGGAAGTTATCAACGGTAGTGCCATAAGGCAGAGCTTCGAAATAGTTGAGTATTGCAGCACTAACGGCAATACCGAAACTAATCGCTAATGGTTGGGTGACAGACAATAAGCTATTGCCTGAGCTGGCATTCTGACTCGTTAAATCCGCTAAAGCTATTGTATTCATGGCGGTAAATTGAACCGACATCACCATGCCTAATACAAATAATGGAAGCACTAATAGATAGATAGACATATTAGGCGACTGTAATGCGAATTGGGCAATCATTGCGCCAATCAATAATGTGACCACAAATAAGGTTTTACGATAGCCAAAGTGGGTTAAGATCCGCGTTACTGCCGATTTTGCCACAATCGAACCCACGGCCATGGGAGCCATCATCATACCTGATACCACCGCCGGATAACCAAAACCCACTTGTAGCATTAATGGTATTAAAAAGGGAATACAGCCAGTGCCAAGGCGTGTGGCAACATTTCCCACAATACCAACAGTGAAGGTACGAGTTTTAAATAAATTTAATGGAATGATAGGATTTTTAGCTTGGCGTGCATGCAGTATATAGAAAGCGATCAATACCAAGCTGCCGATAATTAAACTATAAGGCACATAGTTTGATAGGGATTTGTCATTAAAGAGATCCAAACTTACCGATAGCATCACCAGACTAAAACCAAAGAGAAGAAATCCGATTAAATCAAAAGAGCGCTTGGGCATTTTAAAATCAGGCATATATTTCAGTGCATATAAGATACCTAAAATCCCAATTGGAATATTAATGATAAAAATCCAATGCCATGTTGCATAGGTAACTAAAACCCCGCCAAGCAGAGGTCCAAGTATCGGGCCGACTAAACCAGGAATAGTGACAAAATTTAAAATCGGCAGTAATTCACTTCGTGGATAGGCTCTTAATAATGCTAAGCGTGCAACGGGCATCATCATAGCGCCGCCGACACCTTGTATCACCCTTGAAACAACCAAGAAGGTTAAAGAAGGGGAGAGTGCACATAATAGAGAACCAAAAGAGAATAGTGATACTGCGATAATAAATATTCGACGAGTACCAAAGCGGTCTGCCATCCATCCACTTACTGGAATCAGGAGTGCAACCGTTAAAGCATAACTGATAACCGCCGACTGCATGGCTAAAGGCGAGTGATTGAGGCTTTTTGCGATATCAGGCAGAGCTGTATTGAGGATTGTGGCATCTAGCGCTTGCATAAAGAAGGCCATAGCGGCAATCCAAGGTAAACCTGACATGTTCTGAGCGGCTTTTAACATTGGGCACCTGTACATATAGATGATTCAAATAAAACAACAGATTAGGCTAATCTTTATTTGTCATAAGTAAACGATAGCACAGGTTAAAGGCTTCTGGAGCATTGCCTGCTATAATTTCATCTGCCAGTTGCTGGTGGATATCAACATCAATGACTTGGTCTTCCGTTATAGTATCAAAATAATTTTGATAGGCTGAACGAAATAAATTAGCGAAAGATACCAAAAACGGATTAGCACAAGCGTGATAAATCTTTTGATGAAAGAGGTAATCCACTTCAAGCCAGCGCTCTCGATCAAAGTTTTTACTTAGTAACTGCATTTCCCGCGCAAGTAGCTTCAGTTGTTGTTTTTGTTCTACCGTTCCATTGAATGCAGCAAGATAACAAGCCTGGGGTTCTATTGCTAAGCGAACAAAGTAAAAATGTTGAATAACTTGATTGAGCTTATCACTACTCATCCACCATTTTAATAAATCTTGGTCCAAATAGTTCCAATGAGAAGAGGGCATTATCCTTGTACCAATTCGTGGACGAGGTAATAGCATACCTTTGGCCGCTAAAATCTTGATCGCTTCTCTTATTGCAGTACGACTAGCTTTAAATTGCTCTGCTAATACTAATTCATTAGGAAGAATAGATTCTGGTGGGTAATCGCCCGCTAAAATCTGTTTTCCAAGTATCTCTGCTATTATATAAGAAAGGTTTTTTTCGGACGCTATTCTCTGTTCTATAAATTGCATAGAGTCTCTCGGTTATAAATCATCGAATAGATATTACGTTAGGCGAATGGTTATTGCTGCTGAAATAATCGATTTATCATTGAATAGAGCTATTTTAGCTCTCTTTGTTGAAAAAAAAGGCGAACGATAAAAAAAATGAAAAAAACGGTTGCTAGAATTCTCTGAGTCTCTATAATCCGCTT
>CAUQNX010000012.1:0-137229 GCA_963519845.1 uncultured Moellerella sp. | reverse complement strand
TCCCTCGGCTGTAAGGCTGTGCGGGTTCAAGTCCCGCCCTGGGCACCATATAAAAACTTGACTGTTAAATCAGTGAGTTAGAGAAAGAAAAAGCCACCTTCAAGGTGGCTTTTTTGCATCTAAAATCTGTCATCGAAAAGGCAAAGTGGCGACAGAAATGGCGACAGAGTGGCGACACTGGGTATTTAACCAGTATGCTTTCTCATGCTTTTCCAATATATCCGAATGTGATGTTCATCACGAAACTTAACTAAATCACAAATGCCACTTTCTGTGATCTATTTTGCATGGAGTTCAACCGGATCTATTCTCTCAGGCTGACTAATAAATCTTGTCACCGTCTCATGGCTAATAAAGGTCGCACCACAATTAATATTCTGACATTGGTTATAGCGTTCTTTAATTTCGGGCGAGATTTGTTGCGAGCTGCGTGTATAGGCGGTGTGAAAACAGCGAGGACAATTCATCATGATCGATAGGCCTTTTATCATCATGTGGGTATTCGATTGATTATATCTTACTCAGCCAATTTATTTGTCCTAAAGATAGGGAAGGGTTGTACGATCTAAAAAGGCACCTTGCGATGCCTTGGGTGATTTTGTTGCAATAAAATCATATCATCTCTAATGGTTGATTAATTTCTTGTTGATGAGTGGTATGCAATAAGCCGATCTGCTGCTGTAACACAAAGCTGAGGATCTCTTTTGCTTCTGGGGGTTCAAGGGCAATAATGGCGTAAATCAGTGCGCGGCAGTGATCGATTAAGTATCCCACTTCATGGGGTTGATTATTGGACATTGCACACCTCCATGGGGAGAGTGGCGAATAAGGGGCTGGCAGGTGAAAAGCTGCTATGCTCGTAACGAATACAGCATAGGCGCTGTGCAAGGTGCTTAGTCGTCTGATTCATGATGACAACCTCTTCGATAGGGGGAATTATCACCATCCTCGAGGTTCCAATCTCTATTGGGTGGTGAACTGAACGGGGTTGGAACTACCGGTTATCGAAGAACCCGGCGCATCTTTCGATGCCCCCGCCCAGCTCACCATTGATACTTGATTGGTGTAACTGTGCCCACACAAATTGCCAATAGGTTGTGTGCCTCGATAATTTTAGGGGTTCCAAACCCTGCAACGGATTTTGCCGCTGCAAGGGCACTATAACCATCTTTATATCACTGTTCAATTATCCAGTATTCAATTAGGACAAAGTGTTAGTTGTTATCCGTATTTATTCTGGATTTTGCGCCTGCTGGCGTATTGCTTCAATTTGCGCAATAGATCGCTTATCCAGATTGCATTGCTCAATAAATCCCAATAGGTTGATATTTAATAATAAGCTATCGTGATAGCGCAATTTTGTGGGTAAAGGATCGGGCTTGTATTCGTTGAATAGATGGGCTGGAATAGGAATTGTGGGCACTGATTTATAAACGGGCGGCTTGCTGGTGCAACTGCTGAGTAACAGCATCGGGAATATATTCATCAGCACAGCTATTTTCCGATAATAGGTTATTAATAATGCGCTGGCTTGCCTTGGTGTTTTCTGAAATCTGGTTTTTAATATCACGATGTGCTCCGGCAATGCGATCAAAAAGGGTGATGGTGCGATAAGCGTTATCCGTTATATTTTTTTGTTTCACTAATTCAATTTTTAATTGGCGATTTTGACTGGTCAGATCGCCAATATGTTTATTTAGCTGCATCAAATAGGTTACGGACAGAAAACCAAGTAGCATGAATAAACTGATTGCTAATAGCCCGAACACCCCTTTTCTCATATTAGTTGATAGCCCTTTTCAAACTCGGCGACGCCCCAAGGTTGCTGGCCGGCGTTCTCCACCAAGGTAATGGCATTGGCCACGGCAAATAAAACGGTTTTTTGCGTCACGGTTAAACAATCTTCAGCGCTAACATTTAATTGTTTGGCGACACACTGAATATAAATCTCAGTGCGATTTTCGAACGACGGCGCGTAGCGGCTGATTATCTGGCGAATAGAGCAAAGACCGTGTTTACGTTCATAAGTCCGTAGCAGAATAAATAAAGCGCGGTAGCCCCACTCAGGGGCGATAAAGCGGCAAAAGGATCGGTCCGTTTGTTGTGGGTGTAATCCGCGCCAGTCATCACCAATACGAATATTTCCAGGATTATTATTACGGATACCTCGGGGTATTTTATTAGACATTGCGCCCTCCCATAAAATGAGTCCAAAAATAAGAGAGCACAATACTGCCCATCGCACCACATACGCCGGTAGTGAATAGCGTGAGATAAAGGCTCTGATTAAGGTCAATACTGAGTAGCCCACCGAGCAGCCCGGTAAATCCTGAGATCAGGATCTGCATCAGTGCACTTAACCAATCCCATGGTCGATTCTTGGTTTTAATATCAATGATATATCTGACCGCACCGCCCCAGATGGAGATCAGCAGCAAGAGCAGCCATTGAACGAGGCCTAACGAGTTTGGTTCTTTATCTAACATGGATTCGTCATCCTATCGCTGAGAAAATGCGTGCCAGAAACTCACCGTTATTGATCGGTTTATTTTAGGATTCATTTTTTTCTTGCTGATTTTTTAAGCGCTTTTCGAGTTGTTTGATATCCGCTTTTACACCGACATTAAGATCTAATTCCAAGGCGCGCAGCAGTGAACAGAGCGCCGGTTGCAAGAGATGATTATCACGCTGACTATAAGCAAACCATTTATATAACTCGCCACGCACTTTATCGGGCATATCTTCTGCATCGGTTAACTCGAGCGTACGTTGTAACAATGCCAGTGGGATGGGATTTTTGGCGATATAGCTTTTTTTTGCCGCGTCACCCATCTCCTCCGCGACCGCACAACCGGTAGAGCGGGCTTGATTATCCGGCATGATCAGCCGGTGCTTAAGGGCATAGTCGGCAATATCCAGCGCACTGTGATATTCACCGGCATCCATGCGCCACAGCATCATAAACATCAACATATCATCCTGCTCACCGCTATCGGCGGCCAGTGTGCCCGCAATCCAGGGGGCATATTGGGTTAGTGCCTGCCGTTTATAATGGGCTTTCAGTTCAAAGGATTGGATACGTTTAAGCTGTTTACGATCTTGATTAAACATCAACAACATTTGGTTATAGGCATTATTGTTTTGCAAGGTTGAACCGTCTCGCAAGGTCGCGGTTTGTGCCTGTAAGCGCAATAAATGTCGTTGGCAGGGGCTTAAGGCCATAGTTCCGCATCCCCTTGTCTCTCGCCGGTTTGCTCTGATATAAATTCGATATTTTCCACCAAAGCGACACCACGGTAATCCTCGATCACATAGGCTTCATTCACTGACTCATAATTCTCGATACGATCCCGCTCAGGCTTATCCTTGAGATGACGGCGGCGCGAGCCTTCCTGCCAATAAATCGATAGATTATCTAACCGTGTAATAAATAGGGCATTAGCCGGAAAGAAGGGCGCGCGCACCGCTTGCAAACCGCCAATGCGTTTTTGGCTGATGATCATCTCCGCCGCCAGTTTCTCGCTATTGGCTTGCTCTTGATTGACCAGTGGAAAATATTTATCCGCGAGTAGGTGACGGCCACAGATAACGACCAACTCAGTATCATCCTGATATTCCTCATCAATAATAGAATTGACCACATCCATTACGAGCGCATCGAGATGCGTAAAGTCCCCCTTAACACCAATGCGGATCGTGTCAGAAAGGGGCTGACCCTGTTCATCAAGAATATGATCAAAGACGCGTTCGGCGGCATTTTCACGCACTTTTTGTAGCCAACCGACATTGACATCTTGCAGTAACTTATACTTTTGGCGCTCGGAATTATCTGCGCGCTCAATGCCATTAAAGCCAATCATAATGCGGTCTAGGGCCTGACGGCGGATGATGGCGTTACGCACCCGCAGTTGAAAGTTAGCAAACTTGCTCCATGCATCTAATTTTTTATAGGTGAGTAAAGAGTCAAAATTGGTTTGCTCACAGCAATATTTATTTTTAGTTAAGTAGGTCGGGTCGCTGGGTTCACGCGCCTTTTCCGCGGTGTCCGTGGTGCCTGCCACCGTCGAACCGACCCCTAAGCCAATGACCTCGCCGGATTGTTCATCAACAGGGGTGATATTAATCAGCTGCAAGAAGCCGGCGCTACGCTGGATCTCCTCTTCCACGGTTTGGGCGACCGAGAGTTCGACGGTAAATTTTGAGTGTAATGCTTCAACGCCAATTTGGTTAATCTCCGCCAAGCGAGCCTGAAATTGTGTGAATTGAGCGCGAGTCTGTTTTTTCATCTTGGGGTGATCCCCTTAACAGTTAGTCTGATTTTCCATGTTGATTTGATGACCCAAGGCGATAGGGCGCTGGGGTTGCCTGTCTTGCTGGCTGAGATGTTGTTTTAAACTCGCCAGCGCCGTTTTCATGGTCTCCACTTCTATGGACATTTCAACTTGCTGAGTGGCGCAGAGTTCAATTGATTGATGGACATCAGCAAGATTAAGGTGATGGCTTTTACGATGTTGATTAAATAACGCCTTGATGCTCTCTAATAGGCTGGGTTTCTGGGAATTTTCACCCGCTTCAATAAACTCAAGTTCTGTCTCTTCGGCGGCGGTAAAAAGGTTTTCGGCCGCTTGTTTACGTTCCGCAAGGGCATTATCAGCGCTGAATTGCAGCATAGAGGTGCCCAGACTGGCCGGATTATCCGTCACGGCTAATCCCACCAGATAGGCGCTGCCGGTATCAGAAAAATTGGGATTAATTTCAACCGAGGTATAGACCTTTTGGCGCTTCTTGTTCATCTGGATCAGTTCATCAGTGGGTGACAGGATACCGTACAGAGCCAGCTTTCCCGCCAATTGACCTTGTTTGATTTCATCGGTAAAGACCGAAATCACATCACCAAATCGTGGCATCCACGGCGATTTAAAGTGTTCTAAATTAATTCGTGCTCCATAGGTTTCAGGATCGTAATTTTTTTCGATATCTGTCAGCCACTGACGATTTAGGTTACGGCCATCCGTTGTTGCCCCTTCCACACAGAGGCGAACCGGCTTTGAGGTTGTATTCATGCTTTAGGCTCCAAGCGTTATCCGATGGCCTATATTCCCCGTGATTGCTGGGCGAAAACAACGACTTTCCATTGTGTGGTCGATGACACAATGCCCAGTGGCGGAAATACTGTCCGTTAGACAGTAACGTGAGAGGATGAATACATATCACGATTTTGAACCCCGCAAACGCGCGATGCATCTGTACTTTAACGGTTATCGAGTGGCGCGCATTGCGGAACTGCTTAATGAAAAAGCGACCACTATCCACAGTTGGAAACGGCGCGATAAATGGGATCACCTTTCCCCCATTGAACGTGTTGAAATCACGCTGGAAATGCGTCTGTGTACCTTGATGGGGAAAGAAAATAAGGAAAGCAAAGACTTTAAAGAGATCGAACTACTTTATCGTCAAGTTGAACGGCATGCCAAAATCCATAAGTACCAAAATGGCGGTAATCAACAGGATGTCAATCCTCAACTGGCGCACCGAACCGTCGACAAGAATGTGTTTAGTGATGAGGCGATCGAAAAATTAACCGAGATTTTTCATAGCAATCTATTTGATTATCAACAGCTTTGGTACACCCAAGGTCATCAGCAGCGTATTCGCAATATTTTAAAATCGCGCCAAATTGGTGCGAGTTACTACTTTGCCCGCGAAGCACTTATGGACGCCTTACTCAGCGGCCGTAATCAGATATTTATCTCTGCCAGTAAAGCCCAAGCCCATGTGTTTAAACAATATATTATGGCAATGGCACTGGACGTAGAGGTTGAACTGAAAGGCGATCCCATCGTATTAGGCAACGGCGCCATCCTCTACTTTTTAGGTACTAACGCCCGCACCGCACAGAGCTATCACGGTAATTTACTGTTAGATGAATACTTTTGGATCGCCAAATTTCAAGCGCTACGCAAAGTGGCTTCCGGTATGGCGCTACAAAAACCCTGGCGGCAAACCTACATTTCTACGCCCTCGGCACTGACCCACAGCGCCTACCCATTTTGGAGTGGCAAATTATTCAATCGTGGACGACCGAAAGCGGAGCATATTGAGATTGATACCAGTCATCAAGCATTAAAGAACGGTATGTTATGCGCCGATGGCCAGTGGCGGCAGATTGTGACCATCGAGGATGCGATACAGGGCGGCTGCGATTTATTTGATTTGAACCAATTACGCCGAGAATATAGCCCTGATGAATTTGATAACTTATTGATGTGTACATTTGTCGATGATATCGCCTCCATCTTCTCATTGCAGCTGATGCAAAAATGTTGGGTTGATAGCTGGGATGTGTGGGATGACGTTCAACCGTTGATGATCCGCCCCTATCAATGTCAGCCGGTCTGGATAGGGTATGATCCGGCCAAAGGTTCACAAAATGGGGACAGTGCCGGCTGTGTGGTGATCGCGCCACCGAGCTTTCCGCGCAATAAATTCCGCATTCTTGAACACCATCAATGGCGAGGAATGGATTTTCGTGCTCAATCTGATGCCATCAAGGCGCTGACCGAACGCTATAACGTGCACTCTATCGGTATTGATTCAACGGGAATAGGGCATGGGGTGCTGCAAAATGTCCGTGAATTCTTTCCCGCCGCCCGCGAATTTATCTACAACCCCGCGTTAAAAAATGCCTTAGTGCTCAAAGCCTACGATGTGATTAGCCATGACCGGCTCGAGTATGACGCTGGGAGTCATGATATCACGCAGTCATTTATGGCTATTCGCCGTGCAACCACCGCAAGCGGTAACCGCCCGACCTATGAGGCCGACCGCAGTGAAGAAGCCAGCCATGCGGATCTGGCTTGGGCCACCATGCACGCCCTGTATAACGAACCGCTCACCGGCGACAGCGTGTCCCTGCAGAATATTATTGAGGTCTTTTAAATGGGACGTAAAAACAGAAAACAATCGGTAAAACAGACAACAAGCCCCGCTATCGAAGCCTTCACCTTTGGTGATCCTATACCTGTTTTCGACCGGCATGAAATTTTTGATTACCTCGAATGTCCATTAAAAGGTGACTACTATGAACCGCCGATCAGCTTTGACGAGCTTGCGCGCACATTCCGCGCTGCGCCCCATCACAGCAGCGCAATCTATGTTAAGCGCAATATTTTAACCCGCACGTTTATTCCGCATAAATTATTAAGCCGCGAAACCTTTAATCGTTGGGTATTTGATTTTTTATTATTTGGGAATGCCTATCTTGAGTTAAGAGAAAATAGTTTTAAACATGCCTTAGCCCTCAAACACGTGCCGGCAAAATTGACCCGTCGAGGCCGATCGCTCGATACGTATTGGTTTATTCAACAGACCTATGAGCAAGAGCCGCACCTATTTCCGAAAGGCAAGGTGTTTCATCTGATTGAGCCGGACGTCAATCAAGAGTTATACGGCTTACCTGAATATTTAGCTGGCATTCCCTCGGTATTATTAAATCAGTCATCAACTCTATTTCGGCGCAAATATTATCTCAATGGCGCTCACGCTGGCTATATTTTATACATTAGCGATGCCTCTCAAAGTCGACAGGATATCGATAATATTCGAAGCGCACTGAAGAGCAGCAAAAGCCCTGGCAATTTTCGTAATCTGTTTTTATACTGCCCCGGAGGTAAGAAAGATGGCATACAAACGATCCCACTCTCTGAAGCGGCAGCCAAAGATGAGTTTCTTAATATTAAAAATGTTAGCCGCGATGACATGCTAGCCGCGCATCGGGTACCGGTTCAGCTGCTGGGAATGGTGCCCGATAATGTTAGCGGTTTGTCTGATGCTGAGACGGCGGAAAAAATATTTATGCGTAATGAATTGCTCCCATTGCAAAGTAAACTAACACAGCTTAATGAGTGGATGGGGGAGGCGGTGGTGAGGTTTGGGGGGTACAGTGAGGTACGGTGAGGTACAAGTACAGCTATTGACTTGATGTAACTTAAATTACATTATAATCCCAGATGTTGTGACTCTTTATCGCACATTCATTCAATTAAATAATCATTAATTTCAACGGATAAGGGGGCTATATGGGCACTGAACATACCAGATCGGTACAAACGATAAGCCATTCTACCGAGGTGATTAATACCTTTTTTGACGCGGCTTCAGCGAAACATTTTTCAATCCGCCGGCTCAGCATCAGAAAAGGTCCCGATAGACAATTGTTTATTGTGACCATTGATAATGACAATAAGAGCGATGATTTCTATATCGTCCCTTTTGCGGAGCTCTCTTATCGTCATGAAGTGGTGAGTATCCTCGTTGATCCGAATAAACAATATCCTGAATTAAATCAATGCATAGGCAAGGTCATTGAAAAAGTGAAATTCTCTATCCTTGGCTACATGTCTCAATACCAAAAGTTGTCAGTTCATTAAAATAGTGAGAATGGGATGTCTCCAAATTTTACCCGTAATTATTCAAAGGATTTGAATCGTAAGCCTGATTGTGAGAAAGAGATTAAAATAGACTCTTTTTATTATCTTTCTCGTGAAGGTGACTTACTCAAAATAACTGAGTTTGCTTTGATTGGCAGTGAATATGATTATTACGCTGAGATAATCTCAATGGGATGCGGTACAGACGGTTTTTTTGCTGAATATGCAATGCTGTTAAGAGCGCGAAATATCCCCGGAGAAAAGATAATCGAGGAGCTGCTGAGTTCAGGTATGCACTATGAGGAAGAGGATCGTCTAATAGGCCGAATTGCTTATAAAGATTTTACTTTTTTTGATTGCGGTATCACCAAAATGGGAAAGCAAATTAGAGGTGTGACCCTCCGTGATAACTATCAGGGGATGGGGGTTGCGCGCCATATATATAAGGGTTTGCTTCTAAAACATAATTATCTTATTTGTGATAATTTGCAAACGATAGGCGGTGCCTCCTTATGGGCAGCGGGAATGGTAAAGATTGGCGAGGTGCGAATTTATGATACGCTTCAAAAATCATTTATCGATACGCTCACTCCGTATGGATGCGGTGTTAATGGCATTATCCCTTGGAGTGCGCAAGGGCTGTCTCAGATGGATATGGCAAGCTGGGAACCTAGAAAGCTATCGATGGATTCATGCCAGCATATCGTGAATATTATTAGCAAAGACCAAATCTACGATAACGATTAATCAGATATATTGATGACTAAACCCGCTGCCGTTTTGTTTGCGGGTTTTTTGTTGTCTAAATTTTTATCAAAATACAAATAATTCAATTTAACGCCGTCTATATGTGAAAACTCGCAATAACACGCAATATCAGCAAAATCGTCTAATCCCCCCGCTCCACGCCTAGACGCGACATAGGCAGGTTTTTATGCAGGTGCAAGATCGACGTGGAGGCACGCCAGTACTGGGGCTTCGCGTGGGAAGCGATTCTTTTTTTTACTTGCGAATTTGTGCAGAAAATTGCAGAAATGATACAGGCGTACCAGATTGATATCTGTGGATGATGAATATCAAAAAAATGGACAATACTCGTTGCAAACCAGCATTGTCACAATTAGGAAGACGTTGGATAAAGTATGATTATTTACAGGTTTCATGTGCGACACTAAAAAGCTCACTGATATTTGATCTAATCTCCGCAAGTTGTTTTTTATGTTGTTGCGTCTGTTGGTCAACAACATGCGCATTATAATTATCAGGTATCAATACCAAACAGCCATCCATCACTTTAACTGTGAGTCGGTTGCCAATATCAAAGCCAGCCGTTTGGAGCCACAAGCCTTTAAGGTGTATCGCCGGCGCAGGGCCCTGTCGGCCGTCTTGTTGTGCGTATCCTACGGTGTAAAAACGCTCTGTTTTTGTGACTTTATTTACAGGGCTTCCTGACTTAGAATGTGCCTTAGCCATAGTCACTACTCCTTTAGTTTCTGTGGTTAGTAGTGCTAATGGGCTCCTACCTGTTAGCACTACGCTTAAATATTATTGAATTAATCCTATTACCTGTTTAATTTTATCCTGTCCTTGCTCTCATCCACTGAGAAAAGTCATCGAAAATCATCAAATTTTCCACCACAACTGCAGGTAAACCGAAAATATGTCCTCTAAAGGATAAAATAATAATATGTTCCATAGCGGTTAAATTGACAATAACCCCTATGAGGGATAAACTTAAAATATCCTTTGTAAGGGATAATATAATAATATCCTTTGTAGGCGGATAATTAATTTTCGTGTAATGTTAAGGTGCGATGGAATATTCTTTAAGGGATAAAAATGAAAATTACTTCAGCAAGATTACTCGCCCAAGCGGTTAGAAATAGCAGAAAAATCAGAAGATTAACGCAGTCAGATACAGCTGAAAAAGTCGGTATAAAACAAACGACCATCTCTTCATTTGAAAATAACCCAGACTCAACAAAATTAGAAACCCTATTTAAGATACTCTCTGCCCTTAATTTGGAGCTATATGTTGTCAGTCGTGATGAGCCATCCCCAGAGAACAAACAGTGGTCACAGGAGTGGTAAAACGTGAAAAATGGATTATTAATCGTTGCTATGAACGGCATTGTTGTTGGAGAATTGCATCGCCATAAAAGCGGGGCAATGTCGTTCCAGTATGTAAAATCATGGTTGAACGAATCGGGTTCTCGTGCGATATCCTACTCATTACCGCTAAGAGAAGATAAATACGACGGTGATGTCGTCATCAATTTTTTTAACAATCTACTGCCTGACTCAGCAGCAGTTATCGCTCGAATGCAGGCACGATTTAGCATTAAAAGCGCACACCCTTTCGATATCCTCGCCACTATCGGTCGAGACTGTATTGGTGCTATCCAACTTTACCTACCCGATAGTGAGATACTTCCCCCTACGATAATGAAATCGACTCCGCTTAACGAGGCTGAGATAGAAAGTATAATAGATAATTATCAAGCTTCTCCTTTAGGCATGATTGAAGGGACAGAATTTCGAATCTCTTTAGCAGGCGCACAGGAAAAAACAGCGCTCCTGTGGTATCAAGATTGCTGGCAGCGACCTGAAAATAGCACACCGACTAGCCATATATTCAAACTACCCATTGGTTTATTAGAACAACATAATATTGATCTAAGTGATAGTTGTGAAAATGAGTGGTTAAGCTTACGCATTATACAAGCATTTGGCTTACCTGTTGCTCATGCTGAATTAGCCACCTTTGGGCGAAAAAAAGTATTAATTGTTGAGCGTTTTGATCGAAAATGGAGTCGTGATGGACGTTGGTTGATGCGGCTTCCCCAAGAAGATCTTTGCCAAGCTCTCGGTATTTCTCCGGCGCTAAAATATGAAAGTGATGGGGGACCAAGTATTGCAGATGCGATGAAATTATTGCTAGGCTCTCGAAAAACAGAGGATGATCGTCATTTATTTTTTCAAGCACAGATTATTTTTTGGATGCTCGCGGCGATAGATGGTCACGGTAAAAATTTCAGTATATTCATCGAACCTGAATCCTCTTTCCAATTGACCCCGCTATACGATGTTATATCGGCTTACCCTATTTTTAGTTCGGGAGCGATACAAGCTAAAAAAGCCACGATGGCCATGGCATTACTGGGGAAAAATCGACAATATAAATGGTCAATGATCCAACCACGTCATTTTTTAACTACCGCGGAAAAAATTGGTTTCTCCGCCAAACTCGCTAAATCTATGATGATAGCGCTTGCCGATAAAACAGATGCCGTTATCGCTAATGTGAGAGAAACCTTACCGGATTCATTCCCTCAACATATCAGTGAACCTATTTTTGAAGGATTATTGCAGCAAGCAAAACGAATTAAAAACTGGAGCCAATCGGTATTTTAATTCGATATTATTATGACATTGATGACTGAAAGTTCTATTGAAGTAACTCGCAGTAAAAGCGTTAATCTCGATGTAAAAGGGGCAATTTAAGCCCCAACAAATTGGATTTTTAACCCCAGTGCTTTAGTTATTTTGCTAACTGTATTAAATAATGGATTACCTTCACTGGATAACGCCTTATAAATTCCCTCTCTGCTCATACCTGTATCTTTGGATAATTGACTAATATTTCTGGCTTTTGCAATATTACCCAATGCCTTAAATATATACTTTGTATCACCTTCTTCAATGGCAGCGTTAAGGTAGGTTTGTATATCCTCTTCATCATTTAAATATTCTACAACATCAAAATTTTTTAGTTCTTTCATCATTTAAAACCCCCATTCCTTAGCTAATTGTTTGGCTTTTTTTATATCTAATTGTTGCGTCGTTTTATCGCCGCCACACAAGAGTAGAATAATTTGATTATTTCTATTGGCAAAATACAAACGATATCCTTTACCTTGATGTATTCTTAATTCGGATAATCCATTTCCAATAGGTTCAACACCACCGACATTTCCGTCTTTCATGCGCTCTATTCGGATTAAAATCTTCACCTTTGTTACTTTGCCTTTTAGCGATCTTAACCATTTTTCAAGCTCACAGTTTGTTTAATTTCTATCATGATAGCTCCCTTATCTCTGAATAGAATTATAAAGTGAATATCCCAACGTGCCAACTGTGGTTATCATTTGTATTTTATGAACCTGTGAGAAATATCGATTAGGTGAGGCCGTGGATGCGCTGTTATTCGGACCCAATACAACGGCAACGAGAAAATGTATAATTGTTAGCAATTTGAGATAGTCAAAGCAGCTTTATGATAAGCAGCGTGTTGATTAAAAGAGAATAAACATAAAAAAATAAATTAGATAGCCGAAGATAAGAGATTGTTTTCGGCTATTATTTTTAACCTTAAATAATAGAAAAAAAACCTCTTCGCCGCCGAGCACATCAACATCCTTATCGGCCATATGGACGTGGAGACCCTCAGCGATGGACGCAAACTGATGCGCCGGCAAAAAGAGGGCAGTAGGGTACTCAACATCCGGCCCGCCTTTATCCTCCATCCCGTGGCGCTAGAGAGCCAAGCCCTGCAAGTCATCGGCTCCGGCAGCGTCAAAGGCAGCGACGTCAACGCCAATATCATCAACCCTATCCGCAACTTCGCCACCGTCATCGCCGAACCGCGACTCGACGACCAGAGCGAATCCACCTGGTATATGGCCGCGGCAAAAGGCAGTGATACCCTCGAAGTCGCTTACCTCAGCGGCATCGATACCCCCTACATCGATCAACAAGAGGGCTTCACCTCCGACGGCATCACCAGCAAAGTGCGCATCGATGCGGGCGTCGCCCCCTTGATTATCGGGGGCTGATACGAGTTGGGGGGGAGTGAGAGCAGATTGAGTGGAGATTGTTAGGTGGACTGGTCAATAGGAGAGGGCGTAACCGAGGAAGATATAGGTCTAACTTCATTACCCTAGCGTGTCACTAGATATGATAGGCGAATTGCTAACATGATCCTATAGGAGTAGCTCAAATAGCCAACAACACAATACTTGCGGCTTGGCTCGTAGTATACTGTGATTCATAGCTATTTCGGATACTAGTTAAGAGAGAGTAAATGGAACTTCCTATAACAGATTCAATAATTATTGCGATAGCAAAGCTCGTTGATGACGCTCACGCTGAACCCCGCCGCCAGCCAACTCATTATGACCTAGAAGTTCTGTTTAAAAAGGCTGGATTGATTACCGCTGATCCCAAAGCACAGGGGTCTTCAGTTGGAAAAGCGAAGAGGGTAACAGCTGTTTTAAACTGGGCTATTGAAAATGACAAAAAATCTGGTAGTAGGCTAATTGAACTCTTACTGTCTCAAATTAAAGCACAAGGTGGGTTCAGGGAGTCATCTGTAAATTTCGTTGGCAAAGAGCAAATACAGAATGCAATAGACGTGTTTAAATCAGAACATTATATTCTTTCCGAAAATGGGGATGTTTCTGCAATAATCTTGGATACATTGAGTGGTAAAAATCTTACTGAGGCTTTGTTTTCATACGCAAATAGAGCGAAACAAGGCGTCGAAGACGCCGCATTGTTATCTGGTACAGGTAAGGACCTTTTAGAGGCCACAGCTAAACATGTAATTCATTCAACCTTTGGTAATCAGATCCCAGCTAATGCCAATTTTCCTACATTGCTGGGTCAGGCATATGTGGCTTTACAAATGGCAACCCCTCAAGATCCGAAAGTTGGCAATGAGCCAGCAATAAAGGACTACGAGCGTGCCTTGTTTGGCCTTGCTTTATCTATTAATAGAGTGCGTAATAAAGAAGGCACAGGACACGGTAGACTTTGTATTACATCATTATCTCGAAATGAATCTCATAGCATTATTCAAGCCGTTGGATTGATTTCTGAATATATGTTAAAAAAACTTAATTGAAATGTGGCTAACAGCTTATTTAGATCCATAGAACAATAATACTATGGCAGAGCAAACTTTTCTTTGTCTAGGTTGTTGGGCACCAAAAATGGATATTTATATATACCTAGTGTTTGAGATACGAAATTTGATGGCTAATTACAATTCAGCTATCGAAAAGCTCACGTCACATTGTCTTTAGTTTATAAATTTTGCCAAAAAAGCTTAATAAAAAATGGAAGATTTATTCCGAATTAATAGACTTTGAAAGTATTAATACTATGAATTATACAAATACTCGTTAATCATGATGGTTGTGGGTGAGCTTGCCAGGATTTACAGCGATTGATATAAGAAATAGAGTTCATCTAAATGGTACTATTTCAGTAATACAGTGTGAATATATCTATTTCAATAAAAGATACACTAGACAATGATTAAACTCTGAATAATAATACTGTCTATATATACAGTGTTGTTGGGGTTGATATGAAGTTCGCTCGCTGTGAATTACCTTCTGAGGTGAAAATTCCTTTCTTTGATACGCTGATCCCCGCAGGGTTCCCCTCTCCGGCAAGCGATTATGCACAGAAAAACATCGATTTAAATGAATTACTTATCACTCACCCTGCAGGAACCTATTTTCTGCGCGTGTCAGGTACATCCATGGTTGATGCTCACATCAATGATGGCGATATTGTTATCGTGGATAGTTCTCTCGAACCCAGAGATCGAAATATCGTTATCGCCACCGTGAATGGTGACTTCACAATCAAGACCTTACAGTTAACGCCAGTGGTGGCTTTGCTGCCGATGAATGCGGAATACCGTCCCATTACTTTTCGCGATGAAGAAGAACTTCAGATCTTTGGTGTGGTGACCTATATCATCCACAAGGCGTTGTGATCTACTGCCTTGCCGATATCAATTCATTTTATTGTAGTGTTGAAAGGGCTTTTAATCCCCGACTTGTTGGTGTGCCCATCGTGGTGCTGGCAAATAACGATCATATCGTTATCTCGCGTTCCAAAGAGGCGAAAGCACTTGGCATAAAAATGGGAGCCCGCTATTTTGAGAATATCACATTTTTCAAGCGTCATAGTGTGCAGGTGTTTAGCTCGAATTATACCTTATATCATGACATTTCAAATCGAGTCATGTCGGTACTATCCACATTTGCCCATCATATTGAAAATTATTCGATTGATGAAAGCTTCCTCATCATAGATGGCGAAAATATCAACCTCAGCCTAGCGGATTATGGCCGGCGAATACAGAATGATATCCTTAGGATCACCCATGTACCAATCGGCATTGGATTTGGGCCAACCAAAACATTGGCTAAGTTGGCTAATCATGCGGCAAAAATGTGGCCTAAAACAGGCGGTGTTGTCGATCTGAGCGCCAAAATAAGGCAGCGAAAGTTGATGTCATTACTTGCAGTCGAAGAGGTATGGGGCATTGGCCACAAGGTCGCGGCCAAACTTAAGACAATGGGGATTAATACTGTTCTTGATCTCGCTGACAGTAACACGGCCACGATACGAAAAACGTTTGGGGTCGTGGTTGAAAGAACCGTAAGGGAGCTGAACGGAGAATCCTGTATTGAGCTCGAAGCGGTGAGAAAGGTTAAACAGCAGATTATCTCATCCAAATCATTCGGTAAAAAAGTGGCTTGCTACGTGGAAATGCATCAAGCTATTTGTAGCTATGCTGAGCGCTCTGCCGAGAAATTACGAGAAGAAGGGCAGTTATGCAAGGTCGTCTCCGTCTTCATTCATACCAGTCACTACTCATCTGATCCGGCCTATCACAATCAAGCAGTTGAAAGGCTGATTTATCCCAGTGCAGATACGCGTGACATTATTAATGCTGCAGTCCGTGCACTTAATACCATTTGGCGGGAAGGTTATACGTACCATAAAGCCAGTATCATGCTATCCGATTTCACCGATTCAACAGTGACCCAGTATGATCTCTTTACAGAGACACAGCCATTTCGAGCAAGCGAAGCCTTGATGCATACACTGGATGAGATGAATAAATCCGGTAAATTTAATATCGGCTTTGCGGGCAAAGGCGTTGATCCCGCTTGGCAAATGCGACGTGGAATGCTATCGCCCGCATATACCACAAATATCAATGAATTGCCCATAGCCAAAATTTGAGTAACGATCATCAAATTAAACATAACGATTGATTAACTGAGATTGTCCATAAAGCATAAAGGTTAAAAATGGCGCTTGCAGAGGCAATTTTTCACAAAATGAGTGATAACCCTCATAAACTCGCTTATTTTAGTTTAGATGACCATCGCTCTGCTTCATATTTAATGATCATTCCTTCCAATAGCTGTTTAATGACATCCTGCTGTTCTGGCTGCATCTGACTGATTGCCTGAAACTGTAATGCTAAATCTGCGTGGGCCAATAGCTCATGCTCTTCAAATATCAGTGAATCCGTTGTGACTCTCAGTGTTTTCGCTATCTTTTTAATCGCTTCCAATGAGGGTAAGGCGGTACCGCCTTCATAGCGTTTTATCTGTGTGACATGAATATTGACAGCATCGGCAAAAGCTTGTTGTGACAAGCCTTTTTGTTTTCGGAGTACAGTTAATTTGTTAGCTATATTCATTGTCTTAAACTCATCTAAGAAAGTTACCCTCATTCTACCCCCTAAAAATAGCGCGCTTAATGATGGTGTCTTATAAGATACTAATATAAAACATTATTGGTTCTTTTTGTTTCTAAAAGGAAAGGCCAAATGCAGTATAAACCTAAGCCCAAAATCGACTACTGATAAGCACGATACCTTTGATACCACTGATTTTGCACCAAACGCTTATTCAGTAGCCTCTAAATTAGTGGGCGAATCCGCATTTGATGTGTTGATCAATCTTTGTCGATGATCTCACCATGGCGGTGTAAATGGGAGAAATAAATGCGGAAAAGGTAGACAATGCCGATACAGAACAACAATCCGACATTGTCACTGTTGAGGATCTACTTTAGTAGCTTATTGGATAAGGTCATCGTTTTATAAATACAATAATTACCGAAATATAGAAGGTTATACTATATTAGGATCTAAGAACGAGTGATCCGTCTCTTCAGTCAGTCGAATGATCAATTGCCCGGTTTTACTGGTCAAAGTGATCGACGAACCAATAGTAAAGCCTAATTCAACCAACCATTTACCGCTTATAGTTAGTTTTGGGCTCGGATTAGGTCTCCCATTGTTCAGCAGATAACCCACTGTATACTGTCTCGATTTGATCACCTTTTCTTTCGCTATCTTGTTTTTTACTTTAAAATCCTTTTTAGCCATAGTCACTACTCCTTTAGTTGTCTCTGGTTAGCAATGAATATGGGTTGCTGCCTATATTCATTGCGCAAATTAATAACCTGTTGATTTTAATTTAGATGACCACAGCTCAATTTCATATTTAAGAGTCATCTCTTCCAATAACGGTTTAATCACACCCTAATTATTCTCACTGAATATGAGTTACCGCCTAAAACGGTAGTGTTAAATCCGCGTGAGGTAATAGCTCATCTTCTTCAAATGCAGTAAATCTGTTGAAGAAAGTTACCGTCATTGGATACTAATAATATTGATCTATGGGCTAGCTTTATTACACGTCATAAATATTTTTCTAAAAAAAATATAAAAGGTACTGATATATTACGCAAGCAAGCGCGAAGCCATGCCTTACAAAAGAAAGAATTTATGTTTGAATGGCAACGCTTTAATCGAGCCATTAAAGTAACTGATTACGAAAATAAATTACAAATTGATAAATATTTTCGTAGAAATAAAAAACATAAAAAAAAGCAACAAGAACGTTATGCTAAAGATACTTTGTTTTTTAGTGAAAATAGAGATGCCATAAAAATGGGCAAAAACCATAGCGCTTTATTTTATTTATCGAAAGTATTTCTCTTGGTACCAAATGAAATTGAAGAAAAAATAGGTGATAAAGCATTAGTGCTGGATATACTGAGAAACTGTTTAGATAATATTATCACCGATATTCCAGATCTTGCTAAATTAGCTGCTTTACAATGTGAATCAAAATATTCTGAATACCTTACAATTATTTATGCGATTTGTATTGAAAGGATGCGCTCTCAAGGGAATTTAGAGGAAATATCACTCAATGCTCTGAGGCTATTACGTACCGATATTTCGAGAGTGTTTAAGGCTATTACTGAAGAAGAGAGAACAAACTTAACATTAGAAGTAGATAGACTTATTTTTAATCATCAAGGCGATGCTGAAATTTTTCTTCGGCAGTATATTGAGCCACAATTAACTATGCCTTGTGCTAACCCGAGAATTCATTTATTAAGTAATGATAATGCATTTAGTCATTTACGCTCCTCACTTTCTATTGAATGGCTTAAAAACTTCACTCATCTTTCTGTTGATTCATTAGATTATCTATTTGAAATAGCGGTTAAACATGCTAATCCTGAAGAACTAAAAGAAATAATCACCAATAATTATACATATCTTGCAGATGATTTTTTCAATTTAAAAAATAGAGATATTAAAGAAAGAGAGATATTCTGGTTAATCAGGGCATTTGTTTTTTTAGATAAGATAGATAAAGAACATTGGGATTGGCTGACAAAAAATAAAAGCTCCATACAAAAATTTTATCTTTGTATTGGCGTTCATAGTTATAGAGGCCAATATAATTGGCCTACTCTCACAGCAACAAAGATTGAAGTAATTCTGAATACCTTTATCGATAAATGGCCTGAAGTTGAATTACCCACTAGCTGGGGTTCAGATAGCCCTATGGGTGAAAAAGCCTATCGATTTTTAACTAATATCATAGGAACATTAAACTCAAATGATTCTGATAATACCATTCCGGTATTGAAAAGACTTGTAGTTGATACGCGCTTTAAACATTTTCACGAAGATTTACAAAGTATATATGCTGACCACGTTAGAAAACGAGTGTTGCGTGATTTTGAGGCACCAACACCACAAGAAACAGTGCGTTGTTTAGATATGGATTTAGTGGTTACCGTGGAAGGATTACGTCAACTTGTATTACAGGAGCTGCAATATTATCAAAAAGATATTGCTGGCGGTGAATATAATCTCATTAATCTATTCTATCAAAAAGAAGAGCACTTAAATGAAGTCAATGCAACCTCAATTATAGCCGATCGCCTTAGGTTGAGGTTAGATGTGCAGGGTATTAATGTTACGCCTGAGCACCAACTAAAAAATCAAAATAGGGCTGATTTCACTATAACAAAACAGATTGGGGGTAAAAGATGTTTACTTGTCGCAGAGGTCAAAGGGCAGTGGCATAAAGAGTTATACACAGCGGCTTCAGTCCAGTTACATCAACGTTATTCAATTCATCCGGATGCGGAATATCAGGGTATTTATCTGGTGATCTGGTTTGGTCAAAATGAAAAAGTTGCCGGGCGTAAAATTCATAATATTAACAGTGCGAAAACATTAAAAAAGAGCATTGAAGAGACTCTACCCATTGAATTAAAAGGGTTAATTGATATTTTTGTTTTGGATGTCTCTAGGGAGTAATTGAAGGATAATATTTACGCCAAAAATCCAACATATGATGATTATATTGATGAATTAAAGCGAATTTCTTGTTCACTTATGATCTTCTCGGTTAAAACGGAAATCTACTATGGAATTTAATGGCTGACTCTTCGAAAAATTCGGACTGGCAGGTGTCAAAATGGCACACTGTTTCAAAGTTTGGATGAGCCTTATGCTATGTTAACCAGCCCGCTACGGAAGCTTACCTTATGAATGCATTTAAAGGATGTCATTTGAAATGACCATCATAATTTAAATATGGTCCCAACAACCTTGAGATGTCCATTTCTTAATAATACCTTTCTTGTCGGTAGTAAAATTATCTACGCACGTGGTATGATTCGCCCCATTATTCATATATTGCAAATACTTCCAGGTATACTGTTTACCGCCATCTGTTCTTTGGTGTATTCCCCAAGGGCTACCCCAAGATTCAATGAGGTCATCAATTGACTTGCCATACCAGTTAGTTCTTTTCTTCTCAAATTGTTCTTGTCTTTCTCTTAGTCTCCGCTGACCATCGGTTTCACCACCTATATATTCACTATTTTGCGCATTCTTATGTTTTGCTCCAGGTACTCCAGTTAGAGCATAAGTTATATCGGATATGGTATCTCGATTTTTTTGAGTACAACCAGATATAGCTAGGAATGATACAAATAATGTTATAGATATTAAACCATTAGACATGAACTTATCCTTTAATTTTATTTTTACATATTAACCTTATTTTTGTTTGCATAGCTTACATGAGACAAAAGAAGTTAACTAGTTGCCTTTATAAATCACAGAATATTCTTAATTTTGGTTTGTTGAAAATAATAAACTATAGCGTTTTGGGCTTAAGGGTAATTTTGTGTTTCATGCTAACACCGTCTCCACATTGAATAATCGATTCATAAAGGCAGATCGCTCCCACACTCGAAATTCGAGTTCATCACGATGTAGCCAATTCAAAATTACGTTCATGGTTAGGAAGTTGGATGTCTTTTTCTAATATTCTAATCGCTATCCGTATCACGCATAATAATGTCACCCTGTGCAACTGCTGAATGGGTGGTATTACTGTCTTTTCCTTTGTTATTGACGCCGGTGAGTAATGTGCTGCCCGCCAATGTCACCGCCGCTATTAAAACCCCCGTTTTGTTGATCCACAGTGTAATCAGTTTTATTTTTGATGTCTGTAAGCCCAATCGTGCCGGTATCAAGGCTGTTTTTGTCTTTACTGGCCTTGCTGCTAATGACCGCTCCGCCCAGTTGTGTGTGCTCTCCCACCGTGATATCAAAACCGCCACTTTGTAAAGTGAACCCAACGATAGATTGTGGTGTGTTCAACATTCACTCCACGCTCGGCCAGCACTTCTAGCAGTTCACGATAATTGATGCCGTACTTACAGTACCAACACACCGCCCACAGGATGATAATGCCAGGGAAATGACGTCCTTTAAATGCATTCATAAGGTAAGCTTCCGTAGCGGTTAGCATAAGGAGCCATCCAAACTTTGCAACAGTGCCCTCCACTATCGGTGATTGGGCCATGGCTTCTCAGCGGGTTAATTTAGCTAAGCCTGGTTAGGTTGGGCTTCAGACCCCATTGACAATAAGCTCCAATAATTTTGTAATGCTGAGTATCACGTTTTAGCGGAGAATTAAAATCTGAAAACAGAGCCGTTACGATTAATAAAAATAAAGTAGATGCAGTTTATTAGATAGGATTAATATGAAAAATAAATTATTTCTGATTTCTTTCTTATTGTTAATAACAAGCTATGCGTATTCAAACAATAAGTTAAATAGTGGGGGTTTTGGGCAGACAAAAATTCTGGCGCAACAGGGAAATGCGGATGAACAATTTAATTTGAGTGTTATGTACCTGAAAGGTATAGGAACAGAGAAAAACGATACGCTTGCGACAGAATGGCTGCAAAAAGCGGCAAAACAGGAAAACTCAGAGGCTCAGAATCAACTCGGAATTATGTATTATACTGGGGCTGGTGCAATACAGGATTACTCACAGGCGATAGCATGTTTTCATAAAGCGGCAGAAAAGGGGCATGCAGCAGCGCAAAGTAATCTTGGGGTAATATATCTGAAAGGCACGGGAGCCCCGCAAAGTTACACCTTGGCAAAAGAGTGGTTTCAGAAAGCAGCGGAACAAGGATACCCTCAGGCTCAGTATAATCTCGGAATTATGTATGAAAAAGGTGAAGGAATTGATAAGAATATTGTACTGGCAAAAAACTGGTTTCAAAAATCCGCCGAGCAGGGGAATACAAAGGCACAGAGTCAGATTGGAGTAATGTACTTAGAAGGCATCGGTACCGAGAAAAACTATATACTAGCAAAAAAATGGCTTCAGAGTGCCGCAGAACAAGGCGATGTAATCGCGCAAAATAACCTTGCTTTAATATACCTGGATGGCTTAGGTACACAGCAAAGTTATGTGCAGGCAAAAAAATGGTATCAAAAGGCGGCCGAACAGGGAAATGCAATCGCACAATATAATATGGGTTTATTATATGAGAATGGATTAGGCACCCCACAAGATAATTATCTGTCGAAAGTGTGGTATCAGAAATCCGCTGAACAAGAATATGCTCCCGCACAAAGCAATCTCGGGCTTCTATATTTACAAGGCAAAAACAGTCAGAAAAATCACAAAATCGCGAGAGAATTGTTGCAAAAAGCGGCTGAACAAAACTATGCCATCGCGCAATATAACCTTGGTTTGATGTATAAAAATGGTGATGGGGTCAATAGAAATAATACTCTGGCGATTAAATGGATCCAAAAAGCGGCCGACCAAAAATATGCAAAGGCGCAGTATTACCTTGGGTTAGTGTACCAAGAGGGAGCGGATCGGCAAAGTTATGCTTTGGCAAAAGAATGGTATCAGAAGGCAGCGGAACAGGGATATGCATCAGCACAATGCAATCTTGCAATTATGTATTTAAAAGGACTGGGAATCCGGCAGGATTATACATTAGCCCGGGAATGGTTTCAGAAAGCGGCAGAACAAAATGACGCAATAGCTCAGTATAATCTCGGGATGATGTATCAGAAAGGTGAAGGTGTTGAAAAAAGTGAGAAACTTGCAATAGAGTGGTTTAAAAAAGCAGCAAAGCAAAAAAATAAACAATAACCGAAGGGATGGATACGACAACGCCACCAGGAGAGCTATTGTTCCATTTATTTGGCTCATTGGCACAATACGAACGTTCACTAGTAAAAGAACGTGTTATTGCAGGCCTCGAAGCCGCTAAGCGAAGAGGAAAACGAGGGTGGAAGACCTTTAGCCATCACGGGAGAAAAATTGGATGCAATCCTCATTGCATTGGAAGGAGGGATGTCCAAAGCTGCCATTTGCCGTAATTTTGGTGTAAAAAGAACAACGCTAATTGATACATTAAACCGTCTGGGCAAACCAGAAAATAAATAAGGCCGAAGGTAGATTGAATGACAGGAATTTGATTTTGAAAATAAAAACCTAAAAATCAATGTGTTATAATATTTTACCGTATTTTTCTAAAATTGATTTTTCATTGCAAAGCCAGTTATAGCAAGGTCTAAGAGGGTGCTCGGGAACAAATGGGGGGCTATGGTTAAAGACCCCCTAATAGTTGTAGTCCTCCTTGTATCGGCATCACATCTGCCAGCAAGCATGATAAGCGCCCATTTCCTTTCCTAAAGAATCAACTCCACATGTACTGTTGCAATAGCTTCTATGACGCGCTCTCGGCTCATATTTGTGCAAGGTGTGTACTTCGCAAGAAATTCTTTTTTCAAATTGAGAAAGTAACTTTGCTACGCGGCTCGTAGGGGCAAACATAAGGCACCTTTGCTAATTATCTAGGGGCTTTTTAATTACTATCAGCTGTTGATAAAGCAAGCTTTGTATCTCAATGCGAGAGAACAACAGCTGATAGGAAGGTAGTCCGCAAGCTGCCCGCACAGCGGTATCTGTACGCTAGAGCACGATGGATTTGTTAGTTTGCATAAGCTGGCTGATGGTGATTGGTTGCACGAGTATTTGGAGATTGTGTTGAAGTATAGCTTTTAGTAAATAGCAGCTATGGAAACAATTTGTTGGTATTAGCTTATATATTACTATGGCACAGAACTATACTTAATATGGAGGGCGGTTCTGTGCCAAAAGCGGATGTTGTTTAAAGATGTGTTAGTTGTTCCATGTTTGGCGTTAATGTATTCAATTTGGTCAAATCAGCTTATTGAATCTTACATCTAGGCAGTTTATTGCTTAAAACGGACGGTATATATCAAACCGCAGGTTCGTTGGCTGCGCTCAGCCTGCAGCTTGAATGACGTTGGGTATATATACTGGATTAAAATATCAATTAAGTAAGGTAACTATTGTATTTTGAATAAATAACTTTTTTAAGATTTTTAGTATTGGAAGACATATTGAGAATAACGCAACATGCAGAAATTGAAAGGGAAATGCGAAGTTTTATCGGTGCCGGTTAAATAACCGGCACTAGGGAAATTAACGCCAGCGTTCTGTCGCCCAGGCGACCTGCTGTTGTGCGTCGTGGAAAGTCCAGGCCACGAAGCGACTGATTTTTTGCCCCTGCGCCATTTCAATGGTACGGACTTCGGCCGCACCCACCAGCTTCAACGCGTGATAAATCGAAGGCAAGGTAGTGTTTTTAGAAATCAACGAGGTGAACCACAGGCAGTTTTGCGCCAGGCTAACGCTCTCCTCTACCATTTTACGCACAAAGGCTTCTTCACCGCCTTCACACCATAGCTCTTTATTTTTGCCGCCAAAGTTCTGTACCGGCGTGTCAGCTACCTCGCCTTTACCCAGCTTGTGCAGTTTGCGGCGGGTGCTGGCTTGCGCTTCCTGTTCAGAGCTGTGGAACGGTGGATTACACAGTGTGGCATCAAATTTCTCCGCCACGCCGATGATGCCGTTCAAAATAAATTCGGGTTGTTTTTGCAAGCGTAGGCGCACGCCGTTTCTCAGTGTCGGATTCATCTCCACGATCATTTTGGCCGTATTGAGCGATACCGGATCAATCTCCGAACCAGTAAAACGCCAGCCGTATTCACGCAGGCCAATAATCGGATAAATACAGTTGGCGCCAATGCCCACATCAAGGATCGCCACGCCTTTACCGCGAGGGATCTCACCACCGTTGCTGGTCGCCAGCAGGTCGGCCAGATGGTGTAAATAGTCGGCACGCCCGGGGATCGGTGGGCACAGATAATCGGCGGGAATGTCCCAGTGTTTGATGCCATAAAAATGTTGCAGCAACGCACGGTTGAGCATTTTAACCGCCGCAGGATCGGCAAAATCTACCGAGATGTCGCCCCAGGCGTTCGGCTTGACGAACGGCTCCAGTGCAGGGCAACTGGCGATCAGCGCCGGGAAATCATAGCGTGAGCGATGACGGTTACGCGGGTGCAAGCCGCTTTTCTGCTGCAGGAAGGTTTTCTTTTTTTCCACCGTGAAGGGCTCTCTTAAAGGTATTTCTGACGCGTACGATACCATATACACTATAGCTTTCAAGTTACAGCTAACAGCTCGGGATGAAAGCGTATTAAGCCTACATTCAGAGTTTATGCCGGAATGCCCTGTCCTTTATACCCAACGTCATTCAAGATGCAGGAAGGGGGCAAGGGAAGATAGATGCGTATTTATTAAAAAAGAATAAGAATAAAAAAATAGTAGATAGCCAAAGATAAGAGATTATTTTCGGCTATTATTTCAAATTCTGTTTTTAACGATATAGTTCAATCATATTATTAGTAGACACATCATCTAGGGTATACATTATTGAGTAATATTAACTAAGTAATAATCATTGCTATGGTTTAACATTTCCCACGGTAGAAAAAATCTAAATGTTCATTAATAATATTGATATTCAAAAAATGTCCAGAAGCAAAATCAGTCGCTAATTTAAAAATGAAATCAGGAAATAAAACAGGGTGAATATTAGGGTGAATTACATTGTAAATAAATAATGCAAATTTTTCTTCACATGAACTATCATCAGAAATAGATATTATTTTACTACTTACAGTATTGAACACATTACTTATATAAGTCATATGTTTTTTTCTGCATTATAGCCATGTTTAATAAACGTATTACTTACGGCCACCTTAATTATTTGTATCAAGTAAGACTTGTATTCTGCATCAGACCAACTAGACTTATTATCAAGAGAGCATGTTTAGAATGTATCAGAAATTGGCAAGATAGACCCTCTTTTATCCATGCTAGAAATAAATGGCCAAACTTCAAACCTGAAGTTCAAAGAATGCTATGGCTTGCATCATTTAAATTTGGGGATGATGGAAAATAGAGATATTCCCGGCATATGCGATTTATTATTCCCTCAACTGCTGCCAGCAATAGTTTCCCACCTAAATAGGGAAGTTCAATTTATTTCCGGTTGCTCTAATGTAGAAAATAGCTTACTGCTAAAAATGTCCACAAATGCCGCTATGTTATTTGAAGTTGCTTATGCTCGCGCAGAGCAAATACTCGATGGTGGACTTGTTGATTGGGATGAATGCTTGAAATTAGCTTTGAATCGACAATCTAGGTACTTCGATGCGGTTCTACCTGAAAAATTATCAGATATCGATCTGTTTATCGCCAACCAAACAGCGAACAATTTAGTAAAATCGTTAAGTTTTTTTCATAGTCAAAATCACACTGCTGAAATTATACAGTCGCCATTGATACCTGGTTATCAATGGATAGCGCATGGTCAAGGTGATTTCGCTATTGGCAGCACATTGATAGAGGTAAAGTGTAGTGGTAGAAATTTTTCATCAGCGGACTATCGGCAACTATTAATATACTGGCTCTTAAGTTTTTCATCATCGATTGAAGATGGAATAGAGGAATGGAAATCAGGGATATTATTAAATCCGAGATCAAATAAGTATATTGAAATAAAGTTTGATGCACTTGTAAAAATTGCTGGGGCAGGGAGATCTAAAATAGAGATATTAGAACTATTTTCATCTCTTGTTGGAGACTATGCATATAAATTGGGTAATTAAGTTAAAGTATCGTTTACGTCAAAACGAAAATATTCAAACTATACTTATAGTGCATTTGATACAGAGCATATCCGGATTTTTTTATAAATATCAGTATAGATATTTATTATTTCATTAGCCGTGAAATAATAGTTGATAGAGGAGTGTAGGCGATATCACTCTTTTATTTTGTATAAGAAAGTAGCTAAGTGACTATGATGAATCGCATCATAAATTATAAGAAGGCTTATACTCCTCCATGTAAGTTTAATATAAGTCCAAAACACCATTATCAAAACTAAAATAAACACAGTTCAATCAAAAGCTTATAAAATAACGGTTATTATAACTGTAATCATTATTGAATATGAAATATTCATAATAAATTCAATGTGTTAACTGCCTTTCCCAAGTCTGCTGTTACGCCACATGGGTTGGAAGCTGCTGAAGGTACAATCGAAGCTAAGGCGGCAGCTTATGGCTTCAAATGTGAACTATCGACTATAAAAATTGATAGGATACAAAGAGTCTTATAATATGTTGTTAAGCATAATAGTTAATAATTGTTGTCTGCTATTATACTATTTATGATTACTATCCAATTATTGGATAGTAAGTTATTAACTAAATTATATTTCTATCGATTTACATCCTACCTAAGCCTTTTATTTGGGGGTCATATTATTTTTTATTAATATTTATTTCTTAAGTATCAATAAATTAGATTTGAAGTTCAAGTCCCGCCCTGGCACCATATAAAAACTTGACTGTTAAATCAGTGAGTTAGAGAAAGAAAAAGCCACCTTCAAGGTGGCTTTTTTGCATCTAAAATCTGTCATCGAAAAGGCAAAGTGGCGATAGAAATGGCGACACTGGATATTTAACCAGTATGCTTTTTCACGCTTTTCCAATATATCCGAATGTGATGTTCATCACGAAACTTAACTAAATCACAAATGCCACTTTCTGTGATCTATTTTGCATGGAGTTCAACCGGATCTATTCTCTCAGGCTGACTAATAAATCTTGTCACCGTCTCATGGCTAATAAAGGTCGCACCACAATTAATATTCTGACATTGGTTATAGCGTTCTTTAATTTCGGGCGAGATTTGTTGCGAGCTGTGTGTATAGGCGGTGTGAAAACAGCGAAGACAATTTATCATGATCGATAGTGTGGGTATTAGGTTGATTAATTTATTGTTGGTGAGTGGTATGCAATAAGCCATTATTCTGAGGTGATCCCCTGAAGGATATCTATTCAGAACTAGTGGGCTGGAGCTCAATGCGGGTAGGTGTGGCTGAAATATCGGATGTCATTGAACCAACCCAACTTCATCCTCTATCTTGCAGGTTTTTGCCCGCGCTAAATCTACCCGTAATTATAGGATTAGATAGTACTCTTTTAAGGTGTTTTTCGTATGTGGTGAACGCCGATCGCAGAAAGAATAAATGCGACTCCGATTAATTGAATATAGAAGTGCTCAGGTAAGCCATGCTGAATAATATCAGTAATAATGCCAGACAGAACCTGACCGCTTATGGCGAGAATGGTCGTAAGAGTAGCACCAAGTAGTGGTAATATATAACTGTTTACCACCACAAAACAGGCACCTATTATGCCGCCAGTAAATGCAATTAATGGGATAGTCTGTAAGTTGACTGAAAATTGTGGTTGGGTGATCAAAATAATGGCAGTTAAAAACAAAAAACCGACAATATGGTTTATTAGTGATGCATAAAACGCATTACTACCCTGAGATAAACGACCGTTAATACTACGGCTAAATATGATGAAAATACCATTAGTAAGTGCAATTATGATGTAAAAAAGTAACATTGAAAATTATTTCCCCATGATGATCAGCGTGGAACCGATAAACAGCAAGAGCACACTAATGCAGTCCTGCCTCGTTATTCTTCGCTTAGTCAGCCCCATAAACCCCAAATGATCAATTAACATCCCTGTGACAATTTGTCCTGTTAGCATCAGTACAATCGAACCTGAGAGTGACAGTTGGCTATTCACGGTGACCGCTGCAAGCAGTACCGTAAAAGCACCAGGTATTCCTCCAAGATAGCTCCAATAGGGTATTTTATGATTTTCTTTTTGTCTTGGCAGTTGTCGCCTGCTAGCAAACCAAATCAATAAGGCGACAACACTGCCTATGGCATGGGTTAACCAAGAGGCATGTAACGGAGAGGTAAATGTGGATAAATAACTGTTACTCATAATCATCAGCGTGAGTAACACACCAGAAAGAGCAGCAGTCACTGAAAGTATAATATTATTTTTCATTATCATTATTTCTTTGTTGAGAATAATCAAAGTATACGGATTGCTGGAAGGTGAAATAAGAGATATAAAAGAAAAAGTATGTTTCCTAAAAAATAACAATTGTGGTGATTGATATGGATTATTCATTGTTACCTGTTTTTATCGCTATCGTAGAGCAAGGTAATTTGACGAAAGCAGCCGAGTATCTACACATGACAAAATCAGCGGTTAGCAAAAAATTAATGGCACTGGAGGGGCAAGCCGGAGTCCGATTGATAACGCGCTCCACTCGCTATTTACAACTGACTGAGGCCGGAGAGCTCTATTATTCTTGGCTGAAAAAAGCTAATCAAGCCATCAATGAGGGGCAGGAGGCACTCTGCCGTTACAGTGAAACTATTTACGGTACGCTGAGAATTAGTGCCCCTACGGTTTTTGGTAGTTTGCATCTGACAAAGTTACTTCCCAAGTTCTTAAAGTGTTGGCCGCAGTTGCGTGTTGAAATTGTTTTTGATGACAAGATAGTGGATTTGATTGGTGAGGGCTTTGATATGGCTGTGCGTATTGGGGAATTAAGGGATTCATCTTTAATTTCTAGAACTTTGTCTCCTTGCCGAAGTCTATTATGTGCATCTCCAGCCTGGGTGAGTGAGCATGGGGCTCCAAGGGATCTTAACGAACTTGAGACACATAACTGCCTCTTATACAGTTATTTTCAGGCTGGGCAGACATGGGCATTTTCCCGTCAAGGTAAAACCTTTCGTTTTACACCTAAGGGAAATTTTCGAGCTAATAACAGCCTTGCCTTGCATCAGGCCGCATTACAAGGGCTCGGGATTTGTCAATTACCTCAATTTATTGTAGCTCCAGATATCCTTGAGGGTCGTTTGGTTCAATTGCTTCCCGAATATCATTTACCACTCCATCATATTTATGCTGTCTATCCAAATAGAGAGTTTTTACCGAATAAAGTCACCATTTTCCTTGCTTTTTTGCAGGAGAAATTAGGGAGTTCTGGGGATTACCAGTGCGTTTATGAACAAAAGCTGTAACTTCTGTTGGCTTATCTATTCTGTCATGGGAATGGTCGCAACGATAATAGAGGCCTAATTTAGCCTGAGAAGAAAGCAGTGGCAAGTCAGTATGTTGAAATATCATTCTATGACGGCATTATCATCGAGATTATCTTTAAGGCTTATACTGCTCAGTGAATACAGGATTAGAATATGATTTTTCGTTTTATTTTCTAAGGCGCATTTGTGGCGATAATTATAATATTCAGTATCCGGCGCTTTCCTTTATATTAAACTCTCCATGATATCTCTGGAGGAAATCACAGCTTACTTTATATTTTTCATTAACAAGGCTAGTCTGTTGCAAATGAGCAGTATTTTTATTTAGGCGATTTTTTTAAGTGAAATCACGTCTCAACTCGATATTTTACAAACGAAAAATGCAATAATCCTAACGCTTGATGATCTATTTTATCAATTGAAAGAGGATAATGTGATTTACGGGGAGTTAAGATTTGTATCTTTACTTGGTTAATTTTATGTATGCTCATTCATTTTAGTGCAACAAAAGTAAATGAAGAGTGATACTCAGGATGCTATTCTATTTGTTACTGGGTATGAGTTAAGAAAAGGGCATGATGATGAAAAGGATTTTCAAACTATTATTTATTCTACTTATTATTTTGGTTCTGGCTGTTGTTTTGTGGTTCTTCTTCGGGCGGGCTAATCCCGATGCGCTATGGCAAATTGTTAATCAGCGGTGTGTGCCTAATCAGCAGCAGAAGGATGATCCTGCACCTTGTCTGAAAGTAGATTTACCCCAAGGCTACGTGCTGTTTAAAGACAATAAAGGCCCCTATCATGACTTAGTGATGCCGACTGACAAGGTGAGCGGTATCGAGAGTCCATTACTGCAAATTGAGCGGACGCCGTCTTATTTTTCTCAGGCTTGGAACAACCGTAATCATCTATCTATTGAGATGGGCAAACCGTTAAAAGATCAGTGGATCTCTCTGGCAATAAATTCGAAATATGGTCGCTCTCAAAATCAATTACATATTCATATCGCCTGCCTGCGTCAGGATGTCCATAATACGCTGAGTGAGCAAGCCCAGAATATAGATCAACAGTGGCGGCCGCTGGCAGAAAAATTGGTTGGTCATCAATATCTGGCCAAAAAATTAGCAGGAACTGATTTGCTCAAAGAAGATCCCTTTCGTTTGCTACAAAGTTTTGTGGTTGAGCAGGGTGATAGCATCGATAATTATGGTTTAGCACTGGCAATCAGCCCACAGGGCGAGATGATCTTATTAGCCAATCGCTTAAAGCTAACTGATCTTAATTTAGGCTCAGCGGGCGAAATTCAGGACTATCAGTGCGCAGTGGCTGGCAATGGAGCTAGATAGCCGCCTCGCTATAGGTAATCTTATTTAATATGATGAAAGAGCCTAATGAAAAAATTGAGCATAATATTAGTTGTGATGTTAAGTTTATCGTCGGCTTTACTATGGGCTAAAGATAGTGAGCTAGCGTCAAAAAGAACTAATGATACAGAGCTCAATGATCTATTAGGGGACTTAGTTATCGCTCAAGAAAATATGCAACAAGGTTACCAGCAAGTGTTGCCAATTTATGAAAAATTAGTGCGGCAAGGTAATAGTGATGCGCAATATGAGCTCGGAAATATCTATTATCGAGGGCTAGGCGTGGTTAAAGATGATGATATGGCAATAGCTCTGTTTGAAAAATCCGCAGAAAAAGGCAACTTAAAAGCAGTCACTAGTTTGGGCTTTATTTATAGTAATCCTGATACTTCCAAAAACGATTATACAAAAGCAAAAAAATTATTTGAGAAAGCGGCTAAGGGCGGCGAGGCGAGAGCCCAATTTTATTTAGGTGAAATATATTTCAAGGGGGCAGGCGGTATTCAAGATTATACTCTGGCGAGAGAGTGGTTTGAAAAAGCGGCGAGCCAAAACCATGGATACTCACAATATTATTTAAGCACTATCTATTCGAACGGCTATGGTGTCAAAAAGGATCCTATCGCAAGTGAAAAATGGCTCACTAAAGCATGTGAAAATAGAAATCCATTATCTTGTAATATATTAGAGTTAATAAAAAAATCAGCTAAAAAGGCTGAGTGAAATCACTATAACTAAGCCTTCTCTTGATTAAATTATGTTTTACTCAATCACAAAATAATAGAGACGTTAATATTAAATATTATCGTTTCTATTAACCTATTTTTATTTAGACCCTATGTTTTAGTTTGGCGATAAAGCTATATACACCAATAAATTTAGCCTTGAATTTCAGACTCAGTTTAAATTCATTTTGAAAAGGCAATAAAATGTATTTTATTCTCTGCTGTTGCTGTTTATTAAAATAACAATAGCCATTTATTTTTTTATTGATACTACGTAGTAAGCTATATTCGTGTTGCATTAACCTCGACAGCTCTTTAAGCGCCTTATCTTTTTCATTAGAATTAGCATATAGATGATAGAGGCAATCCATCGCGTATATAATATCTTCGATATGCTTGTGCTTTGGTTTATTGGTTATACTACTGGCTCTGGAACGATATAGCATTAATGAGAGAGGGACGCTAAAGATGCTTTTTGCTTTAACCGTGATAAAGGGGATTTTAGCTAAATCTTCATACTCTCTATTTACAGGAAAAAGCTCATCTTTGAATAACTGTTTTTTATAAATACGGGACCAAGCAAACCAGCAATTAGTCTCAAATATTTTAGATAGATCACTTATGCTATTTATTTGATGTAGGCCGTAATTTAATCCAGTCACATTAATAAGAGACTTGTTACTGATATCATCATCAAAAAATCGAGACGCATTATAGATAAGCATATCGGGTTGTTGATTTTTTAATATAGGCGCAACAGTATCCCATAATGATGGTGCCCATAGATCATCAGCATCTAAAAACGCGATATATTCGCCTTTAGCATGTATCAAACCTGTATTTCTCGCCGCGGATAATCCTTGGTTATGTTGATTGATTAAAACAAGATTAAAATCCCTATGATGAGTGATATAACGTTCAATCTCATTAACTGAGTTGTCGGTTGAACCATCATTAATAACAATGATTTCAATTAAGCCCATAGATGACAATGGGATTGAGCTTAAGCAATCATAGACATAATCGGCATTATTAAAACATGGGATAATCACTGAGAGTATAGTTGAGCTTTGCACGCTGTTCTGTCTGTTCCTAGAATCCTTTAATTAGCGAGTAACAATATCATTAATGATTATTTTTCTATTATAAATAAATCACAGTTAGCGTTTTTTTTACATTAACTGACATAAGATACTATTAATTAATTGAGAGTGAATAATACTTAGAGTTGTAAACGACGAAATTTATAAAATATATAATCGTTTTATTTAAGACTTTTTATTAAAGGTTGTTGGGTTATCAATAAGGAATTTAGTATAGAACAGGGCTGTTGTGATGGTAGCCGTGGTGAATTGATTGCGCGCTGTAAAATTGAACTGTGTTTATTGTAAAGCAAAACACAGTTTTATCTAATTAAGAATAGGGAATTAATTAGGTTTTTTCATTGTTCTAAATAGACGATCCCAAAACATAAGTGAAACGCCATAGTTAACATGAGGGTTTCTATGATGTAATTCATGGTGGCGACGTAATGGGGCCAGCAGAGCGCCATTAGAGTGGTGTATTAGATAGTGAATGGTAAAATAACTGTAGTATCCAGCACAGAAACCAACAAATACCACTCCACCTATAAGCATACTCGTTGTAATAAGCGAACAAATCGCCCAAATTAATATTAAAGAAAGGGAACTCACTAGAGGAGTAACACCGATTAATTCAAGTGGTTTGACATGGTGTCGAGCATGATCTCGTTTATACCAAACATGGAATCCTAAACGATGAATGATATATTCCATTAATGTCCACAGTAGCCAACCACATATTAGATAGAGCAACCAGATAAGAGATACATCACCGCGATTTAACGAAATAACTAAAGCAATTAAAGCCAGAACGGGGACAATAAAAAAATCCGCCATATACTGCATTCGAGTTAGATTCCAATTCATAAATATCAAGCCTTTTTACTTAATAGCAGAGGCCGTTGTGTTTTGCATACAACGGATAAAGTGTGGCTGATTATAGTCGTCGTCTGATGGAACGTATATATAATTTATCTAAAGTGGCAATTAAATCATTACAATATGTAAATGTATAATATTTACCGCTGCTTATTCCACTTAATGTCTTGTTATTAATATTTTATCTCTTCTATTAATAATGTCATTCTACTTTTTAATTTCTAGCGCAGTAGGATTTTGGCTATAATAAGTATTAAATAGGATAAAACTAGATTAAATTATCATAGCCATCACTCTTAGATCGCATTGAAATTAGCTAATATTGAGCTCTTTTAGATCATTAGAAATGGTTTTCTGAGAAACGTTGAGAATTTCAGATATCTCCTGTTGGGTTCTATGTTGTAACCTGAGCGCTTTCACACGTTTAAGGCGATCTTTTTTAGAATTTGAATAATTAGTCAATGAGGAAATTTGACAGTTTTCGTAAGGTTGTTTTTTTTCAAAGTAATAGATATTTCCTTGATGATCATTGGCTGAAAGTGTAAATCCATACTCATCGTACTCAATTTTTGAGTTTTTTAATATCCCACGAGTTATTGCGCTAAAAACATCATCTATCTCTTGCGGATAGGCGGCTATATTGGCTGGAACAGGATGATGATTCTTTTGAATGAATTTATTTTCAACCATTTTCTCAGATAGTAGAATTAAATTATTATTAGATTTATTGAGTGTTAAGAATAAATATTGACCCAAATGCGTATTGATAAGTAGATTTATATCGCTAAAGGGGCTGGTACAATAAAGTAAATCAACTTGGCCATTAGCCAGTGGCTGGTAATAACATAAATTAGCGATACCATTATGGATATTGATCTCAGCTTGGCATTTTATCGGTGGTTGGAGTGGCGAAATATTTTTGAGATAATAAGGGTGAATAAGTTCATCATAAGGACTTTTCTCAATAAAAATCGGTTGTAAAACACCAGTGTCATCATGCATATATATTGAGTAAATATTACCATCCACAGGTGATGGATAATATAAGTTTGCTGTATATAGATTCATTTTTACGATCTCCTATCGTCTAACATTCCTGAAATTACTATACCTACTAGAAGTAAGCTACGCAGATAATAAATAGGCGTCAATAGTAATAACCCACTACTTGGTGATAAAACAGAACACTCCTAAAGAGAGAAGATTTAATGGCTGCAAGGGCGGCCATATTGGCAATTAAATAGCACTAGCGACGAATTTATATAAAACTTATTTAATATGTAAACCCCATTAAATTGCTAGTGAGTCTTAATTTATTACTAATATTTGCCTACTATTTTTTGTGGCTAGAGTCCTTAAATAGAGCGGCTACCTTTATCTATCTTATCGCTAAACTGGTGACAAGAATTAAGGGTGGCAGAAGTTTATCATTTGAGTTTATTACTTGGCATATTTCTATTCGTTAAATAAATGACATCAGTAAATAAAAATAATTTAAGTCAAACTATTGAGAAGGATAGAATTATATCGATGTAATAAATATCTTAACGGTAATGCTGAATAATAGTGCTTTTACTTTAAGCAAATATAAAGGCAGTGTAATGAAATTTGAAAATATACTCAGGAATTTCTCGCCAAAGTCTTTTTCGCTGGATGAATTTACTCATTCTACTTCACCAAGCAAAATGACTAATTCAGATATTATGGCTGCAATGGGCATGATCGAACGGCAAGCTAAGTTTGGTTTACTAGCCTTTCTCGCTAAGAACGATATTAGTGAGCAAGATAAGTTCACTACTATAGAAGAACTAACTCTGTATGCGTTAAAAATAGCACCGAAATTAGTGAGGAAAGCGGCAGGTAATAAGCTGGGTCATTGTTTATTGCTATTATCCCGAATGGCTTTTGAGGATTATGCGCGTTCGGCAGGAACGATTCGAATATGTCCTAGCTGTAGTGGTAAGGGGCTAATTGATAATATAAACGCTATGATGAAAGCTCGGGAAATAATAACGTTTAATAGTAATCAAAGTATAGAACCGAATATTTATCATGAAAAGTCTAGCAAAATTTGTCAGCCTTGTAATGGAAAGGGAATAACAACTTATCGTTGTCGTTGTAAAGGACGGGGCAAAATAGTAGATAAAAAACAGACTCTGCAACAAGGGATTGAGGTAATGAAAAATTGTCCTTATTGTGCAGGGCGAGGTTATAAGAGGATGCCATCAGTGGTGGCCTTTAATATTATTAAACATCTCATTCCTGAATTAACGCAATCTTCATGGTCACGTAATTGGAAGCTTTTCTATCAGAAGTTGGTGGATAAGTGTTATGTGGAAGAGGCTATTGCAGAGCAAGCTTTTAGTAAAGTGACCGAATGAATTGTATGAAAAATAGACTTGATTTTTGCATAAACTTAGCTTAGTGTATCCAAAGAATGGTAATTTTATAGATTAACCATTGTAGATTAAATTAACCTCGCCTTGGCGGGGTTTTTTACTTTCTAAACTATTTATCTGGCTAGTGACTTTATTGTCATTGGCTTTTTTATTATTAAAAATAAATAGACAGGACATAATAAAAAATAATCAGGCTATGACCCATTGATAGAAGCCTATATTTAAATTTATCTCCTAATTATTTTATTAAGATAAAGGTATTATTTATGGAAAAAGATAATGTGCTTACTCTCATTGAAATGATTAATGATCCTGGCATGGCGAACTTACAGGATATTTCCCGTCTCTCATTTAATGGTTTTTTACGTCGTGCGGAAAAAACATTGAGCTATACGGATTGTTATTTTTTATATCAACAAGCCGTCCATGCCTCAACACGACCAGTGCGTCGGGCTGAATTTATGCGTGGTAATCCTCAACTTGCCAATAATATTAGCTTGATGAGTGGGATTGCATCAAATAAGTCGATGATTGATGCTACCTCAGACGTTGATCGCCATGGAAGGACAATAAAATAATGAGCCAATATATCCCACAACGAGATAAGGACCATGTCGCCGCTGGCTCGGTCGCCTCTATGTTCTCCCCAGCGGCTTATTTGACTAAGCTATGGTTAGAGGCAAAAGCGCTGCATCCCGCAGGCCATTTCTATGGGCTACAAGCTCGGCGGCCTGATCTGCAAAATTTACGCTTGAGTCAGGATAACTTGGATAAGCCGGTCAGTACGCTGACTCTTTCCAATGAACTTCTCGCCAATCTTTGCCAAACCAATGCTAATTTTGCGAGCTATGATGCTTTGCTAGAAGCTATGTCTACCTATAGCGCCAGCAGTGGTCGCGGATTTCATCAGCCTTTTGAAATGCTGCGCGGCCTATTAGCCAGCTTGCCCGATGAGCCTGACTTATTGACTGATATAACTACTGCTAATCTACTCTATGCTGGTATTGCGCCAGCGGATAAAAATAGCTTGGCAGCCAATGAAATTGCCCGTCAAGCCCAGATCTGGCGTTTAACTCATTTCTATCAACAGATCGAAGAGGATGCTCGTGTGATCTGTGGTTTGCCTTTGTCCGAGAATGACACTGAAACCACAGCTAGCCAGTTTAAGCGTTTGTTTAATGGACTAGATGCCACTGCTTTGCTCCAGATGACGGCAGCCGATCAGCGTAAAGCTATGATGCAGGCTTTTGATCTCAATGATAATCAGATGGTGCTAATCCAATCATTGAGTGGTTGGGATGGAACCACAGCACTCAATAGCGTGGCTGCCATTTCAGCGCTTTATGCTTGGCGGCTACTGTCATGGGCGCTAGATTGTTCTTTGGCAGAACTCCAGTTGCTTAAAAATATAGAGAACCCAACTAACCCATGGCAACGATTTGATAGTTATAAGAAAATCCTCATGTGGTTAGAGGTGCGTGACCTGACGGTTAATGATCTCGTGTTGATGACCACCATCAGCTACTCTTCTCAGCCAACCCCGTCGATGAACAGTTTAATTCAGGAAGTAGCGCGTAATGTTGGCGGTAGCAATGAGGAGATGAACAAAGGATTGATCGATGCAGTTAGTTCATCGCTGGAACTGGCGTCACCTCGACGGGCCAAGGCGCTACTTGATTGGTTAGATACGGATCTCTTAGCGAGTGATATCAATAGTCAGCGATTTTTGGCGGCGATCACCTCGCCGATATCAACGCCAATGGTGATCTACCTTAATCGTCTGGCCCAGCATGCGTTAGTTATGAATAATCTTGGATTGACCGATGATATGGTGGAAATGATGGCACAAAAACCTGCCATCGTCACGGGGGGTAATAGCGCATCCTTTACCTTAGATCGACTGAGAAATTTAGCACACTTTAAAAGTGCGACAGAGGCTTGTGGTGTGAATGGAACCGCTTTTATCAATAAGCTCGCCAACAACACACTCAAGGTCTCCGATCTGGCACTATATCTTAATGTGGAAGTAAGTCAGCTAACCAGTGATCCCGCGGCTACATTACTGATATTTAGCAGCTTGGTGACTATCTTAAAAAATTATGAATTAAGTCAAAGAAGCGGGTTTTCACTGTCGAACTTAACCTCTTTGCGTCAATTACGCGCCGATTCGCCCTACGCTACATGGAAAAGTGTTGCGGAACAGTTACTCGCCACATTAGACGAGCCGCAAGCGGAGCAAATCAGACAGCAATTAGCCGAGAAATTGAGTCAGGCACTTAGTGGCTATTTATGTCAGCTTAATGCGCCGATCCGTTATATTTTAATCCATTGTCAACCTACGCCTGGAAGAGATTATTTTGATGCTACCGAACTTAAAGTTATGTCTAATGGCATTAATTTGGCGACACAATCGGGGGTAACCGTTAGCTCAAGTACCGACTCTTGGTGGCCGGATACCCCTAAAAGTGCCTTGATTGACGGCAATACGTCAACAAGAGCAGCATCTGGAGCTGCGGTGGGAAATAGTCGCTACTGGGTATTGGTAGATTTAAAACGGGCTTATAGCCAGATAAGTACAGTGGAGTTTTATACTAGCAACCCAACTCGGGTGCAAAATTATGCGCTATCAGTTTTGCCTGAATATGCGCTACCTGCGGGGGTTAATGCGGCCACAATGCCGGATTATAACAGTGTGATGCAGATTGCGGGGGCTCAGCATGGCACTTGGGTTAATCTCAGTAGTAGCAATAATCAATATACGCTTCCGGTCAAAACACGATTAGCCAGTGCGGATCTGAATGCCCTTGCTAGCTATTTATTAATAGACCCTCTGCTCAGCGGGCAAACACAAACTAGTCGCTTGGCATGGGGGATTGCCTCTGTTCAGCAATATATTATTCGTTGTCTCAGTGGCGATGAACCCGATGTCGTGACTGCCGCCAAAGATAGTCAATTTTTTGCCGATTGGGATACTTATAATAAGCGCTACAGCCTATGGGCCGGCTTGGCTCGCTTACTGTATGAACCCGAAAACTCCATTGATCCTGCCTTGCGTTTACGCCGTAGTGAGGCCTTTAAAAATCTGCAAGCTTTACTCGATAGCGGGCAACTTAATGAAGAGAGTGCCGATGACGCTTTTTTAAGTTATCTCACTGAGTTTGAACAGCTGGCAGAGCTGGATGTGATCGGCGCTTACCATGACACAATGGAAAACTATAAGGGAACGACTTGGTTTATTGGCCGTAGTAAAGGAACGCCATACACTTGGTACTGGCGTAGTCTCGATCATAGTAAAGTGGTTGCGGGCACTATTCCATCGCAAGCTTGGACTGGGTGGGAGAAGATAGATCTACCGATAAATTTGACCGGTAATCTGATTAAACCTCTGGTGTATAACAGTCGATTGCATTTGCTATGGCTAGAGCGGCAAGATAAAACTACGCGTAACGCCAGTGGGGTTGATGTTGCTGTCGCAGATTGCACCTTAAAAGTGGCTTATCGACGCTATGATGGAAGCTGGTCGATGCCTGCGGAAAGTCAATTAGCTTTAACGGGGCTGGTGCAAACTGCGTTTAACACTAAAGCGTCACTCAATCAATTAAGTCTATTTTGTACTGAAGAGACTTCGCGCAAATCAATTCTGCTGATCTTAAATACGGCGGATCAAAACGTCAATTTAACCAAAGATAAAATCAATGGTTATTTTACCAACAGCAGTGCCACTAATACGCCTTGCAGTTCCAGTTATTTAGACACCGCCTTGGCGAATTTAAAATCCATTATGGATACCTATGGTGAAGATTATAGCTTTGTGGCGACCCCAAATAATGGTGCCTCTGTACCCATAGCTATTACTTCAATTTATAAAAAGAAATTTTTTAACTGGTCGCTCTACAGCGCAAGTTTAAGCAGTGATTTTCCCTCTCGTTTACGGGATATGGCGGCAAGGGGGATCAAACAAATATTCACGCCTGAAACGCAACAACAAATAGATCCAGCGATTGCGGATGGTTTCTATCTTAATCTGGTGTTTTCTCCTGCAGCCAATAGACAAAGCTATCTTTTACAGCTAAGGGGAGGGACTGGGCCGATTATTTCTCAAGGAGCAATGAGTAGCACTACTGATACTATTATCAAATGTTATGTGCCTGTTGCCGAAAGTGCAAAGACAATTAGTATTTATGTTCAACTAAGACCCTCCGCTATCTTTTCACTGGATTTCACTAAAGATAACACGGGCCTTTGGGGGGCTAATTTTAGTTCTAGTGCCAATCAGCAAGTTAAAAAATATTATGTACGTAATCCAACGCTTGAGCCGCTGGCATTCACTGGGACTTTTGGGGATTATTATTGGGAACTTTTTTACCATGTGCCACTACTTATCAGCCAGCGTCTACAACAGTTGAGTGCCTATAATATTGCGAGTAAATGGCTTAAATATATTATTAATCTTGCGGGCATTCCGCCGCTCACTGCGCCAAAAGTTAGGTATATTTTATTAAGACGCAAAAGCAGTACCTCCTATTTTTTAACCAGTGAATTAGAGGCATTTGTTAATGGAGAAAATGTTGCTAGACAGGCCGCTTTAACTTATGGTCCACCGCTGCAAGTCGCGCCACTGAATATCAAAGATCTGATTAATGGCGATCGAACCGATAGAGTGAATATCAATCAAGGTGATGTGATTCAGGGACGCTATTATTGCTGGGTACAAGTTGATCTTGGTGCTCTCTATTCGATTGATACGATTAAACTATGGCCTTACACAGGGTCACAAAGTAGCCTTATTCCTGGTAGTGATGTGGGTTGTGCTATCCATGCTTCGCCGAATGATATGAGCAGTTGGGCCAATACGCATAGCGAGCCAACAGATACTGATCCGCGTTATCCGTTAATTGGCCTGACAACTGAGATCTGGAATAATTATCCAGAACGAAATAATACCTATAATTTAAGAACACAGGTTCGCTACTGGACAACACTCCCCTTACAAGATGATGATGCTTGGGACTCTTTGGGGAGTGATATTCGCGATCCCGATTTGATTGCTGAAACTGATCCTATGCACTATAAGCTGGCCAGTTTTATGCGCTATTTAGATCTGTTAATCGCGCAGGCTGATAGCGCTTACCGTTTGTTAGAGCCGGATACGCTAGTGGAAGCGCAGATGTGGTATCAACAGGCACTCGATGCTTTGGGAGAAGAGCCAGCCAACCAAGCGGAGAGTAGCTGGAATAATCCAGCATTGAAAGATCTGACCGACTTAACTAGCTTCCGTCCGCAGGAAAATGAAAAGCTAAGTGGTTATTGGCAATTGCTGCGGCAGCGGCTCTATAATCTGCGGCATAATCTCACTATTGATGGGTTAGCGCGCAATTTATTGTTATATGCCCCACCTGCAAATCCGCAAGCACTACTTTCGGCGGTAACGGCAGTGACAAGTGGAGGGGAAGCGCTGCCATCTGGTGTTTCTGTTAGATTACGTTTCCAGCCCGCTTTAATACGAGCGCGAGAATTAGCAGAGCAGTTGATCCGCTTTGGTAGCAAGCTACAAAATATTGTGGAGCGGCAAGATGGCGAAGCGATGAATCAGCTGCTGCAAAACCAGGCCAACCAACTGTTCGAAATCAGTCAGCAAATACAAGAGCGAACCCTAACAGAGCTGGATGCGATGCGACAATCACTGAGTATTCAAAGTGAAAATACGCAGCTACGCAGAGATTATTACTCACGTTTGTATAATGAAAACATTAGCAGCAGTGAGCAATCGGCTCTTGCTTTGAATACTAGCGCCGCTGCACTACAAATTGCCGGAGGAGCATCTTATATTTTAGGCGGCGGACTGGATTCTGCGCCAAATCTCTTTGGTTTAGCGGCGGGGGGCTCGCGTTGGGGGGGAATTGCTAACGGTATTGGTACACAACTCACTAATGCGGCATTCGCCCTCAGTACCACGGCTAGTGTATTGACTGAAACGGATGCCTATCGTCGTCGACGTGAGGAGTATAAGCTGCAACTGGATAGTGCGGAAAATGAGTTAAATCAGTTGACTATTCAGCAAGATAACTTGAAAAAACGGCGTGAAGCGGCGCTAATGCAACAAAATTATGTGCTGACTCAGCAGCGCCAATCTAATGATCAATTACAGTTTTTGCAGCGTAAGTTGACTAATCAACGGCTATTTAGTTGGATGCGTAGTCGATTATCGACGCTCTTTTGGCAACTCTATGATCTGACTGTGACGGCCAGCTTACAGGCTGAGGAAGCATGGCGCTGGGAATCTTCAGATACTGCCAGCCATTTTATTCGTCCTGCGGCTTGGCAAGCCAGCTATAGTGGGCTCTTGTGCGGTGAGGCGCTGATGGTGGATTTAGCCCGTTTGGAAGCAGCTTGGCAAAATTGGAATATAAGAACATTGGAAGTCAATCGAACTGTATCGCTGGAAAAATTACTCAGTAGCGCGAAAACTAAGCCTAATGTCGGGGGTGTCGAGATTAAAGGCGTCAACGATGCGATTAGCAAACTGATGGCAGGTACGACCTCGCTAAGTTGGGACGCGCCTGTCGGTACGGGATTAACCTATAAATTATTGATGCAAGAAGAGGGATTGAATTGCGTGATCAATTTGGCGGCACTGAATATTGTGGCGGATTATCCTGATAATTATGGGACAAAGCGCCGAATAAAAAGTATCGCCGTCTCACTACCCGCACTGATTGGCCCCTATCAAGATGTTCAAGGGATATTATCCTACAGTGAAACAGGCCCTGTTTTGCCAGCCGGCCAAGATAAAATTGCGCTTTCTCATGGCATCAATGATAGCGGTCTATTTCAGTTGGACTTTAATGATCCGCGCTATTTACCTTTCGACGGAATTAAATTACCTAAGCCCTCAGAAGATAAAGGAGGTAATTTAACCCTGAGATTTCCTAATATTAGTGGCACGAATAAAGATGAAGCGCAAAAATTAATTATTCAATCATTAAATGATATCGTTTTTCATATTAAATATACTATTAGATCTTAATTAAAATATTCTATTTGTATTATTCGAATTTAATTTAAATTAAAACTAGAGTAATAGAGATAAATAATATGCTTATTAGCAGCTCATCATACATCTTCCTTAGATATTCCAAGAGCTGCCTATAACATGCTGATTTTAAATTAATTAATCCTCAATCTATAAACAATCCCCCTTATGACCAAGGTTGCATCACAGTGATCTAGGATGACTTGATCGCTTGATGCCGACTTATTCAAGGATAATAAAATAATGAGCCAATATATACCACAACGAGATGCGGATCATGTTGCCGCCGGCTCTGTCGCATCTATGTTCTCTCCAGCCGCTTATTTAGCTAAACTTTGGTTGGAAGCCAAAGATCTTCATCCGCCGGGTCATCTTTATGGCTTGCAAACACGACGAGCTGATCTACAAAATTTGATGTTAAACCAAGAGAACTTGGATAAACCCGTTAGTACCTTGACCCTTTCCAATGAGCTTCTCGCCAATCTTTGCCAAACCAGTGGTAATTTTTCCAGCTATGCCGCGCTGTTGGAAGCTATGTCTAGTTATACTGCCAGTAGTGGCAAAGGCTTTCATTCGCCTTTTGAAACCCTACGCGGCGTATTGAAAAATTTGCCCGATGAGCCAGAGATCTTCACGGATACAGCAACGGCCAATTTATTGTATAGCGGTATAGCTCCGGCGGATAGAAATAGCACAACAGCGGATGAGATCGCTCGCCAAGGCCAGATTTGGCGCTTAACGCAATTTTATGATCAAACGGAAGAAAATGCTCGGGTGATCGCTGGTTTGCCGCTATCAGAGACCAGCAGTGACAGCACAGAGAGTCAATTTAAACGTTTGTTTAACGGACTTGAAGCCGCTGCCTTGATTCAGATGCCAGCGGTTGAACAGCGTAAAGTCTTGATGCAAGCCTTTGGCTTAAATGATAATGATATGATCTTGCTACAGTCACTAGGTGGCTGGAATGGTACGACGGCGCTTAACAGTGTCGCGGCGATTTCCGGGCTCTATGCTTGGGTACTGCTATCGCGGGCTTTGGGTTGCTCTTTGGCAGATCTTGTTCTGCTCAAAAATGTGGAAAATCCAGCCAATCCATGGCAACGTTTTGATGCTTATCGGAAAATTCTGCTATGGCTAGAAAAGCGACAGCTAACAGCCAACGATCTATTTTTAATGACCACCACCAATTATCCCACTGAATCAACCCCCTCAATGGATAGCTTAATTCGCGAAGTGGCTCGCAATAATGGCGGCACTGATGAGGAGATGAAAAAAGGGTTAGCCGATGCGGTAAGTGCATCACTGGAATTGACGTCGCCTCGACGGGCAAGGGCACTCATTGACTGGCTGGATACTGATATCCCAAGCAGCGAAATAAACAGTCAGCGATTTTTAGCCGCGATTATGACGCCTGTCACCGCGCCAATGGTGACTTATTTAAATCGTTTGGCTCAACATGCGCTGGTGATGAATAACTTGCAATTGACCGACGATATGCTGGAGATGTTGGCGCGAAAACCGACTATTGTACCGGGGGGCAATACGGCTTCTTTTATATGGACTCGGCTACAGAATTTGGCACGATTAAAAAGTGCGGTCGATCTCTCTGGTAGCAATGGATTAGCCTTACTCAATAAGCTTTCCAGCGGGACACTGACGGTATCTGATTTGGCGCTATACCTTAATGTCAATGCTAACCTATTGACCCTAGATCCCACGGGGACGCTATTGACATTCGATAGCTTGATTAGCTGCTTAAAAAACTATGAACTCACCCAGAAAACGGGAATTTCATTGCCAAATTTAGTCTCTCTACGCTTATTGCGTGGTGACTCACCTTACGCCACATGGAAAAGCGTAGCAGAAACACTGCTAGCCATATTACCCGAGGAGCAGGTAATTCAATTAAAACAGCAATTGTCTGAAAAATTGAGTATCGCTTTGGCCAACTTGCTATTCAGTTCCAGTTATAACCAGCATCTTATTCATAACACCCGCTATGTGGTGATCTATGTGACACCATCTCAAACCATATCGGATATTTTTGAATCCGTTTCGCTGAGCTTTAGTGGCATTTCTCAACCTAAAGGGGTTATTTATGCTAGTTTTGGATGGGATCCTGCATATCCAAAAGAGAATATGCTGAATTTGGGGCCTGATGTAGCGAAAAGCGATAGAGCATTGAGGGTAGGTGACTGGATTGTGGTTGATTTAGGGAAAGATGAGGCTATTAGTAATATAAGTCTCGAAGAGACCTATCATAAGAGATATAGCGATTATACCCTTTTTGCCTTACCGGATGGATCTCTACCCGCCACTATTAATACTTCCACTATGCCAAGCTATAGCGCACTGGCGGCTCTCGAGACTAAAAGTATGGTTTCTTGGACAAAGACACCGACTACTGATTCAAATACTCATTATGTGAGTATTGGTCGCAAACAATTCATGAATAGCCTTGAGGCCCTCTCAGATTATTTACTGATCGATCCCTTGATGGGTGGTGAAACTCAAACCAGTCGTTTAGCTTGGGCGATCGCCTCAATTCAACAATATATTATTCGCTGTCTCAATGGTGAGGAGCCAGGAGTGGTCTCTACGGTTAAAGATCGTCAATTCTTTGCTGATTGGGATCGTTATAATAAGCGCTACAGTTTGTGGGCCGGTTTAACACGTTTGTTGTATGAGCCTGAAAACTGGCTTGATCCTGCTTTGCGTTTACGTAAAAGTGAAGCGTTTGACAACCTACAAGCTTTATTAGACAGCGGGCAATTGAATGAGGAGAGTGCCGAAGAGGCATTTTTAACCTATCTCACTGAGTTTGAACAACTGTCAGAATTAGAGATTGTCGGCGCTTATCATGATGTTGCCGAATTTTTTAAGGGGACGACTTGGTTTCTTGCACGAACTAAAGGAACGCCATACCGTTGGTATTGGCGTACGCTCGATCATAGCAAATTGACCGCAGGCGCGATCCAAGCACAGGCTTGGACGGGATGGACAAAGATCGATCTGCCGATAAATTTGGTCGGTAACTTGATAAAACCACTGCTGTACAACAGTCGTTTACATTTGATCTGGCTAGAGCGGCAGGATAAAACCACACGTAACTCAAGCGGTACGGATGTACCCGCCGCAGATTGCACATTGAAAGTGGCCTATCGGCGTTATGACGGCAGTTGGTCGATGCCCTCGGAGAGCTTGCTAACCTTAACGGGTGAAGTGAATACCGCCTTTAGTAATAAAACCACACTCAACCAATTGGCGCTATTTTGTACTGAAGATACGTTGCGTAAAACGATGATTGTGATCCTCAATAAAGCGATTCAATTACCCGTCAATGCGACAAAAGCACAAGGATGGCTTGTGCGCAGTGATGCTAGAACCAGTAATCTGAGCGATCTAAGTACCGTATTAGGAAACTGCTCGTCAATCATTGACTATCCTAGCATTGACTTTACTTATGTTTCAGTGCCTTACAATGGTTCAAATGTTAGCGTTTCAATTAAAGTAAATGGTAAAGGTCAAAGTCCCCAATCGATGGTTTTGCCGGGGCAATCTGTCTATCTCTCCAGTGATGTTCCTGCCAAATTACGGGATATCGCGGCGAAAGGTATCGATGGGCTCTTCACCCTTAAAGGGATGAGAGATGCGGTGGTTAATGTTTATAAAGCAGATATTAATCAGGTGATGGATCTACTCAATTTTCGGGGGAGTCAAGGGATCTATTATTGGGAACTATTTTATCATGCCCCTTTATTGATTAGTCAGAGTTTGCGAGATAAGCAAGATTATATAGCCGCACTTTATTGGACTAAATGTATTTTTAATGCCGGAGGTTTTTCACCCGCTACCAATGGCATTCGTTATATTATGCTAAGGCGTGGTAACAGCAACTGCTTTGATGTGGCGGAATTAGAGGCCTATGTGGGAACCTCTAATGTCGCTCAAGGTAAACCTGTGACCATTGGCCCACAGGGCGATCACGCTGATGGACGCAAAGAGAAGGCTGTTGACGGTAGCACCAGCACTTTTTATGCCGCTGCGGGGCCGGATGATAATCCTAATAACAGCCGATCTTGGCTACAAATTGATCTTCAAGCGGTGAAGTCAATTACGAGCATTAAAATTTACCCGCGCAGTAGTTTCTTGGGGCGTATCAATAATTGTCATATTTATGTTTCAACCGAAGATATGACGAACTGGGCTAATAACAGTATGGCTGGTGATATAGATCCGCGCTATCCGCTGGTGGGTATCACTTCATATAAGGATGATATCAGTACAGCACAGACATTTAATCTTGATCTACAAACACGCTTCTGGAATCCGGTGCCGCTACAGCAAGATGAGGCTTGGGACACTTTGGGGAGTAATATCACCGATCCTGATTTGATCGCTGAAACTGATCCTATGCACTATAAATTAGCCAGCTTTATGCAGTATATCACGCTACTGATTAGCCGCAGTGATACTGCATACCGGCAACTGGAGCCAGATACCTTAGTTGAAGCACAGATGGGGTATCAGCAAGCCTTAGATGCCTTAGGTGAAGAGCCTGCTCCTACTCCTCCCACCAGTTGGACAGCGCCTAAGCTGAAAGATATTACGGATATAAAAATATTCCGTCCGCAAGAAAATGAGAAGTTGAGTGGTTATTGGCAATTGCTGCGCCAGCGCTTGTATAACTTGCGCCATAATTTGACTATTGATGGTTTAGCGCGCGGATTAGTGCTGTATGCGACACCTGCAGATCCTCAATCACTGCTAGCGGCGGCAGTAGCCAGCACCAGTGGAATGGACAGCTTGCCATCTGCCATCTTAGCCAGTTTACGTTTTCAACCCGCCCTAGAACGCGCCCGCGAATTAGCCGTGCAACTTAGCCAGTTTGGTAGTTCGCTACAGGCGATTGCTGATCGACAAGATGGCGAGGCCATGAGTCAGCTGCTGCAAAATCAGAGCCGTCAATTGTTAGATATCAGTCAACAGATGCAGGAGAATATACTGTCAGAACTGGATCTTGAGCAGCGATCTCTTAATACGCAGCGAGACAATATCCAGTTACGCAGAGACTACTATTCTCGCGTCTATGATGAAAATATCAGTAGTAGCGAACAGTCTGCTCTGGCATTAAATACTGCGGCAGCGGCGATGCAAATTGCGGGAGGCGCCTCTCATATGGTCGGCGGTGTACTGGATAGCTCAGTGCCAAATATTTATGGTGTGGCCATGGGGGGAAATCGCTGGGGAGCGGTGGCTTATGGTGTGGGATCGCTATTGTCAAATACTGCCTCATCTTTGTCACTGACTGCCAGCGTATTAACAGGGACAGACGCTTACCGTCGTCGTCGAGAAGAGTATAAACTTCAGTTAGATAGCGCAGAGAATGAGCTAAAACAGTTGGATGCCCAGCAGGATGGCTTGAAGATCCGGCGGCAAGCAGCGGTCATGCAAAAGAACTATGTATTAACTCAACAACGTCAGACCAACGATCAATTGCAGTTATTACAAGCTAAGTTTAGCAGTCAACAGCTATTTGGTTGGATGCGCAGTCGCTTATCGACTCTATTTTGGCAGTTTTACGATTTGACGGTCACCGCTAGCCTACGTGCAGAGGCCGCTCGGAACTGGGAAGTAGCGGACACTAAACGTTTTATTCGTCCCGGTGCTTGGCAGGCTAGTTATGGTGGCTTCTTATGTGGTGAAGCGCTTATGTTAGATTTAGCTCGCATGGAGGCGGATTGGCAGAACTGGAATAAACGTGCCTTAGAGGTCAGTCGTACAATCTCGCTCTCGCAAGCTCTACTTAATTGTACTGCCGATAATGCCAGTGGTCCTACGACGATTTCAGCGGCCATGATCAATTTGACCAATACCAGTAGTGGCTCACTTACCTACTCTTGGACCTACAAAGGAGGGAGCGGGCTTAAGCATTCGATAGGCATTGATGATGCGGGAAATCTGAGTTGCCAAATCAATCTTGCTGCATTAAATATTGCGGCAAATTATCCCGATAGTTTGGGGCGCACCCGTCGAGTAAAAAATATTAGCGTATCACTACCGGCGCTACTCTCGCCTTATCAGGATATACAGGCCATCTTATCTTACAGTGAAACAGGGCTGACACTTCCGACCGGGTGCGACAAAGTTGCGCTTTCTCATGGTGTTAATGATAGCGGTCTATTCCAACTGGACTTTAATGATCCTCGCTATTTACCCTTTGAGGGCATTAATATTGTCGCGCCGACCTTGAATAGTCGTGGGATGTTAAGCTTACAATTCCCGCGTACTCGCGGTGATCAAAAGGGATTATTGCGCTCCCTCAATGATATTATTCTGCATATTCGTTACAGCATCCGCGACTAATCAATCATCTCTGTCTGAATATAGGTTCTCTATAAGAGAGCCTATCAGGAGTCTGTTTATGGAAAACCCCAATAATGCCACTGTCACAGTGGCACCCTTATCTTTGCCAAAAAGTAATGGAACGCTGGCCGGAATGGGAGAGGCGCTGAATGGCATGGGTCCGGATGGTATATTGTCCTTGTCTCTGCCTTTACCGCTAACCGCAGGTCGCGGAGAAGCCCCTAACTTAACACTAAGCTATCAGAGTGCTAATGGTAATGGCTCCTTTGGCCTTGGTTGGTCCTGTGAAAGTCTTACTATTGCACGAGAAACACGTCATGGCGTACCTCTGTGGCAGGATAGCGATCCCTTTGTAGGGCCAGATGGTGAGGTCTTGCTCCCTCTATTAAATAGTGCGGGGCAGGTGGATACACAAACGCGCACTAGCATCAGAGGTGTCACCACGGCAGTATCGACGGTAACTCGTTATCGCTCACGCACAGAAACAAGTTTTTCACGTTTTGAACTCTGGGTGCCGCAGGCCGATAAAACCAATGCTTTTTGGCTGATCTATACGGCGGATGGCGGCGTTCATTGTCTGGGAAAAACGCCAGCCTGTCGTATCAGTAATCCGCAACAACCAACGCAAGTTGCCGTCTGGTTGTTAGAGGAGAGCGTTAGTGCCTTGGGAGAGCATCACTATTATCAGTATCTTGCTGAAAATGAGGTTGGATGTAGCGCCGCCGAAATCAATGCCCATACTGGTACTGTCGCTCAGCGCTATTTAAGTCAGGTTTATTATGGTAATACCACGGCTTCCACCGCCCCATTTTTGCTCAATACCCCTTTTAATGCTGCAAATTGGCTGTTTTGTTTAGTGTTCGATTATGGCCAATATGGCAGCAACCAATACCCTGATTTCACACCAACAGCCACTTGGGGAGTGCGCTCAGACTGTTTTTCTCGCTATCAATATGGTTTTGATATTCGAACGCGCCGCTTGTGCCGTCAAATATTAATGTTTCACCGCGTTCAGGCTCTGGAGGGACAAACTGGCAGTACAAATAATTTGCAGCTTTGTCGCCGCTTGGCGTTGCAATATGATCATAATGCGGTTGCGACCTGCCTAATTGCCGCTTGCCAATATGGTATAGATGCCACTGAACCCACCGCACTTCCGCCATTAGAGTTTGCTTGGCAAGCACCTGCACCCACCACTGGGTTGGTTTGGCAAAAGTTATCAGATCGAGAAAATTTCAACTTTCAGCAGGCCTATCAACTGGTCGATCTCTATGGGGAAGGTTTAGTGGGCATTCTGTATCAACATGAGAATGCTTGGTGGTATCGCGCTCCTATTCGACAGGCTGATCCGCTAAATCCAGATAGCCTGACTAATACGACTAGTTGGTCAGTACCTGCGCCTTTACCTTTAGCGCCCACTTCGGCCTCTAACGCACTATTAATGGATATAACTCAAGATGGGAGGCCTGATTGGCTGATCACTCAGCCGGGTTGGCAAGGTTATTTTACCTTAGATAATGATCGTCACTGGTCTACTTTTATACCTCTTGACGCTTTTCCCAGCGAGTTTTTTCACCCTTCAGCTCAGATACAAGATCTCACCGGTAAGGATCAGCCCGATCTGGTGTTAATTGGGCCGAAAAGTGTGCGCTTGTGGGTCTCAAATGAAAAGCGTTGGGATAGCATGAAGGAGGTACCTTATGATAAAAGCCCAGCGCTACCCGTTGCGGGCTATGATCAACGACGGCTGGTGGCATTTAGTGATTTATTAGGCTCAGGCCAGCAACATCTGACGGAGATCCGCGCAGATGGAGTGACGGTTTGGCCGAATCTGGGACGGGGTCGCTTTGGTCAAGCTCTGCTGTTAGGCGGGTTCTCCATCCCCCTAGACCAATTTAATCCTTCCCGTGTTTACTTGGCGGATATCGATGGGTCAGGAACCAGTGATATTATTTATCTTCAATCTGATCGTATACAAGTCTTTATTAATCAGAGTGGTAACGGATTTGTCGAAACGGACAGTATTGCACTGCCAGCAGGCGTTCGTTTTGATGATAGCTGCCAGATCAATATTGGCGATTTACAGGGATTGGGCGTTGCCAGCTTATTGTTGACTCGGCCTTATCCCAGCGTTCAACATTGGCGTTGTGATCTCAATAGCGCGAAACCTTGGTTATTAAGTGCCATGAACAATAATATGGGCACTCACCATAGCTTCACTTATCGTAGTTCGGCGCAATTTTGGCTAGATCAAAAGCAACGAGCAGCGCCTAACGAGCCCGTGACTTGTCGTTTACCTTTCCCTATTCAAGTATTGTGGCAGCATCAGTTATTGGATGAAATTACCGGGAATAAGTTGATTAGTGAAAATCGATTCTATCAAGGAGTGTGGGAGCCTAAAGAGCGTGAATTTCGTGGCTTTGCTTATGTAGAACAAAGAGATACCAGTATTCCCGCCAAACAACGTACAGATACACCTCCTATGTTAATTCGTAGCTGGTATGCCACTGGTGTGCCAGAAGTGGATCAGCAGTTACCTGCTCAGTATTGGCAAGGAGATCCATTGGCTTATCTCGGGTACTCGCACTATTTAACTCAATGGCTGGGAGGTAAGGATCAGCCACTTGGCACTAATGAGGATACTTGGTGGCTATATCGTGCACTGAGCGGCTGCTTGTTACGCAGTGAGACCTATGGTCAGGATGCCAGTACGCAGGCGTCGATACCCTATAGTGTGACAGAGTCTCGCTGGCAAGCTCGGCGTCTATTGCAATTAACAACGCCCGTAGTAATGGCGATGCAGTTGGAGAGCCGCACTTATCACTATGAGCGGATAAGCCGTGATCCGCAAATTAGCCAATCAGTGAATCTGCAATTTGATGCAACAGGCATAGCGCTAGATAGTTTGAATATTGCTTACCCGCGACGTACGGGCATTAATACGACTGATTATCCGAGTGATCTATTACCCGATTCAATTGTACCAAACTCAATGGATGCACAGCAGCAGCTAGCTTATTTAACTCGAGTGCGTCAACGGACAATCACGCTAGATAACCCCAATGCGGATTTATGGCGCTTGGGATTGGCGGATCAGCAGCGAACTGATGCCTGTGCGTTGGCGGTTTCTCGTGTACCGAGCCAAGGCTTTAATTTAGAAAACCTGATTCAAACTAATGGGGTTATGGCTACCGCAGAAGCTTTGAGCGATATCAATGCTTGGTATTACAATGGTGAATGGATCTTTGCCAGTAAAACCCAAACCTATTACACCGCCAACACCAGTGATACCCCAGTGGCTCTGCCTACCTTACAAGCATTAGTCGCTTTTACGGAAACCTCGGTTTTTGACCAAACTATTAATACGCTGACGACGGAAGTGAATGATTCAAAGCTCCTGGCGTGGGGCTATCGCAAGATGGTTGATACCAAGGCAGTAAATAATGCCTCTCAGCCGATCATTATTTGGGGAGCACGCCAAGGCTATACCGACTATGGTACAGCCACCCAGTTTTGGCAGCCACTGGCACAACGAGCTTCTGCGCTAACCGGAAAAACCACTCTAAGTTGGGATAAATACTTCTGTTTGCCCATTAGCAGTACCGATGCTGCGGGGTTAATTACCCGTTCAACTTATGACTATCGCTATATGCAGCCTATTCTATTGATCGATGCTAATAATAACCAACATCAATCGATACTTGACGGTATGGGGCGTGCTATTGCGAGCCGTTTTGAGGGCACGGAAAATGGTCAAGCAAGTGGATACAGTCCATGGAATAAACAGAAATTTTCGTTATCACAATCAATTGATAGTGCGATAAGCGTACAAACGGCTATTCCGCTAGCGGGATTTTCACTACTTGCGGCTGATAGTTGGATGGTGGATACCCTAACGGCATCGAGCAGCCAATTGAGTGCAGGACTACGCAATATATTGCAAACAGCCGGTATTATCAGTCCATCGGGGCGCTTATTATCTCTCGCATGGCAGCGTTATCGCCAGCGTAATTCAACTAATGCAGATGTTGTGACGCTCAATAATTGGCTTCAGCAACAGGGAAACAGTACTCGACTGCCGCCACATCAATTGGATGTCACTACTGATCGCTATGATACAGATACTGCACAACAGAAACGTCAAGTCGTACGTTTTAGTGATGGTATGGGGCGTTTATTACAAAGTGCCGAGCGTCATGAAAAAGGGATGGCGTGGCAGAGAACAGCAGCCGGAGGGCTAGTTGTTGATAGTCAGGGAGTATTGGTTGAAGCCATGGCCAATAGCCGTTGGGCAGTGAGTGGAAAAACGGAATACAACAATAAAGGATTAGCGATCCGCACTTATCAACCCTATTACCTCAATGACTGGCGTTATGTCAGTGATGATAGCTCGCGCATGCAAAATGGTTTGTATAGCGATATCACATTCTACGAGGCGACAGGGCGCGAGATTAGTGTCGAGACGGCCAAAGGCTATGTGCGTCGAGTACGTTATTTCCCTTGGTTTAAGGTCGATGAAGATGAAAACGATACAGCCCATACCCTTCAATAATTCAAGCATTCTATCTCTTAGCTGCCTCGTTGAGCGCAGCTTTATCCCAACTTTTTAGTAAAACAGGAATATCACTATGAGCACTTCCGTCTTTGAGGGAACTCCCTCTGTTACGGTTGTGGATAGTCGTGGTTTGATTATTCGCGACATTAATTTTTGCCGTACGGTGGCGGATGGCAATGCAGAGATCCGCATTACTCGCCATCAATACAATAGCCGAGGTGCGCTAACACAAAGTATTGATCCGCGCCTGTATGAATTTCAACAGCAAGATACGACTGTAAAGGCCAATGTCACTTATCTCACCTCACTGGATGGTACGCCATTGCGGACTGCCAGTGTTGATGCGGGAACGACTATTGCAATCAAGGATGCCGCAGATCGCCCTGTGATGACGATCAATGCCAATGGTGTCATACGGAGTTGGCTCTATGAAACCAGTACCTTAGCTGGACGATTATTAAATATCAGTGAAAAACCGGCTACTGGCTCTGCCATTGTCAGAGAACGTTTTATCTGGGCTGATGTGAACACAAGTACACAAAATTGGAATTTGGCCGGTACCTGTGTGCGCCATTATGATCCGGCAGGGATGAACGAGATAACCAGTATCGCGCTGACGGGCAGCCCTCTGTCAATCAGCCGCCAATTGTTGTTGAATAATAGTGAGGCCAATTGGCCCGATGGGGCTGAAAGTGCTTGGCGCGCACTATTACAAAACGAAAAATTAACCACCCAAAGTACGTTGGATGCCACAGGCGCTTTACTGAATCAAACCGATGCAAAAGGGAATCAGCAGAGCCAAGTCTATGATGTTGCGGGTCAATTAAAAGCCAGCTGGCTGACATTAATGGGCGGGACGAAACAAGTGATCCTCGCCTCACTCACTTATTCGGCCGCAGGGCAAAAGTTGCGTGAGGAGCATGGCAATGGCGTGGTCACCAGTTACCGTTATGAGCCGCAAACGCAGCGTCTGTTGGCGATAAAAACCGAACGTCCCACTGAACATAAAGAGGGGGCGAAAGTCTTACAAGATCTGCAATATAGCTATGATCCTGTAGGAAATATCGTCAATGTCAGCAATGGAACGGAAGCGACAAAATTCTGGCTCAATCAGGTGATCAAACCTGAAAATAGCTATGGTTATGACAGTCTGTATCAGTTGGTTCGCGCGACAGGTCGTGAGATGGCCAATGCTGCCCAGCAGAGTAGTGATTTACCGCAAGCAGGCTCTTTTGATAACACCACCTACACTAATTATACGCGAACTTACCGCTACGACACCGCGGGTAATCTAACGCAGATCAGCCACAGTGCACTGGCCTCTTATACCCAATCTATCACCGTCAGCAACCGCAGTAATCGCGCCGTATTGAGCACTTTGACCGATAAACCTTCAGAAGTGGATGCATTATTTACTTTAGGCGGCGAGCAAAAACAGCTACACAATGGAAAACCCTCGACGGGACAGCAAAGTGCATCGCAACTAAGCTGGACGTCGCGCGGTGAGTTGATGAAAGTGATATTGGTTCAACGTGGCGATGATACGGATGACAGTGAAAGTTATCAATACGACAGCGCCAGCCAGCGTATTGTTAAAAGCAGTACACAAAAAACCGCGGGAACAACACAGATACAGCGCGCTGTTTATCTACCAGGTTTGGAATTGCGAACTACTTCCAATGGAGTGGCTGAGACAAAAAAAATGCACATTATCGCAATGGGCGAGGCGGGACGAGCGCAGGTCAGATTATTGCATTGGGATATTGGTCTACCGGCAAATATCACCAATAATCAATTACGTTATAGTTACGATAATCTTATCGGTAGCACGACTCTGGAAGTTGATAGCCGTGGCCTGATGATCAGCCAAGAAGAGTACTACCCCTATGGTGGGACCGCGGTACTGTTAGCCAACAGTCAGAGCGAAGTCGATTATAAAACAATAAGATACTCGGGCAAAGAGCGAGATCTCACCGGACTCTACTATTATGGCTATCGCTATTATCAGCCATGGGTCGGACGCTGGCTAAGTGCTGATCCAATGGGAAGTGCCGATGGTCTAAACCTATTTTGTATGGTGCAAAATAACCCAATTAGTTTCTATGATTTAATGGGCTTAAACAAGGATGATGATAGATATTGGGATAAGCAAAGCGTGACCAATTATTATGAGTACCTTGTCACATTGAAAACACATCTAAGAACACTGGATCGAAGTTTATCCGCAGCGGGAGATGATGAAAATGTTATGCGTAATGTTGCGCTATTAGCGGGCGCTGGCGTAGTTAAATCGGGTGTTGCTATCGGTGGTGGAGCTGTCGGTGGTCTTGTAGGCGCCTCGATAGGAACTATAGCCTTGCCAGTTGTAGGAACGGCGATTGGTGGATTAGTGGGTGGAGCTGTTGGTGCCGCGATAGGGGGAATATCGGGAAAAGCGATTGATTATGCACGTGATAAAGTCGCTTATAAATACGGTATTGTGAGCCCCTATCCAAAAACAACTCAAATGGTATTTGATTTAAACCATTATGATGAAAACTTTTTTATGAGAAAGGCGAAGGGCTTTTTTAATAAGAAAGGTATTAAGAATTTAGGGACTTCTCTCGTATCAGGAGGGGCTGTGAATAGTGTTGTTAATGCAGCGATTGGAACCGCTTTTATCCGGTTACCCGTTTATGAATTAGCCGATCTTGCTTACCATACTAATAAAGCCTCTAAAGGCCTCAGTCCTGAAAAATCACAATATATCACAGATATCATGGATAAAATTCAAGGGGTTCTAGATGATAATCACGCGGATGCGATTAATTTTATGCGGACAGAATATGGTGATCATGACATGTTAATGACAGGAGTAATATCTAAACTAAAACGGGGGCGTTTATCTATCGCTACCTTGGCCAGAGCTAAAAATAAAGTGGATATGAGAATGCAGAGTATTAATCAAAAAATAAAGGCAAATTTACAGCCGCCAGTCAGGCGTTTAAGTTTTTCTGAATTATAGAAAAATCAAATGGGGATTTTTCAATTAGAATCGAATATTAACCTAGTCAATAATAATAGTTTAGATAAATTAAGCGATAAGTGAAAATAGAGTTAGGATCAAACCCATATCGATTATTATCAATGAAATTCCCAAAAATAATCTAATAATATATTGGCTAAGAGAGGTATCATTTGACATGGATATAACCACTTGGAATTAAAATAGAGACAGCTTACAAGGCTCTCTTCGTATATTGATGCTTTAAATCAATATAGGTGTTGAAAACATCTTTTATTGATGGGTTTTATGTGTATTAATCTATTGTTTTGTATATATTTTCGATACCTAGTATCTATTAGTTAAACTATGCTATTGTAGTTATTCGATCTACCTCATTGCAATAAAAAGCAAATCTTGCATTTGTAAGTTTTTATGTGAAAAATAAATGAGGTCTCAGAAATTAAGGCCGCCACTATGAGCCGTTCCCTGTTAGTCACCATTTTACTTGTCTTATTGATACTGATCGCGCTAAAAGTGCTTTTGTAAAATTCCAATCGCCATTTCTCAATTGGATGAGACATTGGTTTTTTATCACTAATGCGCGAGGTTCGATTCCTCGATGGCGGACTTATCAATATTAAAAACCTCGTAAATGCGGGGTTTTTGCGATCTCACCTTTAGACAAATATTCCCTCTATTAATATCAGCCCTCAATTTGCCGAGTTTACTCGCCTTACCACAATTATGTCTTTAATATTTGTTATAATATATCGATATAGTTTATTTGGGTAATTAATTGTAAAAGCCCACTAAGAAAAGCACATTTTATTGTTATTATATCGGCGATATATAAACCTTCAAAGGAAACGCTTAATGAGAAAAATATTGATTATTGGCGGTGGAATAGCGACCTTGGTTTTAATTGCGATTATCATCATTGCAATTACTATGTACTCGAATATAACGGGAAAAATAGCTGATTTAACGGATATCACTAAGCTAAGTACAGTAGCAATGGAAATGGTTAATAACACTAAAGAAAAAGCAAATATACAGGTAACTAATTTGATCGGCACTTCAGATGCACAAAGTTGTGAGATCTTTAATCAAAAATTAGATCTGCTTTCTCAAAAGAGTGTGGAAAAATCCTCTTTATTTAAGGGTTTTATCGATGACCAAGTTTCATCAATTAAAGCTGTGGTAGAAAAAGCGCCTGAATCGGGTAAAGCATTAGCATGCCAGAAAGCGGCTGACGCAATAGATGTATTATTGAAATAATCTCGACTATTAGTCTTTTTTATTTATGGCTATTTATTGCCTTTTTTCCTAACCTAATTTCCCCTCATGCTTTTTAGCGAAAATTTTACATACTCGTTAAAAAGTGTGACTATATTAGCTGCTTTTATGCAGACTGATGAAATCTGATAGAAAATTCATTAGCCAGTAAGTTGTAATACATCCGGTATCATTATCGAGGCTAATTTATGACAGACAAACACATTAAACCCCATGAACCTTTCGGAATGCTATTAGGACATGCGCCTGGCGGTGTTGCTATATACTCCTCTAATTACAGCACCCTTAATCCGCAAGAGTATCCTGATGATGCTTCATTCCGTAGCTATTTGGGTAATGAATATATGGGATATAAATGGCAGTGTGTTGAGTTTGCTCGCCGTTTTCTTTATCTCAACTATGGTGTTGTTTTTACTGATGTGAGTATGGCCCATGAAATTTTCTCATTACGATTTTTACGACAGGTCATCAATGATGCGATTCTACCGCTGCAAGCATTTGCTAATGGCTGCGAGCGGGCTCCCGCTGCGGGTAGTATGATTATTTGGCAAGATGGTGGGGAATTTGAAAAGACTGGCCATGTGGCGGTGATCACTGAAGTGCTAGAAGATAGAGTCAGAATTGTTGAGCAAAATGTGATACATCACCGATTACCCATAGGGCAACAGTGGACGCGTGAATTACCCTTATCTATTTCAAAGGGTGGTTATTTTCTTCAGGATACCTTTGATGATACTGAGATTTTAGGTTGGATGATCCAAACTGAAGATAGCCAATATAGTCTGCCGCAACCGACCATTCCTGCTGAATATTTATCACTACACAGTGAACGTATTGATAACAATCAGGTCTTTGATGAAAAATGGCTCGATGAGCAAGATCCGGTTGAACATGCTTATATATTAGCTAAGCATGGGCATATTATTAATGCCGATCCTTACCAATATTTTACTATTTCACACAGTGCGGAACAGGAGCTGATCAGAGCAACCAATGAACTGCACTTAATGTATCTGCATGCCACAGATAAAGTCTTAAAAGACGATAACTTATTAAAATTATTTAATATTCCTGAGGTTCTCTGGCCTAGATTACGACTTTCATGGCTAAAACGACGTCACCAAATGGTCACTGGACGTCTGGATTTTTGTATGGATGAACGGGGACTCAAAGTTTATGAATATAATGCGGATTCTGCTTCTTGCCATACAGAAACGGGCGTTATTTTAGATAAATGGGCGAAACAGGGTGGCTTAGTTAAAGGAAAGGATCCTGGTGAACATCTGATCCGCGCACTTGCTGATACATGGAAACATACAGATGCTAAACCTTTTGTCCATATTATGCAGGATGCTGATAACGAAGAGAATTATCATGCCCTATTTATGCAGCATGCATTAAGTGTTGCCGGATTTGAGAGTAAAATATTACACGGGTTGGATGAATTACATTGGGATCATTCAGGGCAGTTAATCGACGCTGATCAGCGTTTGGTGAACTGTGTATGGAAAACTTGGGCGTGGGAAACGGTTTTAGAGCAATTAAGGCAAGAGAGCGAATCGCAACATTCAGCACCCCCTATTCGGACTGGCCACTGCGATAATCAGGTACGATTAATTGATGTTTTCTTACGGCCTGAAGTGATGGTTTTTGAGCCTCTATGGACCATGATCCCAAGTAATAAAGCCATTCTACCTATTTTATGGTCACTATTTCCGCATCATAGATATTTACTCAATACCGATTTTGAAATTAATGAAGAGTTGGCGCAAACGGGTTATGCCATTAAGCCTATTGCAGGGCGTTGTGGTGACAATATTGGCCTGGTGGCTCACGATGAACAAATTCTGGATGAGACCAGTGGAAAATTTGCTGAGCAAGAGAATATTTACCAGCAGCTCTGGTGTTTACCAAAAGTGGCCGAGCGTTATATTCAAATTTGTACCTTTACGGTCGGCGGTCATTATGGTGGTGCTTGTTTGCGTTCCGATCTTTCACTAGTGATTAAGAAAGATAGTGATATTGAGCCATTGAGTATTGTGAGTGATGATGAGTTTATTTAACACTCGAGCTTTTTAAATGCTAGAAATAATAAGTTGAATTTGCGCTGAATTAAATAAGCAACTCAATATCTGAGTTGCTTATTTTTATAGATTAAAACATTAAATCAAGAATTAGAAGTTAATTTTCAGCGTCGCATTAATACCGCTTGAGCTGATATCACTATTATATTGACCTTGGTAAGAAACGCCCAATGTAGTTGATTTATTTAACTGAGCATCAACACCTAAACCTACACCGAATAAATTATCCATTTTGCCACCCCTGAGTGTCGCTTCACCTGAGTCGGCTAGGAATAGTTTTGATTCAGGACGATTGTCACCGAAGAGTTGACTAGCAGAAACATTCCCTTTTAATGCCATATTGATATCGCCAGCCATAAATGGATAGCCGCCACGTAAACCAATAGTACCGACTTGAATATCTTGTTTGTCTGTATTAGTGGTGAACTTCATATTACCCACTTGTTCATTGATATTATCTGTTGAAACGCGTAACCAGTTAAATCCAACATAGGGTTCTACAGAATATTTATCAGTATTAAATTGAGTATATGCACCTTCTATAAATAGCTGAGTGATCTTAGCATCATAGCTGACGGAATTATAACCTGCTGTTTGTCCTACCCATAATGTCCGTTTAGCATCACGATCTTGATTAGTGTGAGTAATGCCATAATTGATCGAAGCCATATCTTGGATATTAGAGACACCATATAAACCGATATGAATATCGTTACTATCTATATTGCCATGCTCATTGGCTTTATATTTGGTTGAACCCGCACCAAAGAATAGACCCGCTTTAGTATGATCCGTCACATCAATTTCTGCGCCTATTAATCCAGCGTAGAAATCCACATCCATATTACTTTGACCATAATCTGTGCTGCCCCATTGACCAATGCCTGTTATCCAAATACGCGCATTGCTATCATTTAATGAAGCATAGCGACCATGACCAATACCAATGGCCTGATCTTTAACTGTTCTCGTTAATCCTAATAAATTAACGACACTGGCATTATTGGCATTTAAATACATGTCACTCGCCAGTGATTGCTGTGTTTTACGTAAATCACGCTCATTCATCGGTAGTAGGCTATTAAAGAGCTCACCACTTTTGTTATTATCTAGCGTATTAGCAATAGAACGACCATTGGCACTATCAGTAAATGAAGATAAAGAGGTATCTTTTTTCTTCGTTAATGTCCCTGTAATATTAGTATCTTTAATGGCAACATCTTTACTAAATAACGCATAATTGTTATCAGCAATAATCACTTTATCGCGGTTATCGACTAATTTATCTGTATTAACGGTACCCGCGGCAACATTATTATTTAGATAAACATCACGTAACTGGTCAATATTATCAGCACCTACATCTAGGATAGCACCCTTATTTAGATTCATATCGCCAACATTGACATTATGTCCGACAGTGACTAAATAAGTTCCTTTATCATTGATATTAATATCTGCTTTATGGGTGGGGTTAGAAACAACCACACCTTTATGGGTAAATTGGTCGTTGTAACGATCGAGAATACCCAGTTTGCCACCATTGACATTAACGGTTTCTAGACCAAAAGACTCAGTGAAACCGTAGAGAGTACCTTGCTCAACAGTTGTGCCACCACGATAAGTGTTGTCACCCGTCATCACTAATGTGCCTTGCCCCTGTTTTACCAGTGAGCCATCATATAAACCTGCATCCAATTTAGCCTGAATCGCCTCAGCACGTTTCTGGTAATACTCTTGACGCCATTTTTTGGCATCATCGATATCAATAATATGCGAAGCGGGATCTGGATTACCATCATTGATAACAATATCCTGACCTAAATTGTAATCACCACCTGCGGCTATACCATTAGCTTTATAGTCAGCTAACCAAGCTGTATCCTCTTGTTTACGCAGGTCTAATGCTGTTTGTGTAATATTGTTAGTCCAAACATCTAATGGCGTGTAATCAAGATTATATGCAAATTGCGTTAAAAATTGACCCGGTCCATACATACCTTTATCTAAATCAGGCGTACCCCAACCATAACGTACATCAGGTGTGCCTTCTGCCGCAGTCCAGCTGTCATATATTGTGCCATTTGGGTTAAGGTGATTGGCTGTGGTAAACATAAGATCACGAACTTGCATCGCATTCATTGATTGATAGCGAGACATCAATACACCCATTGCGCCCGTCACATGAGGGGCTGACATGGATGTACCACTAAAGGAGTTCCAATCTGGATTGCCTTCTTCATCAACAATCGTAGAGTAGATATTGCGGCCAGGTGCAACTACGGTCCACCATTTTGCGTTACCCGCTTCATTAAAGACTTTAATTAATTGATAGCCTGATTTATCTGCGGTTTGCTCAAGACCAGCAACGGCGATCCAGTGTTTTTCCGCTTCGGGATTAAAGTAAGGGAAGAGAGGGCGATAATAAGGGTTAGCAAAGTCTCGGTTACCCGTGGTGAAAACCTGGACAACATTAGTTCCTTTCACCGCATCATAAGCGGCATCAACAAATGAGGGCTTGTCGCCATATACTTTTTTAAAGTAGAAATATTCATACTCAGTTTGTGCGGTGGTATCAACGGGCATATGGACTGTTGTGTTACCCCCATCGGCACCTGTGGTTGGCACTTTATTAATTATGCGAGGGTTGGTTCCCCAGCTATTATTAATCACTTGAGCGCCTGCATCCACCATGGCTTTCCAGCCGGTATAGAAATATTGGTAATCCTGATAAGGGCCATAGTTATTGCTATCAGTGGCACCTGTATTACCCAGATAAACATCCGCTCCCCAAGCAACACCATGCATACCCGCGCCGTCGCGGTTAGCGCCTACGGTTCCTGTTACGTGAGTACCATGGGTATCATTGACGCCTTTGATCCAATTGCCATCAACATCAAAAGCTTGGCCTTCAGTATAATTCCCCCCCATTTCTTGCGGGTAACGCATGCCAGTGGTGCCATATTCTCCTTTGGCTTTTACGACATGAAATCGATCACCTTTAAGATCTTGATGTGATAATAAGGCACCAGAATCCATCACACCCACTTTCGCACCTTGCCCGTAATAGCCCAGTGCATAGGCACTAGAGGCATTCATTGCCGCGAGTCCCCAATCTTTTTGGTATTCTTGATTTTCCCAACTGGTTTTATCACCGAGTTGACCCGTTTCTGTATAAGCAGCAGCGGAATATCCTGAAAAAAGAAGAGCAGATGCAACAAGAGAAAGCTGAAATATATTTTTATTCATTAAATGTTTTTTAGGCATATTGTAACGATCACTTAAAACTATTTCTTTGTTCATTCTGATACCTTAGTTATATTTAAATTTAGAACATCTATTAAAAATCAAAAATAAAGGCGGGAGGATGATCTGTTTTTTATAAAAATAATTGTTTGATCGCCATCTCAAAAGCATAATTTCTATCTAAAAAAATAGTTATATTGGCTGCGCAATCACAAACTCATGGTTAAATAAAATATAATTTGATTAAAATTAACTGTTTTTTAAGGGTTTAAGGTTAAATACTTATTGTGTTTTTGCTAATAAATTCAATATTTAAATATAATAAATAATAAATAATAAATAATAAGATAATACATAAAAAAACAATAACGTCAGTTTAGTTAACAACTCTAAAAATAGGTCTAATGCAAAGTCGAGAGTTAATATATTCCCCTAAAGCTAAATTATGTAATTTTCTATCGATTATTAAGTTACTAAACATAAATATCTAAATAAACAGATTAAATGCAATTAAAATAGAAGTAGCTCACAATTTTATCTTTAAATATACTAGATAACTCTTATTATGATTAATAAATCCATGTGATTTCAGTTAATATTACGAGAAAATAAATAATAAAAAGATGAATATAATTTGTAAAATATCATATAATTTAAATATATTTAAATTATTATTGATAAGTAGAAAATGGACTTTAATTCTAAATAATCAAGGATATTTATTTAGAATCGATAACTAATATAGGGAAATAGCATGAGCGTATATGAGTACGAAGTACTAAAAGAGTATGTATATATAGTGTCAGATATGCCTGGAAACATAAAAGCTAGGATCAGCAAATCACTACAAACAGGTGAGTTAAGGTGGGAATGTAGCCATTTTTATAAGGATCGCGGTGGACAAAAGGCCTATGAACCTTGTCACAACACCACTAGGCTGGAAGATTGTAAATCCGAGTTAGATTCTTATATTAAAAAATTCGATCCAGCGACCGCTGAGCCTAATATTGATTATTAGCTATTGATAAAAAACAATATATTGGCTTTGAACTGCACATATCTATAGTTAAATACAATATAGAGTGCAGTTCATAGTATTAAAGCCATTGGCGTGATAGCCAGAGCAAAAGGAATGCGACAGGTAGCGGAAGAAACGGGCCTCTCTCGTGAGCAACTATATCGTTCATTTAGCGAGGGCGGAAATCCAACCTTGAAATCAACACTTGCCGTTATGCGGGTATTAGGCATCAATCTAACAGTAAAAATGCCCTAATATTAAGCTGATTGATACGTATAAGTTATTAATATATGTTTGCAATAAGATTGATCTTTCATCTCATTAGCCTGTAGATTAGCGGTGATAAATAATATTATCATTTTTGACATAACTTAAATTAACATTTTTGCTGTAATGTTTGTATAATCTCGGCTCATTTTGAGGAAGGAAGATAAAATGGATGAGTTAGACCAACTACAAGAACAGGATGAATTACGTCTAAAAGCCGCATTAGAGAAGCGTAAGCCCATGATAAAAAGCGCAAATGGCATGTGCGTTTGGTGTCATGACGAACCTATCAGTGATGTTTCTAGTGCTTTTTGTAGCGCTGAATGTGGCGAAGATTATGAGAAATGGAAGCGTAATCAAAAATAGATCTCTATAGGTACATATCCCGTTCAAACAACAACGGGATATGAACAATATATTTAAGTTTAAATAATAAGCTAAGTCACTTAATTAACTCAATTTAGATCTCAGCCTTCAGTCAATGCCCTTGGGAAAAGTAAATGGTTTTCCAAATTAATATGATCCATTAAATCATCGATTAGTTCATTGATACCATTATATAAAACTTTCCACGTGGTGCAGGCTTCCTCGGGTGGTGTGATATTATTGGTCAGCGATTTAATCATTTCGACGATATCACCAGCATCATCATGTTCCCGCTCCATCACACTGATAGGACCGGCGGCATTTCGACCTAAACCATTTTTTATCATTGGAAATAGAATCTGCTCTTCTTTGCGCATATGACTGGTCAGCTCTTCCAATAGGGCGGTCAAATGGCGTGATAAACCCGCTGGAACAGTGGCTTTGCTGGCATGAACACGTTCAACTTTCTCTGCTTGTAATATCAGCTCCGGTAGTTGCTCTCTGTGACGATCATGATAACGAACGATAATAAAATCAATAATTTCGCCTAATGGAGCTTCTCGCCAATCTTTTTCTAAGGGTTGTTGCGATAAGATTTCCAACTCTTGTTCAAGCTGATCAATATCAAGCTGATTTTTTTCAGCGGCTTTAGCTAAAGTACGTTTCCCACCACAGCAAAAATCAAGATTGTGCTGACGAAATAGAGAGGAAGCTCGCGGAATAGTCAATGCCAGATGACCTAATGTTGCTTCACGTAGTTTCATGGTTATCGCCTTATAAAAGATAAATTCAATGTTTGTTAGCCAAAATCATATAATTAGAGGCATGCTGGAGAAAATAAATGCCTATTTTTGCGTTTTTCACTTATTTAAGCCGTTGCTAATTGTTCGGCTAAGGGAGCGAGTGCCCACTGACGAGCTACTTCGCGACCATATTCACGGCACTGTGCTAACGTATTGGTATCAGGTCGCCATTTGGCTTTTAATGAAATCACAGTGGCGAAGCCAGCATCCATCAAGCGAGTTTGAATGCGGTCAACGGCACCACTATTCCAACCATAACTGCCGAATGCAGCCGCTTTCTTATTTTGGAAGCGCAGTCCCGTTATCTCCTCGAGCATACCCGCAATTTTAGGCATCATCACATTATTCATCGTAGATGAACCGACCAGTATTCCCTTAGAGCGAAATACATTGGTTAAGATTTCGTTCTTGTCACTACGCGCTATATTGAAAATTTTAACGAATACATGAGGATCGACCTCATTAATACCTTGTGCAATCGCATCTGCCATCATACGCGTATTGTTTGACATAGTGTCATAGAAGATAGTGATACGATCTTCCTGATAGTCGGCAGCCCATTTTAAATATAATTCAATAATTTGCGCCGGATTATCTCGCCATACCACACCATGAGAAGTGGCGATCATATCAAGGGGTAAGTTAAAGCCTAAAATTTCATTAATTTTCGGGGTAACTAAACGGCTAAAGGGAGTCAGAATATTGGCATAATAGCGCTGGCACTGCTCGAAGAGTTCAACCTGATCGACTTCATCATTAAATAAGCGCTCATCACAATAGTGCTGGCCGAAGGCGTCGTTACTAAATAGTACTGCATCTTCAGTGATATAGGTCATCATACTATCAGGCCAATGCAGCATAGGTGTTTCGACGAAGATCAGCTGCTTATTATTACCGATATCGAGTGTATCGCCGGTTTTAACAATATTAAAATTCCATTCTGGATGATGGTGGTGTCCATTGATTGAATCTATGGCATTCGCAGTACAATAAATCGGAGTATTAGGGATATAGGACATAAGTTCAGTTAATGCCCCTGCATGATCTTCTTCGGCATGGTTAATCACAATATAATCAATGTCATTGAGATCAATCTGTGCACGGAGATTTTGCACGAATTCGCGACTAAATTTATGATCGACCGTATCAATCAATACTTTTTTTTCCTCGCAAATCAAATAGCTATTATAACTACTTCCTTTTAGTGTCTTATACTCAGTGCCGTGAAAATCACGCACTTCCCAATCACGTTGACCAACCCAATGAATATTACTTTTTACATGAATAGCCATATTTTAACTCCAAAATATTTTAATGATTTACTAAACTATTATCAATAAGCGTGCCAACTTGTTATCAAGCTGTTTTACAAGGGTTTTCGTTTTTATTCATAGAGTGGATAAGTCAATATGACTATAGTAATTATTGTCAATTTGACTATAATTATAGTCAAATTGACAGTGGGGTAGGTATGGGATTTTCCGTTAAAATATTAGCTTCTATCGCGATTGAATTGCAAAGTGGCATCGAACACCCAGATCGTTTTCAGCGTTTGATCAGCACATTGCGTCAAGTTCTGGGTTGTGATGCCGCGGCTTTATTACGCTATGAGTCACATCAGTTTATCCCCTTAGCGATTGATGGTTTGGCGCAGGATGTGTTAGGACGGCGATTTATGCTTGATGGGCATCCACGCTTAGAAGCGATAGCCCGTGCAGGGGATGTTGTGCGCTTTCCGGCAGATAGTCAGCTGCCCGATCCCTATGATGGACTGATCCCCGGTCAAGAGCATCTGCATGTTCATGCCTGTGTGGGATTGCCACTCTTTGCCGGGCAAGCACTTATCGGTGCATTAACACTAGACGGCATGGCTCCCGATCAATTTGATGCCTTTAGTAATGAAGAGCTGCGACTTATTGCCGCCTTGAGTGCTGGCGCGTTAAATAATGCACTTTTGATCGAACAACTTGAAAGCCAGAATATGTTGGTGAGCAAACCCGTCTCTTTTAAGCAGGCTGCGCATACTGAGATCATCGGCTTATCACCACAAATGATGCAACTGAAAAAAGAGATTGAGATTGTTGCTAGCTCTGATCTCAATGTGTTGGTAGAAGGGGAAACGGGAACAGGCAAAGAGCTGGTGGTAAAATCCGTTCATGAGATGTCGAGCCGTGCCGATCATCCGTTAATTTATTTAAATTGCGCAGCGCTACCCGAAACAGTAGCTGAAAGTGAGTTATTCGGTCATGTCAAAGGGGCTTTTACTGGCGCAATTAGTAATCGCAGTGGCAAATTCGAAATGGCCGATAATGGCACCTTATTCCTCGACGAAATCGGCGAACTCTCTCTATCACTGCAAGCAAAATTACTGCGAGTTTTACAGTATGGCGATATACAGCGGATTGGTGACGATCGTAGTTTGCGGGTTAATGTGCGAGTGTTAGCCGCGACCAATCGTGACTTACGTGAAGAAGTATTAGCAGGGCGCTTCCGCGCTGACCTCTTTCACCGTTTAAGTGTTTTCCCCCTATTTGTACCCGCATTGAGGGAGCGGGGGGAGGATATTATTCTATTGGCAGGCTATTTTTGTGAACAATATCGTTTGCGATTTAGTCTCTCTCAAGTGATCCTCAGCGCCAAAATTCACGCTTATCTATTAGACTATGGCTGGCCGGGCAATGTACGTGAGCTTGAGCATGCTATTCACCGCGCTATTGTGCTAGCGCGTGCCACTAGTGATCAGCAAGCCATAGTTTTAAAGATGCATCATTTCTCACTGGTGGACAATATTGAGCCTGTTATTACCCAGCTTCTACCCGAACAGATAGATAAGGATTTACGGCGGGCAACCGATGATTTTCAGCGACAACTTATTGCACAGGTATTGGAGCAGCAGCACTATAACTGGTCAGCGAGTGCGAGAGCGTTAGAAATTGATGTGGCTAATTTACATCGATTAGCTAAGCGATTAGGTCTTAAATAATTGAATTATGCCGCTGGCGGAAGAGTAGGCTATTGGCGTGAGAAAAATAATATTGATGGCAACAGCTCGTGGCAGAAAAAAGCGACGAGCTGTGAACAATCTAAAATCTGTATTTAAAGATAAATAATTGACTAAAAATTAGCTTATCTCAGTTTCGTTATTAGCAAATAGCTGATTAAGGTAATTAATATGCCGCCCTCTTAGATTAAACTCATCATTTTCGATGGCATGATCGAGAGACTCATATAATATTTGATAAATGATCTTCTTATCATTTTTAACCAGCAATTTATTAAATAATGCCAGAAAAACCAAATGATTAACATCGTCCTTAATTCTTAACTCAGTGGTTATATCCAGTAATTTTTTGATCTGCTCAGTCTGTTGATTGGAGATTTCGATTAATTGTTCCAGCGACTGGTGGGCATTGTGCGTGCTGCCCGCAGATTGATTATTTTTATCCATAAAAATACCTCAAGTTAATCTTCCATGACTCTGCTTATTATATTGGGGTGAACTCACAGGTCAGCTTATAAAATAACAATAAAAAATGATGATATAAGCTACAAATTAATGATTACTCCTAATAGAGGATAAATCTTATTTGTCCAATGAGTTACTCTGTTAATGCCTGATAAACACTGCAATTCGGGGAAGTGAGAATGGTTAATCGCAAGTAAGTGACGAGCTCAATTATGAGGTTTAAGTAATTTATATGAAATAGTATTTGCGCTATCAGCAAACTTATGGTTTAATAGCTTCATCGGTTTGGAAGTACAGACCTATTTATGACAAGCAAGTTTAAAGCAGTTCACCGTTGAGCGTTATCATTGATATACCTTCATTGCGAATTCCTTCTAATTAGTTCCCATAAGTAAGTACAAATTAAAACAAACCTTATTCTGCCTTATGGCAACTCTAAAAAAATTAAAGGAATTTAATATGTCAGCTAAAATGACTGGTTTAGTAAAATGGTTCAACAACGATAAAGGTTTCGGCTTTATTTCTCCTAAAGATGGCAGCAAAGATGTGTTCGTTCACTACTCTGCAATCCAAGGTAATGATTTCAAAAGCTTAGACGAAGGCCAAGAAGTATCTTTCACTATCGAAGATGGTGCTAAAGGTCCAGCTGCTGCTAACGTAGTTGCAATCTAAGATTTCTTTGTAATTGACGCTACTAGCTAACTAGTCAAATAGATAGCTAATTAGATAGTCGATATACAATGTAAAAGCTCCGCTATGCGGGGCTTTTTGCGTTTCTGTCATATATAAATTGTAATTGTCCATTATATAAAAATAGATAAAAAAACCTTCTAAACCAAATGATTTAGAAGGCATCACAATATAATATGATTAGAAGCATTACTATAAAGTTTATGGTAGATATTTTTGCGGATTATATCCAGCGGTTAACTGTTAAATTGAAGTGATTTTAATGACAAAATGTTAGTATTGGTGGCAGTATATTTTTTGTCATGGCTAATATTTATAATTCATTATCTAGAGGTAATAAATGGTCGATTTTACTGAACTTCCAGCCCCACTACTTCCTTTTAAGGATAAAATTCAAGCAACAGTAAAACCTTCAATTGAAATGGTATTAACACCAGCAACTGATTTGACCCTCTGGGATAGTCGAGTTGGGGGAATACCCTATTTACCGCTCAGTCACCATTATCCACTTGATAGCCGTGGTATTCCGCTAAAATTATTAATACAGCTTAATTTTGCACAAATGCCGACACTAACGGATTATCCACAAAAAGGTATTATGCAAATTTATATTGGTGGCGATGATCTTTATGGTGCCAATTTTGATGATCTGCAAAAACAAACTGATTTTAGAGTGTGCTATTTTGACGATATTATTGAAGATACGGCTCAATTAAGACAAGATTTTAGTCAATTAACCGCATTAGAGGATGACGATTTTTATTCTCCAATTACCGGGCAATATAAAATTGAGTTTACTGCTACCCAACAATATATTAGCGCCGATGATTTTAATTTTGGTCGAAAAATTCTTGATGTAGAAGAGCTTTTTGATTATGAAGATGGCTATGAAGGCGGTGATTTCTATGAAGAGTGGGTTGAACCTTATAGCGATATTTTTTCTCCCTCTGGCCATCGTATCGGCGGTTATCCCTTTTTTACTCAAACTGATCCCCGTGAATATCGACAGTCTATTCAGGATTACCAGCTGTTAATTCAAATAGACACTGATTACTCAGGCAATAAAATTATGTGGGGAGATATGGGGGTGGGTAACTTCTTTATTCATCCTGATGATCTGAAAAAAGCGGATTTTTCTAAAGTGGTTTATAATTGGGACTGTGGCTGATTGTCGATCTCTGGCGTGGATATGAGATCCGCGCCAAGAGATAAAATCTAAATAAGCGTTTTATAGCCTTTTAATAGATAAGGGGCGAGATACCAAATATCTTGGTTATTATTAAAGTTAACCGTCATCTTCAGTAGCATATTCTCTGATAAACAGAAGGGGAAGAAGTGATACAGTTGAGTGACAAATAAAAATGCAGCGCCCTCACTTTCAAAATGAGTCAAATCGACGGTAATAGTTAAATCTAAACAGCGATAAGGCTTACCTTTCAATAAACGATCATATGTACTGGAATGCATCGCAACCAAACCATCAAGATAAGTTTTTATTTTGCGATAAACTTGCCTATCCACATCTTGATATAAATTATAGTCACTCAGCATCTGCTTAATAGAGTTTATTGATGTCAGCATAAATGCATTGGCACTATAGTGCGATAATAAGCTCCAATAGCGTTTATCATTAGATATTGGCGGATAGCAGGGGGTTAATTGGGTAATATTCTCAGCGGTGAGAATATCCGGCAATTTTTCACTGGTTTTGGTAATAGTATCTAGCGCACCATTAAGATAACGCTCAAAGGCAGAATAAGTGCAGGAAAATCGAGCGCCGGGTGGATAGAGCATCGGCGTGCCGTCACTATTATAGAAATGGATACGATAGTGAATTTCATCCAGAATATTTTTTTCAATATCTAAAGAGTAAAAATAAGCGTGTTGAAATTGCGGTAATAATCGCGATGAGGGCGCCAATTGAGTAATGGGATAAAAATCCATCATGATCCCACGATACTCTTCGTGTGGCTCCAGCGATAATTCAATACGTTTAAGTTGCGTTAAACAGTGATTTTTGGGTAAAGGCAGAGTGTAAATAGCATTACTATCGGTAAAATTAACAATTACTGTATGATCATCTTCGCGATTAACTGTAGGCACGCAATTTAAAAAAAATGAATTATTAAATTGTTCGATAGTTAATGGAATTTGTCTATTCAAATAGATATTCACTGTAAATTCAGTGCTATTTTCCCACGCTAATTGGGTCACAATAGTTGGAATATCTAAAGTGAGAAAATGATGAACATGATCGAGATAGAGACCTTCTAATAGCCCTTGTGGCGCATTTTGTGCGTCGGGAAGTTGAGGCAAAATAGGGTATTTCTCACCAATATGTGGCTCAAAATTAAATCTTGTACTGTCGCCATGATATATTTTACCATCGTGCTCAAGCTCAATACGCTCAAAATATTGGCATAGCCAAAGTAATAATGTATTGGCAGTCTCTTTATCTTGGCTAAGAAATAACATTAGCGGGGACATCTTATGTTGCTGAATATTACCGCGATAGTTAAAGGTCAGAGTTAAACAGCTTTTTTCGGGTTGATGAACAATTTTACGTTCAATAATCGATAAGGGCTGTAAGGTAATGGGCTGGCAGGTTTCAAATACACTATTCTCTTGCCCAGACACAGGCGTTTTTTCGATAATCGGCAAGGGGAAATCAATAATACCCTGCTTATCAAATTGAACAACAGTGGTGGTTGGAATTCCTTTAATTGCTTGTGATTGCAGGCGCTGAAGTAATGGCAAAGTGATCTCAGGAAAAGCATCATCAATTTTTTCCTGTAGGCGAGCCGATAGAAAGGAAAATCCTTCCATCAGACGGCCTGTTTGCAGATCTTGTGGCTCTAATACCTCGGCTAAATGAGGTTTTTCATCTGCATATTTCTGGGCTAATTTTTGTAAATATTGCCTTTCTTGCAAATATTTTTTTTCACTCATACTAAATCGCTATCCTAATTAACCTATTCACGCTGTTAGTGTGTACTTTCTTCCCAGCAACAATAGCCCGATGTTCCAGCCATAATATGTTGGAAAATAATATCCTTATATTTAACGCTGACTGTCTCTTCAGGTTGTTGGGTATTATTATCAACGGAGTGAGGATAATTAGTGACCAAACTGACAATAGATGCCTCACGCAAGGTAACGGAATAATATTTTTCTTGAGAACCATTTTGTGAGGTGCGAAAAAAATGAAAAACCAATTCTAAAGTTTCATTATTGGCGATCGCATTGGCTAATAATGGCGAGGATTTATCGAGTAATTTAGTAATGCAGACTGGTTGAAAAGACATATTCTGCGAGCGTGAAAAGGCATTATTAAGATGTAAGATAAAAATTTCATTCTCATGACCGCTTTGGTATTTATTACCAATTGAGTCTAGGCTGCCGCATCCTTGAGAAATGGCACCTTGTTTACTGCCATTTAATGTTAAATAGATCATATTAGCCATAATACGTCCTTTTTATCGCGTTAAAGAGAATTTGGTTTTAGGCCACTGCTTTCGGCCCGTTTCTGTAAATCATAATAACGGGTAACTAATCCGTTTATTTGTGAGTCTAATTTATTGATCAACGAAGGGGAGATACTATTCCCTTGCTCTATTTGCCAAGCAAATTCACGCAACTGCTCCTCTATCGGGATATTTTGGTTATGGCTTTTTTGAATATCATAAATAGCCGTTTTTAAATAAGAGAGCGTAAAGCTGCCGCGATTTCGTTCTTGTTCAATAATTTTATCGGCTAGTTGTTGAATTTGTGCGCCTGTATCAAACCAACTATTATCATTTGGCATATCTGTTAAACGTGTAACAATCAGGTTATTCCATTGGCGGGTTGCGTAGGCTTGATCTGCATTATTAGGCCAAAGTTTTTGGGCGGTAGCGATCATTTTATCGGCCTGTTTTAAGGTCGAAATAGGCGTCTGTTTTTCTAATAACGTTAATTGATTTGAATAAGAAGCGAGCTGTGGTTGATAAAACCATTGGGCAATAGCGCCTTCGGGAGTTGCGGTTATCGCCGCTTGCTCTTTTTTCATCGGATAATAAACGGTCATTCCGATAACTGCCAAAATAAAAACACCTGAAGCCAAGCCAAGGAAATAGCCGCTGAGCGCACTCATTTTCTTGACCTCTTGCGGCAAATATTCACTCGCATATTGCGAAATAAGATCCGCGCTTTCCTGAGCCGTGGATTTATTTTCGACGGCAGCTGTTCTATTATTTGTATTGGCCGATTGCGGAATATAGACCAGTGGCGGAATATTTACCTGAGAACTGATTTTCTGTGTCTCTTTTTCCCGTTGTTCTAGATTTTTAGCTGTATTCTGGAAGTACCAGAGTAGATTTTCCAACTTAGGTAATTTAGCCCAAGTGGTTTGCGCTAATTGATCAATAATCAGTTGTAAGGCTCGTTCCGCTCGATAAATTAATCGCAGATCAGTTTGATTAAAGGCGCACTGACGTAAGGTATTGGTAGCTCGTGAATTAAACCAGTTCAGAATATCAGTACGATAATTGGGTTGTACTGGCCAAAGTTCATTCCATTGGCTCACCATCACGTTAGCTAATAATTCGCACCCTTCGGTAAAACCCGAGAGACCATGGATATGTAGGCGTGCAATTGTATAGTAAACGCCACTCTGTAAATCGATACCATTATTTTTAAATAACACTAAAGATAAGGACTCTACCAGTGGCCAGCTCACATCAGGGCGAGCGGGGTGGTTGATCTTATTGATTTCTGATTTAAGTGCCATAAATTCAGGCAAATCGAGAGGCGACTCGCCGACTTTTATCACTAAATTATCTGATTGTTGACTCATGTTTCTATCCTAATCCCGACCTAAGCCGGGGTATAAACTAATATAGAGTGTCAGGTAAATGGAATCGAGTAAATAAACCACCAAAGAATGGATTATCAGCCTCATCGACATACACTCGATAAGTCATATCCCCGCCATCAATATTAAATTTCACATCAAATGTGTTTTGACGCACATTAGTTAACTTTCCACTGTTGATGAGTCGAATTTGCGCCCAAGGTCCGTTAAATGATAGAGAACGAGGCGATTTGCCACTGGCGTCTGGCACTAGCGTTAATTTACTTTCAATCCCCGCTCGCATGGAGTTTGGCCAAATCATATGGACGGTATTACTCCGCCCATGAGCATAATCCAGCAGCTGACCATCAAGATTCAAAATACTACGGCGTTTATTACCTGAGAGTGATATAGGTTCAATAGCGAATTGCGTTTCAAGGCTGCCTTGTGTGGTAAAAAAAGTAGCTCGGATACGATTAGCAATTTCAATTTGAGCTAAAATATCCGCTCTAATTAATGATTGGCCATCGGCAGTTTCAGTTAGGTTACTCTCAACAAAAGGACGTAAATTTTGTTGGTAGAAACTGTCTAGCGTGCCATTGAGACGGAAGAAACGTTCAAACTCACTGAGCGGTACATCCTGCGAGGCATTCGGATTAAAGGGATAGCGACCCGCGATATAGCTGTTGTACTGCTTAACTACTGTCTCGTTCCACTCAACCTCCATATGACGAATCGCTTCTTTTTGCACCACATTCCAGGCTTGATCCGCTAATTCACCAACCCAGCGATTTAAAGGTTCTGGCAGAGTTTTTGCCATTTGCGAAACTTCAAAAATAGCATCGCGATTATTGCCTTCTAAACGCATTGAAACCGCTTTAAGAGCCGCTTTTCCAGGAACAGGTGCATTTTGAATACTTAATAGATAACGATGAAGTTCATTGAGTTTCTGATTGAGATTCTGCAAATTATCACCGTTATTACTGACCAGTATTTCAGTCTGCGGTGAAAATTCACGGCTAATGCGCGACAGAAGTTTATATTGAGGTTCTGCCATCTGCTCTTGCTGCTCTTTGTTGCTTAGAGTGCTATCAATCGTTGGTAATGTGGTGTTATCACGCAGAACTTGCAGTGCTCTACGCAGAGGTTGCTCACCACTGATGATCTGCTCCAGCGCATTGATCTCATCTTGAATACTATCGAATTCACGGATTTCCAAATTGCCCATCGCTGCGCGCCACTGAGCATTATAATCGCCAATATATTGTTCACTAATTTGACGTTGGATCTCTTTGCGATCACTGTCACTGTATTTGACATTTTGCGATAAGTTGAGCACCCATGCATCGAGCATAGTTAATTCAATGAGCTCATCATTTTGGCGAATAAAATAATTAAGCAGACCTAAACGCGTCAAAAATTGTGGGATTTCCAGCTTATTATCATCTTCTGAGACAAAGACGGCATTAAAACTTGGGCCGATTTGGTTACGTAGATTAAGCGGTGATGAGAGATCTTCGCTGGCTTTCAGTCGCAGTGTTTGATAGACCCGCTGATAGATAGAGAGTGAACTTAACTCTTTTTGTGCTGAAGCTATGGGGACAGCAAATGGCGCAAATGTTTTACTGGCGCTGCTTGATCCTTGATTACGCTCTGCCTGCCAATCCGTATGCTCAAGCGCATAATTTAGGTGCGACATTAAATTAGCTTGCACATCACGCTGGCCAGTAAAGGCTAAACTCCAGCGTTTACGCATATACTGTTCGACAATGCTATTATTGCGACCACTTTTATCTTCTAACATACGCATGATGCGTAAGATCTCGAGCTTCTCTTCACTGCCCGGTTGCGCTTGATTGAGATCGGCCAGTAAACCTGACATTAGGGTGGGCAGAAAACGCTCGATCAATAGCTGTAAGTAGGTTTTTTCCACATAAGGCCCCACTTTATCCCCTTGATAAAGGCCCATTTCAGCCAAAAAGCCACTCTTATCTCGGTAGTCACCATAAGCAAGCGTCGCATCAAGTAAAGGATTCAAAATCGGGAGCTGCAAATAACCGCTATCATCAGTTCCCGTCTCTATGCTGGTTGAGCGGAAGGCCTTGACTTCAGTTAATACGCTCTGGCCGGCTTGATAATTTTTTTCATAATAATAGTTCCATCCTCCCCATAGCAGACCAATGACCAGCAAACTACAGGCTGAAGCGGTCAGAAGTTTAACCCGATGATTTTTTAACCAATATTGACTCTCTGCGGCTAAATGAGGCTCGGCTAATAACACTCGATTAAATAGACTATTGATAAAATAGGGATGAGTTTCACCGATTGGCCAAGTTGAGGTGGGCGCCGGAGGCAAATGATATTGCGCAGCCGCAGTTTGGATGAAAATATCATCAATTTGACCAACTTGCGTTGCTGAAGTTAAATAAACCCCACGTAGTCGAGGCGTATCTTTAGCATCATTATTGGCAAAAAGATGGGAGATAAGCTGAATAATATTGCTTTGTAACCCTTTAATTTGACGAACAAAACTAAATAGTTCAGCACGTTGGTTACCATCAACAGGATTAAGCATCATAGCCGGAAATGCGCTATTAAGTTGATCAACCCACTGAGTCCAGAATTTATTGAGCTCTTCTTGCCACTGTTCTGCACTATTAAGATTAAATGTAATGCCTAGAATTGAATCTCTTTGTTGAAGATCGAGAGACTCAAACATGGCGCTGAAACCGCGGATCTGATCTAATTTTGTCAACACGATATACAGAGGCAATTGACTATTAAAGGTTAAGCGGATCTCCTGCAAACGCATATGAACATCTGAAATATATTTATTACGCGCCTCTTTATCAGCGGTCATTAACTGTAGCGTATCGATAGTCAGAATAATGCCATTCATGGGCTGTCTAGCGCGGTGGGTGGATAACCACTCCAGCAGCGCAATCCATAAACGGCCATAGAGTTGAGGTTTATCGCCGCCACTGGCCGGTTGGCTGATTAACTCGCCTTCTGGCATGATCAAAACGGCATTGTCGGCTAACAGTGATTGTATATGTAGCCTCATATTTTGATCGCTAACTACATTTTCAGTCGGCGCAATATCTAAGGTATTTAAACTGCTTTTCAATAGGGTTTTTCGACCGCTATTTTCTGCGCCTAATACAAAATACCATGGACGTTGGTAGATGGCGTTAAGTTTGCCGCCCAAATGACGGATTAGCTGTGATTTCCAGTAATCCAGATACTGATTTTGAAAATCAATATCTTTACGTACCGGATCTACGACTGTGAGCTCGACATCCAGCTTCAATTTTTCTAATTCGCGTACGCGTTTACGTGCCGCAAAACTAATCCAGCTGATCACCAGTAAGACAATAATGGCTGTTGCTAGCCAGCGGTTGTTAATCTCTTTCAGAGGGTAACTATCGCCCAAACTAAAGTCAGCCCCCCACCACCAAATCCAGATAATCACAATGGCTGGAAGTAAGGTCAGAATTACAAATAGGACAGATTTAATTTTAGGCGTACCTGACTGAAAGATATTTTTCAGGTAACTCACTAAATTTGATTGGGATAAAGAAAGCCATTTCATCGACGATTATTCCTTATTAGATCTATTTCTGGTACGCGTTCTGATTTTTCAGCTAATTGAAGCAGTAGACTGGGTTCCCAATCAGAGAGTGAATATTGCGATGCTAATTGGTGCAATTGCTGGTACTGGGCTTGGGCGATGCTGTGCATATTGGCTTGCTCAAATAGATTAGCGCCCAAAAGTTGTAGATAAAATCGGTCGCGCTCTTGGCTGGCAGAAGCTAATTCAGCTTCAAGTAATAGCAAGGCGGCGTTGAGACCCTGTTGTTCAAAGCAGTCAATAATTCGTTGCTGATCATGAGTCGACTCCACGAGTGCGGCTTGCGTGCTTTTTTCAGAACAGCTCTCATATTGTGCTAACCATTCTGCGGTTTCTGCCGAAATAAAAGGCGTCATATCTGCAAAATAGAGCTCAGCTAAGGCGGGTAGACGTTTTAAAAAGAGGGATAGCTCGTGGCGGATCGCATCGGCCACCTGATGAAAACCCTGTTGATTAGCGGCTTGAGCGGCCAACATATGACCATCGAACCAATAGGGCGCTAAAGTCAGGCTCTGCTCGATTTGGTTGAGTAACTTAGTATCCGATTGCAGCAATAAAGCACGGTAATCCATCACACGATCGCTCGAAACCGCCGCCAGCGGCGTTTTGCCCTCTGGTGTTGCCATCGGAATAGATTGAATGCCTTGCCATATGGCGTGGCGTCTAAGTTGATAGCCTATTGCACTGTTGGGATGACGTTCACAAAGGATCTCTGCCACATTCAATAATGTCTGTTTCCAACCTCGATCATTACTGCTATTTATTTCAACACTCGGCACTTCAGCCACGACAGGAGCCGGCGCTAGGTTAGGACGACTGTTTTCTTCTGCCACAGGCGCTGAAGCGGACATTAGGTTGGTGCTAGCAGCGGGATCTTGGTTATTTTCAATGCGATTATAACCCTGACTTAGGCCATCAATATCTTTAGATAATTGAGGGGCGCTACTATGCAAACTCTTGGCGAGGTAAGCAAAATGGCCTAAAATTTCATCTCGTTGCAGACTATTTGCACGTCGACAAAAACTGTCAGTGGCACTCTCAAAGCGTTTAATCACCTGTTGAGCGAGCCGCAGTTTTAGTCGCATATTACTTGGATAACTGATGGTCCAAAACTGATTAATAAAGAGCGCGAGTAGTTCACTAGCTAAGACTAATTCAGCGGGATCTGCAGAGTGCTGTAGTGTTCTTAATAGATGAACAAACAGGCGGAAATCTTTGGTCTGTGTCGCGAATAAATTTAGCGCCCGCGATTGGATCTCTTCTATATTGAGCTGAGCATGAGATAGCGAGCCAAATTTAATCATCTCGCCATCAATATATTCCCAATCTTCAGAGGCCTCGGTTATTTGGCTTGCCATCGATGCTTCATCGAGGGGGGTCAGTAATTTCTCGGACCAGTTAAAACGCGTTTTAATCGTCATAATACTCACCAATGACAGGCTGCTCGCAGAGGTTTGATATCCTCTGCAAGTTGAGAAATATTAAAAGAGAGACGTTGGTCATTGGCGAGTTTAATTGTCAATCTATTGCCAGAGAGTAAGCGTTTGATCTCTTCAATACCGGGAATGCCTCGACTGGATTCCAAAACATAACCATTTTCACGTAAAAACCAATCGGCACTGTATTCGATCTGATCGCTGGTGAGTGTTATAGCCCCCGCTTCCTGTACCGAAGAGAGCACGAGTTGCATCCGCGTAATATTATCGATACAGCTGATCATTAAAATAGGACGCGGTGATTGGGCGCCGATTGCAGGTGTGGTCATGATCACCGGATAGCCACCATTAGCTGATTGAGTAGTAATAAAATTGGCAGAATTATCATCGCGTTTGGCTTCATGATCTCTCGCTTGCTGCCAAATAACACCCATCTCCTCAACCTCAGCTTGGATTGCTTCAGCATCAGTAGCACTACCTAATTTGTCATAGCAATCAAGGCGAACTAAGGGGGAAGACTCGAGCCGACATTGTTCTAATACTTGTTGTATTTGACTCTCAGCGCTCTCGACCTCATCGGCTTGCCCAGCAGATGAGATAAAAAGTGATGTCAGGGCGACACAAGATAGTAATAAGCATTTCATTACAAGCATCCGTATTTTTTTAATTTATAAATCAGTGAACGCTTCGATAAGTTAAGGCTGCTGGCAGTTTCATCGAGATTATCCGCTGTCTGTTTTTGTCGATGACGAATAACGGTTTTTTCATACTGTTCAGCGGCAGCAGTGAGATCATTGATACTGCTAAAATCTGATAGTGGACTGACGGTTTGCGCTAATGCGGGTGCGGATAATGAAGCGATAACCTTATCTAATTTAGCCTCTTTCTCTTTTTGTACATTGAGTAAATATTGAAGTTGAGCCATCTGTTGCTTGAGTTGCTCTAACTCCATCAGCTTGTTTAATCGATGACAAAAAAGTGAACAATAGATCGGAAAAATACCTTGTTCAGGCGTATTTTGATCCAGATTAAGTCCAAGAAGGGTGATTGCACCACAAACATCACCACGATGATCAAATAAGGGAGTGCCATAGAGCCCACTATTTGAGGGTAGCTTTTCGATAAATTGACGAAATGCTTCATTATCAATGTGGCTGCCCTGATTTAAATTAGGCCATAAAACCTTGGTTCCACGATAGAGGATCTGAACCAATGGATGGTTGATATCATCAATATCCGCGTCTAAATGGTACTGTTTTACTTTGTTGCCATTGCCAGCATCGATAGTCCAACTTTGTAAACGATTCTCACGTTGATCGCGGATTGAAACAATCACAGCGCTAAAATGACTACGCTGAAAACTAAAAGTCAAAAACTGCGTGATCAATTGATCAAGTGTTTGGCATTCAAGTAAAGCTAGGGCATTTTTTAGACGATATTTCATAAGGCAATATCAACCTCCGCAGTAAACTCATTATGGTGAGTTGATAAGCGAATAGATTGAATGATATCACCGCGCGATCCGTGCTGAAGTAACAGTAGTGAAAGTGGTGGCAGTAAGTGCCCATCAATAATGGACTCAAGAATACGAGCACCATTTTCTGCACGGCAAGCGCGGCTAATGATCTCACCATAAACCGTTTCAGCAATCAACACCTCAGCATTAAAGCGTTGAATTAATAAGCTTTCTAAGCGTGCTAACTTATCACTGACAATTAATCTTAGCGTTTCTTGGCTTAATGGCAGATAGGGGATCACTTCCATACGTGCCAGTAAAGCGGGTTTAAAGAAAGCGGTGAGTTCAGGGTAAAGTGCGTCATGCAGCTCTGTGGGTTTATCCGCAAACTCTATAATTGTATGATCGCCTAAATTTGAGGTCAGGAAGAAGGCAATATTTTTGCAGTCAATAATTCGACCTTCACCATCAGCTAATTCGCCTTTATCAAAAGCTTGATAAAAGAGATTTAATACATCGGGATGGGCTTTCTCAACCTCATCTAGTAAGACCACAGAATAAGGTTTCTGGCGAATGGCTTCGGTTAAAATCCCTCCTTCACCATAACCAACATAACCGGGAGGCGAGCCAATCAGGCGCGAGACGGTATGTTTCTCTTGAAATTCTGACATATTGATGGTGGTTAAATATTGGGTTCCACCAAACATTAGCTTAGCGATTTGAATAACAGTTTCGGTCTTACCAACACCGCTTGGACCTGCCAGTAAAAAAGCGCCTAAAGGTCGACCAGGGCGGCGTAGATCAGCGCGGGCGGTCAGTAAATGCTTATGTAGATGAGCGATAGCCAGAGATTGACCCTTGATCACTTGCTCAAGATGGAATGGGAGCTCAGTAACCACAGAGAGAGCATCTTGTGATAAACGATTAAGAGGAACGCCTGTCCACTCTGCAATCACCGCGGCAATCTGTTTTTTATCCACATGAGGAGAAACTAATAATCTTTGTTGCTGTAAGGTATCGAGTTCAGCGTTTAATCGATTTAGCTGTTCGCGTAACCGATTATTCGCTTCATTCATCTCTTGCGGTGAAGGCGCGTAATGCTCATCATCACAGTTATCTGGTTGGAGGCAATTTTTCAACAGTTGGCTACGGATGCTAATGATCTCTTTGACCAGCTGTTGCTGTTGCAGCCAATCTCTTTGTAACTCAGCAAGTTGTGTTTCATTTTCTACCGCGGCTTGGGCTAATTGCTGTAAGCGACCGTTATGATTGTTTAACCCCAGCAGCTGCTCACGTTCAAGAACCTCTTTTTCCATCGTCAACTGATGTAATTTAGTTTTTAGCGCTGAAACCTGTTTCGGTGGTGATGACAGATTAATTGCTGTTCGTGCACAGGCAGTATCTAAAACATCAATGGCTTTATCCGGTAATTGACGACCTGAGATATAACGCTCACTCAATTCAGCGGAAGCGCGTAGTGCATCATCATCAATAAAGACCCCATGAGCTGACTCATAAAGAGTTCTTAAGCCGCGCATGATCACGGTGGCTTCTGCGGCAGTAGGCTGTTTTACCTGAACTAACTGAAAGCGACGAGCTAATGCAGCATCTTTTTCAAAGTATTTTTTATATTCACGCCAAGTGGTGGCGGCAATGGTTTTTAACTCACCTCGAGCCAATGCTGGCTTAAGTAAGTTGGAAATATCTAATCCCCCTTGCTGGTTACCAGCACCAATCAATGTGTGCGCTTCATCAATAAATAAAATAATGGGATTAGACGCCAGAGCCACTTCTTGCATAATGCCTTTAAAGCGTTTTTCAAATTCACCTTTAATGGCGGCACCGGCTTGTAATGCGCCTAAATCAAGAGTCAATAATTCACAATCTTTCAGTTTATCGGGGATTTCGCCACTGATAATACGCAGAGCAAGCCCTTCAATCAGCGCACTTTTTCCGACACCCGCCTCACCCACAACAATAGGATTGTTTTTACGACGGCGACAGAGTATATCGATCATCAAATCAATTTCGTTATCGCGACATAAGACAGGATCGAGTTTTCCTTCGCGAGCTTGTAAGGTCATATTCTGGGTGAAACGCGCCAGAAGAGTTTCTTGCCGTGGCGTATTAGAGGGTTGTTGTTGATCTTCGATAGCTGATTCTGCTGAACCGGCACTCCATTCATCAAAATGTTGTTTTAATTGTTCGCGATTGATATAGCTAAAAATTTCAGCGACTTGGCGCGATAAATAACGTTGCGGCATCTGTAACAGCGTAAGCAGCAACGTTCCTGAGCGTAGTTCAGTATGTTGAAATTCGGTTGAAGCGATTAACCAACTGTCCTTTAACCACTCAACGAGCAAGGGCGAGAAATTGGGATAATTTTGTACTAGCGCTTGATGCGGTCGGAGCATGATCTCGAGCTGCGCTATCAACTCCTCGTTATTGATTTCTGCTTTATTACAGATTAAACGGATATCCGTCAGTGGCGTTTCAAGCAATTGTTGCAAAAAGAGTGCCGCAGTAATTTCAGGCTGCTGTTCGCTCACACAACGGGCGGCAGCATTTTCCAATGCATGTTTGGCTACTGGGTTAAGACGATTAACAAGTGTTGGCAGATCAATCTGGATCATGAGTGCGTCCTAGCTAAGTAATGGATTAAGTTGTTCCAGAATATTGAGTGTCTGGTTATTTAACTGGGTGATATAGATACCGTAAATAACGGCGGCAAATATCAGTCCACCAATAATGATATGTTTAACCCCCAATCGTTTATTAAGACGATAGCGGTGGTGCCCTGAATCATTATCTTGATAGAGAGTTACTGCGGCGGGTTCGCCTCTTAATTGTTGAATTTGCTTTTGTAGGCGACGCAGTAAGCTATCGAACTCTTCATTCTGGCTGGTGGCGACTTTATAGCGACCTCGATAGCCGAGGCACAGACAGAGGTAAATAAATTCAAGCAGATCAAGATAGCGTTTAGGTTCACCCAGTAGGCGATCTATAAGTACAAAGACTTTTTCACCGCCCCAAGATTCATTATGAAAATGAACCAACAATGACTGTTTGACCCAGCCATTATCATCATTCCAGCCAAGACCGAGAGCGGTTTCATCGATAAAAGTACAGAGAACATAACGGAATGAAACAATCGCACCTGGCTCGTAACTTTGAGTCTGTAACAGCTGTTCGATAGCGCGAATATCCGTCACAACTTGTTGATAGAGATTCTCAGGCAAGGCGGAACCAGACATTGATTTCATTCGCGTAACCATACCTAACAGAGGAGTAGCAGCATCGATCATCGGATTGATACTGTTACCCCGTAGAGGTAACTGGTACTGTTTATGCGGGTTATGGGTTTGGCCGTCACTCTTTAAATCGATTATTTCACTCATGATTCATTTCCATTTCTAATTGCCCAGAATTGGATATCAAGATCAGGGAAATTACCGGAGACATGGAAGGCGATATTGCCACTTTGCTGGATCTCTTTCCAAGGCACACTTTGCTGATCCAATCGAAAATAGGTATAACCCGAGTGGTAAGGTAGCTGTCGTGGTGCAGCGGAAAGAGCAATCAGTGGAACACCGGGCAGCTGAACACTCACCATATCGCGTATACGATTAACTGAAGTGATTTTAGCCTGCTGCGTAAATTGACGACGTAGCTGCTCTTGTGGCAATTGTGCCCGAACCGCTACGATAAAATCGGCTTGTCTTAATAGTTCGCTATCATGAATTGTGGCGATGCGGATACCATGCTCTTGCTGTTGCAGATGAATCGCAATGGCTCTTGGTGTTAGCACCACGCTCAGCGCCTGACGAATAGCGCGAATTAATGGAATATAGCCCTGAGACAAGGAGTTATGTTCATATTTGGGCAGAGCACCGGCCAATCGTGATGCATCAGTGAATGTATGTAACTCACCACACAGAGATAGCAGCTCTTTAAATAGCGTCGAAGGATGAATAACTGGCTGCCGAGAGTAGTGGGTAAAAATAGGCTGAGCACGGTTGAGCAGCTGTAGCATCATAAATTCAGCTACATCGGCAACCCCTTGCTGGCCCGGGGAGCCAATACGTTCTGCCAGTTGGCGAGCACGCTCACCCAAAGTTCCCTCTAATTCATCGAGAAAACCTGAGATCACACTCGAAAGACGAATATTAAGGCAAGTAGGAATAAAATCATTATCTAAAATCAGATTACCATCTGCGGTTCTTTCTTTAATACGGCAAATGGGAATTGAAATATAGGCACTTAGCTCAGAGGAGCCCTGTTTGAGGATCGGCGTTAATTTAGCGACATTGAGAACAGTGATATCACCATTTTCAGTATGTAAATCACGAATATCAATTGACGCTTCGTCATAACGGGCTGTTAGCTGATTTTCACCTAGTGTAGAGGAGATTTCATTCACGGTTGCGCTTTGGATTGGCAAAGCAAGATAAATTATATTACTGCCTGATTCATTGATTCTTTGTATATCAATGGGTTTTGGCAAATTATCATGATGTGGCATTGAGAAAAGAGTGCCATCAGGCATCACACCTGAAGCGTCAGTGATCCCTATACGCCCCAACTTCAACAGCTCTTGGTTGAGGGATAAAGTATTGAGCCCATAATAATAGGAGATAAATGCATTCAACAGGCTCTCAGTAATATAATCCTGATGTCTTTGCTGCTGCTGAAAATGCTGGGGTTTAATAAACAATCCTTCGCGCCAGATCACTTTGTTCTTTATTGACATGACTATTCCTCTTCCTCTTTTCTCAATTCCACTTCATTAGCGCGGATATGTCCTAATATTTTGTAGCGATGGCCGACTCCATTCAATCTGATCACTTTTTTCCATTCTGAGATGTTAGGATCTGAATAATGAACAATAATGCCAAGATAGCGATTCGCTTCGCTGAGTTGCAGAGGAGCTAATGGCTTATATTGTCCCGGCGTTAAGCTATAATCTTGATGGTCAATATAGTTTTTCCCTAATACTTCCTCGAGATCTGCTCCGGCGAATTTATCATAATCCATTGATTCAAAACGTGAATCTTCGCTGAGGTAGATCAACTGAATTTCAACTGGCGTGGGTTCATCGTCGATATTTTTGTTGATATTCGGTTCAGCCAATAATGTAATGGTAATAACAGATGGCTGCTGGTTTCCCGCACCGACAGGCGTTGACGGATCCCATAAAATTTGCCCAACTTTTTTAGTTGCCTCCCAAGGATAACTACATCCACTAAGACCAAATAGTGCAATGATAAGTAATAGATAGGGCAATTTTTTCACCATCAACATGACTAGGCTCCCTCTAAACCTTTTCGAAGCGCACGGTCATAAGCGTGGGTATAAACCTCGTAAAATAGTTTTTCAAATCCTTGCTGGCGACTGGATGAGAGTTCATCAAAATAGTTGGTGTACATTTCCCACGCCCATGCGGCATCGGCTTCGCGGTTATCGGAGGCACGACGATAATGTGAGAATCGTTTAAGTAGATGTGCAGGAGAAAAGGCATTTAGCATGGTATCAAGGGCAGTGGAAATCGCGGCTTGATTAGCTTGATAGTGTAATTGCATATTGTGCAAACTTTCACTGATCGCTGAAGGGGGTGACAAATGCACTGGGCTGCGTTGGTCAGTAAACATTAAATTCAATGTCTCTTGATAACTGCAATTGAGTCGTAGGGGGTTATCTTCTATAGGGCGTAATTGCTTGTCCTGCAAACTCTCTTGCTGCTGTTGTAGCGCTAATAAACCCTCAATCGCGGCACGTAATGTTTTGCCAATCTCAACTAAAAAGTCATTCGCTTGCTGTGAGTTTTGCAAATTAAGATGTGCACCTAATCCCTGCATTAGTGGATTGATTGCAACATGCTCAACATCAAAGGATAAATTATCTTCATGCGTGTTGATTTCAGGAAGATCCATAAATTCTTGAACCATAGTATTCCTTTGGTTATCAGAAAGCGGCGAATTAAAGCGGCTATGTTGATAATGATTTTGCTGGAGAACAGAGAAGGCCTCTTCACTTTTTTTCGCATCTTCTAGTGTTGTTAGACTTTCACAATCGAGCGCTTTTAAGGGATCGGGTGTTAACTCACCATTAATCGTTGGAGCGAGGGTAAATGAATCATCATAATGAGGCGCTAAGGCAATCTTCTCTTCCAATAGCGTATCCAGCGGATTAGCGTCCGCCGAGACAAGTGCTTGCGGTGAGGTGAGCATAGTGTCTTCACCCTCTTGACCCGTAAGATTAATATGCGCTTTTAGTTTTAGCTGGCCGATCTGAATTTGGTCACCGGCTGATAGTCGTACAGGACCCGCATACATAGAGATAGCCGCATGATTAACATACACAGGCTCATTGATCGTCTGTAGGCAAAAGCTTTGGTCATTCCATAAAATCTGGCATTGCATACCCGAAATTGAGCCCATTTGATCCTGCAGAGGCCATTGACACTGCTGGCTGCTGCCAATGGTGCCACCTTCAGTCGTAAATCGAGCATTGGCGGTATTACCACTCTCAAGTTGCTCACCATTAAGGAGACGCAGTGACAGAATAGGTTGATATTTATCCATTAGATTCATTCCAAAACAGAAATCGTAACAAAAGGCTGACTTTCTGGGGTGCCCAAGAAGCTCCGCCAGCCGAGTTGATTATTATATTTTTCACCAAGTACCATTCCACCGACTTGGTTTTCTGCCATTTTTAACCGTAAATCCCAAGCTAACTGTTCGTGCATAATGTAAGAAACAAAGGCGACCAAAGGGAGAAAGTCTTTTCCATTTGGTAGGAAAGACATAAAGCGATCGAGAGGAAGACTGGCGATCTCAATAATGCATTTCCCATTACAATCTAAGATATGAGCGCCTAAACTGAAGTTCTCTCCTAACAAAGAGCGTGGTTCTGATTTTTGCCCAACTTGATGAGAGATTTCACCTAAACGATTCTGCTGTTCAGGTTGAATAGGCACACGACGGATTTTCCAGCCGAAAAGTCGCACATCATCTAGGTCAAAGCAGTGTGAAATTAGGCTACAAATGACATCAGGCGAACGACTTGGGCTAGCGAGCAGACCCGCATAGGCCAGCATTTTGCTGTGATTGATGTGGACCATCTGACGATTTGTATCACTTCCCAAACCGACGAGAGAAAACATATGACGTGAAAACGCATCTGTACCATCTTCATCAAAACAGATGTAGTAGCGATACTTACGCCAGATGCGATGAAGTAGTGTCAAAAAACGGTGATTAAATAGATTGAGATAATCAGTTACTTGATTACTCTGCTGCGCCTCTTCCCAAGAGAGCGCGTCAAGATAATAGCCGGGAAGCGGTGATTGACTGCCGTGTAAACCAAGAAAAGCCACTTCGAGTTCATATGAACCATCTTTTTTCTGCTCGACAGAAACCACATCGCGAGTAGGAAACGCAATGTTTGCACTGGATTTAAAGCGAATTGACTCATTATTATCATTGTTGTCGAGCCCATCTTCGCGAGCCATTTTATTAATTAATTCAACCAACTGATAAAAATTGTAATCAGAAGCGCTAGTCTTAGTTTTATTAAGCCAGTTTTGAATCACTTCAGTTTCCGTTGATTTATTTGAGCCGGCCAATGATAGGTTTCCTTATTATCCAAATTAATCACCTCAAGCTCATGAAACGTATTTACGCTAGTGTAAAGTGAAAAAAAACGCGCAATAATTGAGCAGAAAAGATAGAGCTCACCTTCTGATGTGAAAGCGCGTTGAGAAACCGAAAGAATGGTTTTTAAACCACGGATAGGCAGCCCCCGATAGAGATGTTCAATCGGACGAGTGACTAATTTAACCAGCGCATCTAAGCGTTTTTGTGATTTTCGAGCTGATTGTTGATGGAAAATAGCAGGCATATCATACAATTGTAATATTTGCTTAAGTGAATCAAGATTAAGCAATGACTGATAATTCAGCGCTAAATTAGTTAAAATTGACCAGTGAAGCGTATGATCAAGTAAAGGATAAAGTGCCTTCGACGGCTTCATTATATTGGTCACTGAATGACATTTTTTATCAGCACTTAAACAGGTATTTATCGAGCCTACTGGTAGCCTCGAAGCGATATCGCGATTAGTACAATTGAGCGCAACCGAAATAGTCTCTTTACAATCTATTAGCTTATGTTCGTTACTACGCACAAAAGAGAGGCTATGGGTAAAGCCCTCGATATTTTTAGCATGTTGCGTTTTTAGGCGATAAAACTGATGCGTTGTCTGCTCGGATTGATTTTTTTGATGGTGAAAACTCTCAAAAGCAGTATAGCGCACGGGTTCTGACGGCATTTCGGAACATGTCCGTAGACTCTCAACACCCTCAATTGAGAAGATATCGTAACAGTTAGGGTACTGGTGACTTGCGCGTAATGGATAGTCACTTTTATGGCCATCAAGCTCGATAGCTTCGCTATCCATTTTGAATAGGTTAACCGCAGGAACACAATTTATTCTTATAGTACTATTTTGAATCAAAACCGCTTCAGGTATAGGCAGTGAAAACTGAATATTTAATGAGAACTCCTGTGCTGTCACGACCGGAGGAATATCATCGAGACCATGAACGTCCAAAAAAAGGAATGCTTCAGGAAAACAAAAATATTCTTGTAGCAAACGGTAGCCGTCATAACTATTTTTAGGATAGGGAAGCAGAGCCTCTTCGCGTTCAAATCCTACGGGCTTGATAGAAAAGTTCGGTAATTCAAGGGTATGCTTATCCGTCACTAGCGAAGCGCTACTGATCGCGTGAGCTAGCAAATAGAAGAGTTGGCTGGTGGTGTAGTTTGAACCGTGCAAATAAAAACGCAGTTTCTCTAATCCTATGGTGGCCAAAGGCAAAGGCTCATTCAGACGGAAAGTGAGGCTCAAACTGTGTGAGCTGGATCTAATATTGGCCACTTTGGCTGGGATTAACCATAAATCCCGGCATTGAGTAAATTGGCATTGATGATATTGCTCAACACTTGAGGTTTTTGTCTCCTGACCCTCTTCGACATAGATGGGGTCACTTAAAAAGAGTTGATCAGATGGGATCAGGATGGCTGTTTTTTGATTAATTAAATCAGGCTGATACTCCATCATCGTTAAGCTTGGGAAAGGGCGTGAATAGTTTGGCCATAGCATATTCACTAAACTGTTAGTTAATTCCGGAAATTGTCTATCAATCTGAGTGCGCAGATCACCTGACAGATATGCGAAACCCTCCAAAAGTCGGATGACATCTGGATCGGCGCTGTTCTCTGTTAAAAAAGTAATAAGATGCGGCTTCTCGAGAGCAACATCTTTATTTAACTTTCTCAGGTAGTCTAGTTCACTATCAAAGTATTGATTAAGCGACATATTTAAGTCCGGTTGAGCCTATATCTACGATTATTGTCCAGTTGAATATTAAACTCTGCGACTTGTATGTGGTTATCAAGTGCTATGGTTGCTGTGATATTAAAATCGAGCGCTAGTGGCTCGATATCATCATTAACCGCTCTGACAACGACATTTGAGATCCTTGGTTCATAATTAAGAATACAGTTAGTGATCGCCTCTTCTAAGCTCGCTTGAAAATCAATTGCTGTAATGGTTGCATCATTTAAATCTATAACACCTAACTCATTAGCACTCTGGCAAGCACCAGGGCGAGAGTTAAGAACATAACTCAAATGTAATTTAATTGAGTTAAGAAGAGCATTCATCCGTGAGCTCTGGGAAGAGCCTGAACTCTTCCCCTGAATACGCTCAAATAGACTGGTTGTCTGTTCCGTCGTCCAACTATAAAGCGCAGCCATGTCGGTTATTCCTTGTCAAGACGGCCAACAAGGGACAATTCAAAGCTCGCACCCATATATTTAAAGTGTGGGCGAACTTGAACCGCAACCTGATACCAACCTGGATCACCTTCAACATCCAAAACTTGAATTTGAGCTGAGCGTAAAGGACGCTTACTACGCACATCTGCAGGGGGATTCTCTTGATCGGCAATATATTGTTTTAACCAAATATTCAATTCACGTTCTAAATCTTGACGCTCTTTCCATGAGCCAATCTGCTCACGCTGCAATACTTTAATGTAATGAGCTAAGCGATTGATAATAAACATATAAGGTAATTGCGTGCCTAATTTATAATTAGTTTCCGCTATTTTTCCTTCACGTGTATTTGGGTATACTTTGGGTTTTTGAACCGAGTTAGCGGAGAAGAATGCGGCATTATCACTGCCTTTACGCATGGTCAGCGTAATGAATCCCTCTTCAGCCAGTTCATATTCACGGCGATCGGTTACCAGAATCTCTGTTGGAATCTTAGTTTGCAATTCCCCCATGGCTTCAAAGTAGTGAACTGGAAGGTCATTAACCGCACCGCCACTTTGTGGACCAATAATGTTTGGACACCAGCGATATTTAGCAAAACTATCATTCATACAGCTCGCTAGTAAAAAGGCCGTGTTACCCCATAAATAATGGTTATGATCCTGTTTAACACTTTCGTCGTAATTGAAGTTTTTGATTGGGTTTTCAGTTGCTGAATAGGGCAGTCTGAGTAAAAAGCGAGGTGCTGTTAGACCCAGGTAGCGAGAGTCTTCAGATTCGCGAATTGAACGCCACTTAGCATGCGCAGGCCCTTCAAAAACAGATTTAATATCTTTAATAGCTGGTAATTCTGCATAACTTCCCATACCAAAAAAGGTAGGAGAAACAGAAGAGAGGAAAGGTGCGTGAGCCATAGCTCCCACTGCGCTGACATACTGCAGCAATTTCAAGTCAGGTGTAGTGTTGTTAAACGAATAGTTACCAATAATAGATGCGACAGGTTCGCCACCAAATTGGCCATATCCTGAAGAGTAGACGTGTTTATAAAAACCAGATTGGACAATTTCAGGTGAAAATTCAAAATCTTCTAATAATTCTTCTTTGGTAGCATGAAGAATATTAATTTTAATATTTTCACGAAAATCGGTGCGATCAACCAGTAATTTAAGTGAGCGCCAAGCTGACTCAATCTCTTGTAGCTCTTTAGCATGTAAAATCGCATCCATTTGCGAGCTCAGTTTTTTATCTAACTCGACTAACATTTTGTCAATGAGCAGTTTATTTACTGGTTTCTCTTTTGAACTACTTGAAAGAATATTACTTATGAAAGCGGCAACACCTTGTTTCGCAATATCATAAGCTTCCGTTGCTGGCGTCATACGCGCTTGCAACATGATTTCATCAAGTAAGGAGGTACTTGAATCAGAAACCGTGATTTTCTGATCTTCGTTAACGAAAGACATGAATTAAAGCTCCTGAATAGATTTATTTTTGACTCGCCACTTCGAGCTCTTTTAAAAGCTGATCGCGAGTTTCTTCATTATCAAGTAACTCCTGAAGACTCTTACGAAATGCAGGAATATTACCTAATGGCCCTTTTAGTGCGACGAGAGCTTCTCTTAATTCCAGTAATTTTTTCAATTCAGGAACTTGTTTTGCTATGTTGTCAGGGGAAAAATCCTGCATTGACTTAATACCAAGATTCACATTGATATCACCGTCATTTTCATCCTCAAGATGATTTTGTACGGCGAAGTTAATATTAATATCTGCATTGTCCATGACAGAATTAAAGTTATTTTGATTGATAGAGATAGCTTGGCGTTCTTCGATCGGCATTTCTTCAGTTCTACCTTTCATATCGCCAATAATGAGCATGTTTAAAGGAAGTTCTGTTTCTGCTTGGCTGCCGCCATTATTAGGAGTGTATTTAATATTAATTCTTTCTTTAGGAGCAACGCTGCCGAGAGTTTTTTTACTCATTTAAAATCCTCATCTTTTTTATAGCAATAGTCATCAATTGGCATATATACCTATAAAATTAGGACGAATAAACCCTATGCCAATTTTAACCACATCGTATGACATGCCCGGCATTTAAAGTTTCTAAAAGTTATAATTTTACCAGTAAAGTTTTAAATTTTATTCATTAAAAATAGAATGTTGTTTTGTTTATCGCGCTTATTATAAGGTGATTGTTATGACAGTCAAATATAATACTTAAACAATTACTGTAACTGAATGTTACATTTCAGGGTTTATTATTTGGAATGTAATTTGAGTTAGGAATAGAAAAAACAAGATTTATCGATCATTTTTATATTTTTTATCCTTTAATATTAATGGTATAGGGTATTGTCCTATTTTTTATTATTTTTAGTGTTGAAGATAACAATAAAATAACATGTAAATAATTGTTAAAGTAAAAAATCGTAATGGGATGCTTAAAAAATCATATCAATAGATATCGGTAATTATAAGAAAAAACTAGTTTGTTTTTAAATTTAAAATTAGTGTAACTAAAACTAAAGTTGGCGATAATAAAGAAATAATTAATATGCAATAGGACATTATCTAATATTCATCATTAATGGGTAATATTTAACTAATAAAAACCACTCTTATTCATGAATTATGGAAACAATAAATGTGAATAATCCTAATTTTAATTACCTATTCTAAAATAACTTATGTTTATTATTTGCTTAATGTTTTTAATGGTTTTTATTGATGCGCCATTTTGTGAGATAATAAAAGTGCATTTCTTAGTCTAGAAAATGCAGATATAGAGCCAAAATAGATAATATGTTGAATATTTATTCAGAGCAAAGTTGGAATTAATTTGTTAATTAAAATAGAGTATCTTTTTTAATCACCTACCATAACAAACCAATTATTTGCACATAATGTGATCTGGGTCAATATTCGCATATTCATTTTTTGATGGGCCTTAAGTGATATTTGGTTTTTACTATCAATAAAAGCGATGGGAATACCTGAATTCAATCGATACATTTTATTATAGAGTTCCGTTAACAGCGATTTTCCGCGAAAAGCTTGATCGATACAGACGGGGCCATAAAACCAATTATTATGAACAAGTTCGGGGAAACGGCGGACAATTTCTTGCGCGACAGGGGGCAATGTTTGTGAAGTGGGTGAAAAAGAAAATAGCACTCCAATAATATGAGAATCGGATAACAGAACCAGTGTTTGAAGGCTCTCTTTATACATACTAATAACTTTATTTGCAGGGTATTCACCATATAAGCCCCCTTGCTGTGACTGTGCATTAGCTTGCAATAATTGCGTCACAGCAGGGCAATCATCTATTCGCATCATTCTCGTTATAATTTTCATAAATTTTCGTATCCTATAGACATAAGTCAAATAATCATTTTAACACTGAGTTTAATTTAGTGATGCTATTTTAATGTCATCTAATAGTGATAGTCATTATTGGTTGTTGTTTAGTTAGTTATTATTTCTAACGTTAAAAGATTAACATAAATCAGACTATAAGATCCGGCTTATTAATAGTAGATAAAAATGGAATATGATAGCTTATTATTTGTTTTATATGGAATATTCATTCTAAATTCTGCTCTTAACTTATATAACTTCTCTTTGGTTATTAGAAAAATTAAATTTTTAATAACTATTAAAACTGTCAATGATAGAAATAGCCTGTCTAGTTAGTCAGGTATTTCATTGATATTATCTGTTGCTAATAAAGGCATTTGTTTATAATATAAAATAGATAGATTTATAAGGTGGTATTAAAATGAAGATATTCAGAGGAATATTTGTTTTACTGATCTTCGGTGGTGGGTTTATTTTTGGTTTGGTTGTTAATTACACACCAAAATTAGATGTCATTACTGAAGTGAAAAAAAGTGTTTTAGATATCTTAAAGTATCCTGATTCAGCCGGTTTTAGAAATATTGAATATAATAATATTAGAAGTACTAAGGATGGTGGTTCTTTTGGCTATGTTTGTGGTGAAACATTTAGGTTAAATCAGGATGGTTTACCCGAGGGTTTTAAACGATTCATCGTTAAAGTATATAAAAATTATAATGGTATTAATGGCTTATCGATCCCCATCGTAGAAGGATGGAGTGAAATGGTGATGCCGAACCAAATCACAGCCCTATGGCGTATGTATTGCGAATAATAGATTTTTTCTCTTAGTGAGAAGAGTGAAAATAATATTTAACAAGATAATAATTTATAAAACATGACTAAGTTTTACAAAATTATAATGGTTAAATTATTTTATGAATAATTGTATGCTGACTTAAAAATTAACATATGTAAACACATGAAAATACATTAAAATACAAATGGAAATATATTAAAGTGATATAAGTGCATTTTTAACTCCTTTAACTTGTAATAACTCTTTTAATTTGTTTTAACTAATGAAAATTTTTAGCTAAATAACTCAGTATGGCGCCTTATTTAAATATTCATTGTTTTTATTATGATGTTAATAGAGTATCGATAAGTAGTTTGAATATTGAATAATTAGTGGTTCTAGAAAATTAGAGCCACTAATAGATATAAGCTGTTATAGCGTTTAGAGCCAGTCTATAGCGGCATTCTATATTCGATAACGCCCGGTTTTTCAGCAATCCAGTCATACAGTTTTTGTGCCGTCAAGTTGATCTCTTGCGTATGCCAATAGAGTCGAGCGCAGTTCTGATCTAGTGCTTGTCGTTGAACATATTCTATAAGTTGTTTGCCGACTTGCTTCCCGCGACTCTCTGGTGAGACAAACAGATCCTCCAAGTAGCAAAAATCATTCTCAGCCCAAGTTGAAGGATGAAAAACAAAATGGACAAATCCAAGTATATTTTCTTCTTCTTTAGCTAAGGCGCAGTAAATCGGGATTTTGTTATCAAAGAATCTATTCCAGGTGATTTCAGTTGTCTTATCTGATAGCACAACTTTATAAAAAGCCTGATAGTCGAGCCAAAATGGCTGCCATTGTTTAAAATCCTCTTTTTTTGCTAATTCAATTGTTATAGATTTAATCTCATTGCTCATTACTATATTCCCTTAAATAAACGAAAAATTGTTGTATTTTTTAACTTGCAGCAAGAGTAGCTGTTATTTTGGCTCCTAAAAAGGCACACTTTTGTTATTTTTTTAAGTGCCACTTTAGGGCTAAGCATAATATCTATTTGTTGTTGGCTGCCGAAAAGCTACCGATAAATGTCGATAAGAGAGAATAAATGATAAAAATTGAAGATGATTGTTTTAGGCTGCAACAAATTAGTCATGAGGATTGGTTATTTTTCTACTCTCTTTATCAGGATCCTCAGGTGATGAAATTCGTCTCTGATAGACAATGTGAGGAACAAATTCGCGCTTCCTTTGATAGCCGGCTGCCACTCTGGCATGAAAATTCGACTCATTGGCTTTGTTTAGTGATTTATTGTCAGAAAACTCATCAGCGGATGGGGGTTACTGGGTTTAAAGTGATTAATGAGAATAATGATAAGATAGCAGAGGTTGGCTATCTGATGGCGCCTGAATTTACAGGTCAAGGAGTTGCTAGTCGAACGCTAGCCAAAGTTATCGAGTTTGCTACTCAGCAGCTAAAACTAACAAAGTTTCGAGCAGTTGTTACACAAGGTAATATCGGCTCGGAAAAGACCTTAGAAAAGAATGGTTTTCGTTTAACTGAGGTGATCAGTAATAATTTCCAAATAGGCGGTGAAAATTATGATGATCATTGCTATAGCTTAGCTTTTATTGATAAATAGTATTGAGAGTTTTTGTTGGTCTAAGGTAAAAATAGGGTGTGACAATTTGCACACCCATAGATGATTCAATTAGTTTTAGGTCTCTGCCAACGGAGTAGGGGGTAGATCCACAGCAGTAAACCAACGAAAAATCGGTTTCGACATATTTAGTTTCATCATCAACAATGTGCATACGTAAAGTACAGCGACTACCAGCGTTAACAGTATAGGCACTCCAAACTAGATGGTGCTTGACGAGTGGCGGTGGGTGAGTCGGCAAAACTATTAAAGGATAAAGTTACAGAGCTATTGGCAAGGCTAGAGAGCCAAGAGTCTATGCTTGTACTAATTTTCCGCGGCTGATTTTGGATTGAAATAGCTTTTTAGGAAATAGGTGTTCTATTTTCTCCTCACTTATATAATAATTTTACTTTATTTTTTAATATAGATTTTGATGCTAATATTTATAAATTTTATAGGTTTTAACGTCTTTTAGTTTTATCTAGTAGTATCAAGTTCTATTTTATCTTGCGGTTTGTTACAGGTGAAATCCCTGTTTATTAAGTTTTTTATATCGTAAAAATGAGAAGTGATTTGAATTACATCATTAAATACCGTTATTAAAAATCAGACTGAAGCGATAATAGAGAGTATTGTTTTTCTATTTTTTATTCTTTAAATAAAAAATCATAATAATAATGTTATTAAATAATTAAAAATAAAGTGAGTCTATGAGGATAGAGTTACGACCATAATAGTAAGACAACAGACCTCAATTGAATTAAATCTTATTGAGCGGTTTCCTATTGACAATAAAAAACACCACTTAGATTAAATTTATTGATGATTTATTATTATATTTATTGTATTTTTATAGTAAATATTTATTGATAATATTAATGATAATCATCCAATGTGTATTGTTAATGTAATGTTCTGTAATTAATGAATTCCAATATTGAGTTTGAAGTTAAGTCCATAGTTTATTATGCAAAGAGATAAAGCAATCTTTGAGGGTAACAATATGGGGATATTTAGTCGGTTTTTTAATAGAAATAAAGATAACTCCAAAGGTCAAGAAAATAATCAACGTCAGAAGTGTAAAGTAATATCAATTTTTTCATCAACAAGCGACTTTATTTATCAAACTCAGGACTTATGTGTAAACTGTAATTTTGCTTTAGAAAAAAAATTGAGTTATTGTAATCAATGCGGAGTTTCTGTCTGACAATTTAAATGTCAGTGGTGACATATAGCCTATTAACAATTTTCAGTTATTTTGTGTTCTATTAATAAGGAGTTAGTATGGTTATGCTTTCGTCTTCTCCGCTAAGTAGTTATTTTTTATATGTAAAAAAATTTATTACTCACCCGAGAAGCATGGGTACTATAATGCCATCATCGAGATGGCTGTGTGATGCGATGTTAAGCCCAGTCGACTGGAACGAAAATCTCAATATTGCAGAGATAGGTGCAGGCGATGGTGTTTTAACCAAGCGTATTCTTTCCCGAATGGGAGAGCACTCTTCTATTGATGCATATGAAATAGATGAAAGCTTTGTTAATATCCTAAATAGACTGGAAGATGAGCGAATCAGTATAAAACATACCTCAGCTGAGAATTTAGCCAAGGATTATGATGTGATACTTTCTGGTATTCCTTTTCGTTCATTGAGCAAACGTAGTGGGCTTAAAATTCTTAAGCAAGCTAGCCAAAGTTTAGTGGCAGAGTCAGGTCGATTTATTTTATTTCAGTACACAACAGGTTGTGAAATCATGTTAAGTCGATATTTTACCTTCACTAAATTTAAAATTTATCGCAATATGCCACCCGCATGGATTTATGTATGCCAACCTAAAAAAAATACTGAAATAGAAGAAGTACAAGAAGCAACTATATGTTAAAGGCATTTAAATGCATAGTGTTTGCTCATATTAATCATATTTGATAAACCTGAATGAATCCTTGTATTAGGAGCCAATATGAAAAATTTTGTTTATAACATCTTTAATACTTTGTTTATACTGATTTTTCTGGTGCTATTGTTTATCTTTAGTTTATTCTTCTTTACCTTCTCAATTCTATTGCTGATTTTAAATAGAAAAGAAAGCAAACAAAAACAGTCTAACTTTCTACAATATTAAGTTAAATTTAAATGGTAAATGTGAGATAAGTTAACCTTACATTATTGTTGATGTATAAACTCCCCTGTTAAGGGGGGCGAGCTTTAATTATTGAGCCATTAGTGAAAATTAAATATTGAACTTTAATTAATTTAAGTTAAAACCAAATTCTATCAGTTCTATTACCACCAAGTTAATTCGTTATTTCCTTCATCAATACATTATATTTTCCTTATCAACAACGTTTTTGTTAACTGCCCCTTGGTATATTAAATATTAATAGTCCCTCATTTCACATACCCTATTTATGTGTAAAAAATAAACATTGCTATCATTTGAGTTTATTTATTATCCATTTTTTCATCGCTAGAAACAAAAAACAAAGGATGATTAATGCATTATCTCCGAATTGTTATTGGGTGAAAAAATCGACTTAAATTTATTCAATTTAAAAATTAATGATCGAGTATGGCTAATGCTAGGGTTATCAATGGATTAGTATCTTAATTAACGCCTAAAAAAATAGTTGTTAAATTCAGAGTGATATTCTGAAATAAACCGCTAACATTTGTATTATAAGCCCTATTTTGGTTAAATTAATCTTATTATATTCCACTCAAAATAATATTATCAGTATTAAATATGATGAATTGTCTTTTTATGCAGCATGAATCTCATCCACTGTTATTGTGTTAATTAATAGGCTAATGGATCGGTTAAAGACAAGATCCCTAGATTTAATCGCTATTAAGGTCAATATTGCTAGTTTTTATCATTAGCCAGCAAAGCTGTATTTTTTTTGTTAACCAATATGATTATTTGTAGATATCTATACATATCAATAATGAGTGTTATGATGCCTTTAGTCGTATAAATCGGCTAATGATAGCGAAAGTCTCTGATTTATGCTGTGAAAATTGAACTAATTGGACTTATTAATCGTTTTTCTTCGTTTGTTTAGCATTAAAAGCTGACAAACGCCGATAATGTAAAAGTATAAGAATATAAAAATATAAAAATAGAAGACGGGGAATCACTATGTCACAAATGTTAGCGCTGTTATTACTGACTCTTATATTGTATATCGGGGATGCGGTTTCCGTTCGAACCAAAGCATGGATCCCCTCGGTTTTTGTTTGTGCAATTCTTTTTCTTGTGGGTTATTGGACATTCTTTCCGCAAGATATCGTCAGTATCGCGGGAATTCCCCAAGTTGTCGCAATTACATTAATGTATTTGCTTATTACTAATATGGGTACTTTGCTCTCAGTTAAAGAGCTATTAAATCAATGGAAAACCATTGTTATTTCACTTTCAGGGATAGCGGGTATTATTCTGTTTATTTATATTGTTGGTATGATTTTCTTTGATATGAATACCATTTTGGTCGCCATTCCACCTTTAGTTGGGGGAATAGTTTCTGCATTGATTATGTCCAAAGGAGCGGCAGAAGCAGGGTTAATTGATCTCTCTATTTTTGCGGTATTAATTTACGTAATGCAGGGATTTGCGGGCTACCCATTAACGGCAATTATGTTGCAGCGTGAAGGTCGCCGAATTCTTGATAAGTACCGTAAGGGTGAATGGAAAACCGAAACTGCGCCAGCGGAGTTAACAGATAAAGTCAAAGTGACGACTCTGGTCACCGAAGAGCCGATGCCGCGAATGTTTAAAGCAATCCCAGCGCACTATAATACCGACTATTTTAAATTTTTCCGTTTGGCCGTTATCGCTTATTTAGCTTATACGGTTTCAACTTGGGCTGGACCTATCATTAATATTAGTCCATTTGTATTGTGTCTATTATTTGGTGTTATTGCTACCTCTTGTGGTTTTCTGGAAAAACAACCACTGCAAAAAGCCAATGGATTTGGATTTGCGGTCATGGGATTAATGTTATTTATCTTTGATACCTTAAACCGTGCGACGCCCGATATGTTATTACGCTTAATGTATCCTATGTTAGTGCTGATCGCTGCTGCGGTTGTTGGAATGTTTATCGCTTCTTTGATTGTGGGTAAATTATTAGGTGTATCGAAAGAGATGGCGTTTGCTATTTCGTTGACCGCTCTCTATGGCTTCCCCGCAGATTATATTATTACCAATGAAGCCATTAATGCGCTAACCAAAGATGAAAAAGAGCGGCAGGTCCTCACCAGTCATATGTTAGGGCCAATGTTAGTGGGCGGTTTTATCTCCGTCACTATGGTATCCGTTGTGTTGGCTGGCATCATGGTTGCTTATATCACACCATTTGCAGGGTAATCGAATATGGAAACCAGTTTACAGAGAATTCAACGTCATTTAGAGCAAATCGCCGAATATACTTCAACGCCGGGTAATGGCACCACACGCATGAGCTACAGTCTGCAAGATAAGCAGACGCGTGATTACCTAAAAAGTGAAATGCAACAGCTTGGTCTGGCGGTACGAGAAGATGCGATTGGTAATATCTATGGCCGTTTAGAAGGGGCTGACCCGGCATTACCTGCAGTGATTGTCGGATCTCACTTTGATTCTGTCCCTCATGGTGGCGCCTTTGATGGTCCTGCTGGTATTGTGGTTGGCCTTGATGTGGCAGCGCGTTTTCAGGCTAATCATCTGCAACCTCATTATCCACTGGAAGTCATTGCTTTGGTAGAGGAAGAGGGCACTAGTTTTGGTCGTGGATTACTGGCATCTAGTGTGATCGTCGGTAAATTAGGCCGCGAGGATCTCTACCAGCTGACCGACCAAGCGGGTGTATCAGCTGCTGAAAAAATGGCCGCAGCGGGTTTTAATGCGGATCTGGCTGCGAGTGCAGTACGTAGCGCCGATAGCGTAAAAGCTTTCCTTGAGTTACATATCGAACAGGGGCCGATATTAGAACAAGCGAGTGAAGATATTGGCATTGTTGAGGTGATTGTCGGCATTGCTCAGTTAGAGATCAAACTGACAGGTAAAGCCGGCCATGCGGGAACCACCCCGATGAATATGCGCGCAGATGCTTTAGTTTGTGCGGGAAAAGTGATCACGCAATTGAGCACCTTGGCGATTGATGCTGGCTATGGCACTGTGGCAACGGTAGGGCGTCTAAATGTTCATCCCAATGGTGCCAATGTTATCCCAAGTGAAGTGATCTTTAGTGTCGATATACGTTCGCGCAATAATGAGGCTTTAGACCAAGTTATAAAACAGGTAATTGATTATGTGGAAAGTATAACCGCAGGAACAGAGATCAGTGCGCAGATCAAGCAGCCGCTCTATGTCGAACCAACAGAATTGAACAGCGATATCCGCCAGATTTTAGAGCAACACACGCAACAGCAGGGGTTAGCTTATCGCAAAATGGTGAGCGGAGCTGGCCATGATACGATGATTTTTGCTGGTATCACTGATGTTGGATTAATTTTTGTCCCAAGCCGTAATGGATTGAGTCATCATCCAGATGAATGGACTGATTATGAGCAAATCGAGAAAGGGGCAGATGTGATGTTTGCCGCGATTAAAACGCTCACTGAAACCCCTTAAATAATCAGATTTAACCAAAAGGTATAATAAAATAATGATCAATAATAATATCACCGCAGCCATTAAAAAACATACAGCAGAAATGGTCGCTTTTCGCCGCGATTTACATGCACACCCTGAATTGCCTTGGGAAGAGTTCCGTACTACGAAACGTATTGCTGAAGAGCTAGATCGTATTGGTATCGAGTATCGTCTTACCGAACCCACGGGCATTATTGCGGAAATAAAGGGTGGAAAAGCAGGCAAACGCGTTGCATTGCGCGCGGATATTGATGCTTTACCCGTTAAAGAGCTAAATGATTCGTTAGACTATATCTCACAAAATGAAGGCAAAATGCACGCTTGCGGCCATGATGCTCACACGGCCATGCTACTGACGGCGGCAAAAGCGCTTTATGAACAGCGTGCCGATCTAACTGGTAACGTGCGTTTGATTTTCCAACCTGCGGAAGAGATTGCGCAAGGTGCCAAGGAGATGGTCAAGCAAGGCGCAGTCGATAATGTAGATAATGTGTTTGGTATGCATATTTGGTCGACAACCGCATCGGGTAAAGTCTCTTGTAATGCGGGTGGAACATTTGCTTCAGCGGATCTGCTTAAAATTCGTTTTAAAGGTCGTGGTGGTCATGGTTCAATGCCCGAAGCTTGCGTTGACGCGGTAATTGTCGCTTCGGCTTTTGTCACCAATTTACAATCTATTATTGCGCGAGAAACATCGCCATTAGAATCTGCCGTTGTGACCATTGGTAAAATGGAAGTCGGTACACGTTTTAATGTTATTGCAGAGAATGCGCTATTAGAAGGCACGGTGCGCTGTTTTAATACTGCAACCCGTGAACGTATTGAAGCGGCGATTAATCGTTATGCGCACCATACTGCGGCTATCTATGGGGCAACCGCAGAAGTTGAATATATTTATGGTACTTTGCCTGTAATTAATGAAGAGCGCAGTGCATTATTGGCACAAGCTGTGGTTAAAGATGCATTTGGCGAAGAAACGCTATTTGTTGAAAAACCGACAACGGGTGGGGAAGATTTTAGTTTTTATATCGAAAATATCCCAGGTTGCTTTGCTCTTGTCGGTTCAGGTAATGCGGCAAAAGACACTGAATGGGCGCATCATCATGGGCGTTTTAATATCGATGAAGATGCTATGGTCACAGGCGCTGAATTATATGCACAATATGCATGGGCTTATTTGCAGCAGAGTGAATTCTAATTGAATTTATCACCGCCAGTTTTTGCTCTGGCGGTGATAGCTTTAACGTTAGTGCTTATACCTATATCAGTAAAAAATCTTGTTATGCTATTTACACTTAGTGACGATCGCGCTAGTATGAACTCTGTCAGGCGGCCATCGTATAATGGCTATTACCTCAGCCTTCCAAGCTGATGACGTGGGTTCGACTCCCACTGGCCGCTCCAATCTTTGTTAGAATCATCATCTCAACAAGCTCACTTCAGAATCAACTCAATCTACTCTTCCAACTAAACTGATTCTTTTACTCATCAATAGCAAGTTAATAAATCATCTATTATTATGGTTTTTCATGATGATTATAGATGGCTTCTCTTAAACGTTGCTGCTGCTCAAAGCGTTGATCTTGAGTCAAATTTTCATCATGAGAAAGCTTAACCAGTAAAGTATTCATATTAGTTACTGAATTTTCTTTAACTAGCTCATCAACATTGCTGACAATATTTTTGTAATAGGTCACTGATTTATCTCCAAAAAATTCAATTATTAAAATTGGTTAAAATATATCGAGTTATTTTATTCATTCTAGAAGGCTATCTTTTTTCAATGATCATCACAGCCATGGTATCCGCTTCTAGCGCTTTCATAATATGGGGTTGCTCACCTGAATATGAAATATAATCACCGGGAAATAGCTCAGTTTGATGATCGAGAGGGCCGACAGATGCGCGGCCTTTCATTAAGATAATATGCTCAGTCACGCCTTGCATATGGGGCTCTGAGATACGATCCCTGCCCGGCTGCGCTACCACAGTGTAGATATCTCTTCTGGCATCGGCAGGGGAAGAAGATAATAAATAGACCAAATAATTCGCATGTTCTGCACTTAGCGCCGTCCCCTCACCATGCCTAATAATAGTGATATTATTTTGCTCAGGTTCGATCAGCTTGGCAAAAGGAATATCGAGTGCAACACAGATGGCCCACAAGGTTTCTATGCTGGGATTGCCTAAACCAGACTCAAGCTGTGATAGCGTTGATTTACCAATTCCTGCGTTACGGGAAACTTCAGAGAGCGATAACCCCTTCTTTTTCCTTTCACGAATTAAAGCTTTAGCAATCAGCGCAATGGGGGGAGATGATAAGCTCACTATTTATTCCTGTTAGACTTGCATTTTATTTATAGTAACAACATAATGAACGAACGTACAATATATAGAACGATCACTATGTTTAATTTAAATAATATCACGGTTAAGAATATCCTGCTGGTGTGCTTGGCTGATTTAATTGTCGGTATCTCTTATGGGGCATTAGCCCACTCACAGGGATTTGATCTCTGGGTTCCTTTAACCTTGTCTATCTTAGTCCTTGCTGGTGCATCCGAGTTCCTCTTTATCGGTATTGTTTTTGCTGGCGGTAGCCCTATTTCTGCCGCATTAGCGGGAATATTGGTGAATACACGGCATATTCCCTTTAGTTTTGCCGCCAGTGAGTTTGCTGGTAAAGGCGCAAAAGCTTTATTGGGTTACCATATAATGAACGATGAAAGCGTGGTATTTGGTTTAGCTCAGTCTAATCCTGTGGATCAAAAAGCGGCTTTTTGGTTATGTGGATTAGGTATTTTATTGTGCTGGCCAACGGGGGTACTTATTGGAGAAGGACTAGGAACATTTATTCAAGATACTAAATTATTGGGAATGGATGCCATGTTTCCAGCCATTATTCTGGCGCTGTCGTTACCTGCATTAAAAGATAAACGATTGAGAGTCGCAGCTATTCTTGGTGCTATTATTGCCGTTATATTAACGCCAATCTTGCCTGCGGGAATTCCCGTTTTGGTCGCACTATTAAGCCTTGTTATCTATATTCGGAGATAGAAGAGTGGATAATTCATTATTGATGCTAGTTGGGATCTTATTACTGGCTGTCGTGACCTATTTGATGCGAGCATCAGGAGCTATTTTAAATGGTAGGATCAGGCTATCCGTCTATACTAAAGAACTTTTCTCCGTGGCGGCTATTATTATTCTTTTTTCTGTTGCTATGACCTCAACTCTTTTTGATGGCGCAGAATTATCGGATTTACCCAAAATTATTGGTGTTGCTGTTGCGGGAATTTTAACTTGGTATAAAAAACCTTTTATTGTGATTGTTCTCTCCGCATCAGTAGTAACAGCCTTATTGAGATGGTTGTTTTAACAGTAACCAAAATTTAAGCGTGCCCCTAAAAAGAGAAACGCTTAAATTTAGATTTTATTTAATTGCAATATATCGCGGCTTATCACCAAGGATAGTCGCACGGTGCATAATACGACGATTAGGGAGATAATCTGCATTTGCATAATGCTGGGTAATACGATTATCCCAAATAGCAACATCATTATTGCGCCAGCGCCAACGTACCTGAAACTCGGGTTTATTAGTGTGTGCAAATAACAAGTGTAATAAGGATTGGCTCTCTTTTTCAGTCAGACCCTCAATTCTTGTGGTAAAGCCTTCATTAACAAAAATAGACTGCTGTCCGGTTACTGGGTGTGTTCTGATTACCGGATGTAATATAGGTGGATTATTTATTTTGGCTTTTAACCATTGTTGATATTTTATTTCAGGGGTTCTATGACGATGCTCTGGAAAGGATTTGGCAAAATCATGCTCTGCATATAAACCACAGAGTAATTGTTTAAAGGGGGCAGATAAGGCTTGATATGCGGCTATCCCACTACTCCATAGCGTATCTCCACCCATATTAGGGACTTGTTTGGCGGTAAGTATTGCTCCCATCGGTGGCGTTTCGATAAAAGTGACATCAGTATGCCAATTATCATTATCAGGGGGATTATTATTATCTGTATCTAAAACAATAATTTCTGTGCATTCTTCAGTATGTGGATAAACAGGATGTATATGTAAATCACCAAAACTGAGCGCAAGACCGCGTTGCTGTAAGGGCGTGATTGCTTGATCTCTAAAAAATATAACCTGATATTTTAATAGTGCTTGATACACTTGTTCAAACTGTTGGTCATTTAATGTTTGCGTTAAATCGATATTATCGATCTGAGCACCGATAAATGGACTTAATGGATTAATTTTGATTAATTGGCTCAAGATGTTTTAGCTCCATATTCAGGTAGCAACTTAAGCTTATTATAGAATGGATTTTATAAAAAATAAAAATAAGTAAAAATTAAAAAAATACCAGGTAGTGATTATTAAAAATAAATTAAAATAATAAAAATTTTTATTGTTTAATCAGAAATTAAAATAACTATTTAATTAAGTCTCTATATTAAGCTCCTTCAAATGAAGGAGCTATTATCAAACAAAAATATTTTATTAATATTAAATAAGTGGGGGGATTGACGGCAAAATAGGTACTTCAAGAACTGTTGGTCCTTGATGATTGAAGGCTTCTTTACACGCCGCTTTTACTTGTTCTATCGTTTCAGCTCTTACGCCTCGACAACCATAACCTTCCGCTAAGGCAACTATATCTAATCCAGGAATATCTAACCCTGGCACTCCTGGGGTATCTTCTAGCACAGCAAAAGATTTCAAAATAGCGTATTCACTATTTTTAGGGACGACAAATAGAATGGGTAATTTTTGCTGAGCCGCGCTCCATAATCCTTGAATCGAGTATTGCAGCGAACCATCGCCTATAACCGCAACAACCGGACGATTGCGACCGCTATCCCTTTCAGCTAAAGCAATACCGATACTGGCCGGTAAGTTCCAACCCAATGATCCACTTGCAAAGGTATAAAATGAATCAGGTTGCTCAATTGGCCACTCATGATGTAATTCAGCTAAGTTTGAAGGTGACTCTTCAATTAATATGGTTTCTTTTGGTGAAACCTCTCTTAATGCGCGGAATAACTCTGTTGCATTAAGTAGCGATGATGAGTTAGCCTCTGTAGCAACAGGATGTGGCGCCATGTTGTGGGCTTGTTTGGTGATTGTTTTAGATTGTGCTGCTCTTGGTGCAACTAATTCAGTTAACCCTTCGATGGCTAATACCGCATCACTGAGTAGGCTATCGCCAACGGGTGCTCGACCAATTTCAATAGGATCATCAGTAATATGTAATAAACGCAACCCTTCTGGAATATAGCTTCCAGCCACATAAGGATAATAACGGAAAACAGGAGCACCAATCACAATTGCCAGATCATGACCTTCGAGCTTTTCAGATAATGGCTTGATAGCAAAGGGGAGGCCTCCGGCATATAAGGGATGCGTCTCAGGAAATGCAGGTCTTTCAGATGCTGGTGCAGCCCAAACTGGGATATTGAGTTTTTCGGCTAATTTAATACCGGCATCCCAACCTTGCCCTCTTGCGATCGCTGAACCATAAATTAGTACTGGATTTTTCGCCGAATTGAGTGCATCTGCGAATTCTTTTAAACGTACAGGATCATAGCCAAAACGTTGTGGCACTGAGCGAACAACCGCTTGCTCTTCTAGAGCGGGCTTATTCCAATCATCGAGTGGAATAGATAAAAAGACCGGCCCTGCGGGAGGCTGGATGGCCATCGCGTAGGCGCGCATAAATGCGGCAGGAACATCTTCTGCTCTTGCAGGCTGATAGCTCCATTTAACCCAAGGTTTAGGTAGGGTTTCTGGTTCAATATTGGTTAACCATGGCTCCATTAATAGCATTTCGCGTGTCTGGTTACCGGCGGTCACAATAAGTGGCGTGCGATTCATATAAGCGGTCAAAATATTACTCATCGCATTACTTAAACCAGCTGATGTATGTACGTTCACCATAGCCACCTTACGCGTTGATTGCGCATAACCATCAGCTGCGGCCACCGCAGATGCTTCCTGTAATGTTTGGATATAACGAAAATCCGCTGGAAAGTCTTTTAGAAATGTCTCTTCTGTCGAACCCGGGTTACCAAAAATAGTTGTAATATCTAATTCACGAAGTAAATCAAAAGTCACTTGTCGAATTGTTTTTTTCATCTTGTAAAACCCCATAAAAGAATGGCTACAACGCACATTAATGTAAATATATTAAAAATGATGCCATTGTGGCAACGGATAATATGGTACTAAAGAAAAAGGTAGATGCCATTTCTTGCTGAGCAATTTTATATTGCATCGCTAATATGACACTAATTGTTGCTGCAGGTAGTGCAATTGTCATAATAGAGAGATCGGCAACAGTTCCCTTTATCGTCATCAATATACAAATACCTAAAGTCATCAGAGGAAAAACGATATTTTTTGCAATAACCGAAGTTATAATAATTTTATTTATAACCACTTTTTGACTATAAAGAATAATCCCTGTCGAAAATAGTGCAACTCCACCAGTGGTTGTTCCTAATAGTTGCAAAGACTTTAATATATTTTCAGGAATCTCAAAATCTAGCATTAAAATAATAAAAGAGAGTACTGGCATCCATATAATAGGCTCTTTCACTGTACTTTTTAGATTGGAAATAATACTTGCGTTCGAATTTTGAGTTTCTTTATTCGATGAGTAGGTTGATAAAGAATATAATGTAAAGGGAACAAGGATTAAGTTAATTATAATTCCACATAAGGAAACTGGAATTGCGCTTAGCTCACCATATAAAAAACCCAGCACAGGAATACCAATGAAAGGTCCTGATGGCGCCGATACGGCAAGCGCTTGTAGTGCTGCAATAGGCTTACTTCGACGAAAAAGATAATATGAAATTACAAAAACAATAACGTAGGCACCTACCATACTAATAAAGAGCGCTAACGCCATATTACTTTGTTCTAATAATACAGAACGCTTTACGCCTAACATTCCAGAAAATAATGTTAATGGTAAGGCATAAAGCATAACAAGCCTATTAAGAACGGCACTTTGTTCTGAACCAAAATCTTTGTGCCATGCAGCAAAGTAACCTAATGCTAAAGTGATAACAATAGGTAATAGAGCGGAAATAATTATTTCTAACATATATTCACCAATAAATGGGCAAGGAGTGAAAATTAGTCATCTTGTCGTAACTATTTAAGAATAACAAAATAATATGTAGAAATAAAAGTGCTCTATAATAATATAAGCCAATAATGAGTTAAGTGATAATTTAAAAAAATATTTAACTATCAGTGTCTTTCTACGAGATACTCATAAAATAACAGTGAAAAACACTAAAAAATTTTTATATTCAATACAAAGAATAGATTAAAAAGAGGAATTTGCATATTTTAATTAGCTTTTAAAGATAATTAATAGAATGGCAATCTTATAATTATCATTATAGGATGAGTTAGCTTTCGTTTAAAATAGATTAAATGACTAAGATATTTTACTTTATGGGAAGGTATCAGATAAAAGGGTGCGAATAATTTAATAATATTGTCATAAAAATGTAGCCTCTAAATATTTTAGAGGCTACAGAGTATAAAATAGTTGATTAAAGCATTTTATTAATTTGTTGCTTGGGTATTAGTTGATACATCGTATACAGATACATTTACCATATATTTGCTACCGCTTGCTAGTGTAGGAGCATCTGCAACTAATTTTTTCAGAGTCTCAGTTGCTGTTCCTGTCGTTACAGTCGTGCGGTAGGCTGAATTAGTATTGCTACCGATTTGATGAATAGAAACTCTCACTGTGTATTGAGTGCCATCTTTCAGTGCAGGAACATCAGCAGCTAATTTTTTTAATGTCTCGTTCGGTGTTTCGCTGGTGACTGATGAGCGATATACCACATTATTTGAATGATTGTAGCCTTGCCCGTTACCACCGCGTTGATGATAACCGTTACCACGTTGATGGTTACCATTATCTTGACCATTACAATAACCCTGATTCTGAGAATGATTATTGTTCATGTTATTTGGAGCAGCAGTCGCACCGAAACCAACAGCTAATAAAGCAATTGCTATTAAACCTAATTGTGTCTTTTTCATTTTAAACTTCCTCTATTTCTGGGTTGAAGCAATAATCTATTAATCTGCGTCAAGTGACAATTGCTTTTACTTACACTGACTGAATACTCATAATGTCTACTAGATCTCCACAATTTCTCCATTAATGAATATGACAATTAGCAATAAATCTTGCTCATCATTGTTATTATTTATCGGGATATTTTTTGTATATATAAACGCTATCATGTAATAGCAAAGAAAAAGCAGATAATAATAAAAAGAAGAAATAGGGATTGTTTTACTATGGAGAGTAAATAGGTAAATTCAATTGTAAAAATTGATCTACTACCTATTAAAGCTAAAATAGATATAATTTTAATCAAGCAAAAAAAAGCCCTCTTTTAAAGAAGGCTTTTTAGCAGAAATAATATTAGACGTGTTTTAATTCATCCACATCATCTTGATTATAAATTTCTTTATTGGTCTCACCCATCAATTGGCTGGTAATAGTACCGGCAGTCATAGAACCACTGACATTCAGTGCGGTGCGCCCCATGTCAATCAGTGGCTCAACAGAAATTAAGAGCGCAACAAGAGTAACAGGCAGGCCCATTGCGGGGAGTACAATTAATGCAGCAAAGGTTGCACCACCACCGACACCCGCGACACCTGCAGAGCTGATAGTCACGATGCCGACAAGAGTCGCTATCCAGAGTGGGTCAAAGGGATTGATACCTACTGTAGGTGCTACCATAACCGCTAACATTGCTGGATAAATACCAGCACAACCATTTTGTCCAATCGTCGCGCCAAAAGAAGCTGAGAAGCTGGCAATCGATTCAGGTATACCAAAACGACGGATTTGAGTTTCAACATTTAATGGGATACTGGCTGCGCTTGAACGACTTGTAAAGGCAAAAGTCAGTGCTGGCCCAGCTTTTTTGAAGAATTTAATCGGATTTAAACCAGTAAGTGAAACTAGCAAGCCATGCACGACAAACATCAAAGCAATGGCAATATAAGAGGCAACAACAAAACTACCTAGCTTGATCACATCTGCCAGATTTGAGCTTGCGACTACTTTGATCATTAGCGCCATTACACCATAAGGTGTTAAACGCATGACTAAACGAACCAATTTCATTACCCAAGCTTGCAGAACATCGATTGCAGCTAAGACTTTTTCACCGCGCTCTTTATCGTCTTTAAGCAGTTGTAATGATGCAACACCTAAAAATGCAGCAAAAATAACCACACTGATAATTGAAGTTGGGCTAGCTCCAGTTAAATCGGCAAATGGGTTTTTAGGGATAAAGGACAAGACTAATTGCGGCAGCGTTAAATCGGAAACCTTGCCGATATAATTAGATTGAATCGCATCTAAACGCGCAGTTTCCATATGGCCCTGAATCAAACCTTCAGCGGTTAAACCAAATAAATTAGTCACTAAAATACCAATCAGCGCGGCGATAGCGGTAGTTAATAATAGCGTACCGATCGTCAAGAAACTAATTTTCCCTAGTGATGAGGCTTTATGTAACCTCGCCACTGCACTTAGAATGGAAGCAAAAACCAGAGGCATTATCACCATTTGCAATAGCTGTACATAGCCATTACCAACAATGTTAAACCATTGAACCGACTGAGCAACAACATGGTGATTTGATTGATAGACTAGGTGTAGAACCAGACCATAGGCAACACCTAGCACCAGACCCAACAGAACTTTTTTAGATAAGCTCCACTGTTTACCACTGAATCGGGCTAATAGAAAGATTAGTGCTACAAAAACGAGCACATTCAATGTGACTTGTATATTCATCCCCATACTCCAAACTTATATTTATAATTTATCGACGTGATTGGCCTGCTGGTTTTTCAAGTAGTAATAAGAAAAGCCAAGATGCTAACAATTTGTTATATGTTACCAGTTGATTAATGGCATTACTTATAATTAAAAGTAATTAGATAGTATATTTGTTAATAAGGCATTGATAATATTAGATGTAAAAAAGTGTTATATGCTTATAACTTATTGATAATGAAAAATATTGATCACTAATGTGATATAGGGCTGTAACGATACAGCTATATTTTCTGGTATAAAATAGGCGCAAACGAGCAAAAGAAGGGCGATAAAACGCTCACTTTTTTTATTGGATTTGCCTCTCAGGATAGGAAAACAGAATCGTTGTGGAAAAGGCCAGAGAAAGGGAACACCTGAGGGCGTTAACATATCAGCCACAAGATGGCTCATATAACCGAGTAAAAAAGCTTGGATTAAATCATTAGGTAGCACCCACTCTCGGGGCAAGCCAACATAACAAAAGATGGCGAGCGCACCCCATGCAACTAAACTATGGGTAAAACCGCGATGCCCACAAAGTTTAGAGATAGGAATAGAGATAAAGCGGAATAGACGACCACTAATAGAAGAAGGGTGATCAATGTCGGGCAGAAGAGCACCTAAGAGAGTGCCTGACAGCATATATAGCCAGTCACCCTGAGCTAACTCAGGGGTGATTTCTAACTTATGCGCCAATACTAATGTTGCGACAGAAAAAAGCAGGTGCCCTTCAGCGGTCATAGTGGATAAAATACCATCTGTTTATTTATACAGTTGAAGGAAGTATAAATTGTTTTAAATTATTATGGTAGAGGGGGAAGAGTAAAAAAACTCTTATTTATTAATAGATAAGGTGAATATTTTATGCTGCAACATACTGTGGAATTTTAATATATAAGATAAGGAACAAAATTGGCGGGAAAATAAAATGCAGATCTCTCCCAATAAATTGAAAGAGATCAAATAGTTATATATTAACTCAGCGCTTCTTTGCTAAGCTCATGAAGAGATGCGAGTTTAATATCAGCGATAGCCCAGCGAGGGTCATTAAAGTAGTGTTGATCGGGAACGACAATAGAACGCATTCTTGCTGCTTTAGCCGCGATCATACCATTAAATGAGTCTTCTAAAGAGACACAGTGGATCGCTTGTACACCCAGTGCGCTTGCCGCATTTAAGTAAACTTCTGGATGTGGTTTACTCTGTTTAAGTTCAGCTGCAGAAATAACGGCAGAAAAGTAGTGTCTGATCTCAAACAGTTCCAGTACTCTTTCGAGCATATATAAAGGCGAAGCTGAAGCAAGGGCAATCTTCAGACCCATTGATTGGCAGAGTTCTAAAGCCTCTTTAACACCCGGTAAAAGTGGACGACTCTCTTCAACAAGACTAATAACTCGATCGATAATTCGTTGTGTAACTTCTTGTTGTGTATCGCCGATCCATGGTGACGCTTGGTACCAAAGCTCAACAACATGGTCAATTCTTAATCCAAGAGTGTCAGGTAATTGTTCCTTAATTGATAAATCTAGGCCAAGCTCGGCAAAAACCTCTATCGCGGCTTGTGCCCAGAATGGTTCTGAATCAATTAATAGGCCGTCCATATCAAAAATTGCGGCTTGGATTACGAATTTATGGGACATTATTGAACTCCAGTAAAAATAATTATGCGCAGTCTCCTATTATATCAATTCAGTAATAGAAAATCTTTTATTCTCTATTAATCTCATTTATTGCTAATTTAGTGAGCAAATTAGATTTGTTGGATTACTGATGATAGAGGAGTGAATAAAATTAAGTTATGATTAGGCAAAAATAAAAGGTCAGAGGAACAGATGAATTATAAGACAGCAAGTTATGTGGCAATAGTCAAAAGAATTGCCGGTTGGGTGATTTTTATTATGGCGCTGATTTCCACCTTGGTATCATTGATTACTCTGGCAGGCAAGAGAGGCGTAACGGGTGAAGGTATTAATGCAGTGGTTAATGATTTTATTAAAATAATGACCGAAATGGTGCGTCAAAATAGCTCATGGTTAAACTTTTTCTGGAATAACTCGCCAGTACCTAGTGTTCAATCTGGTTTTTCATCAGCCAATATTGGATTTATTGTTATTTTTATCTTTATTTTTGTGGGATTAGCGTTAAGTGCATCAGGTATTCGCATGTATCGTCAAGTTAAATTTATCCGCGAAAACCTTGAAGATCATGTGATTATTGAGCAGGCAAAAGGGAATAATATTTCGAAAGATGAGTTGGTTAAAAAAGTGACTATTCCGCGCCATACAATTTTTACCCAAGGCTTAATCCTCTATTTTTGGCCGATCGTCTTTGGTATCGCTCTCTATTTTGGATTAAAGTTACTCAACTGGTAAGCTAAAAAAAGCGCCTGAACAAAATATGCTCAGGCGGTATAACAAATATTTATTGTTATTCAGCTAAAAGTTGCTCAACGATCTCTTGAGCTTTAAAGTAACTCTTTTCACAGCCAAACAAATTACAGTTGTTTAATAAGTAGTAAAGTTGATAGATAGGCTGTCGTCGTAGAAAATCACTAGGCAGAGGCCAGACACTTTGATACCCATCGATAATTTGTACGGGGATATGATCATACAAGGGAAACATGGCTAAATCACACTCCCGATCACCCCAATAGCAAGCTGGGTCAAAAAATACGGCGGTATGTTGATCAGCTATGGCGCAGTTGGCTGGCCATAAATTGCCATGCAGTAGTGATGGTTGTGGCTGATGCCCCTGTAATTGGTTAACTACAATATCAACAAGTTGTGGAATATCACCAAAAACCATCCCTTTTTCAAGTGCGATTTGTAGTTGAAAACCAATACGCTTTTCCGCAAAAAAAGAGTTCCAGCGTTTTTCCCAGCCATTTGGTTGTGCCGTTGTCCCCAGACGTGTATCAAAATCAAATCCATATGCAGGTTGCTCTTCCCACTGATGTAGGCGAGCTAATTGTTGGCCAAATAGCCATGCATTTGAATCGGTTAGAGGTTTTAAAGGAATATATTCAAGAAGAAGAAAACTATGATTTTTATTGTTACCAACACCATAAATTTTCGGTATTTTGATGGTCTGACTTTTGGCTAGAACTTCGAGTTGTTCAGCTTCCTCTTTAAAATGAGGCAAAAACTCGCGGCGGTTTTGTTTAATAAAAACCGTATGATCACCATAATCAACTTTCAAGGTATGGTGAATATCACCACCTGAAAGAACTTGTTTATTGTGTAATTCTGCTTCACCTAAGTGCTCGCTTAATAAACGATTCATCGCCTGCCACATGATCCACCCCGTTTCAGCCCTTGAACTTATTAGCAATGATATAGGCACTATATGGGAATGAACAGGATTAAATGTCTAAATAAAAAGGGATATCACGTATTGAGTGATATCCCACAAAAAATAACTTAACTTTAGGCGGCGCTAAGGTTTTTTTGTTCCGATTTTGATTTTCGATATGCCAATAATATTTTGCTATAAATTAACGCAATAACAAAATAGATAGCTTGAGTAATAACAATACAAGGGCCCGTTGCAGCATCGATATGGAAACTGACAATTGTGCCTATTACACTAGAGGTGACTGAGGCGATAACTGCCACAAATAGCATCCAGCCAAAACTACGACACAAAATAAAAGCGATAATTCCGGGCGAAATAAGCATTGCAATAACCAGAATGATCCCGACCGCCTGTAATGAAGCGACAATAGTTAATGCCAGCAGCGACAGTAATCCATAATGTAATAATTTAACCGGTAAGCCAATAACGCGCGCCTGATTAGGGTCAAAACAGTAAAGCATAAAATCTTTACGTTTTAATAAAATAATCGCAATAGTAATACCTGAGATCCACAGCATTTGGCTAAATTCAGCATTAGTGATACCTAAAATATTACCAAATAAGATATGGGTTAAGTGCTGATCCGTATCTATCTTAGCGAATAAGACCAGACCTAAAGCAAACATCCCCGAGAAGACAATACCCATAACAGTATCTTCTTTTATTCGGCTGTTCTCTTTAAGATAGCCTGTTGCATAGGCGCAGAACAGGCCTGATGCGAAAGCACCAATGATTAAGGGAATACCAGCAACAAAGGCCAGCACAATGCCCGGCAACACCGCATGAGAGATGGCATCTCCCATCAATGACCAACCTTTTAAAACCAGAAAGCAGGATAGAACCGCGCAAACGGCCCCTGTGACAATGGCGGCAATAATTGCTTTTTGCATAAAAGGGAAAATAAAGGGAGCGGTTAATAACTCGATAAAATCATTCATTATCGGCTCCTATTTTATTCAGTTCACGCAAGTTTTTTGATTCAGTGCGCGCTTTACGACGTGCTGCTAATAAGCCATGTTTAGGTGCAAAAAAGAATGCTAGTAAGAAAATAACCGTTTGTAGAGTGACAATTAACCCACCTGTTGCGCCATTTAAGAAATAACTGGCGTAGGTTCCGACTGCGCTGGTAATAGTACCAATAGCAATGGCTATAATCAGCAAGCGCTTAAATTGATCTGTTAATAAGTAGGCTGTCGCGCCCGGTGTCACCACCATGGCAATAACCAGAATGGCACCTACGGTTTGTAATGCAGCAACGGTACATGCGCTAAGTAAGGTGAAAAAGATAATTTTTAATTTTAAAGGATTAAGGCCAATAGAACGGGCGTGGCTTTCATCAAAGAAAACTACTAATAGATCTTTCCAAATCAACATTAATATCAAAAATGAAACACCGATAATCACTTCTACTTGCAATACATCTTCATCGGCAATAGCCAAAATATTACCGAAAATAATAGTTTGAACATTAATAGATGTAGGATTTAAAGAGACAATTAATAGACCGACAGCAAAAAAGGTGGAAAAAATAAAGCCTATAACGGCATCTTCACGCAGGCGAGTGATATGGCGAATAAAAGTCATGGCTAGTGCGGCCAGAATACCGGTAAAAAAAGCACCCGCCGCATAAGGGAATCCTAAGGCATAGGCACCAGCAACGCCAGGGACAACTGAGTGGGAAAGGGCATCCCCCATTAATGACCAACCTTTGAGCATCAAATAGGCTGAGAGAAACGCACAGACAGCGCCAACTATGGCGCTGACCCACATGGCTTTCACCATATAGTTATACTCAAAAGGTTGAAGTAACAACTCAAACATCATTACTCCTTAGGCTGATTTTTAAGGGCTGGCGCATCGTGATCATGACCATGGCCATAAAAGACAGCGGCGCGTTCATCATCGGTAATCACGGTAACTGTGCGAGGATCATCATCATCATGTAATTCTGAGCCGGACAGATTGATATGACGCAAAACACCGCCAAAAGTAGTTTGTAGATTCTTTTGGGTAAAGGTGGTTTCCGTCGGTCCGCTGGCCAACACGGTGCGATTGATTAGAATCACGTGATCACAAAACTCAGGTACACTACCGAGATTATGGGTAGAAACCAGAATCAGATGACCTTCATCGCGTAGTGAACGCAATAAATCGACAATGGCATTTTCTGTTTTGACATCGACGCCAGTAAAAGGCTCATCAAGTAACAGAACGCTACCTTCTTGTGCTAGAGCACGGGCGAGGAAAACGCGTTTTTTCTGTCCACCTGATAATTCACCAATCTGACGGTGCTCAAGTCCCGCGAGATCAACGCGTTCTAAAGCTTTTTTTACTGCAGCTTTATCTTCACTTTTGGGGATACGAAAAAAACCCATTTTGCCGTAACGCCCCATCATCACAACATCAGAGACGAGGACGGGAAAATTCCAATCGACATCTTCAGTTTGTGGGACATAGGCAATAATATTTTCTTTTAATGCATTTTTAATCGGTTCCCCATTGAGAGAAACCTTGCCTTGTGATGGCGTCACTAATCCCATAATGGTCTTAAACAGGGTAGATTTACCGCTACCATTGATCCCAACAAGTGCACAGATTGAACCGCCAGTAATATTAAAGCTGGCATTATAAATGGCCGTGTGCCCATTGCTATAAGTAACAGTCGCATCATCTACAATCAGGTTAGGTTTTTCGAATCGATTCACACTACTCATCATTACTGACCAAATCCTTTCGCAATAGTATCAACAGTGGTATTTAACAGGTCGATATAAGTAGGAACAGGCCCCTCTGCTGTGGATAACGAATCGACATAGAGAACCCCACCATAGGCAGCGCCTGTCTCTTTACTGACTTGACGTGCAGGTTTATCTGAAATCGTACTTTCACTAAATACAACAGGGATATTATATTTACGTACAGTATCTATGACTTTTTTAACCTGTTGTGGAGAACCTTGCTCTTCCGCATTTATCGGCCATAAATAAACCTCTTTAAAGCCATAATCTTTTGTTAAATAGCTAAATGCCCCTTCACTGGAGACTAACCAGCGTTGTTCAGCTGGAATACGCTCTAGTCGTTCACGCAGTGGCGCATCGAGTTTAGCAATTTTGGCGGCATAATTTTTTGCATTTTGGTTATAAATTTCGGCATTCTTAGGATCATGCTGAACAAAGGCTTTACGGATATTCTCAATATAAATTGCCGCATTAGCTGGGGACATCCAAGCGTGTGGATTAGGTGTTCCTTGATAATCACCTTCACGAATTGACATTGGCTCTATACCTTCGGTGACAATGACGGCAGGTGTATTCTGAAAGTTCTCAAAGAAACGTTCAAACCACAGCTCTAAATTCATGCCATTCCACAGAATCAAATCAGCATCATAAGCTTTTATAATATCTTTTGGAGTCGGTTGATAATCATGGATCTCCGCACCCGGCTTGGTGATTGACTCAACAATTGCGGCATCGCCAGCTACATTCTGCGCAATATCCTGAATGATAGTAAAGGTAGTTACAACTTTAAACTTTTTAGCAAAAGCAGGCTGACTAATAAAGAGCATTGCGATTACCGCTATTACCATGGTAAATAGAGGGGAAGAAAGTAGGGGAGAACGTTTTTTCATCTGTTTGGCCTTACCATTTATTTACGTACTAATGTACTTTGTGATTGATCTAAGTTATGTATTGTTAGCTGAATTATCTGCCTTGGTGCAAAATGCATATTATCAACCAAGATAACCAAACTTCATATGATAATGATTATCATTATCATAAAGAGAAAGTCAAGAACATTAAGCCGTTAAATAGTATCAAATTGATAACATCTTGTTGAGCTATGAATAAAACATGTCTCAAGGTAAAAGTTAAGTAAAAAAAATTTATTTTTTTTTACAATTAGTTATTCTCCTGTCAGCAATATTAGCAGAGGAACAAAAAGTGAAAAGAGCTATTGGTGGCTTGTTTATGGTGTCATTGCTTGTGGGTTGTGCTAGCGAACCCACAAAGCCCGAATATCCTCGGATGGTTATATTCAAAAACAATGAAACAGATTTCGCTCAACAAGTCTCCTCTTTTCCGCGGACACCTTTTGATGCATTTATAAAAGAGGCTTCTAGGCGTTACGATGTAGAGGAAACGCTTATTCGCGCCATTATTGAGGTTGAATCCAACTTCAGACCCGAAGTGGTCAGTAAATCGAATGCAATTGGTCTAATGCAGATCAAGGCTTCGACGGCAGGGCGTGATGCTTATCGTTATCAGGGGAAATCTGGCGAGCCATCAACACGTGAATTGAAAGATCCTCGGACCAACATTGATATTGGTACTGCGTATATCCGAATTTTACGTGAGCAACAGCTAATGGGGATCAGTCATCCGAAGACGCTCTATTATGCAACTGTCGTTGCTTACGTGAATGGTGCTGGCGCATTACTGCGAACATTTGATAATGACCGTAATACGGCAATTGCTAAAATTAATCGGTTAACGCCCGAACAATTCTACCAGCATGTACAAAGTAAACATCCTGCACCACAAGCGCCTCGTTACTTATGGAAAGTCAAAAATGCTTATAATGCACTGGCGATGACGGATTAATGCACTGAAATTAATTTGGGGAGATCGGCGATAATCTCAATGACCCCATTTATAACAAACTGCACACCCATACAGATCAGCAAAAAGCCCATAATGCGAGAGATAGCATCTATTCCACTTGCACCTAGCCATTTCATAATGGATGTAGAGCTGCGGAGTGTTAACCAAACAATAAAGCTGACGGATAAAAAGGTGGCGATAGGTGCAACTTTTAATACCCAAGGTGAAAAACCTACGTCACCATTCATGGTCGCCGCGGAGCTGATAATAATCGCGATTGTTCCTGGGCCTGCAGTGCTTGGCATCGCTAAGGGAACAAAAGCAATATTTGGCGCCTTTTGACGTTTTTTAGACACCACAGAGTCATCAGAGAGAGACTGACTATCATCAGAATTATCGGCATTTGGGAATAGCATCCCAAAACCAATAAAAGCGACAATCAATCCACCCGCAATACGCAATCCTGGAATCGAGATCCCAAAGGTATTCATCACCAGTTGACCCGCATAAAAAGCGATGGTCATAATGGCAAAAATATAGATACAGGCCATTAACGATTGTTGATTACGCTGCTCTCTGGTCATACCGCCAGATAGCCCAAGCATAACTGCGATGGTGGTGAGCGGATTCGCTAGTGGTAGAATTAAAAGTAAGCCAATGCCGACAGCTTGAAACAATTCAAGGATTTCTTTCATAATATTTTAACGGTCTCTGTTCGGTAGCTGGATATAGCAATTAGTAACGACTATAACAAAGAAAATAGCGGACATGTAGGTATAATCCTCGAGCGTCTATTGACTGACGATAAAATCGACGTCGAATGAATAATTCCAGCAAGGAAATTTGATATAGATCGCAAAATTGCTAACAATTACTGTGGATAAAACGGACATTCAATTGTTAATAACCCATATATTAGCATAAGTATCAGTTACTTGAATGGGTGGGTTAAATTTAATACAATTTAATCTATGTTTGGTTGTAAAATGTACCGATTTTAATTGGTGCCATTGACTAATAAAGCAGCAGTAAGATAACCACAAGCTAACAGTATGTATTTAAAGTGGTTGTGCTTATAGTTATATAAATAATAGGTACGATATGTCAAGGTTAAATTTAAACTATCGCTAGGTAATAATAGCTAATTTATAGTTGAAGTATGACAATTAATGACGAATATAAGGGCTATTCTTTACAAAAAATATGTGTTGTTCAAGTTGCTTTACGCCTATTGATTTATTATTGATAATAGATTGATTAGTGGAGAATATAGCAATGAAAAAGTTCGTAACTCTATTTTTTGGCTTAGCGATGAGTGTCGGCTTAATATCTATTTTTTTCTATATGTTCTCATTTAGTCCGCTGATGCAAAATTCTAAATCAGTCACTAAAACGGGCGCTTCTGAAAATATAGCCAGTTATGTAAAGAGTGGAATAACCTTTGTGCTACCTGAATCGGTCAATTCACTGCTTAAACACTGGAGTAACGATAGTAGCTTTTGTGAATCATTAAATACAAATATTGATGGTTTTAATGATTATTTAAATAAAAATAAAACTATTGTTAGCCTAAAAGGTATGAATGGTATTGAAGATCAGTTGCAACTGATGAGAACACGAGTTGAAAAAATGCCTATGCAAATGAAAGATATAGCTTGTAAGCAAGAAATCGCAAAATTGGATGGATTGAAAAGTGTCTTCTTTTTAGGCGGCAGTACAATCTAGTTTTTTATTTAATCCAGATAGAAAATTAAGCAGAAAGAAAATTAAATAGCCGCTGACATTCTTACACTAAGAGCCCGTATTAAAACGTGCATTTACTCATTACAATGAGTACTATTCCTCGTAGGAGTAGGCTTATGGAGAATGTGATATGCGCTTATTTAATATTCCCTTTTTAAACTGGTTAGTATTAAATCTTATTACGATTTATTTTATCCCAATACAATCGATATTAAATATTGATTGGATGTCATGGAATAGCCTAGTTGCACTAGCTGTTTTTTCTGGCTCTTTACTCTGGTTATTGACGAGTATTGGTTATTTTATCTATTTTAAAACGTCGCCAAATCCAATGTGTGAAGCCTCGTATTTGATCACTAGAGGGCCATTTAAATTTTCGCGAAACCCGCTCTATTTAACTTTCTGTCTATTTAATCTCTCTTTTGCCATAATGACATTATCTTATTATTTTCTATTATCTGGTTTTTTATTTTTTTTAATTACCCACTATTATACTATTCCTAAAGAAGAGGAATATCTTAAGAGATCCTTTAAGCAACAGTGGCTGGAATATAGTCATAAGACTAGGCCTTGGTTATAAGATTATTTTCTTCTTATATAAAAATCCAAATGAAAAATATACTTATAATTGTATTTTTAAATAGAATAGGGTAGTTAAAGAGAGCGATAATCATCACATATAGGATATTTTAAGTCGGGTCTTTTTTTACCTCAAATTAAGTGATAATCTCACCCTGTTATTTTCAGTAATCATCAACTTACATCAATATTTTTAGCTAAATCTATTAGCCATACCAATTATGACAGGGGTCTTTACTATGCCATGGACATTTTCACATCCAGCTATTGTTTTTCCATTAAAAAATAGTCTGGTGGGTCGATGGTTAAGTTTACCCGGTTTGATTCTTGGCAGTCTATCTCCTGATTTATTTTACTCATTTGGTTTATATCAGATAGCGAAAACGAGCCACAACTTGATCGGCTGGTTCTATTTTGCTTTACCGTTCTGCTGGCTAATCTCCTTTATTGTCTATCGGCTCTCTAAGCCCTTATCACAGGTTCTTCCTTTACCTATTGAATTTAAGACACCATTGAATTTAATGGGTATCATTTTATTCTCACTATCATTATATCTAGGCGCAGTAACACATATTTTATGGGACTCCTTTACTCATGATACCGGTTTTTTTGTCGAGCTATTTCCACCATTAACTTACCGCTTATTTGCTGGACTTAATGAAGGATTGGGAATTGGTATCTATTCATTTTTGCAATATTTAAGTTCTTTATTGGGATTGATCTATTTGATCGTTAAATACAGGCAGTATCAGAAAAGACAAACGCTAGCTATTCAACAGAGTAACCAGAAAAAATTATATAACTTACTGATAATCGGTGTTATCTCTGTTCTGTTATCCACTCCATGGGCTTGGTTTATCGCCAATGAAACAGCAAGCTTTAATTTAAATCGTTTTGTGTTTGAAGAGCTCACCTTGACGGTTCCCTTCTTTTTTTCCTTTGTTATTTTGATGGCAATAGGGCGCGGAGTCGCTTTATCGGGTAAAAAATATGATTAATGATGTTCAATCCAATCAATAATGCGTTATTTGCTGTATTTAAAAAAACAGCGGGTGTGGTAGAATTATCAATGAGTTTTGGCAATGTAGATAACTGCTTAGACACAGGTGCATATAGTTGTGTACATAACTCGCAAAGTGAAGTGGGTGATTGCCATTAACGTATTGTTTTATCAACTAGAAATATTAAAGCAAGTGATCTTTCGTGTGGGTCACCACTGCCGATAAGGATTTAAAATGCCTGTAATTACGCTTCCTGACGGAAGTCAACGTCAATTTGACCATGCTGTATCTGTACTTGATGTCGCGCTTGATATCGGACCTGGATTAGCAAAAGCCTGTATCGCTGGCCGTGTAAATGGTGAGCTCGTCGATGCTGTTGAACTGATTGAACAAGATGCCAATCTTGCAATTATTACCAGTAAAGACCAAGAAGGACTTGAGATCATTCGTCACTCTTGTGCCCACTTACTAGGACATGCCATTAAACAACTATGGCCAGATACCAAAATGGCGATTGGTCCAACCATCGAAAATGGTTTCTATTATGACGTTGACCTCGATCATCCTTTAACTCAGGAAGATCTTGAAAAGCTTGAAAAACGGATGCTTGAGCTAGCGAAGAAAGATTACGACGTCGTTAAAAAACGGGTTTCTTGGCAGGAAGCGCGTGACGCCTTTGCTGCACGTGGTGAAGATTACAAAATTGAAATTTTGGATCAAAACATTAGTCAGGATGACCGTCCTGGACTCTATCATCACGAAGAATATATTGATATGTGTCGTGGTCCTCACGTCCCTAATATGCGTTTCTGTCACCACTTTAAATTACAAAAAGTGGCAGGGGCTTATTGGCGTGGTAATAGCGACAATAAAATGCTTCAGCGTATCTATGGTACTGCTTGGGCAGATAAAAAACAGTTAGGCGCCTATTTACTACGCCTTGAAGAAGCGGCAAAACGTGACCATCGTAAGATTGGTAAACAGCTTGATCTCTATCATATGCAAGAAGAAGCGCCGGGTATGGCGTTTTGGCACAATGACGGCTGGACGATTTTCCGTGAGTTAGAGACTTTTGTGCGTACTAAGCTGAAGGCTTATAACTATCAAGAAGTTAAGGGTCCCTTTATGATGGACCGTGTGCTGTGGGAAAAAACAGGACACTGGGAAAACTATAAAGAAGCTATGTTCACAACCTCTTCTGAAAACAGAGAGTATTGTGTTAAGCCGATGAACTGCCCTGGTCATATTCAGATTTTCAATCAAGGTCTGAAATCTTACCGTGATTTGCCATTACGTATGGCGGAGTTCGGTAGCTGCCATCGTAACGAGCCATCAGGTGCGCTGCATGGATTAATGCGCGTTCGTGGCTTTACTCAAGATGATGCCCATATCTTCTGTACTGAAGAGCAGATCCTGAGTGAAGTGACCAGCTGTATCGAAATGATTTACGATGTATATAGTACATTCGGTTTTGAAAAGATCGTGGTTAAATTATCAACTCGCCCAGAAAAACGTATCGGCAGCGATGAAATATGGGATAAGGCAGAAGCAGATTTAGCCAAAGCCCTGAAAGATAAGAATATCGAATTTGAATATCAGCCGGGTGAAGGCGCTTTCTATGGTCCTAAAATTGAATTTACCCTGTATGATTGCCTTGATCGCGCTTGGCAGTGTGGTACTGTTCAATTAGACTTCTCTTTACCGGGAAGATTAAATGCATCCTATGTCGGTGAAAATAATGAACGTATAGTTCCTGTAATGATCCACCGAGCAGTTTTAGGCTCGCTGGAACGTTTTATCGGGATCTTGACTGAAGAGTATGCGGGTTTCTTCCCAACTTGGTTAGCGCCACAGCAAGTTGTTGTTATGAATATCACTGACTCACAAGCTGATTTCGTACAACAAGTGGTAGATAAACTACAAAGTGTAGGAATTCGAGCTAAAGCTGACTTGAGAAATGAAAAAATTGGCTTTAAAATTCGTGAGCATACGCTACGTCGCGTACCTTATATGATTGTCTGCGGTGATAAAGAAGTCGAAACGGGCCGAGTGTCTGTACGTACTCGCCGCGGTAAAGATTTAGGTAGCTTAGATATCAATGAATTTACGGCTCAATTGCTAGAAGAAATTCGCAGTCGTCATCTTCATCAAATGGAGGAATAAAGTATTAAAGGTGGAAAAAGACTCCCAGCAGCAAGGCCAAACCGTATTAATGACGAGATTCGTATTACAGAACTTCGCTTAACCGGTTTAGAAGGCGAACCACTAGGTATTATGACTCTGCCAGAAGCACTTGCAAAAGCAGAGGAAGCGGGTGTTGATTTAGTTGAAATCAGCCCAAATGCCGAGCCGCCAGTTTGTCGGATCATGGATTACGGCAAATTCCTTTATGAAAAAAGTAAGTCTCAAAAAGAGCAAAAGAAGAAACAGAAAGTTGTCCAGATCAAGGAAATTAAATTCCGACCTGGCACCGATGATGGCGACTATCAGGTCAAGCTCCGCAACCTGGTTCGCTTTTTAGAAGATGGTGACAAAGCCAAAATTACCCTGCGTTTTCGTGGGCGTGAGATGGCACATCAACAAATCGGTATGGAGGTGTTAAATCGCCTTAAAGCTGATTTGGACGAGCTGGCGGTGGTTGAGTCCTTCCCTTCAAGAATTGAAGGTCGTCAGATGGTCATGATGTTGGCACCGAAGAAGAAATAATTAGGCCTACAAGTATTCAGCACTTATTGCAAAATGAGTGCTGATTCGCCTAATTAATTCATGTAATTAACAATGCGAAGTTGGAAATATTAGAAATGCCAAAGATTAAAACAGTTCGCGGCGCAGCTAAGCGCTTCAAAAAAACAGCCGGTGGCGGCTTTAAACGTAAGCACGCAAACCTACGTCATATTCTGACCAAGAAGTCGACTAAGCGTAAACGTCATTTACGTCCAAAAGGTATGGTATCTAAGGGCGATCTGGGTCTGGTAATTGCTTGCCTGCCTTACGCATAAGTTAACTGATTAATAAAGAATAAGACGATAGGAGAATAATATGGCTCGCGTAAAACGTGGTGTAGTTGCCCGTGCACGTCACAAGAAAATTTTGAAGCAGGCGAAAGGCTATTATGGAGCACGTTCACGTGTCTACCGTGTAGCATTTCAGGCAGTTATCAAGGCAGGTCAATATGCGTATCGTGACCGTCGCCAACGTAAACGTCAGTTCCGCCAACTGTGGATAGCTCGTATCAATGCGGGTGCGCGTCAAAATGGTCTGTCTTACAGCCGTTTCATCAATGGCCTGAAAAAAGCTGCGATTGAAATCGATCGTAAGATCCTGGCTGACATCGCTGTATACGACAAACACGCATTTAGCGTATTAGTTGAAAAAGCGAAACAAGCACTAGCATAATTAATCAGTATCAAAGTAGTTAGTTATAAACGGGGATTTATCCTTAAATGCCAGTCAGTTCGCTGACTGGCATTATATTTTGGATCAACAAATTAATACTTATTTACGCTGTTTTTTACCTTTTAAATCATTACGTATCTGTAGATGGCTAAGGATCGTAAAGATAAATGTCCCGCCCAAAATATTACCAATCACTACTGGCAGCCCAAAGGGATAGATAAAGGTTAACCAAGGTTCTGTTCCTTCAATAATCAGGTAAAAGGTTTCCACTGAACCAACAACAATATGCGGTAAACTAAAGGCGGAAACAATAAAGGTCATCATAATAATAATGAATACTTTGCTGCTTCCAGCAGAGGCTAGCATCCACACCATAGTGGCAATCAGCCAACCAGAAAAAACACCGCCAATAAACATATTCGTTGGACTCAGTTCTACTAATTCCTTTGAAATGGAATGAAACGCGCCTTTTAATTCCACAGGAAAAATAGGTAGGGTATTGAACAAATAAGCAATAACAAAAGTTCCAACTAAGTTCCCTATCAGCACTATCCCCCATAAACGACCTAACATCTTAAAATTGTTAGCTGTTGGCCGATGCATAATTGGCAATACCGCAGTTAAGGTATTTTCTGTGAAGAGTTGTTGGCGCGACATAATAATAATGACAAAACCAAGGGTATAGCCAAAGCTTTCGATCAATCCGCGATAATCAGATTCTGGAAAAGAGATATGGAGTTTTGATTTAACTAACAGTGATACTCCAATGGATAATCCCGCCGCAATCGCCGATAAGAATAGGGCGAGTGAGTCTCGGTTAAGCTCTTTTTGTCCTTCACTGCGGATCTCCTCATGGATAGCCACTGCATGTGAAGGTAAATATTCAGAGCGCTGCTCAATTTCATTAGCGATATTTTCGGTATCAACCCATTTATCTTTTTTCATTATACCCTCCAGTAATAATAGATTTATTAGACTCGTCTTTTTACTTTTGTCACCATCGTTCAGTGATACCTCTAAAGGGTAAGTACTTATTAATTATAGGGCAGTATGAGTTCGGTGATAAATGATTTTGTCAGAATATGAATATTAAATTAGGATTTTATAGAAGAACTAGCTGTACTTATCCTTCTAGGGTATAAGGTGACACTTGTTTTTTCACTACCAGACATCACTTAGTTGAAATAAATTAAAATCGACCTGAATTTTCGGTTAATATATTTTTTCTAAGCGCCTTATTCTTATTTTTATCCTAAGCTAAAATTCATTGTGTTTTGATCGTCAATTATAGATGATCGTATATGTGTATTTTATTTCAATGCTCTAAAATAGTAATATAATTCCAATAAGAACATCATAAAGAATAAATTAAAAAATAGATTTAATATTTTATAAAAAATAAAACAAAAGCAAAATTAAAATACACATAAAGGGTTAAATAAAAAATTAAAGACCTGTGAAATATTTTTTTTTGGTATTTAAACTTTATTTTTGTTTAATGTTAACAGTGTAATTTCAAGAATGATGCTTTAATTGGTTATTATGAAAAAAAATATAACGGATAATGTGTTGTTGTAGTTGTTGATAAAGAAAATGACATTCCTCTCAAGGTTTAATCCTAAAAAATAGCTTAGTTGTTAATTTTAAAAAATAACTGCAAAATACTCGTCAGTTGAGTTGGGTTTTATTTTATTGACTCAATGAAATAATATAAAAATATTCCTTGGAGATAGACGAATGAAAAAAAAATTACTTGCGTCATTAATTGCTGCAACATCTATTTTTGTAATAGGTAATGCATTAGCTAATGATGGTACTATCGATTTCACGGGCGAAATAATTGATAATGCTTGTGAGTTATCCTCAGGTTCTGATGCACTAAAAGTTAATTTGGGTAAAGTCTCTAAAACTGCATTACCAAGTGCAGGAAGTACGGCTGCTGCAACAAAATTCAGCATTAAATTAATTAACTGTCCTGCGACAATTACTAGTGCTTCAGTTAAATTTGATGCGGAATCCTATTTAGGTGATGACAGTGTTATTACATTGAAAAATGACCCAAATGTTGCAACGGGTGTGGGCATTCAAATTATGGATGATACGAATAAAGTGATTCCTTTATTTACAGAATCAAAAGCCTATTCATTAAAAGAAAATGTTGAAAATAACTTAGATTTCAGAGCTCGCTATATTGCTAAATCAGACACCATTACTACGGGTCCGGCAAACGGCAATGCTACATTTACAATTAATTATAACTAAATAAATTATAAAGATAAGGTTTAAAGGGAGTTAAACCTTATTCCTTTAATTCAATGGTGGTAATATGAAACGGACCATTTTTATTATTTTTTTATTTTCTTTAATAAAAACAGCTTATGCAGGTGTTATCATTGGTGGAACACGCGTTATTTATAATGAAGGAAATAAAGATGTAAGTCTTAATGTTGAAAATCCAGATGAAATTCCCTATTTAATTCAGTCTTGGATAGATAGCGCGGATGAGAACAAACAATCAGATTTTACTATAACGCCACCGTTATTCAGGCTCAATGCAGATAAATCGAATGCGTTAAGAATATTTTTAACCGAAAATAAACTACCCAGTGATAGAGAATCAATTTTTTGGTTAAATATAAAAACTATTCCAGCAACTGAAAGAACTGAAAACTCATTACAGATTGCATTTAAGACACAAATGAAATTAATATATCGGCCATCTTCACTAAAAGAGGTTAACTTCGGGGAAGAGGAAACTAAATTAGTTTGGTCGAAATTAGGAGGGAAAATTAATGTAAAAAACCCAACTCCTTATTATATAAACTTTCAAACTATCACCTTCAATGAAAAGAAGGTAAATGATGTATCCTATGTCGCTCCATTTTCAACTAACTCATTTGATATTAATGATCCGGCAGTAAATGGAACCGTGAGATGGGAAATTATTAATGATTATGGTGCTGCAATAGATGCTGCTGAAGCAAAAATATAATCTTTTATACTTTTAGGTTTCCATATGAAAATTAATAAAATATGTATTGGCCTATTTTTATATTTAGGTTATACGGCATCATTATGTGCTGAAAATAATGTGTATTTTGATCCGGACTTCTTAGAAATGAAAGGACAAAATGATAACAGCGTTGATTTAACTCAATTTGAAAATAATGAACAATTAGCAGGTAGTTATTATGTTGATATTTATATTAATAGTAATTTAATTGGAGCAAAAAAACTGTACTTTGATAAAAATAAAGCGGGGCGATTAATTCCCTGTTTAGCGATCAATGAGTTAAAAGAAATTGGTATTAAAACTATTGAATATCCTGAGTTACATAACGCGTCAAGACAATGCGCTAATTTATCCGCTATACCAAATGCGAATAGTGATTTTGACTTTGATGCTCAGCGTCTTTATTTGAGTATTCCCCAAATCGCCATTGACATAAGCCCAAGGGGTTATGTGGACCTAGCAAATATCGACGATGGGATAGCCGCCTTACTATTAAACTATAGCTATAGTGGTTCAAAAAATTTTAGCCGTATTGATTCGACCAGCGATAGCTATAGCCAATATGTGAATTTAAGGCCTGGCATTAATATAGGCCCATGGCGTTTAAGGAACTACACTACATGGTCGAGTAGCTCAAATCAAAGTAATAAGTGGGATACGCTGTATACCTATCTTTCGCGCAATATTAATAGCCTAAAAAGCCAATTAACGTTGGGGGATAGTGTCTCTCCATCAATGGTGTTTGATAGTGTGCCCTTTCGTGGCGCGCAGCTTGCTACCGATGATGATATGTATCCAGAAAGTTTACGTGGTTATGCGCCTGTTGTACGGGGTATTGCACGCAGTAATGCGCAAATCACCATTCGGCAAAATGGCTACATTATTTACCAAACTGATGTGGCTGCGGGTGCATTTGAAATCAAAGACCTCTATCCAACGGGCAGTAGTGGTGACTTATACGTTACTATCAAAGAGTCTAATGGTAGCGAACAAGTGCAGATTGTACCTTTTGCCTCTTTACCTGTATTGCAACGTGAAGGCTACTTTTCCTATAGTGTGACGGGCGGACAATATCGTGCCTATGATAATAATGTAGACAAAAAACATTTTGGCCAACTCACTCTAATGTATGGTTTTCCTCATGGAATAACAGCTTATGGCGGTAGCCAGCTCAGTGATAAATATCAAGCTTACTCAGTCGGTGCAGGGCAAAATTTAGGGCGTTTCGGTGCATTATCTATTGATATTACGCAAACGCAAGCTTCCTTGAGTGACGATAGCAAGCAACGTGGGCAATCTTATCGTTTCCGGTATAACAAAAACCTCAATGATATTGGCACCAATATCGCCCTTGCGGGATATCGTTATTCAACCAAAGGTTTTTATAGCCTGTCGGAGGTATTTAACGAATATCGTAATACAGAATATAGTCCAATGACCGAACGCCGGCGTAACCGCGGTGAAATTTCCCTAAACCAAAATTTAGGCGAAGGATATGGCTCACTATCATTAGGTTATGTTACGGAAGATTATTGGAATAGCGCGCGCAAAACAGAATCGATCATGCTGAGTTATAACAATAGTTGGCAAAGTATTAGCTATGGTTTGAATTATAATTTGAATCAAAATACTAATCAGTACACCTATGACCATGGAAATAATAATCGAAAAGAAAAAGATCATGTTTTCGGATTATCCATTAGTGTGCCCTTTACCCTATTTGAGAGCACTAATTATGTAAATATGAGCGCCAATAGCAGCAGCAGAGGTAATAGTTCTGGCACTCTCGGAGTTTCCGGCTCTCAATTAAATAATAGTTTAAACTGGAGTGCTCAACAATCCTTTGCCAACCAAGGCCAAGGTGGTTCTGGCAATATTAATGCCGCTTATAAAGGGCAATATGGGGAAGTAAACGCGGGAAATAGTTATAATAAAGATAACTATAATCTCTATTATGGCGCTAATGGTAGTCTAGTTGCTCATTCTGGCGGCATTGTTATTGGGCAGCAATTAGGCGAAACGGCAGGATTAATTGAGATCCCAAAGGCTTCCAATGTTGCGATTCAAAACCAAGCCGGGGTGATCACTAATAATCAAGGATATGCGTTAGTTCCTTATCTTACTGCATATCGTAAAAATACCTTAGATGTAAATACGTCAGTATTACCTGATGATACCGAAATGGAATTAACTAGCCAGAGCGTTTCGCCCAGTCGTGGGGCGTTAGTGAAAGCTAATTTTGTGGCCAATGTTGGTTATCGTGCATTAATAGTACTTACATTTGCTGATGGTAAATCTGTCCCATTTGGTGCGCAGGCAATATTCAGCGATAACGATGCATTAAATGGTATGGTCGGCAGTGATGGCGAACTCTATTTATCGGGTTTAGCCGAAAAAGGCCAATTTACGATTCAATATAATGACCAAAAACAGTGTTTGGTTAATTATGATTTAGCGCAATTGCCCAATTATATGGGGTTATATAAAGCACAGGGGATTTGTCAATGAATAGAGTTATTTCGCTAAAAAAACTCGCCCTATTATTAATGTTATATATAGTTAGTCATCAAGCTTATGCGGGTTATAACTGCCATATTGGACAGCCTATTAGAGATGCTTATATCAATGGTAACCATATTATTAATATCCCCTTTGATGATGCATCAATCGGTAATTTAAAAACCATTACGGCAACGTCAGCGGTTCCTCTTGGTCTCTATGTTAATAATAATGGTAAAGATTATAATGCCCAATGCAACGGCTTGTCTTATAAAAATGAGAATATTGGATATACTTATTTTAAAACTTTTTATGAAGATCGGCAACCAAGCCAAGCGCCACGTCAAACAAATATTTCAGGAATATCTCAGTATGTAAGATTTGTAGTAAGTTATTGCCCTAGCTGTTTAGCTTCAGTTAATTTTCCCTATACGGGGAATGCGGGGGTGGTCTATGGTCAATTGGCAGCTCCTGATAATTATACTTTAACGATAGTTAAAACAGGAAAAGTGCTAAAATCTGGCTATATCGATAGTGGGCTTTTTGCCTGGAATTCGAATCGCAATGCTGCTGCGACATCAAGTTCATTTTATCTCACTTCACGACTAACGATCCAACCGAATTCAATCTATATTAATATTCTTAATTGCTCATTAAACCAAACTAACTACAATATTTTTTTAGGGGATTGGTATGATACTCAGTTTACTAATATTGGCGATAGCAGTGAGATGGTAGATGTTCCTATTTCTCTGCGCTGTATGGCCGGAACAAATATTAATGTGACGGTCACCAGTTCAAATGGTTATACGGATGCAGCAACAGGAAAAATTAATTTAACTGCTGGCGAAAATAGTGCCAAAGGTATTGCTATCCAGCTATTAGATAATAATGGTGATTCAATTAAATTAAATGATAAATTTAATCAAACCAATAGCGCCCCTGAAGGTGATTATATTTTTAAATGGAAAGCACGTTATATAAAAACTGCTAATACCATTACCCCTGGTACGGCTAATTCAACAGCAACCGTTAATATTAGATACGAATAGGAAAGATAATGAAAATTAAATTTATCGATTGTCTTGTCATTTTTTTATTATCTACATCATTAGTTGTCTATGCTGAGGATAATTTGACCTTGAATTTTAGTGGTAATATAAAAGCGGCTACCTGTAATATATCCGGTGGTAGCAATATTGACATTGATTTAAAGCAGCTACCTATTAATATATTTAATAATATCAATACGGGATCAGAATGGAAAATGTTTAATATTGAGTTGAATAATTGTTCTAATTTTATTAATCAAGTTAAGTTGACTTTTACTGGAACGGCAGATAGCGCAGATATTGATAGCCTATATAAAAATGTAGGTACAGCAAAAAATATTGCGCTACAGCTACAAAGTGCAGATGGCAGAGCCGTATTAGGCAATCAGAAAATTTTGCAAGTACCGATCAATGGTCAGAGCAGTATCAGTATTCCGTTACGAACACGAGCCTTTAGCGCGGGCGGAAATGCGACTCCTGGTTCAATATCAAGTAATATTACGGCAACCATCACTTATTTATAAGGATAAGAAAATAAGATGAAAAAAAACGTGATCTCATTATTATTTTTTATATGCCCACTTATGGCGGTAGGTGAGGCAGTTAATATTAATGTTCACGGCTATGTAACAGCAATGCCGTGTGAAATTGAAAATAAAAATTATATAGTTGATCTGAAAAAAATAAATATTTGGAATATTAAAGAGAGCCAAAAATCGCCTTGGGTAGATTTTTCTATAAAATTAAAAAATTGTCCGCTTGAAACGAAGGACGTGATTATCACCTTATCTGGTACTGTTGATTCAACTAATACGAGTTATTTTATTAATACTGGAACAGCAAAAAATGTTGCGTTAGATTTAGTCAGTGGTGCGAATAAAAGTCCAGTGAAAAACGGAACACAACTGACAATACCCATTAATAGTGTTACACGCAGTGTTGAAATTCCATTTTCAGCGCGTGTTGTTGGGTATGGTAGTGGAATGGCTGCAGGCTCATTTCGTAGTCATCTCGAACTTACCTTATTTCATCATTAATATATCAGGATGCTTATATTTTTCACTGCTTTTAATTTAGACGATAATTAGTTTATAACTTATAAGAAATAATTAAGATAAATATAGAGCTGTATGAAGAAGGGGATTCCAGGTGGTGATATTTACAATTAATTATAAATGATAACATCACAGATGGATGTTAATGTTTATCTTAACAAGTTAAATGGAGTTATATTTTAATGGTTTTATTGTATAAGTTATCAACCACCTGCTAGAATAATCGAATATTATTGATGGCTATATAATTTATTTGATTTTTATCTATGTAAATTATTTTATATAGACCTAATGATACATAAGCTCTCCAAGAGATATAAAGGAGGTTTTATGAGGAATAATTATCCTTCATCTAAACTTATTGGTAGCAAAATAATTTACTATCGAAAAATGAAAGGGGTTTCTCTCTCTCAGCTAGCCAAAGTTATTGGTGTTAGCGAACAACAGCAATCTAGATATGAACGTGGAATCAATCGAATTAATTTAGATAGATTAGCACAATATGTTAAATATTTCGAAGTTGATTTTAAGGATTTTTTTTCTGTTACTAATGAAGAGCATTTATCTACCAAAAATCATTTAACTACTAAGAGTTAATATAATTATATATTATTTTGAGAGCCTAATTTTGAACAAAAAAATATCTAAGGTTGTTGGCCTAAAAATCAAATCATTACGAGAACGTCATGGTATGAGTGGCAAAGAGCTAGGTCTTTTATTAGGCATTAGCCAACAACATCAATCTCGCTATGAAAATGGGCAGGTCAATATTTATGTTGACACCTTATACCAACTCGCGCAGATATTCGATATAAATCCTGAATATTTTTTTTCGGATTTTAACGAGTGTAATAAAATTAATGAATTGGATGATGTTAACAAAAATATAGATTATAAAAAAAGTTGTTACGAAGCTGAAGTGATGGTTTTTTAATTTAACTATTTAAATTAATGGGGTGAGAAATTTCGTTTAATTAAAATACAATCTATTACTTCAACTTTGATTATATAACTACTTTTAGATAACTTACTGAATACCGACAGTATCTTAATTAAATATATTTAGTCATTATGAATATTTTCAGTATTCAGTCAGTGTCACATAACAAGCTCTTCCAATATGTACTATAAGTAATAGTAGATAGTGTTTCGATACTGAGTGGATTAATTCCTAATCCCTATTTGGTATTGTGATATTCATGACCGTACTGATATCTCATCAGTCAAAATGGGCATGTGTTTATCTTTTTTTCTACTTTTTTGAAGAAAAAGACAACATAATATCGACAAAAATTTAGCTTATCTTACCTTTGTAGAGATGTTATCCGCTATTTTCATGTATTGTAACGATGCAAATAAATGAATAATTAAGGGGAGATTGTATTCTTTGCTTGAGTAATTGGCTAATTAGCTTTAAAATCCGCGGTCGAATATCTGTGTCCGTGTTTTTCATTATAAAAGTGTGTTAATCTAATGAATAAATGCATTTTTATAATGAGAAAAGTTCCTGAGAGAGAGTCTCTTGAACTCAATAG
>CAUQNX010000011.1:0-139054 GCA_963519845.1 uncultured Moellerella sp. | reverse complement strand
CCATTGAATATATCGCCTTGAGAGCCGCTATATCAGCATGACCAAAGCCATTATTTGAATTGCGCTGATTAAATCTTATTAGCTCTTTTGGCTCTAAGGAATTTCCAGACATAATACTATTATCACTTGGTTGCGATTCGAGTAGATGTTCTAATCCCAAGGCATGAGCCAGTTCATGGGCAAAAGTATGGCGGAATTCATCATTACCTAGTTTGGCAAATGATGTTAGCCAAACGGGGATTGAACCTTTAAAATTGCCATGACCCTGTATCTCTGGATTTATTACTTCGCTAATCATCGCGAAGCCTGCGGCGCCACTCTCAATACCAAAGGCTTTAGAGTGCATATGTTCTGTTAACTCTTTTTGTAATTCATTATATTCAGCTAATTCTGCTAGGGTTAATAGTGCGGCTCTATTCTTGATTAACTTTTCAAATAACGCTAATTTACCTTCTATGACTTTTATCTTTTCGACTATCTCTGCTAACTCATCATCTGGGTAGATAATGCGCTTGTTTAGTACTTCGTAGTGGGCAAATGTTATATCAGCCGAATCGTCTTCAACGATCTGAAAATCAATACCTGTTTTTTGTTCGAGAGTATTGAGTGCAGCCATAGCTAATTCTTTTTCTTTTGTTGTAAAAGCGTTCAGACCGCTTATGTCATAACTGAATTGGTTATCAAATTTATCATAATCAACGTTCAGATCACTTTCGTGGGAGAGAAATTTAACTTTCAACACCGTTTTAACGCCGGGCGTATGAGACCACTGCCCATAGCGGTTGTCGGTAAGTTGCTCTGTGAGATAAAGAGTACGCTCATCGGGGGTCTTCTTATTAATATTCATGGCGTTATAAATTTCTTTCAAGGTTTCTTGTGGCAAGAATATATTTTCTTTTGTCAGTTCGTTAGTTGGGTATAGATTATTATAAATTTCAGGCGTTTGACTGATGTTGATAAAGATGTTAGATCGCTCGCCTTGTGCGTCAAAGTGGGTTAGCACAAATTCCAGCTTGTAACGTTGGTTTTTTTGATCAAAAGAGACTACTTCTCTTTGACGAAAAATAACGTGTTTTTCGTTGCGCTGAGCTGCGGATAGTTTTTCGCCTTGAGCCAGAATATGCAGTTGACGCCCGGCTAATTCAGGTATGAGCAGTTTGTCGACGTCAAGATTGAAATGTTTAACCGTAACATCACCTTGATTGTCGGTAAGAGAAAATTCATAGCTCGCTAGTTGTGAAGCCTCTGATGGTAATAATTTTCCCACCACTATCGGTATTCCTGCTTGCCATTGAGGCGGTTTTCCTTCTTCTAAGGTTTGGTACAGTTGATCATCTATCGACAGTGTCTTTCCGTCGGAAAGCTTGATATTTTTAAATCTAAGAGGGGTATCATCGCCGTGAATTAGTGGTTCTGAACGTTCTTTAATGGTCAAGCTAGCATTAGGATGATCGGTGAATATTAACTTTATTCCCCGTATAGAGCCCAATTTCAGCGGTATAATTCGGATATTATCTGGTGTTAGCCCTTTTTTTAGCCGAATGATCTCATTTCTATTATTATGGCGTTTTTCATCCTCCGGTGTTTCGCCAAATTTGGCACAGCCAACAGGCGAAATAGAGGCATGCCGATCCCTGATAGCGTAATGCACTTCACCTCGGTGAAAGAGATCAACAGGTTTATCTTTATCCATTGAATATATTGCTTTGAGCGCTAATAAATCAGCGTTACCAAAGCCATTATTGGGATTGGACGTATTAAATATTGTTAACTTTTCTCCTTTCAAGGTTGTTTTCGACATAATGCTACTGTTATTTTGTTGTTGCATGTCTGTCAGATGATCTAATCCCAAAGCGTGACCTAATTCATGGGCAAATACCGATCTAAATTGATCCTCACCTATGATGGATAATGATTGTATCCAAACGGGGACTCTACCTACAATATTGCCACGACTCACTACAGGGCTATATTTATTTTCTAAGTCACGATTGGCTACAGAGCTAAGTGCAAGACCAGCGGCTATTCTCTCTCTGCCAAAATCTCTGTAGTTTATATTCTCTTTCAAACGTAGATTTAATTCTTTATATTCATCTAGTTTATCTGTGGTTAATATAGCCAATTGATCTTGGGTTAGCTCTTTAAATGGAACTAATTTAGCTGTTATCTCTTTTATATTTTCTATTATCTGTGCCAACATATTATCTGGAAAGGGAGCGTGGTATTTAGCTTCTGAAAAATGGCCAAATGTTATATGAGCAGAATCGTCTTCAACCACCAGAAAATCGATGCCTATCTCTTTCTCCAGAGTATCGAGTGCTTCTCTTGCTAAACCTTCTTCCTCTGGTGTAAAAGCACCCAAACCACTTACCTCCTGGCTAGTGACGCCGTAACTGAAAAGGTATTCACTGCTATCAATGTTCATATCGCTCTCTTGGGAGAGAAATTTAACTTTCAACACCGTTTTAACGCCGGGGGTATGAGACCACTGTCCCATGCGGCTGTGAATCAGTTGATCTGCGATGTTGCGAGTATTCTCATCGGGGGTTTTATTATTAATTTCCATATTGTGATAATTCCTTTAAATATGCTGTATAGATTTTGTCTTAATATAAAGCCAATGAAAATCACTAATTAAAGAATATATATAATATATAAAATATTTAATGATTCTGAGCTTTTGATGATGATCGTAATTAATTGGTTAGAGTTTTAATCTATAAGGAGGTTAGGGCAATAGCGATTTTACTTGAATGTTATTTGCATTTATTTACATTTATGTGAGTTTTTCACTCTTTATTTTTATCTTATTTTGAAAAATCATTGGCTGAATATAATTAATAGTTTTATCTATTATCTGACTAAATGCGTTCTATTTTTCTCAGGTTTTTATTCTCGGCCATCAGCATAAATCAATGTTAATGTCTAATCAAAAAATATCCTAAAAAGCGCAACTGATACAGGCTATTTTTTTATATAATAAAATAATGAGAAGCAAGGTATAAAAAATTTTAAAAAATAAGCATAAATAATATTTCCTAATTATTTCCTATAACCGTGTAATAATTATGTAATTATATCGGCTAGTTAAATATAAATTATCCATTTAATATATACTTAAAGCTAATTTATCAGAAGAAAAGTATGTTTTTTTGTTATCAGCTTGTTATTGTTTGAATGCAAATTATTATCATTTAGAATCTCATTACATTTTAATTTTTATTGCATTAAATAATAATAACCATGAAAAAACATATCATGAAGCCTGTTGCTCAACTGCTTAAATTGCTTATTGGTGTCACCCCGTTTATGGTAAGCGGTATCATCACAACTCAGGCTGAAACACTCACCTCAACCACAGAACCTATGCAATTAGGGCCTCTGAAGGTTTCAGCAAAATCACAACAAGAATTAGATGCGCAATATCCTTATCTACAACTAGGCTCATCCGCTTATCTCGATAGAAAAACTATTGAACGTTTTAGAGGAAATTCGGCGGCTGATTTTTTACGCGGTGTCAGCGGCGTTCATCTTGGCGACATTCGTAATGGCGGGGCGCTTGATGTCAATATTCGTGGCTTGCAAGGACAGAGCCGCGTTCCTGTTATTGTGGATGGAACTCAGCAATCTATTGATGTTTATCGCGGTTATGCAGGCGTGCAGCAGCGGAGCTATTTAGATCCCGATCTTATTAGTCATGCCACCATTGATAAAGGCCCGACATTGGCAACCGATGGAGCCGGTGCTATTGGGGGCGCTGTTAGGGTCACTACCTTGCAACCTGCTGATGTGATCCCTAAAGGTGAGACTTTTGGTGTTAGAGTAAGAGGCGGTATCGCCAGCAATACCCTATCTGAACGTCCCGGATTTAAAGTCAAAACCCGTGATCGCAGTGACTCTAACCAATGGCCAAATATGAATAGCCGATCAGGCAGTGTGGCCATCGCAACCGACCAAGACAAATATCAATTACTTGCCGCTTATGCCTATCGCAGTCAGGGTAACTATTTTGCGGGTAAAAATGGAGCTGACCGTTATAAAGGCGCACATTACTCTTCGACGGGTGGCACAGGGATGACGACGGCTGCGGTTCTTAGTGCTTATCCTGCGGGTAAAGAGGTACTAGATACTCATAGCCGCAGTGAATCTTGGCTAATTAAAGGTGCCGGAGAACTGAGCGATGATCAAAATCTTGAGCTTATTTATCGCCGTTATGATGCTAATTGGGGCGAAATTATGCCTTCAATGATTTTTCCGCCTAATAGTAAAGGTGAGTCATTTCAATTTATTCCCAGCAATATCTCTATTGATTCACTTTCAGCAAAACATAATTTCGATCCCGATAGCAACTGGGTCAATCTCACCTCTGAGCTATGGTACACAAGGTCGGTTAGCCGTATGTATAATGCTAACATAGGTAATGTCCCTGTTTTCGATCTGGGCACTGAGAGCACTCCCGATCCGCAAAATGAGGAGTATAAGCAAGGGCTATTATCCGATATTAAAGCGGATCGTTATGGTGTCAACATGACCAACCGCTCAACCTTTGAAAACCGCCTTGGTGAATTTAACCTTACGGTGGGGGGCGCTTTTCAATATGAAGATACGGGACCCAACTCCCCCGTCTATGAGCAAAACTTGCAAAAAAATAAATTTTTACGCAGTGGTGTACGCAAAGAGTACAGTTTATCTAGCTCCCTTGAATATAAACCCGTCAATTGGTTAACGGTGCAAGTAGGAGGGCGTTATACCGAATATGATGTAAGAGATAGAAATAGTACCGCCTATGCGGCTAAATCACGCACGCAAGAATATAGCTTTGCGCGCCTGAAAAAAAATGGCGAATATTTCAAAAAGGGTCCTGAAAATTGGTATATGGAGTGGTGGCCCGATGAGCAAGGTAATTACACCATAGAATCATTGAAGGAGACGCCATACGCCAATACAACGATGGGTGAAAAATATGATTTTGATGATTATGATCCCGATCCGCGCCCGGGCGATAAAGGAAAATTTAAAAAAGAGGTGACCACCGAATATGCCTATACTAAACCAATAGAGCGTAAAGGGAGTGACTTCAGCCCACAAGTCGGATTAGCACTCCATCTTGATGATAATAGCCAAGTCTATATTAAGTACAGTGAAGCGGTTAAGAATCCCAGTATTTTTGAATCAACATTGGGCAACTGGACATCTGTACCTGCAGCGGATTTAAAACCGGAAAAAAATAAAGTTATTGAGATAGGGGCATCAACAGTACAAAACTCATTATTTATGGAGGAAGATAAGCTTGCCGCTAAAGTGGCTTGGTTTAAAAGCGACTTACATAATATGATCACCCGAGGCTATTATCCAGAGAACTCATCATGGTTAATTGAAAACGTCGATTTATATAAAACCTCAGGAATTGAATATAGTCTTGCTTATGATCAAGGGCGTTTTTATGCTGATGTGTCGGGTAATTACTATTTAGATGCGACGACATGTGATACTAAAACAGCAAATCGAATTCGTCAGGATCGCTATGGTAGCGCGGATACGCCAAATTGTGTTAATGGTGGCTTTGGTACTTCATTAGTTAATTTAACTAATCCACCGAAATATAGCCTTAATACTACATTGGGCGTGAGATTATTGGATGAGCGTAATTTAGATATTGGAGTTCGACGTATCTATAATAGTGGGCCAACTCATAAACTCGACAAACCATGGCATACGACAGGGATGACGGGAACGCAATTAATTTATTTATCGACGGTTTCCTATGACGCTTATGCTAATTATAGATTTAATCCTAATGCCGATATTAATTTCATTGTCACCAATTTAACCAATGAATATTATGTCGATCCCATGGCGCTAAGTTTAATGCCGGCACCAGGAAGAACCTTCTCGGTAGATTTCACTTATCATTTCTAATCTTCAGTCTATGACCTGCGCAATAGTGGGCAGGTCATTTATTTATGAAATCTTCATCAAGGATAATTAACGATTTTTATCGTTGTTTTTTGCAGCTAAAATGCTATTTTTATCTGCTAATATTAAGAGTGATATGACTTATTGGGATACATATGATTGATAATAAAGTCTGCTGGGGGATTGTTGGCTTAGGCCAAGTTGCTCAACGTTTTGCGAGTGATTTAGTTGAGCATGTTACCAATGGTACTCTCTATGGAGTTGCAGCAAGAGAACAGCATAGAGCCAATCTATTTGCCAATAAATATCACTGTGAGAAAAGTTATGACTCATATCAAGCACTCGCTCAAGATCCTTATGTAGATGCTGTCTATATAGCCACTATTCATCCTTTTCATAAAAATATGGTTGAGCTCTTTTTAAAAAATGGCAAACATGTTTTGGTTGAAAAGCCCGCTTTTACTAATGTTAAAGATTGGGATGAAATGAAATCGCTAGCTAAAAAGAGTAAGTTACTTTTAGTCGAGGCAATGAAGTCAGTTGCTTTTCCTGCTTATCAAGCCATGCGTAAATTTATTGTAGATAATAAAATTAAAATAAATTCTATCGAAGCCGCATTTGGTAATTGGCATAAATTTGATGCTAACCAATCAATATTTAACCCTAACTTAAGTGGTGGGGCGACATTAGATGTCGGCGTATATGGACTTTGGCTCTATTGTGATTTATGCCAATTGACACAATCAAGAGTATTAAAGCCCTTTGTCACCATCAGCCAAGATAATAAAGAATCCAAAGTAGATGAAAATGTTGAGTTTATATTTTCAGGGGAAACTGAAGGCAAAATTAGTGCTTCTATTACGCGAGATTTAAAACGTGAGGCAATAATTAAAGGGAATAATCTAGAGATTATTATCCATGATAAATGGTGGAATCCAAAAAATATCGATATTCTTTATCAGGGTGAAATAACTAAAATAACCAGCCCTGAAAGAGGCGGGGGATTTGTCTATGAAATTGAGCATGTCTCTTCGCTGATTATTAATCATAAACAGGAATCTCATCTAATGCCGAGTGAGATTAGCCGCCAAGTTATCTCAATAATGGAAACCAGCTTGATTGAAAATGGTTTTGCGTATCTGGTTTGAAATAGCTAAACGAAAACAAATGCCGTTTGTTGCAGTCGCATTAAATTGCGACTGCCTAGGTAACTGGGGTTAAATTTAATGCGGGAACCCAACCTTGCTCCTCTGTTTCTAATTTTTTGCACCAGATCCAACCATTAATTTGTTTAAATCCAATGACCTCATCTTGCTCTTTGACATCAAGTTCGAAGGCACTGTAATTATCTTTAGCGATCCCAGTATCTTCATTAATAAACTCAATTAATTGCTTTGGAACCCAGCCACTTAAACCATTTAATGAACAAAAAAACCAATTATCCCAACCTTCATTACCAACATATTTTTCGCCCACCGTCAGCAAATCACCCGCTAAAAAATGAATGGGATTAGGATATTCACTAATATGCTCTTTAGTCACAATAAACTGTTTTTTCATTATGCTACTCTCTTTTATTTTATCTTCGACCATAATACAGAAATGCTAAAGTAAATGACTTAAAACAAGAAAGCTCCATCCCTCTCTGGGTAATCTTATCCCACATTAGTTTGAAGCTTAGTAAAGCAAGTCAATTAACTTAAATATGGACGAAAAATATAACAGTTTCCGCCCGTATTATTAACTAGCAGCCAATAGAACTACATTCTTTCAACTGTTTGAATACCTAGCGTATCCAATCCGGTTTTTAATGTTTTTTGCGTTAATAGCGCCAATTTTAAACGGCTTTGACGTTGAATTTCCGTCTCGGCAGTGAGGATTGGGCAGTGCTCGTAGAAGCCAGAGAAAAGTCCTGCAACTTCATAGAGATAAGCACACATCACATGCGGTGTTCCATCGCGAGCAACATTGGTAATAGTCTCTTCAAATTGCAGTAAGCGAGTCGCAAGGGCTTTTTCGCGATCCTCTTCTAATACCAGAGGTAGGGTTAAATCGGCTTCACCCACATTGGCGCGCTTGAAAATGGAGGCCACACGGGTATAAGCATATTGCATATAAGGTGCGGTATTACCTTCAAAAGCCAACATATTATCCCAATCGAAGATATAGTCAGTAGTACGGCTTTTGGAGAGATCGGCATATTTCACCGCACCAATTCCCACCACGTTTGCAATGGCTTTTAACTCATCTTCGGGCATTTCTGGATTTTTTTCGCGGATTAATTTTTCAGCGCGTTCAATAGCTTCATCCAATAAATCCGAAAGACGCACTGTGCCGCCTGAGCGTGTTTTAAAGGGTTTGCCGTCTTTACCCAACATCATGCCAAACATATGATGTTCAAGGGACATTGATTCAGGGATATAGCCCGCACGACGCACAATCGTCCAAGCTTGGACTAAATGTTGATGCTGGCGTGAGTCGATATAGTAGAGCACGCGATCGGCATGGAGGGTTTCATGACGATATTTAGCACAAGCAATATCTGTGGTTGTATAAAGATAGCCACCATCTTTTTTCTGAATGATGACACCCATAGGCTCACCATCTTTATTCTTGAATTCATCAAGATAAACAACAACCGCACCTTCACTATCAACTGCCAAGCCTTTTTCACGCAGATCGGCGACAATACCCGCCAGCATGCTGTTATACAGGCTTTCACCCATCACATCATCTTCGGTTAAAGTGACATTAAGTCGCTGATAGGTTTGTTGATTTTGTGCCATGGTGATATCAACCAGTTTACGCCACATTTTACGGCAGTATTCATCACCTGATTGCAATTTGACTACATAGCCACGGGCGCGCAGGGCGAAGGCTTCATCTTCATCGTAGCATTTCTTGGCTTCACGATAGAAAACTTCCAGATCGGCGAGCGCCATATCACTGGCATTCTCGTTTTGGACTTTTTCAAGATAGGCGATCAGCATACCAAATTGAGTCCCCCAATCACCGACATGATTGGCGCGGATCACTTTATGACCCAAAAACTCGAGAGTACGTACCGCCGCATCACCAATAATGGTCGAGCGAAGGTGGCCCACATGCATTTGCTTAGCGACATTGGGCGCTGAGTAGTCAATCACAATCGTTTGCGGCGCAACCGGTGAGATGCCGAGCTTCTCATCTTGGAGTGCTTGTTGAGCATGATCCGCAATCCATGTTGACTCAAGGAAAATATTGATAAAGCCAGGTCCGGCGATTTCAACTTTACTGGCAATACCTTCAAGATCTAATTGAGCAATAATGGCTTCAGCCAGTTGTCGTGGTGGGATAGCCATTTTTTTAGCCGCACCCATAACGCCATTTGCCTGATAGTCACCAAATTGGACTTTAGCTGACTGACGCACCAATGCATCACAGCCTTCGGGAGCGCCTGCTGCTTGCATAGCAGCACTGATTTTATCTGAAAGAATAGCCTGAATATTCACCGGATTACCTTAAATTACGAACAGTATTCGTTGTATTGTGCCATTACAAACAACGGAGGAAAAGATGTAGCAGAAAAAACGGCTGGATTTATACCATAATTATGGGGTTACATGCTACCATTTGCCATCTGCAGCGCCGCTATTCTATCACTATGGACGTTAATTGTATGAATGTTTTAAAACAGATCCCGCAGTTACAGGATCTCGCTGATGATTTGTCATTATTTGAGCAAGAGTTGCAACAAATGGCACAGGCATTGGGTTTATCGCTAACCGATTATCCTATTGATCATGTTTCTGTGCGCTGTCATCACCTTGAAACGGCTCAACGCTGGCATGCGGGTTTGTTACAATGTGCGACGCTATTGTCTGAAAATCAGATTAATGGCCGACCAATTTGTCTCTTTGAGTTAACTAAACCACTAGAAATCGCTAATTGGCCTGTTTTTATCATTGAACTGCCATACCCGAAAGATAAAATATACCCACGGGAGAGCTGGGAGCATGTTGAATTGGTGATTGCTGGTGCGCCAGAGCAGTTGATAGAGAAGGCGAGGGCTTTGTTGCCACAATCATTATCGGCCGAGTATCAAGTGAAAACGAGTCAACCCAAAGGGGAGTTTGAGCGTTTGCCGAATCCAACATTAGCCATCAGCAACGGCCATATCACCATCAAGTATCACCCCTATTCATTAAAACAGATCGTTGAAAGTGAGGGTTAGATTGCAATAATCACTTTTATTTTGTGTTTTTAAGTGAAATTTTTAAGGCTGTGAAGTCCGGCATGTCAGGAAATAAAAATCAGTGCCATTATGAGTACTAATGTGAACGTTAACAAGTTGGAGTTACTTGAAACTCTATTTAGGAGATTGTGGTGACAAAACTTGAAATTTGCTGTTTTGGTATTGAATGTGCGGAGATTGCGCAGGAGTTTGGCGCAGATCGTATCGAACTCTGTTCAGGTGCGGCTGATGGTGGATTAACCCCCAGCTATGGTTGTCTGAAACAAGCGCGTAAAAAATTGCATATTCCAGTCCATCCTATTCTCCGTCCACGAGGCGGCGATTTTTGCTATAACGCAACTGAATTCGATGTTATCAAGGATGATCTTATGATGGTTCGCGATATGGGATTTCCAGGGGTTGTATTGGGCGTGCTTGATAAAGATGGCCGAATTGATATGGCGCGCATGGAGATTTTGATGACCCATGCTAAAGGACTTGCGGTGACATTTCATCGCGCCTTTGATATGTGTGTTAATCCTATGCTGGCTTTAGAACAATTGAAATCCCTTGGTGTAGCGCGAATTCTTACCTCGGGTCAACAGCAAAATGCTGAGCTTGGATTGCCCTTATTAAAGTTGCTGGATGATAAGAGTCGTGAAATAAATGGGCCTATTATTATGGCAGGGGCAGGCGTCAGATTAAGCAATTTAACCAAATTTATGGATATTGGTTTAAGTGAAGTTCATAGTTCTGCGGGAAAAACCGTTCCATCGAGCATGAACTATCGCAAAGTTGGCGTTACTATGGCTTCGAATAGTGAAAGCGACGAGTTTACTCATTACTGTGTGGATGGATTAACCGTTGAATCGATGCAAAATTTCTTATCCTTGCCTAGTGATGCCAGTAAATTTCACTAAAGAGACAAAATAAAATAATTAAAAAGGAGTTCAATAAGAACTCCTTTTACCATAATTGGCGAATATTGTTTCCACATCATTCAAAGGGACGTTGTTTATATTTCAACAATCACCCTTTTAATGTTTTAGCACACTTTTGTAACTGCTCGAATGAAGCAAAACGTAGATTATGCTGCTCACGATAACTACTATTAGGCTGGTATGTGAGATCTATCGAGGAGAAGCAAGCCATCGCATGGCTTACATTGTCACAAACCCCACCTGCAACCGCCCCAAGAATAGCTGAACCAAGCAAAACAGGCTCACTAGCTTGTGTTGAAATAACGGGGACACCGCAAGTATCGGCTAACAACTGACGCACTAGTGAGTGTTGTCCAGCGCCACCACTAATCACGATATTATTAATAACTGCACCAGAGTTTGCTTGCGCCTCAATAATTTGCCGTAAACCATAACCAATGCCACATATGCCAGCAAGATAAAAAGAGAGAAGATTTTCTAGGCTATTATCCATCGTTAGGCCAGCAATCACAGCGCGAGCATGGGGATCGGCAAAGGGTGCACGATTACCTAAAAACTCAGGAACAATATGAATACCTTTAGCATATTCAACAGCCTGTGAAGCGGATTCTAACTGACTTAAGGCTAAATCAGCTAAAAAAACTGGCAGTGATAATCCTTTCTCTTTTGCGATTATTTTGGTACTAGCCGCCGCCGGATGAAGGGATAGAAGCTGATCAATCGCAGCACCTGCAGCACTTTGTCCCCCTTCACTGAGCCACATACCGGGGACCATGGCGGAATAGTATGGCCCCCAAACACCAGGAATAAAGACGGGCTCCTGTGTGCTTGTCATAGTGCAAGATGAAGTACCGAACACATAAGCCATGTTTAAGCTGGTATCGCCATTTACACCGACAGTACCAATCCCTCCCGCATGGGCATCAATCATACCCGCGGCAACGGGGGTTCCCGCCAGTAAGCCCATTTGTGTTGCGGCTTCAGCCGTTAAGCCGTCTCCACATGGAGTGCCCGGTTGAACAATATTTTGGCCTATACGTGCAAAATTTTCGTCAACAAACTCTTCGAGCCCAATTTGCTTGAAATAGCTCTCATCCCAGCGATTTTCATGCGCTAGATAAGTCCATTTACAGGTGACTGTGCAGGTCGAACGTGCTAGAGAGCCTGTTGATTTCCAAGTTAAAAAATCAGCGAGATCAAAAAATTGCCATGTGTTATCAAAGGTCTTTCGGCGATTTTCTTTTAGCCAAAGAATTTTGGGTGTTTCCATCTCGGGTGAAATTTTACCGCCAACATATTTTAATACAGAATGTTTTGAAGCATTAATACGTTCTGCTTGTTCGGTCGCTCTATGGTCCATCCACACAATAATATTGCGATTTGGATCTTCTGTTGAACTGACCGAAATAGGTTGTTTATCCTGCCCGAGCACCACTAAAGAACAAGTTGCATCAAAGCCAATCCCTACAACCTGTTTTGCTGTTTTATGGGAGAGCAACATGGCTTGCTTTATGCTTTGGCATACCGCTGACCAGATATCATCACTTGATTGTTCGGCAACATGAGCGCCTTCTCGATATAGAGTGATATCTTGTTTGGCTGAAGCAAGCATTTTGCCTTTTAAATCAAAGATACCCGCCCGAGCACTACCTGTTCCGACATCCACTCCGATAACAACATTATCTTCATTCGATGATTGATAAACCGAGTTATTCATTTTCTCTCCTTCAGCGCTTTTATCATTAAAGATCAACGCTGTTTGGCAAAATAACCAAGTCACGGATAGTGATATTTCTTGGGCGAGTCAACATAAATAAGACAGCTTCGGCAACTTCAATGGGTTGCATTAAACTTCCATTGGCTAACGCCTCTTCCATTTTTTCTTTTGGCCAATCATCGAGCAGGGCGGTGACAACAGGGCCTGGAAGTACAGCGCCAACACGTACACCATGTTCAGAAACTTGGCGGCGAGTGGAGTGAACAAATGCTTGTACGGCAAATTTTGAGGCCGTATAGATTGGCTCCCAAATAACAGGCACCACGCCAGCGATAGAGCTGGTAAATAGCACATCCCCCGATTTTTGGGCGATAAAGTGAGGAAGTACGGCACGTACGCAACGAAATGCAGCATTAATATTGAGATTTAAGACTTTATCCCACACGTCAGGGTCACCTTCAGCAACGGGCCCGCCAATATATGCACCAGCATTAGCATGGAAAATATCTAAACGACCAGCTTTGGCTATAATGGCATCAAGCATTCCATCCACTTGTTTATTGTCCATTAGGTCGATAACCAGTGGAATTGCATTTTCACCAAGCTCAGCGACTAACTGATTTAATCGCTCTTCGGCCCGATCAACCAAGACAACTTTAGCGCCGGCGTTGATCAGTATTCGTGCACACTCTAAGCCTATACCAGAAGCTGCTCCTGTAATTGCAGCAACTTTATTTTCAAGAGATATAGCCATAATTATTACTCCGCTAATTTTTTAGGTGGATAAAAACAATCAAAAAAGCTGATTTCCAATGTTAATCGGGTACTCATCAAGCGGAGGAACGGATGACGGCACCATATCAAATTCACATTTCATCAACTTCAATGTTGCTCAATCGATGTAGCAAGTATTGCGACTTTTAATCTTTGGTGTCAAGCTAGCAAAAAATGGAGATAAAAATTTGTGACCAAGATCAGACAAAATAAGAAAACGACGATCTATGACCTTGCGGAATTAGCGGGTGTTTCAGCAAGTGCGGTAAGTGCTATCTTGAATGGGAATTGGCAAAAAAGGCGAATTAGTGCTCAATTAGCCGAAAAAGTAATACGTATCGCTGAAGAGCAGAACTATTCAGTCAATAAACAGGCGAGTTTATTGCGCAGTGAAAAATCAAAAATTATTGGTATGTTAGTACCTAAATATGATAACCGCTACTTTGGCTCAATCGTTGAATGCTTTGAAGAAAAAGCGCGAGCGCGAGGTTTATTTCCGATAGTGACTTGTACTCGGCGTGATGGCGAATTAGAAATTGAAGCGGCGAAAGCCATGTTGTCCTATCAAGTTGGTTGGTTAATTGCGACTGGGGCAACCAATCCAGACAAAATTAGTGAAATTTGTGCTGCCTCTGGGGTGCCGACGCTCAATTTAGATCTTCCTGGAACATTGGCGCCCTCTGTGATATCAGATAACTATGGTGGTGCTAAGGCATTAACAGGCCGTATCCTACAAAAAAATAAGCAAAAAAGAGGTAGAGAAGAGGCCCTTATCTTTGTGGGCGGTCGCCAATATGATCATAATACCCGTGAACGTATTCGCGGTTTTATTGATGCCCACCAAGACCAAGGGATCGCCATTACTGAACAGAATATTTTGGCGTGCGGTTATGCACCTGAAAAAGCAGAAAAAGCATTACATAACTTTGCCAAACAACATCCGATTGAACATTGTGGGTTATTCGTTAATTCGACTATCTCATTAGAGGGAGTTGTACGCTGGTTGATTCATCGGGGCTACACTGGCAAGTCTCAACCTGAAATGGGATGTTTTGACTGGGACCCATTTGTGACACTGTTGGGAAATGATATTGAAATGGTGAAGCAAGATGTTCCCACCATGTTGGATCATATCTTTGAGTTAATTGATTCGGAAAATTATATTCAGCAGCTTATTGAAGTCCAACCCATAGCCATTGGGGAGCCATAAAGTTTAAACGGTTATTATCTATAGCCGTTTAAACCCGATGCGTTTTCTTTTAACCTTCTGCCAATAATTTTCTTGCCGTGGCTTCATCAGTCACAAGACCTGAAACCCACTTGCCGTTGAGAGCTGCTTGAATAGCACTATACTTGTGTTTTCCGCCTGCAAAAGCAATGATCTGTTTGTCAGTATTAGCTTGCAGGGGCACACTGGTATGTGTCTTATCTAATGATGTACTTTGACGCTCACCGTTAGCATGAATAAAGTGCCCTAGCATTTCGGCGGCAACCCCTTTATTTAATAGCATTTCAACTTGCTGATCAGTAATAAATCCTTCTGAATGTAATGGGCAACCCACACCCACTTCTCCGATACCAATAAAGGTGATATTGGCACTGAGCGCTTTCTGTGAAACCTCTTTATAGACACGGTGTTGACACCACATAGCCTTATCTTCCTCGTTATCTGCATACAGAGGAACGGGCAAAATATAGTGTCGGCACTGGGTTTTTTCGGCAAAACTAAGAGGGACATCATAGCGCGTTGCAGAGCTATCACGTGCGATGGCGCCGATAAGTGAAACGCATTGATGTTGCGGTGTATTAAGGTAGGGCATGACATCTATGATAGAGCGTAATGTTCTACCCGAGCCAATACCGATAATTTGAGGATCGTCCTGATTAATTAAGCGTTCCATCACTTCAGCTCCCGCAACAGCGATCATTTCAAGAATAGATTCATCATCTAATTGACCTGAAGGAACCACATTACAGAGATCTAATTGGTATTTTTGTTGTATTTCACTGGCTAACCTTAAACACTCTGTTATGGGGTGGGTGATTTGTACCTGAACCATTCCTTGCTCTTTGGCCAAGGAGATCAATCGCTGAGCAACTTGGCGTGATAATCCTAATTCATGTGCAATTTCTTGCTGAGTTTTACCTGCAACATAGTACATCCAAGCGGCTCGTGCAGCTTGTTCCATTTTCTTCACTTCTCTTTGCATTAGCGTTCCCCCGCTTTTTTGCTATCGCTATTGTAGATGTGGGCAAATGCTTATCAAAAGGGCAAATGTTAATATTGTGAGTCTCCTCTCAGTAATTTACCTCTAATTGAAACTAAAATATAACAAATGGGCACATGCCCTTGAAATAAATAAATGCCCAACTCGGGTAGAGGAGTGACTATGTCGAAACATCAATTTGTCTGGATGCATATCGGTGCAGGTTCTTTCCATCGTGCACATCAAGCTTGGTATTTACATCGATTGATTCAACAGGGTGATGATAGTTGGTCAATTGCATTAGGTAATATTCGTAATGATGCAAATACATTATTAGAAAATTTAGCCAAACAAAATGGTGAATATACACTAGAAACTGTCTCCCCTGAAGGCGAACGTCATTATGAAAAAATCACTTCAATTCGCAAAATTCTGCACTGGGATGAAAAGTTAACTGAATTGACTCAGCAAGGTTGCGATTCCAATACGCGGGTTATCGCTTTCACTGTGACTGAAGGGGGATACTATCTAACCCCTGAGCATGAATTGGATGTTGAGCAAGCGGATATTAAAGCCGATCTACAAGGTGAAATGCGGACTATTTATGGCACGCTGGCTCAGATTTTATCTGCGCGTTTAGCCGCAAATGGTGAGCCTGTCACCTTATTAAATTGTGATAACTTGCGCCATAATGGAGAAAGATTTCGTCACGGTTTCCTCTCTTTCCTGCAATTGAAAGGCGAAACCGCACTGTATGAGTGGGTAAAAACCAAGACTCGTTCACCAAATACGATGGTAGATAGAATTACACCTCGCCCAACACCAGATGTAGCTGAAAGAGTAAAAGCACAAACGGGTTGGGATGATAAAGCGCCTGTGATGGGTGAGTCCTTTATTCAATGGGTGATCGAGGATGACTTTATCAATGGACGACCTGCACTTGAGAAAGTGGATGTTGAAATGGTTGAGTCCGTGTTGCCCTGGGAAGAAGCAAAAATTCGCATTTTAAATGCCAGCCACAGTTGTATTGCATGGGCCGGTACTTTAACAGGATTGAGTTATATTGATGAGAGTACTCGTCAAGCACCAATCAAACAGATGGCTTGGAACTATGTGACACAAGATGTCATCCCTTCATTATCACCAAGTCCACTTGATTTAGAGCAGTATCGTGATGTGGTATTGGCGCGCTTTAGTAATCCCTATATTAAAGATACAAATCAACGCGTTGCCGCCGATGGTTTATCAAAAATTCCAGGTTTTATTACACCGACTTTACTTGAACGCTATCAACATCAACAAACGCCAACAGCAACCGCCGTTCTACCTGCACTATTTTTTGTTTTCTTAAAAGCATGGGCGCAGGGAAAACTCGCTTATGACTACCAAGATGGTGTGCTTGATAAAGAATATTATCAATCACTTATGAGTGCGGATGATGCATTGATGCAATTTGTTTCGAATGAGACCCTGTTTGGTTCACTCGCACACTCAACGGCCTTTTATGCTTTGATGAAAACAACAGTGGCTAATATTGAGCAGTGGGTTAAATCACCAGAAAAGCAACTGTAAAGGAGAGTGAGTTATGTATCTTGGAATTGATCTTGGTACTTCCGAGCTTAAAGCTGTTTTGATTGATGGTAAGGGCGATATTGTTGCTTCAAGTCATGTGGCATTAACGGTTCAACGCCCTCATCCTCAATGGGCGGAACAATCCCCGACAAGCTGGTGGGAAGCAACCAATATAGTTGTTGCGACATTACGACAAAAAGTACCTGAAGCTTGGGCGAAGATCAAAGCCATAGGTTTATCAGGACAAATGCATGGCGCGGTATTACTCGATCAGCAAAATCGTGTTTTGCGTGACTGTATTTTGTGGAATGACACCCGCAGTGCTAGCGAATGCGAATGGTTGATGGAGAATCATCCTGAATTTATGACTATCGGCAGTAATCTGGTGATGCCGGGTTTTACGGCGCCAAAGTTATTGTGGGTTGCCCGTCATGAGCCTGATATTTTTAGTAAAGTTAGTAAAGTACTGTTACCAAAAGATTATCTGCGTTGGAAAATGACCGGCGCCTTTATCAGTGATATGTCTGATGCGGCTGGCACATTATGGATGGATGTGGGCAAACGTGATTGGTCAGAGACACTGTTAGCGGCAACGGGGCTTACTCGAGAGCAGATGCCTTTGCTGGTTGAAGGTTCTGATAAAGGCGGTGTGTTACGTGCAGATCTCGCTTCACAATGGGGATTAAGCGCCGATGTCATTGTTGCGGGGGGCGGTGGTGACAATGCGGCATCCGCAGTCGGTGTTGGCGCTGTCAATCAGGGTGATGCCCTGATTTCTCTGGGGACATCGGGCGTTATTTTTGTTGTTAATAATCAATTACAAGCCGATCCTGCAAATGGCGTACATGCCTTTGCTCATGCATTACCTCATCGTTGGCATCAGATGAGTGTCATGCTTAGCGCTGCCAATTGCCTTCGCTGGTTGTGTCAATTACTCTCCACAACGGAAAATCAATTGATGGAAGAGGTAGGGCGCTTGAGTGAAATGCAAAAGAGACAATCTCCGATATTTTTACCTTACCTTTCAGGCGAAAGAACACCACATAATGATCCACTCGCGACCGGCTCCTTCTTTGCATTACGCAATGAAACGACTCGAGCTCAGCTTGGTTATGCTGTTATTGAAGGTATCTCTTTTGGTCTTGCGGATGGAATGCAAGTCCTGCAAAAAACAGGAACCCAAATTGATTGTTGCAGTTTAACGGGAGGTGGCGCCCGTAGCCCACTATGGGCGCAGCTGCTCGCTGATATTCTCAATATTCCAATAGTCACTCATCCTGCAAGCTCTTCGGGGGCGCTTGGTGCTGCACGACTAGGCTGGCTTGCGGATGGGGGAGATGAGCAACAAGTTTGCCGTAAACCTGAGGTGTTGCAGAGATATCAACCTCAGCCAAAATATCAAGCTTGGCTCAAACAGCGATTAGCCGTTTTTAGATTGCAGTATCAACAACAAAAGCAAGCGAGAGAGTTAATGCCTGAATAACGGCGATAATGGTGGCGAATTTTACTCTACTGGTCACCATTATATTTAAAGTTTCGCTAATAAATAAAACGATAATTGAAAAAACGAGGAAGCTGCTATGAAACAACAGAAGCAGTACTGGCTTGGGTTACCTAAGCATTTGTTCTGGGGATTTATTGCTATCGCCATCTTTATGAGTGGCGATGGTTTCGAAATGGCCTTTTTATCAAAACATATTACTGATCTTGGCTTTACGCCAACTCAGTCGGCAATGGTATTTACTGTTTATGGTTTGATGGCAGCGATAGCGGCTTGGGCCTCTGGGGTTGTGGCTGAGATCATTACGCCACTTAAAGCCATGATGATTGGTATTGTTCTATGGGTCGTTATGCATATCTTGTTTATGGCCTTAGGTCTAGGCATGAAAAGCTACCCAATGATGCTGTTATTCTATGGTATTCGTGGATTAGCCTACCCATTATTTATCTACTCTTTTATGATGATGTTGGTACAAGTGATCCCTCGTGCTCATTTGGCCGCTGCTACGGGCTGGTTCTGGGCAATGTATTCCGTGGGTATTGGGGTTATTGGTAGTTATTTACCCAGTTTCTCGATTCCATTTATGGGGCAAACGGGCACATTATGGATGGCAATTGGTTGGGTTATATTAGGCGGGATCATTGCTTATTTTAGTTTAAGGAATGTTCCTGTAGATCGCTCTAAAGTAAATTTATCAACGAAAGATAAAATGGCGGAGCTTTCAAAAGCGGTAACTATTTTATTCACCAACAAAAATATTTTGATGGCAAGCCTGATCCGTATTATTAATACCATTTCTTTATTTGGTTTTGCGATTATTATGCCGCTATTATTTGTAGAGCGACTTGGCTTTACTATTTCTGAGTGGCTACAAATCTGGGCGGTATTCTTTTTTGTCACCATCTTCACCAATATATTTTGGGGAATCGTGGGTGAGCATATTGGCTGGGTTCGTCAAGTTAGATGGTTTGGTTGTCTTGGTATGGCCATATCCAGTTTATTGTTTTACTACTTACCGCTTCATTTCGGACACAACTTTGCTATTGCGCTGATCCCTGCCATTTTATTAGGTATTTTTGTTGCGGCATTTGTACCTATGACGGCCGTGTTTCCTAGCATTGAACCCCATCACAAGGGAGCGGCGGTCTCTATATATAATCTATCTGCTGGCTTGAGTAACTTTGCTGCACCTGCTATTGCCAGTTTAGTGCTACCTTTCTTTGATATTGTGGGAGTGGTATGGGCTTACACAGGTCTATATATCTTTGCGGGAATATTAACTTTCTTTATTAAAGTGCCTCAACCGGGCTTTGAAAATAACCGTAAAATCAAATCGCCATCTTCATTAATAAAAGAACAGGTAGAGCAGGGATAATAGGGAAACCCTACGCTAAAATACAGATTTGGTTATTAATTAAAAAGGAGTGCGCAATGCACTCCTTTTTTTGTCGCTACTTTTAGCTCAAATCAGCTATCGATAATTAAGGTTTTTTCGCCACCAAAATTGCACGAAGTGGGGCGGGATAACCTTCGACTGTTTTGCTGTGATCATTGGGGTCAAGAAAATCAATTAATGATTCGGTTCTCATCCAATCAGTACTATGCTGCTCTTCCAGCGTGGTGGGAGCCTGATCAACAATGCGGACATCAACAAATCCACACTTCTCCAACCAGACTTTTAAGCATTTTGCTGAAGGGATAAAGTAGGTATTGCGCATCTGTGCATAGCGTTCACCGGGCACCAAACACTGAAATTCATCACCTTCAATCACTAAACTCTCTAATACCAATTCACCTTCAGAAACTAATTGATTTTTCAATTGTAACAGGTGATCCAGTGGCGAGCGGCGGTGGTAGAGCACTCCCATAGAAAATACGGTATCAAAAGCGTTTAGTGCCGGCAGTTGCTCAATCCCCACTGGCAGCAAATGAGCGCGTTGATCATTGCCTAACAGGGTGCGAACCGCCTCAAACTGGCAGAGAAAAAGTTGAGTCGGATCTATGCCGACCACAAATTCAGCACCGGCACCTAGCATGCGCCACATATGGTAGCCGCTGCCGCAACCCACATCGAGCACATAACGGTGCTCCAAAGGGGAGATATGAGGCAGTAGGCGATCCCATTTCCAATCAGAGCGCCACTCTGTCTCTATGTCGATACCATAAAGGGAGTAGGGACCTTTGCGCCACGGCATAAATTTACGCAAAATATTGTAGAGACAACGGTGCTCACCTGCCGTCAAGGGTGGCTCGCGGGTAGCAGTCACACTATTTTTAAGATCGCATTCAGTGGGCGTCATAACAGGTAAATTTTCGAGGATCTTTTCCCAAGATTTAAAACTGCCATGTAATTGATTTTTCTTCCACTCTGAAAGCTGGCTGGGTAATACATCTAACCAATGACTTAAACGGCCGGTGGCAATCTGACGATAAAAATGGCCAAAATCAATCACTCTGCTTCTCCTTTAACGGCTAAAATCGAGCCGAAATTGAAGCATTGAAACCATACTTCACTGTGCTCAAAACCTGCATTTTTTAGTCTTGTTTTATGGGTGGTTACTGAGTCTGTTAACATCACATTTTCTAACAGACTGCGTTTCTGGCTAATTTCTAATTCACTGTAGCCATTGGCGCGTTTAAAATCATGATGCATATTAAATAGCAATTCACCCATTTGTTGATCATCGAAATTAAACTTTTCAGAGAGCACTAAAACACCACCAGGATTCAGCGCCTGGTATATTTTATTTAATAACATTTGTCGGTCATCAGGATGTAAAAATTGAAGGGTGAAATTTAATACGACCATAGATGCATTATGTAACTGGGTATCGCGAATATCCCCTTCAATCACCTCAACAGGCGTATTGCCTTTATAAGCATCGAGATGACGTTTGCAACGTTCGACCATCGCAGAGGAGTTATCAACCGCAATAATTTGGCAGTTTTGCGCTTGAATATTGCGGCGCATGGATAGGGTGGCAGCACCAAGAGAACAGCCCAAATCATAAACTTGGCTATTATCGGTCACAAATCGACCTGCGAGCATACCTATCATAGTAATGATATTAGAGTAACCCGGCACTGAGCGCTGGATCATATCGGGGAAAACTTCAGCGACTTTTTCATCGAATTGCCAATCGCCTAAATTGGCAATAGGAGCAGAAAAAAGGCTATCTTTGTGTTGGGGTTCCTGATTTGACATAACGGCTTGTATAGAATTAAACAGTGATTAATGATTGATTCTAACAGAATTCTAGTCAGATCAGAAAATCAATTGATAGATTGAAAAATATTGATGAGAGAACGGCAGAAAACTGCCGTCTCGACACAGATGCCTTAGCACTAGGGAACGCGTATAAAAGACCTAGTGATTCAATGAAAATTAGAGGTAAAAAGAAAAAATTTGAATCCAGGGTAAATAATAAATATTCGCTATCACCATTAGTGTCATAGAGAGATAAGTTGCCGTCATCCCTGAGCGCCGCCAATTATGCTCCCGATTTTTTAAGCCATAGGAGTGGATTATGCGACCAGCGATAAACATGATGCCACAAATATGTACCATCCATACTTGTGCACCATTCATTTCCATAAACAACAACATGATCAGCGCAATTGGAATATTTTCGACTGCATTCCCATGCACTCGAATCGCCGTTTGCAACTCATAAAACCCGCCATCACCATAGGCTACACGGTACTGTCTTCTGAGCTTAACGACATCTAATGATAATTTAAGTAACAACAATGCGCCCAAAATAGCGTACATAGAGCTGACCATTTTTTACTCCATTAATTAACCAAATGGTTAAGTCAATGATAAAACTAAAATTCTAGCTGAATCTATAAATAATATAGAATAATATTAAAACGTTTGGTTTAAATCATACAGCCAAAAATTTACATGTAGAAGGTTATTATGATGTTTTTCTGAGTATTGTAGGATGTTTCAAATTTTTGCGTTAAGTGAAAATAATATCTTGATATTCAGTGAGGAAATATCTATCTCTTTTATCAAGTAGATTCCTTAACTCGCTTCGCCTATCGATTGTATACAAAGAGTACAAATAACAGATAAAACAGAAATTGAGGTATAAGCTCAAGCGATCCTATTTGCTTCGATATTGTAACCATATTGCTGAGGCATTGTGATCATATTGAGCGGTTATTTGAGCATTATCAAGGCATATGGAAAATAATTGAAAAGATCAATGTATACATAGCTAGAAGAGTCACATAAAATCATATGTAATACCTATTAGCCGATATAATTCTATCTATATTTTTAATAAAATCATCGTCATTTTAAGTCATCGCGTTGATTTCATTAAATTATATCGCTAATGGCTTTATTTTCGAATAGGGTTTCTAATATCTTGTATAATGGCTGTTTTTTTTGAGCATCCTGATATTATCAAGATATTCCAAAATTTTTGCAGCAAGAACAACAAGCTGAGTAAAAGGATATTGTATGCGTTCTAATTATTGTGGGCAGTTGAATCTGGCTCACGAAGGTCAAAAAGTCACTCTTTGCGGATGGGTAAATCGTCGTCGTGATCTTGGTGGTTTGATTTTTATCGATTTACGTGATCGTGAGGGTATCGTTCAGGTTTTCTTTGATCCTGAAAGCAAAGATATCTTTAATCAAGCCTCTGAACTGCGTAATGAATTTTGTATTCAAATCACGGGAACCGTCCGTGCGCGCCCGGGAAATCAAGCCAATAAAGATATGGCGACGGGTGAAATTGAAGTTTTTGCTGAAAATATCGTTATTTTTAATAAAGCAGAGCCACTTCCACTGGATAGCAATCAAGTTAATACGGAAGAGAGCCGCCTTAAATTCCGTTATTTAGATTTACGTCGTGCTGAGATGTCTCAACGCTTGAGAACTCGTGCCAAAATTACCAGTTTTGTTCGTCGCTTTATGGATAGCGAAGGTTTCGTGGATGTTGAAACCCCAATGCTAACTAAAGCAACGCCTGAAGGTGCTCGTGATTACTTAGTGCCGAGCCGAGTGCATAAAGGTAAATTCTACGCACTGCCGCAATCGCCTCAACTATTTAAACAACTGCTGATGGTGGCGGGTTTTGACCGTTATTATCAAATCGTTAAATGTTTCCGCGATGAAGATTTACGAGCAGATCGTCAACCTGAATTTACGCAAATCGATGTTGAAACCTCATTTATGACGGCTCCTCAAGTCCGTGAAATCATGGAACGCATGATCCACGAACTCTGGTTAGAGACTAAAAATGTCGATTTAGGTCAATTCCCTGTGATGACCTTCGCAGAAGCTATGCGTCGTTATGGTTCGGATAAGCCGGATTTACGTAACCCAATGGAATTAGTGGATATAGCCGATCTGGTTAAAGATGTTGAGTTTGCTGTTTTTGCTCAGCCAGCTAATGATCCTAAAGGTCGTGTTGTCGCGCTTAAAGTGCCAACGGGTGCCTCAATGAGCCGTAAAAATATCGATGAATATGCTAAATTCGTTGAAATTTATGGCGCTAAAGGTCTCGCTTGGATGAAGGTTAATGAGCGCGCTAATGGCTTAGAAGGTATTCAAAGCCCAGTAGCTAAATTCTTAAACGCAGAAGTGGTTGAGCAACTGCTGTCACGTACTGATGCACAAGATGGTGATATCATTCTGTTTGGTGCTGGACGTAGCAATGTAGTGACCGACTCTATGGGTGCACTGCGTCTGAAAATTGGCCGTGACCTTGCATTGACCGATCTGACCGCTTGGTGCCCGCTATGGGTGGTTGATTTCCCTATGTTTGAAGAGAATGGCGAAGGTGGCTTAACGGCGATGCACCATCCATTTACTTCACCACTGGACTTCACCCCAGAGCAGTTGGCGGCTAAACCCGAAACTGCCATTGCAAACGCCTATGATATGGTGATCAATGGTTATGAAGTGGGTGGCGGTTCTGTTCGTATTCATCGCAATGAAATGCAACAAGTGGTATTTGGTATTTTAGGCATTACGGAAGAAGATCAACGTGAAAAATTTGGCTTCTTATTAGATGCATTAAAATATGGTGCTCCACCTCATGCAGGTTTAGCATTCGGTCTTGACCGATTGACGATGCTGTTAACAGGAACCGATAATATCCGTGATGTTATTGCTTTCCCGAAAACAACAGCCGCAGCTTGTTTGATGACGGATGCGCCAAGTCATGCGAATCCTGATTCACTGACTGAACTGGCAATACAAGTGATTGCCAAAAAATAACATAACTGAGTTATATTCTTGATGAAAATCTATAAGCGCCCAGAGTCTGTATTGATTGTGATTTCGAGCAAAAGTACTGGCCGGGTGCTTATGATGCAAAGGCGAGATGATCCTGACTTCTGGCAATCTGTTACAGGCAGTTTGGACGTCGGGGAGTTACCCGCAGAAACAGCGGCTCGCGAAATAAAAGAAGAAATCGGCATTGATGTGCTTGCGAGAGAGTTACCTTTAAGCGATCGCCATCGCAGTGTGATCTTTGAAATATTTCCACACTTTCGGCATCGCTACGCGCCTGATATTACGCATTGCAAGGAGCATTGGTTCACACTGGAGTTACCTGAAGAGCTAACCCCACAACTGACTGAGCATCTAGCTTATCGCTGGATGCAACCAGCACAGGCCGCTGAACTGACAAAATCTTGGAGTAATAGTCAGGCAATTATCGAATTTGTTAATTAATTATTTTACTTATGTTTTTGGAGAAATTTCATGGCAGGTCATAGTAAGTGGGCCAACACCAAACACCGTAAAGCAGCGCAAGATTCTAAACGCGGCAAAATCTTCACTAAAATTATTCGTGAGCTGGTAACAGCCGCACGTCTTGGTGGTGGAGATGTCGATTCTAATCCACGTTTGCGTGCTGCCGTCGATAAAGCCTTATCAAACAATATGACGCGTGATACCTTAAACCGTGCGATTGCGCGTGGTGTGGGTAACGACGAAAATGATAATATGGAAACTATCATTTATGAAGGATATGGTCCGGGTGGAACCGCCGTTATGGTCGAATGTTTAAGTGATAATCGTAACCGTACGGTTTCTGATGTTCGTCACGCCTTCACAAAAACGGGCGGTAATTTAGGTACAGATGGTTCAGTTGCTTATCTGTTTACTAAACGTGGTGTGATCACTTATGCCCCTGGTGCTGATGAAGATGCATTGATGGAAGCCGCGATTGAAGCGGGTGCTGATGATGTTGAAACTTATGATGACGGTGCTATTGATGTTTACACGACGCCAGAAGCTTTTGGTGCAGTGAAAGATGCACTGGATGCAGCGGGCTTTAAAGCCGAAGCGGCCGAAGTCTCAATGATCCCATCGACAAAAGCTGAGTTAGATGTGGAAACCGCACCTAAATTATTACGCTTACTCGATATGCTGGAAGATTCAGACGATGTTCAGGAAGTTTACCATAATGGTGATATTTCTGATGAAGTTGCAGAACAACTTTAATCCAGCTCAGACTAACACTCAGTTAGGCGAGTTTGTATAGTTCGCGTAGAGAAAGTGTGCTTCCATTAGTTCACTTTCTCTAACGCATCACCCATCCATCATATCGCTCTTAGGTTAATCGAAGTGTCCATAATATTGGGAATAGACCCTGGCTCGCGAGTGACAGGTTATGGCGTGATCCGCCAACAAGGCCGTCAGCTTCTTTATCTCGGCAGTGGCTGTATTCGTACTAAAGTTGATGATCTGCCAACGCGATTGCAGCGTATTTATGCTGGTGTGATGGAAATTATTACTCAGTATCAACCAGACTCATTTGCTATCGAGCAGGTCTTTATGGCCAAAAATCCGGACTCAGCATTAAAACTGGGTCAGGCGAGGGGCGTGGCTATTTTGGCCTCGGTGAATAATGCCGTTCCTGTCTTTGAATATGCCGCCCGTCAAGTAAAACAGACAGTTGTTGGAACTGGCGCCGCAGAAAAAAGCCAAGTTCAACATATGGTCAAATCAATTTTAAAATTATCTGCCAACCCGCAAGCCGATGCCGCTGACGCATTAGCCATCGCTATTACCCATTGTCATTTTAATCAGAATCTCCTGCGCGTAGGGGATCCCCGATTGGTGCTAACGCGCGGTCGTTTAAGATAGTGGCTGGATATGCATCCAGCCTTTTTTATGATATAAACGAGTCTATTTATTTTTGCAGATGAGGATATCAGTGTGATTGGTCGTTTAAGAGGCATCATTTTAGAGAAGCAGCCCCCGATTGTGTTACTTGAAACACAGGGCGTCGGTTATGAAGTCTGTATGCCCATGACCTGTTTCTATGAATTACCTGATATCGGGCAAGAAGCTATTATATTCACACAGTTTATTGTTAGAGAGGATGCTCAGCTGCTGTATGGCTTTAACGATAAACAGGAAAGAGCCCTATTTAGAGAACTAATCAAAGTTAACGGTGTTGGGCCTAAAATGGCGCTGGGTATTCTCTCCGGTATGTCAGCACAGCAATTTGTTACCGCTATCGAACAAGAGTCGATTGTCACACTGGTGAAATTACCCGGTATTGGCAAAAAAACCGCTGAGCGACTGGTTGTTGAAATGAAAGATCGCTTTAAAGGCTTGAATGGTGATCTCTTTAATCCAACTAGTGACATTAGCTTACCGGCGGTGAGTTCGAGTAACAAAAGCGCCATGGATATCGAGGCAGAAGCGGCAACCGCATTGGTTTCACTGGGTTATAAGCTACAAGAAGCTAGCCGTATGGTGAGCAAAGTCGCCAAACCGGGCGCAGATTGTGAGACCTTGATCCGTGATGCGTTACGCGCTGCACTCTAAAGACTATTTCAGCCCGATTGCAGCTAAAAAAAGAATAAAGGAAACACAAAGATGATTGAAGCTGATCGCTTGATATCTGCCGAAGTTCTTCATGATGAAGAGGAAGCTATCGATCGTGCCATTAGACCGAAATTACTCGCTGAATATATCGGTCAGCCGCAAGTCAAAGAGCAGATGGAGATCTTTATTCAGGCCGCACGCATGCGTGGTGATGCCCTTGATCATCTGCTTATTTTTGGTCCTCCGGGCTTAGGAAAGACCACATTAGCGGGCATAGTGGCTAATGAAATGGGGGTTAATTTACGTACAACCTCAGGTCCAGTACTGGAAAGAGCGGGCGATTTGGCGGCCATGTTGACCAACCTAGAGCCCCATGATGTTCTATTTATTGATGAAATTCACCGTTTATCCCCAGTGGTCGAAGAGATACTCTATCCGGCAATGGAAGATTATCAGTTAGATCTGATGATTGGTGAAGGACCTGCGGCTCGTTCGATTAAAATTGATTTGCCGCCCTTTACCTTAATTGGCGCAACCACACGCGCTGGCTCACTCACCTCTCCCCTAAGAGATCGCTTTGGTATTGTTCAGCGTCTCGAGTTCTATAATGTTGAAGATTTACAACATATAGTTACTCGCAGTGCCCGTTTTATGGGCTTAGAGATGACGCCTGAAGGAGCAAAACAGATTGCCATGCGCTCAAGAGGCACGCCACGTATTACCAATCGCCTATTAAGACGAGTAAGAGACTTTGCTCAAGTCAAAGGCAATGGTGATATTGATGAGCTGACTGCCAATAAAGCCTTGGATATGCTGAATGTCGATTCTGCGGGTTTTGACTATCTCGACCGAAAATTATTAATTGCCATTATTGATAAATTTATGGGCGGGCCCGTTGGTGTGGATAATCTAGCGGCGGCGATTGGTGAAGAGCGAGAAACCATTGAAGATGTGGTTGAACCCTACTTAATTCAGCAAGGATTTATCCAGCGGACACCTCGCGGTCGTATTGCCACTGGTCACGCTTATCATCATTTTGGTTTAACCCCGAAAACGGCCAACTAACTCAGCGTAAACCACCGAATAACCAATAAAAAATGCCCTGAAATTAAACTCTCAGGGCATTTTTTTAGTTATAGCATAGCAAAGGGGCAAAATTAGTTTTTGGCGCGAACGGTTAAACTGGCGACAAATAAAATCGCTGCCGAGAGAACTACCGAAGGCCCCGCTGGCGTATCATAGAGTGCGGAGAGGGCAAGCCCACCAGTAACCGCCAACATACCAATCAGTACCGCAATTGAGGCCATTTGCTCAGGTGTGCGAGCAAATCGTCGGGCGGTCGCCGCAGGGATAATCAGCAAGGAAGTAATAATCAGTGCACCGACAAATTTCATTGCAATACCAATGGTGAGTGCGGTAACCATCATCAGCAAAATACGTAAGCGCTGAATTTTAATGCCATCGACAAAAGCCAACTCTTGATTGATGGTCATGGATAAGAGCGCGCGCCATTGCCAAAAAATCAAGCCGCAGACAATGATCACACCAATTAAAATCGACACTACATCGGTATAAGTAACAGAGAGTAGATCGCCGAACAGATAAGCCATCAAATCCACTCGCACATTGTCCATTAAGCTGACAACCACCAGTCCCAGTGATAATGAGCTATGGGCCATAATTCCCAATAAGGTATCAACGGCTAATTGAGGGCGCTTTTCTAACCATACCAATATCAGGGCTAGGATCAATGTCACGCCAATCACGGTATAGAAAGGATTGACATTGAGCATCAAGCCAAAGGCGACACCCAGCAAGGAGGCGTGGGCGAGGGTATCACCAAAATAGGACATTTTACGCCAGACGACAAAAGATCCTAACGGACCTGCTGCGATAGCCAAAAACATCCCCGCTAGCCAGCCCGGAAGTAATAACTCAATCATGATTACAATCCTTACTGTGCTGATGCGGCTGAATAACTTTACCTTCTAAATCATGCTGATGGTTATGATTATGGCGATAAACGCCAAGCTGTTGCGCACCGCGATGACCAAACATAGCAATAAATTCAGGGTGAGTGGAGACCGCCTCAGGCGTGCCCGAGCAGCAGATATGGCCATTAATACATAGGACTTTATCTGTTTTCGCCATCACTAAATGGAGATCATGAGACACCATTAACACACCACAATTAAGCTCTGTCCGCAGCTGATTAATCAGATCATACAAGGCGATTTGGCCACTAACATCAACACCCTGTGTCGGTTCATCTAACACCAATAAATCAGGCTGATTAAGCAGGGCGCGGGCAAGTAAAACCCGTTGATTTTCGCCGCCAGAAAGTTTTTGCATTGGTTGATCGATCAGATGTGATGCCTTAACTCGTTCAAGCGCAGGCAGAATTTCAGCCGCTTTGACCTTAGGTTTGAGCATCATAAAACGTTTTACCGTTAATGGCATAGTCGCATCAAGGTAAAGTTTTTGTGGCACATAGCCGATAGAGAGGTGCTCGTTTCTGTCAATTGTTCCCGTTGTGGGAGGCAGCAGACCGAGAACGATACGTACAATAGTCGACTTTCCCGCACCATTAGGGCCGAGAAGTGTCAAAATTTCACCCTTATGCAGCGTGAATGTCACATCTTTTAGAACTCGGCGTTCACCGAAGGAGACCGAAATATGTTTTAAACTGAGTAATGCTTGCATGTGAAAAATATCTTGCAGAATCGAGAGGACGTTATAATATAACATCTCAAAAATAAAAGCACGGAATATTGAAAACATGAATAAGAAGCCAAGAATGATTGCGAAAAAATTATTACTCGCCTCGGTGATCAGCACTATTTTACCCATAGTCGCACAAGCTGATGTTATCACCTCGATTCGACCTTTGGCTTTTATCGCCGCAGGTATTGCCGATGGTGTGACTGAAACTCAGGTGCTATTACCTGATGGCGCCTCACCCCATGATTATGCGTTAAAACCTTCTGATTTGAGAAAAATAAAGCAAGCAGATCTCTTTGTATGGGTTGGTCCCGATATGGAGATGTTTCTTGAAAAACCGCTTAGTCAATTAGATGCAAAAAGTAATCTAGCCCTAATGAGTGAGCCAAAAATTAAGGCCTTAATGACGGCGGGTGGCGATGACCATCATCATGATGATGAGCCAGAGCACCAACATAGTAAGAATGATGATGGGAATTTTGAGGTGGGTCATGAACATCATTCTCATGGCGAGTATAATACGCACATCTGGCTCTCACCAGAGATAGCTAAACAGGCGGCTCAAAGCATATATGACCGTTTATTGGTGATTTATCCTGATAGCAAATCCAAGCTGGACGTAAACCTTCGTAAATTCAACGAAAAGATGGCGCAAAATGATCAAGAAGTTGCTAATATTTTGCGTCCGGCCAAAAACAAGGGATATTTCGTTTTTCACGATGCTTATGGCTACTTTGAAAAACACTATCAGTTAACCCCATTGGGGCACTTTACGATAAATCCTGAGATCCAGCCTGGGGCACAAAAATTACATCAAATACGAACACAACTGGTTGAGCAAAAAGCGGAATGCGTTTTTGCTGAGCCACAATTCAGGCCTGCTGTGATTGAAGCCGTCGCTAAAGGTACGGCCGCGCGTATGGGTACCTTAGATCCACTAGGAAGTGGAATCAAAATAGGTCCAGATAGTTATATGCAGTTTTTAACTCAACTATCGGAGCAATACGCTAGCTGCCTGAATTGAAACAAGAAGGAATTGTTTAAGTGCAGCAACTAACGAAAAACTTTTTTCAAGTCTACGGAAATTTATCGAAGCCACATAAATTTATGTTAGCGACCTTAACCGTAGCAACATTGGCCGTCGCTATCTGGCGGCCAGTGCATTTAACTGATAATGCAAATGATGTAGATACCACTATCCCTTTGGCGCTGCCGTTTATTACTAATAATAGTGCGACGGATGACATCATTCTCGATAGTAGTGACCAATTACCTGATGAAGGACTAGCAGATACAGACACAGAATCAACCGAAACAGGCGATTCAACACCGGATACCCACGAATATGTGGTCGCGAGTGGCGATAATTTATCAACCATTTTAGCGCAATTTGGTATTGAAGCGGGTGATGTTGCAACCTTAGCCAATCAACACAAGGCCTTGCGTAATCTTAAGATTGGGCAAACCATGAGCTGGACGCTAAATGCGGATGGCGAATTACAGTCTCTAACATGGGATGTTTCTCGTCGTGAAATTCGTGTCTATACCCGTGTTGGCACCACCAATAGCTTTAAAGAAGTCACTGAACAGATCAAAGGCGAATGGCAAAACAGCATTTTCCAAGGCACCATTGATGGCAGTTTTGCTACTAGTGCGGGTAATGCAGGGCTAAATCGTGCAGAATCACGAGATGTTATCAAAGCCTTACAGTGGCAAGTTGATTTCCGTAAACTGAAAAAGGGCGATAAATTTACTGTATTGCTCAGCCGTGAAGTCCTTGATGGTAAAACAGAACAGAGCCAATTATTAGGTGTTCGTTTGCAAAATGGTGGCAAAAACTATTATGCATTCCGCTCCAGTGATGGCCGTTTTTATGATAGCGAAGGTAACGGCTTAGAGCGTGGATTCTTACGTTTCCCGACTTCTAAACAGTTCCGCGTATCCTCTAATTTTAATCCGCGCCGTATCAATCCGGTGACGGGGCGTGTTGCGCCACATAAAGGCGTCGATTTTGCGATGCCAGTAGGTACACCGGTTTTAGCTGTTGGTGATGGTGAAGTTGTGGTGGCTAAATTCAGTGGTGCCGCGGGTAACTTTGTTGCTATTCGCCACGGTCGCCAATATACAACGCGTTATATGCATATGCGCCAGTTATTGGTTAAACCAGGACAAAAAGTGAAACGTGGTGATCGTGTTGGTCTTTCTGGTAATACAGGGCGCTCAACAGGACCTCACTTACACTTTGAACTCTGGGTCAATCAGCAAGCTGTCAATCCATTAACCGCTAAGCTACCAAGCTCCGGTGGATTAACAGGCAAAGAGAGAACAGAATATATGGCGATGGTGAAAGAGATCAAACCGCAATTAAAATTGCAGTAGTCCTTTAATACTCGCTATATCCTCTCCACTGGCAGATAAATAATATCTGCCAGTTATCTTTTTATCGCTATTTCTTTATATTGAAATAGGTTATAAAAAGGTGTCAATTTTCTACTTTAGGTTAATAATGAATAAAAACAAAGACACAGACGGTAAGTTGGGTTATGTCCCTACTTTTCATCGGGCTTACTTACATCCTAAATATTGGGGCGTATGGCTAGGTACTGCAGTACTGGCAACTGTGGCTTTTATACCGATAAAAATACGTGATCCCCTATTAGCTTTTGTCGGTAAATGGGTGGGTAAACTGGCTAAAGGCGCCAGACGTAGAGCAAAAATTAATCTTCTTTATTGTTTTCCTGAATTAAATGAACATCAGCGTGAACAGCTGGTTGATCGCATGTTTGAATCCGCACCTCAATCTTTTGTGATGATTGCCGAACTCTATATTCGAGGGGCAGAAAAAACCTTAGCGCGGACTCAATGGCATAATGAAGCTGTTATCGACAAGTTGAAAGCTGAAGGGCGCAACGTGATTTTTATGGTGCCACATGGCTGGGCGGTTGATATTCCTGCTATGTTGTTAGCCGCTAGAGGCCAGACAATGGCGGCTATGTTTCATCACCAAAAAAACCCAGTGACCGACTTTTTGTGGAATAAGGCACGCTATCAGTTTGGTGGTCGCCTGCATTCTCGAGAAGCAGGTATCAAACCTTTTATCTCCTCAGTTCGTCAAGGATTTTGGGGATTTTATCTTCCTGATCAAGATCATGGCGCAGAGCAGAGTGAGTTTGTCGATTTTTTCGCCACCTATAAGGCAACTTTGCCTGCGGTAGGGCGATTAATGAAGGTCTGTAAAGCCTCTATCGTGCCACTGTTTCCTGTTTATGATCATAAAAACCATCAGCTGCATATCTATATTCGCGAGCCAATGGATGATATTGATGGACAAGATGATCGTTATATAGCACGACGGATGAATGAGGAGCTTGAGTATCTGGTTAAGCCTAATCCAGAGCAATATGCTTGGATTCTGAAATTACTCAAGACACGCAAAGAAGGGGAAATAGAGCCCTATCAGCGTGACGATCTCTACCCTAAATAAGCTCTGATTGATACTTTCTTATCGATAAAAAAAACGCTGATAGAGTCAGCGTTTTTTTATAAGGGAAATAAATGAATTGCTATTTATTCAACTTCAAGGATACGGCAGGTATTGGTGCTGCCAACGGTGCCCATTAAATCACCTTGAGTGACTAAAACAAGATCGCCAGTCACTAAATAGCCTTTGTCACGTAAGCGAGTCACTGCTTCACTAGCTGCGGCAATCCCATCAACATGGGTGCTACAGAAAACAGGGGTGACACCACGGTAGAGCGCAGATTGATTTAGCGTTTTTTCATGGCGGGACATAGCAAAAATAGGCAGTCCTGAACTGATACGAGACATAATGCGTGCAGTGCGTCCCGATTCCGTCATGGCAATGATCGCTTTAACCCCTTTTAGGTGGTTAGCTGCATACATTGTCGACATAGCAATAGCTTCTTCCGTACTTTCAAAGATGATATCTAAACGGTGCTTGGAGATTGATAATCCAGGGACTTTTTCCGCACCTAAACAGACTTGCGCCATTGCCGCCACTGTTTCCGCCGGATATTGACCCGCCGCCGTTTCTGCCGATAACATAACCGCATCTGTGCCATCAAGCACGGCGTTAGCAACGTCCATCACTTCTGCACGTGTTGGCATCGGGTTAGTGATCATCGATTCCATCATTTGCGTGGCAGTGATAACGACACGGTTTAATTGACGAGAGCGTTGGATCAGTTTTTTCTGTACCGCAACCAGCTCAGGATCACCAATTTCAACCCCTAAATCGCCGCGTGCAACCATAACCACATCAGATGCGAGTATCACTTCATCCATAATTTGGTCATTGGCAACGGCTTCAGCGCGCTCGACTTTGGCAACTATTTGGCAATCACAACCAGCATCACGGGCTAAGCGACGTGCATAGTGCAAATCTTCACCACAACGTGGGAAGGAGACCGCAAGAAAGTCGACATTAATTTTAGCCGCTGTCTTAATATCTTCTTTATCTTTTTCGGTTAGGGCATCAGCAGATAAACCACCGCCTAACTTATTAATACCTTTATTATTGGAAAGTTGACCACCCACAGTCACTTCAGTAAAAACTTGTAGTCCTTTGACTTCTAAAACTTTTAACTGTACACGACCGTCATCCAGTAACAGAATATCACCGGGTACGACATCCGCAGGTAAACCCTTATAGTCGATACCGACTTTAGCTTGGTCGCCTTCGCCTTTGCCTAAATTGGCATCAAGGACAAATTTATCGCCAACATTGAGGAAAATTTTGCCATCTTTAAAGGTCGATACCCGAATTTTAGGACCTTGTAAGTCGCCTAAGATAGCAACGTGACGACCTGAGCGCGCAGCAATTTCTCTGACTTTATTGGCACGTGCAATATGATCTTCTGCGGTTCCATGGGAAAAGTTGAGGCGGACTACGTTAGCGCCTGCATTGATGATCTTTTCTAAGTTATTATCGCGATCTGTGGCGGGACCTAAGGTGGTGACAATTTTGGTTCTTCTAAGCCGTCTGGACATGTATTACTCCGTTGACCTGTTAGGGTGTTGAATGACGGGAAAGCCATAAACTTCCCCATTTAATGCTATTTTGTGGCTAATCGCCGATGCTGTATCGTATAAACCTATTATGCACCGATCTTCTTTATATGCTATCAGGTCTTAGAAACTAATAAAGATAGGAGAGAGAAATAAGTACAAATAGTCTTTTTCCCAGCGACAAAATAAATTATGCGTTATCAAAGCGCGAATCACGTAAAGCTTCTTTGACCCGTTTCAAGTTATCTCGAAATTTATCGCCTCTTCTTAAAATAAAACCCGTTGCAAGTACATCAATGACGGTTAATTGTGCGAGCCGGGAGATCATCGGCATAAAAATATCGGTATCTTCAGGCACATCGATCAAAATTGACAGTGAAGCCGCTTGAGCGAGGGGGGAGTTCTCTGACGTGATAGCAATCACCACTGCATCATTCTCGCGGGCGACATGCGCCATATCGACTAGGGCTTTAGTTCGTCCGGTATGGGATATCAGCACCAATACATCACCCTCACTACTATTAATACAACTCATCCGTTGCATGACAATATCGTCAAAGTAAGTGACGGGAATATTAAAACGAAAAAATTTATTCATCGCATCGTGGGCGACGGCAGCAGAAGTGCCAAAACCAAAGAAAGTGATCTTACGGGCTTGGCTCAAGAGATCTACCGCACGATTAATCGCATCGATATCCAAGGTTTGTTTTACATTATCTAAACCCGCCATTGCCGATTCAAATATTTTATCGGTATAGGTATTAGTCGAATCATTGGCTTCAACATGACGATTCACATAGGGCGTACCATTGGCAATATTTTGCGCCAAACGTAATTTAAAATCGGGAAAGCCTTTGGTTTCCATTTTACGACAGAAGCGATTAATGGTGGGCTCACTGACTAAAGCCAACTGCGCTAGTGCGGCAATACTTAGGTGGATAACCCGTTGAGGGGTTTTTAGGATCACTTCCGCGACTTTTCTTTCTGACTTGCTTAAGGCATCAAGACTGTACTGGATACGTTCTAAAATATTCATAAAGCAAGTCACCTAAGTTTTAGCTATTACATTAACAGGGGAAATCTATATTGATATGGGTGAAAATATACTAGCTGTTTGAAAAAATAATCCGTTTTATCGGCGAGAATGGCACATTTATTGCCAAAACATGAGCCAAGTCTACTTTTTAAAACGGATTTTTCCGATCAATCTGGTTATTTTTAACCATTTGTGATTCCCCATTCTAGGGATGTCATTCAATAGGGAGTTGTGCTTTTTTTCGTCAACCAATTAAGATTGCGCCTGATCTATGTTTACTGAGGATCGGCAACAGGGTACATTAGCGCTATATTCGGCTAGCTTTGTAATTAAATTACAATAAATTCCGCAAATTGAGGAGAACCAAGATGGCGGTTAATCAAACTGCACAAGCCTGTGACTTAGTTATTTTTGGCGCTAAGGGTGACCTCGCTCGTCGCAAATTATTACCTTCTCTCTATCAATTAGAGAAAGCAGGGTATATCCATCCAGATACCCGGATCATTGGCGTGGGGCGTGCAGATTGGGATCAAGCTACCTATGTTGATTTTGTTAAAAAGTCGCTAAATGAGTTTGTCAAAGAAGATTTAGATGAAGCGCTTTGGGCAAAACTTGAGTCGCGCTTAGATTTTTGTAATTTAGACGTGAATGAAACGAGCAACTTTGTTCATCTTGCGGATATGTTAAAACAGAATCCTCATACTGCAATCTATTATTTTGCTATGCCACCGGGCACATTTGGTTCGGTTTGCCAAGGATTGGGTTACGCAAAACTGAATGCTGAGCCTAATCGGGTGGTGATGGAGAAACCACTAGGTACTAATTTGGCCTCTTCGCAAGAGATCAATAATGAAGTGGCGAAATATTTTAACGAGTGCCAAGTTTACCGTATTGACCACTATTTAGGTAAAGAGACAGTACTTAACTTATTAGCGCTGCGCTTTGCTAACTCCTTGTTTGTTAATAACTGGGATCACCGTGCTATCGATCATGTCCAAATTACCGTCGCTGAAGAGGTCGGTATTGAAGGGCGTTGGGGCTATTTTGATAAAGCCGGCCAGATGCGCGATATGATTCAAAATCACTTATTGCAAATATTAACCATGATTGCCATGTCGCCTCCTTCAGATCTAACGACCGACCGCATTCGTGATGAAAAAGTAAAAGTTCTGCGCTCATTGCGCCGTATTGATCATACCAACGTACGTGAAAAAACCGTGCGTGGTCAATATACTGGCGGCTATGTTCAAGGCAATAAAGTGCCGGGCTACCTTGAAGAAGAAGGGGCAAACAAAGTCAGTAAAACCGAGACTTTTGTTGCGCTGCGCGTAGATATCGATGATTGGCGTTGGGCGGGAGTGCCTTTCTACCTAAGAACAGGTAAACGCTTGCCAGCAAAATGTTCAGAGGTCGTGGTCTACTTTAAAAAACCCGCGTTAAATATATTTGCTGAAAGTTATCAGGATCTCCCACAAAATAAATTAACCATCCGTTTGCAGCCTGATGAGGGGATTGATATTGAGATCCTAAATAAGGCGCCGGGACTGGATCACAAACATCGCCTGCAAACCACTAAGTTGGATTTAAGTTTCTCTGAAACCTTTAACCAGACTCACTTGGCTGATGCCTATGAGCGCCTATTATTAGAAGCGATGCGCGGTATTCAGGCTCTGTTTGTACGCCGTGATGAAGTCGAAGAAGCGTGGAAATGGGTTGACTCCATTATGGATGCTTGGGAAATGGATAACGAACCACCTAAGCCTTATCAGTCAGGTACTTGGGGACCTATTGCCTCAGTGGCGATGATCACCCGTGATGGTCGTTCGTGGAATGAATTTGAATAGCGATTAAAATAGCGAATTAATTTTTATGCTAAAACGGCTCCTTAATTTTAAGGGGCCATTTTTTATTGATTTTTATCACTGTTCTAAATTAAATTCAAAATAAATCACATCTTAATTTAATTTATTAATTAAATGTTGTTTTTTATTTTCTTTATTTTTTTATTTTTTTGATACAGTGTTTGTTATGAGTATGGCCTATATCTTTAAGCTATATCGTTAACTCAATATATCAGTGAGAATTAAAGTTATGGAAGAAAAAATAAAAGACAATACAAGAGACGAATTTCAAAATATTTTAAATAAAACTATTTTTAGAGGAAAACATACAAGAAACACGATAGCTAGAATAAAAAAATTATATGAGACTAAAAAGGAAAACGCATCTCAATCGGATCTGGTTTTGTATAGCTTAATTGATTTCACTAAACAAAATGAGTTTGTTAAAGAAATTAAATCGATCATATCTAATTTTAACAAGCGTAAAGATATAATTGAAATCAATGTCATTAGTGAATTAGCTACTACTGAAACCACTTTAAATGCTGGAGCATTAATTTTCTATTTTGATCAGTTTCGATTTTTTTTAGATAATATCACTAATGGATTAACTGATACTATTGCTAAAATTGAATGTGATTCAGTTGTTTGGGGTTATCCAGAAGCTGCATTAGATGACTTAAAGAAAAATATAATAAAATTAAACTCAGAGTTAAATCCCATTAAGTATTCTTTATCTGGCCAGATATTTGATTTAAATGATAAATTGATCAGTCAAAATAAAAATAATCAGGTTGAACAATCGGAGTTTATTAATAAATTGAAAAAAATAAATAAAGATATAATGAACCAATCTAATAAAGAGAGTGTTGCCTTAATTAAGGCTATGATAGAAAAAAACAACATTTCTATTATGGATGTTCCATCAGTTTTTTTTGATGAAAGTAATATAAATATTTTAACTAACTCTATGATGAACTGTAAGTATGATAAATCAACGGGAGCAAGCTTAACTCCATTAAATGATACAAATGGATATGTTCAATGCGGTATATTTACCACTGTAAAAAATATATTTTGAATTTAATAATATAAATCTTTTGCAGATTTGCTAAAAGCATCATTAAGTAATTTAATTTCACTATGAAATTAATAGATTGTAACTAATTAACATGTAAAAGCCACATCCTAATTTAATGTGTTAATTAGATATTATTTTTTGTTTTTATGTTTCTTATATTTTCTTGGTATCATGATTATGGCAAAGGTCACTTGAGTATTTAAGCTATATCATTAATACAATCTATATCATGGAGTGAAAAATAATGGAAACGATAAAGGAAGCAATAAAAGATATTACAAGAGAAGAGTTTAAAGAAATATTAAATGACACTATTTTTAAAGGGAAAAATACAAAAAACATGATAGAAAGATTGAGTGAATTATATGATCCTAAAAAAGGCAATGTATCTAAATCTGATCTTGTTTTGTATCGTTTAATTGATTTCTCTCAACAAGATAAATTTCTTGAAAAAATTAAATTAGATATATCTGATTTAGATATAGTTGGAAATCATATTGAGAATATGATTATCAATGGGCCAGTTAATACTGAATTACTTTCAGCTGTAAAATATATCACTATTTATTATGATCGCCTTCGTTATTTTTTAAATAATATAACTAATGGATTAGCTGATACTATTGTTAAAATTGAGTGTGATTCGATAAATTTTGGCTATTCAGAAGGTGTGTTAGATGAAGATGATTTAAAAGAAAATATAATAAAATTAAACTCGGAGCTAAAACCACTTAGATCTTCTTTATCTACACAGATATTTAATTTAAATAAACGCCTAATTAAACTAAATGGGGAAGCTCGGTTTGCTGATTTCGAGTATATTGAGGAGTTGGAAAAGATAAATGATGATATAATGGATAAATATAATAAAGAGAGTGTCGACTTAATTAAGTCTATGACAAAGAAAGTTAACATTGCTGTTATTGATGTTCCATCAGTTTTTTCTGACGAAAGTAATATTAATATTTTAACTAACTCTATGACGGATTGTAAGTATGATAAATCTATGGGTTCAAGCTTAACGTCATTAAATAATATAGGTGACTATGTTCAATGCGATATGTTTACTACAGTGGGGAATATAGCTAGAATTAAATAACTTAAATATTTAATTTTTAAAGTTGAGTCAGTTACTATAATAAAAAATAATTAGTAAATACAGTAGTTATCATTTTACGAAATGAATTACATCCTAATTTAATTAGTTAATTTCATATTATCTTTATTTTTTTATTTTCTTTGATACAATCTTTATCTTATTATAAATATATCCTGTATATTTATGTTATATCATTAATCCATTCTATGGAGGTAAAAATGACAAAGGAAGAAATAAAAAACAATACAAGAGAAGAGTTTAAAGAAATATTAAATGACACTATTTTTAAAGGAAATCATCCAATAGAAAGATTGAGTGAATTATATGATCCTGAAAAAGGCAATGTATCTAAATCTGATCTTATTTTGTATGGCTTAATTGATTTCTCTCAAAAAGATAAATTTCTTGAACAAATTAAAGCAGGTGAGTCTGGTTTTAATGGAATTAAAAATAATATTGATAATATGATTATGAAAGGGTCAGTTAATAATGAGTTATTTCCAGTTATAAAAAATATTATTATTTATTATGATCGCCTTCGTTATTTTTTAAATAATATAACTAATGGATTAGCTGATACTATTGTTAAAATTGAGTGTGATTCGATAAATTTTGGCTATTCAGAAGGTGTGTTAGATGAAGATGATTTAAAAGAAAATATAATAAAATTAAACTCGGAGCTAAAACCACTTAGATCTTCTTTATCTACACAGATATTTAATTTAAATAAACGCCTAATTAAACTAAATGGGGAAGCTCGGTTTGCTGATTTCGAGTATATTGAGGAGTTGGAAAAGATAAATGATGATATAATGGATAAATATAATAAAGAGAGTGTCGACTTAACTAAGTCTATGACAAAGAAAGTTAACATTGCTGTTATTGATGTCCCATCAGTTTTTTCTGATGAAAGTAATATAAATATTTTAACTAACTCTATGACGGATTCTAAGTATGATAAATCTATGGGTTCAAGCTTAACGCCATTAAATGATACAGATGGCTATGTTCAATGCGGTATGTTGTCTACTAAAACTGTCATTAAATAATTTAAACTAATAGATTAATGAATATATCTAATTGTTTTTATAGTTAACTATAGTATGTTAAAACGGCACCTTAATATTAGGGTGCCGTTTTTATTTCATTCTCTATTATCATAAATTAACAAAATAGGTTTTTATTTAAACTGGTGATGAATTAAATAATCCAAGTTTATCAACGGGACAATATCTTTTTTTTGATTATTATCAGCGTAATGGTGAATATCGAGAATTTGGTGGAAGAGAGGTTCCCGTTAGAGTATATCAAAGACATAATTTATGGATAGATAATGAAATTTATTCAGGAAATATTTCAGCTAAAAATAATCTAGTCGTTGATGTGCTAAGTAATTTTAATTTCGATATTAGTCGGGGAGGAACAAGGGATGATTTCAAACTACATGAAATTATAACGACTAAATTTTCACCTACAACTATTTCGGCTAATAATATTATTTTTGACGTTAATAATATTATTAGTAGTGGAAATATAGAAGCAAAGAATGATTTTACGATAATAGCTAATAAAAACTTCACATTGACTCAATCCGTATTACAGGCAGGCAAAGATTTAACACTAGATGTGGTTGAATTAATAAAGGATAACATTGTAAGTTTGATTGGCGAAAATGTATCTTTGTTCTCAAAAAACAGTAGTATTATTTTTGATATACCTCATTTTTCACTCTTTGATGAAACATCAGCTAAATATTCTAGGATGAGGTAATGACACGCGCTAACGGTGTTACTAGTGCACCTTTCGTCAAACTAACAACAGCCTATTATGTTCGCGATTTTCAGATTGATTCATTTGAAATTGATGGTGTATCTGCTTTGATGGGCAATATGGCCAGTTCACCGCAAGATATGGCTATCTATGAAAAAATCGAGATATTAAGAGGCTCTAACGGCTTATTACATGGGATGGTAAATCCTGCTGCGATAGTCAATATGGTGCGTAAACATGCGCCAAAAGATAATATGGCCAAGTTTAGTTTATCCGCGGGCAGTTGGGAGTACTATCGTGGTGAAGCGGATGTGGGAGGCTTATTAAATGAATCAGGCTCAATCCGTGGCCGCGTTGTGGTGGCATGGGAAGATAAAGATTATTTTTATGATGTCTCTGAACAAAAAACTAAACTGATTTACGCTGCCGTAGACGCGGATTTAACGCCTGATACCTTACTGCGTGTTGGCGCCCAATATCAAACAATTGATTCAGTCACTAATATGTCCGGCGTCCCAATGGGAAAAGATGGTAGTGATCTGCATTTACCGCGCAAAACCTATCTTAATGTGGATTGGGATCGTTTTAAATGGGATACCACTCGCACCTTTGCGGGCATATAACATCAGATTAATGATGATTGGAAAGCTGAATTTAACGCAGATTATCAGCAGGTTAGAGCGCGTTTACTCTATGCTGGCGCATGGGGGAATATCGACCCAGCAACGGGTGAAGGTGCTATGTTGATGGGCGGAGTCTATAAATTCCGTAATGAACAACTGAGTTTTGATTCTAGTCTGAATGGCAAAATTGACGGGTGGGTCCAACAACATGATCTATTTGATCGTCGTTACTATTCAGGGCTTTTTTCTCCGCAATGGAATAATCGCTATGGTGAACCTCGTAGTCTGATGTTTACTCTGAAGGCTGATTTTTAATGTTTTTAGTGAGATTAATCGCGATTATCGGCAGTGTGATGGGCGGCATCACACTGTCATTATATTTAGCTCGCTACTCTCTGTTCGCTAACCCGCTAGAACGCTTATATCTGGCGGTATTCCTCTGTGTGTTAATCACCACAGGATATTGCCACCGATGGAATGGCGGCTGAACAAGTTAGCGGCCATATGTTATCTAAAATCAATGCGGTACAAATTGCAGGCGTGATGGCCGGATTCTTTATCGGCGGTGCTGGGCTGATGATGATGAACGATACATTAGGGCAGCGGGGAGCATTATTGCTATTGGCTATGGTTCCACTCTGTAGCTTACTCTGTATCAGTCTATATCGTTTGAAAGTGGCTCTACCGCAAAATGAGACTCGGGAAAAAGCACGTTTAATTAATAGGTTAAGGCGTAAAGGGGCGCCTCGGCTATTACTGCTTACACTGCTATCTGCGGTAACGGCTGTTTCGGGTTTTGGTTTGGCGAAACTCTTTTTAACTGATATCGGCTGGTCACTAGCGGATATCGGTAAAATGGGCATGGCAGGAGGGATGGTTACTCTAATTCTCGGCTGTGGTGGTGGTGCCTGGCTGGTGGGGCGGATTGGTGTTTGGCTGAGCATTCTCCTTTGGATTACTCTTTGCGCTGGTTTCCTCTTTACTTTGGTTGACTCAGTCAATGAATGGCGTATCAGTCACTATGGTTGCGGTTTGTATTACTTTTGGCTCCTTATCTGCGGGTATTACATCAGTGGCAATTATGACTGCGGGGATGCAGTTTGCCGCTAAGCATACGCAAGCCGGCACGGATATGACCGCAGTACAGAGTACCCGTGATATTGGTGAGTTAGCCAGTTCAATGATGTTAGTCGGTTTAACCTCAGTGGCGGGTTATTCAGGCGGCTTTATATTGGGGGCTATTATCGCTTTCTGTGCATTAATTATGACCTTTAGTCATTACCGATATATGAAACAGCTGAGTTTAAATGAAAAGTTTAGCTGATTTAAATCGATAAAAGATCATTCTATTTTTTTAATTCAAAATTTCAATATGTTCAGGCGTTATCGGAGAGGCTTGTGGGGACAGGCCTTTTCGTTCTTACTTGAGCTATCTAGCCACTTATTTTTGTTTTATCCCTATTTTAGGCTGAAATGGGCATGAATAATTAACCAAACAAATCGCTGAGGAATTGCCCCTAATACAATACTTTATAGTGATGTGATTTTCATGGAATTTAAAGGAGATTAGAGGGCAGATTTATCACTGCATAAATATGCAAAATCAAATCGTTAATTATGCAATTATAAAAAAGTTTATTATATTCATTGATTTAATGAAATCCTTATGTTAAAAATATCTCCACATTAACTAGATTATAGAGGATTCGGAGTAAATTGGGTGGGCGGTCCATCTGATGAAATGAATGTGATATCATGCTTAACGCGAACCGCGTCAAGATCCAACGTAGAACCACCCATTACCTTTTCTTATCCGCCATCTTGGCCAGTGAGCACTACTGGTGCGGCGCATTATAGCTCCTTTCCTGAATTATAATCATAGGCTGTTTGCAGCCAAATTTCGTTTTTATTCGAACTAGATTATTACTGTTTTAGCATCTTAAAGATCAATTTTAATAACCTCTGTTATCGGTAGAAAATAACAGCAGATGCTCTGACATTCAGTAGGAGATTATCATGATATATTGGATATTTTTAGGTTTAGCTATTGTTACCGAGGTGATCGGTACTTTATCAATGAAGTACTCAAGTGTGAGTGGGGATATGTCCGGCATGGCGGTGATGTATGTCATGATCGCTGCATCCTATATTTTACTCGCCATTGCGGTAAAAAAAGTGGCTCTCGGTGTTGCCTACGCCCTATGGGAAGGTATCGGCATATTGCTCATCACTTCCTTCAGTGTCACTTGGTTCGATGAGTCTTTATCACCAATGAAAATTGGCGGTCTGGTCTTTCTGATCGTAGGTATCGGTTTAATTAAGTCCGGTATGAAGAAAGCGAACATCAAAAAATCAACAGATAAAGTGAAAAGTATCGCTTCCAACGCGGTGAATGCCGTGAAGACAAGTGCATCTGCCAATAGTCAAACGGTGAACCGTCAGACTAAAGGAGCTTAATCATGTTGTCGCAATTTGAGTGGTGGCATGGCGCTTATTTAATCCTTGCTGTCGTACTCGAAATATTCGCCAATGTCCTGTTAAAAATGTCGAATGGTTTTAAACGTGTATGGATTGGGGTACTTTCACTGGTCGCTGTCTTAGGGGCTTTTAGTGCGCTTGCTCAATCGGTTAAAGGTATCGAGCTCTCTGTCGCTTATGCTCTATGGGGTGCCTTTGGTATTATTGCCACTATCGCTGCGGGCTGGATCTTGTTTAACCAACGACTAAACTACAAAGGCTGGGGCGGCATTCTTCTACTACTGGTAGGAATGGTGATGATCAAGATGTCTTAAATAGACGATTCCAGCTAGATAATATAAATTTGTCTTTTTTAAATGCGATCAATACCTAATTTATAAATGCATTGGTCGCATTTTTCTTTATTTCGTTAATATAAATTCTATATTTAAAATAAACCTTCTGCTATTTATTAGCCCAAAAATAAGATTATTTCCTATTCCCTCTATTTAAAAATTAAATCTCTGTTATTTAAGCCAACCAAATATTCATAATTTTGTAAAATCGATTCTATCTATACAGCTTAGAGCGAATTGTTATTTAATTAGTCTAAAAAATAACCTAATTGTATCTATTTGATACACATCAAATCTGATATGCGTTTCATGCATTCGTCATTTGCATAAAAGTCAATTTTCGCTGTTATGACCATAACCTATAGTAAGCCCAGTTAAGATAGTCTGGTTATTTAGAAAGACTGATTTCTCTCAGATGGCATGTTTATTTAAATTTCTACAGCTGCCATCTTTTATTTTTTTGTTCTGTTTTGTAGAAGAACGTTATTTAATTACAAAGGTATTTTTATGAAAAAGGTTCTATTTCCTGTTGTTCTTTCTCTATTTGTGAGTGTTTCTGCTAGTGCGAATATCGCCAATAATGCGCACGAAAATGCGGTTGTTTCTTTAAGTTTTGTTGAAAATAGTATGTCTTATGCTAATCAAGCGGCTATTAATGGACATATTAAGGCAGGACAACTACAAAATAGTGAAATTAACGGTATAGCAAAGCCATTTTCACAGATGGATCAACACGAAAAAGCCGCCGTTGCCTTGAGTTTTACCGAAAACAGCAATGCATCATCTGTTCAACATGCTATTAAGCAACATTTGTCTAAAAGTAAAACCTATTCAGCTTATAGCGAGTGATTGTGGTCTTTCCCTGCGATAAATTTTAATTGAGTCGACACTCTTTCTCGATGATTTATCTCTAGCCTCAATCGCGATTATTAAGGATATATTTCGTCTATGTAATCCATGCCCGCTGTGTTAGCGGGCATGGATTAAGCGACAAATATTCTAGGGCTTACTGCATTCATATAATTAACAAGTTTTAGCAGCAATAATTTTGATTTCAACTTTATACTTTGGATTCATTAGTGCGGCTTCAACCGTACAGCGAACTGGCGCATTTCCAGCCACCACCCATGCATCCCAAGCTTGATTCATACCTTGAAAATCTGACTTGTCGGCCAGAAAAACAGTTGCATCAAGAATACAGCTTTTATCTGAATCTAACCGCAGTAACATCACGTCAATCGCCGCTAAAGCACTGGTTGTTTGTTCCACGATATCGCCATCCAGCGTTTCAGGAACGCTGGTATAATAGATTACATCATTATGGATCACAGCTTCGGACCAACGAGCTTCGGGATCGATACGTTCGATTGCCATTATAGATTCCTTATTGTATAGGGGGTTTTTAGTAGCAGAATATCAGCTTAACGGCGGTTTGAGTAATGGATTTTGCTGCTGAGAGTGAACAGAGATCGCGGTTATGCGCTTTTGTCTTAGCTATTCCACTAGCAAAAAGGTTAATTAGCTAAACATGGCTAGGGTAGGCGTGATAAAGTGAGCCACTTTGTATTCCTACCAAAGAACGGGTTGTGGCGTGTTTGACGATTTTTCAACAAAAGGTGTACTCGCAAAAGCGTTACCCGGTTTTCAGCCGAGGGAAGCGCAAGTTCAGATGTCGCAAGCGATCAATGAGGTTATTGAATCTAAGCAACAGCTGGTTGTTGAGGCGGGAACAGGGACAGGAAAAACCTACGCTTATTTGGTGCCTGCATTGCGATCCGGTAAGAAAGTGATTATCTCTACTGGCTCTAAAGCGCTACAAGACCAACTTTATCATCGCGATCTGCCCACCATTATTGACGCGATCCAATATCAGGGGAATACGGCCTTATTAAAAGGGCGTTCCAATTATCTCTGCTTAGAGCGGCTAGACCAGCAAGCGCTAGGTGGCGGGACGCTAGATCATGAAATCCTCACTAGCGTAGTTCGTCTGCGCAGTTGGTCAATTGAGACGGAAACCGGTGATGTCGGTAGCTGTAATGGTATTGCCGAAGATAATGCTGTTTGGCCATTAGTTACCAGTACCAATGATAACTGTTTGGGTAGTGATTGCCCGCGCTATAAAGAGTGCTTTGTGCTTAAGGCGCGTCGCAAGGCTATGGAAGCTGATATTATTGTGGTTAATCATCACTTATTTATGGCTGACCGAGTGGTTAAAGACACCGGATTTGGTGAGTTGATCCCCGATGCCGATGTGATGATTTTCGATGAAGCTCATCAGTTACCTGATATTGCCAGTCAATATTTTGGCCAGCAGCTTAGTAGTAGACAACTGCTTGATGTATCGAGAGATATGATTTTTGCTTACCGGACGGAAGTCAAAGATCAAGCGCAATTACAGAAGAGTGCTGATCGTCTCGCTCAGAGTGTGATGGATTTTCGTTTGATGATGGGCGAAAATAGTTTTCGTGGCAATCTGCGTGAATTATTGGCTCAACCCCCAGCGCAGCGCGCATTAACACTATTAGATGATGCACTAGAACTCTGTTATGAGGTGATCAAATCCTCTCTGGGTCGCTCACAAATGCTCGACTCAATTTTTGAACGTGTCACCCTCTATCGTAGCCGTCTTAATCGCTTAAAAGAGGTATCGACACCGGGTTTCAGCTACTGGTTTGAGAGTTATGGCCGCTTCTTTCTATTAGCATTAACGCCATTGACCGTTGCTGAGAAATTTCAGCAGATGTTGGCTGATCGCGAAGGCAGTTGGATTTTTACCTCGGCGACCTTATCCGTCGATGATAAACTTAATTATTTTACTGACCGCCTTGGGCTCAATAATGCGAAAACCCTATTATTGGCCAGCCCCTTCGATTTTGAAACACAAACTCTTTTGTGTGTACCGCGTTTTCTGCCTGAACCGAATTTTAGAGGCAGTGCAGTACGCTTAGCGAGTATGCTAAAGCCATTGATCGATAAAAATAAAGGTCGCTGCTTCTTTCTTTGTACCTCACATCAAATGATGCGCGAGCTGGCAGAGGAGTTTAAAGCCTCGTTAACCTTACCCGTCTTAGTACAGGGTGAGACCAGCAAAAACAAGCTGTTATCGCAATTTATTGCTGCCGGAAATGCCATATTGGTCGCCACCAGCAGTTTTTGGGAAGGGGTGGATGTTCGAGGCGACAGTTTAACCTGTGTGATCATCGACAAACTGCCTTTTATCGCACCCGATGATCCTCTGCTACGAGCACGTATTGAAGATTGCCAGCTACGTGGTGGTGATCCTTTTAAAGAGGTTCAAATACCGGATGCGGTGATCACCTTAAAGCAGGGGGTTGGTCGACTTATTCGTGATAAGAGCGATTATGGCGTTATTGTTATTTGTGATAATAGATTGGTGACGCGTCCCTATGGTGAAATATTTTTGAGCAGTTTGCCGCCATCACCTCGTACCCGTAGCTTGTCAAAAGCCATTGCCTTTCTTGAGCAACGACAAAATGTAGCAAAACTTGCGATAACCAATCCATAAATTAGACATTTATTATCACCAAATCGCGAGCTTATGGTAAGATATTGTCATTGGATCTCCTTAAATTGCCGGAGTTTAGGCATGTCAACTTGTATTCTTGCTGTCGATACAGCAACTGAAGCCTGTTCCGTTGCATTAAGTTATGATGGACAGATAATATCGCGATTTGCCGTATCACCTCGCGAACATACACAAAAAATATTGCCGATGGTGGATGAAGTCCTCTCGGAAGCAGGCATTAAATTACAACAAGTGGATGCTCTTGCTTTTGGTCGTGGTCCCGGTAGCTTTACTGGCGTACGTATAGGCGTAGGAATTGCACAAGGTTTGGCCTTTGGTGCGGATTTACCGATGATTGGTGTCTCTTCACTCAATACCATGGCGCAAGGCGTTTATCGTTTACTGGGTCATAAGCAGGTATTAGTGGCGATTGATGCACGCATGTCAGAAGTTTACTGCGCTCACTACCAATTAAATGAAAATGGTGAATGGCAGGGGGAAGAGAGCGAAGCGGTTTTAACTCCTTCACTATTTAAATCCTCTTTCCAAGATTTTTTAGGTGAATGGGCAATTGCAGGAACGGGATGGGAAGCCTATCCTGAATTAATGATAGAAAATAAATTACCGTTGATCGCGAGTGATGTCCTATTACCTTCAGCGGAAGATATGTTACCGATAGCGCTGTTACAATGGCAAAAAGGAAATATCGCTAGTGTTGATGATGCTCAACCGACTTATTTACGTAATGAAGTAACCTGGAAAAAATTACCGGGGCGTTAATCGGATAAACTAATAAATAAAATAAGCGGCTTATCAGGAAAGGGTTGTTTTAAGCTGTTATTTATTGGTCATTAGGCGCGTTAACTGACTTTATTTATCTCTATAATGCAGAAACGGGAGTAGTTTATGAAAATGAAATTAAGCTGCTTGGGCGTAGCAAAGATTGCATTATTGTTTGGCGCAATTGCGCTTAGTGGATGTGTCTCTATTCCACAAACGATTAAAGGTAATTCAGCCACACCTGTGACAAACTTATCATCTGTACGTAATGCACCTGAAATGTATATTGGTCAAGAAGGGCGTTTCGGTGGGAAAGTGATTTCAGTTGATAACGAACAGCAGAAAACTCGACTTGAAATTGCGGTTATGCAGCTTAATCCTTATGATGCTGCACCAGAAATGAGTTCCCCTTCAGTTGGTCGTATTTACGCCTATGTTAATGGTTTTCTTGAGCCAAGTGATTTTAATGGTCACTTTGTTACTGTTGTTGGACCAATTACTGGTGAGAAGCAGGCTAAAATAGGGGCAATAAAGTACAACTATATTACCCTTAATGTAACAGGTTTTCAGCGCTGGCAAGTGGCTCAAAGAGTGATTCTGCCACCGATGGACCCTTGGGGATATGGCTATTATGGTTATCCAAGATACTATAATCAGCCATGGGGATGGGGACCCGGCTATAACGGCGGCCCAGCACCGATACAGACTTACCTCACTGAATAAATAAATCTTCAATAAGCTATTATTAAAAATGAACCCAGTGGCTAAATAGCACTGGGTTCATTTTTTTAGCCATTAATTTAAAAACATCTATTTACATTATTCATTTTAGGTTAGTTTTGCTAAAATTTTTAATTGTGTATAATTGGCAAAATAAAAATTAATGCTCGGTTAACGATAAAAAAAGAATAGCAACAAATGGAGGCGGCAAAGACCGCCTTATTTTTTAGATTAAAATCATAAAATTTATTTAGTGATGGGCATCTCAACCTTTTACGACACTATTTCACTATTAGATATTAATTGTTAAAGTATTGTTAATATCATTATGTTTATATATCGTGGTTGTATTGGATTGCGGCATCAGTAAATTCAGGAGTATGACCTTGGAAAAACTCTGGCTGAAAAGTTACCCAACCGATGTGCCGGCCGAAATTGACCCGGATCGATATGCCTCTTTAGCAGAAATGCTCGAGCATTCGGTAGCTCAATATGCGGATCAACCTGCATTTATCAATATGGGCGAAGTAATGACCTTCCGAAAATTGGAAGAGCGTAGTCGTGCTTTTGCGGCCTATCTCCAAAATGGATTGGGTCTTAAAAAAGGCGATCGTGTCGCATTGATGATGCCTAACTTGCTCCAATATCCTATTGCCCTATTTGGCATTCTTCGGGCAGGTATGGTGGTGGTCAATGTCAATCCACTATATACCCCAAGAGAATTAGAACATCAGTTAGCGGATAGTGGTGCACTAGCTATTGTCATTGTCTCTAATTTTGCGCACACGCTCGAAAAAGTGGTCTTTAATACGAAAGTTAAGCATGTGATTTTAACTCGCATGGGTGATCAACTGCCACGGCCAAAAGCCACAATAGTCGACTTTGTGGTTAAATATATCAAAAGATTAGTGCCTAGATATGATTTGCCCGACGCTATCTCCTTCCGCCGAGCCATGCATTATGGTTATCGTATGCAGTATGTTAAACCCAATATTACCGGACAGGATTTGGCTTTTCTGCAATATACGGGTGGAACAACGGGGATCGCCAAAGGGGCCATGCTAACGCACCGTAATATGTTAGCCAATCTTGAACAAGCTAAAGCCTCCTATTGTCCGGCTCTCTTAGTCGGGCACGAATTCGTCGTTACCGCACTGCCTCTCTACCATGTTTTTGCGCTCACCGTAAACTGCTTGCTGTTCCTTAATATTGGTGGCACTAATCTGTTGATCACCAATCCGCGAGATGTGCCGGGAACCGTGAAACAACTAGGTCGTTATCCGGTTACATCAATAACAGGCGTGAATACATTATTTAATGCTTGGTTACATAATGATGAGTTTAAACGTCTCGATTTTTCTCGCCTTAGATTGAGTGTGGGTGGCGGGATGCCAGTACAAAAAGCGGTGGCTGAAAAGTGGCAGAAACTGACGGGAATTCATCTATTAGAAGGTTATGGGCTCACTGAGTGCTCACCGCTAGTCACGGGGAATCCGTATAATTTGAACCAATACAGTGGTAGTATTGGTGTACCAGTTGCGTCAACGGATGTGAAATTTACTGATGATGATGGCAATGAAGTGCCCTTAGGCGAACCCGGTGAAATGTGGGTAAAAGGGCCTCAAGTGATGGCGGGATATTGGAATCGCCCAGATGCAACGGCCGAAGTGATGAGTGATGGCTGGTTAGCGACTGGCGATATCGCGCAAATAGACGCTGATGGTTTTATCCGAATTGTTGATCGCAAGAAAGATATGATTTTGGTCTCCGGTTTTAACGTCTATCCAAATGAGATTGAAGATGTTGTCTCTGCACATCCCGATGTTGTTGAGTGTGCTGCTGTAGGTGTTGTCAGTGAAAGCAGTGGTGAAGCGGTTAAAGTCTTTGTGGTCGCCAAAGATAAGGCATTGACCGCGGAAGCATTAACCACTTATTGCCGTCGTTATCTTACGGGTTACAAGGTACCGCGCTATTTTGAGTTTCGCGACGAATTACCTAAATCAAATGTAGGCAAAATACTTCGTCGTGAGTTGCGAGATGAAGAAAAAATAAAAGCTGAAACAGTAGCGACTTGAGTTTAATCTGGTTAAGCTAAGAGATAAATGAGTACAACGCCGGTATTGACCGGCGTTGTTGTGATAAAAGATAACAAAAAAAGAGAACCTGTTTTGAATTATCATTTGATAACTACGGATGCTGAGCTGGTGGACGTTTGCCTGCAGGCCAAACAAAAAAAATGGATCACATTAGATACTGAGTTTGTCCGCACTAGAACTTTTTATCCACAACTGGGGCTTCTGCAACTCTATGATGGAGAAAAGGTCTCTCTGATTGATCCCATAGTTATAAAAGATTTGTCGCCAGTAAAAGAACTGTTAGGCGATGAAAATATTATTAAATTTCTGCATGCGGGCAGCGAAGATTTAGAAGTCTTTATGCATGACTTTGGTTGTGTGCCCACTCCAATGATCGACACTCAAGTTCTGGCAGCTTTTAGTGGTCATCCTATCTCCTGCGGTTTCGCGGCGTTAGTGGCTGAATATCTGGGTGTTGAGTTAGATAAAAGTGAATCCAGAACCGATTGGTTAGCGCGTCCATTAAGCGAAAAACAGTGTGAGTATGCCGCCGCAGACGTTTACTATTTACTGCCATTAGCTGAAAAATTAATGGCTAACGTGAGCGAAGCAGGCTATTTAGACTCAGCAAAAGATGAGTGTCAGCGCATCGTATTGCGTCGACAAGAAGTTCTCCTACCCGAGGCCGCCTATCGTAATATTACCAATGCATGGCAATTGAAAGGGCAGCAACTGGCTTGTTTACAATTATTGGCGGCTTGGCGCTTAAAGCAGGCGCGAGAACGTGATTTAGCGGTTAACTTTGTGGTAAGAGAAGAGAACTTATGGAAGATAGCGCGCTATTTACCTAGTTCCTTGGCTGAACTTGATGCCTTAGGCTTGAGTGGGCAAGAAATTCGTTGTCATGGTAAGCGTTTATTAGCCATGGTAGAAAGTAGTGCGACAATCAGTGAAGATCAATATCCGACACTTGTGGTGAATATTATTGAGCATCCTCACTATCGTAATGCTTTTAAAGAGATTAAAACACTGGTGAAAGAGATCAGCGAGTCAGAAAAATTCAATGCTGAATTACTGGCTTCCAGACGACAAATTAACCAATTTTTAAGTGTCTACTGGGGATTAAAACAACGCACCTCTCAGCCTGAATTAATCGATGGTTGGCGTGGCGATTTATTAAGTGAACCATTGCATCAATTAATGAAAAATTATTAATAAAATAAAACAAGATATAAATATATTTATATCTTGTTTCTGTTTTTATAATTCACCAATTATTATTATTTATGGTAAATGATGGGTGGATTAAATATAAAGATAAGCATACATTCTCATCAATGACTCCAGTCAAAATCAACTCCTAATTCCCCTCATGTTTGATCAATAAACTTAAGTTTTTTTGTTTTTTGTTTTTTGGTTTAAGGTCTGATTTATTCTAATAATTTAATTATATTTAAATATGGTTATTATAATTTGTATTTTTAATTATGAGTAAATAAGGAGCATGTATGAAAAAATCTGTATTATCATTATTTATTTCACTCTATCCGGTTTTTTTGTTCGCTACAGAAATACCCGATTATCAAAAATCACCTGAACTTATTCAACAAATAAAGAATAAAGGTTCAAATAATTTTAAAGATTTAGCTTCAAAAACTGAAATAATATTATCTGAAAATAATGTTAGAGCTAATATTATTTCTTTGGATGATTTTGCAGATGTCAATAACCAAAAACATTATTTTGATGGTGATTTAATTCCGGTTATCAATTTAAATGAGAGTGATAATGATGGTGTGTCACATAACTATTTTTCTAAATTAGATATAGGAAAAAATAAAGCAGCTTTCTTCAATAATAGAAATATGGAAAATCCCGCTAATCTTGTTATTGCTGAAGTCAATGATATCAAGAAAACGATGCTTGCTGGTCATCTTGGAATGCTGGGTAAAGAAGCTTCATTGATTGTAGCTAATCCGATGGGTATAGATTGTGTTAGCTGTTCTTTTAACCGCATTAATAATGTGACTTTATTAGCCGGAAAGATAGAGCGAAAAGCGGGTGATCGTATTGAGTTTAAAAAGCAATTTGATAAAGCGGTCACTATGTCGGGGACTGTGGATTTAACCAAGATTAGTAATGTTGATATCTATGCAGATAAAATTTATATTTATCGTAATACTATTATTAAAGCAGATAAAATTAATTTTAATATTAGTGATGGCGTTGAACAATATACCAGTAATAAATATCGCAGAGATAGAATGAAGGCTCCTGTAATTCTGCCTTTATCGAAGAATGCTGGAATTTATATCAATCCATGGAGTGAAATTAATGCTAATAATTTAAATATTAAGATTGTTAATGCAAAGTTTATCAATAGTGGTGATTTGTATGGTTATAACAACCTAAAAATAGAAATCTCTGATACTAATAATAGTGATATAGAGCAAAATAACAAGGTGAACCGAGTAAGGCAAAATAACGGGGTTATTAGCTCTGGTGCTGATCTATTTATCACACCCAATAAAATAAAGAATGGAGGCTACGGATTAACCACAGGAATAAATAAAGAGGGCAGAGTCTATCATTACGATCTTACAGGTAAAATCGATAGAAATAAATAAAATCGGAAATGATCTTGTGTGGAAATCACCCAAGATTAAATATCGCTGCCACTCAATAATTACTAGCCCATTTATAGTTGTATTAATAACTGGGCTAGCAACTTCGAGTTATTTCAATCGGGTAAATTATCTTATTTACCGTCTTCTGTTTCAGGTAATGTAACATTCAGCTCAAGCACTGAAATATCATCGCCTTTTTGTTCAAACTGAACTGAAAGCATTTCAGGATCGACCTGAACATATTTACAAATAACGTTTAAAATATCACGTTTCATATCAGATAAATAAGCGGGCTCATTATCGCCACGCCGACGCTCTGCAACGATGATTTGCAAACGCTCCTTAGCGATATTGGCTGTCGTTTTTTTTCTCGACAGAAAGAAATCTAATAAAGCCATTATTACCCCCCAAACAGGCGTTTTAAGAAGCCTTTCTTCTCTTCTTCAATGAAACGGATAGGGCGATCTTCACCTAGAATACGATCTACACAGTCACTATATGCTTGTCCTGCATCTGATTCTTGATCCAAAATAACAGGTTCACCTTGGTTAGACGAACGCAGTACAGATTGATCTTCAGGAATAACGCCAATTAATGGAATACACAAAATTTCTAGCACATCTTCCATACTTAGCATATCGCCACGGCTTACACGGCCTGGGTTATATCGGGTCAATAGCAGATGTTCTTTAATCGCATCTTGTCCACGTTCAGCGCGGCGAGATTTTGAGGCCAGAATACCTAAAATACGGTCAGAGTCACGAACGGATGAGACTTCAGGATTGGTGGTAATAATGGCTTCATCAGCAAAATAAAGCGCCATTAAGGCACCGCTTTCAATCCCAGCAGGTGAATCACAAATCACGAAATCAAAATTTAATTTTTCTAGTTCGTCTAAGACTTTCTCAACACCTTCACGCGTTAATGCATCTTTGTCGCGTGTTTGCGATGCTGGCAGGATAAAGAGATTTTCTGTTCTTTTATCTTTGATCATTGCTTGATTCAAAGACGCATCGCCCTGGATCACATTGACGAAGTCATAGACTACACGGCGTTCACAGCCCATGATGAGATCGAGGTTTCGTAGACCGATATCGAAATCGATTACAACGGTTTTGTTTCCTCTCTGTGCCAGGCCAGTAGCTATGGCTGCGCTTGTTGTGGTTTTACCAACCCCACCTTTACCTGAAGTAATAACTATAATGCGTGCCATTAAATAATTCCTTGTAATAAGGTCTAAATTAAATTTTCAATATGTAATTTATTATCAACTAGACAAAGTCTAGCTGCTTTACCGATAAAATCGGTGGGGATCTGTTCGCTTAGCCAATATTCACCTGCAATCGATACCAGCTCAGCTTGTAAATGAATGCAATATATTTGGCTATCAGTATCACCTGAAGCGCCTGCTAATGCGCGGCCTCTCATCACACCATAGATATGAATATTACCATCAGCGAGTAATTCTGCACCTGCGCTTACGTTGCTGGTAACAATCAGATCACTATTGGGTGCATAGATGCGTTGCCCAGAGCGAACAGGAGTATCTATTATGCGTGTTTTTTTAAACGTTGGTCCATTGGGTGTTGATGTTTGCACACTTTCAGCAATAGATTCAACGGGCTCACTCTCAATTTCCGCTTTTTGTTGACTTTTACCTTCACTTAATAAAGGAAGTTTGGCTTCAGTCACTTGGCGACGCAGCTTTGGATCCGTACATCCACTGATTCCGACAATCCGTAATCCGACGGAATGAATGACTTGGTAGATGGCCATCAAGTTAGCGCTAGGTGTCAATGTGGAAATATTAATCACAACAGGCGCATTATTTAGAAAATTGGGAGCCTGCTTCATTTTTTCCTGAAGCGCTTTTTTGATGAGTTTAGGCTCTTCACTGTGTAGGTGAAGAACGGAGAGGGTGAAACTACTGCCTTTTAGTTCGATTGGCGATTGTGACATCTTTCCTGACTCAGCAAATTAAAATTCTCCGAAACAAACTTCGGGCGACGATATTCTGTAAAACAATAGCATGTTATAGTTACTGTATTCTTCAAGCAAGCCGCAGAGCTAATAAAAAGAGTTAAAGATAATGATTTGTTCAGTTTACCGCAGTCCTAACCGTGACCAAACCTATATTTACATCGAGAAGAAGGATGATTTCTCTCGCGTACCTGAAGATCTATTGAAACAATTTGGATTACCGCAATTTGCCATGCAACTTTCATTATCAAAACGTGAGAAGTTGGCAAATGCAGATATTGAAAAAGTGAAGTCTGATTTACGTGAACTGGGTTATTATTTGCAATTTCCACCGCCAATTGAAAATTTATTAACCGACTATTTATCTTCGTCTGATGAAGAAAACGAAAGCTAAGAGGCTTCCGACAACATCTTTTTATTCCTAAAGGATTGATGAATGAAACCAACGATTATTTTTATTCTGGTCTCTGGTGTTTTATTAGCCAGCTGTTCAGCTTCGAATAAAAATCAGCCGCTACCAAAGATGCTTAGTTTGCCTCAAGAAGCTGTTATACAGGCGCAAGTGATAGCGTTAGATGCCGCATTTCCCATTGATACACGCGAACCTTCGCAATTTCCGGCTTATGTTGATTTACTTAAGCAGCATGCGCAAGCCAATGGTATTAGCCAGCCGACCATCGAAAGAGCTTTTGCGAATATCCATTTTATTGAACGTGTGGTTAAAGCCGATAAAGGCCAGCCTGAAAAACGCGCCACTGTCACACTCGACAGCTACTTGAAAAATGTATTACCCGCGTCAAGAATTAACGCTGGGGTAGGAAAATACCAAGAAAATGCGTCTCAGCTCAACTTAACCAGTACGCGTTATGGCGTGCCAGCTCAATATATAGTAGCACTATGGGGCTTGGAAAGCGGTTTCGGTAAAATGCAGGGTAAAGAGGATGTTATTTCCGCATTAGCCACCTTATCTTTTGAAGGCCGTCGAGAATCACTGTTTAGTAAACAACTATTTGCAGCCCTTGAGATCATGGATAAAGGCTATATTCCCGAAGACCAGCAGCTAAAAGGCTCATGGGCGGGGGCGATGGGGCAAAGTCAATTTATGCCGACCTCGTACTTATCCTATGCGGCAGATGGTGATGGTGATGGTAAGATGGATATCTGGAATAATAAAGCCGATGTCTTTGCCTCTATTGCTAACTATCTATCGACCGAAGGTTGGCAACAAAATTTACCTTGGGGTTACCAAGTGACATTACCTGATGATTTTAATCGCTCACTTGAAGGGGTTAAAACAGAACAGAGTAAAACGGTGGCGCAATGGCAAGCTTTAGGAGTGAAAATGCCTGCGTTTGCACAACTCTCTCCAACGACTAAGAGCTGGATCGTCATGCCGGATGATCCTAAAGGCCGTACTTATTTAGTGACTGATAATTTCCGCACCATCATGCATTGGAATCGCTCTTACTATTTTGCGTTAAGTGTATGTTTAATGGCGGATGGAATTGCACAGAAAATACAATAATTATTGGAGTATCAACTATGTATCAACATCGCGATTGGCAAGGTGCTTTACTTGATTTTCCTGTAAATAAAGTGGTTTGTGTTGGTAGTAACTATGCGCAACATATCAAAGAGATGGGCTCTGTACAGGCCGAAGAACCGGTTATTTTTCTTAAACCGGAGACGGCACTTTGCGATATGAATCAAGCGATATCGATCCCTAAAGATTTTGGCGCAGTTCATCATGAAGTTGAGCTGGCTGTTCTGATCGGTATGCCATTAAAAAATGCCGATGAAGATCGTGTCTCTAGAGCCATCGCCGGTTTTGCGGTTGCTCTCGATCTGACATTGCGTGATCTGCAAGCGAAATACAAAGCAGCAGGGCAGCCGTGGGAAAAAAGTAAAGCCTTTGATGGCTCCTGTCCTATTTCGGGTTTTATGCCCGTCAATAATTTTGGCGATGCGCAAAATACGCTACTTTCACTCTCTATCAATGGTGAAGTTCGCCAGTCCGGCTCCACTCGTGATATGATCACGCCCATATTACCTCTGATCAGCTATATGTCCCGTTTCTTTACCCTACGTCCGGGTGATGTGATCTTAACTGGCACGCCAGCCGGTGTGGGGCCGCTGGTTTCAGGGGATATGCTGAGAGTTGGCCTCAATGATTTAGCGCTGACCACGCGAGTTATTTAATTAAGGATATTATAAGCAATATGTCTCAACCGTACTGGCAGGAAAAAACGTTAGAACAAATGACTGATGATGAGTGGGAATCCATTTGTGACGGATGTGGGCAGTGCTGTCTGCATAAGTTAATTGATGAGGAAACCGATGAAATCTACTTTACTAACGTTGCCTGTGATCAACTTAATCTTAAAACTTGCCAGTGTATGCACTATGAAGATCGATTTAGCTATGAATCTGACTGCATTAAATTGACGAGGGATAATCTGGATACATTTGAATGGCTGCCATTAACTTGTTCCTACCGATTATTAGCTGAGAAAAAACCACTACCCGCTTGGCACCCATTGAAAGCTGGCTCGAAAACCGCGCTTCATCGCGAAGGTATTTCAGTTCGTCAAATCGCCGTCAGAGAAATTGATGTCATTGACTGGGAAGATCATATTATTAATCGACCTCATAGTCGTCGATAATTGCGCTATTAGACTTTAATTAAGAGCATCTAGCAAAGAGCAGAGGTGTTGTTCTCTGCTCTTATTATCTTTATTCGATTATATAATTGCGTTATAGTTATTCAGTCTATTTTTGTCGACAAATAGCGTTTTAAATGGATTTTATTATTTAACCAACAGAATGATATTAGCAGAAAAATCTTATATCAAGATGTTATAGGGATGAATTTTATGGATAAATATATTGTATTATATGAAGGGCTGGGTCTATCTGGCTCTGTGTTAATTCGTGGTCAAGTGGCTATCAATATCGATATGGCCAATTCAACGGCGGATAAGTTTCTATCGATTTTTAACAATGAAGCCTTAAATGACCTCAGAAATGCCAATGTAACTATTGCGTGTCTTGCTATTGTCAGCGTCTTTAAACTGTAATTTTTATTGCGTCAATAGGCTTCTCGCTGCTCGGGAAGCCTGGTCATTCGCCTTTTATCGCTTTATATTTTTTTAAATAGGTATTAAGTGGTCTCAACTGATTTAAATATAAAATAATCGTTAACTTAACGAGATAATTATTATTTTATACTAGTCGCCTTCTGAATTTTGATAAATTGAGAAGGGATTATTTATGTTACTGTATAAAACCGACTTAAATTAAATAGTGAGGTTAGTTATGGTAAATAAAACAATAGTCATAGTGCATGGTTGGGGTTCAAACCCAAATGATAATTGGTATCCTTGGTTAAAATCAAAATTTTTAGGTCAGGCTGATGTCATTATTCCTGAGCTGCCGAATGCTAAAAATCCTAAAAGTATAGAATGGATATCTTATTTAAATAAGATATTACCTTCACCAACAAAAGATACCTTATACATAGGTTATGCTTTAGGTTCTATTACAGTATTAAATTATTTACAGTTGTTAAAATTATCGAAACTCAGTATCGCAGGTTATATTTTAGTTTCCGGATTTGATGTTACTTTTCCTCATGAACCTTTAGATCCAATAGATGCCGCCAATTTTCAGGCATTTACTAGTATACCTTTGGATTATAAATATCTCACCGATATAGCAAAGAATCGAGGATCAATAACATCGGCTAACGATCCGGCTGTTCCAATAAGTATTTCACTCAATTTATCCAAAAAGCTTATGACAGAATCAATATTGGTTGAGAATGCAGGGCGTTTTACAACAGCCGATGGATATACGGAGTTCGATGAATTATTTTCACTCTCTTCACGTTATTTGAAATAAGATTAAAATTTCTAAATACTTATTTGAGAATCTAATTCTACGACAACATAGTTCTTTACTGGGTCTTGTCCCGTTCTATATTGTAGTTATAAGTAAAAAAGAGATAATATCAGTTAAATAATAGGTGAAATTTATTGTCATAATTGGTTATATAGCGCTACTCTATATAAGGACATATTGTATAGAGGTAGGATAAAAATGATCAAACGTACTTTGCTCGTTGCTTCAGCTTTGGTGCTTGCCGCCTGTACGGCAAATGGTAGTGGAAGCAAAAATAGCCCAACTAATGAAAAAATCATTTATATTGATAGTCAGCTAGTTGACTGTACTGGCGTCGCCCCGATGAAGTGTATGCAAGTGCGGGAAGAGGGTGAAACCGAGTGGTCCTATTTTTATAATGGTATCGAAGGCTTTAATTATAAAGCGGGCAACCAATATAAACTGAAGATAAAAACTGAAGATGTGGTTAATCCGCCAATGGATGCCTCCTCTATTCGCTATATCTTAGTTGAACAATTAGCGGTAACTCCTGTTCAATAATAAGCCGAATATTGTCTTAATAGAGCTAATTTATTCGATGATTAATGAATTTAAATGGTCGAATAAAGGTAAAAATCAGTTATTAACGAGAGCTAGGCGCGTAGAACGGTCAGCTCTTTTATTTTATGCTGATTTTATCCTTATAAGATAGGTGAATTAAGCATGTTAACGCTGTTTTTTACCCCCTTGGTCTCAAGGTTTCCCAAGGTGATAGAAATAGAAGCAGCATAATCGACTAAAGTCGTTATCCTTATTCATTACATTTAATCTTAATTTAGTATTGACCCTGATAATTTTGTTAGTACGAATTAGTCTTCAATTCTCAGTCATTCTATGTTTGAATCAATCATCTAAATAGATATCTGTATTGTCTTTTATTGACACACTTATGCCTATTATTTATTCAATACAATAAAATCAGGTGGCTAAAAATGAAATTATTTATTTATGAACATTGCCCATTTTGTATTAGAGCAAGAATGATTTTTGGTATAAAAAAACAGCCCTTTGATCTGGAAGTCCTGATGGATGACGATATAGCGACGCCAACCCGTATGATTGGGCGCAAAATGGTACCGATCTTACAGAAACAAGATGGTAGCTATATGGCTGAAAGTATGGATATTGTCCATTATATTGATCGTATGGCATCACCCTTAGTCGCGGATGGGCAAATTGACCCGCAAATTCAACGCTGGTGTGATGCAGTAACGCCAATTAGTCGCAAGCTGGCAACGCCGCGTTTTACTCGTAGTGATTTTAAAGAGATTGCCAGCGACTCAGCTCGTCAAGCTTATATCGCACGAGTGGAGAAGTCCTACGGTGCGATGGATCAATTAATTGCAGATACTCCTACAATTTTACAACAGCTGGCACCTTATCTTGAAGAGTTAGCGGATTTAGTGGCTGAGCGTAAGCAAATCGATATTAATGATTTTCTGCTTTTCCCACTGCTTTTCACTTTAACCATAGTGAAAGATCTCACTTTTAGTGACAGCGTGAAAAATTATTTAGATCGCCTATCTCAAACTACTGATATCGATCTATTGTCTGCTAAAGCTATTTAGTCACCAATAATAAATAAAAAACGGCCTAATTAAAGGCCGTTTTTCTCATCAGTTTTCCGCACTTAATAATCTCACAGTTCCTGTCGATTTATTAAGCTTTAACTAAATTAGGGCAAGTTTGTCCGCTATTTAACATCTGGATATTCATTAATGTGGTTTCATTAATACTGTTTAGCGCTTCTTCCGTTAGAAATGCTTGGTGCCCAGTGAATAACACATTATGACAGGCAGAAAGACGACGGAAAACATCATCAAGGATCACATCATTGGATTTATCTTCAAAGAAAAGTTCTCTCTCATTTTCATACACATCCATACCCAGAGCGCCAATTTTTTGTGCTTTTAGCGCATTAATGGCCGCCATAGAGTCAATTAAGGCACCACGGCTGGTATTGATGATCATAACGCCATCTTTCATTTTATTAAACGCATCTACATCCAGTAAGTGATGATTTTCTGGGGTTAATGGGCAATGTAATGAGATCACGTCAGACTGAGAAAGCAGGGTATTTAAATCGACATATTCTGCGCCTAAATCTAATACGGTTTGATTTGGATAGGGATCGTAAGCTAATAATTTCATACCAAAACCCTTTAATATACGTAATGTGGCTTGGCCTATTTTACCGGTGCCAATAATACCCGCGACACGATTATGCATATTAAAACCCGTCAAACCCTCTAAAGAGAAGTTGGCATCGCGAGTACGTTGGTAGGCACGATGAATTCGACGATTAAGGCAAAGCATTAAACCAACCGTATGTTCAGCCACTGCTTCTGGCGAATAAGCAGGAACGCGAACGACTTGAATCCCTAACTCTTCAGCGGCAGCTAAATCTACATTATTAAAGCCAGCGCAGCGCAGGGCTAAAATATGGATATTAAGGGCAGCCAGCTCCGCAAGAACTTCTTTGCTTGCATCGTCATTGACGAAAATGCAGACTGCATCAGCACCAACGGCATTCTTAGCGGTTTGTACGCTAAGCGGGAAATCAAAATACTCGATCTCATAATGGAGGTTTAATTTTTTATTGACTTCTTCCATATGTTTACGATCATATTTTTTAGTGCTGTAACAAACTAATTTCATTAGGTAGTCTCCGCATCAACAGATTTATTAGGAACCCAAAGTAAAAAATAAAAGCAGCAAAATCGCTGATATCACCAACCTAGATTTTAGAATAAAATAAATTTACCACTAAATGACACTCTAATGGATAAAATGGAATATTCAATCATTGATATCCGTTATTATAGAAGCTATTTTTCCGACTCTTCATATTTTATTAGGTTAACAGATTAATTAAAGGACTATTCTCGATGAAAAGGGCACTTAAATTATTTATCGCTATATGGGTGCTTGTTTTATTGCTGTTGGCAGGGGCTTGGGTGTCGCTCACCAGTTGGTTGCCAGTAGTGGCAAAGCATTATTTGCCGGAAGGTGTGACGCTGTCACTTTCTCAGCCGATTTATCGTAATAAGCATCTTGAAATCGAAAAAATAGAGCTCAATGTGGGTCAATGTCAGTGGATTTCAGTTGATCAAACAGAGCTTAATTTAGCGCCTTGGGCAATAGCCATTAATCGAGTTAATAGCCAAAATGAGTGTATGGCGCTTCTTCCTGAAACAGAAACTGTGAGCGCCCCCCAAGATATCAAGGCGTTGTTGGCGAATTTACCCGCTATTGACTTAACGATTGCCGATCTTCAATTCTCTGCATGGCAAGAGTATCGCGGGGCTTTAGCTCTGAGCGTCACGCCAGAGCGTCAGACATTAATCTCTTATCAAGGCGATAAAGCGCTGCTGGAAGCCGACATTAATCCGACGGGATTAGTCACTGTTAAACAGGCAATGCTACAGCTGGCGGAACAGAAAATAACTCTAAATGGGCAAATAGCACTGCCGACGGATACAGCATCAATTCCAGCGACCGGTGAAATCACCAGTTTGTTAACCCTCAATGAGCCGAAAAAAAATATAAAACTAAGGGTTCAATGGCAAGATCAGCAGGGGGTTATCACCGTAAATGATCTTACTGATGATCAGTTCACCCTTAATCTGCCGTGGAAGCTGGATAAAGAAAATATCCAAATTCAGCAAGGTGAGTGGTCTTGGAAGGATAAGCAGATCCCACTGCAGGGCGGCGTTAATTTTAACGTGGAAAATTGGCAGTCATCTTTATCGGATATGCGTTTTAGCGGCCGACTGAATGTAATCACTCAAGCACGTAAAGGGAAAGGAAATCTGGTACTGACGGTACAGCCTAGCCAGCTTGATCTGATTGCTTCGAAAGTTGATTTTTCATTAAATGGCTTGCTGAAGTATGATGACATGGTTTTAGATGTGAATTTACCAGCCTCTTTAACGGGGCCGCTTTTGTCTCCCCGTGTGGCATTTCAACCAGGTGCACTATTGCGCTCTTACGGCCGCATTTCGCCAACCATGAAGCTGATTGAGGCACGTTGGCCATTAGCCGGAACCTCTGTGGATGCTGACGGAATTTCGGGTCGATTGCAGGCGATAGTGAAACTGCAAGAGCGTTTCTGGGGGGATTTTGATTTACACCTCGACGGACAAGCGAAAAAATTCGGTTTTGATCATGGCGATTGGCAATGGCGCTATTGGGGAAATGCCAAACTGCCAGCGCTGAAAGCTGATTGGGATCTCAATGGTAAGGGATATTGGCAAGATACCTTATTAGTATTAACCAGCCTAAATACCGGATTTAATCAGATCGAATATGGTCTACTGTCGATGACAAAACCTAGATTGTCATTAGTGAAACCACTAAAATGGCAACGAGATGCCACTATTGCCGATCTTCAAGGTACCTTTGAACTCACCACCCAACGTATGCAATTTGGTGATAGCAGTCATTTACCCGCCACTAAGATCAGTAGTGAATTAAGTGGGAAATCGCCCGAAAATTTTGCTATCAAAGGTGAGTTAACCTCCAAAAATGTGGGACCCATCCCCTATTATGCGCGTTGGGATGCTAGTCGACTCCGTGGCTCGGCACGTTGGCCGAAACAACCGATAACTGCATTCCAAACCTTGATCCCACCTGATTTGGGTTTTACCTTACGCGAAGGTGATTTTATCGCGCAGGCCGCATTTTCTATCACTGCAGAACAGGGATTTAAAGGCGGTGGCCATTGGCGAGTCGATAATGCCGGCATGTGGATGAAAGATGGTGAAGTTAGTGGCGTTAACTTCTCTTTACCTTGGCGTTTAGAAAATAGTGTCTGGCAATTGGGTATCGATTCTCCCGTTAAACTGAGGATCAAACAAGTTAATAACTTGTTTGAATTAAATGATATTAAAGCCGATCTCAGGGGCTACTATCCGCCAACAGATAAAAATCCCATTGAGCTAAAAGATGTCAGTTTAGCTTTGTTGAATGGACGAGTGAGCTTGAGTTTATTAAGATGGCCGCAAAAGCAACCCGCGATCATCAAAATTGAAGATGTTGAGTTAGACCAACTCTTTAGTATTTTAAAGGTCAGTCAGTTTGGACTTTCAGGTAAAATTGAAGGCGAATTGCCATTCTATCTTGATAATCCAGATTGGATTGTACGAAATGGGTATGTGCGAAATAAAGGACCATTAATTGCGCGGCTAGATCCTGAGTTTGTTACCTCGATTGAACAAGATAATTTCGCCGCAGGTATGGCGATGAGCTGGTTAAGTTATCTCGAAGTCAGTGAAAGTTCGACGGAAGTCGCATTGACTAATTTAGGGGTCTTGACCATGAAAACCGTGGTGCAGGGATTTAACCCATTAAAAAATAAAAAGCGAGAAGTACGCTTAACTTATCAACATGAAGAGAATGTTTTTCAACTTTGGCGCAGTTTACGTTTTGGCGCTAATTTGGAAGAATGGCTTGAGAAAAATCTCTAGGAACAGTGGATGAAATCGATGAAATATTCATCATTCGGTATGGTAATAATTGCAGTATTGTCACTATCAGGTTGTCTTAAATTAGAAGTGGCAACACCAGACAAACCTATTAATATTAATATGAATGTTAAGATAGAACATGAAATTCAAATTAAAGTCGATCGTCAAGTGGAAGCGCTGTTAAATAATAATTCAGGGCTATTTGGTGAGGAGCCAGTAACATGATCAAATGGTTACGTATTGCCATCTTTACTAGCTTGTTCTGCTCATTTTCGCTCTTGGCTTTGACCCTCGATGAAGCGAAAACCAATGGGCTGGTAGGAGAAACCTTATCGGGCTATTTAGCGGCTGTGCAAGCCAATAATAGTGAAGCGACAAAACTAGTGGCTGACATTAATGCGCAGCGCACGGTAAAATATAGCGAAATTGCGCAAAAAAATAATTTAAAAACCAAAGATGTGGCCAGTATCGCCGGACAAAAATTAGTTACGCGCGCCAGTGCGGGTGAATATGTGCGTGGGATCAATGGTCAATGGATGAAGAAGAAATAAAGGCTTGTTGATATATTCCGATAAAATTCAACCGCAAACTGATAGGCTTGATAAGCCATCAGTTTGACTCTTCCGAGCTATACCTAAGCACCAAACCGAATAAACCAAGCTTATTCTTACCTTGAAAATATTTTCACTATAAATCAAGAGTGATAAGGGTAAAATAGGCATAAGTAGCTTATATGATAAGGATTTATAATAGTGAAATCCGCGTTGACAGCCTTAAAGGCCGAGATTAGTCAAACCTCTCTGCGTGATCAATTGCAATTGAATAAACGACTTAATGGCGCCAGCAAAATTGGCAATGAAAAGTCACGCATAGCCGTCATTGACGCGATAACCAAAGATACACAATTGGCAAAACAAAAAATAGAAAACCGCTTAGCCAGCAAACCAAAGATTGTCTATCCAGAGAATTTACCTGTTAGCCAAAGAAAACAGGTTATTTATGAAGCGATTCGGGATAATCAAGTAGTGATTATTGCCGGTGAAACCGGATCGGGTAAAACCACTCAGATCCCTAAAATCTGCCTTGAACTGGGTAGAGGAATACGCGGCTATATTGGTCATACACAACCAAGGCGCTTGGCGGCCCGTTCAGTGGCTAATCGCTTAGCCGAAGAGCTAGATTCACCGCTGGGTGCGGCTGTGGGGTATAAAGTCCGTTTTAATGATCAAGTGGGTGAGAATACGCTGATCAAATTGATGACGGACGGTATTCTGCTGGCTGAATTGCAAAATGATAAACTGTTATTGCAGTACGATACCCTAATTATCGATGAAGCCCATGAGCGTAGTCTCAATATCGATTTTATTTTGGGATATCTGCGCCAGCTGCTAGCCAGACGTCCTGATCTAAAAGTGATTATTACTTCAGCCACTATAGATCCTGAGCGTTTTTCTCGTCATTTTAGCAATGCTCCGATTATTGAGGTCTCAGGGCGGACTTATCCCGTTGAAGTGCGCTATCGTCCAGTTATGGGGGATGATAACGACCATGAGCGCGATCAAATCGATGGTATCATTGATGCAGTAAATGAATTGGGCGATGAAGGGCCAGAAGATATTCTGATCTTTATGAGTGGTGAGCGTGAGATCCGTGATACCGCGGATGCATTGAATAAATTGCAATTACGTCATACTGAAATTCTGCCGCTCTTTGCCCGACTTTCTAATAGTGAACAAAATAGGATCTTCCAGTCTCACACGGGGAGACGCATTATTTTGGCCACCAACGTCGCAGAAACTTCACTGACAGTACCTGGAATTAAGTATGTCATTGATACCGGTTATGCGCGTATTAGCCGCTATAGCGCTCGTACTAAGGTACAACGTTTACCTGTTGAACCTATCTCACAAGCCTCGGCAAATCAGCGTAAAGGGCGTTGCGGCCGTGTTTCCGATGGTATCTGTATCCGTCTCTATTCGGAAGAGGATTTCTTGTCTCGCACCGAATTTACCGATCCTGAAATCCTCAGAACCAATCTAGCCTCGGTTATTCTGCAAATGACCGCCATTGGATTGGGTGAAATCAGTGCATTCCCCTTTGTGGAAGCGCCGGATAAACGCAATATTCAGGACGGAGTTAAACTATTAGCCGAATTAGGGGCGATAGCAGAACCGCAAGAGTCAGATAAGGGCTATCAATTAACACCAATAGGGCGTCAGTTGGCGCAATTACCCGTCGATCCACGCTTAGCTCGCATGGTGATTGAAGCGCGTAAGCAAGGGGCCGTCAGAGAGATAATGGCCATTGTTGCCGCCTTATCAATTCAAGATCCGCGCGAACGCCCCTTAGAGAAACAGCAAGCCTCTGATGAAAAACATCGCCGTTTCCATGATAAACAATCGGATTTTATCGCCTTTTTAAATCTTTGGGACTACCTCAAAGAGCAACAAAAAGAGTTATCTGCTTCCTCCTTTAGAAAGCTTTGCCGACAAGACTATGTTAACTATCTACGAGTGAGAGAGTGGCAGGATGTCTATACCCAACTTCGACAAGTGGTTAAAGAGCAAGGTTTTTCTATTAACAGTGAGCCAGCTGATTATCGCAGTATCCATGTTTCACTGCTGGCGGGTTTGTTATCTCATGTTGGGCAAAAAGACACGGATAAAAATGAGTATACTGGCGCTCGAAATGCGCGCTTTACGCTGTTTCCGGGCTCAGGACTATTTAAAAAACCGCCAAAATGGAGCATGGTGGCGGAGTTGGTTGAAACCTCAAAACTTTGGGGGCGTGTTGGTGCCTCTATTGAACCTGAGTGGATTGAACCCCTAGCCGAACATCTGGTAAAACATCATTATAGTGAGCCGCATTGGTCGAAAGCCCAAGGTGCGGTCATGGCCGCAGAAAAAGTGACCCTCTATGGTTTAGCTATCGTGGCAGCAAGACCTATTAACTACAGTCAAATAGATCCTCTCTTGTGTCGTGAACTCTTTATTCGTCACGCGCTAGTCGAGGGCGATTGGCTGACGCGTCACCCTTTCTTTAAAGAGAATCGCAAATTATTAGCGGAAGTGGAAGATCTGGAACATAAATCACGTCGACGGGATATTTTAGTCGATGATGAAACGCTATTCGCTTTTTATGATCAACGTATTCCTAATGATGTGGTGTCAACGCGCCACTTTGATCGCTGGTGGAAAGAGGTTTCAAAACAAGCACCTGAAATGCTCAACTTTGAAAAAAGTATGTTGATCAAAGAGGATGCGAGTTCAGTCTCGGCTCTGGACTATCCAAACTCTTGGTATCAAGGTGATTTAAAATTCCGTGTTAGCTATCAATTTGAGCCCGGCACTGATGCTGATGGTGTGACTATTCATATCCCGTTGGCGATTTTAAACCAAGTGCAAGATCAAGGGTTTGATTGGCAAGTGCCGGGATTACGCAATGAGCTAATTATTGCCTTAATCAAGTCATTACCTAAACCCGTTAGACGTAACTTTGTCCCTGCGCCTAATTATGCTTCAGCTTTTCTTGAGCGGGTTCCCAATGTTGAAGGAATCTTATTAGATACGCTAGAGCGAGAATTACGTCGCATGACAGGCGTGACCATAGATCGTGATGATTGGCAACTGGCACAATTACCAGTGCACTTAAAAATGACCTTTAGGATCATCGGCGATAAAAACAAGATCATTGCTGAAGGCCAAAATCTCGATGAGCTTAAAAAACAGTTAAAGCAAAAGGTACAAGAGACACTTTCTCAAGTGGTTGATGATGGTATCGAACAGAGTGGACTGCATATCTGGAGTTTCGGTGATCTGCCGCAACGCTATGAACAGAAACGCGGCGGCTATTCCGTTAAGGCTTATCCGGCGCTCGTCGATGAAAAAGAGAGTGTTGGCATTAAGGTCTTTGAGACTGAGTTGGAACAACAAGCGGCGATGTGGGCGGGTGTTCGGCGTTTATTATTGCTAAATATTCCTTCGCCGATCAAATATCTTCATGAAAAACTACCCAATAAATCTAAATTGGGTCTCTACTTTAATCCTTATGGCAAAGTGCTGGATCTCATTGATGACTGTATCGCTTGCGGTATTGATAAATTAATTGAGCAACATGGTGGCTCGGTTTGGAGTGAAGAGAGTTTTAGTCAGCTGCAAGAGTTTGTCCGTGCTGAGCTCAATGACACAGTGGTTGAAATTGCGAAGCAGATAGAACAAATTCTCACCATGGTATTTGCGATTAATAAACGATTAAAAGGGCGTATTGATATTTCAATAGCGCTGGCACTGTCCGATATTAAGGCGCAAATGGGCGGATTAGTTTTCCGTGGGTTTGTTACTCAACATGGTTGGAAAAAATTACCGGATACAGTTCGTTATTTAAAAGGTATTGAACGACGCCTTGAAAAAATAGCCACAGATCCACATCGTGATCGCGCGCAAATGAGCCGAATTGAGCATGTGCAGAAATTATGGCAACAGTGCCGTGCTAAATTGAATCCGACACAATTACAACAAACGGAAATAAAAGAAGTGCGCTGGATGATTGAAGAGTTGCGTATTAGTCTCTTTGCCCAGCAATTAGGAACGCCTTATCCGATATCGGATAAACGAATTATTCAGGCGATCGACCAAATAAGCAGTTAATAAACTTAATTGGTTTGTTACCCTAAAGAGTTCACGGCGCAAGAGAGTTAAATTGATCTTGTGCCGTGACTCTTTTAGGGGTAGCTAATAGCTAATGTAACAGTGACATTGGCATCTCCCGATTTTATTTGTTCTTGGTACTGTACATATTGAGCACTAAAATCGACTATATCCTGAAATAAATGCGTTGTTGGGAGAAGTTGTAGTGGCTGATTAATGCCCACTTTCCTACCTTTATATAAGATCTGTAATCCAATACCTTGCGCTTTATTATTCTGTTCATCTAAAGCGATAATAGAGTTATCCGAGGAAATAGATTGTTTTCCTTTAAAGGTAATATCGAGCGCCGTTTGAGATGAACATTGTAAAGAGAAAGAGAAGGGCACCGGCGGAGAGTGACTGCCTACTCCTCTAAATTGGCTTTGTTGAATTTTACCCATTGAAACATGGTGATCATATTGTGTAAAAAAACAACTGGGTGTGCTGATTGAGGTATTAGTTAAGTTATATCGATAAAGTTTCAGATCATGTACGCTAGCTTCGATCAGTTGGCCATTGGGGATTTTCCCAGAGCCTGTGACTCTATCAGTTTTGATCAATTGAACGGATAATGTTCTAAATACATTGCCACAATAGGCGACACTTTCATAATTATCCTGACAGACAGGTGCCGTTTCATTATAATAAGGTAGCGCACCGGATAAGGTTCTATTATCATTTAAGATAAATTTAATACCAATTCCCGGTATTGTCGAATCATAGACAGTTTCATGGTAATTAGGTAATAATAAAAACTGGCTATTGAACCATTTTATCATTCGTCGTTCATAGCAAAAGATGGTTAATTCGGAATTACTCATCTGATTAAAATCATGTTCTCGAAGAATAGAACCCGCGGGTAAATGGTGAGGTACAACCACATTACCAAAAGATAAATTATGGGTTCTCGGCTCAAAAAAATAGGCATGTTGGCAATATGCAGCAGCGATAGGCGACAATAGTAGCGTTAATAATGTTAGCAACAAATAGCGAATTCTATTCATAATGCTCCCTCATTAATACAAACTTCCGTTAATTGATAAACATGTGCTTTATTAATACTTTCAGGTATTTTGTAATTAACCATACAAGAACTTTGTTTGTTTTTACCCCACTTAATCAGAATACGCCCTGAATTGGCTAATCCACTTAGATAGAGCTGGCCATTATCATCGAGAATACCTGATATTAGATGTTTACGTTTATCTTGCGTATTGGGCATAACAACATTAGCAATAGCGCCAAAAGGGATGGGTTTACCATCAGCTAATTGAAGTGTGAAGAATACTTTCTTACCATGGTGGGGAAGATAATTGGCTAATACGATCGCGCCTCTCGTTGGAATTAATGATTTATGTGTTGTGGGTATTTCGATATCCTGTGGAAATGAGGCCGTATTAAGGGCTAATAGGTTGGTACGATAAGGTGATAAATTAGGTATAATCGCCTGACCATCACTATCCGTATAGATATTATGATAGTTATCTAATTTAATGTTTTCTATATTATCAGTAATAATCAGTGCTGCGGTTTCACCCAAAGATGAGCCTAATGTATAACCATAGGGATGAACAATAATAGCGCCGCGTAAACCATAATTAATTTTATGTCTATTAGATTGATAATCATAACCAGCATTAAGAATAAATTTATTACTTGTGTACTGTATATATAATTGGCTTTGATTCGAATAGCCTTTTTTATAGCAACAATGGTTAGATGAAGGATATTTATCAACTCTATGATCCTGCTGACTACTTAATGTATGATTTAATGTGTGATTGAAATTATAATTTAATGTGCTATCCTTATTTAAACTACCACTTAATCCAATCTGATTTAAATGATTTCTATCGGGGAGATATTGAGTTTGATAGGTTAAATAGCTACCATTTAACCATTTCCTTAATGGGAGCATTATATTGAGTGAGTATATCTGCTCTTTTTGTTTATCATTTTTTAACAGTTGATCCGAATAGTTGAGATTAAAATAGATATCCTTAATTGAGGTTGTGTAACCAATATTAAAAATAGCCTCACTATTCTGATGTAGATAGTTATTTCTCATCAGTGAAAGATTAAAAAAACCCCAATCAATAAATTTTTGATTAATGCTTATTTTTATCATACTGCTTTTATTATTTAGCTTATAACCTTGTTCAAGTGAGTCAGTAAAGCTTGTTAATGATGGATCACTAAACCAATAACCGCCAATGCTTAAATTAGTGTCGAATGTAATAAAGCGCTTAGAATATTCAACACTGATAGTATTTGACTGATCCTGTTTAGTTTTGTGTTGGGTGATATCGGCAGAAAAAGCACCAAATTGTTGTAATGAAACTGAGCTGCCCACAAGTAGTGATTGGTAATTGGGTGATAATAATAGGCTAGAATAGAAGGTCAGCTCATTAGTGATCCCCCTTGAAAACTGAGCATGGATAAATTCAGGATTATTTTTTTTGGCTATCATAGAAGAGTAACGGCCTAAATTAACAGAATAGCGAAATTGATCTTTTTTAAGCATGGGTAATAAAGCTGAAAAAAAGTAATCATATTCTCTCTCCGTTCCATCACTTTCTTGAATAATAACATTTAATACCCCCCTATTAGAAAGAGGTTGTATATCATCAATAATAAAGGGACCAGCGGGTAAATAAGCTTGATAAATCACAACATTATTTTGTTTGATAATTATCTTAGCCGCAGTTCTGGCGATATCAGCAATCACTGGAGAATATTCACGTTCATATTGAGAGTACATACTCTCATCACTTTGTAGTGAGACTCCTTCAAAGCTGAAGGGAGTAATAAAGTGGGTATTAAGATAGTTTTTTCCCATGGTAAGCTGGCTTTTTATTGATGAAAAATGACGACTTAAGGTAGCTTGTGTATTACTCCAATGATTATCTTTTTGGTTATAAAAACTACCATAACGAATTCTCCATTCGGCTAAGTTAAGGCCACTTTTTAATGACAAAAAATGGTCTGATGTACCTGAGGGATGATTAAAGCGGGTATTACCGCTGAGCTGATATTCAGTGAAAAATGCGGGTATCCCATTATCCCATTTTTCTGGTGATATAACCTCTTTATGGGATTTAGAAATAGCGATTTGCGGTATACTGAGATAGAGTTTAAGTTGATTTAAATCGATATTATAATTGCTATAGGGAATTAATTTTTTTAAGTCAATATCGGCAGATTGATTGGTGTTTTGTATATCATTGATAATCTCTTGCTTGATACCTAATCCGATTATCTGTCGATAAGTAAATAAGGGAGTTAAGGTATTATTAGAGATGATGAATTTGATGTTTTCGCTAGTTCTAAATTGGTTATTAACAAAAATATCAACATAATAGTCACCAGGAATAACATCATTAAAATTAGTTAAGATATCGTTATAAACTAACTCTCTGTCTGTAGATTCTAATGCGTTGATATTAAATATCAGTTCATCTGATTGGCTATTAAATGCAATGATAATGATAATTTGTAAGATATATTTTTTCATAAAATCACTTTATATTCTTAACTATTATTTTTGATATTGGCTCGGTTTTTCCACTATGATCACTGAAAGTAGACCAAACAACCTCAGCTTGTGTGACATTATCAATTAACCACTCTTTTTGACCGAAGGGTGACAACATGCCTGGCGTATCAATTTCTTTATTATTAATATGCAAATCTCTAAAGGTAATATAGTGCCCAGTAGGATTGGTTGCGGTCAAAACACCATGTTCGAGTTTAAAGAGCAATTTTTCATGAGCCGAATCGGCCATATCATCAAGAATTTCTGGCCGATAAATTATTTTAAAACTCGATTTAATAACAATATTTAAATTATTATTGTCATCTTTCTTGTAATAGGGTATCGATTTGACATTCAACCAAAGAAGGGTTTCTCTATCAGAAGGAAGATCATTTTTTATTTTTATCACTTTTAATTTATTGTGACTTTTTTCTACCAACTTTAATATTGGCGGGATAACAATAAAATCTTTTGTTTTTTGTTTGTGCTCATCTTCAATCCAAGATTGAATAAGATAACTATTTTTTTCCTCTGGGTTTTCAATGCCCAAGGATATTTCAGCATTATGTTCAGAATAAATAAATCTTGTACCATTAATAACAACACCTGAATATACGGGAAAAGCGATTATCCATGCTATTGCCAATAGACTCGATTTCATGGTTCAAATCCTTTTGAAAGGGAAACTGAGTTCCCCTTATAATTAATTAATCATAGATAACACTAAAATGGATCAGAGCTTCCGCTGTACCCGGTGTGACTTTGTCTGTCGTTGCAATATATTTAGCCACTAAAGGGATATCTATCTCATGTTGACCATTTAGTTCTTTATTAACGATATCTTGGTTTAAAGGTAGCATCTGTATATTATTGCCTTCATAAATAGCAATACCAATACCTTGTGCTGCTTTACGTGGATCTGCGGCCATTATGCTTAAATAATCGGGATTATTGGTATCGCGGTAGCCATCAAACTTTATTTTAACCTTTTTATATTCAGCAGGGCAGTTGGTTAATTTAATATTGAATGCTGTTGGAGCAGAAGTACTACTTTTACCATTAAAACTACTGACGGAAATATTTCCTAAATTAACGACCTGATTGATTGAACTAGAATCAACTTTACAGGCAGTCGGAATAATCGAACCAATAAATCTAATTTGCCCATCGGCAGCTAAAGCTGAAAAACAAGGTATTAATGAAAGACAAAAAATAACTCTACTATATTTGGTCATAATAAATCCTGATTAGTAGGATGCATTTTTTATAATTAGCATCCAATTAAATTTAAAATAATACTACATACTGTTACAAATGAATTTTTATTCACAAGCTATAATAATTATATTCAACTTCATTAACAGAGGTAATTTAATTATCGAGTGAAATGTAAAGAATGATGCGAATAAACAGGGACAATTGATACATATCTCTAGATAAAGGCTAGGCGTAGGGATTAAGGCAAAATTAAAAACTTAAGGAGATACACCTATTCTATTATTGGTGTTATTAATATTCTATAGATTAATAATATTATGAAAATTTATCTTATTTTATTCCGGTATGCATAATTAATATTAATACAAAAATAAAGGAGTATTGAATGATTTCTATAATAAAACCATTTTAGTTACAACATACTATTATTTACACTACTAACACAAAAGGAAACAACAGTGAAAATACACACTATCGCAAGCTATTCAGAACAACATAAGTGGCTGATAGCGAATCAGTAGCTCCTTAACGGGTGTAGAATGAAGGAGGGAACTTCAATTGGATAAAACCATCAGTGAGAGGCTCATGCGCATAACAGTAATGAAATGCGCATGAGTAGTATTAGATTAAATACCAAGTAGCAGGTATTGATCCTAATAGAAGTAGGCAGACGGCGACTTTTTCGGGTTTCAACAAAGGTTTTTTGTAATTTACATCTTGTTGGCTACGTGTATAGAGAAAAAGCAAAATACCCGGTAGATAGAGAACAAGGGAGAGCAGTAGATTCATTAATCCAGAGGCATAAATCAACCATATTCCGTAAAGGCTAGCACAAGCACCAACAAAAAGCAGAGCTTTGCTGCTACGGGCGAATGCCACTTTAACTAAGAATGCGCCTACCAAGAAATAGGGAACCAGGATCATTTCAGAGGCGATTGTGAGCAAGGTATTATAGTTGCTGCTGGTGAACCAAATCAGCACTAAAGAGAGTTGAACCGCTCCATTGGTAAACCATAATGAAGAAGAAGGTGCGTCATTGCTATTTTGTTTACTAAAGGCTTTTGGAAAAGAGCCATGTAAGGAGGCAATATAAGGCACTTCAGCTGCCATAATGGTCCAACTTAAATAGGCTCCACAGACAGAAATAATCAGGCCTGCAGCGATAACCACTTCGCCGATTGAGCCCATCATATTGACCATCAGCGTGGCCATTGAGGGGTTTCTTAACTCGGCTAATTCAGCACGCGGCATAATGCCAAGAGAGAGCAGGGTCACCAGAATATAAATAATCAAAGCAGAGAAAACGGCAAATACAGTAGCCAAACCCACATCTCGGCGATTGCGTGCGCGGGCTGATACCACCACAGCACCTTCAATACCAATAAACACCCAAAGCGTGATCAGCATAGTATCTTTAACTTGCTGCCAGACAGGTACGCCGAGTTGGATACCACTAAAATCAGCGGTAAAGGTTTCCCAGCTAAAAGCAAAGCCCGCTAAAACAATAAAGAGACCTAATGGGATAAGCTTACCCATTGTTGCGAGTTTATTAATTCCAGCAGCTGTTTGCACACCACGTAAGACCAGAGCGTGAACAAACCAGAGTAGTAGTGACTCGCCAACCAGTGCTTGCCAAGTATTGCCATCGCCAAAAATAATTCTATCGGGAGTATCAACAAAAAAACTTAAGGCAGCAAATACAATAACTAGGTAAGAGACATTGGCAATCACGGCGCATAGCCAGTAACCCCAAGCAGAACAGAAACCGACCAGTTCACCAAATCCCTCTCGCGCATAGGTAAAAATGCCGCCATCCAGATCGGGACGTAAACGAGAAAGTAGTAAGAGCGCAAAAGCTAAAAATAGGATGCCCACACCGGTGATCGACCAACCAATGATCAAGGCGAGCGGGCTGGCAACTTCCGCCATATTTTGCGGCAGGCTGAACACCCCCGCGCCGACCATCGAACTTAGCACTAATGCGGTTAACGCCGTAAGACTTAATGTATGCTTCAAAGAGGTAACCCTAGCGAATAAATGATTAAAAAATCAATTAATTAATTATGTTAAATAATTATTAAAACTCGGTTAAATAATAAAAAATAGCGTAATTTCAATGGAAACGTAAAAAATAACAGTGGATTCTACGGAGCCTAACCAAGATATGCAATGCAAAATTATGCAAAACAAGTTTGAGATGAAGAATTTTTCAGTTAATACTGAGTTGATATTTAGTATAAGAATTGTACTCAGAGATAAGTGCTTTTCACACTGAAAAATGAACATCGAAATTATTAAAATTATTATCTTTAATAATAGTTAGGCTATTTAAACCCCCAAAGGATATAGAGCAAAGTAAGCTATTGAATTAGAATAAAAAAAATACATTGTCAATAGGGGGTGGGTGGGGTAAAATAAAAAAGCTCTTTAGTGTTGGACGTATTTCGTCTTGTCGGGTGTTTAGCCAGACACTAATTTATTGAACGTATTAGGGTTGCGAAAGTGTCGCAACCTGAACTCGTTCCTCCTTCAGGTTGCGACACTTTCGCTTCTTCTAGTAAAGAGTTGAGCCCGGGGGCGCTTCTGCAACCGGGCTTTTTATAGGTAATGTCATGCAGATTATCAACGAGTTAGCTACGTTCTTACAGCAAAATGAGTCAGACGTAAGGTTTTTTCTGCAAAATGCCCCTCGTAAGTACAAAGTCTATAAGATCCCTAAACGCACAAATGGATTCAGAATCATTGCTCAGCCGACTCAAAAGCTTAAAGAATATCAGCGAGCATTTATACAGCTATATCAATTTCCTGTTCATGATGTGGCGATGGCATATCGAAAGGGTAAAAATATCCGAGATAATGCACTCGCACATGCGAATAACCAGTATCTGTTAAAAACAGATTTAGAGAATTTTTTTAACTCAATCACACCTGAAACTTTCTGGCGCTGCCTTGAGCTCTGCACTAGTTTTGTCCCACAATTTCATGAGCAAGATAAAAAAAATATCGAGAGGATCTTATTTTGGCAACCATTAAAACGTAGCGAAAGCACGTTAATGCTAAGTGTAGGTGCACCTTCATCTCCAGTTATATCAAACTTTTGTTTATATGAGTTTGATCGACAATTGAGCGATGAGTGCCTGAAATTAGATATTGTTTATACTCGATATGCGGATGATCTTACATTTTCGACTAACATAAAAGATCGATTAAAATTACTACCTGCTTTCATTCAAGTGTTGTTAAATAAATTATTTCAAAATGAATTACGACTAAATCATAGTAAAACTATATTTTCATCTAAGGCACATAATCGCCATGTTACTGGTGTTACAATCAATAATGAAGGGCGACTATCTTTAGGTCGAGCACGAAAACGTTTTATAAAACATCTAATAAATCAGTATAAATATGGGTTATTAGACGAGATTGATACGGGATATTTACGTGGTTTACTGGCTTTTGCTAATCATATAGAGCCAGAATTTATAATGAAAATGGATGAGAAATATACTGTTGAACTAATTAATAGTATTTACAGGAGTAATCAATGACCAAACAACTTGAGAGAAGAGCTAAAGGTGGGGGGTTACTCTCTGCATTTGAGCTTTTTTTAAATGAATCTAAAAATGATAGTTATGATAGTCAAGAAAAAACTAAGGAGTGGTTTGAAATCTGCTGGAATTATTTGCAGGTAGGCAACGTAAATGAGTCAAAGGTATTTCATCCTGAAAATGAATTTTATCTTCGTTCTTTGTCATTAACCGATTTTCGTCGTTTTACATCTTTGGATATACAATTTGAAAGTGATCTCACCGTAATCATTGGTAATAATGGCCAAGGAAAGACGAGTATTCTTACCGCGATAGCAAAAACGCTAAGTTGGTTTAGTGCTAATATCTTGAAAGAAGATGGTGTTGGACAACGTTTTAGTGAGTTAACTGATATCAAAAATGATTCAGAGCACAAATACACAGATGTAAATAGTAATTTTTATTTTGGTAAGGGACTCAAGAATATATCAGTTCGACTATCAAGAGCTGCAAAAGGGTCATCTGAGCGCCGTGATGGGATAGTCAAATCAGTTAAAAAAGTTTCAGATATATGGCGGGTAGTTAATGCGCAAAAAACGGTAAATTTACCCATTTTTGCGTTTTATTCAGTTGAACGTTCGTATCCATTCAGTAAGTCAGTTAAAGATAGTGCAGAGCTAAGAGATGAACGTTTTGATGCATATACTAATGCTTTATCTGGTGCAGGGCGTTTTGACCATTTTATAGAGTGGTTCATTGCGCTACATAAACGTACTGTTAATCAGCTGACTACTCCGGTCGATTTTTTACGTCAACAAATCAATGATTTACAGTTTTCTGTTGATAATGGGCTTATATCAGTAAAACCGTTACTTGAGCAAGCTCAACTAACGCTTAGTGAAGTGATTTCAAAAGAAAATAAAATAATAAAGAATAATTCATTATCATACTCCTCACAGAAAAATCTTATTGTTCAAGCAGTTAGTTCTACGGTACCAAGTATAAGTAATATTTGGGTAGAAACTGATTCTGGTATCGATGTTATTAAAGTGACTAATGACGGTAAAACAGTGACAATCGATCAGCTTTCGGATGGACAACGTGTCTTTCTTGGCTTAGTCGCCGATCTTGCTCGTCGTCTTATCATGCTGAATCCATTATTAGATAATCCGTTGGAAGGAAGAGGTATTATCTTGATCGATGAGATTGAGCTTCACCTCCATCCAAAATGGCAGCAAGATGTAATAAAAAACCTGCGAAATATTTTTCCTAATCTTCAACAAATCATAACAACTCATAGTCCGATTGTACTCTCAACTGTTGATAAACAATGTATACGACAATTCAATGAAGGTAGAGAAGAGTCAGCGGTAGTGCTCGATTCACCTAAATTTCAAACTAAAGGTGTCATTAATTCAGATATATTGGAACAGGTAATGGGAGTGTCTGCAACCCCTTTGAATATAGCTCAATCTCACTGGGTTGGTGATTTTGAAGTTGCGTTGGAACAGGGGAATTACGAAGAGAATTCTAATGCTATCGCGCTTTATGACAAAATAAAAAAACATTTTGGAGAAAATAGTTTCGAAGTGAAGAGATGTGATAGTTTGATTCGTATTAACTCTATGAAATTAAAAGCATTAGCAAGGAATCAGGAAAAGGGATAATCGAAATGAGAAAATTAGATAGGTCTAACCCCCCTGAATGCTTAAAACATTTAAATATCGCCCGGAATGATTGGAAATTAGTTAATAAAGCAGCTGTTTGGGATGCTCTGGATGAAATGCAAAATGGGTTCTGTGCATATTGTGAATGCAGCTTAGAGCGTAAACATATTGAGCATTTTAGGACTCGTGACGACTTTGCCCACTTGACTTTTGATTGGACTAATTTATTCGGATCTTGCGGCGACTCATCTAAAATAGGTGGTTGGCTACGTTGCGGAATATATAAAGATAATGGTGCAGGAAGATATGATCCCAATAATTTAATTAAACCTGATGTGGAAAACCCGTCTCTTTATCTTCACTTTCTGACAACAGGTAGTGTCCGTCCTTGTGTCGTGCTTACCGCTACTGAGCAATTAAAGGCAACAGAAACCATTAGAGTTTTCAATCTAAATGGTGATTCAGCTTTATTAGGTCGTAGAAGGCAAGCAATAAATGCTGAGCTTCACGAAATTGAAGTTTTTTATGGCATGCAGGATATATTCTCCGAAGATGAGTGGAATAAACTTTTACAAGATGAGCTATCACGAGTTAAGGATATTGAATTTAGTACGGCGCTTACCCACGTATGGCGTTATAACAATAGATATTAATGTGCTAGTTTTAGTGTTTTTTAATTACTGAATTTTGAAATCGTACCTATCAGTATGAATATGATAAAAAAGCCTGATACAGGATCAGGCTTTCACAATCTATAGGGTCATTGGCATGTTCTACAATATTATTTGTAGAGATCGGCACTAATAGTGACACTACCACCGTTTGACTGCCATTCGCGGGTTATATGGTAATACTTAGCACCCTTAGATTCAGCGCGTTTGGCAACTTGATAACGCACTTCAGGTGTTGTTGTATAGTAACCGGAGAAAGTAACAGAGTCGAAAGGCGCCATTTGAGCCGCTGCTGCTTTGTTAACTTCTTCGATAACATAACCACTTGGCAAGGTTACGCTAGTGCGTCCAGCTTTAGTGCTGGAGGTTTCAAAGAAACGACCAACAGCTTCAGTGGGTTCTTCTGATGATGCCACGCCAGGGATCTTCACTTTTTTCGCCGCTTCACCACCTTGCGCTAACAGGGCTTTACCTTGCTCTGAATCAGCAGGGACAACCGCTTCTTCTGTTAGGACTCGACGTTTAGGGGCATCTTTCTTGTAGACATAAGCAGTCGCTAAGATGTTACCACCATCATTTTGTGCCACATTTCTCACCACAAAAAAGGATGCAGCACCCAGTTTTTTGGCTTTTTTAGCTAAAGCTTCATATAAATCAGGTTGTGACGGGAAGTAACCACTGACAGTAACAGCATCAAATGGCTCATATTGAGCAGCGCTATCTTTCGGCAGCTCTTCCACACCGGCGAAAACACGATTTTTCTCACCCGTTGCTTCCTCGGCACTCTTAGGGTAGAGATCTGCAACAACGCGCAGGTTACCACTATCACCAATATCATCCAGACTTTGAATGTAAAATGCGTAGGCACCTATTTTATCAGCCCGACGAGATACTGCATCTGAAGCCTCGTAGATTGCATTAAAACGACCTGTGACCGTAATGCGCTCTGAGGGTTTGAATTGTGCAGCCTGTTCAGGTGTATATTCAATAGCTGCTTGAACAGCAGTAGTACTCATTAATGACAACACCGCGGTGGCTATGACCGTAGTTTTCAGCTTCATACAAAATCCTTCCGCCTTACGCTATTTATTATAAAAGTGCCGAATGTTATTTGTACCACATGGCAGCTAATTATTACACGTTCTGAATAGACTTGTCCCATGATTTTAATTTTATTAGTTAAAAAACATTTATCTCTAGTGTAATTTACTAAATATTTTCATATATCTAGTGTTTTATTGAGCTAAAATCAAGATTTACCTCATTAATTCCATTTACTGTCACAGAATAGCGATCAATTATGGATCAAAACACTTATTTTCAGTAGGTTATTAGAACATATGTCAAGATTTTGACTGAAAATAAGTTTAGGCTGGGAGTTTGGCGCTTATTTTGGGTCGGTAAAATATTAAAACATCATTCTAAGCTTTAAAAAGGGAACATTATGCGTATTGGTATACCAAGAGAACGACTTGCCAATGAAGCCCGTGTTGCTGCGACTCCATCGACAGTGAACCAGCTGTTAAAGTTGGGTTTTACTGTCTCGATAGAGAGTGGCGCAGGGCATTTAGCAAGTTTTGAAGATTCTGCTTATGAACAAGCAGGCGCGGAGATTGTTAGCCGTGAATCCGCATTAGCAGCGGATATTGTGTTTAAAGTCAATGCACCTGATAGTGATGAAATTTCACTACTCAAGGAAGGGGCGACACTGGTCAGCTTTATTTGGCCAGCACAAAATCCAGAACTACTTGATGCATTAAAAGCGCAAAATATTAATGTGTTATCTATGGATGCTGTGCCGCGTATTTCGCGTGCTCAATCCCTTGATGCATTAAGCTCAATGGCCAATATTGCCGGTTATCGTGCCATTATCGAAGCCGCACATGAATTTGGCCGTTTCTTTACCGGGCAAATTACTGCTGCAGGTAAAGTACCGCCAGCCAAAGTGATGGTGATTGGTGCCGGTGTTGCCGGTCTTGCTGCTATCGGTGCTGCGGGAAGTTTAGGTGCAATTGTGCGTGCTTTTGATACTCGTCCAGAGGTTAAAGAGCAGGTTCAGAGCATGGGAGCTGAATTTCTTGAGCTTGATTTTAAAGAGGAAGCAGGTAGTGGCGATGGTTATGCGAAAGTCATGTCCGAAGCCTTTATTAAAGCCGAAATGGCTCTGTTTGCTGCACAAGCGAAAGATGTCGACATTATAGTTACAACGGCGCTAATTCCGGGTAAACCTGCACCTAAGCTGATCACCGAAGAGATGATCCTCTCGATGAAACCGGGTAGTGTGATTGTCGATTTAGCGGCACAAACGGGCGGCAACTGTGCGCTAACGCAAGCGGATAAGTTGGTGGTTACCGAGAATGGCGTAAGGATCATTGGTTATACGGATCTTCCTAGCCGTTTACCAACGCAATCCTCGCAATTGTACGGAACTAACTTAGTCAATCTGATGAAGCTCCTCTGTAAAGAGAAAAATGGCGAAATCAATATTGACTTCGATGATGTGGTACTGCGTGGCGTCACTATCGTTAAAGAGGGTGAAATAACTTGGCCTGCGCCGCCAATTCAAGTTTCAGCTCAACCTCAGGCAAAACCACAAGAGCCTAAAGCGGCAAAAGTGGCTAAAGAGCCTAAATCACCCGCGCTCAAGTACTCCTTGTTTGCTCTGACCATTATTTTATTTGGCTGGTTTGCCAATGTGGCACCGAAAGAGTTTTTATCCCACTTTACCGTTTTTGCACTCGCCTGTGTCGTCGGTTACTACGTGGTTTGGAATGTGACACACGCACTCCATACGCCGCTGATGTCGGTAACTAATGCGATATCCGGTATTATTGTGGTTGGGGCTGTGCTGCAAATCGGCAGTGGTGGATGGGTGAGCTTCTTCTCCTTTATCGCTATTCTGATTGCCAGTATCAATATTTTCGGTGGCTTTACTGTCACTCAGCGTATGTTAAAAATGTTTCGTAAAGGGTAAGGAGTAATTTATGTCGAGCGGAGTTGTTACAGCGGCATATATTGTTGCTGCTATCCTATTTATTTTTAGTTTGGCTGGTCTATCTCGTCACGAGAGTTCTCAGCGTGGTAATACCCTAGGTATGATAGGGATGGCCATCGCATTAGTGGCGACGATTTTAGGTCCAGACAGTGGAAATATCTCTTGGATGATCATTGCGATGGTCATAGGTGCCTTTATTGGTATCCGTTTAGCTAAAAAAGTTGAAATGACAGAGATGCCTGAGCTGGTAGCTATTTTACATAGCTTCGTCGGTTTAGCGGCAGTGTTAGTCGGCTTTAATAGCTATCTGGCGGGCGGCGAATTTGTCGAACCAATCATGGAGAATATCCATTTAACTGAGGTCTTTTTAGGGATCTTTATCGGTGCAGTGACATTTACGGGTTCAATTGTGGCTTATGGCAAATTATCTGGAAAAATGTCGTCTAAACCACTGATGTTACCTAATCGCCATAAGATCAATTTGGCGGCGCTGATTGTCTCATTTGTGCTGTTAGTGATCTTTGTTAAAACGGAAAGTGTCGGTCTACAAGCTTTCACCATGTTGATTATGACGGCGATCGCATTAGCATTTGGATGGCATCTTGTTGCTTCTATCGGTGGCGCGGATATGCCTGTTGTGGTCTCTATGCTGAACTCTTACTCAGGTTGGGCAGCAGCGGCGGCAGGTTTCATGTTAAGTAATGACTTGCTGATCGTTACTGGTGCACTGGTAGGTTCTTCAGGGGCAATTCTCTCTTATATCATGTGTAAGGCGATGAATCGTTCATTCTTCAGTGTTATCGCGGGGGGTTTTGGTACCGATGGCTCATCTGTTGGTAATGCCGATGAGATGGGTGAATACCGTGAAACAACAGCGGAAGAAGTGGCTGAACTGCTCAGAAATTCAACTTCAGTAATTATCACCCCAGGCTATGGTATGGCGGTGGCTCAAGCACAATATCCGGTTCACGATATTACTGCTAAATTACGTGAGCGTGGAATTAAAGTTCGTTTTGGTATTCATCCGGTTGCGGGACGTCTGCCGGGTCATATGAACGTGCTATTAGCTGAAGCGAAAGTCCCTTACGACATAGTGTTGGAAATGGACGAAATCAATGATGATTTTAAAGATACAGACACAGTTCTGGTTATTGGCGCCAATGATACCGTGAATCCAGCGGCATTAGAGGACCCAAATAGTCCAATCGCAGGTATGCCAGTACTGGAAGTTTGGAAAGCGAATAATGTTATTGTATTCAAGCGCTCTATGAATACAGGTTATGCCGGTGTGCAAAACCCACTATTTTTTAAAGAAAATAGTCAGATGTTATTTGGTGATGCTAAAGCTAGTGTTGATGCGATCTTGCGCGCACTCTAGTTAGTCTATTATTGATCAATACATCAAGGCCCCATTGACTGAATTCAGCTATGGGGCCTTTTTTTAACTTGTTTTCGTCAAACTTAGAACCAAGGTGCCCCCATCATCACATTGCCGTAGAACAACATGCGGCCCGCTAATTCACCACTGAAAATCAATAGGATCATTAATAGGGCGATGGGCAAGGAATAATGGATACTCTTACTGCGGCCTAATACTATGGCGGGTAAGATTAAACTCATGGCAATTTGCCACCAGAGTAAATAGCTGCTGCTAAGTGCGCCGGGTATTTGGAAGCGGATAATCAATGAGATCAGAACGCACAGTAAACTAATAAAGAGCCCAACTCCTAGTGAATAAGGGAGCGGTTTTTTCATTCCATTGATAATCAAGAGTAGGGATGCAAAACCTAATATCAGAGCACTACCAATAAAACTAAATTGCGTTGCTGGGGTATGCCACAACGGGTGAGCCAGCATCTGATAGTAGACCTGCGCTGTGACTAAAATGGCCGGAAGACCAAAAGCTGAACAGAGAATACCCAACCATAAATTTCGCGCGGATGCTCGAGGTTGAAGCCAGTTAGAGAGTGCCCACAGTGAGATCAATCCATTAAGCATCACAAAAACAATGGCTTCGCGGCTTAACCATGAGTGGGCTATGCCCAGTACAGAACGATAGGCAGCAAAGGGCGTGCCTAGGTGCCCCATTGACATAGATGAACCTACTACTTCAATCAACCAAATTGCAGCCACCAGATAGCGCAATGATTTGCCTTGAAAAGCGTTGGCTGATTTTGCTGTCACGCCCTGATAAAGCGTTAAGGCGAGCACAGCACCGACGCCCCATTGGCTCATTACGGTAAATAAGACCAGAGGTAATTGATAATCTTCGAAGCTCATAATTAATCCTCCATTCCAATTATCACAATATTCGGGCCGCTAATTCGATGATCTGGCATCTTATATTGGCTCTCAAGCAGTTTCCAATTGGTTGTATGCTGTTTTCTGAGCTCAGAAATCTCACCAAATTGAATCGCCCCAGTCGGACAAGATTCAACACAACGAGGATTCAATCCTTCATCTAAGCGGTCAGCGCAGAGATTACATTTGCTGGTTTTGCCTTCGGCGGGATCGTACACAGGGGCATGATAAGGGCAGGCCATAATACACATTTGACAGCCGATACATTTTTCATGATCTTGAATAACGATACCGTCCGCACGCTTACTATAGGTATCCGCAGGGCACACCTTCATACATTGTGGATCATCACAATGGTTGCAGGACATAGTAATAAAGGCCTGCGTATTGGGCATATCGCCATTAAATTCACGCACGCGACGCCAAAGTACGCCCGGAGGGGTGACATTTTCAGATTTACATGCCATGGAACAAGTACGGCAACCATAACAATCTTTTGTATTGATCAAAAAACCATATTGCTTGACCATGGCTTATACCTCTCTTCTTACATTGACTAATGTACTGTTACAGCAGTGACCTGTGCCCAGATGTTCAACCTGATCATTAGTCACATGGCTGCTACTGCCTCCTTGTTGTTCCCACCAACCATTATCTAGCGATACGACACCTTGTTTAATATGGGTGGTGACGACAGCGATCGCACGGTGCTCACCACGATCATTAAAGACCGTCGCCCATTCACCATCTTTAATACCGCGAGTAACGGCATCTTCAGGATGAATTAACACATTGGGCTGATTGCGTTGCACTTCTAAAATCCACTCATTCATACCGTGGCTGGAGTGCACACTACGAGCCAACTTGCGTTGTACTGCCATCAAGGGATATTTGGTAGCCAGTTCCGGTGAACCTTTAATCGATTCTTTTACTTGATAATAGGAGACAACGGGAGAGAAATTTTTCTTTTGCCACTCCTCAATAAAAAAGTGGGCTTTTTTGGTTGAGGTTCTAAATTGGCCATCTTTAAAGGGTATCCAATCACCTTCAACAGGGCGAACAGGCCCTTTTTCTAACATTTGACGAGTGATCCCAGAGCCAGCGAGGCAAGTATCGATATAGTGTTCAATAGGTTGATTGAAAACTTCACCAAAACCGAAACGCTCCGCTAAACGGGCAAAAATCCAATAATCAGGCTTGGCTTCGCCGACTGGCTCGACCGCTTTTTCCATCAATTGTACATATTGGCTGCGAACTCCCGCCATTAGGCTGGTATCTTCAAAGATGGTGGTGACAGGCAAAACCAAATCAGCATAAAGAGCCGTTGAGCTCATTAAGTTATCGGCAACCACCACAAAAGGGACTTTTTTCAGCGCATTACGCACCATATTGGTATTGGGTAGTTGAGTCATCACGCCCATCGTCATGATCCACCAAAAATTAATCGGGTGGGGACTATCGGTCATAATACACTCACCGACTTTCGACACTGGGATGGGGGGGATTTTCTTCGCATTGGGCGCTGGCGGAATAATAGGATTAAATTTCGCCATTTGACGGGCACCACCGGCATCACAGATACCTGCGCCACGTTTACCGATATTGCCCGTTAATAGCGCTAGATAGAATTGACTGGCGGCAACATAAGTCCCATGTTCGGTTCGCTGAGCGCCTGACATATTTTGCACAATCATTGAAGGAGTGAGATCAGAATAATCGCGAGCCAGACGCACTATGGTTTCTTGCGGAATATCGGTTTCAGCACTGACGGCGGCCAGATCCCACGGTTTAGCTTGACGATAAATATTTTCAAACACAGTGGTATAGTTCAAATCAACAGGAAGTTCAGATTGGAAAAGCGCGGGTTTAATGCCCTCACTATCATGACGAACTAACTTACCGCTGAGAGTGTCATAAACCAAATAGCTATCGACATCATCATTTGATTCTCGTAGCTGTTGTTCTTGTTGATCAATCAGATAGACAGCACCAGTATGAGCACGTAGAAATGCCTCATCGATACGATCTTCCTCAATAATGATTTTAATCATCCCTAAGGCCAATGCAGTATCTGTACCGGGAATAATGGGGATCCACTCATCGGCTTTAGCGGCAGTTTCATTAAATCTCGGGTCGATTACCACTAATCTGGCGCCATTGCGTCGCGCTTTATTATAGTTTTTAAAATAGGCCTGCATAGTAACCGCTGGGTTATTTCCCCAGCACAGAATATAACGACTATCCGCCACCGTATCACGGGTGTCTGCATAGCGTAAGCCGAGCATAGGGATCATTGCGGCAGTGACAGCTGAACAACAGAGGGAACCGGCTTGCTTGGTTGAGCCGCCTAAATAATCAAAGAAAGCTTTCCCCATATCATTCTTTATTGAGTCCATATTACCGGCATGAGTTGAGATAAATAATCCCTCATTACCATACTGGCTAATAGTCTCACGGATATTTTTTTCAATCAGATCGAGCGCTTCATCCCAGCTAATAGGTTTGAATTTCGCCAATCCTTTTTCCCCTACGCGCAAAAGCGGGGTGGTGAGTCGCTGTTTATGATAAACCCATTTAGTACGGCTCATGCCCCGTAGACAACATTTAACGTTAAAGCCTTCTGTGGCTTCTATTTTTATTAATTTTCCCTGGTGGGTATATGCGGTCAGATTACAGTGTAAACACTCCATCGCACAGGTTGAACGGAAGGTTTTATAGTCGGAGAGTTTTAACCTAACTTTAGGTAAAGGTTGGTTATTGTTGGCGATTGAATAAGAGCAGGGTGCTAGGCTTGCCAGCCCAATCACACCTAATCCCTTAAGAAGAGTTCGCCGCTTCATTCTGAATTGATTTAAATCGGCCATTTTTGATCCTTTACATTGCTAAAAGTGAAATATTATTTTTATTGTTCACTATATATAAACCATGATCACCATTAGTTAACCTGCGTTAGATCAATTGAGCGCAACATTAAGGGGGGTTTAGAATTAACTGACAATTAACCTTATATTTATAGTGGTTTATGCTTAACCGTTTTTTTACATTGATTGGCGGGGTTTAACGAGGCGTGTTAGACTCTCAAACTTATTTTTGAGAGGTATTTCAATGTCGACACTACAAGGCGTTAATTCAGTTGATATCGCAATTTCGATTCTTAATTTTATCGCTAAGAGTGGCGGTGTAGCTCGTGCGGCGGATATATCGAAAGCATGTGAAATCTCAAAAAGTCGACTGCATAAATATTTAGTCTCTTTATGTCGGACACAAATGCTCTATCAAGAGACACAAACTAGTCGCTACTGCTTAGGTAGCAATCTGCTTTTATTAGCCAGTGTGATCACGCCTGAGCATTCATTTATTGATGCAATTAATAAGAGTTTGATTGAATTTCGAGATGAGCAAAATTACTCAACGGGGGTAGTGGTGAATCTTGGCAAAGAGCTGGTGCTTTCTCTCTACAATCGTAGCTTTAAAAATGTAGATATCGATTTTTTACCCAATAGCTCAGTACCGACTAATTTGAGCGCAGCCGGATTTGTTTTTGCCGCCTTCGGTGATTTAGATATTAATTCGGGTATTGAAGAAAGCGAATTAGAAATTATTCGTCAGCAAGGTTACGCCACCCGCCATGATCCTGTTGATGGTATCCCCGGCGCACAATCGATTTCATGTCCGGTATTCAACCGTCAAGGCAAATTAATTGCAGCCGCAGTAACAATGGGATTTATTCCTGAGGCTGAAATGCTCGGCTTATCAACAGCATTAATCAAAAAAGTAAAAACGATTATAATTTAAGTGGAATATAATTATATTAATCTGAATGAAAATACTTGAAGGTAATAAGTACTTTAAGACTTGTTAACCGGTCTTATTGGAGGCGTATATGCCAAAAATTATTTTAAGTGATATTACTGCAAGTGTTAGTGAACTAAAAAAGAATCCTATGGCAACAGTTAGTTCTGGCGAAGGATATCCAGTTGCAATTCTGAATAGAAATAAGCCTGTTTTTTATTGTATTCCAGCTAATATTTACGAAGATTTATTAGATCAACTCGATGACCAAATACTCGCCAAAGTAGTAGAGGAGAGAAGAAACCAGCCATTAATTGATATTGATTTGGTGGAATATTTATGACACCAAAAGAAAGATTATTTTGTGTTAGGTTTCGAGACGAAGCGGCAAAAGAGTGGTATAAGTTAGGTCATTCTATTAAATCACTATTTGCTAAAAAATTAGAAAAGTTAAAGTAAGCACCGCATATTCCATCAGCGAAATTGAGAGGAATGGATAATTGCTATAAAATTAAGTTAAGAGCATCAGGTTATCGCTTAGTTTATGAAGTTATTGATAGTGAAATAATTATAGTGGTTGTTGCTGTAGGGAAACGAAATCGTAATGACGTTTATGATTCTGCAAAAGAGAGGGTAAAATAAGCCCTCTTTTATAAAGTCCCTATGTAGTAAAAATATTCAAATTCAATCCACCAATTCAATACCTAAGCTCTCTAATAAGCTGAGGGCTTCATAGCGACTAAACTTGGCTTGGCTAAGATTATTATTATGAATATCGATATTAAAATGAGAGGACTCAGTAAAATCTACTTGGGTCAGATTGGTATGCATAAATAAACTGCCAGTTAAATCAGAGTACACCATAGATGAATCTTGCAGATCTGCCTCTCGAAAGTCGATTTCATGCAATTTACACTCTTCAAATTTCAATTCATGGAGTTTTAAGCCAAAAAAGCTCGAATCCGTTAGTATACTCTTACGAAAAACCAGCCCAGGATCTAAATTAAATGTTGGCCAATGAGCTTTGGTCCAATCGATTCCTACCATTTTACATTCAATAAATTCAACATCGGAAAGTCGACAGTTAACCAGCTTAATCAAACTCAAATTACAGTTATTAAATAAACAATCGATAAACTTGCAGTTATTAAAAATAGTTGATGAAAAATTGCAATTAATAAAATCACACTGTTCAAATACCAATCCCTGAAAGGATAAAGAATTGAGCTCTTGTTTATTAAATGATTTTTCTACATATTCTTGATTATCTTGAATTTCCATTATTTTTCTTTTGTCGAATTAAGTTAAGTGCAGATTATCATCAGTAAGATCTTTTACATTTTTCCGCAACATCATGTCTCTATTGTAACCTCATTAAGTGACTCTCATAAGTGACTAATTCGATAAATTTAAGCTTTAAATAAAATTAAGCGGTCTTTTAACTTAAAGTGTGATTACTTTGATCTTAAGCTAAATCTAAGATAATTCTGCTATTGCACTTTGAAAATTGCCTATACGTTGGAGTTAAAGGTGTTTAATACATTAAGTGTGTTAATGTATTAAAAGGGTTAAACGTAAGAATACTTTCTATTGGTTATTCGTCAGCCTAATGGCATCTATTTTTTGTTTTAAAGCAATAAACAGATAAGAAAACAAATTAAAACCAGTTAAAACAAGGTGAGGTGACTATGTATTACATCAATCAGAAACTCATCCCACACTTTCCCACCAGAGATATACAGGCTCAGCACTCTCTATCCGGTTAAATAAACAGCGTTTTCGTCGATAGATGTAAAGAAACAGACTGCTAACCAAAGGCAGTGAGGCAACCACCCTAGACAAGACTATCTAGGTGCCGATATACCGATTTTCTATTCTTTAAGTACCAGAAATATCTGGCGATTTGTCACATCACAAAGAATAATTATTCTCGACGCTTTAGAAAATAAAACTAGCAACCCAGATCTCATTGTTAATTAATATCGATTGTTTGTCTTAGTTTGGTGACATATGCTGATATTGCATAAGTGAAATTACTTGTTGGCAGTTATGAACAAAGGATAATCAGATGTCTGTAGCCGTAACAAAAAAAGCGATAGAAAGCCTCATTGCAGGGTATGAGCCTGACCCCTTTGCACTTTTGGGAATGCATGAAACAGCAAAAGGATTGGAGGTTCGCGTCTTTTTACCTGATGCGACCCAAGTTAGCGTGATTGATAAAAAATCTGGCCGAAATGTGGGGAAACTTACCTGTCAGGACCCTGCGGGTTTCTATTCGGGAGTGATCCCTAGACGTAAACAGCGTTTTTTATATGGTTTAGATGTTGTCTGGGATGAATATCAAGGCATAGTTGACGATCCTTATCAATTCAATGTGTTACTGCAAGAGATGGATATCTGGTTATTAGCCGAGGGAAATCACGCTCGCCCTTATCAGTGTTTGGGCGCACACCCTATGACTATCGCGGGGATTGATGGCGTTGCATTTTCTGTTTGGGCACCAAATGCGCGCAGTGTCTCAGTGGTTGGCGATTTTAATTTATGGGATGATCGCCGCTGCCCAATGCGTTTTCGTTCGGAAAATGGCACTTGGGAATTATTTGTTCCTAATGCTAAACAAGGCGAGCGTTATAAATTTTCGATTCTTGATTATCATGGCGAGCGTCGCCTAAAAGCCGATCCTTATGCATTTGAAACCCAATTAAGACCCGAAACAGCTTCTGTTATCAATGTATTACCGCCCGTCACCGCGATCAGCCAACAACGGCGTGATGCCAATCAGCGCGACAAACCTATCTCTATTTATGAAGTCCATTTGGGCTCATGGCGTCGCCATACCGACGATCACAGTTGGTTAAGTTATCGTGAATTAGCGGAACAACTTATTCCTTATGTTAAACAGATGGGATTCACCCATATTGAATTACTACCGATTAATGAGCATCCTTTTGATGGTTCATGGGGTTATCAGCCATTAGGGTTATATTCACCGACCCAACGCTTTGGCTCTCCGATGGATTTCCGTGATTTTATTGAAGCCGCCCATCAAGCGGATATTAATATCATTCTCGATTGGGTACCTGGCCATTTTCCAACCGATGATTATGGTTTACGCCATTTTGATGGTACGGCACTGTATGAATATGCTGATCCGCGTGAAGGCTTTCAACTCGATTGGAATACACTGATTTATAATTATGGCCGTCATGAAGTGAGTAATTATTTGGCGGGTAATCTTCTCTATTGGCAAGAGCATTTTGCCATCGATGGTTTTCGTTTTGATGCGGTCGCCTCAATGATCTATCGTGATTACAGTCGGCCCGAAGGCGAGTGGGTGCCTAATATCCATGGTGGCCGTGAAAATCTAGAGGCCATCCAATTTATTCGTTACACCAATCAGCTATTAGGTAGCGAAAGCCCAGGAACCATGACGGTGGCAGAAGAGTCGACGGATTTTCCCGGCGTCACCTTACCACCGGATGCTGGCGGTTTAGGCTTTAATTATAAGTGGGATATGGGGTGGATGCATGACACTCTTACCTATATGCAGCTAGATCCTATTTTCCGCAAATATCATCATAGTTTGATGACTTTTAGTATGTTGTACACCTATAACGAAAACTTTGTATTACCGCTTTCGCACGATGAATTTGTTCACGGCAAAGGTTCGCTGATTGGCCGAATGGCGGGCGATCACTGGCAAAAATTTGCTGGATTACGCGCTTACCTCAGTTTTATGTGGGCCTATCCGGGGAAAAAATTACTCTTTATGGGGTGTGAATTTGCCCAATGGCGCGAGTGGGATCATGACAATAGTCTGGACTGGCATTTGCTGGAAACTGAGCAGAGCCCACATAAAGGGGTGCAACAGCTTGTTTGTGATCTCAACCACTGTTATCGCGCTGAGCCGCCACTATATGAGTGTGATTATCAACGCGAAGGTTTCGAGTGGCTGACCGTCGATGATGTCGATAATTCAGTTTTTGCTTTTAGCCGCTACGATAAATTGGGTAATGAGATCATTGTGATCTCTAATTTTACCCCCGTTGTTCATCATCATTATGTAATTGGCGTGAATAAGAGCGGCTTCTATCAAGAAATACTCAATAGTGATTCAGCTTTCTATAACGGCAGTAATGTGGGGAATTTAGGTGAAACGGAAACCATTGAAAGTGCTTTCCACGGTAAACCTTATTCACTGACATTGACCTTGCCACCGCTGGCAACCCTATATCTAAAAGTAAGGAATTGATATGCCAATAGAATGGGGGCGAGCATTCCCCATGGGAAGCCATTTCGATGGCAAAGGTGTCAATTTTTCCTTATTCAGCGAAAATGCACAGAAGGTAATACTCTGCGTGTTTGATCAAGATGGAGAGGAAACTCGTTATCCTTTGTTAGGAAAAACGGGCTCGATTTGGCATGGCTATTTAATGGGAGCAATGCCGGGTCTATGTTATGGATATCGCTTAGAAGGCGAGTGGGCTCCAGAAAAAGGCCATTTTTATAATCCATTGCAGTTGGTTTTAGACCCTTATGCTAAACAACTGACCTCATTAGCGCAAAGCAATATCCCATTGAAGCAAGCGGTCGAAGTACCTATTACGCAGGATAATGGGCAACAGATACCTAAGGCTATTGTGGTTGAAAATCAGGCGATAAAATCGGTTAATCAACAGCCTAAGGATAGCCGTTTTCCACTGAGAACCCCTTGGTCTAAAACCATTATTTATGAAGGCCATGTTAAAGGATTAACTCAACTTCATCCTGATATTCCTGCCGACATTGCAGGCTCTTATGCGGCTCTCGGACACCCGATTTTTATTGAACATTTGCAAAAGCTGGGCATTACAGCATTGGAGTTACTTCCAGTTCAATCTTATTTAACTGAACCGCATCTTGCACAGTTGGGACTAACCAATTATTGGGGCTATAACGTATTAGCTCCCTTTGCCTTATCGTCGCAATATTTATCTAAATCGGGCTCAAATGTTAGGGACGAATTTTGCCAGTCTATTCGGCAATTACATGACGCGGGCATTGAAGTCATTCTGGATGTGGTGTTTAACCATACGGCTGAACTTGGTGATCGCGGCAATGGTTATGTGCTGTCGCTACGGGGAATCGATAATAGATCCTACTACTGGCTCGATGAGGACAATAGGGCGCAAAACTGGACCGGTTGTGGCAATACGCTGAATATTAATCGACCCGAAACTGTGCAGTGGGTAATGGATTGCCTGCGTTATTGGGTAGATGAATATCATATCGATGGCTTTCGTTTCGATTTAGGGAGTTCTTTGGCGAGAGTACCCAATTTTGATGCACTTTCCCCCCTATTAACAGCTATGCGTCAAGATCCTGTGATTGCGCAAGTTAAATTGATTGTCGAACCTTGGGATTTAGGCGTGGATGGCTATCAACTCGGTGGATTTCCTGTGCCTTTTGCCGAATGGAATGACCGTTTTCGCGATGATATTCGGCGTTTCTGGCTATGGCATGATCTCTCTATGGCGGCGCTTGCAGATAGTTTGACCGGAACCAACAAACGTTTTGATAGCACAAAACGTCCGCCCTATAGCAGTATCAATATGGTCACCAGTCATGATGGTTTTACCCTCAGAGATTTGGTGAGTTATAACCAAAAGCATAATGAAGAGAATGGCGAGCGAAATTACGATGGTCATGATGGCAATTACAGTAGCAATCATGGTGAAGAGGGGCTGATTGTCAGTGATAAAACTGTACAATTAAGGCTAGTCTCGATACGTAACTTGCTGGCCACGTTAATGTTATCCCGAGGAACGCCCCATTTATTGGCGGGTGATGAGTTGGGAAATAGTCAATATGGTAATAATAATGCTTATTGTCAGGATACTAAGGTCAGTTGGTTAAAGTGGCTTAACGCACCTTATGATCTTACCGATTACATTGCTGAACTAATTAAATTACGTCACAAAATCATCTCATTATATTCAAAAAGCCGTTGGAAAAAGAGCAACGAATCGCTTATCTGGCTAGATCAAAATGCTAATTCGATGAGCAGTGAGATGTGGCAACAAGTACCTGCATCTCCACTACAAGTATTTTTAGCCGAACAGTGGCTACTAGTGATTAATCCGCTACGCACTCCAGCGAAAATAACATTACCTCAAGGGGTTTGGTGCTGTCTATTAGACACCGCCTCATGGCCACAGGTCTATCCGATACAATCAGATCACTATGAGATAAATGCGAACAGTATCACACTTTGGCAAAGTGCAGATCTTCACTCACAACCCTCAAATGAGGGGATTTCGACACTTTTATTCCCGGGCAAGGGATCTGGTAGGAGTACCTTATGATGACTATGGAACAAAACCATGAATTAATGCTGGCGCAACAGTTGCCAAAAGAAGCTATCGCATTAGTCTTAGCGGGAGGCCGAGGCACTCGTTTACATGGATTAACGGCGAAACGCGCCAAGCCAGCAGTTTTCTTTGGCGGTAAATTCCGCATTATTGACTTTGCACTCTCCAATTGCCTGAACTCGGGAATTCGTCGTATCGGGGTGATCACACAATATGAATCACACTCATTGGTACAGCATATTCAGCGAGGCTGGTCATTTTTTAATGATGAGATGAATGAATTTGTTGATCTGCTTCCCGCTCAGCAGAGAGAAAATACCGATCATTGGTATATGGGAACTGCCGATGCGATTTATCAGAATGTGGATATATTACGGGGTTATAAAGCTAAATATGTGGTGATTTTGGCCGGTGATCATATCTATAAAATGAACTATGCCCGTATGTTGTTAGATCATGTTGAAAATAAAGCCAAATTTACTGTAGCCTGTATTCGTATTCCAAGAAAAGAGGCGTTTCAGTTTGGTATTATGGATATCGATGAAAACCGCAATGTCATTAATTTCTTAGAAAAACCGCTTAATGCTCCCTGTATCCCTGATGATCCTGAACACTCGCTGGCAAGTATGGGAATCTATGTGGTCGATAAAGAGTATCTATTTGAATTATTAGAAGAAGATAACCTTGATCCTCATTCTCATCATGATTTCGGTCAGGATATCATTCCCAAAATTACCGCCCGTGGTGAAGTATTCGCTCACCCCTTTGAGCTATCTTGCGTCAGTTCTGATCCCAAGGTGCCACCTTATTGGCGTGATGTTGGAACGTTAGAAGCCTATTGGGCCGCCAATTTGGATCTCGCCTCAGTCACGCCAGAGCTGGATATGTATGCCAAAGATTGGCCAATTCGCACCTTTATCAGTCCATTGCCGCCTGCCAAATTTGTGCAGGATAATCAAGGCGAACATGGGCGTACTATGAATTCCCTGATTGCAGATGGCTGTATTATCAATGGCTCAACTATTTACTCGTCGGTGCTCTTTCCATTAGTACGTATCGAGTCAGCTTGTCGTATTGAAGACTCTATTCTATTACCCCATGTGATTATCGGACACCATTGTCATCTTAAACGCTGTGTTATCGATCGCGGCTGCGTGATCCCTTCGGGTATGCAAATAGGTTTGAATGCGGAAGAGGATGCCGTCCGTTTCCACCGCTCTGAAGAGGGAATTGTTCTAGTCACCAGTAAAATGCTTGAAAAAATAGCTAAAAATACAGTGACACTCGATAAAATAATCCCTGATCTGGGCTCGCCAGTGGCTGAATCTATTAATACAATCGAGGGCCTTCGTGAAAATACTACACTGCTGCTCTGAGCTCTTTCCGCTGCTAAAAACCGGCGGTTTAGCTGATGTGATGGGGGCATTGCCTTCAGCGCAACAAAGTATTGGTCTTGATGTTCGTCTGGTGATGCCGGGATTTCCGGTATTATTGGAGAATATCAAGGATCTCCAATTAGTAACTGAAATAGACACCTTTGCGGGTCATATACGGCTACTATTTGGTCACTATAATGATATCGGTATCTATCTAATTGATGCCCCACATCTTTATCAACGAGCGGGTAGTCCTTATCACGATAGTTTGCTACATCCTTATAGTGATAATGTATTTCGTTTCGCTCTATTGGGTTGGGTGGCTGCGGAACTGAGCATAGGATTAGATCCTTTTTGGCACGCAGAAGTAGTACATGCCCATGATTGGCATGGGGGAATGGCTTGTGCCTATATCGCCCTTAATCATTATCCTGCGAAAAGTGTCTTTACGGTACATAATCTGGCCTATCAAGGTACATTTCATGCTTCTCATTTGCATCAGTTGCTATTACCAGACTACTGCTTTGGCTTAAATGGGCTGGAATATTACGGCCAAATTTCGTTTTTAAAAGCAGGTCTATATTACGCCAACCATATTACGACCGTCAGCCCAACTTATGCCAAAGAGATCACCTCAAAAGACTATGGTTGTGGCTTAGAAGGATTACTCAAAAGTAGGCAAGCCGAAAATAGGCTGAGCGGTATCCTCAATGGTGTTGATGACGCCATCTGGGACCCGAGCACAGATACACTGATCGTCCAGAATTTTGATGTGACATCCTTGGAAAAGAAGGGCGCCAATAAACAGCATCTTCAAGAGATCAGTCAGTTACCTGTTGATCCTTCAGTTCCCTTGTTTACCGTTGTCAGCCGTTTAACTGCGCAGAAAGGTCTCGATCTGGTTTTAGCTGTTTTGCCGAGCATAGTGTCACAGGGCGGGCAATTTATTCTACTTGGCGCAGGTGATGAACCCCTTGAAGAGGCTTTCTTGACCGCCCAACGGCAATATCCACAAAATATCTCTATTCATATTGGTTACAACGAGCCGCTTTCTCACCAGATGATTGCTGGCGCAGATGTGATCATGCTGCCTAGCCGATTTGAACCCTGTGGTTTAACCCAACTTTATGGCTTGAAATATGGCACCTTGCCACTGGTTAGGCATACGGGAGGGCTGGCTGATACGGTTAATGACTGTGCATTAGAAAACCTTGCTACCCATAAAGCGACGGGTTTTGTCTTTTATGATGCTCAGGTTGATGATTTGCAGCATGCCGTTGATCGCGCTATGACTTTATGGTCAATGCCTAAGAATTGGCAACAAGTGCAATCCGCTGCGATGAAGCAAGACTATTTTAATTGGGAAACAGCTGCATATTTATATTATGAGTGTTATCAAACGCTATAGGCTGCGAGACGATCATATCATTATTACTTATCGTGGATAAGGAAAAAACTCGAAATGACAAATACATGTGAATTCCATTATGCTTCCCCTTGTAGGGATACCGAGTCACTTAAGCAATCTATTGTCTATAAACTGATGTTTATGGTGGGAACATTCCCTGAATATGCCACACACGCCGACTGGTTAAATGCTACCTCTTATGCCATTCGTGACCGACTGGTCGAACGTTGGCTAAAGTCAACGAAAGCGGTATTGTCACCTAAAGTGAAGCAAGTTTATTATCTCTCCATGGAGTTTCTGCTTGGTCGTTTCTTAACGAATGCCATGCTCTCTTTGGGTGTTTACGATGAAGTGAAAGATGCCTTAAACGAGTTAGGGCTGGATATTGAAATATTGATCAATGTCGAGCCTGATCCTGGCTTAGGTAACGGAGGTTTGGGGCGACTGGCGGCCTGTTTCTTAGACTCTTGCGCCACCTTAGGCTATCCGGTAGTAGGCTATGGGATACGCTATGAATACGGTATGTTCAAGCAAAAAATTGTTGATGGTGAACAAGTTGAAGTCGCCGATAGCTGGTTAGAGAACGGCAATCCTTGGGAATTTCCACGCCATGAATCGCAATATCAAGTGGCTTTTGGTGGGCGATTACAACAAGAGGGTGAAAAAAGTTGTTGGATTGATACATTAGATGTCGCAGCGCAACCTTATGATTTAATTATTCCTGGCTTTAATACTGATGCGACAGATACTATTCGTTTATGGTCAGCAAAGGCCAATAATGCCTTTAATTTAGGTAAGTTTAACCGTGGTGAATATGAAGAGGCGACAGATGCTAAAAATCGCTCAGAGAATATTTCACGTATCCTTTATCCTGATGACTCTACACCTTCGGGCCGTATGTTGCGGTTACAACAAGAGTATTTCTTAGTTTCGGCATCGGTGCAGGATATTTTGCAGCGCCATGAAAAGTTACATCATGGCTTTGAAAATCTCAAAGATTCAATTGCTATTCATCTCAATGATACTCATCCGGTACTGGCTATTCCTGAATTAATGCGCCAGTTAATTGATCAATATGGATTTAATTGGGACGATGCTTGGGCGCAAACTCAATGCATCTTCTCTTATACTAACCATACCTTAATGAGTGAAGCATTAGAAACTTGGCCAGTGGATATTCTTGGTCGCGTTTTGCCACGCCATTTACAGATTATTTTCCAGATTAATGACCATTTTCTTAAAAGAGTGAAAGAGCAATATCCAGATGATAATGATCTCTTGCGCCGAGTCTCTATTATTGATGAAGAGAATGGACGAAATGTGCGTATGGCGTGGCTGTCAGTGATTGCTTGCCATCAGGTTAATGGGGTATCTGAATTACATAGCCAATTGATGGTGCAATCGCTCTTTGCTGATTTTGCGATGCTGTTCCCGAAAAAATTCTGTAATATTACCAATGGTATTACGCCGCGACGTTGGTTAGCTTTAGCCAATCCGGCATTATCCTCAGTGATTGATCAATATATCGGCCCAAGTTGGCGTTCTAATTTAGATCAGCTCGGTGGTTTGATGCCAGAAATTAAAAAGCCTGAATTTTTAGATAAACTCAAAGAGGCGAAACTGGTCAATAAACAGCGATTAGCTGAAATAGTTAAACGTGAATTAAATATTAATATTAATCCTGAAGCGCTATTTGATGTGCAAATTAAACGTATTCATGAATATAAACGTCAGTTGCTCAATGTATTAGGCATAATTACTCGTTATAACCGTATATTAAATGATCCTAACCACGATTGGGTGCCAAGAGTCTCTATTTTCGCCGGTAAAGCCGCTTCTGCATACTATAATGCCAAAAAGATTATTAACTTAATAAATGACGTGGGTAATATCATTAATAATGATCCGCGAGTTAAAGACAAACTTAAAGTTATTTTTATTCCTAACTATAGTGTGAGTCTGGCGCAAAAAATTATTCCAGCGGCTGATTTATCTGAGCAAATTTCACTGGCGGGTACTGAAGCTTCAGGTACAGGAAATATGAAATTTGCCCTCAATGGAGCATTGACCATAGGAACACTGGACGGAGCGACAATTGAAATCAGTGAGCATGTGGGGATCGAGAATATGTTTATTTTCGGTAATAATGCCCAAGAAGTGGCAGAGCTGAGACAACGTTACTCGCCACGGCGTTTTTATGATGAAGATGAAGAGCTGCATAGAGTCCTTAATCAGATCGCTAGTGGTATTTTCTCACCCAATGATCCTGATAAGTACAAATTTATATTTAATAATCTGGTGGAATTTGGCGACCATTATCAGGTATTAGCCGATTATCGCAGCTATATAGATATTCAAGATAAGGCGGATGAACTTTATAGAGATCAAGCGGCATGGGTTCGCCAATCAGCGCTGAATATTTGTCAGATGGGTTATTTCTCATCAGATAGATCCGTGACTGAATATGTTGAGCGTATTTGGAAAACTAAACCGATTAAATTTTAATCTTATTACTAATTTTAAAATATGGTAATCAGTTAAAATAATGGTTTAACCTACATTGAGCTGAGTTTAATTTTATATTGAACTCAGCTTTTTTATCACAGTTCTTATTTCAACTATTAATTCTTGTTGGCTGGATTCATTTCGCGCCAATTTAACCAAACGCGCATATCAAATTCTAATTGATGATAATCAGGCTCCATATGGCAACAGAGTTGATAAAATGCTTTGTTATGCTCTTTCTCTTTGAGATGAGCGAGTTCATGAACCGTGATCATCCGCAGGAAATCTTCAGGGCCATCGCGAAATAGCGTCGCAATTCTGATTTCATTATTGGATTTTAATTTGCCACCTTGCACTCGTGAAACAAAGGTATTGGTGCCTAAAGTCCCTTTAATCGGATTTTGTTTATTATCGTAAAGGATTTTTGAAATAGCAGGTGCATTCTTTAGATAGCGTTGTTTAAGTTCGTTAACAAACTGATAAAGCGATTTATCACTCTGAATATTATGGCGGTCAGGATATTTTCTCTCCAACCAAATACCTAACTTACCTTCTTCAAGTAGGCTTTGTGCTTGCGCAATAATCGATTGAGGGTAGTTATTCAGATAGCGTAGTTGGGTCATAATATTCTTGTATTTTGGATTAGGAAAATAAGTGATGGCTAATTTAATGATTTTTGCCAGCCAGAGCTGATGATGGGAGCTTATCCCTATAGGCGCCATAAATCTAGTGATAATAGCGATGGCGCAGAGTAAGCGACCTTAAAAAGTAGGCCGCTTGTTATCGAGAATAGCTATATTATAGCCCTGTGATATTTTTATCTTTAGGATATTTAAGTGTGTAATTTAATGGCAGATCTATTTGCTGCTTAGGTGCTACAGTTAATTCCCACTCAATTTGTCCACTCTGTTGATCTAATTTTCCCTCGCCAAACTCAACATCTTTTACTATTACATCGCTCTCTTGACTTACAGGGATTTGATCGTAGACAGTTAAAGCAATCGAATGATTACGTGGATTTTTTATTTTAATTATATAGCTCTCTTGCTGCTCGATCGTGGAGCCAAGGAAACTAGGTAATTTTTTTAATTTCTCATTCACTTCTCGTGATACCTGAATATCCTTATCGATACCCAATGGAATATCTAAGGTTTTATTGTTCGGCTGATTTCCTAAAGAATAACTTCCTACATAACTGTTAGCAAAATAGATATTGGCATTGCCATTCAGTAAATTTAAATTGTGCCAGTCAGCTATCTGTGCTTGTAAATAGACATTTTTATTTAGCTTTGGCATAGCGATATAACGATATTGACTGGTTAAATCCGTCTGTTTAATAGTCAATGAATGGGCGCGATCACTAGATGGCAAGCTATAAGGCAGGGCAATCTGATAAGTTAAATTAACGCCATTATTATTGGCGGTCACAAAATTAGCTATTCCACTATTTACCCGGATTGCACGACTTTTTTTCATCTCGCTAATAGGAGCAGGCGCTGGAGCCGACATCTCCATATTCATCTTGCGGCGGTCGATCTCAGTGGATAGGTACCAAGGTTTCATTCGCGGTGGAGTAATATTGATCACGGGATCGGCTGAGGAGAGGGTTAGCTGAATATTATCCCAGTTGATACCCGTATTCTGTATTACATCGGCTTTGTAGGTGAGTGTGATAGGTTTATCCATTCCAGCGCTACGAATATCATAGGTAGGCGACCAAGCAGCATTTGGGGTGATATAGGCAATTTTCAATTCAGCGGTGACAGCTTTTTTGGCATTAAGAGTGACGATAATCTGTTTTTTTTCATTTTGACTATTTTGCATTTTATCCGCTAACTGAAGGTTAAGTTGTTGCAGTTTGTCGGTTAGATCGCTAATTTGCTGTTGATAGTCGAGTTGTTGAGTAAATATTTTGGTCATCTGCTCGCGAATAAAATCAAGTTTTTGCGCCGACTGTTCTAAAGAAAAAGTCTCTTGATTGCCAAAAAAACCTTGGTCTTTAAGCTGAAGTAGTTGTTCATCATTGACCTGAACATAAACATTTAAATTATTAATATTTTGTTCTAATTGCTGGATCTGCTCTTTTAAGGTTTGAATATCGGCAGAGTAACTGATTTCATTCAGGTCGGTGGCTAAATTAATCGATTGGATCACCACATCGTCATTATTTATCTCTATAGATAAGCTTTGGGGATTAATATTATTTGCGACATTTGATAAAACCACTTGGCTTTGGCCAACAGGCAATGTCAGTGTTGTACTATTAAATAGCTCAGCGCCGCGCAAAAATAGCGTCGCCTGATTAAGCTTCATATCCTGTGCGATAATATTTTGTGTTTCTGCGCCCGCATTAGCCACAAAAATTAAACCAGATATCAATAGGGTACTTTTTAAACTCGCTGCCAACGCCATATTAATCATCCCTTGTATTTTATCATTGCTCTTATTTAAATGACGCTAATGCCTTATCGCGCCCATCATAAATAGTTAAGACAACAAATAATCAGATTTTCTCTAAAATAAAAATTTATTTGTTGGAATAAGCAACGAAAGCGATTAAGAGGGTAGATTTTTGATAGTATAAAAAATCTTTCTGGCGGAAGCTGTATACTTAAGCATAAGTAATAGGTCTTTTAAAGAATGAAAATAAGAGTGAAGAATCTAGCAAAAGTAATACTAACCCTTTTTTTAAGTTTTACAGCAAGTGCAAATGATATGCAGCTATCAACCAATAATCAGACATATCATGATCTATCTGATATCAGGCAACATGCCGTTCAATTTCTGATTGTAGAAAATAATAAGAGTAATATAGATGAGCAATGGATAGCGGGGAGCCCTAATATGAAGGTTCTTGTGCCAAGATGCGCAGTTCCACTCAGCGTAAAATGGGTTTCTAAAAGTTATGGCCTATCAGGTGATAATCTGGTGGTTAATTGTCGTATAAGTACCTCACCGACCCATACAAAAAAATGGAATGTATTTGTTCCGGTACAAAAAAATTAGTAATTAGAAAATATAGAAAGAAATAAACTTAAATTATCTTTGCTACATGATAAGCACCGCCCGCAAAATAGCGAGCGGAGAGGATTAGAGGGTATCGCTATGAGGCGATATCACTTTCAGCAACTGTGATGGGGCAAACAAAATTATCCGGTTTTATCGCCAACAAATCACATTTTAATTGTCCGACTACATGCTCAGCGGTATTACCTAAAAAGGCTGCGGATAAACCAGTGCGTCCGATAATGCCAAGAACCACAACACCGGCGCTCAGCTCTTCACACATTTCGGGAATGATTTTTTCCGGCAGCCCCTCACGAACATGGGTATATTTTTCATCAATACCAAATTTTTGTCGTAGCTCTTTCATGGCAATTAAATGTTGTCCACGCAGGGCATTATTATAAATACTGGGATCAAAATCAGGTAATTCAATGGCAATATTCATCGGTGCAATGGGATAGGCACTGACTAGATTAATGGCCGGATCTTTCACAATGCGTTTAGCGAGATCTTTGGTTTTCTCAACTAACTTTAAATTAAGATCATCATGATAAGACTCTTCATTGGAGAGATTGACCGCTACCACCACAGAACCATGATCAGGCCAAACCTTATCTTTCACCATCCAAACAGGGCAAGGAGCTTTGCGCAATAGATTCCAATCGAGTGGGGTAAAAATAATCGATTGTAATTTATCATATTGGTGAGTCATTTTAAGCAATAGATCATGTTTGCCAGTAATCACTTCTTGGATGATGGCATCAGCAGGTTTATTGTTCCAAACCACTTTAATCTGAATATCAATACCCGCTTCGAGATAATAGTGAGCTTGCTGCTTGATCCACGCGGTCTTTTGACTAATCACGCCTTTGCACATAGCACTACGCTCTTCTGGTGAGAGCAAGGTCGTCATTTCATAAGACAAATCATAGATGGGAAGAAAGGCTTTAATCCGTCCACCATTACGCTGCACTATATATACAGCACGCCGTAACGCCGGTTGATCATCCTGACTTGGGTCAATTGCAACTAATAAATTTTGATAGTTAGCCATATTGATTTCCTCGTAACGATAGGACAGGTTTTCTTTACGATAAACCATGTTGAGGAGGAAGAGTAGTGATAATCAGATTAAAAACGAAAGCCAGATCATTAAGTTTAATGATCTGGCGCAGCAATTAGATGGGATCGGTAGATTGTTTACCCGCTATTTCAGATAATTTGTCCATATCTTCAACAGTAATATATTTACCTTTAACACTTAAAATATCGCTTTTTTGGAATCGACCTAGCAAACGACTGATTGTTTCTACCGTTAAACCGAGGTAATTTCCGATGTCACCACGTGTCATGGTTAAACGAAATTCTCGAGGGGAGAATCCACGTTGTGCAAAACGGTGAGACAAATTATGTATAAAGGCGGCTAAGCGCTCTTCTGCATTCTTTTTAGACAACAGAAGGATCATCTCTTGATCACCTTTAATTTCACCACTCATCAGACGCATAATTTGCTGACGGAGGTTGGGCATTTTGCCTGACAGGTCATCAAGGGTTTCAAATGGAATTTCGCATACCATTGAGGTTTCAAGAGCCTGAGCAAAACTGGGGTGCTCAGTATTAATAATCGCATCAAAACCGACTAAATCGCCTGCCAGATGAAAACCTGTGATTTGCTCATCACCTTCTTCGGTAATAGTATAACTCTTTATGGTGCCTGAACGGATGGCATAAAGAGATCGCAGACCGTCACCGGCTTTAAATAAAGTTTGGCCTTTTTGAATCGGCTTTTTACGTTCGATGATATTATCAAGTTGATCTAGTTCATGTTCATTCAGTGTAAATGGAATGCATAATTGACTTATACTGCAATCCTGGCAATGAATAGCACAACCACCAGACTGGATGCGACGAACGACTCGTTTTTCTGGGATCATATAAAATGCTCATTCAAGTTAAGAATATTGATATGAGTCAATTTTAACATAAAGTCTTTCAACTAGTAAGTAGTATTCAGAGATAACCATTTTAAAGTGGTTTTAAATCAATTTAAGGCTATGCTCATGTAATATATGATTTTTTTATTAGCCTTAAAATCGTTATATATTAACATATATAATGCTATTTGGATTAGCAATTGTCTTAAGTTAAATTAAAAATAAAAAATTCGCCTGAATAAATAAAATAGTTTCTGTTATTTATCATATGATGGTGATTATTTTAAAACATAGCACAATATTAGCGATTAATTAAACCCAGTGCGATTTTTATTGTAAAAAAATCAATCGGATTTATAGGTGATAATTCCTAAATTTATTGAGTTTCATTAGTTGATAATAACCTATCGTCACATTTACCCCTTATTTTGGAGAAAGAATGATGGAAATAATAACCTCTAATCTACCCAGCTCGATGAATGTAATCGATATTATCGAAGCAGGTGGACCTGAACAATTGCAGGTAAGAGAAGTTTCCCTTCCTCAGCTTAAATCCGGTTATTTACTGGTCAAAGTTGCGGCTGCAGGGGTTAATCGCCCCGATGTTCTACAGCGTAAAGGCGCATATCCACCGCCAGCCGATGCCTCTCCTATTCCGGGATTAGAGATTGCGGGCACCATAGTGGCGATGGCGGATGATGTCACTGAATGGAAATTGGGCGATAAAGTCTGCGCCTTAGTGGCGGGTGGCGGTTATGCACAATACTGTTTAGTTCAACAAGATCTTGCTCTGCCTATTGGTCATTTATCTTTTATTGAAGCCGCTGCGTTGCCCGAGAATATTTTTACGGTTTGGGCGAATGTTTTTCAAATTGGTAAATTAACCGCGAAAGAGACGGTATTAATTCATGGTGGCACCTCAGGAATAGGCAGCATTGCTATTATGCTGGCGAAATCGATAGGGGCGAGGGTGATCACCACTGTTGGCTCAGATGAAAAAGCCCAAGTGGCTTTATCGATTGGCGCAGATGAAGTGATTAATTATCGAACCACTGATTTTGTCGAAAAAACCTTAGCTCTGACCGAAAATAAGGGTGTCGATATGGTAGTTGATTTAATTGGTGGGGATTATGTCAGTAAAAATTATACGGTAGCGGCGAAATTTGGTCGTATTATTCAAATCGGTGTGATGAAGGGTAATCCTGAAAATTTAAACTTGATGCCTCTGATGATCAAACGTCTGACCCATACTGGCTCAACCATGCGCTCGCGTAATGCGCAAGAAAAAGCCGAGATTGCCCACCAGCTCGCTATCCATGTTTGGCCATTATTCCAGCAAGGCAAAATTAAACCTATTATCAATAAAACCTATCCAATGACAGAAGCTGCCGAGGCGCATCGACATATGGAATCAGGCGATCTTATTGGTAAAATAGTTTTATTAAATGATTAATATTTTATTGATATTTTACAAAAAAGGTCACTTTGTTAAGTGATCTTTTTTTTGAGCACGACTATTCTTTGATGCAAAAGGGGTCAATTGCATACCTCTTTCTATAGGAGTTTAACCTAGTTTTATTTGTGATGAGCCACAAAACCAAGTAAACATAAGATAATCGATGAATAGATTAATAAAATTGTTATATAACTTTCAGCGAGTGAGTTGACCAACCGAAATAGCTGGGTGAAGAAGGCTTGTTATCTGCACTCTTTACAATGGTAATAATAGCACTAGACTTATCAAGAATGATTATCATTAGCACATTATGAAAAAACAGATATATCTAACCTAGTATTATATGTGAAATAGGGTATTATAGTAAAAAACAGATATATCTGTTTATTGAGAGAGCAGAAATAATGAGTGAGATTGATCAAAGTATCGATTGTCAGTGCAGGAAGCTTCGTAGAATGTTCAGTCCCAAAGAGTTACGACTCTATATTTTATCTCTTTTGACTGAGTCTTCGAGTTATGGCTATGAATTAATCAAAAAGATCGAGTTAACCACCTCGGGATTTTATTGTCCTAGCCCAGGCGTTATTTATCCAACGCTAACCTTGTTAGAAGAGCAAGGATTAATTGAACCAATAACGGGTGATAAAGGACGTAAATTGTTTTCCATCACCGATGAAGGCAAGCTATTTTTGACCGAATATTTAGGCGTTTTAACCTGTATTAAAGAGAAACTTAAGTACGCACAGGAACTTAAAGAAGGTAATAGTTTCGCTGACGAAATTGAAAGCGCAGTTGATAAATTTAAGAATTTGCTAAGACATAAGATTGTATTACAACAATTAGCCGATGAAGAGTCGATTAAAATTGTCAATATTATCAATCAAGCAGTTCAACGTATCGAAGCGATGAATTTAGCATTAATTTCTGAGGAACATTAATATGGCTAAGACACATCATATTATACAAATAAAAAAAGATCCTACTTCAACAATAAATTCAAATGAGAGCACGGGCATGTTAGAGCAAAAAGATGAAAAAAGAGTCGATGAGAAGAGTGGAGAGAGAAAAGAAGATAAAGGTTTAAAAGAGCAGCTTTGTGCCAAAGTTCCTTCTTCCTATCTACGCCGAGCTCGCCGACTGAAATAGTTGCCAACGAGCGGCTATCTGTTTTCTGAAGGTCATTTTATTGAATAAGAGCATGATAAGTACTGATAATAGCGCTCTTATTAGATAAACTGAAAGCCTATTTCTTTTTGGTAAGGCTGACGAATGACCTCGGAAACAAAAATAACAGAAATCAAAATAGTAAAATTAAAAGCCACCGCTATTTTACTGACTTTTTTGCCATTGGTTTTTATTACACAGGCCGTTGCCCATTCAGTTGAAAGCTATCCAGTTAAAGATCCCGCCAGCTATTTTTCGCAAGTTAAAGAAAAAGATTTAACCGGCTTAGCGCTAAAGGCTAAACCCGTTTATGCACGTCTTGCCAAATCGGGTGAAATTATTACCACTAAAATTAAAGACCAAGTAGGCGAACAACAATCCAAACCCGCTCAAAAGGGTGATTGGGTGGTGGAAACTATTTGTCCGGCGACGGGAAATGAACAGCGGCTGCTTGATGCCAAAACATTTAATAAAGACTATGGTGAACCTTTTACTTTAATAAATAAACCGGGTTATTTAAGAGTGGTACCACAAAGTATTCCGCAGAATTATTATGTTGTGCCTGAGAGTGACGGTGTTTTTGTTATTTCCACCAGCGAAAATGCACAACAACTGATTAAACCCGGCGATATTATTCTGCAATCTGCGGATAATCGCCAGACACTATCATGGATAGCCAAAGCGGCTTTTCCTTGTAGTTATGAAATTATTCAGCCTGCCAAAAAGAGTCACTCAAAATAATTTTGCTCACAAAAAATAATAACAAAAAAGGCGCAATCATATTGCGCCTTAAATAGTTTAACTCTCTGACGATAAAATTATAATCCAAGCGCTATTTTTAACGATTGGATCTCATTTTCCCATATCTGCTGCAAGGCAACTTTTTGATGGCTAGCCTTGCGCTGACGATCGGCTGCTAGCTTATCCTCTAGCACTAATAACTGAGATAAAAGCGCATCTTCATGATTGGCTTTGCTGGCAGAATCTATGACTAATTCAGAGTTAGAGGTTTCAGAACGCCAAAAATCTTCATTTAATTGCTCGCTGACAGCCTGATTATGCTGCTGCTCAATTTGCTGATAGATAAGATCAACATTATGATACTCCTCTAATTGCTGATTATGGATAAACCAAAATCGATTACAGCTATTTTCGATCAACCAACGATCGTGGCTAACCACAATAGCCGCACCTTCAAAGCAATTTATCTGCTCACCTAGTGCTTCTTTACCTTCAATATCAAGGTGATTAGTAGGTTCATCCAGCATAATCAAGGCATATTGCGCTAGACTTAGTCCAATAAATAACAATCTTGAACGTTCTCCACCACTTAATGTGGCGACGGTTTGTTGATGACGTAAATAGGGAAAACCCGCGCCAATTAAGGCCATTTTTCGCTCTTCACTGCTAGTTGGAGCGAAATGACTTAATGCATCAAGTAAATTATCATTGTCATTTAACTGATGTAGCCGCTGATCGTAATAACCCACATTGACTCTTGGATGAAATTTAATCTCAGGACTATCACCAGCATCACTTTGATAATGCTGCCATAACAAACGCATTAATGTGGATTTACCACATCCATTAGCACCAATAATAGCAATGCGATCACCGCTTTTTACTTGTAAAAATGGAGTCGTAAAGAGCGAAAGTTGAGTATCAGGGATCATCACCTTAGCCTGCTCAAGTTCTAACACTCGATTAGCTTGGATCGCTCGACCTGATAGGGTCAATTGCCACTGATAGCCCTCAGAAACGCTGGTTTGTTCCTCTTTTAAACGGTCAATCTGTTTTTCCATCTGTTTGGCTTTGCGCGACAAGTTTTCATTATCATAAACTTGCCCCCAAATCGCCAGACGTTTGGCGCTTATTGCAATACGATCTATCTCTTTTTGTTCTGCCAAATGGCGATGCTCTTCACTGATATCTCTTTCCGCCAGCGCTTTTCGTGCCGCTGAACAGGGGAGGCGAAAGAGATAAGTGGTTTTATCACGTAATATCCAAGTGCAATTAGTGACTTTATCCAATAATGACTGATCATGAGACACTAGAATAAAGGTACCTTTCCAATCTTGTAAAAATTGGGATAACCACAGCAGAGTAGGCAAATCCAGATGGTTACTGGGTTCATCAAGTAGTAATAAATCAGGTTGCTGAATTAAGGCGCGAGCTAATAATAATCGCGTATGCTGACCGCCACTTAATTGCTCGGGCGTTAATTGCCATTGTTGTGGCAAAAATCCGAGCTGCTGCAATAGGACTTCAGCGCGCCATTGATCCAATTCGCGATTTTCTAAGGTAAGGCGTTGTAGCACCGCGTTGATAAGCGTCATATTGGCAACATCTTGCGGAAGATGCTGTTCGATATAGGCGACAATACATTGGTTAGAAATCTTGATATTACCTGAACTTGGTGTTAATTCGCCGGTCAGCAGCTTCAATAAGGTACTTTTACCACTGCCATTGTGGCCAATTAAACCGATACGATCGCCAGTTTGGATATTAAAATTAACATCAACTAATAGTGCATGGATGTTAGTTTCATAAGAGATAGATTGTGCTGATAATAATGTGCTCATAGCTTACTCATTTATTTCGGGCGTAATAAGCCCTAGGAGATGTCTTGCGACAACCCAGTAAGCTGAGGAAGTGTCTTCCTTTAGGGTGAGGATCTTCGCTCAGGCAGGGTTATCGCAGTATTAAACTGTGACAGCCTGAGCTTCTATGATCGCTAAAGGAGTGTGAGAATTTAATTAAATCACACAGTAACATCGATTAGCCTCCTTAATTTTTTTTGATTGTTGATCGATGATAAAATAGTATCAGTAATTGAATGAGGTAGACAAGATCTCTTATCGACTTATTTAATTTTTATTAGGGTAAATTGAGATATAAACGGCTAAATTAATAGTGTTACTCTTGCTTTATCAGGCAGGGTTTAGCGTTTAGATATAAAAACAGAATGAGAGAAAAATGAAAATAGAAATAAATATAGCGACACGGGAAGATGCTTCAATTATTTTAGGATTGATTATCGAGCTTGCAGAGTATGAAAAAGCGGCTCATGAAGTTAAAGCATCACTATCTGATATTGAAGCCTCATTATTTGCTGCTGATTCAAAAGCAGAAGCCCTAATATGCCTTATTGATGGTAAAGCCGCGGGTTATGCGGTTTATTTTACCAGTTACTCGACTTGGTTAGGGCATAATGGAATTTATTTAGAGGATTTATATATATCACCTCAATTTCGAGGTACGGGGGCGGGGAAAAAATTATTAAAACGCCTTGCTCAAGTGGCAGTCGAGCGAAATTGCAAGCGACTCGAATGGAGCGTATTAGATTGGAATCAACCCGCCATCGATTTCTATCATAGTATTGGTGCTGAACCACAGAGTGAGTGGGTTCGTTATCGAATGGATGGCGATATTTTGCTCAACTTTGCCAACTTATAGGTATTAGTCGTTTAAATAATTATTTAAAGTGAATATATATTTTAAATCAGTAACTTGTGTTGCTGATTTTTTTTAACAATCTGTGCTATATAGGCTATTTAAATATTTAGTCTGAAAGATTGTGATGCCTGTGCTATTTTAAATATAATGACAATCTATAATATAAATAGCTTTAATATTTTAAATTATTAATTTTTTTTGAATAGATAAACTGATTATAGTCTAATTATGAATTTTGTCGGCTTTATTATTAATAAGGGTTCTGATAATGACTTATTATATAAAGTAGTATAAATAATATTGTTTTACTCCGTTATTAATTGTGTTTTTTAACGGTTCCATTCTTTGTCTCAATTTTATACTTAGAATATACGCATAAAATATGCCTATTGCCTATCTACCTTGAATATATGCTTCAACCTAAAAAGTGAGAGCAGGTTCCATGAAAAAAGAAAATAAGCGCAAATTAGTCACTTATCTTGTTATTATCCTTATTGTCATTGCGGGTGGTTTTTATTATTGGAGTCAAAATTCCAGTGGTTTACCAGAGGGTTTTGCACAAAGTAATGGTCGCATAGAAGCAACCGAAATTGATATCTCAACTAAAACGGCGGGCAGAATTGAGGCTATTTATGCCAAAGAGGGCGATTTTGTTAAACAAGATCAAATCTTAGCTAAAATGGATACCCGTGCGCTGCAAGAACAACTTCATGAAGTGCAAGCGCAATTAAAACAGTCGCAAAGTGGGGTAGTTACCGCTGAGTCGAGCCTCATTCAACGTAAAAGTGAAAAAATAGCTGCTCAAGCCTTGGTAAAACAGCGTGAGGCAGAAGTGAATGCAGCGCAAAAACGTTTAGTGCGTTCACAGCAATTGGTTAAAACCAATGCGGTTTCGATTCAACAATTAGATGATGATTTGGCGCAAGTCCAAGGGGCTCGAGCTACGCTTGAGGCCTCTAAAGCCCAAGTTGCCGCTTCTGTCGCAGCCATTGATTCCGCTCAAGCGGGGATTGTGCAAGCTAAAAGTCGTGTCGATGCGGCAATTGCCACGGAAAGGCGAGTTAAAGCTGATCTCGAAGATAGTGATCTGAAAGCACCACGTAATGGTCGAGTGCAGTATCGAGTTGCAGAACCGGGCGAAGTGCTGGGCGCGGGTGGGCGTGTGCTCAATATGGTTGATTTAAGTGATGTCTATATGACCTTCTTTTTGCCGACAGAAGATGCCGGTAAAGTAGCCTTAGGCAGTGAAGTGCATATTATTCTTGATGCGGCACCTAACCTGACTATCCCTGCTAAGGCCAGTTATGTCGCTAGTGTGGCACAATTTACCCCCAAAACAGTGGAAACCGATAACGAAAGATTAAAGCTGATGTTTAGGGTTCGTGCACGTATCGCCCCTGAATTGCTAGAGAAACACCTTGAATATGTCAAAACGGGTTTACCCGGTAAAGCCTATATCCGTCTCGATACCACTAAAGAGTGGCCCGCAGAGCTTGAGGTGAGATTACCGCAATGACAAACAAATCGCTGTTAATGAATGATGTGATTATTGAACTGAGCCAAGTCAGTCAGCATTACGGTGAAAATTGCGCCCTTGATGATATCAGCCTAAAAATTCCAGCGCGCAAAATGGTCGGTTTGATCGGTCCTGACGGTGTTGGTAAATCAAGCCTGATTTCATTAATTGCTGGCGCAAGGGCGATACAACAAGGAAAAGTACAAGTGCTCGGCGGTGATATGACGGATAAAGAACACCGCCGCTCCGTATGCCCGCGTATTGCTTATATGCCTCAAGGATTGGGGAAAAACCTCTATCACACTCTGTCGGTATTTGAAAATGTGGACTTTTTTGGTCGACTGTTTGGCCAGTCTAAAGCCGAGCGTGAGTATCGAATCAATGAGCTACTCGAGAGTACTGGCTTATCCCCCTTTCGTGATAGACCCGCAGGTAAATTATCCGGCGGTATGAAACAGAAACTGGGTCTATGTTGTGCGCTAATTCATGATCCCGAATTGCTGATCCTTGATGAGCCCACTACTGGGGTCGATCCTTTATCTCGAGCTCAATTCTGGGACATGATTGAACGCATTCGTTCACGCCAAACCAATATGAGCGTGTTAGTGGCCACTGCTTATATGGAAGAGGCTGAGCGTTTTGATTGGTTAGTCGCCATGGATGATGGCAAAGTGTTGGCGACGGGTCATGCCTCTGAATTGAAAAAACAGACCGACAGTAAAGATTTAGAAACGGCATTTATTGCACTGTTACCGGAAGAAAAACGTAAAGATCACCAGAAAGTGGTGATCCCAAAACGTGATAAATCGGCCGATGATGTGATTGCCATCGAGGCGCAAGGACTGACAATGCGCTTTGGGCAATTTGTAGCTGTTGATAATGTCAATTTTCGTATTCCCAAAGGTGAAATATTTGGCTTTTTGGGCTCGAATGGCTGTGGTAAATCCACCACTATGAAGATGCTGACTGGGCTTCTCGAAGCCAGTGAAGGGCAAGCTTGGTTATTTGGGCAAGAGATAGATCCTAAAGATATTGAGACGCGTAAACGTGTCGGTTATATGTCGCAAGCCTTCTCGCTGTACAGTGAATTATCGGTTCGTCAGAATTTGGAGTTACACGCCAAACTTTTCCATATTGCAGAAGATGAAATCGTGCAACGCTGTGATGAGATGTGCGAACGATTCAATCTGACCTGCGTACAATTTACTATGCCTGACGATCTGCCCTTGGGGATCAGGCAGCGCCTATCCTTGGCTGTGGCGGTGATCCATCGACCTGAAATGTTGATTTTAGATGAGCCCACTTCCGGTGTTGACCCCATTGCTAGGGATATGTTCTGGAACTTGATGGTTGACCTTTCAAGACGTGACGGCGTCACTATTTTTATCTCCACACACTTTATGAATGAAGCTGAACGCTGTGATCGCATCTCTTTGATGCACGCAGGTAAGGTTTTAGACTGTGACACTCCGGCCAATTTAGTGAAAAAACGCGGTTTAGAGACATTAGAACAAACCTTTATCGCCTATCTTAAAGACGCAGTTGATGAGCCTGAAATCAGTGATCAAGGTACGCCAGAGACTTTTGTTGATGACAAACCAACCTCCAGTAGTGAACAAGCGCTAAAAAGTCGCTTTAGTTTAAGACGGCTATTTAGCTACAGTATCCGAGAAGGTATGGAGCTGCGGCGCGATCCCGTACGTTCCACTTTGGCCTTGTTGGGGACGGTTATCTTAATGTTTATTATGGGTTATGGCATCAGTATGGACGTTGAAAACCTGCGCTTTTCGGTGCTGGATAGAGACCAAACTGGGCTAAGCCAAGGCTATGCACTTAATTTATCGGGCTCGCGTTACTTTATCGAGCAACCACCCATTGAAGATTATAATGAGTTAGAGCGCCGTTTGCGCAGTGCTGAAACCTCAGTGGCCATTGAAATTCCGGCTAATTTTGCCCGTGATGTTGCTCGTGGTCATAATGTCAAAATTGGCGTCTGGGTCGATGGTGCTATGCCAAATCGTGCGGAAACCGTACGCGGCTATGTGCAAGCGATGCACCTTAATTGGTTGACTGAGATGGCGGCGCGTCAATCAAAAAGCGGGCTTGCCACACCTATGATCGATATAGAGACACGCTATCGCTATAATCCCGATGTTAAAAGTTTACCCGCCATTGTTCCGGCGGTGATCCCTTTGTTATTAATGATGATCCCAGCCATGTTAAGCGCATTAAGTGTGGTGCGTGAAAAAGAGCTAGGTTCTATTATTAATCTCTATGTGACGCCAGTGACCAAATTGGAGTTTCTGCTCGGTAAGCAGCTACCCTATATTGTGTTAGGGATGTTCAACTTTTTCTTGCTCTGTTTGCTATCAGTGTGGGTATTTGGCGTCAGCTTTAAAGGCAGTTTTTTAACCCTAACATTAGCGGCTTTTCTCTATATTACTATCGCCACGGGTTTTGGTTTACTGATCTCCTGCTTTATGAAGAGCCAAATCGCCGCCATTTTTGGTACCTCAATAGCCACACTGATCCCCGCAACACAATTCTCAGGAATGATAGATCCGGTTTCATCATTGGAAGGCGTTGGGCGTTGGATCGGTAATATCTACCCAACATCCCATTTTCTGACCATCACCCGAGGGACATTCTCCAAGGCACTGAATATATTCGATTTACAAAGCGCCTTTATCCCTTTGTTTATCACCGTTCCCTTGGTCATTATATTAAGTGTGTTGTTCCTGAAGAAACAGGAGTCATAGATGATCAGGACATTACAGAATATTTTCAATTTGGGCATCAAAGAGTTACGTAGTTTAGCCCGTGATAAGGCAATGTTAGGGTTGATTGTCTTTGCTTTTACTGTCTCTATCTATTCATCGGCAACCGTCACGCCCGGTTCGCTGCATAATGCGCCTATCGCTATAGCTGATCAGGATAAATCCCAGCTTTCAACGCGTATTGTGAATAGTTTCTATGCACCTTATTTTCAGGTTCCTGCGGATATTCAACCGGGAGAAATTGACGGCTTATTAGATAAGGGAGCTTACACTTTTGCGTTAGATATTCCGCCTAATTTTCAGCGTGATCTGTTAGCGGGGCGAGCCCCAGAAATTCAGGTCAATATAGATGCCACACGTATGAGTCAGGCGTTTCTCGGAAATAGCTATATTCAAAATATTGTCCAAGGGGAAGTGGCGGAATTTCTCGCTAAAACTCGCGATAAAGCGCCATTACCTGTTGATTTAGAAGTAAGAATGCGTTTTAACCCTAACTTGACGCAATCTTGGTTCGGTTCGGTCATGGCGATTATCAATAATATTACTATGCTGTCGATTGTGTTAACGGGAGCGGCTCTGATCAGAGAGCGGGAGCATGGCACTATTGAGCATCTATTGGTGATGCCAATTACACCCTTTGAAATCATGTTATCTAAAATATGGTCGATGGGGCTGGTGGTACTCTTAGCCTCGATATTGTCACTGATTTTAGTGGTAAAAACCTTGCTCCAAGTTCCAATTGAGGGCTCGATACTGCTCTTTCTCTGTGGCGTGGCCTTAAGTCTATTTGCTACTACCTCCATCGGTATCTTTATGGGAACTCTTGCGCGCTCAATGCCACAATTTGGCTTATTGATGATCCTAGTTCTATTACCCTTAAATATGTTATCTGGGGGGATGACACCCCGTGAGAGTATGCCGCAGCTAGTGCAAGACATTATGTTGACCATGCCGACCACACATTTTGTTAGTTTAGCGCAAGGAATACTTTATCGCGGTGCGGATCTCTCCATTGTTTGGCCACAATTTGCTATCTTGATTGTGATTGGTGCGGCTTTCTTCACCTTAGCATTACTGCGTTTCCGTAAGACCATCTCTTCAATGGCTTAATGTCCATATAACGACTAATTTCAAATAGCAAAGTATCGATCCTATCAGGTGTTGACAAAAACAGAGGCAATAATCGGCCTCTGTTTTTTGTTTTTAATACAATCAAAAACTATCAAATGATTAATTACAACAGGTAAAAGCTATCGAATCGATAGTACCAATGAATTGGCTAAAGATCCTGTGGATGGGTAGATTAGAGCTCAACCCAACAGGAGAAAAAACATGTCTTTAATTAATACACAAATCAAACCCTTTAAAAATATGGCATTTAAAGAAGGCCAATTTATCGAAGTGACTGAAAAAGATACTGAAGGTAAATGGAGTGTTTTCTTCTTTTATCCCGCTGACTTCACTTTTGTCTGCCCAACAGAACTGGGTGACTTAGCGGACCATTCAGCCGAATTCAACAAAATGGGCGTTGATATCTATTCTGTTTCAACAGATACCCATTTCACCCACAAAGCTTGGCACGGCAGCTCTGACACTATTGGTAAAATCCAATATGCGATGATCGGTGACCCAACAGGGGCTCTGACACGTAATTTCGACAATATGCGTGAAGATGAAGGTCTGGCAGATCGCGGAACTTTCGTTGTTGACCCACAAGGTATTATTCAGGCTATCGAAATAACCTCTGAAGGCGTCGGCCGTGATGCAGCAGATCTACTGCGTAAAATTAAAGCCGCACAATATGTTGCTAGCCACCCAGGCGAAGTTTGCCCTGCAAAATGGAAAGAAGGCGAAGCAACACTCTCTCCATCACTTGATTTAGTCGGTAAAATCTAGTCTTGCTGACCACTCAATAGCAGTAATAGACGATAATTTAGTCGGGTGCTCTCTGGCACCCGATTCTATAACAGGGACAAAGAGGCGCAACAATCAAATGCTCGATAATAATATGCAAGCTCAGCTAAAAGTTTATTTAGAAAAATTACGTCGACCCGTTGAGTTGGTGGCGAATCTAGATGATGGTGCAAAATCACACGAAATAAAGCAATTATTAACTGAAATTACTCAATTATCCGATAAAGTTAGCTTAAGAGAATCGCAAGATCCTTCATTACGTACTCCTTCATTTTTAATCACCAATTTGGGTGAAGATTCAGGCATTCGCTTTGCTGGATCACCATTAGGACACGAATTTACTTCGCTGGTGCTCGCGTTACTGCAAGTGGGCGGACATCCATCGAAAGAAGCGCAAGAAATTTTAGAGCAAGTGAAAGGCTTAGAGGGAAAATTCCATTTCGAAACCTACTATTCGCTCACTTGTCATAACTGCCCAGATGTAGTGCAAGCGCTTAATTTAATGGCAGTATTAAACCCCGATATCAGCCATACAGCGATTGATGGTGGCGCTTATCAGCAAGAAATTGAAGATCGTCAGGTGATGGGTGTACCTGCGGTATTTTTAAATGGCAAAGAGTTTGGCCAAGGCCGTATGACCTTAAGCGAAATTGTCAATAAAGTGGATACCAACGCCGATGCGCGTGCGGCTAAAGCACTTAATGAGCGTCAACCTTATGATGTTCTCGTTGTGGGTAGCGGTCCTGCCGGTGCTTCAGCTGCTATTTATGCCGCGCGTAAAGGTATTCGCACCGGTGTAATAGGTGAGCGCTTCGGTGGTCAGGTGATGGATACAGTTGATATCGAAAACTATATTTCAGTAATCAAAACAGAAGGCGCGACCCTCGCAGGTGCATTAAAAGCCCATGTGGATGACTACAGTGTTGATGTAGTTGACGGCCAAGCGGTAACAAAACTGATCCCAGCAGCATCTGAAGGCCAATATCATCAAATAACCACGGCCTCAGGTGGAACGCTAAAATCGCGCGCTATTATTATTGCCACGGGTGCACGCTGGAGAAATATGGGCGTACCGGGCGAACAAGAGTACCGTACTAAAGGGGTTACTTATTGCCCACACTGTGATGGTCCTTTATTTAAAGGCAAACGCGTTGCCGTGATCGGCGGTGGAAATTCAGGTATTGAAGCCGCGATTGATTTGGCTGGCTTGGTTGAACATGTCACCGTGCTTGAATTTGCTCCTGAGCTAAAAGCTGATGCAGTATTACAGGATAAAGCGCATAGCTTAAAAAATATCGATATCATCCTTAATGCGCAAACCTTAGAAGTGAAGGGCGATGGCAGCAAGCTGACTGGATTAGAATATAAAGATCGCACTAATGATTCAGTTCACTCATTAGCGATAGCCGGTATTTTTGTCCAAATTGGCTTATTACCTAATACCCAATGGTTAGCAGAGACGGTTGAGCGTAACCCTATGGGCGAAATTATTGTCGATGCTCGCGGTGAGACCAATATCAAAGGCGTCTTTGCCGCTGGCGACTGCACCACTGTACCTTATAAACAGATTATTATTGCGGCAGGCGAAGGGGCAAAAGCTTCACTCAGCGCCTTTGATTTCCTGATCCGCTCCAGTACCAGAACCGCTGAATAGTGATTATTCAGTGACTTAGCTCAAAGGCACTCGGGGGCGGGTGCCTTTTTTTGTTGTGGAAATCCTGAAGATAACACTATATGTAGTAGCTAAATAATGAAGTTTAGTTCCTCTGTCACCAATCGTAGAATATCCTTTGCAGCTACACATTTACTAGGCTAACATCAAATAAAGCTTATCTAGCCAGCGCGATCCTCACTTAAATCATCAATAGTTAGATGAACTAATAACCTAAAAGATAGTGAGTAACAGAGTTAGTTGGTTAGATTTTAGCCGATACAGTGTGAGCACTTAGTTTTGGCTAAAATTTAAAATAAAAATAGCTATGGAGATTGTTATGTTAGGTGAATTCATAGAATTTGACGGTATTATCGGTGTAGGAAAAGTTCAGTTAAAACTGAGCTTAAAACAGCGTGTTTATACCTTTATTGGCGCTAATGGCGTGGGTAAAACCAGAACGTTGGAAGCTATATTTCAACTGCTGTATTTTAGTAATAAACTGAAAGTTGAGTTTGATAATAGGGTTAGATTTGAAGTCTTAAAATTTACATCAGCAAGATTTTTAGATAAAGATATTACTATCAATAAAACGCTGACAAATAGTGTTGGTTTACAGGATAGTTTTAATGATGTTACTCATTCTCTTCCTGTTGTCTATTTAGGCGCACAAGCAAGAGGTATCATCAATCATGAAACCAGAGCTAGCCAAGAGAGTATGGGCGATCTTGAGGATAGACGGAAAAAATATTTTTCTAATTTAGATAGCAAGATGGTAAATGATTTTAGCTCTCTAAATATGGATACTAAAATCGAAGATTGGTTTTTAAAAATAGCTCGATCTACAAATCCTTATCAAAAAGCTGAGGATAGTAGAGGTATTGAAATTAAAACAGTTATGCAAATCTTAAATAAGATTGATAATCGTATTGATCCTGAGTTTTTAGAAATAACCGGTGATGATAGAGTTTATATTAAAATAGAAGAGAGAAAATCGCAGATAACTCAATTAAGCTCTGGATTTACATCGATTTTAAAATTAGTTCAAGCAATTGTATCGGGTTATGGCTATTTTACTAATGAAAAAAACATTCAGAATGTTAAAGGTTATGTACTGATCGATGAGGTCGAAAGTCATTTACACCTAAGTTGGCAAGTCAATATTATCCCGTTATTAAAAAAATTATTTCCTAAGACTATATTTATTATCACTACACACTCTTCTGTTGTGTTATCACAATTGAAAGAGGGAGAAGCCTACAAGCTATATCGAGATAATGATGGTGTAGTAAAAAATGAAATAATATCTTCTCCAAATAAAGCCGCGTTAGCTGATATTCTAAAAGATGTTTTTAATGTTGATCTGAATAAAATGAAAATAGATAACAGCAGTATTGAAGATCAAAGTGATGCAAAATCGGGGCTGTTAGATCTCATCAATAAGTCAAAGGTGCAATAATCATGATAAAAAATGTATTATTAGATGCTAATCTTCTCATTGCAGCTTTGGATGAAAGTTGTACTACAACAGAATTAGAGAAAGAAGCAGCTAAGAAACAATTAGATGAAATTTTAAGTGATGAAAATATAAAAATATTTATAACACCATTAATTAGATATGAAGTACTTAGAGGAATCAACTGGAAGGATAAGGATATTTTTAATCAAATGTCTACCATTTTAAATGGCATTCCAAATCTGGATATTACAACTGATATATCAGAACTTTCGGCAAATTTATTCAGATTTAGAAGAGGGCAGCCGGATAATGATGCTAATGGGTTGATTAAATTAGATAAACGTAGCTTTGATCTAATGCATTTTTCAACCGCTAAATGTAGCCATTGTGAATGTATTTCAAGAGATACTGATATTAGCAAAATAGAAAAAATCCATCAGTTTTATGAGCTTGATATACAATCTTAGATTGTCGATTTAAATAAAACCAATGACGGTAACATTTTAGCATTACCGTCTTAGCACTTAGCACTACTCGGTGATCTCTATCTCTTCGACGAGTTCAAACTCTTTTTCTTCTACAGGATGACGCTCAAGGTGATCTTGTAGCATCTCAACCAGCTCTTTGATTTCGTTGAGCTCTAAACCCATAAAGATTTTATCTGTTGTTTCTAGCGGTGTGATAGGAAATTGAAAACCAATATATGCATAACCGTTTTCAGCATCAATATAGCCGATTTCGTCGCACTTAATATAAGGGGTGATCATTTTATCGGTCATTTTTAAAGGCGTATTATCTGTATTATCCGTCATTGTTAAAGCTCCTTGTTGTAGACAATTATTATCGCTGTGGTTTCCGCCAAAGAAATCATAGAAGAGTCAAATATAGCACAAGACCTTTTTGTAATCATGAGCAAAAGAATTCAACGACTGAAATCTAATCGCCAGAATAGTCCTTTTTTCTATTTTCAAGGTGATTTAAATAGCAATTATTGCTCAATAAATAACACTTCTCATATAAATCAAATTAATTCAAAGTTAGAAGATGGTGTCATTTGTCGTCATTTTATGGTTTTTATAGGTTAATTTTCACGATAACGCCTAATTTTCTCCTTTGTTAAATATAACAATCATTATTTAATCTTAGAGGAGAGTTTAAAAATATTTACTGAGATAAATAGGATTAAAATAGGATTTTTCCTTAGATTTAATACTCTCAAATTAGCCTTTATGAATAGGGATGATTTAGCTACTATTAATAGACGAATGTATTGGTTATTAGATAATGTCATTTGCATTCTAAATACTTCAGCACTCACATATGATCAAGCTTTACGTACAGGACTTAGAAACAGATGCAATACAAAGAAACAGGCTCGGCTAAACAGGATATCAAGGTACACCTTGTGAACTCATTTACGCGCAATAATTCTGGTGGCAACCCTGCTGGAGTTGTTCTTAATCCACCCAACTTGAGCGCCACGCAAAAAATAGCTATCGCGCGTCAGGTGGGTTTTTCCGAGACCGCATTTGTCTATGTGGGTGAAGAGACTGATTTCAAAGTGGATTTTTTTACACCTGAAAGTGAGGTGGATTTTTGCGGGCACGCGACATTAGCCGTTTTTTTCACGCTGGCTTCGCTCGATCTGCTTGCACCGGGCAATTACAAGCAAAAAACCAAAGCCGGTATTCTGAGTGTGGCTGTCGCGTCTGATAGTATCGTCATGGAGCAGGCCCTGCCTATCACACGGAAAGGGCCTGATGTCGAAGATATCGCTATTGCCCTCGGAGTACAACCAGATGTGATTAAGGGGACTGGCTTGCCTATTGAGGTGATCTCAACAGGATTGCCTGATATTCTTATTCCTGTGCAGCCCGGCCAGTTAGACCGTCTGAGACCCGATTATGCAGCGATCGCAAATCTGAGCCGTGAATTCGATACCATAGGTTTTCACGTATTTGAATTGAATCAGGATTCATCTATCACAGCCCACTGCCGAAATTTCGCACCTCTATATGGCATAGATGAGGAGTCCGCAACGGGTAGTGCTAGCGGTGCTCTCGGATGTTATCTGGTCAATCATATCCTGCCCGACGAAACTCACTTCCTGTTAGAGCAAGGGCGAGCTATGGATTGTTCCTCTCTTATACAAGTGACGATTGATACACAAGCGCAAAAAATTAGTCGCGTTAGCGTCGGTGGACAAGCGGCCATGATAGGTACCAAAATGGTTAGAATTTAAAAAGATAGGAGATTTCACTGCCGATCGGTGTTATCTCCAGCCCCTAGCGATTTTAATTATTTGGTACGCACTCCATTGGGATATCTATGTTCAAATACAAATTGGCTTCATTTTTGGATAAGTCAATAAGCTCACCATTTTTGATTTTCTCCTTCCACTTGTCTGATAGGCCTTCGTTATCTAGGCAATGAAAAGAGACTTTTTTCTTTACTATATTTAGTGGATGACATTCTTTCATGCATTGAGTTATAGGGTATAGGCTAAAACAAATTTCATCTTTTAATTCTTTAACAACGTGTGTATTGTGCATAGTACAACTGGATTTCGCGAAGCTACTATCTATAAATAGGGAACTCGAAAGGATTAAAACAATGGATAGCAATTTATTTGATTTTTTAAACATAATTATTTTTCCTTTAATGGATATCACTATGACTTACTGATTTAAGCCATAACATTCTCATATCTATTTACTGAGTTAATAATAATATATGTTCTAGATTGTCGACTCACTTAAATAAAATCATAGCACTGATTTAATATAATTGAGGTTGTAAGATATAAGCAACAAGCCCTATTAGCATATAGGTACTAATAGGGCTGTTATTTTAGGTTATTATAATAATTACAAACAACAAATAGTAAATTCTAATGGTGCGCGATCTTTCATTGCAATTCCGCCAAGGTGAACTACACAATGTATTTTAACACGGTCATCAATATTGGGTGGTAGATGCACCTTAAACTCCTCTCTCACTACCATTTCCGCATCACAGTTACTCTGTATATGCTCATCTACAGCACAACAAAAAACTGTTTCGACTGCCTGCAATTTTACCCAGCCTCGACAATTAATTTTGCTGATTGCAGCCCGTATCGAGTCAGCAAATTTCATATTCGCTTCCTTGCGCTCAGGTGACAGTGATTTATCCTTATTGGTCTCTACTGAGTATGAGAATAAAAAGTAATTTGTCATTAGGGTTCCTTCTTTATTGAATTAGAGCTTAGATAATAAACATAAATGCGGAAAAAATATATTTTTTGGCTACATTTAACTCATTTGATTAGCTTCATGTATCATTATTAGCTATTAATTTATTTTTTATTTAACTCTAGCGTTATTATTCATGAAGCTTGAGGTTTTTCTTTTATAAATAATAAACTGATGCGGAATAAAATTAAGTAATGTGAGTTTTAATCAGATGAAAGAAAAGATTATTATTAAGCTAAAAATATTTCATTTATCTTGATAAGATATACATTGAAGAATAAATAATAAAAAGCCCTTTTTGACTACCTTTTTTGTGGTTGAAAAGGTACTGTGAACCCTTGATGAGGACATAAGTCCTATTTTTCACTGTTGTTATAGCTATAAGATAGATAATATGGAAAAAATTTTATTAGTTCTATGGCCGTTATTTGCATTGATTGCTTTTGGTTTTATTGCTCGCCGGCGGAATTTTTTTGAGGCTGGTTTCTGGTATGGAACCGAAAAATTAAATTATTATCTGTTATTTCCCGCACTCTTGATTAATAGCCTAGCCAATGCGCCGCTGGATAATCCTCAGTTGCCGCAACTTGCGCTGGCTATTTTGACTATTTTATTGGGTGGCAGTCTCATATTATGGATTGGAAAAGCGCTATTTAAATGGCAAGCAGCGCGATTTGGAGCTTATGTGCAAGGAGCTCTCAGATTCAACACTTATTTAGGTTTGGCGATAGTGGCGGATCTTTTTGGCCAACCGGGGATCGCCATTGCGGCAGTTATTTTAGCTGTTCTTGTGCCTAGTGGTAATATTATTTCTGTTTTAGCGCTGACCTCAGGTAAAAAAGTTTCATTGTGGCAAATGTTATTACCTATTATCAAAAATCCACTTATTATTGCCTGTTTCCTTGGCGTCCTTATTAATATTTCGCCATTTGGTTTACCTTTTGGCTCAGAGCAGTTATTTAAATTACTTGCCGCTGCTAGCTTACCCTTGGGACTCATCTGTATTGGGGCCGCGCTCCAAACCTCCACATTAAAAGTCGAATTAAAACCGTTAATTTTAAATAGCTTTGGCAGATTAGCGATTATGCCAATAGTGGCTTTATTGATCGGGCGGGGATTTGAATTACCGCCCATGGAGTCAGTATTACTGATCATCTTTTTTGCTATTCCCACCGCGCCAAATGCTTATATTTTATCCAAGCAATTGAATGGTGATAGTGAATTAATGGCTGGAATTATTACTTTACAAACAATTTTGGCTATTTTTACGCTGCCAGTCATACTTACCTACTTGATTTAATTATGGCTTATCGGATCTCAGTATTAAAAAGAGCTTTGCATCATTATGCTAGTTATTCTATGGTGAGAGTCAGGACTTATTGAAGATAAGAAAAGGGGTATATAGCGTGGCGTTAACTCAAAGTCAGTCATACGAGAATTTATCGATAGACGAGGTGTTAGATAAATTAGAGTTAGTTTATCAAAACGCGATCCTTGCATTAAGAAGTGCGATTTCTGACTATATTAATCAAGGCACGCTGCCGGATAAAATAGAGAGAGAAAAAGGCTTATTTTCCTATCCTGAATTATGCGTTTATTGGGATGGTCAAAAAGAGGATTGCCAGAAAACGCGCGCTTACGCTCGATTTGTTAAGCCGGGTAGTTATACGATGACTATGACGAAACCTAATTTATTTCGCCAATATCTGACTGAACAGCTGACTATTTTGCAGCATGATTATAATGTAACTTTCTCAGTCAGATCATCATCAACAGAAATTCCCTATCCTTTTGTTATCGATGGTTCTGATTTAATGCTCGACCGAACTATGAGTAATGGAATAGCGGCTCATTTCCCAATTACTGATCTTGCCGAAATTAGTGATGATATTACCGACGGTATTTTTCAACCGGGTGATAGCTTTCCATTATCGCATTTTGATGCTTTACGGGTTGATTTTTCCCTCGCTCGCCTAAAACACTATACGGGAACTCCCCCTGAGTATGTACAGCCCTATATCTTATTTACCAATTATAATCGTTATGTGGATGAGTTTGTTAGCTGGGCCTGTGAGCAAATAAAAGATCCTAATAGTCGCTATTGCGCTCTATCTTGTGTCGGTTTTAATTATCTCACTGCTGAAAATGCCGATCCAAATCTGGCAACCTCGGATTTAACGTGGAAGAAATTTCAAATGCCTGCATATCATCTTATTGCTGAAGATGGTTCTGGTATTACCTTAGTTAATATTGGTGTGGGTCCATCAAATGCTAAGAATATTTGCGATCATCTTGCTGTTTTAAGGCCCCATGCTTGGTTAATGATCGGTCACTGTGGTGGATTACGTGAAAGCCAAAAAATTGGTGACTATGTTTTAGCTCATGCATATTTACGTGATGATCATATTCTAGATGATGTATTACCTCCTGATATTCCTATTCCCAGTATTGCAGAAGTTCAGCGCGCACTCTACGACGCAACTAAATTAGTTAGCAATATGCCCGGTGAACAAGTTAAGAACCGATTACGTACTGGAACCGTAGTGACAACGGACGATCGAAACTGGGAATTACGTTTTTATGCCACCGCAAGACGATTTAGTTTAAGCCGAGCTGTGGCGGTGGATATGGAAAGTGCGACTATTGCGGCACAAGGTTATCGCTTTAGAGTCCCTTATGGCACCTTGCTTTGTGTTTCTGATAAGCCGCTGCATGGTGAAATTAAATTACCGGGACAAGCCAACCATTTTTATGAGGGAGCGGTCTCTGAACATCTCCAAATCGGTATTCAAGCTATCGATTTATTAAGAGCCGAGGGTGATAAGTTGCATTCGCGTAAATTACGCACCTTCGATGAACCGCCTTTCCGTTAATATTAACCGCCTATATAAAACGCTATATAGGCGGTTATTTTGAATAAAGAATTAATTTATGATTGAAGTTGATATAAGCAAAGTCAGTCAGCTTTCTGGTCTGCCATCTTCAACATTACGTTATTATGAAGAGAGAGGTTTAATTAAATCCATTGGCAGAAAAGGGCTAAAAAGAGTCTATAACCATAATGAAGTTATGATGCGCTTATCGCTGATCTCTTTAGGGCAGGAAGCTCAATTTTCATTGGAAGAGATAGCCCTTATGTTAAATAATCAGCAACAGCCGGAAATCGACAAAGAAAAATTAGTATTAAAAGCCAATGAAATAGAAGCGAAAATTCAGAACTTGATATTATTAAAAAAGGGCATATTGCATATTGTTAACTGCAAAGCTGAAAACCAACTACTCTGCCCTAAATTCAATAAGATCATGTCATTGAGTCTTAAACGAAATAAAAAATAATAATTATTAACTTAATAAATAAAATTTAAGATCAACATGGCTAAATATAAACCTAATCCATAACTTAGGTGGGCAATAAAGCTCTTTAATCTAACTTTATTTGCTGTGGGCAATTTTGATGCAGCAATACCAAAGCCAAATCCGGGTTGCATAATAAAATAAGGGGCAATCAGACTGATGATCCCTGTGGCTATAGCAGCAATAAAATTAGGTTTAACCTGATTATTGTTGATAATATAAAATACCATGAGCGTTGCAAATACAATGCCTATTAAGTAGTGAAGGCACCAACCAAGCACTTTTTCGCCTGCAATACTTGGTGTTGCCATAATAGGGTCATGTTTAAATTGACCTTTTAACAGTATAGATAGAGCCCATCTACCGACAAAAGCGTAATTTAAACCTGGGCTACGAAATAGACGAGCTTGAATGACCCCAATAAAATCCATAAATAGTGTCGATATTATTCCGAGTAACAAAATATAGCTGATGATCTCAATAGGGGTGATTAACATAAAAATATCTCCGCTGCTTATCATTAATTGAAGCTATGCTACTACTTCAAGTCGACTTTAAGTCAAGCGCAAATATTGTGAGTAAAGAGGGCGATTAAGCCCCCATAAAATAGACTAAACTATAAAAGAACAGCAAAGTCAGGCCGACAGCGAATAGCATATTTTTGATCAACAATGACATAAGAACACAAAATAGAGCTCCCCAAAGATAGGGATTATCCGGGAATTCTCTAAACTGATTCTTCTCTAATAAGATCACTGGCGCAGTAATGGCGGTTAATAGGCAAGGCGCGGAGTAGCTAAGCGCTTGGCGAATAAACAGCGGCAGTCGAACAGGAAGTTTGGGAATAAGGAAAACGTATCTTAAGCTGTAGACAATAACGGCTAAGGCGATAATTAGAGTCCAGCTCATACAGCCTCCTTTAATATTCTAGCGGTAAATACAGATACACACATTCCCGTTAGGCCCGCTAAAACTATGGCGCTACTAATGCCGTACCAAGAGAAAATAATGGATAATACCAGCGCAGTGATCACACCACAGACGGTGCTTATTTTTTTGGTTAAAGGCACCACAATAGCTAATAAGGTAGCAACGACAGAAAAGTCTAAATGTAAGCTGCTTAAATCTGTCACATAATTAGCCATTAAAATACCGCATAGGCTGACAAATACCCATACAAGATAAAAACTAAAACCTGCGCCAAATAGATAGCTAAAGGTGAGTTTTTGTTTATTAGCGGCACTTATTGCGAACAGTTCATCGGTTAATATAAAACCAATCATCATTCTTTGACGGGTAGAAAAGGATTTAACCTGAGGCCTTAAGGTTAAACCATAGAGTAAATGTTGCGAGGTAATAAAAAATACCGAAATAATAATGGTAATAAAACCTGCACCTGAGGTTAGTAAGCCCAAAGTGACTAATTGTGCAGCACCAGCAAATAACATGGCAGACATAGCGACACTTTGCCAAAAGGTTAATCCTGTTTCTACCGCAAGAGAACCCGCTAAGATCCCCCAAGGTATTACCGCTAAATTCAACGGTGTCATATGAATAGCACCGTTGACTAAATCTCGCCATCTAGAATGATTATTTGAGTCCATTTTAAATAAAGCCTATAGGTTGTTTAATTATTGTTCGTTTATGTCGTTCTCTATCGATATAGCAAAATACGATATTAAAATCCGTTAGCGTTAAACAGAGCCGGTGACCAGAAATTAAAAATTTTCGATCTGGCAGGATAGATTATTTAAAAATAAATGTCTTGAATAAAATGGCGTTACATCACTTTATCAATCATGTAACATTTAAAGTCTTTAATAAGGTTAATCACTGGTAGGTCGATATTAATCACTATAGGTTAAAGGCTATTTAGTGTGATGCTGATTGTTGGGTTAAATTAGCATTAAGCTCTTAGTTAATGTTTAATTTGCAGTGTTTAAATTCATCTTTAATTGATTTTATAGTTTGTTTGTGCATATATTGGTTGCTTCACTGGGTTAATGTTTCGTGATTATTTTTTTGTGTGTATGATATCCATATAGAATTTATAGTTAGCTTTTATCGTTTTAATCTAAGACGTTAGCAGGTATCTTATGTTTGAAAATCTGGGTATCTTTAATATTTTGACCTATTTGATCGGGGTAATTTTTATTACTTTAGTTCCAGGGCCAAATTCTTTATATGTTCTGACTTCTAGTGCAAAATATGGCATTAAAGATGGTTATAAAGCGGCTTTAGGTGTATTTACGGGTGATGCCATATTGATCTTTTTAGCTTTTTTAGGCGTCGCATCACTGGTTAAAACCTCTCCTATCTTTTTTAGTGTGATTAAATATGCGGGCGCATTTTATTTATTCTATCTGGGAATTAAAACGCTCTATAGTACATTCCATAAAAAGAAAGAAGATCTATCCATTGAAGCCATTAAGATTAGCAAAGAAGATACTTATGTAAAGGCGGTCTTCTTAAGTTTACTTAATCCAAAAATGATTATTTTTTATGTTTCATTTTTTATTCAGTTTATTGATCCCAACTATGCGAATGCGGGAGTCCCTTTTTTCGTCTTGGGTGTTATTTTAGAAGTTTGTAGTATGTTTTATCTGTCGATTCTTATTTTTGGCGGTGTCGCTTTAACGCGAGCGCTAAAAAATAATAAGAGATTATCCGCGCTATCTAATGGTTGTATAGGTGCTGTTTTTGTTATGTTCGGTGCTAAACTGGCGTTAACCGCATAAACTTAGCTGTATACTGTGAAAATAAAGCCGATATCAGTAGCGATATCGGCTTTATTAAATTATTGACCACTAATCGATTAACGCTTCCGCTTCTACTTCAATCAGCCATTCAGGCAAAGATAAACCACTGACAATAATCCATGATGAAGCCGGGGGATTTTCAGGGAAAAATTGCTTTAAAATATCGGCAATTTTATTTTGATCTTTTGCGCTTTCACTGCCGACCTTAATATAGAGACGCAGCATAGTAATATCACTGAGTTTACCTCCCGCCGCTTCAATGACACTCTGCATATTTTCACAAGAGAGTCTCATCTGCTGTTCGATTGTCATTCCCGCGAGTTTTTCATCTTTATCAATACCCACTTGACCAGACAGAAAAATATGTTTTCGACCGGTTGCTACCACGGCCTGACTAAAGCCATATTGTGTCGAATTAAATACAGAGCTAGGGTTAACGGTTATTTTTGTCATAATATTCCTTGTGACAAGATATAAAGGTTATGGTGAGGTAAAAGGGGGGGGAGACAAATAATTTAGCCATAATGGCAGTATAGATAACCTAATATTAAGGGTTCATCAAGTTATTTACACGTTAAAATCTACGGTATTCGCTATTTATTCTCTTGATGAAAAATAGCTGGATTCAGCTTAGAATCAGGATTGAGCTATTGATGATGAGGCGAATAATGGAACAAGTGCAAAAGCATTTTACCGCAACAGGTATTATTACGGATGGTAAAGGGCATTTTTTATTACATAAACATAAAAAATTAGGTATTTGGTTACCACCCGGTGGTCATGTTGAAGAGAATGAAGAGCCACAAGATGCGGTTTTACGTGAGATCACCGAGGAAACAGGTTTAGTTTGTCAGATTATTGACTGCAAACTTGAGCTGAAAACACACATTCAAAATGATGATGATGTGATAGCTCTGGTGATGCCGATGGCGATCCTTAAAGAGCGTATTCCAGATAAGCATCCTCATTGGCATATTGATATGATCTATTTATGCGAATTAACACCAGAGGCTTATTCTCAGCAAGTTTATGAGGGTTTTCTATGGTTATCAGCGCAGCAAGTTAGCCAATTAGAAGCCCCTTCAGATATGCTTGAGTTACTGGCGATGGCAACGGAAATATTAATTCGTAAAGGGCGTTAATGAGCAATAAATAAAGCGTAAAATTAATATAAGCATAAAAGCGAGGTTAAATAAGCGTTAATTTATCCATTATTATGGCGTCAATTTAGCCATAAAAACATATTTAACTCGCTCTACTCGTCAGCTAAAAGTTAAAAATCTTATGCGTATTACACTTTATTAACTTTTTATAGTCAAATGACCTAGTGGTTTAAACGCCCCTTTTGTAATTTGATATTGAATTAGTTGAATCAATATCATTATTTAAGGAGCTCTCATGGTTACGAGTATTTATAAAGATTTATCCTTAGCACCCGCTGGAGAACAGAAGATCGCTTGGGTTCGTTCTCATATGCCGCTATTGCGTGCCCTTGAAGCTCGCTTCGAAAAAGAGAAACCTTTTGCGGGTAAACGTATTGCACTGTCGATTCATCTCGAAGCCAAAACTGCTTATTTAGCGCAGGTTTTAGCGGCGGGTGGCGCAAGCGTCTCAGTCACGGGCAGTAATCCTATGTCGACTAAAGATGATGTGGTTGCCGCTTTGGTGAAAAATGGTATCAATACCTTTGCTATTCATGGCGCTAGTGCTGAAGAGTATCAACAATTCACAAAGCAAACATTAGCCTGTGAGCCTCATATTGTTATTGATGATGGTGGCGATCTGGTGCATGAACTTCACAGCATTTATCCTGAATTCGCTTCCCACGTTATTGGTGCATGTGAAGAGACCACAACAGGTGTTTTGCGAGCTATCGCCAGAGAAAATAGCAATGAATTAAATTTCCCGGTTCTGTCGATTAATGGTGCTCAATCTAAACATCTGTTTGATAATCGTTATGGTACGGGCCAATCGACGTTTGACGGCATCATGCGTACTACCAATCTGGTTATCGCAGGTAAAATGATTGTTATCGCGGGCTATGGCTGGTGCGGTAAAGGTTGTGCGATGCGAGCAAAAGGATTGGGCGCCGAAGTGATTATCACTGAAATCGATCCCATTAAAGCATTAGAAGCAAAAATGGATGGCTTTGCCGTTATGCCAATGAAAGCGGCATCACTGGTTGGTGATATTTTTGTTACTGCGACCGGTTGTTGCGATGTATTAACTGAAGTACATTTTAATTTAATGAAAGAAGGGGCGATCATCTGTAATACCGGCCATTTCGAAGATGAAATTAATTTAAAAGATCTAGCGGCCTGTAGTTTATCCACCTTTAATGCGCGCGACAATATCGAAGGTTATTGTTTATCAAATGGTAAAACTGTCTATCTATTAGGCCGTGGCGCTTTAGTTAATATTGCTTGTGCGGATGGTCATCCGGCTGAAATTATGGATATGAGTTTTGCTTTGCAAGCCTTGGGTGCAGAGTTTCTACTTAAAAATAAATTAGACAAACGTGTTTATGAAGTAAGCGAAGAGATCGACCGCGAAGTTGCTCAATTAAAACTCAATGACCTTGATGTTTCTTTAGATAACCTCAGCGAAAGGCAATATCAGTATCTTAATGCTTTTGAATTAAAATAAAAATAACGTTGAGTGGAGAGTCCGATGGCAATATTAAATAGTTTACTAGGGATTGTAGTCATATTATTAGTGGCTTATTTATGCTCGAATAATCGACGAAAAATCCGCTTTAGAATTATATCATTAGCACTATTACTACAGATCTTATTTGCTGTTTGTATGCTCTATTTACCTTTTGGTAAAAAAATCATGATGTGGATGGCCGATAAAGTCACTGCATTATTAGATTATACTCAGCAGGGAACCACCTTCTTATTGGGCGGCCTAGCAACAGATAAAATGTATGATCTTTTTGGTGCTGATGGTTTTATTTTCGTCTTTAAAGTATTGCCTGTATTGATCTTCTTATCAGCGCTTTCTGCTCTCTTTTTCCATTTGGGAATTATGCAGAAGTTGATCGTGATCATTGGCGGTGGATTACATAAATTATTAGGAACTTCTCGCGCCGAATCTATGTCTGCTGCGGCAAATATATTTTTAGGTGTCACTGAAGCGCCATTAGTTATTCGTCCCTATTTAAAATATTTATCGTCGTCGGAATTCTTCACTATCCTTGTAGGAGGTATTGCATCAATTGCCGGAACTGTGTTGCTTGGTTATGCCCAGTACGGTGTTAATATTGAGTATTTACTTGCTGCCTCCTTTATGTCAGCACCAGCGGGAATTTTATTCGCAAAACTGTTTTTTCCAGAAACGGGCGTGACCAGTGATGCTCATACATCCTCTCAGTCAATCACTATGGAAAAGTCAGAGTATCGCAACAGTATTGATGCCGTGACACAGGGCGCTAGTATTGGTGTTAGCATGGCACTGAATATCGGTGGTATGTTATTGGCTTTACTGGCTATTATTGCCATGTTCGATGGTATTACAGTCTGGTTCTCTAGCTTTTTTGGTTATAGCGTTTCATTGACGCAGATTATTGGTTGGCTATTTGCACCAGTGGCCTGGTTAATTGGCGTCGATTGGTCGGAAGCACAGTTTGCGGGTCAATTGTTAGGACAAAAAGTATTATTTAATGAGTTTATCGCTTATGCTAACCTTCAGCCTTATCTTGAGGGCGCAACATTAGCGGCTACAAATGAAGCACTTAGCCATAAAACACAAATTGTAATGTCCTTTGCACTCTGTGGATTTACCAATATTGGTACTATCGGTATCGCGATTGGCGGCATTGGTGCTATGTGTCCAGAACGTCGAGGTGAACTGACTAGCATTGCATTTAAAGCATTTGGTGCGGCGATTTTAGCTAACTTAATGAATGGGGCAATTGCAGGTTTAATCATAGGCTAATCAAAGAGGTATGGCGATGTTAGATAATACACCATTTCGCGAATTGTGGTTGAAATTCACAGAACAAGAGTTACTTCCTAATGTGGATTGGTTATTTCGTCATGCGCCAGACTCAGTTAAAAACACCTTCTGCACCATACATGTGCAGGAGGGGTATAAACTCATTAGCCAAGGTACCGAAAATCAGTTTATCTATATTATTATTGAAGGCGAGTTTGTGGTGAACAAGCTCGCTGACAATGGTAAACAACTAGGGCTAACCCTCTGTTATCGTGGGGAAATGCTCGGTGAAATGGAAGCCTTGTGTCAGCAAGATTATCGTTACGATGTGATTGCCTTATCTGAATGTAGAGTGATCCGTATTCCTACAACCAGTTTTTTATCTTGGTTATCTCAAGATCACCATTTATCTATTTTGCTTAATCGTCAATTAGCTAAACGTTGCTTGATTAATGGTGAACAGCGATTAATGAATGCAGTTGATTCAGTTGAAAAAAATATTCTCTTTATGTTGTCTCAAATAGAATCCCATCAAATTCACTTACCGCGTGAAATTCTGGCTGGAATTTTGGGTACATCTCGCCGTCATATCGATAAAGTAATTTTAAAGTTAAAAGAGCAGGGGCTTATTGAGCAACATGGATCAATTTTAAAATTATCTAATCCTCAAAAGATTAAAAATTGATTGCCTATGTTAATATAAAAAATCACCCCTTGTTAAGGTTATTTTAATCCCATATTAATAGGATACTGATTTTTATTAGTCTATTAGATAGTAAATATTTAAATTAGCATTGCATTTTCATAATCCACAAAAGGAGATGACAATGTTAAAATATAATTTTCTATCAATATCTTTCGCTTTCCTACCACTCTATACTTTAGCCGAAATAAACATACCTGCTAATAATCTTCAGTTATATAGCCTTAATTCAGTTGTATTATCGGCTATGGATTTAAACAATACCGTTACACATACTGAAAATTCTATAATTGAAAACTTATTATCCGAGCCCACAACACAGCATATTTATTTAGGCACCGCTAATGGGCTAGCCTTAAATCATGGGCTGAAAAATATTCAATTAGAGCTAGAACCTGGTATTAGTGTTAATGTTACACTCGATAATCTACATATTGATGCTAATGGTTCGATTATCTGGAAAGGACGGATAGTAAATCAAAATAAAAAATCAATATTAGGCGGGGTTTCAACGAATAATCAATTTGATAATCAAGTAGTTCTGGTTGAAAATAATAATCGATTAAGTGGTGATTTTACTATTAATGGGCATTCTTACGTAATTAGTTCTATTAATGATAAAGATATGATTTTAATAAAAGTGGATAAAAGTAAGTATTCGGTAGAGTTACCACCAATTGAGTCATCTAATATTAATAAACTATCGACTAAACATAACTTAATGGAATTAAATTATACTCCTCCGAAAGCAATAACATATTCGTCACCGCCAACTAGTTTTGATCCTAAAAGCGATGATATCAGTCATATAAATGTACTAATGATCATGACAAAAGAAGCAGTTCAACAAATAGGCAATGAACAATTTAAAACTTATGTATCACATGCAAGTGATGACCTACAATCGAGTGCTAATAATAGTCTACTTCCTATCAAATATACAGTGACAGCCGTTGATAGTGATATTAGCGAAGCTAACATGAGTTTTGGAAAGTTGCTGTCTAATTTAACTGATTCTAAAGCTCCATTGGGTAAATATGCCTTAGAGCAAAGAGAGATGGCACAGGCAGATCTCGTGACTTTAATAGCCGCAAAAGCTCAATCTTGTGGCCTTGCTTATATGAATAAACAAGTGAAGTTTGGTAATGGTTTTAGTGTTGTAAGTCAATCCTGCGCGATTGGGAATCATACCTTGGCACATGAATTAGGCCATAATTTGGGCGCTTCCCATGAGCCGGGTAATGGGGTAAATTATAATTATCCTTATGGTTATGGCTATCAATATCCTCAAGATGAGTGGCGAACAGTAATGGCATATCAATGCCAATTAGTGAATTGTATTAGGCTTAATTCTTTTTCTAATCCTAATTTGAAAGTTATGGGCATTCCAAAGGGAACTGAAGAGAAAAATGATAATACTCGAGTTTTAAATCAAACTCGATATTCAGCAGCAAATATATACCCTAAAGAGAAAAATAAAAATGTTATAAATCCAGACTACATTTTCCCTGAGAATATATCTTCTTACACAGCTAAAACGGTAGTTTTACAACTTAAGAATGGGAAGCAGTATCAGTGTAAGCCATTACCTTACGGAAATTATTGTTCTGATTCAAATCAATATGAACCGGGTGTCGGCTCACATTGGCCAGTTGCATGGAGCGAATTATAATAACCAGTTGAGATTATATAAATCATTAGAAACTTATTAGTCTATATATTACAGCTGCATATTGATAAAGTTATTTTTAAAATAAAGAGTTATATCCAAAGATGAAAATTACCTCCTATATGGTAAATCAATTTATTTTAAATAGGGCGTTAGCATCATGATGCCGCTGTCCACTATCACTTGCAGTTTTTCGCGATCCTCTCCTGCTCGTGCTCGTAATGACATGGAATGAACCAATGCAATAATAACCTGAG
>CAUQNX010000010.1:0-148391 GCA_963519845.1 uncultured Moellerella sp. | reverse complement strand
TTCAATTCAACTTTTCAAAAGTGCCTAATAAGGTGCCTAAAAATATTTTGATTGAGATTAAAATGTAAGAGAACGATTAGGGTTTCTTACTTAAGAAACGTACCATTTTTACCAAAAAATGAAACAATAATCCATGCACTATATAAGTTTTGTTGAATTAATCACACCTGAAAATTTAACTTTAGTAATGTTTTGGGTGGATGATTTTGCTAGAGACTTGAATTTTTAGTTCAAGCCTCCTTTATACTTCTATTAACTATTATGCATTTACATTATTAGAATGTGACAGATTAGATAAATGTAAGATTAATTGTTTCTTCATAAATTTCTTGATAGTCATCCAGAGATTGTGAAAGAAATCCACGTTCAATTTTACCTCTACCAATGTAAAAGAGTTTTGTATTATTCGGGAAGAATGAATTTATTATCCCTTGAATCTGTACTTTATCAATGGCTTTTCGTTCTTCTTCTTCTTCTTCTTCTTCTTCTTCTTGTTCAGTGTCCTTTAAATGTTCAGACATAGATACAAATGATTGAGTATCGGTAGGCAGGTTTTTCCCCACGAATGATAAAATGTTTTCTAGGTTTGTATCATCAATATCTTCTTTGAGAATTGCATCAAGTAAAAATGGGAGACGATGTGCGGTATCTGCTTTTGCTATCATTGCATTTAGAGCAAAATGATATGCCATGACAGTTTTGTGTAGTTCAACGCCTTGGCGAGGAAATGAGTTAATTTTATATAAATTTAAGTATCTAGGGTCATTTAGTGGTTTAAGGGATAATTGTTTTGAATAATTGGTAAAAATTTCATTGAATAATTTCTCTTTTTTTGAGCGCTCTATTAATGTTTCTTGTTCAGTAACCATAGAAGCCAGTGAGGTTTTTATATCTTCTAGCTTTAATTCGGATGAGATAATATCTTGCTGAATTTTTTTGTATAGTGCAATATTAGCTTTGGCTTCTATCCATTGTGAAAAATTCACGTTGTTAATATTCTTTTTTAATAGAATACTATAATTAACGTGAATTTCTTTTGTGCTTTTTGTTATTTTTTTCTTATACGAATTAATATTTGACTTTTTATCAATAAGCTTATGAATTATATGTGATTCAAGCTGAGCAGTGTCATTATATTTTTGGTAATGACTATATAAACCTTCTAAAGAATAAGATAAAATTTGAGTACATGCAGGACATCTATCAACACCATTATAATTCTGATTTTTGATATTTCGCTTAGTTTTTTTGAGGATTTTATGGTGATTTTCTAATAAAGAAAGCTCGTTACATAAATTAATGTAATTAATTCTATCCGCCTCAAGAGATTGAGATTTTAGTACATACGTTTCGATATATTTTTCAGCTTCATCACCAAAAGTTTCATCAACTAAATTAGCTAGTTGAAACTCAGGTTTTTTACTGTGTCTATTTAACATTTTAATATCGTTAGATAAATTCTCCTTTTCTTTGACAAGTCTTCTGTGTTCTACCCTATCAAAATTATTACTTATACCGAGGTAGTAATCTAAGTAATCATCCTTAAATTCTTTGTAGTATTGGAGATTAGAAAAAGATTCACGTAAGTATACCCAGCCTACAGATTGAGAAATATAGTAAGGTAAAAACATACTTTCTAATGGCGCTGATTTAAATTCACCTTTTTGTTCAAGAAGCAAAGAAAAACCGACTAAATTGCTGATATAGTCCTTTAGTTTAATGTGTTCAACGCTATTGTCAGCATTTACCCCATGGAAAGAAACAACTTTACCATTAGGTTCTTTGATATATATTGACTTAGAGTCTCTAACAATACTATATTTTTGTACTGTATTATTATTTCGTATTGTAAAATCGACTCGAAAAGTTGGTGCATATAATAGAATTTCATCAAGGCCTTCTTTTACATCGTTTACACCAAATGTAAATAGCAAACTTTGAATTAAAGAGCTTTTTCCTGAAGTATTTCGACCACTAATTATATTTACATTAGGTGAAAAGGTTTCATAGAAACATACGTTCTGAGATTCAGAATGTACGAATAATTTGTCGAATATTATTGTTTTTTTCATTAAGATATGTCTCCGTGATATTCAACAAAAGCACACAAGATAGTAAAAAAAATATCGATATCATTTAGGTTTAAATTATATTTTTCTTTTATATCAAAATGATAATTTTTAAACATTTCATCATAACTATAATAGTCATTCGAGTAATCGCAGTTATTAACAAAATGTTTGATGATCTGATCTTCATTATTTTTCATGTCTTTCATTAACTCAAATGTATTTCTTATTCTGTCTTTATGATTACGTTGGATATTAATAGGAATTTGAAATTGACATGCTAATTGTGCTGAATAATCTCTCCAAAGTTGAAAGGTCTTTTGTTCTGTTTCGATAATATTGATAGCTTTTTTGATTTCATCACCTTCAACTCTTTTAGAGTTATCAAGTAAAGAAATCACTTTACCTTGGTTATATGTAGCTTCAACCTCTCTAAATAAACTGAGAAGAAGTTCAACAGCTGCTGCTGAATCGGGCACGTGCTGAAATTTCCGAGTCATTAAGCCAACAAGATTGTCTATTTGAGCCTGTTTCGTCCTAGGAAAGTCTATCCATTGCATATATAAATTATCTAATTCAGGTTTGTTATATGCTATTCCTTCATTATTACAAAAATCGTTCACTGCTTTATCTATTACATCTTTAATTTCATTAGGAACAGAAACATAGTGTGTTTTACTGTTTTGTTCATTAATGAGATGAGAAAAGCCTACTTTACCTGCTTTTTTTTCATTACTTTTTGGGTTAAATTTAAGCTCAATATCAGAATTAGAAATAAAAGTAAGTTTATGGGTATAACTGTGGCATTTAGGAGCATGGTCAAGCTTGAGGTCATTTCCTACTTCAAGTATTTTGGCAACTAGTTCGGAGAATCGTTTGTTTATTTTCCATACATTACCAGACAACTTTTTGGCCTGATAGGAATGAACTTCTTCGATATTGCTGCGACAGCTAGTTCTATAGCAATAAAGAAAGTCATCATGGTGCTCAATACACAGGAAGAATTCTCGTCCTTTGAAACGATCATAGTTGCTTAGTAATAAATACAACGCACAATTACGTTGAAACTCAAAGCCAAGTAAAGCGTCGACACCGGAGTTAGCTGATTTTTTTCTTATACTCAAAGTTTCACCTTAATCAAAATTATGATGACATTTCTGCAAGACAGTACAGTTGTATATTCGTATGTCATGCTAATTCTTGATATGGTGGAGACGAGAGGGCAATCTCTATTCTCCAGTATAAAACCGCATTGTTGCATAATTTTAGTTAGGTGCATATCATTTAAATTTCAAAATGTTATCTTTGTTAACCTTTTCTCTGGTTTTATACAATTTATTCTATGAAAGCATATCTAATCAATTAGGCTATTCATATTGAAATAAATCAAGTAAGCAATGTGATTGTGTTAATTTGAACGAGTGTAGTAACTTTCGGTGAGTATGAGATTGAATTGATTATCTATAAAATCATAGTTAATTGAGCTTGGAGGAGGGGGATTTATAGCAGTCGGATTCAAGACAAGGAGAAAATTGTATTTTATAAAATTCACATCATGACGGAAACAATTTGCTCAATGGTATTATAGAATTATGCTTTAAAAAACTTCGTTATGTCTATTTTGGATTGTATAAAAGCGATAATATATTTCACTCAATAAAAAATAAGGCTGTACTAAAACAGATAGAAAGCACATTATTTAAAAACAATGTGCTGTTATTTCTATACTCTTTCCCTTTCAGAAAAATGCTCATGCATCTTTTCCGTCATCACCCACAGCGCCTTATTCAATTTGATATCGCCATCAATACCATTCACCGAACGAGTGCGAGCTCGCTTGCCTTTGGAATTTCTGCCCGATAATCCCCCTTTGATTAAATTCTCCTGCAAGCGTTGATATACAGTCCACAAGTCATCTTTCTTATCTTCCCAGCGACGAGGCTGTAATACCTGTTCTTCGGTAATCGGTTGATGTTCTTCACCAAAGCGATAAGTTAAAGCGGCCTGTGCTAAGGCTTGCTGTGCTGGTGGCGGTAATCGAAGTGATTGCATCTGTTCGCGTTTTTCAGCTACTTCATCAAACGTTTCCAATACCTCATAAGCCCCTTCAATTACCTTGCCCACGACATCACCTTTGTGTGGCACACGCACTTCACCAAACGTATCTCCGCAAACTAAACCGTTCGAACATACAGCTCTAAAGAGCCCCGGTAGCATTTGATAACTACTCGAACCGTCATGGCTATTTAATAAAATAATTTCAGGGACTTGTACGCCTGTAATTTGGTCATGTCGCCTGAGTCGTAGCATATGCTTGGTGTGCTCTCGACGGCTGACATCACGCACCCGAGTTTGGCAGGCAAAGAACGGGTAGAAGCCTTCTTTTTGCAAACTGTCTAACAAGGTAATGGTAGGAATGTAAGTATAACGCTCACTGCGAGAATCGTGTTTTTCTTCAGAAAACACACTCGGTACAGTACGGAATAACTCTTCGATAGTGAGTGGACGTTCACGGCGAATACTGTTAGCAGAGCCAAAACGCGAAGCTAATAAACTCATGATAAAACTCCTGATTAATCAATTAAGTGGAAAATGGCAGCGGATTCAGAATGTTGTAGCGCGTAGTCACGCAACTGATAAAAACGGTCACACATCACTTCGCTTTCTGTTTGAAATGACCAGATGCTGTACAAGATAAGACACACTGCAATCCCTGCCGCCTCTTGGCTCACGGTGGCTTCATTGCCGTTGTGCATGTTGAATAGTGTTAAGGTGTCTGCGTTGATATCGGGGTAGATAAAGGCACCGCCATTATTGAGCGAGCCATACTCCCAGTAGCCGCCATGATACTCATCACAGAATTGGCCCATCGTGGTGAAGATCACCACTTCAAAGGTAGCCCAGCCTTTTACTGCACCAAAATGGTTGAACCAAAAATCAAGGCGTTGTTCATCAGGGACTAATTCCATTGTGATAGCGGATTCGGTTGAATGATTCATAAGTTGATACTCCAATAAAAAGAAATAAAAAGCGCCAATCCCGTTAAGGACTGGCGCTGAGAGTGATGAATAATGATTTAACGTAAGAGATTAAAAAAACAGGCTCCACAGGGATTTAGCGACGGAGACGATGCTGTTTTTGACTGTACCAATCGTGCTTTTTATCAAGACAGCTAGGGGAAGGATGTCTATCAGCGTGTCGACGATATAACTGACGCATTGCCCAAAATCATTAAGTACGAGGGTTTCTACAAAGGTGGTTCTATAAGTTGAGTGTAGCTGCCTAGCGATGCCACTACAGACTTCTGTGGGTAATATCTGTGTTGGTTTTCCTATTAATTCAGTAGGTTATAGTCTTCTATCGCAGACACGACCATTACAAAATGATGTGGCTTAAATGTGGTAATCACTGCTTGTATTTTTATATCAAGTTAGTAACTTGTTTAGGGATGGCTGGTGGTACTCCTTATCTCGGTCAAATATCTCGAGAACCTATCAGTGGCTTCAATGACTTTCAGGGGACAGGAGCAGCGATTCAGATCGTTTGTTGTAACAGCACTTAATAGCATCAGACACTGTCAAGGATCCGCAGAATACGAGTCATCAACGCAGTTATCAACTCGGTGAAAAACACCGTAACTGCTTCTCTGGCTATATTGATATAATCGTCATCATAGCCAGCGTGGCGAAAGTGAATTTCAATAAACTGCTGTGCCTGACGGGCTCCGTACCCGTTAAGAACCTTGCCTAAGGCAGTGATAAGCATTTTCAAAAAGGACATAGTGAAACCTTAGAGCTACCAGTAGTAGCCTGCAATAAAAAACGTAGGGGGATGTGAGCACATCCGTTTCAGACAAAACGGATGTTGTGAGGCGTTGATACTAATCCGCAGTGAGGGTTGTACAGACTGACATATCAGCGAGTACCTTATGAATATTGCTGGCGGAGGGTGTGAAACGGGCTACTTTTTTGTTGTTTATCCAGACTTCAAACGGTGTTGCTTTTCTAATAGCATCAATGAATGATATCCATGCATTATCCCCATTACGCCAGCCTAAAGACGGGGGAACACCATACTGTTCATCGCCGGTAACCAGCGTGATCTGGGTATTTTCGTCATGTGAACTCAGTATTCTTCCATCCGGCAATGTGACCAGTACACTGTGTTGTAACACCTGAGTATCATCGGGATTACTGGTACAGCTGATATTCAACTCAGTGTCCTGTGAATCAGTGATGATATACTCAAATACACCCATGCCGTAGCCGGAACCCCAGATGTTGGGTACGGCATAAGCGGTGGGGACAGCACTCAGCAGCGTAGCTGTGAGTGCAAGAGATGATAATATTTTCATGCTCTCTCCTTAATTATTACCGATAATTTAAATAGTTAATGACAGTATTTATATTCAGAGCCTTACCCCTGATTTATCGTGCGCGAAACATAGACAGAATATCGATAGAATAAAAATTATTTAATGATAACTCTCCCCGCTGAGCTGCATACACTCTTGCTATAGGGCGTAATAAATTATCTCCAATATGATTAATTACTCGGCTCACCTCTGGCGTATTACTGACTTCAGTCACCACCTGTCCCTTTGACTGATAGAGAGTATATTCTACCGTACCCGTGACTTGCCTAGTTTTTGCCATACTAATAGCGGTTTTATTCACATTTGCGATAAAACTTTTATTACTCTCGTAGCTGGGTTCTTTCATCGCCCTTTGGTTAATGTCATCAATCCGCTGTTTTAAATTGTTATTTTCATCATCGGATAGCATGGCTGTGAGATGCACTTTGCAAGTTAACGATTTAACATTCGGATTGCTATCAATAGCGATAGGGTTATCCCAAGTTATCTTCACCGCATGACTCGTTAAACCAGACTGACCGTATGGGCGGAATGTTCTGAAGTCGACTTTATTTACAGCGTTACTGACAATAACCTCGTTAACTGATTTTAGTACCTCTTCGTTTTCACACGAAAAATTATCTCCACATCCCGTTAGGGTAGAGACGACGAGAAGAAATATCGCTGATTTAAACATTTTCATTTAATAATCCTTGATCAGAATAAATTGATTTTTTGAGGGGCAGGGTGAGCAGATATTTCATTTCTTCTTTTTTAAAAGATTTTGAATATACCTGCAGAGTAACAATGAATTTATTTATGAATAATCCCGCTGATGTAATCAAAATGAGGAAGAGCACGCATAAATCTCGGATCCTGCAGGATACGATCAATATGCCTGTTCCGTGCAAAATTGCTGGTGGTCATCACCACATCGGTAATTGCAGAGAGGGTAAAAACCTGAATACGATCCTTTGATACCGCCGCCAGATACCACTCTCCGTCGTGGCAGATGAGTCTGTAAGGTGCGATTGATGACTGAAGATGTTTCCGATGCAGAAAACGTATAAGACGGTTACGGATGATGGCCTGAACAATGACCTGAAAACCACCAAATAATTCAGGAGCCTGCCGTGGCGGATCATTCCAGATAATACAAGGTGAGTCCTGGCGGTTATCGAGTAGTACTGAAAGCAGTTTAGGATCCAGAACCGGAAAATAATGTGCCACACTGGTTATCTGGGCAAAGCGCAGAATATCACTATTGGTTCGGAAAGGTCCTCGTGCATCACGGAGACTAACGTGACCGTCGATATATTCAGTGTCGAGATAACGTAGACGCTCACGCAGGTCGCGCTGCACCGTGCGGCCAGAAACGCCAAACTCTTGTGCCAGTTGACTAATGTTGAGTGATTCCCCCATAAAGAGGCGGCTGACAAGTATAGCGAGACGTATGGCTAACCGGTCATAGCGGTGTTCCTGTTTAGGCATGATAAGTGCTCCCTGCAGAAAATAGCCAGACCAGCCAGCGGTCGGCAAAAAGTGGATTAACGGGAAATATGTCGCTGATAGAGTCAGGTCACGATAATGCAGACCAGTATGGTGACTCGGTAAGCCGAGCCAGAAATGTTGAAAATCATTTATGCTGAAAAAAGAGGTTCGTAACACTGCCTGTACTAACATGATGGTAAGTTGATGTGTTGGATTGGTTAGATCAAGTTGCATATTGCGGGAAAAGGTAGCCAGTTCTTCTTGGGGCATCTGATCCAAGTTCTTCTCTGGTAGCTTCATTAACAGAGTGAGTTCAATGGCTTCGGTGGAATTTTTTACGTTGTAGTTCACCTCGAGCTTGTCGTATTCATCTTCAAGGATTTCCCTGTAAGCCACTCCTAGCCGCAGAAGGGCCAAACTCATCAAGGTATTCACGCCATAGCACTGAATCTCAGCAGCTATCTGTTGCCAATAACACCGATGTTCAGCTTTTAGTAAATGGTACTCAATGGTGCTGGTCAAGCTCTCAGCCCTATGGGTATCACCGTCACGGGGGGCTGTGGTAAGAATGAAAACCAGCGATTGCAGTTCTTCATTGCTACATTGGCCCAGTAGATGTAAATCAGGAGCGTGGCGGTAAACAGCCATTGCTTGCCCTCAGTCAGTATGGTGGAAAGACCATACTGTAAGGGAGTGTGTTGCGCAGATATGTCACTGAAAATGGCTAATATATGTTCTATCCTGAGGAGTATGGACAAGGTGTGTCTGAGAATATAGAAGAATTAACAGATAATTTTTAGCGTATATGGATGTTAAAAATATAATTCATGAGTTATTTTATTTATCAGTTAGTACTTATTCATAGTAGTAATATATATTTGAAATTTTTATGGTTATACATAAATTATAATTTTTTAATTTTAATTATTAGTAATGATTAATTTTTGGTTTGTTTTTACTCGACTGATTTTAATATTACTCTATATCTTGCGATGTTGGTTTTTATTCAATTAGGACTGTTCTGTATTTGAGTTAGCAAGAAAGATGGCATTGCAATATGCTTTGCCATCTCTGTAAACTTTTAAATTCAGACCTTTTTGAGTTAAGATAAAGTCGGATATTTCCATCTTGCAGTTTAAATAAAGCCGGTAAAGTCGAATGTAAGTTATCAATAGCAAAGTATTACTTGTAGATATTTGCTTAAAGCTCTTCTTACTATGGGATGACTAAAAAACCATGCTTGTCAAGTGGTGGCTCTGAAAAAAAAGAGTTATAAAATATATTACATGCTTCCTGATCATGTAAATCCAGATTGAAATAATTGGTCATATATTGATCTAGTATATTTTGATAATAAGCGTAATTTAAACACCTTTTATCTTCTGCCTGACATATAATGTCTTTTCGTAGACCGGAAAATATATTAATAAAATGGTCTTTATCTCCATTTAACATGGCGTGAAAAGAAGCAACAGCAAATAACTCATTTGCAGGACCAGCGGATATATATGAACTATTTTCAATATGATTAATTGAGTCTCTAAACTGTTCAAAACCTAGGCGCCATGTTTCTGCCTTTAATAGCTTTAGCAATGGTGGATGAGTATATATATTAGTACCAAATAACCTATATGATGCCTCGGCGGAAGCAAAAGTTACCTGTTTAGCTGAAGATAGAGCTTCTTGTACTTCAATCTGTCCATATTGCTCTATAAGTGCCTTTAAAAGCGTGGATTTGACAGGAGAGGGTGGTCTTGCCGCCTTAATACCACTAAGCTTTTCACTAAAATTATCAGTAGGTACAGAGTCTTTCATCTTTCTGTTAATCAACGCTGGGGCAATAATTATATTTCCTACTGTATTACTCCCACCTTTGGAATTAGGATAAATATGACATAGCTCTAACTCAAACCAAGGAATAAGACGTTTTCGTTTTATAGAGTCAGTAACTCTGTGTCCATTTATTGTGTTATATGCCTTCTGGTGAGTTGCTTTACGCTGGTATAACCAAATAAGGTTAGTAATATCATCCGGGCTGTTGATACTCCCCAATCCTAGAGGATTATTTTTGAGCATAGACTCTACATTAAGCCAGTAAGAATGTTTGACTAGATTAACAATGCCATTATCATCTATCAATCGTTTAGCTTTATTACGATGCTCATTACAGCAGTAGCGATGATTACGGGTATTAAATAGACTGTTACCACAAGGTGGATATTGACATGTTAATCCTTGCTTAATTACTCGTCTATGTGCATTCAACAATTTACGCTGGTAATGGTCAGAGCATAAACGTAATTTACGCTCATCAGGTAGTTGGCCTACTAAGGATTTACAGTTATTTCGTTTACAAATAGCCATACTGAACTCTTATTAAAATAGTTTATATTGGCTGATGAAGTAAGTGTTTTTATAAATATCAATAAGCATAAATATATTAATTAATAGGCTAATGTTATTCACTTCAATTAATAAGATATATCTGTCTCAAATGAAGTAGAAATACACTAGCAAACCAATAATTAATTTCATTGAATTAAATTTCTTATTCATCAAATTTTATTTGCTAAGTTGGTGGTATGTAATTTGATATTTACGTCGGTTCGGCAATAGCAGATGCTGATACCAAATGGCGTTTCAACAACCATTCATCCAGTTCAGACTCAAGCCAACCGACAGACTGCATACCCAGACGATATTGTTTGGGAAATGTACAGTCATAGCGTGGTGACTTTGGATTGAGCCAGTCATAGATGGTTGAACGGGCGATACCAAGTTTGTCCGCGACTGCATTCATACGTAAGATTTTTATGGTTTGTGTCGTCATATACGTTTGTTCCTGTTAGGTCCTGTATGGATAGGACTACAAGGTACAGGGAGAACTTACAAAGTGAAATATGTGAAGGCATGTATTAAAATACATTTACTATATGTATATTCACTTTCTAATAAAACTTTTTGGTAACAATATGATAAATGAAATCTATGAACGTATAAAAAGTGAATTTGATTTTTTGATTGCTGACTTAGATACAAGGAAAACACGCAAGATAGAGAAACTTGATGAAAAGGTAGCTCAGGAAATTGAGAGGATTCGACTAAATTATCCTGATCTAAAGCAGGCCAGAGAATGCGTGACAGATAAATATATTGATGTTAATCATTGCGTTAATATATGCAGAAACTACGATATAAATGGCTATTTGTATTGGGCACTGCTTAATTTTTACTGGGGAGAACATGAGTGGGAGCAAGGATGCCAGGCTGAAGGAGTATGGTTTATGGTACAGGCCACAAGAGCTCTGGGTTTATGGCAGGGGTATCTTGATGGACTGGGTCGTCGTAAGCATGAGGAGTCAGTACAGCAACGACGGAAAAGTAGTGGATCTAAAGGTGGTTTTAAACGTGCGGGACGTTATCAGCCCGTGAAAGAGGAACTTATCAGGTTGCTCAAAGAAGAAAAGCCTGAAACGGGTTGGAAAACAAAGCGTGACGCTGTTGATGCTATAGAACCCAAGCTGTGGCGTTTTATTGATGGCCCTTATAGAAAAGCATTTAACAAAGAAAATATACAGCGCCGTAAGGCCTTTGAACTAGAAAGAAAGCCTTTCAGCATGGTCAGAGAAAGTTTAGATCGTACTATGCTGGACTGGTCAAGGAATGATGAAGCAATCAAAAATGCATTTCAACAGGTTGTTGTCAGGAGAGGTAAATAGGCTTATGAGATAGGTGACGTCAGTGTTGTGTGATAAGAGTCATTTTGAATTTATTTTCTTACGGGGATTTATTAGTAAAACAGTAAGATAAATTGCCTTATCGATTCTTATTCAACTTAATTACTCTTAGTTAAAGGGTTGTATGTTAGAAGGAATTGAGTTTGCGCTGCGGCGCTAAATTGTTACAGATTGGCGTATCACTTATATGAACTGAGATGAGTTACAATTGTCCACTTTCCCTAAAATAAGGCAGCTATAATTAGATGACCAGGTATGAGTGACATGCAGCCCATGCAACGGAGCCAGCGTCATCCTGGATTCTATCAATGTTTGAATGGTATCTGTACTCGACATCCTAGCAGCCAGTTCTGCTCATTGTGAGTCTGTCATGTAACTTAAAATGTAACATCATAGCAATCATGGTAGGTTTGATGGTTTACTGTATCGGCTGTAAGTCTATGGTAAATTTGGAGTAAAATATGCCATATAGATTTGGTAGAACAAAAATGGATACTCAGGAGCCTATAGAATGCTAAACAGGCAAGTCAGGCAAATCTATCCTTTACAGGAAAAAGATACCCAAACAGTGGTATTTAGTGATTATTCTCACTTTCCGAATATTGTTCTGCTTGGTGATCCTGGAGCTGGAAAAACGCACCTCTTCAAACAGTTTGCGGCATTGCAAGAGGCAAAATATATGACAGTACGTCACTTCTTAAGTGGCGTACCTATTGATAATCAGAAAACGTTGTTCATCGATGCATTAGATGAGAAGAGGAGTGCCAGTAACAGTAGTGACGTTGTAGATGACATCGTCCGTAGGCTTTTTTCCCAAACGCCACAAAATGTCAGAATTTCTTGTCGTTCTCAGGATTGGTTAGGCGAATCAGACTTGTCAGCATTTTTACCCTATTTTGAGCAGACGGGAGGCTATGTTGTTTTACATTTGCAGTCACTCTCAAAAGAAGAGCAAACTGCAATTCTACAAGCTAATGGTGTAGAACGCCCCGAAGCGTTTCTGGCTGAAGCAGAAAAACATGATGCCGGCGAATTTCTTTACAACCCACAAAATCTGCTAATGTTGGCTGAAGCCGTTAAAGAAGGAAACTGGCCCCGAACAAGGTCTGAACTTTTCCACTCTGCGACACAGCTCCTTTTAACTGAACATAGCCAAGAGCATACGCGGCTAACTTCAGGAATTTATACCTGCGACGAATTAGAGCATCCTACCGGATCAATTTGCGCGTTGTGCATATTGAGTGATGTTTCCGGGGTTTCTCTGCTTCCGAACGATATCCGACCAGAATACCCTAGTTACAGAACCATCTCGCTCTTCTCACATGAAATAATTAGAGCGGCGTTATCGAGGCGGGTTTTTTCTGCCGGAGATGAGCTTGAGACTGTTGAGTACAGCCACAGGACAATTGCTGAGTATTTAGCGGCAAAATGGTTAGCCGGGATCGTTGACAAAGGGCTACCCATGGGGCGTTTGAGAAGTATGCTGGGATTTGAGGGGTATCCGTCTTCAGAATTGAGAGGTTTACACGCATGGCTAGCGGTCTTTTTACCGCAATACGCCCAGGTATTCATTGAAGCCGATCCTTATGGCGTTCTGACTTATGGCGATGCAGCTTCATTACCGATAGCGGAAAAACAAAATCTACTGGTGGCGCTGTCAAAACTTTCAGAACGTGATCCCTGGTTTAGAAATCACGGTCTCAATTCATATCTGAATGGCTTCGCGACAGTAGAAATGGAAACTCTGTTGCGACAGATAGTCCACGATCCTCATTCGTCATTTTCTCTGCGCATGATCGTTTTGGAGTCCTTATCGGTAACAACACCGATAGTCGCATTGAGTGATGACTTAATTAATATTGTCAAATCGGAGGATTCCTCGTATGCGGAAAAAGAAGAAGCAATAACAGCATTAATCCATTTTGGAGTGTCTGGTAAGGAATTTTCGGTACGTTTTTTTGCGGAGTTAAAAGACAAAAATCACGATAGCATCCGATTGCGTAACCATATTATTCAGTTGCTCTATCAAGAATACTTTGTACCACAGGATATAGCACAATTGCTGGTTGATACATTAAATATAACCAGTGAGCGATTACCTATAGGCGCATTATGGCGACTGAATGATATTGTACCGACAGCAGATCTTCTCACTATCTTTGAGTATCTTGAACAGTACCATAGCGATCACAGTAAAGATTGGGATTCCTCACCTAAGAATCAATATGAAATTGTGTATTTTCTCGAAGCTGGTTTATTGCACATATTGAGCGAGGATAGTAATTATAGTGCGGATCAGATATGGTTGTGCCTAAAAACGTTCTATAGCTACTCCCATAATCACCACTATCGCAGTTATGATAATGTGCAGAAATCTATCGTTCATGAGATAAAAAATCGTAGATGGCAATATGAAGATATTACAGACGCTGCCATTCTCTCATTTACACGCTATGATACTCGATACTTGTTCTTACATGAATTTACTGAAAGCACCTTTCATCTTATCCCTGATGAGCTATTGCTGGCTCGCTTTATCCACTATTTATCCCATGCTGAAGCTGGTTCAGATAAAATTGAATGTATTTATCGACTGACATTTGCGGTCCTTTACCGATGTGCCAAGCCATCCCAAGAGACGTTTGAATTTCTTTCCGCGTACTGCCATTTAAATGTAAAGTTGACTACTGTGTTTGAGACCTCCATCGTCTGCGAGATTGACGATTGGCGAGTAAAACATAATCTTAGACAAATAGAGTATGAGAAAAAACGAAACGCGGCGCGTTATGAAAATAGGCACAGTTTCGAGTTATGTCGTCAGGAAATTGTGTCGGGCCAACATTTGGGGTGGCTTAAACAGATTTCCTATATTTACTATTCGAAATACAGCGATGTTGATGACAAATTGACGTCAGTGCAGCGCTGTGCAGACATATTAGGTGCCGAAAACGTCACTGATGCGATATCCGGTCTTTTAGCGATTTTAAATCGTTCAGATCTGCCCACAATTGACGAGTTGAATTGTGCTTTGCTGAAGAGGGAGTATTACGGATGGTGGTATGCAGTACTGGCAGGAAGCGATGAGTTATTTAAAAAACATCCTGATGTAACACAATGGAACGAAGATTTATTAACAACGCTATTGACTCTGGATGTGATATTAGCACTTTTCACCAAAGACAATAATGTTGTAAGTGATTATTCATTAACGTGGAAAAGGGATGTGATACTTAACAAAACAGCATTTTTCATCGAAACCTATTACCACATTATCAATTTCTGCATTAATAATCAGTTGCAAGATATCCGTGCACTTAACTATCTGTTAAATGATACCTGCATTCCAATCGACTATGCCGTTCCTTTAGTTATTAGACTAGCTAAAGAGCACCCTGATGATGTTCTCCACTTACAAAACCTGGTGGGGTGGTTGTTAGCGCATCCTGAGAGTCATGCAGAGTTGTTGCAGTTATCTGAGTTGATGGTAGCGCAACCCTCAAAACTCAAAAATTCAAGTTATCAAATTTGGCTGGTATGTACTTATTTATTCGTTCCAGACCAATGTCAGGATCTATTTTTATCTGAATCAAAATCCACGCCGGAAATGATAGCGCTCATTCGTCAACTATCAGGTAAGGCGAAAAGAGGCCGTGGGAGTAGTGAGCAACGCTTATCTCTAACACAATTGGAAGTGATCATCACTGTCTCTGCTACTCATTTTCCTAATGCAGACCGCGTTGCAAGAAACGACTCTAACTCAGCAAACAATTGGGAGTATGCTGATTTTATTAAAAGACTGATTGATGACGTTTCTTCTTTTTCCTCATACGATGCCAGTGAAGTATTTGAACGTTTATTATTACTGCCAGAATGTACAAGTTACCGGGATTATCTTTTGCACGCCCAAAGCAACCAGAAGGTGCGGTATCGAGAATCACAGTTTCAACACACTAACTGGAAGCAAGCGTTGAATACACTTAAAAATCAGACTCCAGCTAATGTAATGGATCTCTATGCATTATTGTTAGATCATTTGAGGGATATCGCTAACCGAATTACTTATGAAAATACCGATATTTATAAACAGTTCTGGAATGAGAATGGCAATGGTCAAATTTTAGTGCCTAAGCCTGAAGAAAGCTGTCGGAATTTTTTTCTGGAGCTGCTTAGAGCACGACTCCATCCGTTACAAATAGTCTGTGAGCCAGAAGGCCACATGGTTTCGAGTAAAAGGGCTGATATCATCATTTCACTTCCAGGAATAAAGATCCCCATTGAGATAAAGCGTGATTATCACCGGGACGTCTGGAACTCACTTAACGAGCAACTTGACCAACTTTATACTACCAATCCCGATGCCGCAGGCTACGGCATCTATCTGGTCTTCTGGTTTGGTGCTTCTCGACCAAGCGCTATTCCTCGCCCGGAGAAAGACACGCCACCTCCAGTAAACGCCACGACAATGGAGGACATTCTTAATGAAGCTGTGCCAATGATTAAGCGAAACCGCCTGTCAGCGATAGTAATTGACGTATCAGGTGAGGCTAATTCGACTATTGGAACGCAAAAATCATCTATGTAAGGAAAGTGAATCATGATTACAAAAGAACTTGTAGATGAAAGTCTCAATATTCACCGACTAGTTGATTGTGGTAATTTTGACCTAGCATACCAGCAATCTGTTGTATTCCTGGAAAAACTGGGAAAAATAACGGTCAAAGGTGAAAATTATTTTATAGTGCTGGGGAATGTGGCTGGCGGTCTTGTTGATATTGGGCAAATGAGCAACCATAAAAATGCAGCAGAGCTTGGTTTTAAGCTGATGGATGATAACAAGGAAGCATTAGCGCATGTACAAGGAGAGAGCCATTTTTATTATAATTATGGTAATGCCTTGTCTAATAAGATAAGTGTCAATAATCCTCACGACCACACATTCCAGTCAATAGAAGAACTTGTTTCGTTAAAAAACATCTACTGGCGAGCCTTTAGATTCGCCTCACAAGAGAGCGAAGAGTTTCAGGCGGAACTGTCCGTTAATCTGGCCAATTCGCTAAGAAGCCAATTTAGACTGAGTGAGGCACTGAGATATTATGATCTCACTAATCGCAAGGGATTAGATATACCACAGTCTTGGGTCAATCGTTCTGCCGCGCTCATTGAGCTAAACCTTGTTTCATCTTCATACTCCATTAAGCAATTGAAGGAGATACGAAAAGGTTATATTAATGCATCTGTTTCTAAAAAAATTCCTCCACAATGGGAATCATTTTATCTTGGTCGTATAGCACAAACGAACGATAAAATAGAAAAATGTGTATCAGCAGACAGCGAAACGGACGAGCATGATGACATGCTCACGCAACAGGAGTTTGACGCATTGAATGCATACAGGCAATTCTGCCTAATAAATTATCTGACGCTGTCCGAACACGGTCTTTATTGCCCCTGTGTGGGAAGTGCCACCGATAATCTTGTCATCTCTTCTCCTGGTGTAACCGGTGATTTTATTATTCCAATGGAGATGGCATTAAATCGCTTTAAATCGGAGTTTTCACTTGCCCGCCATCTCTATTTTGAATACCTTTATCCTCAGGATACGGATGAAATTAAAGAAGAATGTCATTTTTTGGAGTTACATAATGACGAGATCTTAGGCATTGATATTGAGAAAATCAGAACGGCATTTCGTCTCTGCTTTGGTATTCTCGATAAGATTGCAGTATGTATCTGTGAACTTTACAAAGTGTATCCACCTGCCAAAAAGGGCGGGTTACAGAAAAATATCTATTTTCAAAGCTTCTGGCAGTTAGACGTTGCTAACAGAAGACAACGGTTTGAAGATATAAAGTCACCTGGACTTTTAGCATTGTACAGTATTGCTACTGACCTGAATAAAGATAAAGGTGGCGAATTGGCTTTTTATAAAGAGTGGCGCAATGGTTTAGAACATAAATTTTTGGTGGTACACAAAAGTAATAAAGTAGAAGATCTTTACCAGTCTTATAAATTGATTAAAGATATTCTTTTTATCAAAGAGGATGAGTTTATTCACCATTTCGGTCAGTTGATCCAGATAACCCGTTCAGCAATATTTTCATTTGCTTTTATGGTTAGACATGAAGGTAAGAAACAAAAAAAAGAGAATATTCCTTATATTACCAATGAGCTACATATGAAAAAGTATTCTTCGGAACCTAAGTAAAGGGCAGTAAGCGAAGCTCTATGTAACCCCCCTGTAAAACTACCCATCCATTATTAGAGAGCCTTTGGCGCTCTAGCGCCTGCGTTTGGCACAAAGCTGACATTTGGACGATGTATAGTTCTGTGCCCTTATAGTACCAGCTCAATTTGAGCTGGTTTATAACAGTTACCCAACTAGCGATATCCCTCTGGTCCCTCCTTCAATAATACTTCCCCTATCAGCCGCCTCAATAAAATCAGCCCACCATTGCATCATAGGGCGTCTTTGCTCTAGGTAATCACTGCGGTTATAGGCGCGTCTAACTTCGTTTTTATCAACGTGGGCGAGGGCGGCTTCGATAACATCAGGTGGGAAGCCTTGCTCATTGAGTGCTGTACTGGCAATTGAACGAAGGCCGTGTGAAACAAGCACACCACCAAATCCAGCACGTTTTAATGCAGCATTGACGGTTTGGCTATTCATCGGTTGGGTAGGCTTGATACGGCTAGGAAAGATAAACTCACGATTACCACTGAGTGGTTTCATTAGTTCTAAGATAGCTAAAGCAGCGTCAGATAACGGAACAGTGTGTTCACGGTTCATCTTCATTCTGGCAGCGGGTATCTTCCATTCCTTGGTTTCAAAGTTGATTTCGTCCCAACGGGCTTCAGCGGCTTCGGCAGGGCGCGAGATGGTGAGTAGCTGCCACATAAACAAGCATCGAGTAGATAGACTAATACTAGCTGTACGCATTGTCTGCATGAGCTTTGGCAGCTGATCTGGGGGAATACTTGGCATATTCTTTTTCTTGGGCTTTTCAAAAGCTTTACCAATGTTGATACTTGGTACGGCATCAATTAAGCCAGTATTTTGAGAATAAATCATGACTTCGTTAATGCGCTGGCAAAGGCGGCGAACGGTTTCTAGTGCGCCTCTAGCTTGAACCGGTTGTATTGCTTGGACCAATATATGCGCTTTGATATCAGTAACGCTGATGTCACCAATGGCAGGGAACACATCTCGTTCAAGTGAACGCCAGATATCATTACCGTAGTCTTCTGTTACAGTGGACTTCTTCACTTCCCACCAACGTTCAGCAACTAGTTGAAAGGTATTTGCCTTTGCTTCTAAGGTGTTACGGACTTGCTCTTTATGGTGATCTTGTGGGTCTATTTGTTTAGCGAGGAGTGTTCTTGCTTCAAGGCGATAGCTACGTGCATCGGCAAGGCTGACGGCAGGGTAAGAACCAAGGCTCTTTTTAGCTCGCTTTTTAGTGAGAGGGCGAATGTAGCGAAATGACCACAGCTTACTGCCATTGGATTTAACCAATAGTTCTAATCCATCGCCATCATAGAGGACATAATCACTCTGCTTTGGCTTTGCTGCGTCGATCTCTTTTGCTGATAACGGTTTGGTTTGTCTTGCCATTTTTGATGTTCCATTGTTTTTAGGCACCTCAAAAACTATAAAGGTTAACGAGGTGCCTATCAAGGTGCCTAAGATGATTGGATTTAATTAGGTGACATCAGACTGCGCAGGACATAAAAAAGCCCGCAACTCATTGAGTTAGCGGGCTTTTCAGTCTTCTTTGGACGTCCTTAGAAGATAATTTGGTGGAGCTGGGGGGATTTGAACCCCCGTCCGAAATTTCTACATCCTCGGTACTACATGCTTAGTCTAATCTTTACATTCGCCGGCTAGCTGCGGACAGACACGCCACTAACAAACTAGTCTGATTAGTTTTAACGCTTCAACCCCAGACAAGGTATTCACGCGATCTCTTTTGGTTTTGACCTCTCGGATTCCCCGTCCTAAGAGCGGAGGCTAGGGAGAGAGGGCTCTATGCAGGTTATTAAGCTGCTAGTGCGTAGTTTTCGTCGTTTGCGACTATTTTTTTACGGCTTTTTACGAGGCCAACCGTCCCTCGGCATGCACCTTGGGTTTCGCAAATCCCGTCGAATCCAGAATCAGCCCCAAGTACTTTCACAGTATAACAGTAAATTGTTCTAAAAAGCTAGGACTTAGCGACCAGAATGTTTCATTATTCGTGCTTTGTCTAGTTGCCACTCACGTTCTTTAATATCAGAGCGCTTATCATGGTCTTTTTTACCTTTTGCAACACCAACTTTGATTTTGCACCAAGCATTCTTCCAATACATCGAAAGTGCTACAACAGTATATCCCTCGCGGTTAATACGCCCATAGAGGGAGTCTAACTCACGCTTGTTAAGTAATAACTTTCGGGTGCGGGTTGGATCACAAACAACGTGAGAAGAAGCCGCATTCATTGGAATAATGGTGGCGCCGAATAAAAAAGCTTCGCCATCTCTCATAAGAACATAGCTATCACTTATATTTGCTTTGCCTGCACGTAATGATTTTACTTCCCAACCTTGCAGCGCTAATCCCGCCTCGAATTCTTCCTCAATGGAATATTCATGGCGTGCACGTTTGTTCATGGCAATAGTAGCCGAACCGGGTTTATATGCTTTTTTCTTTGTCATAGTCCTGCCATTATACTGTAACTTCCGCTTAAAGAAATGATTGAGTTAGGATATTTGTTTTATTTGTGCATTTATTGCTCTATCGCGGTTTTGATTTTTGTATAGATTGTTAATAATGGTATGATACGCCCAGTTTTTGGGGGATAGGGATCAATATGCCACAGATTAGTCGCTCAGCGTTAGTACCTTATAGCGTAGAACAAATGTATCAATTAGTGAATGATGTTATTTCATATCCGGAATTTTTACCGGGTTGTGTTGGCAGCCATATTATTAGCCATACCGCCGATGAGATGACTGCGTCGGTTAAAGTGTCGAAGGCGGGGATCAGTAAAACCTTTGTGACGCGCAACTGTTTAGCTGATAGCCAACGAATTGATATGGAATTAGTTGAAGGCCCATTTAAAAAATTAGTTGGTGGCTGGGTTTTTACACCACTCAATCAAAACGCCTGTAAAATTGAATTTAATCTTGATTTTGAATTTACCAATAAATTAATCGAGATGGCTTTTGGCAAAATATTCAAAGAGTTGGCCACCAATATGGTTCAAGCATTTACGCTGCGAGCGAGAGATATTTATCGTGTCTAATATCAATGTTGAAGTTGTTTATGCATTACCTGAAAAACAGTTTTTATTACATGTAAAAGTCCCTGAAGGCGCCTCGGTTGAGAGTGCTATCATGGCCTCGGGTATATTGTCATTACGTACAGATATTGATTTAAAAAAGAATAAAGTAGGTATTTATAGTCGACCAGTTAAATTGGGCGATATACTAAATGATGGTGATCGGGTTGAAATATACAGACCATTAACCGCGGACCCGAAAGAGTTGCGCCGCCAACGTGCGGAAAGAGCGAAAGAAGAGAAGAAAGAAGACAAATAACGCACTGATGGACTAAAACCGGACTCAGAGCTGATCGTTCGGTTTTAGTCTTTCAAGATCCAAAAGGCATTAGATGTCATCTTACTAGAAAATCTGTTTATTAATCGCATCAGCCATAAATAACGGCATCTGTTTTATCCTAATTACTCAGCGCTCTGCTTTTTAGCATCTTCAGATGCTTTCTTCTCTATTGCTTTTATTGCCGCTTCATTTTGCTCATTTTTGATATCAGTCAGAATGCCACTTTGATCAAAAGTCAGTGTGAGTGTCTCTTGTTGTACCGGATCATGGCCAAGTTCTTGACGGAAAACATAATACCAAGTTTGTGAGCCAAAGGGGTCTGTCATCATTGGCGTGCCTAGAGTGTAGGCAACTTGCTGTTGAGTCATCCCTTTCTTAATTTTCGCAACATCACTTTTAACAAGGTAATTCCCCTGATTAATATCAGGATGGTAAACAAGTCGCTCGCCCATAGAGCAACCCGCGGTCATAAATACAAGTGACATTGCCGCAGCAGTTAACAGTTTATAACGCATGGTGATCTCATTCCTTTTGGAGTCAGTAGCTCAATGATAATCGACATTGATGCAATTGAAAACCTTTCCTCAATCTCTCTCTGACCATAAAGGTGCAAAAAAGTTGTCAAATCTTACGCCGCTAGCAGCTCTTTTGCGCTGGCTAAGGTATTTTTTGTCACCTGACTGCCAGCTAATAAGCGCGCCAACTCTTGTAATCGTGCTTTTTTATCAAGTAATTGCATCAATGTTTCAGTTTCTAATCCGTTAGTTTGCTTGCTGACATAAAAGTGATGATGACCACAACCGGCGACTTGCGGTAAGTGAGTGACACACATAACTTGAGTTGATTCCCCGAGCTTACGCAGCAGTTTCCCGACAATAGCTGCAGTTGAACCACTGATCCCAACATCAACTTCATCGAAAATAAGCGCTGGGGTATCCATCTTTTGAGCGGTAATCACTTGAATCGCCAATGCAATCCGTGAAAGCTCACCACCAGAAGCCACTTTCCCCAAAGGTTGATGGGGTTGACCTGGGTTAGTGGTAACGTTAAATTCCACTTTGCTTGCACCATCAAGTTGCAGATGGTTAGGTTCAAAATTAAGATCAATAGTAAAGAGACCATGTGGCATCGCCAGCTGATGCATGCTGGAAGTAATTAATCCACTAAGTTCAGCGGCAAACTGCAAGCGAATATTATGTAACTGATTGGCGATATCAAGAGCTTGTTGATGGTGAGCTTGTACCTGTCCGATTAATAACTCACAATCTTCATGTTGATTCTCCAGTTTCTGTTGCTCTTGTTGTAACTCTAGATAGAGTGTCGGCAGCTCTTCTGGTGAAATATGGTGTTTACGCGCCAAGCTCAGTTGTTTAGATAATTTCTGTTCGAGCTCAAATAAGCGATTAGGATCAACTTCAAATTGATCACAATAATGACGTAGCTCATCACTGGCTTCACTTACTTGAATTGATGCATCTTCCAGCATACTTAATAGATTTTCAAATTTAGGTTCAATCGAGATTAACTCGGATATCTCATTTTTGGCTAAATTTAACAAGGTAATGATATTGTTATCATCGTTATCGGTTAAAATTTGGAGGGTATTTTGCCCTAATGATAGAAACTGACCACTATTTGCCAATCGCTTATATTCCTGCTCAAGCTCTTGGTATTCGCCCGCTAGAGGTGCCAGTTCATCTAACTCTTTTAAATGATACTCAATTAGTTGTTGGCGTGATTCTCGCTCCTGCATCTCTTTTTGAAATAGCGCCAGCTCTCGGCAGCTTTGGTGCCAACGTTTCCAAGCATCACGCATTTCAATTAATAGAGGTTGCTGATTGGCATAAGCATCTAACAGAAATTTCTGGTGTCGATTATCCAGCAAGAGTTGATGTGCATGTTGTCCATGAATTTGGATCAGCAATACGCCAAGCTCGCGTAGTTGTGATAAGGGGACAGCAGTGCCATTGATAAAGCCTCTAGAGCGGCCATCAGAAGAGATAGTACGTCTCAATAGGCATTCATTATGATCATCCAGTTGATGCTCAGAAAGCCACTGGCGAGCAGAAGGGGTATCATTTAACGAAAAACGTGCACAGATATCAGCGCGATGTGCCGCAGGTCGGACCATATTAGCATCACCTCTATTACCTAAGCATAAACCCAGCGCATCGATGGCAATTGATTTACCTGCGCCAGTTTCGCCCGTTATCGCGCTCATTCCACTGCGAAAATCGATCTCTAAATCACGTACAATGGCAAAATTAGAAATAGTAAGTTGGGTTAGCATTTTAAGTCTCTCCTGTGCATACATACACACTGTTGTTACATACAGTATAAACTGTTTTTTTATACAGTGAAGAGGGAGAGACAAAAAAATTTAAAAAGTTTTTTTCGACCAGCCTAATTTTGAACTTAACGTATTAAAATAATTATAATCTTTAGGATGGATTAAATTAAGGTTCATATTGCTACGCTTGATCAGTACCTCTTCGCCATCTTGTATCGGTAACATGATTTGGCTATCACAGCTCACTTCGTAATCGATATTGGTCCGCAAAAATTTTATGCGGATACTACTATCGCTACTAATAACCAGCGGGCGAGAAGAGAGAGTATGAGGAAACATAGGCACCAGCACTATGGCGTCGAGGTTAGGTGTTAGAATAGGGCCGCCAGCGGAGAGTGAGTAAGCGGTTGAGCCCGTTGGCGTCGCAATAATCAGGCCGTCGGAACGCTGAGAAAAAGCAAAACGATCATCAATATAGACTTCAAAATCGATCATATGGGCCACTTTACCCGGATGGAGCACGATTTCATTGATAGCATTACTTTTCCGCGCTTTCTGCGCCGGCTTGATCACTTGAGCTTCTAATAAAAAGCGCTTTTCTTCAAGATAGTTACCTGCTAATACTTCGGTCAATTGTTGCAGTGCATTATCTGGGTCTAGATCGGTTAAAAATCCTAAATTACCGCGATTCACGCCGATAACTTTATTTTTATAACGGGAAAGAATGCGCGCCGCACCCAGCATATTGCCATCTCCGCCAACCACAATTACCAGTTCTGCTTGCTGACCTATATCTGTCAGGCTGCCCATAACGGCATTTTGTAATTTCAGCTCTTTAGCCACTTGCTGGTCGATAATGACATGATAACCTTGCGAAATAAGCCAATGATAAAGAAGCTCATGAGTAGCAAGGGCTTCAGGGTGACGAGGATGGCCGACAATGCCAATGGAATTAAAATGCGTTTTTTGAGCTGTTTTACCTTTATGCATAATTTTTTTGCCCTCTCATTACATGACTTCCCTTGATTCCCTGTTTATGATCCCCATAATAACCTCATAGAGAGAGAAAAAGCTAAATATGCGGAGATATTCATGAGCAGTAAAGAACAAAACAAACAGGATAAGCAAACTTCTGAGCAAAATGAATTACATCAAGATCACATTGAATCTGAGTTTGACGCCGAAGTTGCAGCGGAAAATGATGAGTTGGTGCGTATTCTTGAATTAGAAGCCGAGCTAGAAGCAGCGAAAAAGCGTGAGCGTGATGAAATTCTGCGTGCCAAAGCTGAGATGGAGAATATCCGTCGTCGTGCTGAAATGGACGTGGAAAAGGCGCATAAATTTGCTCTAGAGCGTTTTTCTAATGAACTGTTGCCCGTCATTGACAACTTAGAGCGTGCATTAGAAGCCGCAGATCGTGATAACGAAGGATCTCAGGCGATGATTGAAGGTCTCGAGTTAACCTTAAAATCTTTTATCGATGCGGTATCTAAATTTGGCGTAGATGTAGTTTCAGAGTCGAATGTGCCTTTTAATCCAGAAGTACATCAGGCGATCACCATGCTTGATTCTCCGGAACATCAATCTAATACTGTAATGAACATAATGCAAAAAGGTTATACATTGAATGGTCGTTTATTAAGACCAGCAATGGTTATCGTTGCAAAATAATTAAAATATATATGACGAGGCCGAATTTATGAAATTCGGCCTTTTTTATTGTAGCTACTCTATTATTTCATCAAGACTCTATGCTGAGTGTCGATAATAAAAACAGGATAAGGAAAGTGCATTTATGTTAACAAGCTAGATTTAAGTAGAGTGATATATATATGTTAATGAAGCCCAGTGATTTATCATTATTATTAACGCCAATATCGACAGAGTATCCCCATGGGGAATATTTAAAGTCGAATAGTAGTTTATATCGGCCGTTACGGAATTTATTTAATATATCACAAACATCACTAAGAAAATTGATATCAAATCCACAACAGGAAGAGATAGAATCAATAGGAAAAGAGAACTCAGATAACTGGAATAAACTCTCAGTAGAATTAATTTCCACTTTCAAACATAAGGCTAGAGATATTAGCTTAATTGGTTGGTATATCTGTAGTCAAATTGTTTTAGACCCAACATTTAAGTCATTACAATTAAGCTTATCTTGGTTAGAGACATTATTATCAGAGCAATGGGCTATTTTGCAGCCGAATGTTGAACACTCTGATTTTCAAGACCATCATGAATGTGAGCAAATTAAGCATAAAGAATTAAGTCTATTTTTGGGTGACACAAAAGAGAGTTGTTTGTTCTACACCCCCTTTATGTTAACGCCTTTGATAGGCAGAATAAATTTTTATCAATATACACAAGCCGAGCACAAGGGTGAAAAGGATAGTTTAAAGCAACAGGTACGTGTAGATATCCTCAATGAGCAGACAATAATTATCGATAAGCAGGAAGCTTTATCAAACTGCCTAAAAAGCCTTAATGTACTACAAGAGAAAACATACGCATCCACTGAAGTACAACATAGATGTTCATTTTCTTTTTTTATTAAAATTATTGAGTCATATTTGATAGCACTAAATAATCTATCTTCCGGTATTATTAAATTACCAGTTAACAATGAAATAAATAGTATAAAAGAGAATGTTGAAGAGAGATCAGAAAATTTCATTAACACTTTATTACCAATAAATTCAATTGAGCAATATTTTAATGATAATAGTAAAATTACATCAAGAGAGTCGGCTTTTTTACAACTCAGGGAGCTATCTAATTATTTAAGAGCGACCGAACCTCATAGCCCTGTTTCATTTTTAATTGAAAAAGCTATTCGTTGGGGACAGTTATCCTTAAAAGAGCTATGGCAAGAAATATTAAATGATAAGAGTGAAAATCAAATTGAACGAATTTTTAATATTACTGGCGTAAATGAAGAAAGTCTTATTTCATTACCTAAGGCGATTGGATTAAACAAAATAAGCAGTGATATTAATAATGAGTTGCAATTAAAAGAAGATCAGGAAGTGTTACTTGAAACTTCACTATCGAATATAGGCCCTTTAGGGAATATAGAAAAAAAGGAAAATCAACCAGCTGAAAATAAAACAGCACTGAGTTGGTAAAAATAACTTTAAATATAATAAGGATTGTTATGGCTAGTATTTATATGCAAATTGCAGGCGTTGACGTTAAAGGTGGCGCTACTGTTGTTGGATTAGAAGGTGATAACTGGTTTGCGATTGAATCATACAATTGGGCAGCAGCACGTAATGTTGCCATGGATATTGGTAATGGTAATAACGCGGATTCAGGTATGGTTTCTATTCAGCCGATAAGTATCGCTAAACAAATCGATGGAGCCTCAGAGGATCTTTTATCCTACTTATTTAATCCGGGTAAAGATGGCAAAACGATTAAAATAGCCTTTACTAAACCTGAAGCTGATGGTTCTGGCGCTAAAGTTTATTTCAAAATCGAATTATCAAAAGCACGTTTAATTTCTTATAGCATCGGTGGTTATGAAGGTGGGCAGCCACATGAAATGATCACTCTTTCTTATGTTGAAATTCATCAGAGACACTCTTATGAATTGGAAGGCGGTGAGCTGAAAGAAGGCGGAATTGTTACCTATAATGTATCACAAGGTAAGTTATTGTCCGGCTCTAAATAATTAAATGTCATAAAGGAGCCAATAACGGCTCCTTTATTCAGGAGAGCATAGATAAGTAGGGATTGCTATGTCATTAAATTCACAACATAAGCGTGTCAGTAAAAATAGAGTTAGCATCACATATGATGTTGAAACTAATGGTGCGGTAGAAACAAAAGAGCTGCCTTTTGTAATCGGTGTTATTGGTGACTATTCAGGTCACAAAGATGCGGCTCAAAAAATAGCACCAGAAAAACGCGAGTTTATGGGTATCGATAAAGATAATTTTGATGCGGTTATGTCTCAGGTTGGGCCTGAATTAACCTATAAAGTCGAAAATAAATTAGCACAAGATGGTAGCGAATTTGAGGTTAATTTAAAATTTGACACTATTAAAGATTTTCACCCAGAAAATCTGATCCAACAAATTGAGCCGCTTAAAAATTTATTAGAAACTCGTAATCAATTAAAAACCTTATTAAGCAAAGCAGATCGTTCAAGTGATTTAGAAAAGCTTTTAAAAGAGATCTTGCAAAATAGTGCTGCCATTGAACAATTAGCTTCTGAACTTGGGATCAATAAGGAGGCAGAATAATGACTACTGAATTGGTATCGGCCGCTGTTGCCTCCACAGAAACTATTGAAGCGAGCAGCTATTTAGATAAAGCCATCAATGCAACTATTCAGACACCTGTTGATTCAACCAAAATGTTGATGTCTACACTGACTTCACAAGCGCTGGATGGCACCTTAACTTGGGATAAAAACCTAACTCTCACCATAGAAAAAGCCATTATTGCCATTGATGAACAAATATCAGTGCAGCTCTCTGCTGTAATGAAAAATAAAGATTTTCAAAAGCTTGAAGGCAGCTGGCTAGGATTACAAAAATTAATTAAAAATAGTGAGCTGGGTTCTAAGCTGAAAATTCGTTTAGCCGATTTCACCAAGGATGAATTACTCGATCAATTCGAAAATGCACCGGCTATTGATCGTAGTCGCTTCTTTGGCATGGTCTATCAAGAAGAGTTCGGCACCGCAGGGGGATTACCCTATGGCGCGCTATTAGGTGATTACGAATTTGGTTACGGTGATGAAGATGTGGCGCTATTGCGTTATATCGGTGAAGTCGCCAGCGCATCACACTCACCTTTTATCGCCGCCGCTAATTCAGCTATGTTTGATTTTGATTCATTTGAAACCTTCTCAGATGGCAAGCCCGTGGCAGCAGGATTTGATTCTCCGGCTTATGCCAGCTGGAATGCCTTTAGAGCCAGTGATGAAGCCCGTTATGTGGCTCTGACATTACCGCGAACTTTAGCGCGTTTACCCTATGGTAATAACAGTTTACCAGTGCGTTCATTCCATTTTGAAGAACTAGCTAGCGATAAAAATGGTACTCAAAGTGTCAATGCGGATCAAGATTTTATCTGGAGTAATGCCGCTTATGAGTATGGTTTACTGCTCACACAAGCCTACACCAAATATGGCTGGTGTACCGCCATTAGAGGGACGGAAAATGGGGGGAAAGTCGCCTCATTGCCTAATTTTATCTATTCTAATCAGGCTAATGACCGTGTGCAACAGTGCCCAACGGAAGTCAATTTAACCGATGAACGAGAGAAAGAGCTAAGTGATCTGGGTTTTATGCCATTAGTCCATTATAAAAACTCGAATTATGCGGTTTTTATGGGTGCGCAAACCACTTATCAGCCTAAAACTTACACAGATCCAGATGCGACCGCCAATGCAGCGATTTCGGCGCGTTTGCCCTATACCCTGGCAAGTAGCCGCATTGCACAATATCTGAAAATGATTGGCCGTGATCGTATTGGCTCTAATCTCAATCCAGCAGATGTTGAAAAAGAGCTAAATGCTTGGATACATCAATATGTTAATCCAAATGCGATCGGTAATGAAGCTAAGGCAACGCACCCATTGGTTGAAGCTAAAATTACCGTAGTAGAGCAGTCTGGACGTCCGGGCTCTTACTCTGCTGTCGCTTATGTGCGCCCATGGTTGCAAATGGAAGAGTTGACAACATCATTAAGAATGGTCGCGACTATACCTAATTGATGGATTAATTAAAATGGATAGCTATAGCGAAACAGGTATAAGTGGACGAGATAAATCATCATTAATAGCCACTATTAATAGATTGATTCATTATATTGATTTAATTTGCAGTAAGCAGTTATCGATAGTGATGGCGAATGATGAATTTCGGGCACTGGAGGCAAGTTGGTTAAGTTTATTTGAATTAATTAACGTGCCTGTTTCGCGGCAAAGAGTCAAAATAAAATTATTTGATTATGGCTGGCAGCAGCTGGCAACTGAATTAAATACTGCATTTTCGGTAAAGCAGACGTTACTATTTCATCTGGTTTATCAAAAAGAGTTAAATACAGCGGGTGGTGTGCCTTTTAGCATGCTGGTGATCGATCATCGATTACAATTTAATACCTCTGATGAATATGATGATCTCTATACTGCACAGCGTTTAGCTGAATTGGGTGAGCAATCTTTATGTCCGATTATATTAAGTATAGATACCGCTTTTCTTGGTGACAATCAACATAATCAGTGGCTCGATACGCATAAAATGGAGCGAATATTACAAAGTGAGGATTGCGCGCTTTGGAAGCTATTACGTGAACATGAGAGTGCTCGTTATCTTTATTTAACTTTGCCTGATTTTATGCTGCGAGCTCCTTATCAAACGCAATCGATAGGATTTATTTTTAGAGCTGAAAATATAAATCAAAAAACCTTATGGGGAAATTCAGCTTATTTACTCTGCATCAATGTAATGCGAGAGTTTGAACGTATTAGTTGGTTTGGTTTTTTACGAGCTTATGATGATAAAGGTCGAAATGGAGCCATCATCCAGAAACTTTATAATGGGATGCCAATAATCGGCAAAATAGACATTCCTAGTGAACAAGAAAGTTTTTGGGCAGGGCAGGGTTTTACACCTTTTTCATCAATTTATTTATCTGAGCAGAAAGGATTTTTTAGCCATTATTCCGTGCAGAAAATCCGAGATAAAGAAAATCGCCAATTAGCTATGCTACAGACAAATTTAATGGCATGCCGTTTTGCCTATTTTATTAAAATGCGTATCCGCAATCATATCGGGCGCTATGACACCATTGATGATTGTAAGCGTAGTATTGAAAACTGGTTGCAAAGCTATGTGAGTGAAATAGATTACGGTGAAGAGAGTATTATGGCTGATTATCCACTGAAACAATGCCATGTAGCAATTAATGCCGATCCCCATGATCCTACTCGATATTGTTGCCAAATTAATTTACGTCCCCAATATCAGTATGAGATGCAGGAGGCCGATATCCAAATTGCTATCTCCTTAGCAACACAAGATATTGGATAATAGATCATGGGACTTATTAATCAATTACTCACCGGAAAAAAAGCGGTAGAAGAGTTCGACATTAGAAATGAAATAATTGAAAATATTTGCCATATTATTAATGCAAAATCTCCTATTTGGCTTGAGCGAAATATCTCAGATAGTCTTAGCAATACGATCATCAATTATGGCATTAATAATCCCGCACGCTCGCAGGGAAAATACAATGGTAGTTTAATTATTAAAGAGATAGAACAACTACTCACACATTTTGAGCCGCGCTTTTCTCGAGTCACAGTTATGTTGGCAGAAGATGCTTATCAGGATCAATTCTTAAGATTTGTGATCCGCGCTCGCTTAAAAGATGCTAAAGACAATGAATATATTACGCTCGATTCGCATCTTGATTTCAGTGCAAGCAGAATGGAAGTGATCGACTATTATGAAGAATGAATATCTACTACCCTATTTTGAAAAGCAGATAAATAGCCTACGTGAGGATTTTTATACTTTTGCTAAACAATATCCAGAGTCTGCTAATGGTCTAGGCTTAACGCAAGATGATATTCGTGATCCGCAAATTAAATACTTAATTGAAAGCATCGCTTATTTAAATGCAAAAATAGAACATCGATTGGATGATCATTTCCCTCAATTTACAGATGAAATTTTAGCATTAATATATCCACACTATTTACGCCCAACGCCTGCTATTTGTCAGACTGAATTTATTCCCGATGCAAAAATTATAGCGGGACAAAAAATAGCGAAAGGAAGTTTATTTAGTGGGACTAACCGTCAGGGTGAAGAGATCATATTTAAAACCACTTCTCCCGTTATGCTGTATCCTTTCGAAATATCCGCAGTAGAGTGGATCTCGCCGCCTTTTAATCAAAAAAGTGCGGCCACTTGTGCAATTGAATTTGAAATCTCGTTAATGGACAAAGCTAGTACTCTTTCTCAATTTAATGTATCCGAACTAAAGCTAAGTTTAAAAGGTGATGATAATATTCTGTGGCATTTACATGATTTATTGGCGTTAGATGCAGTACAGTGTGAAATAATCACCACTAATAGTCATATTCAACAGCTGCAGCCGACAATACGTCTCGATGATATGCAGCAAATAATGGATTACGTTTCAGAGCATAATGAGTTTCCCGGTTGGTTAATGCTACATGAAGCTTTTTTATTACCTAAGCGTTTTCTCTCTTTTACGCTAGATATGGCTGATCTTTTACTTCATTGCGATGATAATAAATTTAAATTCAGGATCTATTTTTCACAATGGCCAGATGAACTAGTCAGCAGTGTAAATAAAGATAATTTCGCCCTTTTTTTATCCGCAGGGATTAATTTATTTCCTCACATTTCTGAGCCTATGGAAATCAATTTTATACAGCAAAGTTATAAATTGTATTTAGATTCAAAAAAAGAATTAACACTCTATTCAATTGACAAAATACAAGATATTACCAGCGATATTATTTATGATATTCCGCAATTATATAAAGAAAGTTATCATGAGGTTACCGCGCATCAAATTGCGCAGAATAACTGGCGCTGGCATTTAACCCATATTAATAGTAACCAAATACCTGAGATTAGTGTCGCCAATTATCAGCATACAGAGATTAACCCTCGTATTTGGCAAGCTCACACGCAGGTAACACAGGATAAGCAAGCCCTTGAGATCCAAAAGTACACTGAATTACTTCCTGTAGAAACTATCGGATTTAGCGGGAAAGTTAATGTCATCACCAAGCCACTGATCTCAGAAATGGTCGATAAAAGCGCTGAAAGTATGATGGTAATCCTTTCTCATTTTCAATCAAATCTAGCCAATTTACTGATGGCGGAAAACCCAGCGGCTTGTTTAAAAAAATGGTTATTACAGTATGACCGGCGTTACAATCATCAAATGAAAAGTTTAATTAAGAGTATTAGTCAGTTATCGATTGAAGAGTGTGTCTCTCCATTACGCATAGGACAAAACAGGCTCTATTTTTCTGGTTATAAGCTGATCCTCACACTAAATCTTATTGATAATATTGGTGGCGTCTCTTTTTTCGGGCAAATTATTAAACATTTTTTATCCAGTTTGGCGGACGATACGGTCTTTATTCAATTAAGTCTTCATATTGAAGGTATAAAACAGAGAAAAATTCACTATCCAGGAAGGGTCGGATGTCAAAGCCTTACTCAGAAACGCTAAATTTAACAACTCTATTATTGCGCTGGAAAAATGAATTAAAAAATAGTTCTAGCAGCAAAGTACCAGCATTAGTTATGCCGCAAAATATAAAGCCATTCAAGGCCTTAAATTTTGAACAACGCAAAGAAAATAATATTCCTGTCTTAATGGGAACCGATGGTTGTTTGCCTAGAGAAATGTCGCTATCAGGCATCACATCAGAGTTAGAAAAAGGCAATAACTCTATTACTGATTTTTTTGCGATATTCGAAAAATATTATTTAGAACTATTATATAAATGCCAATTTAAATATAATTGGTCATTGTTATATGAACAGCAATCGATGTTAAAAAAAACATCAAAACTTAGCTTGTTATTGAATAGTCTTTGTCGAAAAACTACAGATAAAAAACAGTATCAAAGTTTATATTACCGTGGGATTAGCTTTTTTTCTCCATCAAATAAAAGATTAACTAATTTAAAAATGTGGCTAGAGCATTATTTTAATACACCTATTAATTTACAATATGCAGAGCCAAAACAACAATCTTTAGAAAGTCAGGATGTCACTAAACTAAGTGAAAATAACAACATATTGGGTGTTAATACCTTACTAGGTAATAAATGTAGTCTATACGGAGATCGAATTGATATTCTAATTGATGTAACTAGCCTAGCTGCATATCATGATTGGCGAGAAGATAGTGAACGTATTAATCTAATGCGTGAGGCTTGCCATTTTTATTATAAAATGGAAGCAAAATTTAACATTAAACTACGAGTACCCTCTTGTATTATTGCAGAGGATAGTGTGAAAAATAGATCTAATGAAAATATGCAATTGGGTATAAGTGCTTTCTTAGGAGTAGCCAAAAATATGAAGGTTGAAATATTACTATAAAAAATAAATTAGAATAACTTCTCAAATGTTAAAATTAGCCTGATTATTGTATTTTAGTATCATAATAATAAACTTTTATCGATATCTGCCGAAATAATATGAGCCAAGTGATTTTATTCAATGACTCTCTAATCACTTAGCGATAACAATGATGATAAAAAGTATGACCAACAAATATGATAAATATAAAAACAAGGATTAACTAATGGGATTGATTATTCGAATTATCAGCCATCCGGAAGGAGAGTCAATACAACAATGGCAATATAACTTTCCTGAGGAGGGCGGTGTAATTGGTCGTTCAATCGGAGTCACATTACAATTAAATGATAATCATCGAACAATATCAGGCATACATGCAACGATTAAAAAAACAGCAAGAGGTTATCAAATTACAGATAACAGCGTTAATGGTGTCTTTATAAATAATGCAGATTCACCTTTAGGTAAAGATAATTCCATTACATTAAATGATGGAGATACGGTACGAATCGCGGATTATCAACTGCTGATCTCTTGTTTTGACTTTAAAAAAGAGACCATCAACTCGCCTGCTGAAAATTTTAATGAAATTAATACAGATGATGACAATAATTTCATTTTGGATAGAAAAGAATTGAGCTTTGGAAAAACATTATTTGACGATGATCCTTTTGACGATAATTTAAATATTGAAGTTAACAATAATGAACCAAAGACTTATCCAGATGAAAAAATTGTACACTCAAGTGACCATTTTGACATTAATATGCTGGCTAATAAAGATATCATTGAAGATAAGCCAAATTTTGATATCTTCACCCCAGAGATGAATGTTTTATCTGAGCCAATAGAAAAAAATAACAAAATAAATCTAGATCCACTGGCTCTATTATTTAATGAAAAAAACATTACCATTACCGATTTTATTAAAATGATTAATGATGCTGTTGAGAGCGCGATTGGTAAGTTACTATTAGAATTATCACCTGATCTGATTGAAAAAACTTATTTTTCTTTATTAAAACCGGGGTTTTTCAATAATACACCTGATTTTTGGACATCATATAAAAATTATTATTATATGCAGGTGGAAAATCAAAATTGGGATAATAAATTTAAATCTTATTTTCATAGTGATTTATTTACTAAAATTATAGAAAAAACACAAAATGAAAAGAAAAATAAATGCTATTAGTCTTATTTTACTCTTATTATTTTCGTTATCAGGTTGTAGTTTAATCGATTTCTTTAAAGCTGGTGGCATACTTTTCGTTAATATAAAAACAGAAGATAATATTAATCCTAATACGAATAATATCGCATCTCCTGTAGTTTTGAGAATATATCAATTAAAAGATAAAACGATTTTTAACGAAAGCAGCTTTTTACAACTTTATCACAATGATGAGGATGTATTAAAAAACGATTTACTCTCTAAACGTATAATTACCAGTCTCTATCCGAGTAACGAAAGAGAGATTACAATTCCTTTAATGGAGGGAAGCCAATACATAGGTATTATTGTCGAATTCTCCAATTATAGAAATGCAGTAAATAAAGGAATTATCGCTTTGTATTCATCTAAAGGAGCCAAAATTGATCTTCATTTAGATGGACTGATTATGACAATAGAGCAATAGTGGTGGATTTATGGATAGTCTATTATCAGTGGTTTGGCATGAAGGAATGTTTCTTAATCCACAGCACTTTCAACAAAATACATATTATTTAGAATCCTATTGTCGTGAGATTATTAATCAAAATATACCCAATGCCTATGGTATTACTGAGCTTATCATCGATGAGTCTCTTTGTCATATAGGTAAAATAAAGGTAATCAAAGCAAAAGGAATTTTTCCTGATGGTACACCTTTTGAATTAAATCATTCTTTATCTATTGACTTAACCCATCTTGATAGTGGTCGTTTACTTTATTTGGCCATACCACTGGCGGATATCCGAAAACAACAAATATCAGATTCGATGGAATACAGATACAGTATTACGGAAATGGAAATTGCGGATAATAGCAAGTTGGAGAGGGAAACTCGCAATATGGAGTTTGCCAAGCTAAATATATGGCTAAAAAAAGAAGGCGATGATTTTAGCGACTATACACAATTACCAATTTTAAAAGTGGAAAATGTTGATAATAATTTATCTGTAAGCTTGGACAATGATTTTATTCCTCTTTGTTTTAATGGGGGAATAAGTCGTTATTTGTTACAATGCATTTCAACAATTAATACACTAGTTAGCTTTAATGCAAGTAAAATAAGTAATAGAATTAATAATGATGATTATAAAGGAACTACTGCTAATAAACAGAAAGATATTTTATCTCTTTATATATTAAATCATTGGTTAACCGTGCTTAATCAATGGCATGATTTATCTGATATTCGATTAAAGGAAATTTATATAACTTTAGTGAAAATGGCAAATTCATTATTATCATGTGAGTATCTAGTAGCTAAACCCTATCCTACATGGGATCCTCAACAAAGAAATTCGCTATTAAATAAAGTGATAGATGATATAAAAAATTATCTTCATGATAATAAAAAAACAGCTGTGACGGAAATAGCTTTAGATTATCACTTATATTCATCACGTAGATTGCTAAGAGCTAACATCCTAGATAAAGTGAAAGCTAGTATCTGCCGATTTATCTTAGAAGTGAAATCTAAAAATGGACAAATGGCCATTAAAGAGAGAATACCCGCCATGTTGAAAATTGCGGGCAATAGTGATATTGCCGATAGAGTCAATAATGGTTTATCTGGTATTGATCTTATTTCTATCGATTACCCACCACCGGAAATAACCCAAGGTCAGTATTGTTATTATTTTGAAATTAATAAAAAATCAGAACTTTGGAAAATGTGGGAAAAAAGAAATGAATTAATTGCAATACATATAGATGGGCAAATAGAAGATATTTCAATTAAGTTATTTGCTATTAGGTGAAATGGAAATGACCTACTTATTTGATGATATAAAAACAGTACGAGTAGAGCGCTATTCAGAACCTCAGCAGGTTAATGAAAGTTATTTTCCATTGGTTCATTCTGTAGCGAAAGAAAAACACTATAAAGCATTACCTATCAGAAATAAATTGATCGCCATGGCAACCCCTTTGATCATTACACTACTCTATTTAGCCAAGCGAAATGTGCCTAAAGATGTTAGTCAATTTAGAGGCGATATAGTAAAAAAAATAAATCGGTTTATTGAGCTGGGAAAAAAATCTTATTACCATAATAGTACAGTAGAAAAAACCGCATTTATTTTTTGTGCTTATTTTGATGAGTTTATCCTCAATACACCATGGGGGAAAAATTCTGGTTGGGAAAATTACTCCTTACTGAGTCTTCTTTTCAATAATAGAAAAGGTGGCGAATATTTTTTTAATTTTTTAGAGCATGCTTATCGTAAAACAGATCTATTAAAAGATTTCCTAGAATTACAATATTATCTTATCTCTTTAGGGTTTAAAGGTAAATATTTGTATGATAAAGATAGATTGAATAATATTCATCACTCAATATACCTTAAGTTAAATGATCGGCCTGTTGTTGAAATTAAAAATAAATCTGGTAATCCTATCGTAAAAAATAAAAAATCGATAGTTAAAGAGATATTTAATTATAGTAAAATATGTTCACTTTTATTTATTACTATTATAGTAATTTGGGGGGTATCTGAATATAGCTATAACTATTTAAGTTATGATGTGATTAAATCAATATCTAATAATAAATCACATATAATCAATAATGGCTGATAAAACGAGGTTATATCATGAAAAAAACGATACTTTTATCATTGCTAATTATTTTTTCATTTGCAATTAATATAACTACCTGGTTTGTTTTTAATGAAAATAGCATATCTATTATAATTAATGCTATTTTTTCATTTTTAAATTTATCACTACTTTCTTATTTTATTTATTATTTATATAGTCATGGATTTATCAAAAGAAAAATAGATCTGGAATCTAATATAAGAAAGGAAATAAAAAAATCCATTGGTAAATTATATAATTCAAATTTTATTAATAATAAATCTAGATATGATAAATCTTGTTATCTACTAACTGGAGAAAGTAAAAGTGGTAAAACTACTTATCTAAAAAATAATAAATTTAAGTTGATTGATTCAATCTGCAATGGAAATATATCTATATGGTCAAGTGCTTCTTCGGTAATCTTTAAAATCGAAGAGGCGAATAAAAAGGTCTGCTTTTTTAGTGAAATAGCTAGCCTATTAATGAAGTATAGAGCAAGGAGAGCATTAGAGGGAATTATTTTTATCTCATCATGCCAATATTTACTTGAGTTAAATGAAAATGAAAGGATTTTATTAGCAGAGAATCGATTTAATATAGTCAATAAAATTAATTTCATTACTGGATTAAAGTTACCAGTGACATTACTACATTCTCATTTAGATACGCTGAAAGATTTTTACGCTTATATGATCTCGATGGATAATAAAGTAAAGTATAACCTGTTATCTTGGACGTTGAACGAAATTGATAGTGGATTCTTTGCCGATGATTATGATAAAAATATCAATGAAATACTATTAAATCTCCTTAGTGAACAATATCATCAATTAGATTTAGGAAGTAAAACGGTTGATGTTGTTTCTTTTCCATATCAATTCCAAATGTTATTATTATTATTAGGTGGCTACTTTCAAACTTTACAAGGTGATAAACAACAAAATGTCAGTTTATACCTTTGCAATATTGCTTTCTATAGCCAAAAAATAAACAATCCTAAGTTTGATCTCTTATCAGATACCTTGAATAATGAACTTAAAGGAGTGACATACCATAATAATGAAGAGATCTATTTAGAACATTCATTTTTTATGGATGGAATCTTCAATTCGCTAATATTGACAAGTAAATTAATAACTAATGTTAATCGCTATCATAATAATAAATACTATATTATTAACTTGCTAAAAACGACCTCTTTACTACTCTTGGGTCTATTGTTTATTTATCAACTAAATAATAATTGGGCACTTAATAATCAATGGATAACTAAGGTCAGTAATAACTTAGAATCCTTTAGTCGAGAATATAATAGAAAATTACCGATTGAAGATAAAATCAGACTGATTTACTCGATTGAAGCGTTAATTGATGAAAGTAAACGACCATTATCTTGGTATCAATACATCAGTTTTAGACAAGGTAATATTAACCAATCTTTAACTGATTTTTATATTAGTATTACACAAAGTGAACTTTTTCCACTAGTTGAAGAGATATTAAAACAATTAATCGTTGATGCTGCAATGAAAAATGAATCTGATCTTTATCAAGCCGTTTATCATTATAAGATGCTCTATCATAGTGATATATTTAACTCAGAAAGTATGTCTAATTATATCAGCGATAATGCAGAACAAATCAATCTTGATAACTTACCTGAGCTTATTCAGCTTATTCAACAGCTGCCAGTCGCTGCTATTGATGATCATAAAATAGATGCTAATGCTGAATTGATCAAACGCGCTGAAACTATTATTGCAAATACTCCGGTCGAAAAAATTATTTATCAAAAGATAAAAGAGTACTCAAAGTTTCGCAACAAAGTTAGCTTAGCTCAACTTTTTAGCTCAGATATTGAACGTGTTTTTATTATCGATAAATTGGGTAATCAGTCACTTGAGATTCCCTTTATTTTTACTAAAGAAGGCTATCAACAAGTTGATTTTTCATCTAATTCAGCACTAATTAAAGATGAAATGATAAATATTAAAAAAATGCAGGGCCAAAAAACAAGCGTTAATCTATTAGAATTGGCTCAAATGAGTAAACGTATTAATAATTTATACATTACAGAGTATATTCAAACTTGGTCTGATCTCATTAATTCAATAACAATAAGACCAATTACGACTAAAAGGCAATTAATAGATGCAATGAAGCTAATCTCCAGGACGGATAATAATCTTATCGTCGATCTGATGCAGCTTATTACCACAAATACAAGACTAGCGAATGAACAATTACCCGATCTTGCAGATAGTAAATCTGTAACCTCACAATTAGGTTTAAATAAAGCCAATAAAGTATTAAAAAAAGCTGATCGTATTGAAAAAGCGTTGGGTAATAAATCGATTGAATTACAGTCTGGATATCGCATTAATAAAATTTTCAATGTTTATCATAATTTGGTTAAGCCAAATACATCGGGAGACTTGCCTATTACTGAGTTAGTGACTCAGCTCGATAAACTGGCCGCTATTTGGCGTACCGATGCTAATCAAACTAAGCAGAGTGAGTTTTTTTATAAGATTGCTCAGGGACACATTAATCAAAGTGATGATCTGTTAAATACCTTGCAAGGAGTGGCTAAGAACTATCCAGCACCGATCCAAAAATGGGTTGATGAATTAATTGAGCGAAATTGGCAATTTATTTTAAATGAGAGTGCTCTCTATCTAGATAATCAATGGAAAGAAAATGTCTATTCAAATTATCAGAGCAAAATTATTGGTCGTTTTCCTTTTTCGGACTCTCCTCATGATGTATCACTCTCTGCACTGAACGATTTTTTTCAGGCACAAGGAATATTAAATGAGTTTCTTAAGCAGTTAGAGCCCTTTATCAATTCAGATAAGCGTAGGATCACACTTAAATCTATAGATAATCAATCTCTCGGATTATCATCTTATTTTATTACTCAACTTAATAATGCTAAAGAAATCCAACAGTTATTTTTTGTAAACGAAAATGAACCAGCGGCCCAAATGGAAATTTCAATCAAGCCTATTTCCCTTAGTCCTACATTAACCGAAGTTCAGCTCCATGATAATCAGTTACGCTTTAGATACCGCCATGGACCTCGTTTATGGGCCAAAATAGATTGGCCGGAAATTGGCATGGACGGTGAACTCTATTTTGATTTTTATAAAGATAGCACCCAATTATATTCTAAAAGCTATGCGGGGCAATGGGGATTATTTAGACTGTTATTTTCTCAAAGCATGGATATGAACCAATCCTATGTTCCACGTATCGATTTTAATAATGGGAAATATCAGTTCTCTTTTGAATATCAAGTTAATCAACAATCAATGATCTTATCACGTCAGTTTTTTGAACGACTTTCTTTGCCAGTGACGATATTAACTAATGCCCAAGAGAACAATTGAGAAATCGCCTTATGTAATATTGGATAAAAATAGTGAATCTATTTATCGTATTTTTTCAGATGAAGGTCTTTATAAAAGAGAAGTAATGGCTTTATATGCATGTGCTGATAAACGGATACAGCAAGTGATTAGTTGTAATGATAGTCATAAAATGATTAATGTGCGTTATTACCGCCATATGCTGCCTTTTACTGCATTAACTGTTCGGGAGTTAGACTTTTTTATTTTTAGTCTACTGCCGATAATTAATATTATTAAGCATTGTCATCAATCGGGTTGGGTACATGGAGATATTAAGCCTTCGAATTTTCTTTATAATAAAGAGCTAAGGAAATTTATCTTGATTGATTTTTCAGCTGCATTGCCCATTGGGTTTTCTCGAAATTCATTGGAAAACTGGCAATATACTCACTATTATGCTTCTTTTAATCAACAGGCAGGAATAGGATTAGTTCAGGAAAAAGATGATTGGTTTTCCTTAGGACGTTGGCTTAGTAGGCTTGATGTTAAACAATGCAATAAAATAGAAATAGATAAAATAAATAAAATAAAAAATTGGTTAGCTGAGTTAACGCATTTTATTTTTTAACAAAAACATAGATTGTTTATTTAATATTAAATAATAGGTCTTGTTTACACTATTCAATTATAGCTTATCTAGAGGTTGAGTTTATGGACGAACTTCAATATAAAACACGGCCATTGTTTGTAACAATTAACAATGAAAACTATGTTGCTAGTGAAATGGAATGTAACGAAGCACTGTCAGGCGGTATGCAAATTTCTATTGATTTTATTTCACCGAATAAATTATCAGTGGATTATCTTGGTAAGGTTATCAATATTTCATTTGATTCAACCTCTGGCCAACGTGGTTTTTGTGGAATTATCGATAAAATTTCACTGGTCAATTATCATGTGGAAAAAGAACAATATTTTTATCAGGTTAGCGCATGTGATATTTTGAGTCTAATTTCCAAAGGTAAGAAAAGAAGAATATTTCAGCAATTAACTAGTTTGCAGATTATCGAAAAGATAATATCTGACAGTAATTTAAAACAATATTTCTCATTATTGCTTTCGGCTAAAGGTGATAAACATGAATATTGCTGTCAAATGGATGAAAGTGATGGTGATTTTATTCGTCGTTTGATCGTTGCTGAAGGTTGGAATTACTATCATGATATTGCAGGTAAAATACCTAAGATTGTTTTAGTTGATCAACAGAAAAAGTTACCATTATTTGGTGATAAAAAAATTGCTTATGTTGTAAATAGTAATAAGCAAAATAATCGTTTAACCAATTGGGTGGGTGTACATCAATTAAGTGATTTTTCAGTCAGTTTTCATGATTATCTCTCCGATCAAAATGAAGACTATTTTTCAATTGAACCGCCGCTGATTTCAAGTAAAACGCATTTAAAATATGAATTTTATGCGCAGAATAGTAAAAATAAATCTAAAGCGAAAAAACAGGCTTCTCAACATATGGAAGCCGAAAATATTAATCATTATCAGTTTAGTGCTGAGACATCTGCGGTCGGTTTATCATCAGGTGCGATATTTTCATTAATTGATCATCCTAATAAAGAAAATAATGCTGACTATTGTATTCGAAGTATTCAACACCTGATCTCTTGTAGTGAATCAAATCAACAAGTGCAATATTATAATAAAATTCACTGCTTCCCTAAAAATTATCATTATTATCTACGTTATATCAGTAAGCCTTTATGTCATGGGTTACAGAGTGCAGAAGTAACAGGGCCTGATAATCAAGAGATCTATCGTGATAAATTAGGCCGGATTAAAGTTCATTTTCATTGGGATCTTCAGAACAGTAAAGAAAAAGGTGAGAATAGTTCTTGCTGGCTAAATGTATTACAGCCCATGGCTGGTAAAGGTGTTGGTTTACAATTTTTACCTCGCATCGGTGATACGGTATTAGTTCAATTTATTAATGGCGATCCTGATCAACCAGTTGTGGTTGGCTCTTTTTATAATGATAAACATCCTCTTCCTTTTAGTTCTCCCTCTTGCAGTGGCTTTAAAAGTTTAACTACGCCGAATGGTAAACAAAATGAAGGTAATGAACTCAGTTTTGAAGATAAGAAAGAAAATGAATTAGTCAAAATATCAGCGCAAAAAGATTTACGGATTTTAGCTAAAAATAATTTTCACACTAATATCACTGGGCTGCTGAATACTGAGGTTGATAAGACAATACTTTTGCATAGCAAAGAGCAATTGAATCTTGAAACAGACAAGGTATTTCAAGCTAAGAGCCTTGAAGATATGCAATTTGATAGCCATAAATCAATCAAGATGAAGGCTAACAATAATATCAATATTTCTGTCGATAAATCGGCATTTTGTGATGCTAAGGATATTAATATAACGGGCAAAACCGAAATTAAGCTTAAAGTCGGTGCCAGTCAAATTACTATTACGCCATCAGAAATATCGATTGAATCGCCACAAATAAAAATCAACGGTAAAGCTAAAGTGGCGATTCAATCAGCTATGACAGAGATTGCTTCTCAGGCTAAAACACAGATATCGGGCGCTATTGTCTCTATTAATGGTTCAGCAATGACTGAAGTCAAAGCTGGTGCAATGGTGCAAATTCAAGGCGCTATTACCAAAATTAATTAGGGATTTAAAATGGAATTAATGAAAATACCCTACCAACATATTAGAGAAGTATTAACGACATTTAATACGAGTCCTGAATTGTTGAAAATAGCAGATGAGTATAGCTCGCCTTCTGCCTTTATTAGTCAATTGCAACAATTAGAGCGTTATTCTGATTTAGTCATTTGTCTGGCTCATGCGTTGCCATTACGAGAGTCGATCTGGTGGGCATGCTGCTGTGGGCGCTTGGTTGCAGATTGGAATGAGAAAGAAACATCGGCTCTGCAAGTTGCTGAAATGTGGGTACGGCAGGGGGATGAAAAATATCGTCAACTTGCGGGAAATGCAGCTAGTGAGTCGGGATTAGAAACAGGTGCGGGCTGGGTGGCTCAAGCGGCATTCTGGAGTGGTGGAAGCATGCTAGATAGTGCTCAGCCTGCGGTTATACCACCGCCTTTTCTCTATGCACAGGCTGTTGCAGGCGCGGTTAATTTGATAGCCGCACTCGCTGATGTTGAGGCCGATAATAGTCTCTACATCAAGGCGATTGATATTGCATTAGATATTGCTAAAGGTGGTAATGGAACCGCCGTAATTGATCAGAGAGGTAGCCAATGCAGCCCGCTGCCAGAATGACGGATATGCATCTATGTCCGATGCAAACACCAGCACCGATCCCTATTCCCCATGTGGGTGGGCCCATATTACCAATGCCCTCGACAGTATTGATTGGCTCAATACCAGCAGCGACGGTCGGGCAGATGTGCTTATGTGTGGGAGTCCCAGATACTATAGTCAAAGGCAGCATGACGGTGTTGATTAATCAGAAACCCGCTGCACGTATGGGGGATCTTACGGGGCATGGTGGCACTATTATTATGGGGCTGCCGACGGTACTTATCGGCGGCTAATAATAAAAAAAGGAATTTATAAACAAAAAAAGGAAAATGAAAATGGATAGTGAAACATTCTTTAAAGATTATGCAAATTATAAAAATGTTAGAACAGCATTTGATTATAGTATGGATTATGGTTTAGCCGATAAACCAATGAAGTTGTTAGATGAAAAACTGATGCAATTAGAGCGTAGCAAATTAGCTGAATCAGTCAAAACCATGTATTCAACGCATATCTCTAAAGTTGTAGGCTCTAAAATGCATGCAATGGTAACACCGAGTATGAGTAAAAAACAATTTGGTGAATTAAATTCGACGGCAACCAGTGGGCAAGATTTTTTTGATAAAACCCATGATCTCTATGAGCAAAGCCGTAATAGCTTATTATATAAAATGAAGCGTAGCGGCCTAGATAAATTTAGATCTAAAGTCGTAAAAGATATGCATAACCATGTCTTGCTACCGTTAGACTTAATTCCTGATGGTGGAATCACCAATAAAGTGGCATCTGTAGTTAAAAAAGTTATTTTAAAACGTCAGGCGATTGCCAAAGGGCGTAAAAAAAATAACTATACCAAGAATAAGGCTGATGTAGCGAGCGCATTAGGTGATAGTGAAGCGCAACGTAAAGCGGCTAAATGGCAAGCAAAGTCAATTGGCGGTATTGGTGAGGATTTACAACGTAATTTATTTAAATTTAAACAAGCAGCAAGATTGTTAAATCAAAGAGATAGCGCGCTAACTAGCCGCAAGTTACGTAGTTTAAGCTCGGATCAAAAAGCCATATCTTCTGCCGATATGATGCAGATTAAAAGTTGTTTGGCTGATTTTAGTATGAGTTGCTGCGAAACAGAGCACTATGCAGATAAAATATCTGATTTTTGTACTGCGTTAGATCTTATTGTGAATGATATCAAGGCACATGTGGATAATATTAAAGAAGTGATTGAAGCTAAGAAAGCGACTATTGTGGCTGAAGGGGATCACTTTTTTAAATAATTACCATCGTTAAATTAAGGCTTAATACTGGCAAATTGATGTTCAATATTGCCAGTATTACTCTTTAGTTTTATTCAGGAATTGTTGGCAGCCAATTAATTGGTGCTAAACCCTGTTGTTGCAATAGTTGATTAGTTTGCGAAAAGTGGCGACAACCTAAAAATCCACGATGAGCAGAAAGTGGTGATGGATGAGGCGCAGTCAGCACATGGTGTTTTTTAGTGTCAATGATCTTCCCTTTTTTTTGGGCGTGAGCTCCCCATAATAGAAATATCACATCACTTCTATGTTCATTAATTGCTGCAATCACTCGATCAGTGAAAGTTTCCCAGCCAAGATGCGCGTGTGAATGTGCTTTTCCTTTTTCAACAGTCAATACAGTATTTAATAATAAAACACCTTGTTGAGCCCAACTGGCTAAATAACCATGTGTAGGGCGAGTGAATCCTTCGATATCTTTCTCTAACTCTTTATAGATATTGACTAAGGAAGGAGGAGCAGGAACGCCCGGGCGGACAGAAAAAGAGAGTCCATGTGCTTGATTTGGACCATGGTAGGGATCTTGCCCTAAGATCACTACTTTGATATCGGCAAGCTCGTTATAACGAAACGCACTAAACACATCTTCCTGCGGTGGATAGATGGTCTTACCGTTTTTACGCTCATTCGCTACGTATGCTAAAGTCTCTTTAAAATAGTCTTGATCTTTCTCTGATCCAATAACATCGTGCCAGGTGATGGTTGTTGACATGTTATAATCCGTTTATTGATATTCCAGTACCCAGCTTACTGTTTCCTGCCTTAGAGATAAAGTTGGATATTTTGTTAGTCTTAATCGGCATTTAAACTTTTTTTTAAAACTTACAAAAAAATATGAAATTAAGCTGAGAGCAAAATTGATTTAAATCATGATCTTGTACTGGTTAGCGTAAGTGTGGCAGATAATAATTGATTAAAATCAAAGAAAAGCCCCTTTTTAACTGTTATAAAATAGGCAGAGAGATTGGTTAAGCTATATACCTAATTAATAATTTAAACACAGAGATTAACCTAAATCTCTGGTAAAAATGGAGGTTTTCATGGTTACTGGTATTCAAATCACTAAGACTGAAAATTCAGCATTGTTGAATTCTTTTTGGTTGTTAGATGATGAAACAAACGAAGCGCGTTGTGTATGTGCAAAAGAAGGCTTTGAAGAAGGTCAGATCGTTGCTAAAAATACACTAGGCGAATTCGAATATCGCGAAGTTCCTCTGGAAGTTAAACCGACTGTACGCGTGGAAGGTGGTCAGCACCTTAACGTTAACGTATTAAGTCGTGAAACGCTTGAAGATGCAGTGAATAATCCTGAGAAATATCCTCAGCTGACTATTCGTGTATCAGGCTATGCAGTGCGTTTTAACTCACTAACGCCAGAACAACAACGTGATGTTATTACACGTACTTTCACAGAAAGCCTATAATTCATAATAAATTATCGCCTTATCTGTTAAAAAGCCATCGATTAGGTGGCTTTTTTTTTGCTTGTAATAAGAGCTTATCTGTTAATTTAATAACTTATTATCCCACCCAAATAGCTTATATAAATAGTGTCTCGATAAATTCAATGATCTTTTTATTACTCACTAACTCTTTTTAAACTATCTCCTGACTGCTGATTTCATTTTTAATGTGTGCTTATCTAGCATCCAATTAAAGAAGAAAACGATGAACAATAATCAACAGACGAAGTCATTTATATTACCCCAAGTCATTCCTAATATTATCTGGAAACAATTAGCGCTATATGAAAAAAAGTTAGGCTCTGCTGCTAAATATTTTTTCGATAAATTAGCTCAGCAAGTGGCAGATTGGCCAAAAAACTTATCTATCGATGATTTTATTAGTCCCTATTCGCAAGAGAAAGATTATATTTTAGCTTTGTTGGCGAGAGATACTTATTGGAATAATGATGGTGGATTAGCATCAATACAGCGCCTTAATAGCCAAGAATTAGCGGCTATGGGGATTAGTGAATCTATGTTAAGAGATAAAAAAACTGGATTACAATCCAATATCTATCGTTATGAAGATCTCTATTTCCTCTGTTTTGCTGGTTCTAATGATTTAAGCGATCTTTATGCTAATTTTCGTCAGGGTCTTGGCTATTATGAACCGCAATATTTTCAGGCCGTTGGCATAGTAAATCTATTATCTAAAGCTGGAGTAAATAACCTTATTTGTATTGGTCATTCTCTAGGGGGGGGATTAGCGACTATTGCTGCTCTGGCAGCTCGTGCGCCGGCTATTACTTTCAGTCCAGCAGGACTGGCTGCAAATACATTAAATGTAATAGGCATTAAAGAGAGTGAAATATTGCAGCATGTTGATAAAGGATTAATTCGATATTACACCGTTAAATATGATTTTTTAGATGCTCTCCAGCAGAGTTTACCTATCCCTAAAAGTATTGGTAATCGTATTGAATTACCCTATAAACTCCAAAATAGCCTGATTCTAAAAAACTTGCCTTATCACTCAATAACTCGCCACTTTGTCGCACATTTTATTGGCACTATTGTTGAAATGTTATATCTGCATCAACCTTGGAATATGACCTCCATATTATCAGAGCCTTTAGAACCATTTGAATCCTTTGAGCTGGATTATTATCAAGAGTATGATCTTCAAAATACTCCAATGATGCCGCTTTATTCCACTATAGAACCTTTATCTTTGCATGATGCTGCACTGACAGGGAAATTAGAACAAGTTGATGTGCTACTTAGTAAGAAGATAGAGATCAATCAGCCTGATAGTCTTGGAAACACGCCTTTATTTTATGCAATAAATAGCCATGCGTTGAGATCTGCCATTAAATTATTAGAGAATGGCGCGGATTGGCGAATTAGAGATCACCAGGGAATGAATGGGCATGAGCAGCTTAAATATCATATTATTAATGATAATATTCTTACGGATGAAGGACGAGCCTTGAGAGCCACTGTATTAAATATGATGAATTAAGCAACTTTACGGCGGAATAGCCGATAAGCGGCAGAACCCGTGATTACTGCAATTACCAGTAGCGGCCAGAGACTGTGCCAAATCACGCTAAAATCGGCATCTTTCAGATAAATTTGCTTAGTAATTTCGTTAAAATGACGAATAGGATTGACCCAAGTGAGATGCTGTAGCCATAGCGGCATATTTTCAACTGGGGCAATATAGCCTGATAATAGAACGGCGGGCATCATAAAGACAAAGACACCAATAAAGGCCTGTTGCTGAGTAGCGGAAAGCGCTGAAATAAGTAAACCAAATCCGACCAATGATAGGCCGTAGAGATTCATGGTGAAATAAAACAGCAATAGCGAACCGGAAAATGGAATATGGTAGGCAAAAATGCCAATTACTAGCACTATACTGGCTTGAGCCGTGGCAACTATCAGCGCAGGAATTGCTTTACCGATAAAAATCTCCCCCGTGGTAAAGGGTGAGACTAACAGTTGATCTAATGTGCCTTGCTCTCGCTCACGAGCAACGGAAAGCGAGGTCACAATCATCACGCCAATAGTGGTAATCAATGCCACCAATGACGGCACAATAAACCATTTATAATCCAAATTGGCGTTATACCAATTACGTACCACTAGCTGACTATTAATAGGTGTATTCAAATTTTGTTGCTGGTAGTTCAACACAATTTGCTGCACATAATTAGCAGCTATTTGGGCACTATTGGAATTTCGACCATCTAATAAAATCTGTAATTGTGGCGAAGCATGGCTAAGCAGATCAGCACTAAAATTTTGCGGAAAGTGAACTAATAACAGCGCCTTTTTATTATCTATAGTGTCGCGAACTTGATGTTGATTCTGTAATAATAATACCTGTGAAAAGGCACTCGCTTTGGCGAATTGCTGGGTTAATTCTATCGATGCGCTGCCCTTATCTTCATCATAAATAGCGATAGTGGCATTAGTGACTTCCAGTGTGGCGGCAAGTGGAAAGAGGATCATCTGAAAGATTACCGGAATGATCAATATGGTACGCGTTTGCCGCTCGCGTAGCAAAAGTTGTAATTCTTTAATGATCAGGGTGAGTATCCGATAAAACATAGTGCTTTTCCTTTAATCCAGCCGACGACGGGTTTTAAGCGCAGTTAATCCGATAAATACAATCGCGGAGATAATCAGTAGCAATAGATTGAGCAGTAGCACGGGCATAATATTACCAGCCAAAAAGAGGGTTTGCAGACTGCTAACGAAATAACGCGCTGGGATCACGTAAGTCACGGCTTGCACCGCAATAGGCATACTATCAATCTCAAACACAAAACCGGATAACATAATGGCAGGCAGAAAGGCGGCATTTAACGAGATCATCGCCGCATTAAACTGGTTGCGCGTTACTGTGGAGATCAGTAATCCCATACCTAGCGCAGTTGCCAAGTAGAGCGAAGAGACGAGAGCCAGAAGCCAGAGGGAACCTCGATAAGGAACCTTAAGGATATAAGTAGTTACTAGCATGCAGAGCAGCATAACAAAGCTCCCTAATACTTGGTAAGGGAGTAATTTAGAGAGCAAAAGTTCTGTTTTAGTGACTTGCGTAGAGAGCAGGGCTTCCATCGTGCCGCGTTCCCATTCCCGTGCGATAACCAGTGAAGTCAGTATCGAACCAACAACCGTAATAATAATACTGATTGCACCGGGAATAATAAAATGTTGGCTGATAGCCGCTGGATTAAACCAGTAACGCAAACGAATATCGATAGCTGGGGGCGCGGTAATGCCAAGATCTTGTGCCCGCTGTTGCTGCCAAATTTGCCAAATTCCACTGGTATATCCTTGCACGAAATTGGCTGTGTTGGGCTCGCTTCCATCGGTGATCACTTGGATTGGCGCTATATTACCGGCTCGAGATAACTGCTGTGCAAAATCAACAGGGATCACAATAATACCGCGAATATAACCAGCCTGTAATTTATCCACCAGTTCTTGGCGATTGTCACTTAGGCTCGCATCAATAAATGGAGAACCGGTAAAGGCATTCACTAAATCGAGAGCAGGTTCACTTTGTTGATTAACCAAGATACCAAGACGTAATTTTGATGAATCGAGATTAATGCCATAGCCAAAAATAAACAGTAGCATTAAAGGAATCAAGATGGCGATTAATGCGCTACTTGGATCGCGAACAATTTGTTTACTCTCTTTGATACATAGGGCACGTAAACGGCGAATAGAAAAACGCGATGAGTGACTCATACACTTGTCTCCCGATCATAATTTTCAATCAGACCAATAAATGCCGTTTCCATTGATGGATTAGGGATATCGTCGGTGGCAACTTGCGCTTTAAGTTGATCTGGCGTGCCAGCAGCAATGATTTTTCCGTGATAGACCAGACCAATACGATCGCAATATTCAGCTTCATCCATAAAGTGGGTGGTCACCATCACAGTCACGCCCTTATCGACCATGCCATTAATATGTAGCCAAAATTCTCTGCGTGTCAGCGGATCAACGCCGGAGGTGGGCTCATCAAGAAAGAGAATATCGGGCTCATGCATCAGTGCGCAAGCTAGGGCTAATCGCTGTTTAAAACCTAAAGGCAGCTGCTCAGTGGTCTGTTTTAAGATAGGGGTAAAATTAAAGGTCTCTACCATATCCTGAATTTTCATCTGTCTCTTTTTGCCTCTTAATCCGTAGGCACCGGAAAAAAAACTCAAGTTTTGTTCTACAGTCAGATTGCCGTAAAGAGAGAATTTTTGCGCCATATAGCCCAAACGGCAGCGGGCTTTCGCTGAGCTAGTTTTGAGATCCAGCCCAAGTACGAGCGCTCGACCGCTGCTGGGGATCATCAAACCACACATCATTTTAAAGGTGGTGGATTTCCCCGCACCATTGGGGCCGAGTAAACCAAAAATCTCACCGCGCTTAACTTGAAAATTAACCTGATCAGTGGCAGCAAAATCGCCAAATTTTTTGGTTAGATCGACTGCTTCAATTACAGTTTCATCCGGTGATGGCGGAATTTCTGGCATAATTTTCGCTAACTCAGAGCGCTGAGAAGGGCCGCCACCAAGTAGATCGATAAAGGCATCTTCAAAACGAGGCTCTGCTGCTAGCCATTCGGCATCAGGGCAGTTAAGTTGAGTGAGAAGGGCGTGGGAGTCCGTATTAGCTTTGACGATCAATCGCACATAGCGACCTTGGATCACACCATCTGTTACTTCAGGTAACACTAATGCATCTTGTAAAACACGTCGCCGAGTTGTGGCATCAGCAGCTAGCAAGAAAGAGCGGCCAACCATAGTTTTGGTTAACTGTTTTGGATCACCCTCGTACAACAACTTTCCCTTGTCGAGCAGTAAAATATCACGACACTGTTCCGCCTCATCAAGATAAGAGGTGCTCCACAGGATCAACATGCCCTCGTCCGCCAGCTGGTGCACCATTTGCCATAGTTCGCGACGAGCAATAGGATCGACACCAACACCAGGTTCATCAAGTAATAACACCTTAGGTTGACCCAATAAGGTGCAAGCAAGACCCAATTTCTGTTTCATACCGCCCGAAAGCTTACCCGCCAGACGGCGAGTGAAAGCCTGTAGATCAGTGAAGGCTAATAAACGATCAAAAGTGGCTTGACGTTCAGCAATATCGAGGCCACGAAGTTCCGCATACAAGACGAGATTTTCCATCACGGTAAGATCTTCATAGAGACCAAATTTTTGAGGCATATAACCCAAATGAGCACGCAAGGCGATACTATCATTTATCGGATCATAGCCTGCAACAAGGATCTGCCCACTATCGGGTTTTAATAATCCTGCCAGCATACGGATTAATGTGGTCTTACCCGCGCCATCAGGGCCTGCGAGTCCGGTCACGCCTCCACTGGTTATCAGAGTGGTGAGACGATCAACCGCAGCGCTCTCTAGTCCGTTAAAGCGCTTTTCAACGCAATCTAGGCTTATTGTGGTCGGTTCCATTAGCCGCCCTTAGCGCGATTTATCATCGGCTGCTGCTGGATCGTTGCTAAACCGGATGGTCACTGGCATTCCTTGTCGTAATAAAGGGTCTGCATCAGTAACAACAATACGTAAACGATAGACTAAATCAGTTCGTAACGCGGGGGTTTCAACGGATTTTGGCGTGAACTCAGCGGTAGGTGAAACAAAACCAATATGGCCATGATAGGGTTTGCCCGGGCGACTATCAGTTTCCAGTAAAACAGCCCGACCTGGCTGAGCTTGGCCTAGTTCACTTTCGCTAATATAAGCTCTGACCCAAACCGGATTAACCAAGGATAAGCTAAAGACGGTGCTACCCGCTGATAATATAGTACCGGGTTCGATCGCCCGCGTGAGGATCACTCCATCTGAAGGGGCAAGCAGCTGAGTATCTTGTAAATCTAATTTGGCCTGAGCAACAACGGCTTCAGCTTGTTTTAACTGACCTTCTGCTTCACTAATTTGCTCTTTGCGGTAACCGTTTTCTAATTGGACTAATTTATCTTGTGCGGCTTTCAGCGTAGCTTCGGCCTGATTGTAGAGATTACGTGCATTTTCCAGTTCATTGGCGGAGATCGATTTATTGACGATGAGTCCACGTTGACGCTGATAAAACTGTTGAGCAAATTGGGCGGCAGCTATTTTTTGGCTAACTTCGGCTTTTGCTTGTGAAATCTCTTCGGGTAAATAGCCTGTTTTGAGTAATAACACAGCCGCTTGTGCACTATCACGAATACCTTCGGCTTTTGATAATGCATTTAAATAAGGCGCTTGATCTAACTGCCCTAAGAGTTGAGTGCGGCTTATAGTTGCGCCTTCATCTACATAGAGAGTTTTTAATTTACCACTGACACGAAAACCAAGGTTTACGGTGCGAATATCCACATTACCGTAAAGTAAGGGTTCGGAGGATTGCTGCGATTGCCAATGATAATAGCCAACACCGGCAGCTAGTAGGATCAAAACAAGCACAAATATGCCGATCTTTTTCGCCATAAACATATTTATTTTCCGTCAATAAGGTTATTGGTGCAGTAAGCACTGTGGTCTTTTTCCGATATAGCCTGAACTTATTTTATCGATAGTGATCCCTTAATTGTGGTGAGATCTGACTATCTATTTATCCGAATGCTCTGATAAATAATAGATATAGTGTGCGACTGTTGGCAAGCAACGTCTAGGTTGTTTTTCTTATAATGTTAATGACTGGGTGGATTTAACGTCGAAGGGTTTGATTTATGTGGGGAAAATGAGTCGCAATCTTATTTAAGGTCTTGAATGCTGTGTCGTAAAATAATGATCTAAAAAAGTGATATTCAATGGCTCGGCAAAAATAGCAGCCAATAAAAATGCCAGTCAGAAAATTGACTGGCACTCGGCAGTTAGAATGATTATTGTGTAAAGGAATTATTCCGCTTTATCTGCAGTAGATTCATTGGTTGCTACAACATCTGGCGCTTTAGGTACCCGACGTTTACCGATATTTTTACTAACGCGATCACGTACTTTGACTTTAGCTTTATTTTTCTCAGCTTCGAGCTTTTTCTTCTCTTTGCGTTTCTCAAGTACTTTTTTCGATGGCTTAGGCTTGCTCATCATTTTTTCTGATGGCGCTCTCGTCGATGGACGCAGCTCATCAACAACACGCACTTTAATTGAATCTTCTATATAGCGAGTAATTTTGCCAAATAGCGGCTGATCATGAGCTTCAATCAGCGAGATAGCGATACCTTTGCGCCCAGCGCGTGCTGTACGGCCAATACGGTGTAAGTAAACATCGGCGGTATAAGGTAAATCAAAGTTAAATATATGACTAATATTCTCGATATCTAGCCCACGAGAGGCGACATCGGTAGCCACTAATACTTTAACTTGTCCACTATCGAGACGCTTAATCGCATCAGTACGCTTGGTTTGCGCCATCTCACCTTCAAGATAACCGGGCTCGATACCTGCTGTTCTTAGCCATTGCACTACTTCACGAACACGCTCACGTTTACGCACAAAGACGATTGATTTAGTGACATCTTCTTGTTTTAACAGATGACATAATAAAGCGGCTTTATGTTCTAAATGATCGGCACGATAGTAGAACTGTTGGATCTTTTTACGTTCACGACGAGAAGGATCTGAGTCGATTTCAATCGGATTATTTAAAATACGTTCGGCAAAATCACGTACCGCATTGCCTTCTAAGGTGGCAGAAAACAACATGGTCTGTTTGCGCCAGCGCGTTTCACCAGCAATAGTTTCAATATCATTAGCAAAACCCATGTCTAACATGCGGTCTGCTTCATCGAGGATCAGCACTTCAACGGCACGACAGTCAAAGTTCTCTTCTTTAATATATTGCAGTAAGCGGCCAGTTGTGGCGACAACAATATCTTGATTCTCGCTAAAGACTTCAGCGTGATTCATATAAGCGACACCACCTGTAATTGTGGCGATATCAAGATGGGTGTTAGCGGCAAACTCTCTTGCTTGTTCAGCAACTTGCATAGCAAGTTCTCGGGTTGGCGTGACGATTAATACACGCGGTGGCCCGGATTTCTTACGTGGGAAATCGAGTAAATGTTGGATTACAGGCAGTAAAAAAGCCGCCGTTTTTCCGGTACCCGTTGGAGCAGAACCTAGAACATCACGGCCATCCATCGCGGCAGGAATTGCCACGGCCTGAATAGCAGTAGGGCGTTGATAGCCTTTACTTGTCAGCGCATCAATTAGGCTTTCATCAAGTTCAAGTTCAGTAAAAGTTGTTGCAGTCATTATATACCTCTATTTGGGGCGCTGATTATAAACAGGTTATTTAAATAGTTCACCTGAAAATATCTACCGTAACCTGTATTGTACCTGTTTTGTCTGTCGGAGGGGATCATTATTGAAGCTGTTATACAGAATAAAAAAACGCCTTAAGCTAAGTTAAGACGTCTTTGAGATACTCTTTATCGGATGAAATAGAGAGGTGAAAATTAGCTTAATAAATTAATTAACCATGTGTGATAAGGGATACCCACTAAATCAATCAAAACGGCACCACTTAAGGGCACTATCATAAAGGCTTTGACTGAAACTAATTTATAGCGCTCACAGACAGATGACATATTGGCCATCGCATTAGGTGTTGCGCCTAATCCGTGCCCCATTAGGCCAGAGCACATCACCGCTGCATCATAGTTTTTACCCAGTAAGCGGAATACAACGAAGATCACCATCAACACTAACGCAATGACTTGGATGATTAAAATAATAAATAGTGGCAGCGCGACCTCGCTTAATTGCCAGATTTTTAATGACATCATTGCCATGGTTAAAAATAGACCCAATGAGACTTCAGATATCAGATCGACCGATTTTTGGTGAATACGAAATATATTAATTTGGTCATTTAAATTACGCACAATAATAGCAATAATCATGGCGCCCACATAACTAGGCAGCGAAAATCCAGTCGCTGCGGTAAATTGCGCCGAGGCTATTTGGCCGATAACCATAACCCCTAGGATTAAAGCTAACATTTTCAAAAATGCATGGGCGTCAATAGATTCAATTTTACCTGCGATAGTCTCAGTTATTTTAGGACTGACGACTGTCTCTTCGGCGTCAATTTTCACCTTATGTTTTTTGATTAAATAGCTGGCAATAGGTCCACCTAGTAAGCTGCCAGTAATCAAACCAAAAGTGGCGGCTGCAATTGCGGCAACAGTAGCGGATTGAACACCCAAGCCTTCTGCCATTTGACCAAATGCAGCTGCGCCACCATGGCCGCCAGTTAATGATACGCCACCCGCCATAATACCTATCACAGGGCTAATACCCAGAAGGTGAGCAAGAGCGGCGCCGAAAGTATCTTGGAATAGCACGATAAACCAGCAAATAAATAGATAAGTGAAGAGTAATCGGCCACCGGTTTTTAAAATACGGAAGCTGCCATCAATACCGATAGTGGTAAAGAAGGCCACCATTAAGAAATTTTGTATGCTGGTATCGAAGGTAATTTCAGCCAATTCGAAGGATTTTAAAAACCAAATAATCAGACTAACCAAAAAACCACCAATAACGGGCGATGGAATACAAAAACGCTGAAGCCACTCAACACGCTTTTTTAGATGTATTCCCATAAGTAAGCAGAGTACGGTGATCAACAGAGTTGAAATAGTGTCTATTTGTAGTGTCATAAGCTTTCCTGTATGTAATTAATTTAGCAAGTGAGTCATATATTTTTTATTAGAATAAGAATTGGTAGATCAAATAAGCGGCAAGCTTGGCAGTATGTTGGTCGATATCATATTGCGGATTACATTCGGCAATATCTAATAAGCGGATTTTCCCGCTGGCTTTAATGGTATTAAATAAGAGAACAAATATTTCAGTGCTGATACCACGAACTGCAGGGGCACTAACTCCAGGCGCAAGCGCCATCGAGAAGACATCTAAATCAATGGTGATATAGAGATAATCGACTTGAGCAATAAATTGTTCAATTTGCACTATGGCCTGATCTATTTTGGCAATCGACAGATCTTTATCTCGAATATATTGGCACGCTAATTGATCTGCCGTTTCAAATAGCACTCGCGTATTGGCATGATCGGCTATACCTAAACAAAGGTAGCTAAAGGGTTGTTGATATTGCTGGCAAAGTGTCGCCGCCTGTAAAAATGGTGTTCCAGAGGTGGCTTGTTCGTTATGGCGTAAATCAAAGTGAGCGTCAAAATTGATAATGCCAATGGTTTTACCTGATTCATTTTTTTGTAGATAATCAAACAGACCATTAAAGCTAGCAAATGCCACTTCATGACCGCCACCAAGGACAATTGGCGTGCTGTTATTTTCTAATAGGCGGATTAATTGATCGGATAGTTCACGCTGTGCCAACTCTAATTGGCCATCATCACAATAGACAGTGCCTATATCGCAGATAGATAGCGGCTGATGGAGTGGTAGCCCCGCAAGTTGTGCACGAATAGCATCAGGGCCTGCTTTGGCGCCGATTCGTCCTTTATTTCGTTTTACCCCCTCATCGGAAGCAAAACCAATCAGCGCATATTCAGCTGCAACAGATTTATCCATAACTTGATGAATGCGTTGATGCTCAATCCCTTCGCCATCTTGCCGGCCCTGCCACAGGTAATTTTTTATCATCATCACTCCCAGTTAATCAGTTTAGTAATATTGCTTGCCGTTTGTTGGGTCTCTTTAATCAGTTCATCCAAACGGTGTGCCACTCTAAATTCCGGCGCCATTAGCGAGACGACGGCAAGGATCTCTTGTCCTTTAAAAATGGGTGCCGAAATACCCAATACGCCTGTATCAATCTCACTGGTTGAGATGCCATATCCCTGGTGTTGAATATGTTGCAACTCGATTTCTAGTTCCGTTTTAAATTGGTTATTCTGTAATTGATCTGCATGGGTCTCAAATACTAGCGCTTGATAATGGGCATCCCTAAATGCCAATAATGTTTTTGCGCTGGCTCCGCGAACTAGGGTATTTCCTTGGCCAATCACAAATGAACATCGCAGAGCCTGTTCACTTTCAATCATATCGACACAGATAGTTTCACGCAGATTAGAGGTAATGATAGCAACCGTTTCTTGAGTCTTTTTTGCTAAACTTTCAATCTCTTGTCGTGAGGACTTCATCAATAAACTGTGGCGATAGTATTTATCATGCGTTTTGATACTTTGTGCGCCTATGGTGTAAGTTCCATACTGTTTAGCGAAAGTAATAAATTCCCAATCTATAAGAATTGCGAGTAAACGATAAACAGTTGAAATGGGAATGTTTAAGCTACTGGATATCAGCTGTGGAGAGACAGATGAATCACAATTAGCGATATAAGATAAAATGCTCAAGGCTCGGTTAAGGCTATTCATTATTTTTTCCTTTTGGTCGAAACTAGCAATAATATTTTTTATACTCAAACTAAATTCTCACGCAGTGAGAATAATATAATAAAAATATGAAGTGATTTCTCATTTATGCGTTGCGGGACACACTTAATCCACTCAAAATAAGCAAAAAGAGAAAGGCAAAGAAGATGAATCAGTCTAAAGCTCAATACCGAAAGGGTGGTTTTACCTTTAAACAGTTTTTTGTCGCACACGACCGCTGTGCAATGAAGGTGGGAACCGACGCCGTATTACTGGGGGCATGGGCGCCAGTAGAGAAAAAACAGAGAGCACTTGATATTGGCTGTGGCAGTGGGTTAATTGCTTTGATGTTGGCGCAGCGAAATCCAACATTGCATATTGATGCGATTGAGTTAGATACCGATGCTGCGGCTCAAGCAAGGGAAAATTGCGCCGAATCTCCTTGGTCGAATAGACTTCAGGTTTATCAGGAAGATATTCACCATTTTGTTGAACGCGCAGCTCATCAATATGATTTAATCGTCAGCAATCCGCCCTATTTTGAACCGGCAGTAGCTTGTCGTGATAGTCTGAGAGATCAGGCCAGATATACAGGAACATTAACGCACCAGAGTTTACTGGATTGCGCACAAAAGCGATTAACACCAGAGGGGGTATTTTGTTTGGTTCTCCCTTATGAGGTTGCAGAAAATGTGGAGAAACAAGCGGTTGAAGCCGGTTGGTATTTACATAGTCGCGTAAATGTTCGCGATAAAGCGACTACTGCTGATCACCGTGTTTTATTGGCGCTCAGCCGTCAAGCTTGTTTCAGTCATATTGATGCCTTGGTGTTGAAAGAGGCAGATGGTAAAACCTATACTTCTGCTTTTGAGGGGTGGATACGTGATTTTTATCTACGCTATTGATAAGACAGTTGCTCAGAATAGTGGACATAAATTAAATAAATATCAGCCTCCTGTGATCCCTAGCAGGCTGATATTTTAATCACTCTCAAGGGGCTAAGATGGTTGGACCTGAATTTTCAGCCAGATGCGGAAAATCAAGATTATAGTGCAATCCACGGCTCTCATTGCGCTCTAGTGCACAGCGCACCATCAATTCTGCGACTTGAACGAGATTTCTTAATTCTAATAAATTATTCGAAATACGGAAATTGGCATAATAATCGAGGATCTCTTGTTGCAGAAGGTGAATGCGGCGTAGGGCGCGCTCGAGCCGCTTAGTGGTCCTTACTATTCCCATATAATCCCACATAAACAGTCTTAGTTCATGCCAGTTATGTTGTATGACCACCTGCTCGTCGGAATTATGCACTCGGCTATCATCCCACTCTGGCAAAAGAGGGATCTCGTCAATATTATCAATAATCTGATGAATATCTTCAGCCGCTGACCAGCCATAGACTAAACATTCAAGCAGTGAATTGGATGCCATGCGATTAGCGCCATGTAGACCGGTATAACTGGCTTCACCGATAGCGTAAAGTTGTGGGATATCAGTCTGCCCACGTTGATCGACCATAACTCCACCACAAGTGTAGTGCGCCGCTGGGACGATGGGGATCATCTCTTGAGTTAAATCTAAGCCTAGCGTGAGTAGTTTTTGATAGATTGTTGGAAAATGGCTCTGAATAAATTCAGTAGGTTTATGGCTGATATCCAGATACATGCTGTCAGCACCCAAGCGTTTCATCTCGTGATCGATAGCTCTGGCAACAATATCTCTTGGCGCTAACTCAGCGCGTTCATCATAATCGGGCATAAAACGACTACCATCAGGACGGCGTAAATAAGCACCTTCACCGCGTAGTGCCTCGGTTAGCAGAAAGTTTCTGGCTTGCGGGTGGTAGAGACAAGTGGGATGGAACTGATTAAATTCTAAATTGGCGACTCGACAACCTAAGCGCCATGCCATAGCGATACCATCACCGGATGAGATATCAGGATTTGTGGTGTATTGATAAACTTTAGCGGCACCGCCCGTCGCGAGCACTACTGTTTTAGCGCGGAATGTTTCTACTCGCTCTTGACTGCGATCCCATACATAAGCGCCAACAACGCGCTTAGTTCCGGCTAAACCTACTTTATCGGAACGAATCAGATCAACGGCATTATAGCGCTCTTTGATGGTAATATTGGGATGAGCCATTGCGAGGGCGACGAGCGTGGTTTCGACCTCTTTTCCCGTCGCATCCGCATGATGCAGGATACGTCTGTGGCTATGACCTCCTTCGCGGGTCAGATGGTATTGGACTTTGCCGCAATCCGTGGTCTCAGTATCGAATAAAACCCCTTGATCAATCAACCACTGAACACAGTGACGTGCATTTGATGCGATAAATTCAACGGTCTGTTTTTCACAAATCCCGGCGCCAGCCACCAAGGTATCTTCAACATGAGATTCAATGCTATCCGTATCATCAAAAACAGCAGCAATTCCTCCTTGAGCATAGTATGATGCACCTTCGCTAAGTGTACTTTTACTGAGTATTGTTACTTGGTGGAAGGGCGCAAGACGCAGGGCAACAGAAAGGCCCGCTACACCACTACCAATAATGAGTATGTCTGTGTAATGCTGTGTAATAGTCGTCATAGGTATTTGCTTTTTTTAGTATAACTGAGAAGTTTCATGTTAGCCTATCAGAGGAACCAAGGCTATTTGCGATGCATTCTTGCAACATCAAAAATCGTATTTTTTTTATTTTTTTTAATTAAATTGAACTTCAGTGATTTTCACAACTCAAAAGTCATGCTTGTTTTAGGAAAATGGATAACATGGCCAATACAAAGAGTAACAATGTGGTGGAGCCTAAGTTCAGGAGAGTTACCCTGAAATGAGCGAGCAACAGACGGACCAAATGTTGGTTGATAAGGTACAAAAAGGCGAACGAAATGCATTTAATTTGTTGGTAGTTAGATACCAACATAAAGTTGCGAGCCTTGTATCACGTTACGTACCGCAAGCTGATGTACCTGATGTCGCACAAGAAGCCTTTATTAAAGCTTATCGTGCAATCGGCTCATTTCGCGGCGACAGTGCGTTTTATACGTGGTTGTACCGCATCGCCGTAAATACAGCGAAGAATTATTTAGTGGCTCAGGGGCGTAGACCGCCAGCATCGGATCTTGATGCAAGTGATGTAGAAAATTTTGAAGCCAGCAATGCGCTAAAAGAAATTTCGAACCCTGAGAATTTAATGTTGTCAGAAGAACTGAAGCAAGTGGTTTTTCGAACCATAGAGTCTCTTCCTGAGGATTTGCGTATGGCAATCACTCTTAGGGAACTAGATGGACTAAGCTACGAAGAGATAGCGGAGATTATGGATTGTCCAGTAGGCACAGTTCGATCGCGTATCTTTAGAGCTCGAGAAGCTATCGATAATAAAGTTCAACCACTGATCCAACAGCACTAACATAATCGATAACTGTGGTGAAAATAACTAAAGGGTATTTGGGCATGCAAAGAGAGAAACTTTCCTCATTGATGGATGGTGAAATTCTGGAGCCAGAACTTATCAGCACTATCTTGCAAGATTCAGCGTTAAAACAACGCTGGGAGAGCTATCATCTCATCCGTGATACATTACGTGGTGATACCGGTGATGTTGTTCATTTTGATATTGCAAGCCAAGTCGCGTTGGCGCTAGAAAACGAACCTGTACAGATGCACCCGCAAGCCGTTCTCGAATCTCAGCCAACACCTGAAAGTTGGGGCGTCACTGCCATTTGGCAAAAAGTTCGCCCATGGGCCAGCCAGTTAACTCAAGTTGGGATGGCAGCATGTGTATCATTAGCGGTGATTGTCGGCGTTCAGCAATATAATAAAGATGGGCAACCAGTCGACGCTCAATCTGAATACTCTGTTTTCAACACTGTTCCTGTTGGTGCTGGTTCACCGGTTAGTTTAAATATTTCGAATGACCAGCTTTTTGGTAACGAACAGCAAAATCAAGCTGCGGAACGTAACCAGCGCATTAACTCAATGCTGCAACAATATGAAATAGAACGGCGTTCAACTCTACAGAACAGCAATACCAAAGAGACTCCACCTATCTCAAATGCTGGGGCTAAGTAGTAATAATGAAATATTGGTTATCCACCATATTTTTGGTGGGCAGCCTTGCATCTCAAACGGTTTCAGCGGCTCAATCGAGTCCTGAAACCGTTTTAAATGAGATGGGAAGAGCTGCTAAAAATCTCTCATATGAAATCTCCTTTATCACCATCAGCCCACAAAATATTGTGCCGGCACGCTATCGTCAGAGTATTGTCAATAATAAATCTATCGCTCAAATGATCCAGATGGACTCATCCCGTAGAGAGATAGTACAGCAGGGGAATTTGATCAGTTATTTTGAGCCGGGATTTGATGCTTTTAGCCTCAATGGCCAACATATTGTTGATAATTTGCCCTCAGCCATTTTTGCCGACTATACTCAATTAGCTCAGTACTATAATTTTATTGATGCGGGGCGTACTCATCTTGGTGATCGTCCTTGTTTAGTGATACGAGTTATATCAAAAGACAGTTCAAGATTTAATTATGTTTTACTGATTGATGAAGAGACACAACTACCGCTTCGGATTGACTTGCTTGATAATAATAATGAAACACTTGAGCAATTTAGAGTGATATCAACGGTATTTGATAGTAAAGCGGTAAATGAGTCGCTTATTAATTTGAGCAAAATTAATTTACCGCCTCTGTTGATTGCTCCTAAAATCAACAAACCGACGTTTTCATGGCAAGTGGGTTCGGTTCCACCAGGATTTGAAGAGACATCTCGCGCTCGACGCCCGATTCAGGCAAATGATGAATTAGAAACGGCGATGTTTAGTGATGGTTTATTTAGCTTTTCGGTTAATATAACTAAAGCAGGGAAGGGTAAACTTATTGAACAGCCGATTCGTCAAGGTCGTCGCACTATTTATACGGTAACTCAAGGTCAATATGAGGTGACTATTATTGGCGAGCTGCCATTAGTCACAGCTAAGCAAATTGCATCAAGTATTTATTTTGGGGGCAAATAGATGGTCAAAGAGTGGGCAACGGTTATCCATTGGCATCAAGGCCGTGCTTTACTGCGCTATGGTGCCTCAGCTGGATGCGGCAGTTGCAGTGCGCGCGCTGCTTGTGGCTCCTATGTGCTGAATAAAATAGGTCCTGATGTCGAGCATCAATTAGAGTTGGAGATAACGCAGCCGCTTGAAGTCGGTCAAAAAGTTGAGGTTGGTATTCCTGAAGGTAGCCTACTGCGTTCGGCAATGTTGGTTTATTTATCTCCCTTGATCGGTCTGTTTTTACTGGCAGCTATTTCTCAATTTTATGGATTAGATCAACTCTGGGTTTTTGCAACTGGCGTGCTTGGTGGCATAGCGGGCTTTTTATTTGCTAAAAAAATAGCTCAGTACTGGGGAGGGGATTCTGCATTCCAACCTGTTGTTCTGCAAATTGGCCTACCACCTGATACCACATTGATACAGCTAGAAAATTGAATATTTTGTCGTTTTCATCAAGTTGAGTGATAAAAGTGAACTTAATTAGCCAATGATGATTTTTTATTGACTAATTATCAATAAAATAGATTTTCTGACCATATTCATTTTTTATTCAGGCTACTCATTATTTGATTTAGCGTCTTGCTTTAAACTCCAACCAATTGAAATTTAGTACAAAATAAAAATTGAGTTCAATATAAGATCTTATTATGAGATCTTTTTTCTATTGGTTAGATACTGTTTTGGTGATAAATATACCGATAAACAGGTAGATAAAATCCTCGATACATATGAGTAAAAGCAAAATAATTAATCAGTGATGCAAAGGATTTACTTCACTTTTACATTGAATCTTTGTGTTAACTATCTCTTCTATGTAAAATGTTGCCAACGACTAAACTTGTAACATACATAGCGTTTTAGCTTCGTGGCAAAAAACTCGCCTGAAGCTGATTTTGTAAGGCAATTTAAAAGAAGATATTACCTTGAAAATCAATAATATAAGAAACTTTTCAGTTATTGCACATATAGATCACGGCAAATCAACTTTGTCAGATCGTATTATTCAGATTTGTGGTGGATTAGCAGATCGTGAAATGGAAGCTCAAGTTCTTGATTCTATGGATTTAGAACGTGAACGCGGTATCACGATTAAAGCTCAAAGTGTGACTCTTGAGTATAAAGCAGCTGATGGCGAGACTTATCAGCTTAACTTTATTGATACACCGGGACACGTTGACTTTTCATATGAAGTCTCACGTTCACTTGCTGCTTGTGAAGGCGCATTACTGGTTGTTGATGCTGGGCAAGGAGTGGAAGCACAAACTCTTGCGAACTGCTATACCGCAATCAATATGGACCTAGAAGTCGTCCCTGTATTGAACAAAATTGATTTGCCCGCAGCTGATCCTGAACGTGTTGCGGATGAAATTGAAGACATCATTGGCCTCGATGCCCATGATGCTGTGCGCTGTTCAGCTAAAACCGGTGTTGGCGTTCAGGAAGTTATCGAACGCTTAGTAAGAGATATTCCACATCCTACTGGTGATGGCGATGCGCCACTCCAAGCTTTAATTATCGATTCATGGTTTGATAATTATCTGGGTGTTGTCTCTTTGATCCGTGTTAAAAACGGTACTTTGCGCAAAGGCGAAAAAATTAAGGTCATGAGTACGGGCCAAGTTTATAACGCTGATCGCTTGGGGATATTTACTCCAAAACGTATTGATCGCGATATACTAAATTGTGGTGAAGTAGGCTGGTTAGTCTGTGCAATCAAAGATATCACTGGCGCACCTGTTGGGGATACCCTGACTGGCGCAAGAATGCCAGCAGATAAAGCTTTACCCGGCTTTCAAAAAGTGAAGCCGCAGGTTTATGCTGGACTATTCCCTGTTAGCTCAGATGACTATGAAGCTTTCCGCGATGCACTGGGTAAACTGAGCCTAAATGACGCTTCTCTATTCTATGAACCAGAGACATCGACCGCGCTTGGCTTTGGCTTCCGTTGTGGTTTTCTTGGCTTACTGCATATGGAAATCATTCAAGAGCGTCTTGAACGCGAATACGATCTTGATCTTATTACCACAGCACCTACCGTTGTCTATGAAGTTGAAATGACCAATGGTGAAGTTATTCAAGTAGATAGCCCATCTAAACTACCTCCATTGAATAATATCGCTGAGTTGCGTGAGCCTATTGCAGAGTGTCATATGCTGATGCCTAAAGAGTACTTAGGCAATGTGATCACCCTGTGTATCGAGAAACGTGGTATGCAAACCAATATGGTTTATCACGGTAATCAGGTCTCGTTGACTTATGAGATCCCAATGGCTGAGGTTGTGCTTGATTTCTTCGATCGTCTGAAATCAACGTCACGCGGTTATGCTTCATTGGATTACAGCTTTAAACGTTTCCAAGCATCTAACATGGTAAGAGTTGATGTTCTTATTAATACTGAACGTGTCGATGCGCTGGCTCTGATCACCCACCAAACAAACTCACAGTATCGTGGGCGCGAGTTGGTTGAGAAAATGAAAGAGTTGATCCCGCGTCAGCAGTTTGATATCGCCATTCAGGCTGCAATTGGTAACCATATTATTGCGCGTTCTACGGTGAAACAACTGCGTAAAAACGTACTTGCCAAGTGTTACGGTGGTGATATTAGCCGTAAGAAAAAACTGTTGCAGAAACAGAAAGATGGTAAGAAACGTATGAAGCAGGTTGGTAACGTTGAACTGCCTCAAGAGGCATTTTTAGCGATATTACATGTCGGTAAAGACAACTAAAATAGAAAAGGAATCTCAATGGCTAACACCTTTGCGCTGATCCTGACATTAGCAACAGTGATCACGGGAATTATTTGGTGTCTAGATCGCTTTAAGTATGCGCCAGCTAGAAAGCGCAAACTGGCAAAGCTCCAAGAAATGACCAAAGGAAGTATCAGTCAGGAAGAGCTAGAAAGAACAGTTAATAAACCGGGTTGGATGGAAACGAGTACATCAATCTTTCCTGTTTTAGCCATTGTTTTGATAGTGCGTTCATTTATTTATGAGCCTTTTCAGATACCTTCAGGTTCCATGATGCCAACCTTATTGGTTGGTGATTTTATGCTAGTGGAAAAATTTGCTTATGGTCTAAAAGATCCTGTAACGCAAACGACATTGATTAAAACGGGCCAACCAAAACGCGGTGATATTGCTGTATTTAAATATCCTGTCGAACCAACGGTTGATTTTGTGAAACGTGTTATTGGCTTACCCGGCGATAAGCTGGTCTATAATCCCACAACAAAAGAGTTAACTATTTATCCTAATTGCCCAAATAATGAGTGCACAGATAAATTAGCTGTTGTTTATGGACCACTCGAACCAAGTGAATGGGTAATGTCTTTTAATGTTGAATCCATTGTCGAAAGCCAAAAAGGGAACTTCCAGATCCCAGTAAGTGAACCTGTACCTAGCTACGCATTACGTCAATATGGACGATCAGAGAAATTGGGTGATGTATCTCATCAGATTTTAGTGATCAAAGAGGCAATGACTCAGGCGAGATTTAAACAGCCAAATATGCCTCAAAATGAGTGGATTGTTCCCCCTAAGCACTATTTTATGATGGGTGATAATCGAGACAATAGTTCAGATAGTCGTATGTGGGGCTTTGTTCCTGAAGAAAACTTAGTTGGACGCGCGGTATTTATTTGGTTAAGTCTAGATAAACAAGAGAATGAGTGGCCAACAGGCATTCGTTTTAGCCGTATCGGACCTATTAGCGAATAAAATCAATAATGTGGGTTTTAGTGATAAAACCCACATTTATCGAAGCATAAATCAGTTCCACAGTGTACAATGAATAAATCAATATGATTGGCCTCTTTAATAACATTTTTTAGATTGAATCAAGATACTGCCGGATTAATAAGTTTATTTATCACCGTTTCGAAAATTTTATATTCGGTTGTTTTATTGAATTTAAAAAAATTCAAAGAGCGCCAGTGCAAACGCAACAGTTTTGTAAAGTCTCCGATTTTACAGGTCTGTTGCGTGTGCTTTTTTATCAATTAACAAAATCAGTTGGTCGCACATGAACCCTATTTTAATTGACAAGTTACAGCGAAAACTGGGCTACCAGTTTCGGCTACATGAATTATTAATACAGGCGCTAACACATCGTAGCGCCAGTAGTAAGCATAATGAACGTTTAGAATTTTTAGGTGATTCAATTCTAAGTTTTGTTATTGCCAATGACCTTTATCATCGTTTTCCTAAAGTTGATGAAGGTGATATGAGTCGTATGCGAGCAACCCTAGTAAGAGGAAATACGTTGGCAGAAATTGCCCGTGAATTCGAACTGGGTGAATGCTTACGTTTAGGACCAGGCGAACTGAAAAGTGGTGGATTTCGTCGTGAATCCATTCTGGCCGACACGGTTGAAGCATTAATTGGTGGGATCTTTTTAGATAGCGATATTCAGACTATTGAACGCATTATTTTAAGCTGGTATCAATCAAGACTGGATGAAATCAGTCCCGGTGATAAGCAAAAAGATCCAAAAACACGTTTACAAGAATATCTGCAGGGGCGCCATTTGCCGCTTCCGACATATTTGGTCGTTCAGGTTCGAGGCGAAGCCCACGATCAGGAATTTACCATCCACTGTCAAATAAGTGGTGTTGAACAACCCGTTAATGGTGTTGGTTCAAGTCGTCGTAAGGCAGAACAAGCTGCTGCAGAACAAGCATTAAAAATTTTGGAGCTTGAATGACCGAAAAAACAACCTATTGCGGTTTCGTCGCAATAGTCGGCCGACCGAATGTAGGTAAATCAACACTGCTTAACCAGCTTTTGGGGCAAAAAGTCTCGATTACCTCGCGTAAGCCACAAACCACTCGACATCGTATTATGGGGATTCACACTGAAGGTGAATGCCAAACAATTTATGTTGATACTCCAGGTTTGCATATCGAAGAAAAACGCGCAATTAACCGTTTAATGAACCGTGCAGCAAGTAGCTCAATCGGTGATGTTGAACTGGTTATTTTCGTGGTAGAAGGAACAAACTGGACCGCAGACGATGAAATGGTAGTTAATAAGTTAAAAAGTCTGCGTTGCCCAGTAATTCTTGCGATTAATAAGATTGACAATGTTACCGATAAAACTAAATTGTTACCTCATATTGGTTTCGTTAGTCAGCAAATGAACTTTTTAGATGTAGTGCCTATCAGTGCAGAGAAGGGCATTGGCGTCGATACAATCGCTGGTATTGTGCGCAAGCATATGCCTGAAGCTGAGTATCACTTTCCTGAAGAATATATTACTGATCGCTCTCAGCGTTTTATGGCATCAGAAATTATTCGTGAGAAATTGATGCGTTTTCTCGGTGATGAATTACCTTACTCTGTCACTGTTGAAATCGAGCAGTTTTTAGTGAAAGAGAATGGCAGTTTCCATATCAATGGTTTGATTTTAGTCGAGCGCGAAGGCCAGAAAAAAATGGTCATCGGCAATCAAGGCAGTAAAATCAAAGTAATTGGTACCGAAGCGCGTATTGATATGGAAAAAATGTTTGATACTAAAGTCCATTTAGTGCTTTGGGTCAAAGTCAAAGCAGGCTGGGCTGATGATGAACGTGCACTACGCAGTCTAGGCTATACTGACGATTTAAAATAGTCGGTGATCAAGTGAACGGCTGGCAACGTGCTTTTGTACTTCATGCTAGACCTTATAGTGAAACCAGTCTATTAATTGACTTTTTCACTGAAGGGGAAGGACGTGTTCGTATTTTGGCTAAAGGTGCACGCCGTAATCGCTCGCCGATAAGGGGCTGTTTACAGCCCTTTACACCACTGCTGATCCGCTGGACAGGGCGAGGTGAAGTCAAAACATTGATCAATGCAGATCCCGTCTCTTTAGCCCTCCCACTATCAGGAACTGTGCTATATAGTGGCCTCTATGTTAATGAGCTACTTTCTCGCATTTTAGAGCATGGAACCAATTACTCGGTTCTTTTTTTCGATTATTTAGAGTGTCTTCAGACTCTAGCTGCCAGCGAATATACTCCAGAGCAAGCCTTACGCCGTTTCGAACTCTCTCTTTTATCGCATATTGGTTATGGTGTCGATTTTCTTCACTGTGCCGGTAGTGGCCAGCCAGTGTCTGATTCTATGACCTATCGCTACCGTGAAGAAAAAGGCTTTATTGGTAGTTTAGTTATCGATCATTTTAGTTTTACAGGCAAAGAGTTAAAAGCGTTAGCCCATAGAGAGTTTCCTGATCTTGACACCTTAAAAGCCGCCAAAAAATTTACTCGCATTGCCTTAAAACCTTATTTAGGTGGCAAGCCGTTAAAAAGCCGCGAACTATTCCGTCAATTTACCCGTCCATCTACAAATATAGATACTCCGAATAATTGCGATAAAATTATTTAAATCTAAGTTGAATATTAATAATATATAAAAATCATTATTCATCGTTATCTATATTATTAGATATTTATTTTTCTGTTCTTACATATTCATTGTTAATATCTTTTTTTATCTGTTTGATTTTGTCTCTGACTGTTTTTTCATCATAAGTGATTATGAAAAATAAACGACCTTTTTATTCTAATCGATTATATTTTTGTGAAACGCTTCCAGAATATTTAGCTTTTATGAACTTTTAGAATGAGAAAAATTATTTTTTATGATTAATTGAGCGATATTTTTTGCACTAATAGATAAAATTGCAGTAGGATGGAACTACATAATATGTCACCTATTGAATGATGATTGCAGGAGTGGAAATGGCTAAGCTATTGTTAGGCGTAAATATAGATCATATCGCAACGGTCAGAAATGCTCGAGGTACACAATACCCAGATCCAGTACAAGCCGCTTTTGTTGTCGAGCAGGCGGGGGCTGATGGTATTACAGTTCATTTACGTGAAGATCGCCGTCATATCACCGATAGGGATGTGGAGTTGCTGAATAGCACCATTCAGACGCGGATGAATTTAGAAATGGCAGTAACCGATGAAATGATCGAAATTGCTTGCCGTATCAAACCTGCTTTCTGTTGTCTAGTACCAGAAAAGCGCGAAGAAGTGACTACTGAAGGTGGCCTGGATGTGGCAGGTCAAAAACAGAAAATTGCTCAAGCTGTTAAACGTCTTAATGATGCAGGTATTAAAGTTTCGTTATTTATCGATGCTGATCACATACAAATTGACGCAGCTCAAGAGGTGGGAGCCCCCTTTATTGAAATCCATACTGGTGCCTATGCAGACGCTAAAACTGCGGAAGAACAAGAAGTTGAATTCCGTCGTATCAGAGATGGTGTGGCTTATGCGGCACTGAAAGGTTTAAGTGTTAATGCTGGCCATGGGCTGACTTATCACAATGTGCAAGCGATCGCAGCACTACCTGAAATTTATGAACTTAATATTGGCCATGCGATTATTGGTAGGGCTCTATTTAGTGGATTAGATAAAGCTGTCGCAGATATGAAAGCTTTATTATTGGAAGCGCGTCAGTAATGGCAATTATTGGTCTAGGTACGGATATTGTTGAAATTGCAAGAATAGAGCGCGTGATAGCGCGCTCAGCTGATCGCTTAGCAAAACGTATATTAACTGATAGCGAGTATGCACAGTATAGCCAGCATAGTCAGCCAGAACGTTATCTGGCTAAACGTTTTGCGGTAAAAGAAGCGGCGGCAAAAGCTTTAGGTACAGGTATCCGCAATGGTCTAGCATTTAATCAATTTGAAGTCTCAAATGATCAACTCGGCAAACCGGTATTGACGCTTACGGGAGAGGCGGCAAAATTAGCCCACTCTTTGGGTATCAATTATATACATGTGTCTATTGCTGATGAACGTCACTATGCTTGCGCGACGGTTATCGCTGAGAAATAAGATAACCGAAAGTCACCCTACTAAATTTTATCCGCATGATGGATTTCAACAAATTTATCCCATAATTGTTCCTGATTTTCGATATTATCAGGATCAGTGATTATGGTATTTGCAATAGGGCAAACGGACTGACAAGTTGGTTTGTCATAATGACCGACACACTCAGTGCAAAGGGTGGTATCAATTTCATAAATTTCATCGCCCATTGCGATTGCATTATTCGGGCATTCGGGTTCACACATATCGCAATTTATACATTTCTTCGTAATTAATAGTGCCATCTCAATAACTTATCATTTATCGGGTTGAATATCAGTAACTTATACCTTGCACCTATTCGTTACGTTTGTCTGGTTATTATACTCGTTGTCAGCAATAAATCAGCATAAAGTGAGCTTAATACTATTCTAAAGCATTTAGATAAATAAGATCGATTTAAATACCTAAAGAACTCTATTTTTAGCGAAGTCTTCGCAGATCTTAATATTTTTTAGAGATGTTAAAAAATTGTTTTATTTGTACGAAAATTTAAAGCCGTCGATCAGACTAATGCTTTATTCATTAAACAATTGTGTATCAATCTATTAAAAAAATGATTAGAATAGTATTTTATCTATAAGTAGTCATGTATGTATATGATATATATTACTATAATATAATTTAGTAGCATATTTAGCAGGGCTACGACATAATATTTTTTGTATGTTATATTTTACTAATTTTTGATGGGATTGATTATGGTTTTTGATGAAGAAAGTAATGTAACAATTGTGCTTACGAGTTGCGGTCGCTTTGATTTACTGAAAAAAACACTTGAATCATTGGATAAATTTAACTCATACCCTATAAAAAAAGTGATAATAACAGAGGATTCTGGAAACGATAACATTAAAAATCATTTACCAGAGCATTGGAAAGAATATACATTTATCATTATTAATAATCCTCGATTAGGACAGATTAAATCAATTGATTTGGCATATAAGCATGTAGATTCAGAATATATTTTTCATTGTGAAGATGATTGGTTGTTTTATAGAACTGGATTTATTGAAGAATCAATATCTGTGTTAGAGAATAATAAAAATATAGTTTTAGTGAGTTTACGAGACTTTGATAATGATATTAAAATAAATTATCCAGATCATTATTTAGGTGACAATTATATATTTGAAGGTATAAGCTGCTCTCGCTTATGTTGTACTGATAATATATGGGGTGGTTTTAGCTTTAATCCTGGGTTAAGAAGGATGTCAGATTATTTATTGTTAGCTCCATATTATAATGAAATGAGTTCTGATATAAGAGAAAAAGAATTATCAATTGGATATCTCTCAAAAGGCATGTTTATTGCTATTCTGAAAGAAAGTGCTGTTAAACATATTGGGTGGGAACAACATGTATTAACAGAAAGAGAAATTAAAGAGCAAAAGAAAAAAATAAAAACAAAAATAAAATACTCTTTTATCGGATTTTTAGTTGGTTGTATTTTTATGGCTGTATTGTTTTTTCTATTTTACTCTTGATAATTAGAACAAAGAGACCTTAGTATATAAAAGGTCTCTTTATAGATGCTAAGTTAGCTATATATTTAATACTAAAATATAAAATAAGAGATTTAAATAAAAATGGGTGTGAAAAGTATTTTATCCCATTTTTAGGTGCTTTCTTCATAATACTCAATTTTATATTTTTCGCGTTGGATTTGCATAAAACAAAAATTAGCACGATATTCACTCCATAATTGATTATGATAATTATGAGCTAGTCGATTAGCTTGTGACCATGCTTTCGAGGCTTCAAAATATTTATTAGAGTGCTCAAGACGAATCGCATCGTGAGCTGCGCGAAAATAGAGTGGGCTATCGTTATTTTTGACTATCATAAGTGTCATCCTGAATTAAGTTAATAATAAAAATCTAGCTGTAGTTATATTTTTTTCACGAAATAATAAATATAAGTAATTTAAAAAATACTCATTGGAAACTTTTCTAACCCTACTGATAATAGTATTACTCACCTATTAATATTTTCTCGGCTAATTCAATGACTCCAGTGAGCTGTTCCTTAGGAATTTGGCTCAATTTTTTTGCTCCAAATCGTGACAGAATAGCAACAGCTTCATTTCGATAACCGCCTTTGGCTAGTTGTAACATAATAATTTCAGCTTGATTTAATAAATCATTAGGATTAACTGATTCCACTTCTGTTTTAATTTCAGAGGACTTTTTGCCTCCATTTAATAATGATTCAGCAAATTTACGTCGTTCGGTAATACTAGGGAAACTATTCCAGTTAGCCAGTAATTCCAAACATAAATAATGAATTGCGGTATTTGAAAGATTAATGATGAGATCTAAATTGGCTAATGTCATATAGAGGGCATCAGCTTGTCTATTTCGCTTTTTTCCTGTTGATTCTATGGATTGGTTTATTTTTTCTAGTTGCTGCCTAGTTAATTCCTCACAATCACCATTAAATAATACAGCGAGCATAGTAATTTGCTCAAGATTAAGTGTCTCAATATCGATTTTATTCAAAGGGTTCATTATAGGCTGAATATTGATTTTACTGGCACTTAGAGTCGCAGTTGCCGTAATAGGATTTACATTAATGACTGATTTTTCATTAGGTTTAGATACTTCAGCTAACTGTATAATGGTGATTAATTGGCGTATGACTTCAGTATTTTCTTTAATCGCTAATTCGAGACTCATATTGGCACCTCAGAGATAAATTCACTAATTTGAGTTATTTTTTAATTCATAACTGAATTTATACATTAATGAATAATTGACGTCAATTCAATTATGAATTTATTTTACATTGATTATGGCTAAAATGCGCTAATTTTAATTTTGAAGTCTTATAGGCAATTGTATAAAGAGGGTTTTGCTATACCTGCAACATAGTAAATATGTTCAATTTCATTAATATTGAATCGGATAGGAGGGTGCTCTTCATTGACTGACATGATCATGATCTCATTACCACGTTCGTACAGAAAAATTTTGACCATTACTTCTTCTTGTTTAGAAATAACCAGAACTTCATCACCAGGAAAATATTGATGATTAGGTTCGACAATCACATATTCACCGTCTTTAATTCTGGGTTTCATTGAGTCGCCAGCGCATTTTATAGCAAAAGCATCTGGGTCAGTAGAAGGCCAGCTTACGTAACCATCGCCAAAACCCACCGGATATTGGCGCTCTGTCCAGTATCCCCCTGTACCAAGCTGAGCCCCACCAACGACAGGAATATGTTTATATTGGACTGCATCGATATTTTTATTGCCATTAGATGTCTCTAGCGCCCGTGGATTATTTTTTTCGACTAATTCCTCAACAGATATTTTAAAGAAATCAGCAATATTTTTTAGCAAAGTATACTTAGGATCTTTAATTTCTCCCGATACTAGCCTATGCATGGTGGGCTGAGGTATTTTGGTGTTTTTGGCCAACTCCGTAACGTTAGCTACGCCTTTTTGTTTCATTAACTCGTTTATATTGCTAACGAGTTTATCAATATTCTGGCCCATATCCTTGTCCTCAAAGAGTCTATTCAATATTGAATATATTATACTAGCATCAAATCCATTGTTGAATTACTATTTAATTCAAATGTGAATTGAGAAAGGGCTGAGATAAAAATGATGAGCAGAGACATACAACAAATACTTTTACACTGGGGTGGTTGGTCTGCCGGTGATCATTGTTCCGAATTGGGTTGGTCGTCGATAGCAGCTGGATTCAAAGGCTTAGTTGCAACGACGAGTCGCAAGAAGCTTTTGTGTAGTGATGAAGATGGCTTGGTTATTGATTTATGTGTCGCTAAACTTAATATTGCTGGCATGGCGCGAGCCCGTAGTTATATTGAAGATTACTATATTAAAGGAATGCCTAAACGAGCGATAGGGCGTAAATATAAAGTGCGTGAAGATGAAATTCGCAAACAGATGCAAATAGGTGAAAGCTTTGTATTTGGCTGTTTGGAAGCACTGAATATTCAATTAGATATAGATTTAATATATGGCTATTTAAATAGAGAAACACAAACATTATCGCGGCCGCAAAACCTGTGTTAGTCTGTTAACAATGAATTTCTACATACGACAAAAGGCCCCGAATTATCGGAGCCTTTTTACTTTAATTGCACTGCTATTCTCCGCTTAAGGAGAACTTAGCCACTTTACCGACTAAAGCTATCTGGTCGTGGCAGCTTGTTTCTTTATTGCACTCTAATGCGCTATCTATTAAACGATATAATTGATCGAGCTTTTGTGCGTCATCCTGAGTCACCATTTTAGCTAGCAGCGTAAATAATACTGGAACAGCACAAGCCATCTCTTCGGGATTAAGACTAGTAATATCTATTTGTTCAAATTTATATTTCATCTGATATCTCACACCGAAGCTAATCAGCCATCGCTTCGGTAAGTTTCTTTGGGCTGAAGTTTAAATTTAACTGATATCTCAATTAACAGATAAATCTATCTAAGGTCGTCCAATGACGGTGATAAAAATATTAACCAGCATTTGTATGATATTAGCTTTTTGGCTTGGCTGGGTAATTTATGACTTCAATAAATTAGCAAGTCAATATAGAACAGTTAGTGATCAGTTATCAATACAGAAGTTAGTATTATCTAACACTTTCAGAATCTTGGTAATTTCTAATGAGATATCTCAACTTAATCTTGTACAGCGAGAGGAAATGGCCGCTAATGCGAAAGAAACACAGGATAAAGTGAAGGTTATTTATGTCAAAGATGCATGCGCTAATACTCTTCAGCCTGCTGACTCTATTAAGCGGTTGCGGGAGTATGAAAAATCAATACATTCTAACTCCTTCTATTCCGATCCCCGTACATCTATTAAATGATTGTGAATTACCTATTATTCCTGAAGAATTAACTTGGAGAGATACGACACTATTATTAATTGATGCAATGAAATCGATTAATCAATGTAATTTAGATAAAGGGGCGATACGAAAAATAGAGGAGCAGCGAAGAAAAATAATTATATAATATAAATTATTGCGGTCGCAAAACCTGTGTTAATCTGTTAATAATGAATTTCTATAAAAACAACTGTACAAAGCAAGAAATCCTGAACCTTAGGTGTTTTTTGTTATTTGATTTTAATGAAATTAAGAATGGTAAAAATGACTTTATATAATTAACGATAAAGTCATTTAATGCATAATAAAAACACGCACAGACTTATATTAATTAATAAACCAGAATCCAGTAATAAGGGTGAATATTCCTATGCCTGAAAAAAATATCGATTTCTGGGCGCAACTCTGGCGTTGGATACAAATTAACATTCCCTTTCTAAGCGGTATCACATTGGCGGCACTGATCGGCTTTATTCGTGAAAAACGTGAAGGAAATAGCGGGCTGCAATCCTTTAGTGAGGCAGTGATGTGCGGTCTTATCAGTGTTGGTGCTATCCGAGCGCTTGAGTGGTTGCTTTTGTATACGGAATTTCCTAAATCCTGGTCATCACTGGCTGAATTTTGCGGTGCCATGATTGGTTTTTTTGGTACTAAAAAACTCAGTAGCAGTTTTGATTCAATACTGGGGTTTGTGAGGAATAAATTTGGAGTAAATAGATAATGAGCCAATTCAATTTTAGCAAGCGCAGTGAAGAAAATTTACGTGGTGTCCATCCTGATCTTATCAGGGTGGCTCGTCGGGCTATAGATATTACAACAATTGATTTTATGGTTATTGAGGGGCGACGTAATGAAGCTCGCCAACGTCAATTGGTGGCCAGCGGGAAAAGTCAGACTATGGATAGTCGCCATTTAACGGGGCATGCAGTTGATTGTGCTCCTTTAATTAATCGTGAAATACCTTGGAACGATTGGACTAAATTTAAAAAAGTGGCTGATGCTATGCTTCGAGCCGCAACAGAACTGGATATTGATCTTGAGTGGGGAGGAAATTGGAAAACATTTAGAGATGGCCCTCATTTTCAATTATCGCGTAAATCTTATCCAGCGAGCGGACTAAAAAGTTAGCCATTGAAATTTAATATTATCATTTTTTATTACAGCCCTCATTTGAGGGTTTTTTATTTTTAATTGGGCGCTATTTTTTGAATTTATCACCCGATGTTCAATCAGCCGAAATAGATAGTTAATAAGGATAGTTATTCATGGATATAAACCTGTTTCCATTGCAATCATTCCGCGCACTCTATTTGCAGTTTAATAGCCTAGCTGATGATGATGTTCTTATTGTTGCTCGCTCAGCGATAAATTATTTTTCTACCGATGACAATATTTGTCGTGACGAGCTATGGATGTTGGTTACGGCTCATATGTTGGCATTGCGTCAGATGATCGCCGAAGGCCTATCGCCCATTGGTGTGATCACCAACGCAACTATCGACAAAATCAGCGTTTCATTTGCACCACCGCCAATAAGTTCTGATTGGTCTCACTGGTTTAAAATAACCCTTTATGGTCAGCAATTTCTTACATTAATCAGTCGTTGTGGTCTTGCTCAATATCAGGATGCACAACAGGAGAAACTAGATAATGTTTAGTCACTTACAGCGTATAGCAGCGGCTGTTATCCCACAACAAAGCCTTTTATGGTATCGATTTGAACAGCGTTCACTTGATGAACGTGGGCATTACCAGAATCAATATTATCCAGCCGAACAAATATTCGGTAGCTGGCAAGCGGTTGATTCGCAAGAGCTGCAAGAGATGGGATTCGCTAGCCATAAAATCTATCGCCGCTTTTATACCTCCTTCGATATCAAAAAGGTACAAGGTGGCACTGCACCTGACTATCTCGTCTTTTTGGATAAACGCTATGAAGTGGTCGGAGATGCCGATTGGTATCAACAAGATGGCTGGAAATCCGTACTTTGTATTGAGGTAGGGGAAAATGACGGATAACGAAATCGATATTGTGATACGCAAACAGCTAGTTGCACAACTGCATGAGGCGCGCATTGATATTGGGGTGAAGGCTGGCTTTCAATCGAGTAAGCAGGGACGAGAAGATAATATGCTGATTTTCTTTCCTATTGCTGAAACGGGGCAGGGGTGGCAAGGGCGTGACTACGATATACAAGGCCAAAATGCTAACCACCAAGAGAGCCAACAAGCAGAGAAAACTTATCAGTTACAAGCATTTGTAACAACAATTGCGGGGTTAACTGCCACTGACGTCATCGCCGTCGTTCGCATGATAATTAACTCACTGCCTTTTGTTGAAGCTTTACGCAAGCAAGGGATCGGGATACAGCGCGCAAGTGCTATTCGTATTCCGTATTTTATTAATGATCAGGGAAACTATGAACAAAATCCATCATTCGATTTTAATGTGACATTTAAACGTACTCTTCACCCCGATACAGGGGTCGTAGCTGCCCTGTATCCCGCTATTTTCCGTATATAAATAATCCTATATAAGGTTTTGATATTATGCCAATTAAACAAACTCGATACGTAGATATCGCGAGTGCTGTGATCGGTGCGTCTGCTGTGCCGATGCGTAAATTAACTGCTCGTTTATTTTCAACTAATCCTAAGATCCCAACAGGCAAAGTGCTGGAGTTTGCCAGCGGTCAGATTGAGGAGTTTTTGGGTGTGAATTCGCCTGAAGCCCAATTCGCACGCCAATATTTCAGTTATGTCAGCCCTGCGCCAGTGAGTAAAGCGAAGGAGTTACAAATTGCTGCCTATGCACCTAACGGGCGTATGCCTATGTTATTGGGTGTAAAAGCCGCTGCTCTGGCTGATTTAAAGCAGATTGTTGATGGCTCACTGACTATTACGATAGGTGGCGTCAGCAAAAATTATCAGGATATGGATTTATCTGCGGTTAAATCTTATAGCGATATCGCGTCGCTTATTCAAACCAAGCTCAACGCAGAAAGTGAGCCACAATTTGCTGCCAGTCATCTCCTCTTTAACGCGCAGGAAAATCAGTTTGAACTGAGTGGCGGTGTGCAAGAAAGTGTTTTGATTAAGGTCGCTAATTCCGTACTGGCCGATGCCATGGGATTATCCTCAGGTACGGCATTAGAAGGGAGCCTAGCCCAGACACCACTTGAAGCCTTTATGCTCGCTGAGCAAGTCTCAGACTCTTTCGGTAGCGCAACTTTTGTCGATGAGTTGGCGTTAGAGCAAGTAGTGACGCTGGCGCAATATGTGGCAGGGGAAAATGTGAAATATCAGCTACATCTGAGTGTGAGTGAAGATAAAGCCGAAGAGTTTAGCAGTGCATTATTGGGAACAGCTTCCACAGGTTTGAATTTAAAAACTACCGCCGATTACTTTATTCAAGCATTACCTATGGCTGTGATGGCCGCGACAGATTATGACCGCACCAACGCCACTACTAACTATATGTTCCGTCAATTAGGTGTGACTTTTCCTTCACAAGTGACTCGCGATCAGGATGCTGATCGTTTAGATAAATTACGAGTTAATTACTACGGCGAAACCGCAGTTGCGGGCTCTCAAATTCGTTTTTATCAACGTGGTTTCCTGTGTGGTGGCACATCAAATCCGCTGGATATGAGTGTTCACGCTAATGAGCAGTGGCTAAAAGCCTATATTGCCCAGCAGTGGTTCAGCTTGTTGCTGTCTACGCGCGGCGTACCTGCAAATAAAGATGGTGAAGCCAAAGCCTTAATGGTGATTGCGGGCGCGATCACCAAAGCACTTGATAACGGTACTATTCTTGCTGGGAAAATGCTTACCGAAGTCCAAAAACTATCAGTATCTGATGCCTCAGGAGATGCCCTAGCGTGGCACGAAGTGCAAGATAAAGGCTATTGGTATAACGCGCAAATCGTCGAAAGCACTGGGCAAAGTGGCTTAGCGGAATACGAGATGAAATATGTCTTAATTTATGGCAAAGGCGATTGGGTTCGCAAAGTCGAAGGCTCTCACAACTTAGTATAAGGAATACAAAATGAATGATTTATCTGCTACTGGTTTAGGCCTAGTGATCCAAGCTAGCAAAACTTTCCCTTCGGGGATCTTTATTACCACCTTTGCTGATGACGCTGATCCACTGGATTTACCTGCTATCGATATTGCCGCAACAGGTATGGATATCAACGGTAATCTGGTTAGTTGGTCGACGCCAACACCACAGACAGTCACTATCAATGTGTTAGCGGGCAGCGAAGCCGATCAGAATTTATCGATTTTATTTGAAGCGAATACAGTGAAAAAAGGACGTCGCCATGCGGGAGATGTGATCACTATGGTCGCCTCCTATGGTAATGGCGCAACCACTATTGCGCGTAATGGCAAAATTACTAACGGTAGCCGTGGTAATTCGGCGGCAAGCTCGGGACGATTGAAATCTAAGCAATATACCTTTATTTTCCAAGATTTTGATTCTACACGCGTAAATTAATTTATTGGCGGGTAACTCCCGCCTTTTTTCATCGGAGTACCTATGTTAATTAAACCGAAAGAGATTAGTGTAAAAGATGTTGATGGTATCGAAAAGAGCTTTATAATCAGTCGATTACCTGCCACCGTAGGGCGTGAAATTTTAGCTAAATACCCACTGTCAAATGCACCCAAAATTGGTGATTATGAAGTGAGTAAAGAGGCGATGTTAAAAATGATGAGCTATGTTTGTGTTGTTATTGAAGGTGAAAATATCGCCTTGAAAACACAAACATTAATTGATAATCATGTACCTGATGGTGAAGCATTGATCCGCTTAGAACTCGAAATGCTGAAGTACAATACCAGTTTTTTCGGCAACGACGGGAGCCAAGGTTTCCTCCCTTACCTACTCAGCAAGGTAACAGGTTCACTCCCGTCGATTATAAAAACGCTGATGGCTTCTTTGCCGTTATCCTCAGCGAAGGACTCGCCAAATTCACCGAACTCAAAACCTCAATAGATTTAGAAGAGGCGATGGATTTGTGGGAAATTGCTATAACTAACCGTTATAACGAAGCATTGGTATCTGCATCACAGAAATAGATTATTTAATATTAATTGCATCTTAATCATGATTGAATAAAAAAGATGAAATATAAATTAAACCTTGGTGTAAATATGAAAAAAATTCTGGCTGTGGGTATGGCTGCACTTTTTCTTACTGGTTGTAAGGTTGATGTTGAAACAAAGATTAATACCGATGATTTGTTATTAACTGAGCATAAAGTTGTGGTTGGTAATGTTGAAATTGAGGTACCTAGCTGTAATGATTATCAGGATTCGAGACTAGAATCAAAAAGTCTGATCGACCTTAAGAAAAAAATACCGACTGTATTTAAAAATATAGAATATGTTGAGTGTTATAAACGGAAATTTAATTCTTATGCTCAATTTACTATTCCAATCGGCGTAGGTTTATCTAGTGACAAAATGAAACCCGTTGCTGCCGATATTTATTTATTATCGAATGATAGTGTCTATTTAGGGGCAATGTTACTACCAGATGCAGTTCAACGTCTTAAAGCGGCTAAAAAAGATATGCCTACGGATTTAGATATCGGCATGACAGTTATTTTACAAAAAGGGCAACAGCCTATTCCTAATATTGCGGTGCTAAGTTCATATATGACAGGCATTGAAACTAAGAATAGTCCCATTATTATAGCGAAAGTCGCCATTGAAGCGAAAGAGGTGAAGTTTAAATTATCTGATATTTCTAATAATATATTATCAGAAGGTCAACCTGTACCAATACTAGTGACAGAAACCTATTTTGAACAAGTATTATCTAATCTAAAAAATTAACATACCCACCCGCAAAAATATAATAAAAAAGCCGCTGATAATCAGCGGCTTTTTTGTTTGCCTAATTCTAGGGGTAAATTATGTCTTTAATGGAGACATTCGTCCAAATATTCGAATTTGATACCCGACAAGCCGAGGATGCATTTAAGCGTATTCGTCGCTCAAGTGATGAGATGATTGCGGATATGAAAAGGGTGCAACAGGCGGCGACTGAGGGCTCAAGTAGTTTTAGTGATTTAGTGCAGAGGTTGGCGTTATCACTACAAAGTCTCTCACTGACAGGGCCATTAGATATTGATCTTAATATTAATGACACTAATGAAAAACTAGCCTCAGTACGCAATAAAATCAGTGAATTAAAAGATACCATGGCAGCGGTTGATCTTCAGCGCATCGCGGCTGCACAAGGTACGGAGGATAACAGCAAAACCATTGAGCAACTGAATGATAGCTATAAGCAATTACAAAATGATTTAGCGGCATTAAATGGCCAATTAAATACGCTTACTGAAACTGAGCAACAAAATCTTAAAGCCAAAGCGGCAATTGATGCCATCGTTAATTCACTGCATGGCGACTATGCTGGTTTTATCGAAACCATGCGCACCCAAGGTCTTAAAGCTGCGCTTGATGAAATTGCCGCTCAAAATAATCTACAGGATTCACTGACTGACACTCAATTAAGCTATAGAGAAGCCGCCAATACAGTGGCTGATTTTGCGCAAAATACCTTAAGTTCAATAGGACTACTTCCTGATATATCAACACTATTCAGTGATTTGATTGACCGAGCTGCGGATATTGAAGCGCTAGATCAACTCGGTCAAAAAATCAATGTGACAGCAGCTGATATTGATGCTTTTTCGGGCGTAATGGCCTCATTAGGGGGCACGCGCGAGGCGGCTCAAACTGATTTAGCGGCTATGGCAGGATCTTTTGGTTTTGCTGGCGATTCAATGGAGAAAATCCTACAAACGGCGGATCAAGTCGAGGGAATGAATTTCGAGCAAGCCAAATCAACCTTGGCAGGATTTGGCGTTGGTGATGATAAAACTATTGAATTGATGATTAAAGGCCGCAAAGAGCTCGAACGTATGATGGGAATACAGAAAGATTATTCCAATATCACTAAAGAGAGCATCGAGCAGTCGAAAAAATTTAATCTTATGATGCGAAATTTTGATCAATACGCCAGTTTATTAAAAACCAGTTTTCTCGATATGATATTCCCAGTTATCGTTAAAGGGATGGAGTGGCTCACGGTACTGGTCAATTTTGCCAAAGAAAACAAACATCTAGTGGTTGGATTTTTCAGTGCGATTGCGGCTATATTGCTGGGTAAATATATTCATGCCATGGAACTGACCGCACTATCGACATGGACAGCCATGTTACCGATTCTGGCTATTGCCGCTGGGCTCCTCTTTCTAGCTGCTGTCTTTGCGCTAATTTATGACGATATCATGCATTTTATTGCAGGTAACGACTCAATGATTGGCCGTATTCTAGAGGAATATCCGGCGTTAAAAACCACAATCCTCGCCCTGTGGGAGGCTTTTAAGGTTTTTTACGACTATCTCAAAGTTATAGTGCTATTTGTTGCTGGTATTGTGGTTGATTCCTACACCATGATGAATGAAGCGCTAAATCAGTTTTTGGCCTGGCTTTCGGCCTCTATTGATACACTTATGCTATGGGGTGGTGAGTTTGAGGCAGTGTTTAATACTGTTTCTGATGCCGTTGTTGGAATATTTAAATGGTTATGGGCGCAAGTTAAACAGTTTTTGGACTGGATTAATGAAGGTTTGGATAACATTCAGAAAGGTTGGAGTACGGTTAAGGGGTGGTTTGGCTTTGAGGATAATGAGGTTAAGGTCGATCATACTGTTGATCGCAATATCAACGCCCAAGGCAAAATTGAGTATAAAATACCGGAATCGCCTATTTTATCCGCTGATGATTCGGCTAAGTTGGCGCAAGGACTATCCCAACAAATTGATTTTATGTCAAAAATTCCGATGAATTCAGTGACCAGTCAAGCCATCAGCAATCAATCCGCAACTAGCCAGCAAACCAATATGTCGATTGGCAATATCAAGATCGAAACCAACGCCACAGATGCTCAGGGAATTGTTAATGATATGAATGCCGCTTTATTGGCTGCGTTACAAAACTTTGAGCAGCAAATGCAGACGGGGACCCGAAAATGATAACGGAAGTTAAAATTTTTAATGTCGACGATTTTGCCACTCTGTTTGAATCTGCCTACTCGATGAATATCGATATTACTGATGGACATAGAAGCACGCAATTTCCGGTGGAGTCGGGTGAAACTCGTAGCGATCATGTGATTATCAATGCGGTTGAAATCAAAATGGATTTGATGTTAACCGGCGAATTAAATAATGCATTCGCCGCTATTCAACAAGCCTATGATCAAAACCAGTTAGTCGGTATTCAAACCCGCGTTAAAACCTATCAACCTATGTTATTGACCAGCTTTAATCATAGCGAAATCCCTGAGATGGTGGATGCCCTCAAACTCTCCCTCAGTTTTATTGAGTGGCGGGCGATTGAACCAGAATATGGCGAATTGCCACCGAAAAAAGTGGCGAAGAAAAATCAGTCTAGCACTGTCAATCGCGGCAAAGTTCAGACACAAACGACTTCAAAACAGGAACAGCAGTCTTTTCTAACAAAAATAGGCGATAACCTAGCAAAGATACCTAAAATTTTGGGGTACTAAATGCAAAAAATTCCTTTAAATACCATTCCCAACCAGCGTTTGCGGCTGACACTCGATGGCGATAACTGGGAACTCACACTCAAAACTGCCCGTAATACTATGTGTTGTGATCTCAAACTGAACGATGAAATGATTATGTGTGGTATGCGGTTAATGCCCAATACTCCTTTGATCCCTTATCAATATTTACAGAGCAAGGAGTCTCTCAGTCGAGGGCATTTTGTTTTTGTAACGGAAAATGATGAGTTGCCTTGGTGGCAAAATTTCAATCGTAATCAATCTTTGGTCTATTGGAGGCGTGATGATTGATCTACGTCGTGTACGAGTGATTATCGAAGTTAACGGGCGCATGCAGTGGTATGAAGGCATGAAAATCAGCGCGAGCGGCAGCAAATATGCTAATCCCCTACAGAATGACTGCGAAGTTAGGATTGATGGGTTAAATACTGATACACGCAATATGTTACTCACTGAAACTAGTCTATATAGCAAAAGTAAAACGCCTCATCGCTTAATTGTTGAGGCGGGCCGCGTGAGCACTGGTGTTTTTCGTATCTTTGTTGGGGATATTGTCAGTGCGAAAATTAGCTCGCCACCGGATGTCACATTAACGCTAAAGGCCGCAACCAATAATGCCAATGCGCGTGACATAGTTTCATCGTCGGGCGGTGCAATGAGTAAAATGAGCGAAATTGCGGCCAAAGTTGCGCAAGATTGCGGTGTGCGTCTCGATTTTCAGGCAACGGATAAAAATATTGCTAACTGGTATTTTTGTGGTCCGACCTTAAAGCAGATAGAGCGATTGCAGGATGCGGCGCAGGTCAAAGTCTTTATCGATGATGATGTGCTCTACGTTAAAGACCAAAATAGAGCTCTGTCGAATAAAATTCGCATCTTAACGCAGAAAACCGGCATGGTTGGACTGCCAGAAGGGACGGATAAAGGGGTCGATGTGAAATATTTGATTGATGGTGAATCCTCTCTTGGCGGCATGTTGCGGCTCACTAGCCAATTTAATCCGACATTAAACGGCGATTACATTATCGAACAACTTAAATTCGATATTACCTCTCACGAAGATGCTTTTTTCTATGAGGCAAAATGTAAGCGAGCTGAAGCATGAATAAACCCAATAATGATATGGCTAACGAAGGCAGCTTAGCCGGGCATTTTATGGCTGCGTTTCGTAATCTTATGATGAATATTGATGACATGCTGCCAGCACGGGTGGTGAGTTATGACGATAAAAGCAATCGTGCGGTGATCAAACCCTTGGTGATGATGGTGTCGACGGAAGGCGAGAAAATTGGCCGCGCAGCAGTCGCCAATATTCCGGTATTTCGTTTCGGTGGCGGGGGATTCTTTATTCGCGCGCCTATTAAAGCGGGCGATTTTGGTTGGCTCAAAGCTAATGATCGCGATATTAGCCTGATATTTCAGCGCGGTGGTTTAGAAGACGAGCCTAATACCGGCAGATTACATACTTTCAGCGATGCCCTATTTTTTCCCGATACGCTTAAAGATTGGATGATTAGTGGTGAGAATATTGACGCGCTGGTTATTCAGTCTATGGATGGTTCTGTGAGTCTCTCCTTACATGCCGATAAAGCCGTATTAGACACACCATTATTTGAAATTAATGCGGCGGAAACTATCTATAAAGGCAATGTAACAATCAACGGCAATCATGCGGTAAATGGCAATAGTGATTCAAATGGTGGTGCCATGAAACATAACGGCAAAGATATCGGTTTCAGCCATAAACACAGCAATGTGCAAAGTGGCAATAGCACCTCAGGAGCACCTATATGATTAGTTTTAACATTAACCAACATAATGATATTTATCTGGGGAATGATGGCAATTTGGCGCTGGTTGCAGGTCAACAGGCGATAAAAAATTGTTGCGAGCATTATGCGAAAGCTTTGCGTGGAGAGATGATCCATAAACTCGATAAAGGAATGCCTTATTGGCAAACCACTTTCGGACGACAAGCGGATATTCCCTTATTTGAAGCTCTCTTTCGAGAGCGGATGTTGGAAATTGATGGAGTGATTGCAGTGATCTCATTTTCTGCGGCACTGATTGATAACACATTGAATTACACCGCAGTCATACAAACAATCTATGGGAGTATTAATCTCTATGGCTGATTATCAATTTATTCGCTCGCAAGGTGTTGTTCTGCCTGATACTAGCAGCTTACGCGATGATGTAGAGCATGAGTTTAAATCACTGTTTGGGCAAGAGCTCGATACCTCGCCAGAAACACCGCAAGGAGCCTTGATCACGATGGAAGTGGAAAATCGTGATGCAATAGTGCGCAATAATGCGGAATTGGCTAATCAAATTAATCCCGATATGGCTGGTGGCATTTTTCTCGATGCGATTTGGGCGTTAATGGGCGGGCAGCGTTTTAGTGGAACCCACTCCTTATTATCTCAAGTTCAGTTTACTGGCGTGCCGGAAACGCTAATCCCACAAGGCGCAGAAGCCGAAACCTTGACGGGAGAGCGTTTTGCTACCCTTCGGCCGCTGATTATTGCTAAAAATGGCCAAGTTACGGGGGATATGCGGGCGTTGGAGATTGGCCCAATTGAGTGTGAGCTTGGGCAACTCAATCGCGTGGCCAGTTCGGTATTAGGCTGGGAAACCGTGAATAATCCCACTAGTGCTATTTTAGGTCGTTTTGCAGAATCTGATCTACAGGCACGTCGGCGGCGTAAAAATACGCTAGCAAAAAATACGGTTAGTGTGGGTGAGGCGATAACCTCCTCAATTTATGAACTGGAAGGCGTTAACTCACTGGCTTATCGAGAAAATTATAGCGCTCAGGTGATTGAATTAGAGGGTATCAAGCTGGCTCCTCACAGTATTTATCTCTGTGTTGAAGGGGGTAATAGTCTTGAGATCGGCCAAGCACTTTTACGCACTAAAACCATAGGCGCGGCCTTTAATGGCACTGAAGAGATAGCGGTATTAGAGCCGATCAGCGGACAAAGCTATAAAATGAGATTTGATCGTGCCAAAGAGGTGATTCTATTTTGCCGCGTGTCAGTTAAAAAAGCGACAGTTGATGCTCAAACTATTATTCCGCAGGCGGTGGCCGCTTGGGCGCGGGGCGATACCGAAGGGGATGGCGGATTAGTTGTTGGACGTGATGTTTCGCCTTTTGAGATAGCGGCGGGGATTAATGCGGTTGAATCAAGCCTATTTATCACCAAAGTGGAGTTATCGACGGACGGGCAAAATTGGTCATCCAATACTTATCCCATCAAGCTCAATGAAGTGGCCAAAGTGAAGAGCAGCGCGGTGCAGGTGGTGTTTGTATGAGTAAAACCATTCAATCGATTGAGTTTCAGTCTGATCTTTTACGGGCAATTCTTTGGCAGTATGAAAATGCGGATAATTTAAAAGCACTGGCGCAGTTTAAGGCGGCGTATTTTCAGCGTTCTACGGCTGATTTTTGGCGTAATTGGTATCAGGATATTTTTAATATAGATACTGCTAATGCATTTGGTTTATCGATATGGTCACGTATTTTAAATGTGCCTTTGGGAATTGATATTCCGCCGAGCGATAAAAGTAAAATCGGCTGGGGATTTGGCCAGAAAAAAGCCAATTTTAAGGCGAATTTCCGACGAAATACCGATTTCACGCTATCACTGACCGACGAGCAAAAGCGTTTGTTGATTCGCATGCGTTATTTTAATCTGACTCAAAGCCCGACGGTCAGCAATATTAACCAATTTCTTAAGCGTTTCTTCTGGAATGAGAGCAGCAAAGTATTTGTGCTCGACCCGCTAGATATGACCTATATGTATTATGTGTTTAATTTTAATCCTGATGAACCTTTACGAATTTTATTAGAAAACTTTGATTTAATGCCGCGTCCATCGGGTGTGGGTGTCAAATTTCGCATCGTGACTAAAAAAGCTTTTGGTCAGGGTAAAGAGCGTAAAAACTTCTTAAGTAGTAACTTCGGAGCTTAATCCTCATGACAAAAATATTTAAAATCCCCTTTGCAACTCAAGGGGATAGGGCTTCTATACCCGTAGAAACCCAAGCTGATGGTGCCGTCTCTTATACGCAAGGTTATGGCTATGACTATGAGCGTGATCAAGCAACGGATCCCGCCGCCAAAGATATCGAACGTGAAAAGATGAATAGCCTGTTTCACGATGTCACCGAAGCCGTTGGCGAAGTGCAACTATTAGGTGCAGCAAAGTGGAACGCCGCTGGAAAACCTTATCCAATTCGTTGTGTGGTCTATCACAAAGATAAGGTTTGGCAATCTAAGGTTGGCAATAACAATATCGAACCTATCGCTGGCGCAGCATGGGCAGAGCTAAAAGCCGATGCCACGGCGAGCGATGTGGGGGCTTACTCTAAAACAGAGGCGGATACTAAATATCAACCAAAGGGGAATTATCAAGCTGCGGGGGATTTTGCGACTAAAGCCGAAGTGAAAACCGGACTTGACGGAAAACTCAACACTTCGATCATCAAACAAACCCCCGGCACCTCGACAACGGATATCATGAGCCAGAAAGCAGTCACAGATGCAATATCTGATAGTCAAGTCAATGTCCCAGCGGCGACAAGTGAAGTATCTGGAAAAGTTAAAATATCAAGTGACATTGCGATTAAAGACGCTTCAGTTGCTGCAAGTACTGAGATAACAAGTGAAATAAATGAAAGCGCTAAACGGAAATTTGTTACAGATGTTATTCCCGCAAGCCTTCCTCCGCTCAATTTATCATGCATCAAGCTGTGGTTGAAAAACCCACTTAATTCTGATTATTTTGTCGTAACACAAAAAAATCAGGGTGCCCGCGGCTATGTTGCCGTGTCTGTAACTGATGATGTAGTAAGTGCAGATAAAGATAACGAGGGGGGAAGAAGTAATATAAGACCTTCTGACGTAATTGATTTAAAAGAGGTATTTGTAGGGAGATTTAAACCCTACGAAATCGGCGAAAATGTAAAAGTGCATAGCTTAACAGCAGATTCTGCTAGAAAAATGTACGGTATTATGAATATTGGTTACGATGACAATAGAGCAATACAACAAAGTGAAGTAATCAGTGATGTTAATTTTAATTTATTTAATTGCTATTTATTGCCGAATCTGTCAGGCATTACTTATGCAGTGCAGAATTCAAACACTGTAATTCAGCTTGGCACTTCATATAACAGCTCAGATAATGTAGAAATTCACATAAGTGCAGACAATGTTACTTATAAACTATTAAAAACAGTTAGCTTGAAAACAGCATTTCAGAGCGTGGTTGGTCACGTAAAAGTAAAAGTAGATATTGACATTAGTCCGTACGGCTACGTAAAAATCATTAATAAATCAAAAAATAATAATGATGCTTACGTTATTGGTGTTGATATACTCGCATTAGATAAGTGTAATGTTGACACAAAGTTTGATCACGCATTTATCTCAAGTGACAAATCGATATCGTCGATTGAAAATAAATATCAGAATACAAAGGGTGCAACTGAGTTTGCAGCAAGAGAAAAGAATGGGCGATGGTTTGGAACTTTCCACGGCGGGCATATTAAATTTCATCAGAGAATTAATTTATATGAAAACAGATACAATGTCGATGACGGTTTAAGCGCTGTAAATACACTGCCGTGGGCTGCATTAACTACAGATGTTCGACTGCTATCTATTTCTCAATTATCTATTAATTCAACAATTTATGATTATTCAGTGACGACAATGTTCGGCGACGGTGCGCACGTTTCAGATACAACAATCAAACATAGATCGGGTAAGTTAATTAATTGTAGTGATGTATATATTAATATGTGTACAACAGCGCCAGATTTTAATTGGATACATCATCCCGAAGTCATAAAAGATGCAAATTGGAATTCTGTAGACTTTAAGATTGGGCAAACAGGATTCGTTGAGCAGTATCAACCAGCTACAAATAAGACACTGCGGAATTATTTTTCTCAAGTGTCAATGTATAAAAATGGACAAAACGGATGTTATATTAAGTTCTCACCGATTTACAACAAAATTTATTATGCGTTAATTATAAATAATAATGACACATTGAAAGATATCAATTTCACTACATGCAAAGCGTATAGCTAAATATAAATGAATTATATATTTATATATTGAGTGGCCGGTGAAACCAGAGTAACTCTTTAATCATTTTACATTATGTAATAAGCCGTCGTAAAAAGCGGCTTATTACTCTATTAGCTATTTTCATTTATATATCAAATACAGTATTCTATAATTTAGTTTAATTGGAAAAATTAATAGGTCAGGGAATGTCACTCAATTATTAAGTTGCGCCTTTTTGGTTCTATTCAGGAAAAATATTTCTTATTATTTTATTTTCTCTTTTATTGTTATTTTTTGGGATAAAAGCTCCTATATTTTATTGTATTATGCTTGGGGTGATTTGGCCTGTGTTAGTTTCACTACGACTGCATCGTTTAAAAGAGAAAGGCCTAGTGTTACCCCAAAGTAATCAGGCTGAATGGTTGGTATATATTAATGGCATCCCAGTTAAAGAGACGCGTAATGAGCTAACTAATCCATGTTTTGCGTTTGAACAAGATGTCAGCATTTTTTTCTTACGCGCTATATCGATTAAACTGATTATTCAACTATCCGCCCTGATAATGCTAGTTCAACAAACTCTTCTTTTAGATTATTATTGGTTGATAGCAATAGCTATTATGGTGGAATTATTTATTGCCTATCGTTGTTACCACTCTATTATCGCATTGAAAAATATCATCAAAGGAATATGGTTGATTGAAGCTATTACCACTAAGAGTGAATCCCAATGGTATCGGGGAAACTTTATTGAGGGTGAGCGTAAAATTCCTGCTTTAGATGTGTTATTAAAGCTTTAGTTAACCCTCGATTTATTCTATATTTCATTACGTAGAAAATAACCATCAGATAGATAATAAAAATAGCTGATAGTTACAATCAATAATTTATCTGGTGAAAAGTATGTTTGAAAGTATCGGTATCCTTAATTTTTGGACTTATCTGGCAGGGTTGATCCTTATCATTGTTGTTCCTGGGCCTAACTCCCTTTATGTTTTAAAATCAGCTACTTCCCATGGTACAAAAGCGGGTTATAAAGCTGCGCTGGGTGTTTTTACCGGCGATGCGATACTGATTTTCCTCTCCTTTATTGGTGTTGCTTCGGTGATTAAAGCTTCACCAATGCTCTTCAGCGTTGTTCGTTATCTTGGCGCCGCCTACTTGCTCTATTTAGGTTGTAAGATCCTCTATGGGACATTTATTCGCCAACAACAGGCTTTACCAGCAGATTCGATCTCAGTTCGTGCTGAGAATCAATATGTTAAAGCCTTGATGCTCAGCTTGACCAATCCTAAAGCTATCCTATTTTTTATCTCCTTTTTTATTCAATTTATCGACTTTAGCTATGCGCATACCGCAATTTCCTATTTAGTGCTGGCCGCCATTTTAGAATTAGTGAGCTTTCTCTATTTAAGTATACTTATTTATGGTGGATATTTAATCGCCCGCTATTTTAGAGAACAAAAGAGATTAGCTAAATTAGGCAATGGGGCTGTAGGTACTTTCTTTATGGGATTTGCGGCTAAGCTCGCCTTGTTTAGCTCATAACCATTTGTAATTAAGTTTATGGGCGTTTGCAGTTAAGCCAGACATCAGCAATAATCAGTCGCTATGCAATAATTAAGGGGCTAATGTGATGCAAGCTAATATGACGCAAAATGAGAAAGATCAATACTGGATGCGCCGAGCGATGGAATTAGCTAAAAATGCACAGCAAATTGGTGAAATCCCCGTTGGTGCTCTGCTAGTTAAAGATGACAAATTGGTGGCAGAAGGTTGGAATCAATCCATAAATCAGCATGATCCTACTGCGCATGCTGAAATTATCGCATTACGTGCCAGTGGTCAGATTATTGAAAACTATCGATTATTAGATACCACGCTTTATGTGACTTTAGAGCCCTGTTCTATGTGCGCAGCAGCGATGATCCACGCCAGAATTGGGCGTTTAGTCTATGGTGCTAACGATTTTAAAACCGGTGCCTGTGGGTCATTGATTGATTTAATTGGCCATGCTGGTATGAATCATCAAATTAAAGTGTTATCGGGTGTGCTGGCGGAAGAGTGCTCATCTATGTTAAGTGCTTTTTTTAAAATGCGCCGTGAACAGAAAAAAATACAACATCATCAACTAAAAAATAAAATGCTATAAAAAAACGATTTTAGTTATAGCCTATATATTTTAAATAAAGCAGTGTGCTAATCATCGAGAATATACAAGGCGATTATTTAATACAATTATTCCGCTTCAATTAAGTTATCTGTTTCAACACTATTTTCTGGCGGTTCAATAATAGTATTTTTCATCTCTTGTTGCCGGTTATTTTGAATAGATAGGAAATGTTTACCCAGCATGTCATTTTTCGGTTTTAAAGGCAGTGAAAATACAGAGACCGGATACATATTTGTATTCGGCGAATTAAAATTATTGGTTTGTAGCTGAGTCAATATATGTTGCACTTGTTTCTGTTTTTCAATTAACTGCTTAACCAGTACTTCACGAGTTACCGCTAGGCTGATTTTTTTCTCATTAAGACTTCTGGCTTCTACCAGTAATTTATTTTCTTGATTATGTAGATATCCCACCAAACTTTGCTGATAACGGCGAATATTCTCCACATAACGATAAGCTTCATTACCGCGGGCAAAACCATAATTAAGTTGGCTATAATATTTTTTCTGGCTTAGCAAAGGTAAACGCGATTTTACATCTAACCAGCGATCTGGGTCGCCACCTTGCTGGGCGGTGAGTTTACGAACATCGAGCATATGGCCATACCCCATATTATAAGAGGCCAAGGCAAACCAAATACGCTCGTCATCAGGAATTGAAACCGGAAGACGCTGCATAATATATTCTAAATATGCCGATCCTCCTTTGATACTCTCTTCCGGATCTAGGCGATCACTAATCCCCATAGTGGCGGCAGTGGGTTTGGTTAGCATCATGAGACCACGTACGCCAGTCGGTGAGGTGGCAAGTGGGTCCCAGTGGGATTCTTGCCAAGCAATCGCCGCCAAAAGGCGCCAATCAATGGTATTGGCATATTTCTCAAATAGCGGGCGGTAATCGGGGAGAATTTTATTAATCGCGCTGATAAATGTCAGGGTATCAAAATAGTCAAATGTGCCGATATGGCTGAAATATTTTTCATCTAAACGCGCCAGTAAATCCTCTTTATAACTGCTATCAAAGAAATCCAATAAAGCCGCATTTAAGCTATCGTCATTGCTGCGGTTTAAATACCAAGTAATGGAGTGCTCTTCAGCCAGATCGAAGGCAACCGCGGCTTGCGGATGAATACGCTGCTGCAATGCCACCGCAATGGAATCTTCCAACGTATAGTCAATTTTTCCTTCTGCTACCATCTCAAGTAACTGATTCGAATTGTAATCGCTGGTCTCCTCCCAAGTGAGGGCGGGATACTGCTGCTTGAGATGTTTGAGCGTGCTTGCGTGTGCTGAACCCGCCATCACCATCAATTTTCCCTTGATATCATTAAAAGATCTGGGGCGAGTGGTGCCTTTGCGGTAAATCAGTTGCTGAGAAACCGACAGATATTTAGGTCCTGTTTTGGCATCAACCAGGCGATCTCGATTATAGAGTAAACCCGCAGCGGCAATATCAGCACGATCGTTATTCAGATCATCAAATAGCTGATTGATCGTCGGTTGCATAGTTACCGTCAGTTTGACCCCTAGGTAATCAGCAAAATATTGTGCGAGCTCATAATCGAAGCCATTAATTTCATTTTTATCGTTGAGATGGATCAGCGGTGAGCTGATTGCACTTACGCGAAGCTCTCCTCGCGATAGGATCTGATTTATTTGCGTCTCTGACTGGTTAGACCAACGACTATTTAGTCCAATAATGAGCGCGGATACAATAGCTAAAATAACGATAATGAAATAGTGTATTTTTATATTATTCAAATAATTATATCTCGTACAGTAGCACCAATGTTGTTTGAAAAAATTTATTATAATATGGTTATATACCCAGTATTCTCTCATTTTGCGGAACAATTTAGCTGGGCGCAACAAAATTGTCTATTTAATAGCAGTAGTAATTCTATCAGTTAGCACTCTTTTTGCTCACGCAAACGGTTTCGTATTGAGTGACATTGCTTTATAATAGTTTTAGGTTCCCCTGCATCGACCGTCAGGGCTGGCGTTTAAAAGAGAGAATTCAAGACTATGGAAATTTTGCGTGGCTCACCTGCGTTATCAGCATTTCGTACCGCTCGCTTACTGGCATTGTTTCAGCAACAGGAAATTCCAGTCACCGATATTTATGCTGAATATATGCATTTTGCTGATTTGGCTTCACCGCTGAGTGACAGTGAGCAAGACAAACTGAAAAGTCTGCTCAAATATGGGCCTTCGCTGCCAGAGCATGAATCATTTGGTTCATTGCTACTCGTCACGCCAAGACCGGGCACTATCTCTCCATGGTCATCAAAAGCAACGGATATTGCCCATAACTGTGGCCTTGTGGCGGTTAAACGCATCGAACGGGGTATCGCCTACTATCTACAAGCCGATGCTTTGACCGAACAACAGCAACAAGCTGTCGCTACTATCTTACACGATCGTATGGTTGAAACGGTATTTTACGACTTTGAGCAAGCGGAAGCACTCTTTACTCAGCAGCAGCCAGCACCCATGAAAGTGATAGATATTTTATCACAGGGTCGTAGTGCGCTCGATAAGGCAAATGCTGAAATGGGCTTAGCCTTAGCAGATGATGAAATCGACTATCTATTAGCCTCTTTTGCTGAACTAAAACGCAATCCGACGGATATTGAACTCTATATGTTTGCTCAAGCCAACTCTGAGCACTGCCGCCACAAAATTTTTAATGCAGATTGGATCATCGATGGCGAAGAGCAGCCTAAATCCCTGTTTAAGATGATCAAAAATACCTTCGAAAAAACGCCAGATTATGTTCTCTCTGCTTATAAAGATAATGCTGCCGTCATGGAAGGCTCATCGATTGGGCGTTTTTTCCCTAACTCTAAAAGCCGTTCTTATGATTATCATCAGGAAGCGACGCATATCTTGATGAAAGTAGAAACACACAACCACCCAACGGCGATCTCACCTTGGCCCGGTGCGGCAACGGGCTCTGGCGGTGAAATTCGTGATGAAGGCGCAACGGGACGAGGCGCTAAACCTAAAGCAGGTTTAGTGGGATTCTCCGTTTCTAACCTGCGTATTCCCGGTTTTGAACAGCCTTGGGAAGAGGATTTTGGTAAACCGGATCGTATCGTCAGTGCACTGGATATTATGCTCGATGGCCCATTAGGCGGAGCGGCATTTAATAATGAATTTGGTCGTCCGGCGCTACTGGGTTATTTCCGCACTTATGAAGAGCGCGTCAATAGTCATAATGGCGAAGAGTTAAGAGGCTACCATAAACCTATTATGTTAGCGGGTGGTATCGGTAATATTTGCGCGGATCATGTGCAAAAAGGTGAGATCAGCATAGGTGCCAAATTAATTGTACTTGGCGGTCCTTCGATGAATATCGGATTAGGTGGAGGAGCGGCATCTTCCATGACTTCAGGACAATCAGATGCAGATTTAGATTTTGCCTCTGTGCAACGGGATAACCCAGAGATGGAGCGTCGCTGTCAAGAGGTGATCGACCGCTGCTGGCAAATGGGCGATGCAAACCCAATTCTATTTATTCATGATGTGGGAGCGGGTGGATTATCCAATGCCATGCCAGAGTTGGTCAATGATGGCGGGCGGGGTGGACGTTTTGATCTACGCAAAATCTTAAATGATGAACCTGGTATGAGCCCACTGGAAGTTTGGTGTAATGAATCACAAGAGCGTTATGTTTTGGCCGTGGCGCCAGAGCAGTTGCCGTTGTTTGAAGCCATTTGCCAGCGTGAGCGTGCGCCTTATGCCGTGATTGGTGAGGCGACTGAAAATCTCGATCTGGTTTTAAATGATTCGCACTTTGATAATCAGCCAATCAATATGCCATTAGATGTTCTATTGGGTAAAGCGCCAAAAATGTTGCGTGATGTACAGAGCCAGAAAGCGAAAATTACGCCTCTGGATCGCACTGCAATTGATCTAGCTGACGCGGTAAAACGTGTGATGAACCTACCCGCAGTGGCTGAGAAAACCTTCTTGATCACTATTGGCGACCGTACGGTGACGGGTATGGTAGCGCGCGATCAAATGGTGGGACCTTGGCAGATTCCCGTCGCTGACTGCGCCGTGACTACAGCCAGCCTCGATAGCTATTATGGTGAAGCAATGTCAATTGGTGAACGTACGCCAATCGCTTTACTTGATTTTGCTGCATCGGCTCGTATGGCGGTAGGAGAATCACTGACAAATATTGCACCTGCTTATATTCAAGATCTGAAACGTATTAAACTTTCTGCTAACTGGATGTCTGCTGCAGGGCATCCCGGTGAAGATGCTGGCTTATATGAAGCGGTTAAAGCCGTGGGTGAAGAGTTATGTCCTGCGCTCGGTATCACTATTCCTGTTGGCAAAGATTCAATGTCAATGAAGACGCGTTGGGATGAAGAAGGTGAGCAGCGTGAAATGACCTCGCCACTCTCACTGGTGATCACTGCTTTTGGGCGTGTGGAAGATGCTCGATTAACGGTCACTCCTCAGCTGAAAGTTGGGCTAGAGAACAAATTGTTTTTAATCGATTTAGGTCAAGGTCACAATGCTTTAGGCGGTTCAGCGTTGGCGCAGGTTTATCGCCAGCTAGGCCATAAAACGGCAGATGTACGCAGTGCAGAGCAGTTGGCTGGCTTCTTTAATTGCATCCAGAAGTTAATTGGTGAGCAAAAATTATTGGCTTACCATGATCGTTCCGATGGTGGCCTGATTGTTACTCTAGCTGAGATGGCTTTTGCTGGGCATTGCGGTGTTAAAGTCGATATCAGCGCATTTGATGAAGATATCTTAGCGGCACTCTTTAATGAAGAGTTGGGTGCGGTGTTCCAAATCCGTGCGGAAGATAGTGAGTATGTGACTCGCTGTTTTGCTGAGGCAGGCTTAGCGGCTCATCTACATGATTTAGGTAGTGCTATTGAGGGCGACGATATTCTAATCAATAGCCGTGATACCTGTGTATACCAAGAAAAACGTAGCCAGTTACGTCAATGGTGGGCGGAAACAACTTGGCAGATGCAGCGCCTGCGCGATAACGCCGAATGTGCAGATCAAGAACATCAAGCTAAACTCGACTTGGCTGATCCAGGTTTAAATGCACATTTAACCTTTGATATTGCAGAAGATATTGCCGCACCTTACATCATGAAAGGTATACAGCCTAAAGTGGCCGTATTGCGTGAACAGGGCGTTAACTCACATGTTGAAATGGCCGCCGCCTTCCACCGTGCGGGCTTTAATGCGATTGATGTTCATATGAGCGATCTACTTGCAGGGCAAGTTTCTCTCGATGATTTCCAAACTTTGGTTGCCTGTGGCGGCTTCTCCTATGGTGATGTGTTAGGAGCGGGAGAAGGTTGGGCAAAATCGATTCTCTTCAATCCCAAAGTGCGTGATCAGTTTGCCTCATTCTTTGAACGACCCGATACATTATCCTTAGGTGTCTGTAATGGTTGCCAGATGATGTCTAATCTACGTGAATTAATTCCCGGCGCAGATTTATGGCCGCGATTTGTGCGTAACCGCTCAGAACGTTTTGAGGCGCGCTTTAGTCTTGTAGAAGTAGCGGCGAGTCCCTCTTTGTTATTACAGGATATGGTGGGTTCTCGTATGGCGATTGCGGTTTCCCATGGCGAAGGCCAAGTGGAAGTGCGTGATCTCGCTCATTTGCAACAGTTAGAGTCAAGCAATTTGGTCTCTTTACGTTTTGTTGATAACTATGGTGCGGTGACAGAAGCTTATCCTGCTAATCCAAACGGTTCAGCTAATGGAATTACCGCGGTAACCACCACTGATGGTCGTACAACTGTGATGATGCCACATCCTGAGCGAGTATTCCGCACCGTCAGTAACTCTTGGCATCCGGCCGAGTGGGGTGAAGATAGCCCATGGATGCGTATCTTCCGTAATGCACGGAGACAACTTGGCTAAGTGCCTTGCTATTTAATCCTATAAAGTCTAAGTCCTGCATTTTGCAGGACTTTTTTTTAATTTTAAGCGACTAAAACAACTTATTTATACGACTTTTATTGTTAACTGTCGCACTATGCCGACAATTGATCATTTTGGTGTCTCCAAAAGGAGACATTTATCTTTATGTTTTATATCGGTATTTTAGAATCACGTTTTAAACGTCTCTAAAAGGCGACGTTTGTGACTAGCTTCACACTGACAAATTAGCTCACAGGATGAATATAAATAGGTTAATATCTATATATTCTTATTTATCAATTAGATAATTTATTTTTATCAAAGTTGGCACGCTTACTGCATTATATAGATTAGTTGCTCATTCAACTTATTATGTAGGTCCACGATTAGGTGGAGACATACCACATAAACCCCAGAATGATGCCAGAGTTAGGTGCCTACCGTCCGGTAAAACCGATATTCGCCTTAGGGCCTTATCAAACAAAGGGCGACACGTGGAGTGAGGCACCACCCTATCTAAATTAACTTAATTTAGAAGGAAGCAATCATTGGCGGAGTAAAGTCACAATGCTTTATTCCGCCATCCTGCTTTAAGTTACCGCTTTTCTCTCAAATAAATCCTCTATTTTTAGCACAATATTTCTCAATTAATTTAAAACTTTTCTGCGCAATCTCTTCTACACAATATCTTTCACACCATCACTTCAGCTAATCTGCAATAAATAGCCTTTGGTCACTATGATAAATCCCTTGATATTGATGCATCATTATCTTGATCGCTGTAATCAATTTCACACTCGCTAATGAGTTCTGTTACCATAAAGAAAATATCTAGCTATGAGATGATCTCTTTGAATAAGTGGCGTTTGTTTCCGCGCTCATTGCGCCAATTGGTGGTTATGGCTTTCTGGCTGGTGTTGCTTCCTTTGTTGGTGCTCGCCTATCAAGCCTATCAGAGCCTTGAACAGCTGAGTAATCAAGCAGCTGAGATTAATCGTACGACATTATTGGATGCGCGCAGAAGTGAAGTGATGAGCAGCTTAGCGCTTGAAATGGAGCGCAGCTATCGCCAATTTTGTGTGTTACGAGAAAATACCTTTAATGCCAATTATCAGACGCAGTATAGTGAATATATTCAGATGTTTGAAAGGCAGAAAACAATCTTGCCAAGCAGTAAAAAGATTGATTCCATCTCAACATTATTGACTCAATTAAAAGATATCCAATGTGAAAATAGTGAACCGAGTTCAGCTGTTTCAGATGCATTAGAACAATTTTCTACCGCTAATAACTATCTGGCTCAATTAACGCGAGAGGTTATTTTTAGCCGTGGTGAGCAATTACAGAGAGCAATCGCCAATAAAGGGCAACTATTTGGCTGGCAAAGTTTGATCTTATTTTTACTCAGCGTATTTTTTGTTGGATTATTTACTCGCATGATCATCGGCCCGGTGAAGGGAATTGAACGCATGATCAATCGATTAGGCACGGGACGATCGCTAACCAGTAATCTAGACCGTTTTAAAGGACCGCGTGAATTAAGATCATTAGCTCAGCGTATTATTTGGTTAAGTGAGCGTTTAGCTTGGCTTGAAGCTCAGCGCCATGAATTTTTGCGACATATTTCCCATGAACTGAAAACACCGCTAGCTAGTATGCGTGAGGGCACTGAGCTGCTTGCCGACGAGGTGGTTGGTCAACTGAATAGCGACCAAAAAGAGATTGTCGAGATACTCGATCATAGTAGTAAGCATTTACAGCAACTAATAGAACAATTACTAGACTATAATCGTAAGCTGGCGGACAGTCCGGCCGAAGCTCAATGGATTGACTTACAAAAACTGGTGGAAGATGTGGTGATCGCCCATAATTTACCTGCGCGTGCAAAAAGTATGAAGACCGAAATTAAATTAAAAACAGAACGTTGTTTAGCTGAGCCGATGCTCTTGTCTCGAGTTATAGATAATCTCTATTCCAATGCGGTACACTATGGCAGTGAATCGGGGCATATTTGGATCACTAGCCGTCAGATCGGGAATAAAATTCAGATCGAAGTGGCGAATACAGGAACAGCAATCCCAGAAGCCGAGCAAAGTATGATATTTGAACCTTTTTACCAAGGATCACTGGTACGAAAAGGTGCTGTCAAAGGAAGTGGACTGGGTCTTAGTATTGCACAAGATTGCATCAGACAAATGGCGGGAGAATTAACGCTTGTTCCTAATAAATCTGCAGATGTTTGTTTCAGAATTGAACTGCCTTTAACAGTAGAGAATGAATTATAATGATTAACAGGTCCACCGGCTCTATGTTTACTATTCGCCATTGGCAACAAGTCGGCGTTAACTCCATTGTTAAGCTAAAAGGCTATAGTCGCATCTATAGGCCGTTATTCTCACGTTTGAGTCTGCTGTTATGTCCATTGCTGTTGGTTGGATGTGTCGCGCCGAATGGGCAGTCTCCTTTAAGCGCCTTAACTCAACCTGTATTACCTGATGATAAGGTTATCGATTATCGTTACGCTAATTGCGATAGCATCTGGAATATGGAGCAGGTAGATGCCCGTGAAAATCCATTATATTGGCTAAGAATGATGGATTGTGCTGATCCTTTAAGTACTCAACAGGCACGTACGGACGCCAACCAGATTGATGCCACTAACTGGTGGCAAATATTTCAACAAAGTATTTTGTTAAATGCGGCTGATCCTTCAGCGGCTGAACGACGTAAAACCGTCGATAATTTGAATCTCTATAGTTTGCAATTCCCTGTGGCAGTGCGCCCATTATTACAGTTGTGGCGTGAGCGACAGGTGCAATCGATTAATCTGGCTGAAATGTCGAATCGCTTTAAATTATTACAACAAGATACTGATGGTAAGTTAGATCGATTAAAAGAAGAGAATGCCCGTTTGGCGTTTGAGCTTAAAAACACCTCACGTAAATTAGAAAATTTAGCTGATATCGAACGTCAGCTCTCTTCACGCAAGCAAACCCAAAGCTCAACAGATTCTGATATGGATAAACACCCAGGTGAAAACAAGGTTGAGACGCCCGTAGCAGAGATAAAACCTGATACTGTTCCAACAGAACAACCGAAAGAACAATCAAAAGAACAATAAGGAGATAAACGCAATGACGGCACGTAAATCAGCAAATTTGTTATTGGTGGATGATGACCCGAGTTTGCTGAAATTACTGGGTATGCGTTTAACCAGCGAAGGCTTCCGTGTTGTGACGGCGGAGAGTGGGCCGGAAGCACTAAAAATATTGACCAAAGAGAAGATCGATTTGGTTATTAGTGATCTTCGAATGGATGAAATGGATGGGATGGCGCTATTTGAAGAAATTCAAAAACTCTATCCTAATCTTCCGGTTATTATTTTGACGGCACATGGCTCAATTCCTGATGCGGTGGCAGCGACGCAGCAGGGGGTGTTTGGGTTTCTAACTAAACCCGTTGATCGCGATGCACTCTATAAGGCTATTGATGAAGCCTTAGAATTATCAGCAGTACCTATGAGTGATGATGACTGGAATACCAGCATTGTTACTCGCAGTCCGTTGATGATACGTTTATTGGAGCAGGCCAAAATGGTCGCTCAGTCTGATGTAAGTGTGTTAATTAACGGACAGAGTGGTACAGGTAAAGAGGTACTTGCCCAGGCGATCCATCGTGCTAGCCCTAGAGCCAAAAAAGCCTTTATCGCTATTAACTGTGGTGCTTTACCAGAGCAATTATTAGAATCTGAATTATTTGGCCACGCAAAAGGTGCTTTTACCGGCGCGGTCAGTAGCCGAGATGGGCTATTCTTTGCCGCTCAAGGTGGCACTCTGTTTTTGGATGAGATCGGCGATATGCCCTTGCCGCTACAGGTCAAATTATTACGCGTACTGCAAGAGCGAAAAGTTCGGCCATTAGGCAGTAATCGCGATGTAGATATTGATGTGCGGATTATTTCCGCCACCCATAGAGATCTACCTAAGGCGATGGAGAAGAAAGAGTTTCGTGAAGATCTCTTCTATCGTTTAAATGTTGTTGGTCTGCGCATTCCGGCGCTTAATGAGCGATCTGAAGATATTCCCTTGCTGGCCAATCATCTGTTACGTGAATCTGCTATCCGTCATAAACCCTTTGTCAGAAGTTTTTCCACGGATGCGATGAAATGCCTGATGACGGCAACTTGGCCCGGTAATGTGCGTCAATTGGTTAACGTGATTGAGCAATGTGTTGCACTTACCACCTCTCCGGTGATTAGTGAAACGCTGGTTTCTCAAGCTTTACAGGGAGAAAATACCGCTCTTCCAACGTTTGTCGAAGCGCGCAACCAGTTCGAGTTAAATTATCTGCGTAAATTATTGCAAATGACCAAAGGCAATGTCACCCAAGCGGCGAGAATGGCGGGACGAAACCGAACTGAGTTTTATAAATTACTCAGCCGACATGAACTCGATGCAAATGATTTTAAAGAGTAATCATCTAATTATAAGCCACATTTTTACACTGTCATTATATTCATAAAACCTGCTGGGAGAATAAAGACCTTATGAGCCGCAAGCTTAACATCGCATTGGCCCAATTAAATTGGGTTGTAGGTGATATTGAAGGCAACGCCAAACGTATGTTGCAAACGATTCAGGAGCAGTGCGATCGCGCAGATTTAGTGATCTTTTCTGAGCTGGCGTTAACGGGTTATTCGCCGGAAGATCTGCTCTTTCGCGAGGATCTCTACCAGCGTTGTGATCAGCAATTGGCACTTTTACAACAGGCGAGTGAACAGACTGCAGTGTTAGTTGGTCATCCATGGAAAGAAGCAGGCGTTATCTATAATGCGCTCTCTTTTTTCTGGCAGGGCGAACTAAAAGCACGTTATTTCAAACAGCAATTACCCAATTATGGTGTTTTTGATGAGTTACGCTATTTCACGCCAGCAAATGATACTTGTGTTATTGATTTTAAAGGTTATCGTTTAGGTGTGCTGATTTGTGAAGATATCTGGTTTGATGCGCCCGTTGATGCGGTAAAACAGGCGGGTGCAGAAATATTATTGACCATCAATGCTTCGCCTTATAACCGCGAGAAGCCCCATATTCGTGATCACTTGTTGAAATCACACTGCCAGCGTACTCAACTGCCTATCGTTTACCTCAATCAAGTGGGTGGGCAAGATGAGCTGATTTTTGATGGTTGTTCTAAAGTGTTTGATCAGACGGGCGAGATAACTCATCGACTGGCCGCTTTTGATGAGCAAATTACCCTCTGTACTTTAAACGAACTAGAAGTTGTTCCTATGATCGATCCTGCGCCAGTGCTTTCTCCTATTGCTCAGGTTTATCAAGCATTGGTACTGGCGACACGTGACTATATTAATAAAAATGGTTTTAGTGGCGCTATCTTAGGTCTATCGGGGGGAATTGATTCGGGCTTAACCGTGGCAATTGCCGCTGATGCCATAGGTAAAGAGCGAGTTCAAGCGGTCATGATGCCTTTTCGTTATACTGCGGAAATCAGTATTCATGATGCTAAAGAACAAGCGGAAATGCTCGGGATTGAGTTTGATATTGTCTCTATCGAACCTATGTTTGATGCTTTTATGGCTCAACTTGAACCCATGTTTGCCAATACGCAAGTTGACACCACCGAAGAGAATCTGCAAGCGCGTTGTCGTGCAGTGATCTTAATGGCGATGTCTAATAAGCGCCGCAGACTGGTGTTAACCACTAGCAATAAAAGTGAGTCTGCCGTCGGCTATTCCACACTCTATGGTGATATGGCGGGTGGATTCAATGCACTGAAAGATATCCCTAAAACCGTGGTTTTTCAATTAGCTAACTATCGCAATACGATTTCACCCGCTATACCACAAAGGGTTATAGATCGCCCACCTTCTGCTGAATTAGCCCCAGGTCAGTTAGATCAAGATAGTTTGCCTCCTTACGATATTCTCGATGCGCTTCTTGAGGGTTATGTTGAGAAAGATATGTCAGTCGCGCAATTGATCGCTGCTGGATTTGATCCTGCGATCGTGCATAAAGTGATCCGCTTAGTTGATATTAATGAATATAAACGCCGTCAAGCGCCTGTTGGGCCTCGAATTACGGCACGTAGTTTCGGTAAAGACCGTCGTTATCCTATAACCTCAGGCTTTGGCCGTAAAAATTGGTCATAACAGGATTGGTTTATGAAAAAAATTGATGCAATTATTAAACCCTTTAAATTAGATGATGTCCGTGAAGCCTTGGCAGAAGTGGGGATCACCGGAATGACGGTAACCGAAGTAAAAGGTTTTGGTCGTCAGAAAGGCCATACTGAGCTTTATCGTGGCGCTGAATATATGGTCGATTTCTTACCAAAAGTAAAAATCGAAATTGTGGTTCCTGACGATATCGTCGAAAGTTGTGTTGAAACTATTATGCAAACAGCGCAAACCGGAAAAATCGGTGACGGTAAAATCTTTGTTTTTGATGTGGCTCGTGTTGTTCGTATTCGTACTGGTGAACAGGATGAAGAAGCGATTTGATATCGATGCAATAAACTGGGATTAGTTTCGAATCGATTAAAAAGATGCGGTAACGGAATAAAAACACAGGAATGGGATGGAATCGTGTTTTTACTGACTTTCCGTTACCGCAAATAAGAGATGAATTAATTGTTAATTAACACTTTGTGTGGTCCAAAGCATTCGTAGTGAATACTATCAGGATTGACGCCCATCTCTATCAATTGACGACCAATAAATTGCATAAAACCGACGGGACCACAAAAATAGTACTGCATATCAGGCTCAGTAACCTTCTGTTTAATACTGGCTAAATCCATCAATCCGCTATAGTGATAATCCTCGCCAAATTGGTCGTTGGCCTCAGGTTGACGATACCAAACAATCGCCTCAGCCTCTTGGCTGTTTGCTACTAAGTTTTTTACCTCTTCTGAGAAAGCATGCACAGCACCATTTTCAGCGGCATGCAGCCAGTTAATTTTAGCTTGATGCTGTTGTGCTACTAGATGATGCAACATACTCAGCATCGGGGTTAAACCGACGCCCGCTGAAATGAGTGTCACTGGCGTATTGGGGCTAATATCAAGGAAAAAATCACCATAAGGCGGAGCCAGTTTTACCAGATCACCAGTATGAAGATGATCGTGTAGATAGTTGGAGACAGCGCCACCTTGTTCTCGCTTAACGGCAATTCGATAGCTATGACCATTGGCCGCTTCTGTGAGCGAATATTGGCGGATCTCTTGGTTAGCAAACTTGTTATCATTGATATAAATAGTTAAATATTGACCCGGTAAATATTCAGCCACGGGTTTACCATCGACAGGACAGAATTCAAAGCTAGTGATAAGATCACTTCGCGTGATTTTTTTAATCACTTTAAACTCTCGCAAGCCTTGCCATCCGCCAGTTTTCTGCTTGGTATCAGCATAAATTTGAGCTTCACGCTGAATAAATATATTTGCTAGCACGCCATAGGCTTTTCCCCAAGCTTCGAGAACCTCTTGCCCAGGATTAAGTAACTCATCAATCGCCGCCAATAGATTTTCACCCACGATAGGATAATGCTCGGGTTTTATATTTAGGCTGGCGTGTTTTTGGGCGATTTTCTCGACGGCAGAAATCAGCATTTCAGGCGTTTCAATATGGGTGGCATAAGCACAAATGGCGTTGAATAGGGCTTCTCGCTGATCACCGTTTATCTGGTGACTCATATTGAAGATATCTTTTAATTCAGGGTGGCGTTTAAACATTCGTTCATAAAAGTGAGCCGTCAGTTTAGGGCCAGTTGCTGCGATGGCCGGAATGGTTGACTTGATCACAGCAATAGTTTGAGTATCGATCATGCAGGTTCTCCTGAGTTTTCTTCACCTTAAGATGAAATATTATAACATGCATTTAATATGCAACTTATTATGTAATTTATAATGTTTATGCGGAGATGTAAATAGAGTGATCGACGTTAATTATTTTAGGCATATAATGAGGAGGTTAACTAATATTTTTAAGCTAGTAATCAGCCGGTTATATTGATTGATAAGATTTTATCAGAGTTATATGATGAGAAAATAATTATAGTACTCCTCATGAATAGTCCCTCATGCAAACGATTGCGCAATTTTTAATGTTAGCTCTTTCACCGTAAGGCAAAAGAGTTTACACTGTTATCATTCGAGTCTAGATAATAGACTACTTTGTATTGGCTGAGGCAGGAGAAGCGAATGTTAAAGCGTGAAATGAATATTGCAGATTACGATCCACAACTGTGGGAAGCAATGGAACAAGAAGTTCAGCGTCAAGAAGAGCATATTGAACTGATTGCCTCCGAAAACTATACCAGTCCAAGAGTAATGCAAGCTCAAGGCTCTCAGCTAACAAACAAATATGCAGAAGGCTATCCGGGCAAACGTTATTATGGCGGTTGTGAATTTGTTGATGTGGTCGAGCAATTAGCCATTGATCGTGCTAAAGCGCTGTTCGGTGCTGACTATGCTAACGTACAGCCACACTCAGGCTCTCAAGCCAATGCTGCTGTCTATATGGCACTACTTCAGCCGGGCGACACTGTTCTTGGTATGAATCTTGCGCAAGGCGGTCACTTAACTCACGGTTCCCCAGTTAACTTCTCCGGTAAACTCTACAATATAGTGCCTTACGGTATTGATGAGAGCGGTAAAATCGATTATGAAGATATCGCGGCTCAAGCACAGAAACATAAACCCAAAATGATTATCGGTGGTTTCTCGGCTTATTCAGGTCTGGTTGACTGGGCTAAAATGCGCGAAATCGCAGACAGCATCGGTGCTTACTTGTTTGTCGATATGGCACACGTTGCCGGCTTGATCGCGGCGGATGTTTATCCTAACCCAGTTCCTCATGCTCACGTGGTAACGACAACCACACACAAAACTTTAGCAGGCCCTCGTGGCGGTTTGATCTTGGCTAAAGGTGGCGATGAAGATCTGTATAAGAGATTGAATTCATCGGTATTCCCAGGTTGTCAGGGCGGTCCTTTAATGCACGTTATCGCGGGTAAAGCGGTTGCATTAAAAGAAGCGATGGAGCCAGAATTTAAAATTTATCAACAACAAGTTGCTAAAAATGCTAAAGCTATGGTTGCGGTTTTCCAACAACGCGGCTATAAAATTGTCTCTAATGGCACTGAAAACCACCTATTTTTAGTGGATTTAGTCGATAAAAATATTACTGGTAAAGATGCCGATGCAGCATTAGGTCGCGCAAATATTACCGTTAACAAAAACAGTGTGCCAAACGATCCAAAAAGTCCATTTGTTACTTCTGGTGTTCGTATGGGTTCACCTGCAATTACTCGTCGTGGCTTTACTGAAGCGGACTCAAGTGAATTAGCTGGTTGGATATGCGATATTTTAGATAATATCAATGATGAAGCAACAATTGAGCGTATCAAGCAAAAAGTATTGAACATTTGTGCGAAATATCCAGTTTACGCGTAATGTAAAATAGATTTGTTGTTATATTAAACCCGCTTAGATACGGTCTGATACGTATCAAGCGGGTTTTTTGCATTGAAAAAATGGGGGAACTGATGGTAATTCCATCAACACGCTGGCTTGCGATAGACTATTTCACCTACTTTTTTGCTTATGGTATTTTCTTGCCTTTCTGGTCAGTTTGGTTACAGGGCGAAGGTATTGATGCAGAAATGATAGGAATATTATTAGGCGTTGGACTTGGTGCCCGTTTTGTCGGTGCGCTATTTATTACCCCTGCGGTAAAAGATCCCGCCAAATTAATTTCTGCTTTACGCATATTAGCTGCACTTACCTTTATTTTTGCCGTCGGTTTTTCATTAGGCTCTCATTGGGCTTGGTTATTTGTGGTGATGGTTGGCTTTAATATGTTCTTTGCCCCTATGGTGCCATTAGGTGACTCTTTAGCTGGAACTTGGCAAAAACAATTTACTTTTGATTACGGTAAAATACGGGTTTGGGGCTCTATTGCCTTTATTATCAGTTCATCATTAATAGGTTATTTGTCGGGAGTTTGGGGCAATAAGACAATTATGGTTGCGCTGATCATCAGTACATTAGCGCTATTTTTAAGTTCTTTATTAAAGCCAGCCATTATGCCAGTTGGCGTCAAGAAAGTTGATTCCGGTCCTAAGGTGACATTTAAACAACTGATTGCTGATAATTCAGTATGGCGATTTTTAGTTTGTGTCAGCTTAATACAAGGATCACATGCCGCTTATTATGGTTTCGCTTCACTATTTTGGAAAGAAGCGGGTTATTCCGACTTTGTGATTGGTAATTTATGGTCATTAGGCGTCGTTGCTGAAGTTTTAGTTTTTACTTTTAGCTATCGCTTATTCCGTCGCTGGAGTGCGCGTAATCTTCTGCTACTTTCTGCGGTGAGTAGTATTATTCGTTGGGGATTAATGGGTAGCTTTACCGCTTTGCCAGCGTTGATTGTGATACAAATTTTACACAGTGGTACTTTTACCGTCTGCCATCTTGCCGCTATGCGTTTTATTAGTGCACGTAAAGAGCATGAAATTATTCCTTTGCAGGCAGTATATTCGGCTCTAGCCATGGGGGGAGCGTTAGCGGTAATGACTATTATTGTCGGCTTTATTTATGAAAGAATGCCTGCCAACCACGGAATTGTATTTATCTTAATGGCATTATTAGCCGTTCCAGCACTATTTATTCGCCCTAAAGTGGTTGCTCAATAAAGATTAGAAAAAATATAACCAAGGTCAGTAATTCTGGCCTTGGTTATATAAGTGATATCAGAATATGTTAGTGCTTTTTATTGGTTTATGCATTTGCCGTTTCGATTGTTGCTGATTCTGCATTTTTAGCCAGTTCAACATAAGAGAGCGCATAATCTAATTTATCTTTATAGAGAGGGTCACCATTACTATTATATTTCTGTGCGATAGATGTTGGTGATATTTGTCGCCATCCTGCAATCACTTTTTGTTTAGCTGATTTACGATAGCGTAGTTTAGTGCCGGGACGTAATATCTCGGTATTAGCATTCATCTGCTTTAAAGTATCTACTGTTGTAGAGTGTTTTTTAGCTAGTTTATGCAGTGAATCGCTTTTCTCGATGATCAACTCTTTGATACGGCTATCATCCTTGTCGATAACATTTTTTTGTTCAAAATAGGCCATACGCATTAATAAATAGCCAATTCCAGCTTTAATATTATAGGTGCCATGGCTGGTGGCTAAGGCACTAGTTAATTTCTTTTGCAGAAGTGGCGGCATAATTAACTCGCCGCCATCTTTACCTGACAATAATTTATTAAGCCCTGATTCACCCAGAGTAGCAATTTGCATGGGTTTAGTCGCCCAATCACTATGATTAGCACCACTTTCGATCCATAACATGGCTTTAATCACCCGCCAGTCTAATAGAATATAGTTGGGCGTACTGCTTAAATGATGATTATATTCTTTAACCGCAGCAAGAATTTCACAATCCCATCGACTCCACGCCGTATCACTCACTGCTTTATTGATCTCTTCTTTCCATTTTTTGTTGCTACTCATTATTAATCCCTTACCTTTTTATCATTGCGGCTATAGTAGTTTACTAAAGCGGCAAATCAATGGCATTAATCTCAATTCAATAGAGAGTTTATTGATATTTATCGAATAAATAATATTTGAAAAAGAGTGAGTAATGATGGAATTAGAAAGTGGATTATTCAGATTTATCTATTGTGATTTTCGGCGAAATCGACTTGTAAGGAGGGATATAACAGAGTGGATATAAAAATTAAGGCCGGATAATCCAGCCTTAATTTAAATTTTTTTGATTAACGTTTTAGCGCTTCGTTTAGCTCATCACGCATCACGGCAATAATATCTCTTACTACGCGTGGAGTACCGGCAATCACATTACCTGAATTAATATAGTTATGGTCGCCAACGAAGTCGGTCATAATACCACCAGCTTCACGCATGATCATCTCACCTGCGATAAATTCCCAAGGCTTTAAACCAATTTCAAAATAGGCGTCAACACGTCCAGATGCAACATAAACTAAATTCAATGATGGTACGCCAGTGCAACGGAAGTCAGAGCAGCTTTCAAACATTTTGGTCATGACTTTAGTGTAAACAAGGGCGTGCTGTTTCATTTTATAAGGGAAGCCAGTCGCAACGATAGTACCTTCTAATTCACGTGCATCAGAAACACGTTGACGGCGACTATCTAGTTGAGCACCTTGACCACGAACTGCAGAGAAGAGTTCGTTATGCATAGGATCATAGACAACAGCGACTTCTGTACGGCCTTTAAGGCGTACAGCGACAGAGATAGCAAAATGAGGGAGACGTTTAGAGAAGTTGGTAGTGCCATCCAGTGGATTGATTACCCATTGCACACTATCATCGTCGCCAATTAATTCGCCACTATTTGCACTAATAATAGTGTGTTGTGGATAAGATTTTTTAATTGTTTCAATGAGGTGATGCTCAGATTCATTCATTACATTAGTAATAAAATCATTTGTTGCTTTCTGAGTTGACTGATTACTTTCAGGGGTCGCATAAGATTTAGCGACATAATTTCCTGCCTTACGTGCAGCACGTATGGCGATATTGAGCATCGGATGCATGGGTTTTTCCACCGGGATTTTAAAGAACGAGTTTATAAGCTGCGTACTATACAGTTATTCGGCATCGTAATCAATTTTGTGTTAAGCTTCTGGGATCTTTTTTTCGAAAATAAACAGATATCATGCTAGACAACATTCGTATTATCCTCGTTGAAACGTCGCATACTGGTAATATGGGCTCTACAGCTAGAGCCATGAAAACCATGGGACTATCAAATCTGTATTTAGTTAATCCGTTAGTACAGCCTGACTCGCACTCTATTGCCTTAGCAGCAGGGGCCAGTGACGTGATTGGCAATGCCAAAATAGTCAGCTCTTTAGATGAAGCCCTTGAAGGGTGCGAATTAGTTATTGGAACTAGCGCACGTTCACGCACATTATCTTGGCCGATGGTCGAACCGCGGGAATGTGGTGAGAAAGCGGTTATGCAATCTCAACGCTCACCAGTAGCGATTGTTTTTGGTCGCGAGCGAGTAGGGCTGACCAATGATGAGCTGCAAAAATGCCAATATCATCTCTATATTCCCACTAATCCCGAATATGGTTCCTTGAATTTGGCGATGGCCGTACAATTAGTGAGTTATGAAATTCGTATGGCTTTCCTGTCGAAACAAGAAAAAAATGACGGGATCTCGGAACAAGATGCGTTAGAATATCCGCCAGCGGAAGATTTAGAACGTTTTTATGTTCATTTAGAACAAGTATTAAACGATTCTGGTTTTATTCGCAAAGCGCACCCTGGAATTATTATGAGTCGATTACGTCGCTTATTTACACGCGCTCATGTCGAGACTCAAGAGCTACATATATTGCGTGGCATTCTCACTTCCATGGAAAAATGGGCGCAGAATGATCAGCAAAATAGCTCTAAAAACGATGATAATAATAGTTGAGTAAAACAGTCAGGTAAATACTTGACTAAATTACTCAGGAATGACACAATTTCCGTTATATTTTATCACGGAGTATATTTTATGAGACTCACTTCCAAGGGACGTTATGCAGTAACCGCTATGCTGGATGTTGCTTTACATTCCCAGTCTGGCCCAGTACCCCTTGCTGATATTTCAGAGCGTCAGGGTATTTCACTTTCTTATCTTGAGCAGTTATTTTCGCGTTTACGCAAAAATGAACTCGTCTCAAGCGTTCGCGGACCTGGCGGTGGATACCGACTGGGAAGAGAGCCGGGACAAATATTTGTCGCTGAAGTTATTGCGGCGGTTGATGAATCCGTTGATGCCACTCGTTGCCAAGGTAACAAAGAGGGATGTCAAAATGGTGATCGTTGCCTAACGCATGCGCTTTGGCGTGATCTCAGTGATCGTATTACCAGTTTCTTAAGTAGCATTAGCCTTGAAGAGTTAGTCAATAATCAAGAAGTGATGGTCGTTGCTGATCGCCAAGATAGCAATAAACACAGAGCGACGCATCAAGGGCTATCCCTTGAGACCATCATCAATGTACGTGCGTAATAAATAGACAGAAAGTAAGATTTTAATAAAAATGCAATGTTTTGGATATTAAAGGCAATTTTTGTCTTTTGGAGTGAGTGAGCAATGAAATTACCAATTTATCTAGATTATTCAGCGACAACCCCAGTTGATCCACGGGTTGCTGAAAAAATGATGCAACACCTAACAATGGATGGCGTGTTTGGTAACCCAGCCTCACGCTCCCATCGCTTTGGTTGGCAAGCAGAAGAAGCTGTTGATATTGCCCGCAACCAAATTGCAGAGTTAGTCAATGCTGATCCCCGCGAGATTGTTTTTACTTCAGGTGCAACTGAATCTGATAACTTAGCGATTAAAGGCGCTGCCAATTTTTATCAGAAAAAAGGTAAGCACATTATTACCTGTAAAACTGAACATAAAGCGGTATTAGATACTTGTCGCCAACTTGAGCGCGAAGGTTTTGAAGTGACTTATCTCGCTCCGCAAAGCAATGGCCTGATCGATCTGAAAGTGCTTGAAGAGACTATGCGCGATGACACTATTTTAGTGTCTATTATGCATGTTAATAATGAGATCGGTATTATTCAAGATATTGAAACAATTGGTGAGTTATGCCGTAAACGTGGCATTGTATTCCATGTGGATGCAACGCAAAGCGTAGGTAAATTACCGATTGACTTGTCTAAATTAAAAGTCGATTTAATGTCTTTCTCTGCACATAAACTTTATGGACCTATGGGAATTGGCGCGCTCTATGTTCGCCGTAAACCTCGTATCCGTATTGAAGCTCAGCAACATGGTGGTGGTCATGAGCGCGGTATGCGTTCTGGTACTTTACCCGTCCATCAAATTGTTGGCATGGGCGAAGCTTATCGTATTGCAAAAGAAGAGATGGCTGAAGAATCAGCACGTCTGCGCAAATTACGTCTGCGTTTATGGCAGGGTGTTAAAGATGCCGAAGAAGTTTATCTCAATGGTGATTTAGAAAATGGGGCTCCTCATATTCTTAATGTTAGCTTCAACTATGTTGAAGGTGAATCATTGATGATGTCACTGAAAGATCTGGCTGTCTCTTCCGGTTCAGCTTGTACTTCAGCCAGTTTAGAACCCTCTTATGTTCTGCGTGCATTGGGCATGAATGATGAGCTAGCACATAGCTCGATTCGTTTCTCTTTGGGTCGTTTTACGACGGAAGAAGAGATCGATTATGCAATCGTCTTGGTTCATAAAGCGATTGAGCACCTTCGTGCGCTTTCTCCCCTGTGGGATATGTACAAAGAAGGCGTAGATATCAGCAGCATAGAATGGTCTCATCACTAATCTGACGATTTAGGAGTATATAAAATGGCTTACAGCGACAAAGTTATCGATCATTATGAAAATCCACGTAATGTGGGTTCATTTGACAACAGCGACCCTTCAGTTGGAAGTGGTATGGTTGGCGCTCCTGCTTGTGGCGATGTAATGAAACTGCAAATCAAAGTCAGTGATACAGGTATCATTGAAGATGCACGTTTTAAAACTTACGGCTGCGGCTCTGCAATTGCATCTAGCTCTTTAGTTACCGAGTGGATGAAAGGTAAATCATTGGATGAAGCAGAAGCGATTAAAAATACCGCTATTGCCGAAGAACTTGAATTACCACCAGTAAAAATACACTGCTCAATTTTGGCCGAAGATGCCATTAAAGCAGCTATCGCGGATTACAAAAGTAAACGCCAGGGCAAATAATAATAATCGCCCAATATAGCGGTGATAATTCAAATTGCAGCTGTGCGAACTTAAAAGCGGCAAATCTAACCACTTTATCCGCTAGCATTTACTGTAATTGAACTATTTTAGCTATAATAATAAGAGTTTTAGGGCGGATGCTGTATTCTTAAGCATCTGTCCTTGTTGTATATTTTGTTAGCATAGTGAGGTTCACAATGTCAATTTCCCTTACGGAAAGTGCCGCTCAACGGATACAAGCCTTCCTAAAAAATAGAGGTAAAGGTCAGGGATTGCGTTTGGGTGTTAGAACATCAGGTTGTTCTGGAATGGCTTACGTTCTTGAATTTGCTGATATCATCAATGAAGAAGATACTGTTTTCGAAGATAAAGGCGTTAAAGTGATTATCGACGGTAAGAGTATGGTCTATCTTGATGGAACAGAGCTGGATTTTGTCAAAGAAGGATTAAACGAAGGTTTTCAATTTAACAATCCGAACGTCAATGGCGAATGTGGATGTGGTGAAAGCTTTACCGTGTAATCAAAAATACTTTGATTGATTTTATCTGACGAGCTGGTGGTTGTTTTATCATCCTATTCTTTTTTCTTCGGACTAGGTAATGAGAACAGTATCGTAGATCAGCTCCTTAAAACCAGAGCACCTATGGATTATTTTACACTTTTCGGGCTTGCCCCACGTTATGCTATTGATCGCGAAACACTAACGCTTCGTTTTCAGGAACTGCAACGCCAACATCATCCCGATCGTTTTGCCACTCATTCCGAACAGGAAAAACTGCAATCGCTGCAACAAGCTGCGACGATCAACTCTGCTTATCAAACTTTACGCCATCCGCTAAAACGTGCTGAATATATTCTGTTGTTACAGAACATCGATATTAATAATGAACAACATACGATGCATGATACGGTTTTTTTGATGGAGCAACTTGAGCTTCGTGAAGAGCTAGATAACATTGAACATCGTCCAGATGCTGAGAAACAACTTGAGGTTTTCTTATCTCAAATCAAGAGGATGATAGCGACGCGTTTGCAACAGATGGAACAAGCGCTAGATGCCCAGCACTGGGAGCAAGCTGCGGATACCGTCCGTAAATTGCGCTTTCTGGATAAGTTACAGCAACAAGCTGAGCAAGTTGAAGAGCGGTTATTCGATCAATTCTAAGGGAAATTATTATGGCATTACTTCAGATCAGTGAACCCGGTTTGTCCGCTGCTCCACATCAGCGTCGCTTGGCTGCTGGAATTGATCTTGGCACAACACATTCGCTTGTTGCCACTGTGCGTAGCGGTGATGCACAGACATTGCCAGATAATCAAGGTTGTCCACTTTTACCTTCAATTGTTAATTATCAATCATCTGGACCTATTGTCGGTTGGGATGCAAAAAAATTGGCTGAACAAGATCCCACCAATACGGTTATTTCAGTAAAACGAATGATCGGGCGATCTTTAAAAGATATTCAGCAACGTTACCCTAATTTACCCTATCAATTAACGGCCAGCGAGAATGGTTTACCCTTTATTCAAACCGCCGCTGGGCAGGTCGATCCTATTCAAGTCTCTTCCGACATACTGAAAACACTGGCCCAACGGGCAGAAGAGACCTTGGATGGCCAACTTGATGGTGTGGTGATCACGGTTCCCGCCTATTTTGATGATGCTCAGCGTCAGGGCACGAAAGATGCCGCTCAACATGCGGGACTCCATGTTTTACGTTTATTGAATGAACCCACTGCGGCAGCGATCGCTTACGGCCTAGATTCTGGACAAGAAGGGCTTATTGCCGTTTATGATCTGGGTGGCGGAACCTTCGATATCTCGATTTTACGTTTAAGTCGCGGCGTATTTGAAGTGTTAGCAACGGGTGGCGATACCGCGCTGGGTGGTGATGATTTCGATCAAGTGCTCGCTCAATGGATTGCACAACAAGCGGGTTTAACAGATCTAGATGATCATCATGTCTATCGTCAGTTGCTGAATGTTGCCACTGAAGTCAAAATTGCTTTGAGCGAAAAGCAAACAGCGACTATTAATTTGCCGCAGTGGCAAGGGGAGATCAGCCGAGATACTTTTGATGAGCTGATCCACGCCTTTGTGAAACGAACTTTGCTGGCTTGCCGTCGTGCATTAAAAGATGCCGATGTGACGGCGGATGAAATTATCAATATTGTGATGGTCGGCGGATCAACTCGTGTGCCTTTAGTGCGTCAAATGGTCGGTGATTTTTTTGCTAAATTACCGCTGACGTCGATCGATCCTGATCAGGTAGTAGCTATTGGTGCGGCGATCCAAGCAGATATTCTCGTTGGTAATAAGCCGGATAGCGAGATGTTACTGCTGGATGTTATTCCGCTCTCTTTAGGTCTAGAGACCATGGGCGGACTCGTTGAGAAGGTGATCCCGCGTAATACCACTATCCCTGTTGCCAGAGCGCAAGAGTTCACTACGTTTAAAGATGGTCAAACAGGGATGTCGTTACATGTTGTACAAGGAGAGCGTGAGTTGGTGAGTGATTGTCGCTCCTTAGCCCGTTTTTCACTAAAAGGTCTTCCGCCTATGTCTGCGGGCGGCGCACATATTCGCGTTACTTTCCAAGTAGATGCTGATGGCCTTTTGAGTGTCAGTGCCATGGAGAAATCGACGGGCATTCAGGCATCGATTCAGGTTAAGCCCTCTTATGGTTTAACGGATGAAGAGATTGCGGGAATGATCAAAGATTCGATGGTCAATGCACAAGATGATTTACATGCTCGCAGTTTAGCTGAGCAAAAAGTTGAGGCAGCAAGAGTCCTTGAAAGCCTAACAAGCGCGCTAGAAAAAGACGCGCATCTACTGACAAAACAACAAGAAACTGTCATCGATCAGGCAGTAAATAACTTAATTGAAACTGTGCAGGGGAGCGATCCTTCTGCAATTGAGAACGCAATTAAACAACTGGATAAGCAAACGCAGGATTTCGCGGCGCGTCGTATGGATAATTCTATCCGCCAAGCGCTGTCGGGCCATTCTGTGGACGAGATATAATTATGCCTAAAATTGTATTTTTACCCCATAGTCATTTATGTCCTGAGGGTGCAGTCGCTGATGCACAAGAAGGTGAATCGATTCTCGATGTTGCATTACGTATGGGAATTGATATTGAACATGCGTGTGAGATGTCATGTGCTTGCACAACTTGTCACTGTATTATTCGTGAGGGGTTTGACTCACTAGAAGAGAGTACCGAACTTGAAGATGACATGCTGGATAAGGCATGGGGCCTAGAGCCAGAAAGCCGTTTAAGTTGTCAGGCTAAAGTGACCGATGAAGATTTAATTATCGAGATCCCAAAATATACTATTAATCATGCGCGTGAACATTAATTGTCAAAATTAATTGGCTAACTGTATGATTTAAAAATTAAAAAATAGGAGAGGATATTATGGGATTAAAATGGACAGATAGCCGTGAAATCGGTGAAGCACTCTACGATAATTTTCCTGATTTAGATCCTAAAACGGTGCGTTTTACCGATATGCACCAATGGATTTGTGATTTAGAAGCGTTTAATGATGATCCTGCTAAATCAAATGAAAAAATCCTTGAATCGATCCTATTAGTTTGGCTCGATGAATTTGAATAACAAGGTATAATCAGTAAATCTACCGGGTGGTTGTCAAATCAGCGCCCGGTTTTTTATTAGATAGGATTGTATTCCGCGTCAGTTAGCATTTTCATGATACTGATAACTTGGGTTATGCGTTAAGGTGAAGACAGTGTGTCGCCGAAGTATCTAAGGCGGCCGAGATAAACCTTATCTGTAATACAGACAGAGAAAGTGAGAGAAACGATGACAAAACAAATTATGCCTGTAATGATTTCAACTGGGTCCGCTGATGCACGCTGGGGAGAAGGTGCCTTGTTGAGTGCTGATGAAAACGGAATGACTATCCATCTAAAACACCTAGGCAAGCTCTGCGCAGTACAGAGCGCGGGTCGTAAACTTGATGGACAGGGCATTCGCAGTGTTGCATTAGTTGGTGAACATTGGGATTTAGAGAAAAGCTGGGCATTTTGGCAAGGTTTCCGCGCACCTAAAGGCGCACGCACTATCGAATGGCCAACATTATCTGAAGAAGAACGTGCTGAACTCGAAAACCGTATTCGTACTATTGATTGGGTGCGTGATGTTATCAATGCGCCAGCGGAAGAGCTCGGACCTGAGCAGCTCGCTAAACGCACTATCGATCTATTTTGTGGTTTAGGACTTGATAATAAGAACATCAGCTATCGTATTCTTAAAGGTGACGATCTGGCTGAGCAAAAATATATGGGTATCCATACTGTGGGTCGAGGTTCAAGTCGCCAGCCTGCCTTATTGACACTAGACTATAATCCAACTGGCGATGCAGCAGCACCGGTATTCGCTTGCCTAGTGGGTAAAGGTATTACATTTGATACTGGTGGTTATAGTCTTAAACCATCTTCATCAATGAATTCAATGAAATCCGATATGGGTGGCGCTGCAACATTAGCAGGCGCACTGGCATTTGCGATTTCTCGTGGCTTAGAAAAACGCGTTAAATTATATCTGTGTCTTGCAGATAATATGGTTAGCAGCAATGCCTTTAAATTGGGCGATATTATTCGTTACCGTAATGGTAAATCCGTTGAGATTATGAATACGGATGCGGAAGGTCGTTTAGTTTTGGCTGATGGTCTCATTGATGCAAGTGCGGAAAAACCAACGTTGATCATAGATGCGGCGACTTTAACTGGCGCAGCGAAAACAGCAGTGGGCAACGATTACCACTCAGCTTTAAGTTTCGATGATAAATTAGTCGCAGAGTTAATGGCTTCTTCTGAGGAAGAGTTTGAGCTGTTCTGGCGTTTGCCATTAGCCGAATTCCATCGTCAACAGCTGCCTTCTGGTTTTGCTGATCTGAACAATATTGCAGCACCGTCACATACTGCGGGCGCAAGTACAGCAGCGGCTTTCTTATCTCACTTTGTTGAAAACTATCGCCAAAATTGGTTGCACCTTGATCTGTCCGCGGCTTACCGTAAATCGCCTATGAGTTTATGGGCTGAAGGCGCCACGGGTATTGGTGTAAGAACGATTGCTAATTTATTATTAAAAAAATCACAATAATCTTATTATCGTAAAATAAATATTATTAATGGGCACTGAGAGCAAGACTTTCAGTGTCCATTTTTTTACTATAGATAAATTGAATTTAAGTGAAAGGTAATAGCATGTTTGGGCAAGAAGAAGCAAAAGTAACAGAGGTCTCTAAGGATGAAGTGATCATCTCAGAAATGGATATTCCGGGAGGGAGTAGCCTTAAGCTGAGTGCGATAGAAACTCTGCCAGAAAAATTAACTCAGGCGCTCTCCGAATTTTTTAAACAGCATAAACCCGTGCGTCGTGCTTTCTTAGTGCTGGCGCAAGAAGATAAAGATGATCAATCGCCGGTTATGTTGGTGGGATTAGAAATCAAAGGGGAACTCGAGTCACTGGATGAGTTGATCCATCAAGCAGGCACGCTGGCTTGTGAATATTTGCAGGATAATGAATCTATCGACTTCTGTTTAGTTAATGAAGATGAAAAGGGCATTAGTCATTTTATTACTGAGCATATACAGCCATTTTATCAACGCCGTCTTGGTGGTTGGTTGCGTGATTCAATCCCCGTAAAAAATAGCCTGTAATATTGCCGAGAGACGCGAGTTTTACTCGTTTCTCTTTGCGAATTGGTTAATAATCTGTTATCTGATATCTATAGAAATGATATTTTGTTAGATTAACTAGACAGTGAATATATAAGATCGACCTCTTATCCTATTGTGCTGCTCGTTTATACAACTAACAATTACAAAATAATATTTATATAAAAGTAATTAACCCATTCGAAGGGGAAGGGACTGTTATGAAAGAACATTTGCTGTGGCAATCGCTAGAAGGCTTATCAACTAAAAAACGTTATATTGCCGTGGCCTTAGCTTCGGTTATTGCGCTATCAGGTTGCGACGATCAAGATAAAGCCTCTACTGCGCCTGTTGATAAAACGCCAAGTAGCGAACAAACAACAAAGACAGCACCTGTGGCTGAGCAAAAACCCGCAGCGGCGAAAATGTCAGCGGAAGAGATGGCCAAACGCTATGCAGGCAAAGATGTCACTATTCTAGATGCTTCTGAATTACAGCTCGATGGCGCCAGTGCCCTGGTGATCACCTTCTCTATTCCCCTTGATCCGAATCAAAATTTTTCCCAATTCGCACGTTTGGTTGATGTTAAAGAGGGTAAGTTGGATGGTGATTGGGAGCTTTCTAATAACCAGATGGAGTTAAGATTCCGTCATATACCGCCTTCTCGTGAACTGAGACTCTCTGTCGATCCCGGATTGAAAGGGATTAATGAGCGTACTCTAGCAGATGCTTTTGAGAAAAAAATCACTACTGCTCAAATAGTACCTACTGTTGGTTTTGCGTCAAAAGGTTCACTATTACCGAGCAAAGTAGCGCAAGGTCTGCCAGTTATTGCATTGAATGTTGATAAAGTAGATGTCAATTTCTTCCGAATTACGGAAGCCCAATTACCGCTCTTTTTATCCACATGGCAGAACCGCAGTAATTATGAATATTGGTATAACGACGAATTTTTAGCGAAAACAGAGCTCGCTTATACAGGGCGTTTTGATCTAAATCCCGATAAAAATACCCGCCAGACTGTCTTGTTGCCACTGAAAGATATTAAAGAGTTACAACAAGATGGCGTCTATTTAGCCATTATGGAAAAAGCGGGAAGCTACAGTTATCAGTTCCCAGCTACTGTATTTACGCTGAGTGATATTGGCGTTTCTCTGCACAGTTACCAAGATCAAATTGATGTTTTCACCCAATCATTAGCACAAGGCAGCGCCATAAAGGGTGTTGAGTTGCGCATCTTGGATGAAAAAGGTCAATTAGTGACTAAAGCCACCACTGATGCAGATGGTCATGGCAAACTCGAGAAAAAAGAGAATGGCCGGTTACTGTTAGCGACCTTAAATGGTCAAACCAGCATGATCGACTTGGCACAACCCGCTCTCGATCTATCTGAGTTTGATATCTCGGGTCCTCAAGGTTATGCGAAACAGTTTTTCGTCTTTGGACCTAGAGATCTGTATCGCCCGGGCGAACTGCTATTGGTGAATGGTTTGCTGCGTGATGGTGACGGGAAATCAGTTAAAACTCAGCCAATTAAAGTTGATGTTTTAAAAACTGATGGTCAAGTGCTTAATAGCTTTGTTTGGCAGCCAGAAGCGGATCGTGATGGTTTATATCAGTATCAACTTGAGATCCCCAAAAATGCTGCGACAGGTAAATGGACGCTGCGTTTTGATCTCGGCGATGGCTCAGCGCTGCGTTACTATAAATTTAATGTCGAAGATTTTATGCCAGAACGCATGGCGTTGGATATCACGGCAGAATCAGAACCCAAATTATTAAATGAGTCAGTGACTTTTGATGTAACTGGCCGTTATCTCTATGGCGCGCCTGCCAGTGGTAATGAACTGCAAGGCCAAGTTTCGATGCGTCCAGCACGTGAAGCCGTTGCTAAATTACCCGGATTTGAGTTTGGTTCATCCAGTGAAGAGCAATTAAGTCGCCGCTTAGATGGATTTGAATTAGCCTTGAATGATAAAGGTGAAGGACAAGTTGAGATCTCCGCTGATAATTGGGAGTCAATTCGTTCACCTATTAATATTATACTTCAAGCCAGTTTACTAGAAGCGGGTGGGCGTCCTGTGACTCGTCGCGCGGAGCAAGCACTGTGGCCAGCAGAAAAGCTAGTAGGTATACGCCCACTGTTTAATAAGAAAACAGTTTATGACTACCGTACCGATCGCGATGAACAGCGCTATAACGTCGATGAATATTCACTGGCTGAATTTGAGCTGGTGATGGCCGATGCGGAAGGAAATAAATACCAAGCCGAGAATTTAACTACTCGTTTGATTTATGAACGACGCGATTACTATTGGCGCTGGTCAGAAAGTAACGGTTGGGAATCTAACTTCGACCAAAAAGATCTGCCAGTCGGCAATGAAAATATCTCAATCGAAAAAGATGGTACAGCCAAAGTCTCTTTCCCAGTTGATTGGGGCGCTTATCGTCTTGAAGTATTAAATGAAGAAAATAAATTAGTTACCAGTATCCCTTTCTGGGCGGGTTATTCGTGGCAGGACAATACTGGTGGTACAGGAGCGGTTCGTCCTGATCAGGTTAAACTTAGCTTAAATAAACCGGCTTATTTACCGGGTGAAAAAGTTAAAGTCCGTATTGAATCACCGAAAGCAGGCAAAGGTTATGTGCTACTTGAATCAAGTAATGGCCCGCTTTGGTGGCAAGAGATTGATGTACCTGAAAAGGGTATGGAAGTTGAATTAGCAATTAATAAAGAGTGGGCGCGTCATGATCTCTATGTAACCGCAGTAGTGGTTCGTCCGGGAGATGACTCGAAAGAAGCGACGGTGAAACGTGCCGTAGGTATCCTTCATTTACCGTTAGCTGACGTCAATCGTAAAATTGATTTAGCCCTGACGACGCCAGAGAAAATGCGCCCAAATCAAGATCTAAAAGTGAAGATCAAAGCTAAGTCACAAGAGGGTAAACCATTACCTGAAAAAGTGAATGTGTTGATCTCCGCTGTGGATACGGGCGTCTTGGATATTACCGATTTTAAAACCCCAGATCCTTATAGTGCGTTCTTGGGTCGCAAGCGTTATAGCGTTGACCAATATGATGTTTACGGTAATTTGATCGAAGGCCAAGGTAAACTGGCAAATTTACGCTTTGGTGGTGATGGCGCGGATTCAGAGATGGATCGTGGTGGTCAGAAACCGTTAACCGAAGTACAAATTATTGCCGAACAAGCTCAACCTGTGACGCTCGATGCGAATGGCGAAGGTGAGGTCTCTATTGCTGTGCCTGACTTTAACGGCGAGTTACGCGTTATGGCACAAGTATGGAACGATAAAGATTTTGGCCACGCAGATAGTAAAGTTGTCGTTGCAGCGCCGATTGTGACACAGATGTCGATGCCACGTTTTATGGCGGGTGGCGATACCTCTTACTTTACGCTTGATCTGACTAACCTAACGGATCAAACGCAGAATTTAACTGTCTCCTTTAAGGCAGAAGGATTGGTGAAGTTAGAGGGTAATACAACCAAATCAGTGACCTTAGAAAAAGGCAAACGGACTTCAGTTAATCTGCCTGTTAAAGCGGATTATGGTTTTGGCCAAGGCGAAGTCAGTATGACTATCAATGGCATGAACATTCCTAATGAGATGCTGAAGCAATATAGCAATAGCTGGAAAGTAGGTGTTCGTCCAGCGCAACCTGCGGAGACGATCGCATTTGCTGAAGTGATCCAACCGGGAGCTTCGTGGACATTACCTTCTAATGCTATTCTTGGCTTATCGCAAAACACCTTGCAAGGTCAGATGTTGCTAACCAGTCGTGCACCGCTGCAAATTTCACGTTATATCAGTGAGCTATTTGCTTATCCATATGGCTGTTTAGAGCAGACGATCAGTGGATTATATCCGTCACTCTATTCAAATCAGCAGGAATTAGAGAAATTAGGTATTAAATCGCAAAAAGATAGCGATCGCCGTAAAGCTATTGATATGGGCATTCCACATCTGTTAAGTATGCAACGCCATGATGGTAGCTTCTCATTATGGGATAGAGAAGGTCGTGAAGAGTTTTGGTTAACCGCTTATGCGACCGACTTCCTCTATCGGGCTAATCAGCGTGGTTATGCAGTGCCAGCAGAAGCGCTGAATGCGGCAAATAACCGTTTGCTGAGCTACTTACAAGATAAAGACCTGATTACTTACTCTTATGGTAATGAGGAGTCAGTGCGTTTTGCTGCTCAATCTTATGCGGGTCTAGTATTAGCGATGCAGCAAAAAGCGCCTCTGGGGGCGTTACGCCAAATTTATCAGCGTAAAGATGCCGCCAGCAGCGGTCTTGCTCTGGTACAGCTGGGAATTGCACTTGATCTGATGGGTGATAAGAGTCGTGGACAAGACGCTATTACCGCGGGCTTGAAATTAGGTCGTGGGCAGCAGGCTAGCTATGGTGATTACGGTAGCGCGATTCGTGATGATGCCATGATAGTGGCGTTATTAAATGAATATAATTTAATGCCGAAATCAAGAGATCAGAAATTGCAGACGCTGGCTAATGAATTAACTTCTAAACGTTATTTCTCCACTCAAGAGAGCAATTCACTCTACTTAGCGGGCCGTTACTATATCAACCAGACTGAAACACCTTGGGAAGCGGCAATTAATAACCAGCAACCCCCTGTTGTTTCTGATAAGCCAATGAACGAACTGTTTGATGCTGAACAAGTGGTTAATGGTCTCTCTGTTGAGAATAAAGGCGATGTGCCTATTTATCAGCGCCTTAATATTGTTGGCTATCCTCAATCATCACCAAAACCTATGTCCAATATTTTACAGATCAAGCGTAGTTATTTGGATATGCAAGGTAACCCAATCACACTCGATCGTTTGAGAAGTGGTGAGATGGTGGTGGTTAAATTGGATGTTAGTGCCAGCCAAAATGTAGAAGATGCATTAGTGGTTGATTTACTGCCTGCTGGATTGGAGCTAGAAAACCAGAACTTAGCTTATAGCAGCGTTGGTATTGGTGATGCCGCGCCTAATCTACAAGAAGCGATAGAAGATATGAAGCAAGGGACAATTCGTCACTCAGAGTACCGTGACGACCGCTATGTTGCGGCGATAGCAGTAGATACTTATCGCCCATCGACCTTAGTGTATCTCGCAAGAGCCGTTACACCGGGTATCTATAGTGTGCCTGCACCACAAGTTGAATCTATGTATATTCCAGCTTGGCGCGCAGTAGGCACGACCATAGGCGAACTCGAAATCGTTCGTTAATTCACGCCTCCAGCCCTTATTTTCATGGTTTATCATGGTAGAAATAAGGGCTTTTTGACTTCTGGTATTTTCATTGATGAAAAAATGGCTACAGCGCATTGCGTTGACCTTGTTGTGCATATTGATAGTTACCCCGCTACTTTTTTGGGTGGCCGATAAACTCTGGCCGCTGCCTATCCGTCAGATAGAGATGGCACGTACAGTCATTGCACAAGATGGTACACCATTATGGCGTTTTGCCGATCGTGATGGCATATGGCGTTATCCCGTCACTCGTGATCAAGTCTCACCCGAATATATTGAAGCTTTGTTAACTTACGAGGATCGCTATTTTTACTCTCATCCGGGTATAAATCCATTCGCTTTGCTGCGAGCTGCTTGGCAAGATGTTAGCTCTGGCCGGATCGTCTCGGGGGGAAGCACGATTTCAATGCAAGTTGCGCGCTTGATTGATCCCCATAGCCGCACTATTGGTGGTAAATTAAAGCAGATTTGGCGTACAGCCCAGCTTGAATATCACTATTCAAAAGATGAAATTTTGGAAATGTACCTTAATCGCGCCCCTTATGGCGGGACGATAGAAGGTATTGGCGCCGCAAGTTGGGTCTATCTTAATAAGTCACCAGCCAATCTCACCGCCAGTGAAGCCGCTCTCTTTGCCGTATTGCCTCAGGCACCCAGTCGTTTACGTCCCGATCGTTATCCTGAAAGAGCCCAAGCCGCTAGAGATAAAGTGCTCGATAGGTTGGGGGAGTATCAAATATGGCCAGCCGATAAAATTGCCGATATTAAACAAGAGCAGATTTGGCTAGCACCGAGAAAAAATCCTAAATTAGCCCCTCTATTGGCACGCCGTGTGGCGAAAGAGTCGCAAGAATCGATTATTACCACAACCATTGACGCCGGATTACAGCGTCAATTAGAGGATATGATGGCAAATTGGAAAAACCAATTGCCGGAACGTACCTCATTGGGTTTACTTGTGGTCGATCATACAGATATGTCGGTGAAAGCCTATATAGGTTCGCTGGATTTTCAGGATAATAATCGTTTTGGTCATGTGGATATGGTCAATGCTTGGCGCTCACCGGGCTCAACGCTAAAACCTTTTTTATTTGCGCTAGCGATTGATGATGGGATTATTCATAGCGAATCCCTGTTACAGGATGTACCGCGTCGCTTTGATAATTATCGTCCGGGCAATTTTGATAGTGGATTTAATGGCCCAGTCAGCGCCAGTGATTCCTTGGTTCGCTCTCTCAATTTACCCGCAGTACAGTTACTTGATGTCTATGGTGCGAAGCGCTTTGCTGCCCAGCTGCGTAATGTCGGTACTGAATTACGTTTTCCACTAGCTAGTGATCCCAATCTTACTCTGATTTTAGGGGGGACGGCCGCTAAAATGGATGATTTGGTCGCGGCCTATAGCGCTTTTGCCCGTGGTGGCATGGCCTCGCCTTTACGCTTTAAGCCGGAAGATCAACTTAATGACCGACGTCTATTCTCTCCCGGCGCGGCTTGGATTGTTCGTCGTATCATGGGGGGCGGGGCGCGACCTGTTCCTGATGCAAATATTCCAGCACAGGTACGTCTAGCTTGGAAAACCGGTACGAGCTACGGCTATCGCGATGCTTGGTCTATTGGTATCAATCCACGTTATACCATTGGCGTTTGGGTTGGTCGACCTGATGGTACCCCAGTGGTAGGGCAGTTTGGTTATGCCACCGCGGTGCCGATTATGAATCAAGTGAATAACTTTTTGTTATTGCGTATGGATCAGGATAATCGTCCACTGCCTAATGATACTAAACCTGCGGCAGTGACGCAGAAACTGATCTGTTGGCCTAGTGGAACGCAACTGTCGAAAGAGGATAGCAATTGCCGCCAACGGCGATTAAGCTGGATTTTGGATGACACAATTCCACCGACATTGGCGGCAAAAGGCCAGGAGTCACTATCAGGGATACAGAAAACTGTTTGGCTCAATGAGCAGGGTCTACAGGTTGCATCTGATTGTCCGAATGCCAAAGCTAAGGTAATCAGTTTGTGGCCTATTACATTAGAGACTTGGCTACCCGCCAGTGAACGACGGATTAATCGTCTGCCGAAAATCGATCCAAGCTGTCCGCCAGCCAAAACCGAGGCTGCACCGCTATTAATTTCTGGCGTGAGAGAGGGGGATGTATTGCGACGCTTACCCGCTCAGACCAGCTTGGATTTACGTTTAGTCACTCAGGGCGGGCAAGGGACGCAATGGTGGTTCTTAAATGGTGAGCAGGTCGCAGAAAATCAACATGATGATCCGCTATTATTGACGCTCAGCAAAGCAGGCGCATACCAAATATCTGTATTAGATATGAGCGGCCAAGTGACATCCTTAAATTTTATGCTTAGATGATTAAGGCAAAAGTGTGACTTATACGAAAAATCGCATTTTTTGCTGCCAGTTTATTAATGAAATGTTGTTTTTATGGTGTGCAATTTTATTAACAGTCACTATAATCAACGCCTTACTTTTTTCTATCTTTGTCACAAGGATAGTGATAGTAGTAAACAAATATAAAAATCAGAACAATAGACCTAATGTTAAATAACATAGTGTCGACTAGATAAAGGCTAACGAGGTCATTTATGTCAGTAGAACGTACTTTTTCGATTATTAAACCGAACGCAGTTAAAAAAAATGTTATTGGTGCTATTTATGCTCGCTTTGAAAGCGCAGGTTTCAAAATTATTGCCGCTAAAATGTTGCATTTAACGCGCGAACAGGCAGAAGGCTTTTATGCTGAGCATAAAGGACGCCCTTTCTTTGAAGGTCTGGTTGAGTTTATGACTTCGGGCCCAATCGTCGTTCAAGTATTGGAAGGTGAAAATGCGGTTCAGCGTCATCGTGATCTGATGGGAGCAACTAACCCGGATAACGCATTAGCGGGCACATTACGCGCTGATTTTGCTGATAGTTTCACAGAAAATGCAACTCATGGTTCAGATGCTATCGAATCTGCAAATCGTGAAATTGCCTTTTTCTTCGCAGAAGATGAAATCTGCCCGCGTTAATTTCTCGGGTTTATACTATTTACTTAGTAATTGATTAGCATTATCTCGCTAAAGTTTGTACAATGCTGCGCCCCCGTTAATGTCTATTGACGGGGCTATTTATTCTATTGTCATCTAACAACGATGGTAATCCTTTGATCGTCGTGCTGAGCTTGATTAGCATTCGCCGAAAAGTGTAACAACGAGGCAAACAAAAATGTCTGAATTAATTACGAACGCACAATGTGCGACTTCATCAGCTATTCCTGCTGAAAAAAAACCTGCCAAAATTAATTTACTGGATTTAGATCGCAAGGAAATGCGCAAATTTTTTGCTGAAATGGGCGAGAAACCATTTCGTGCAGACCAAGTGATGAAATGGATGTATCACTATTGTTATGACGATTTCGATCAAATGACCGATATCAATAAAGTTTTAAGAACTAAATTAAAAGAAGTCGCTGAGATCCGCGCGCCCGAAGTGGCCGAGGAGCAGCGCTCATCAGATGGCACCATTAAATGGGCTATTACTGTTGGTGATCAACAGGTTGAAACTGTGTATATCCCTGAAGATGATCGAGCTACATTATGCGTCTCTTCCCAAGTGGGTTGTGCATTAGAATGCAAATTCTGCTCAACGGCTCAGCAAGGTTTTAACCGCAATTTACGCGTATCTGAAATTATTGGCCAAGTTTGGCGTGCTGCTAAGGTGATTGGATCACTAAAGTCGAGCGGAAAACGTCCGATTACAAATGTGGTCATGATGGGAATGGGCGAACCATTATTAAATCTTAATAATGTTATCCCAGCGATGGAAATCATGATGGACGATTTTGGTTTCGGTTTGTCAAAACGTCGCGTGACTTTATCCACTTCAGGCGTGGTTCCTGCACTGGATAAACTCGGTGATATGATTGATGTTGCATTAGCTATTTCGCTACATGCGCCAACTGATGATCTGCGTGATGATATTGTTCCAATCAATAAAAAATATAATATCGAGATGTTCCTCGATAGCGTGAATCGTTATTTATCAAAATCTAATGCTAATCAAGGGCGTGTCACTGTTGAATATGTGATGCTCGATCATGTTAATGATAGTACTGAACAAGCACATCAATTGGCTGAATGCCTAAAAAATACACCTTGTAAAATTAACTTGATCCCTTGGAATCCCTTCCCGGGAGCGCCTTATAACCGTAGTTCAAATAGCCGCATAGACCGTTTTTCAAAAGTATTGATGGAATATGGTTTTACCACTATTGTCCGTAAAACACGTGGCGACGATATTGATGCTGCTTGTGGCCAATTAGCTGGCGATGTGATTGATAGAACCCGAAGAACATTGAAAAAACGTATGTTAGGGGAACCAATCTCGGTTAAGGCAGTCTGAGTTAAAGAGTTTTATACTGTGTGAAGCTTGTTATTATTTAGCGACCGTTTCAAACTGAGGCGGTTCTATTAATATTAATTTTCATTAAATCGCAATATAGAAGTAAAATCTCAGATTAATCAAGTGAATACTACGCAGTAAGTGTTGAGTGGATGTCAATTTATCACTTGATCTTATACATATTAACCTCAGAAACAGTGTTGTCAGCTAATGAATAACGAAAGCAATCCAGAACTAAAACAACTTACTGTAGGACAGCTATTATCCCAGTCACGTGAACAGCTGGGAATTACACAAGAGATGGTAGCTGCACGCCTTTGTCTGAAGGTCACGGTAGTGCGTGAAATTGAAGAAGATATTAAACCTGCTGGGGTTGAGCCGACTTTTCTGAGGGGATACATGCGCCTATATGCACGCATGGTCAATATACCCGAAGCTGATTTACTCACCCTGCTTAATAAAGAAGCGCCGATGCAAGTGTCGAATGTTTCCCCTATGCAGAGTTACTCTTTAGGTAAAAGACGTAAAAAGCGTGATGGCTGGTTGATGAAAATCACTTGGCTGATCGTGATCATTCTGGTCACTATGGTCGGTGTTTGGTGGTGGCAGGATAATCAGGCACAGCAAAAAGAGTTAGTTTCTATGGCTGAGCAAAATGGACGAATGATCTCTCAGCAAGAGGATAATAATTCGGATACGCCCGCAGATGCATCAAGTGTTGATGCTTCAGCAAATGAGACGACTGGAACACCTTTGGATAATTTAACCGAAGGTGCAGCGGCAAATAATACTAATACCGAGAATAGCGCACAGACCACGCCAAACAGCCCATCTGCAAATGAAAATGTAAGAACAGTGCCTTTGCCAGGTAGTCAAGTGCTGCCAGCATCCATTGATCGTAGCCAAAATAGTGCTGCAACTGAGCAGGCGACACCAATTAGTGATGCCTTGGTGATGAGCTTTAAAGGCGATTGCTGGCTGGAAGTCCGTGATGGTAAAAATAAAGTTTTATATAGTGGCATCAAGAAACGCGGTGAAAGCTTAGAGCTGCAAGGCCAATCGGTCTACAACTTAAATATCGGCGTACCTGCGAATGTTGATATTAAGTTTAAAGGAAATAATGTAGATTTAAGTCGCTTCATTAAAGCGAATCGTGCGGCTAAATTTAAGCTTCCTGAAGCTTAATACTAGCTTCGATAAATTAAAATAAGTCTAATTCGCTCGATCTAGATAATTTATCGCGTATTACCTTGTGTATAGTGGTAACTGAAATCATTTATCGCAATGAATAAAATAGACCAACTATCACAAGGATGTTCGGAGAATAACTAAAAATGCACAATGAATCACCAATAAAAAGGCGTCAATCCACCCGAATTTATGTGGGTAAAGTACCGATAGGCGATGGCGCTCCTATAGCTGTTCAATCAATGACCAATACGCGTACGACAGATGTCGAAGCAACGGTTCGCCAGATTAAAGCCCTTGAACGCGTTGGTGCTGATCTTGTTCGTGTCTCCGTTCCTACTATGGATGCAGCAGAGGCGTTTAAACTGATCAAACAGCAAGTTAACGTACCCTTGATTGCCGATATCCATTTTGATTACCGTATTGCGCTAAAAGTAGCGGAGTATGGCGTTGACTGTTTACGTATTAACCCCGGCAATATCGGCAGTGAAGAGCGTATTCGCTCAGTTGTTGATTGCGCTCGTCACTATAATATCCCTATTCGAATAGGGGTAAATGGCGGCTCCTTAGAGAAAGAGATCCAAGAAAAATACGGTGAACCTACACCGGAAGCCTTAGTCGAATCGGCAATGCGCCATGTTGATATTTTAGATCGCCTTAATTTCGATCAATTCAAAATCAGCGTAAAAGCGTCAGATGTCTTTTTGGCGGTAGGATCTTATCGTTTATTAGCTAAAAAAATCGATCAGCCTCTCCATTTGGGGATCACAGAAGCGGGCGGCGCAAGAGCGGGCTCGGTAAAATCGGCTATCGGATTAGGTTTACTGCTATCTGAAGGGATTGGCGATACATTACGTATCTCTTTAGCGGCTGATCCCGTAGAAGAGATTAAAGTTGGATTCGATATTTTAAAATCCTTGAGAATTCGTTCTCGCGGTATCAACTTTATCGCTTGTCCTACCTGTTCTCGCCAAGAGTTCGATGTCATTGGTACTGTCAATGCATTAGAGGAGCGCTTGGAAGATATTATCACGCCAATGGATATATCAATTATTGGTTGTGTGGTGAATGGGCCGGGTGAAGCAGAAGTCTCTACCATTGGTGTAGCAGGGGCCAAAACTAAAAGTGGTTTCTATGAAGATGGTGTTCGTCAAAAAGAGCGTTTCGATAACGATAAATTGATTGACCAGCTTGAAGCTAAAATCAGAGCGAAAGCCGCTATGATGGATCAAAATAAGAGAATAGTAATTAATCAGCTTGATGATTAATTTTTCAAACGGGTTCATAAAAAGATGAACCCGTTTTGCATCTGATCTATGAATGTGTAATTCTAAGAAACAGCGTAAATATATTGATTTGGCGAGCATTAACCCTATAGTAGTTGAAAATCAGCGCAGTCGGCCTAGAATCTGACTGCTTTAGCGTGTTTTTGTTATTTGCTGATTGAACCTAATGACATTTCGCTTTTATAATCAGATTTATATCATTTTTGAAAATAGAGAAATAACGTGGGAAAAAATATCCAGGCCATTCGTGGTATGAATGATTATCTGCCAGCAGATACACGTGTGTGGCAGAAAATTGAAAACACACTGAAATCTATTCTACAAGGTTATGGCTTCAGCGAGATCCGTACCCCGATTGTAGAGCATACCCCGCTATTCCGTAGGGCTATCGGTGAAGTCACCGATGTGGTTGAAAAAGAGATGTATACTTTTAACGACCGCAATGATGAAAGCTTGACACTTCGCCCTGAAAATACGGCTAGTTGTGTGCGTGCCGGTATTGAGCATGGTTTGCTGTACAATCAGGAACAACGACTCTGGTATCTCGGACCTATGTTCCGCTATGAGCGTCCACAAAAAGGCCGGTACCGTCAATTTCATCAGATGGGTGCCGAAGTTTTTGGTCTTGCTGGACCCGATATAGATGCCGAACTGATTATGATGACGGCACGCTGGTGGCGAGCGCTCGGTATTGCTGATCATGTGACTCTTGAAATCAATTCTATTGGTTCTCTTGAAGCCCGTGCAATTTATCGCGATGCGCTAGTGGCATTTTTAGAGCAACATAAAGACTCTCTTGACGAAGATTGTAAGCGTCGTATGTATACCAATCCATTGAGGGTATTGGATTCAAAAAATGCTAAGGTGCAAGAGCTGCTGAATGAAGCTCCAAAATTATTTGATTTTCTTGATGAAGAATCCAAAACTCACTTTGATGCGCTCTGTGCGTTATTAAGTGCAGCGGGAATTGAGTATCGTGTTAATCAACGTCTGGTACGTGGCTTAGACTATTATAATCGTACGGTATTTGAGTGGGTTACTACCGCACTTGGCGCACAAGGTACTATTTGTGCTGGTGGCCGATACGATGGTTTAGTGGCTCAATTAAGCGGTCATGCGACACCTGCGGTCGGTTTTGCCATGGGAATGGAACGCATGGTGCTGTTGGTACAGGAAGTGAATCCACAATTTATTGCTGATTCTTCTGTTGCGGATGTCTATTTTGCATCTACTGGTGGCGAGAGCAAAACCGCCGTATTATCATTAGCGGAAAAAATTCGTGATGAATTACCATCATTAAGATTAATGGTTAACCATGGTGGTGGTAATTTTAAAAAGCAATTAGGCCGTGCAGATAAGCAAGGGGCTAAAATTGCGTTAATTTTGGGTGATGATGAAATTCGCGAACTCAAAATAACGATTAAAGATTTGCGTAATGGCGAGCAAGAAACCATTGCACAACAAGATATTACAGCACGTTTGACTGAACTATTAGGTTAAGGAGAGACTCGTGGAAGTCTATACCAACGAAAATGAACAGGTAGATGCAATAAAGAGCTTTTTTATTAATAATGGTAAAGCGATAGTCATCGGCTTGATCTTAGGTATTGGTGCAGTGGTAGGATGGAACTACTGGCAGTCAAACAGTTCAAATAAATTGCAAGATAGCGCACAAGCATTTGAAAAGGTTTCATCTACATTACACTCAGGTACAGCTGAATCTATTACTCAAGCTGAAAAATTTGCCGCTGAAACCAACGATGTGTACAGCGCGCTGATTAATTTACAATTAGCTCAAGTAGCGGTTGAGAACAATAAATTAGCTGATGCGGAAAAAGCATTAGTAGCAGCGATCGAAAAAGCAAAAACAGATGATCTCAAGGATTTGATTCATCTTCGACTTGCACGTGTTCAGTTAGCACAAAACAAAGCTGATGCAGCCATTCTTTCTCTTGATTTAGTGAAAGGAGCAGGATGGATTACTGCAGCTGAGGATGTTCGTGGCGATGCATTGATCCAAAAAGGCGATAAAGCAGGTGCAAAAGCCGCTTATAGCAAAGGATTAGAAGCAAGTGGATCTCAGTCTTTGAAATCTTTATTAGCAGTTAAACTGAATAACGTGTCTAACTAACAACGAATAAAGGGAACGATAAACATGCAGCTGCGGAAAACACTTTTGGTTGGTCTAGTCGCTTCTGTTCTTTTAACTGGTTGCTCTAGTGAAACTGACTCAATAGTGATGGCGCCACTACCTAAGGTAGAGAATCAGTTTACTCCAACAGTCGTGTGGGATAAGTCTGTTGGTGATGGTGTCGGTGAGTTTTATTCTGATTTAACACCAGTTTGGGATGGTGAGGCTGTTTATGCCGCAGATCGCAAAGGTTTAATCAGAGCATTTGAGTTAGCGAGTGGTAAGGAACTTTGGTCAGTCAATCTTTCTCAGCGTACAGGCTTTTTGTCAGCTAATCTTTCAGCATTGCTGTCAGGTGGACTCTCAATTTCTGGCGATAAAATCTTTGTCGGCACTGAGCGCGGTAAGCTGATCGCGCTAGATAAAAACGATGGCAAAGTGGTGTGGGATGTTTCAGTTGCAGGGGAAGCTTTATCTATGCCTGTTATTGGAGACGGTTTAGTTCTGACACACACCAGCAATGGTATGTTGCAAGCGCTAGACGAGAACACCGGCGAGCTGAAATGGACTGTCAATCTGGAAACACCATCCTTATCTGTACGCGGTGAATCTGCACCAGCGGTTGCCTTTGGCGCGGCTGTAGTAGGTGGTGATAACGGCCGAGTCAGTACGGTATTGCTCTCTCAAGGACAATTGATCTGGCAACAGCGTATTTCTCAGGTGACTAGCTCAACTGAAATCGGTCGTCTAAATGACATTGATATGACGCCAATTATTGATGATGGCATGATTTACGCTATTGCTTATAACGGAACATTATCAGCCCTTGATATGCGTTCAGGGCAAGTTAAATGGAAACGTGAATTGGGTTCCGTCAATAATATGGTCCTTTCAGGTGAAAATTTATACCTAGTTGATCAAACTGACCGAGTGCTCTCTGTTCGCAAAAGTGATGGTGTGACTCTCTGGACTCAAGATGAGTTACTAAATCGCAATTTAACACCACCAGAAATGTATAATGGTTATCTGGTAGTGGGTGATGCTGAGGGTTATCTTCACTGGTTAGATATGAGTAATGGTCAATTTATCGCTCAAAACAAGGTCAGCAGTGCGGGCCTACTTAGCCGCCCTGTAGTGGCAAGTGATAAACTGATGGTTCAGGCAAAAAATGGCACAGTTTATCTGCTGGCGCGTTAATTTCCTGACATTTTGTAATTGTATATCTGCCTGATTTCAATGGGTTGCTCCGGCGCCATATCTTGAAGTCTGGTGGTTATATAGATAAAATTAACGGTTCCTAAAACACAGGGACCGTTTCGTTTTTTTGTTTTCTGAGCACGCTATTGCTTTAGCCTCAGGAACCTTATCGTTAATTTAAGTTGTGAGGCACCAAAAATGATACCTGTCGTTGCGCTGGTCGGGCGTCCGAACGTAGGAAAATCCACGTTATTTAACCGATTAACCCGTACCCGAGATGCCCTAGTTGCCGATTTTCCCGGTTTAACCCGTGACCGTAAATATGGCCGTGCTGAGGTTGAAGGGCAGGAATTCATTATTATCGATACGGGTGGTATTGATGGCACTGAAGATGGTGTCGAAGTCCATATGGCATCACAATCTCTGATGGCTATCGAAGAAGCAGATATCGTTCTGTTTATGGTCGATGCAAGAGCGGGCTTGATGCCTGCCGATGAAGGTATTGCCAAACATTTACGTAGTCGTAAGAAAAAGACCTATTTAGTGGCAAATAAAACTGATGGTCTGGATGTAGACACTTCAGTGGGGGATTTCTACTCTCTCGGATTAGGCGAAATTTATGCGATCGCGGCCTCTCATGGGCGTGGTGTTACGCAGTTAATTGAAAAATCACTAAAACCTTTTAGTGAAGAAGAAGAATATGTCGAATTAACCGACGAAGAAGAGAATGCAGCCTATTGGGCAGCGATCGAATCAAAAGAAGCTGAAGCGATAGCAGCCGCTGAAGCGGAAGATGATTTTGACCCAACAACTTTACCTATTAAGCTCGCCATTGTGGGTAGACCTAATGTGGGTAAATCGACACTGACTAACCGTATCTTAGGCGAAGAACGCGTTATCGTATTCGATATGCCAGGCACAACGCGCGACAGTATTTATATACCGATGCAAAGAGATGAGCGCGAATATGTGATTATCGATACAGCGGGTGTACGTAAACGCGGTAAAGTAACGGAAACAGTTGAAAAATTCTCAGTGATCAAAACATTGAGAGCAATCGAAGACGCTAACGTTGTATTGCTAGTGATCGATGCGCGTCAGGGAATTTCTGATCAGGATCTCTCGTTACTGGGCTTTATTCTTAATGCGGGTCGTTCTTTAGTGATTGCGGTCAATAAATGGGATGGTATGTCTCAAGAAGACCGTGATCATGTTAAAGATATGCTTGAGCTGCGCCTTGGTTTTGTTGATTTTGCGCGTGTTCATTTTATTTCTGCGTTACATGGTAGTGGTGTGGGTAACTTATTTGATTCTATACAAGAAGCTTATGAATCAGCGACTCGTCGTGTAGGTACAGCACTATTAACCCAGATTATGAAAATGGCGGAAGATGATCACCAGCCACCGATGATCCGTGGTCGTCGGGTGAAAATGAAGTTTGCTCATGCTGGCGGACATAATCCACCGATTGTGGTTATTCATGGTAATCAGGTCTCTGATTTACCAGATTCTTACAAACGTTATTTGATGAATTACTTCCGTAAATCATTAAAAGTAATGGGTACACCTATCCGTATTCAATTTAAAGAAGGTGTTAACCCTTATGCAGATAAAAAGAATAAGCTAACAGCAACGCAATTACGTAAACGTAAACGTTTGATTTCGCATCTTAAAAAGGGCTAATTAACCCATATAGCTATGCTTGCTTATCTCGTTAAGAAGACCAATAAGAATCACTTGTTGGTCTTTTTTTATAAGTGTAATGGGTAACTAATAAATAGTTATAGATTGATTAGTAAACAAAAAGAGATAATGCCTTAGTGTTAAATATAGATACCCACATCGTACCAACTCTTTATGGTGATATCTCTCACGGAATTACCATAGAGTCTTTCTGCATGTTTAACCGTTTGTTGAGCAAAGTGAACAAACTGACTTTCTGAGCCGGTATCTTTATCTAATAATGCTGAGATCCAGATCTTACCCGCTCTTTCCCAAGAATAGCCGCGAAGTGCAGTAGCTAAAAAATAGAAAGCCCGATTTGGGATACCTGAGTTGATATGCACACCGCCATTATCTTTCGAGGTATTATTATAATACTCCATATGACAAGTTTGGTTATCACGGGAGTAGGGGAAGTAATAGGCACTTCCGGGATTCGACATTGATCTCAGGCCTCTAGCGAAGCATTTATTTTTAAACAGATTTTCAGCGATCAGCCAATTCGATTGAAAAACATCCTCATTTCGTACAAATTGTTTAACCATAATACCTATAACATCGGCAATGGATTCATTGAGTGCACCTGACTGATTTTTATAGGTAAATTTGGCGGAAGAACTCACTAAGCCATGACTGAGTTCATGAGCGATAATATCGATATCCAAATAAAATGGATTAAACTCATTGCTATCCCCATCACCGAAATAAATCGCCTGGCCATCCCAGAAAGCATTCGCATAATTTTTATCATAATGAATAATCGCATTTATTTTCGCAGAACAGCCGAGGATCTGTCGGACACCTAAATGCTGTCTTAGAAATGTTGTAATATAGCGAATATCATTAAATACTTTTTGGGCAACAAGATGGGTTGTTTCGCTACCTCCTTCTTGTAGTACGATAGGAAAATCTTGAAATGGCATATGACAACAATCGAAATTAACTGGGTCAGGCGGCGGATTTGACCGACAAATTGGAATATGAATATGAGGGTGGCTATCGTCGCTTACGGCGTTTTTAGCATCGCGAATAATACGGTAATTACTGGTTTCATATAATTCAGCTGGGGCTGATTTATAATGTAGTTGTTCTTCATTGTCATCAAAATATTGAGTGATGAGCTTGTTAGTATGTTCGAGTGTATTTTTTAAATTATAACATTTTCTATGCTCATAGAACTCTTCTAGCATAAGTGGCGGCAACAATACTCTACTGGGGGTATTATTCATATCAGTCTCCAAGTTTTTAAGTGGAGACATATTTGTATCGTTAATTCATTTATTTATAAATAGATGATTAATAACAATATTTATTAGTTTATGTGTTATTTTAACGATCAAAAGCAAGTGAAATTAATGCTGCTGTTTGATCGTTTTTAATAATAGTCATTATTTTATTATTTTGATGATTAAGCTTAAACCCAATCTTTTTGCGCCACTAAAAAGTGAGTATAAAGACGCTCTTCTTCTGAACCCGCTTCGGGAGAATAATCATATTCCCAGCGAACTAATGGCGGCATCGACATCAATATCGACTCAGTTCTACCGCCGCTTTGTAAGCCAAAGAGCGTCCCTCGATCCCAAACTAGATTAAACTCAACATAGCGGCCACGACGATAGAGTTGAAATTCTCTTTCACGCTCACCCCAAGGGAGATGGCGACGTCTTTCAACGATAGGTGTATAAGCGTCGAGGAAGGCATTGCCAACATCTTGAGTAAATTGAAAGCTAGTGGCAAAGTCAGGCTGATTGAGGTCATCAAAGAATAAGCCGCCGACACCTCTCGGCTCATTACGATGTTTCAGGAAGAAATATTCATCGCACCAATGTTTATATTGGGAATAAACTTGAGCGCCATAAGGTGCACAAGTTTGCTGTGCAACTCTGTGCCAATGAATAACATCCTCATCAAAACCATAAAAGGGCGTTAAATCAAATCCACCGCCAAACCACCAAACTGGGGTTTCTCCTTCTTTCTCAGCGACAAAAAAGCGCACATTGGCATGAGTCGTTGGAATATAGGGATTTAATGGATGAATAACCAAAGATACGCCCATTGCTTGATAGCTACGCCCAGCTAACTCGGGTCGATGAGCGGTAGCTGAAGCGGGTAACTGAGCGCCACTGACATGGGAAAAATTGATGCCAGCTTGTTCAAAAATCGCACCTTGTTTTAAAACTCGGCTACGACCCCCACCTCCTTCAGCTCGCGTCCATACTTGCTCTACAAAAGAGGCCTCACCATCAAGTTGAGCTATTTTTTGACAAATACGCTCTTGTAGGTCGAGGAAAAAGAGTTTAATACGAGAGATATCAGGAGTATTCATGGCGATGACTTTATGATTAATAATAAGAAACAGGCTTGAAGTATATCCTTTTTAACCCTGAAACTCATTTTTAATGTTGATCGTTAAAAAAAAGCAGAGATAATGGAACAGATATTAGAATAAACAGGCAATTAACATGGAAATACGTATTTTTCGGCAAGCTGATTTTGAAGATGTTTTGATGCTATGGGAGCGTTGTAATTTAAGTGAGTTTATTTATGATCCCGAATTAGTCATCGAGCGCAAATTACAGTGTGGAGCCGATCTTTTTCTCGTTGCTGAAGTGGCGGCTGAGGTTGTGGGTACTGTGATGGGGGGCTATGATGGCGTCAAGGGAACCGCTTACTATTTAGCCGTTCATCCTGAATTCAGAGGACGAGGGATTGCTAACGCATTAATTAGTCGACTAGAAAAAAAATTGCTAGGTCGCGGCTGTCCGGTGATCGAACTATGGGTCAATGAAGATTACGACGCGGCTATCTGTATGTTTGAAAAAATGGAGTATGAAGAAGAGCAACCTTCTCGAATTTTCTACCGTAAACGCCTTAATGATGGGCAAGTATTTTAATATAGCGCCTATTTATCTTTTTAATCTATTAAGTCTAGTTTTCGATATGTCTGTCTCTGATCAGTTTATTCTGCATAAAACATCAGATGATAGTGAATGTATTCATATTTTAATTGTCACACTTATCATTGATGCGAAATAGCAAACGATAGAGGATGTTATGCAAAAGCCAAGCACGAAAACGATCATAGGTTTGCTACTTGCGAGCAGCACAATAATGCTGTCTGGCTGCGCGACAATGGGAATAGGATCAGATACAGAATCGAGTTCTGGCAGTTTTTGGTCGAGCTTATCACCTTTTAATTGGTTTGGTAGCAGTCTGAAAATTTCCTCAAGTGGGGTCGGCAATATCACTCAATCATCGCCGATGGTACAAAATGTCATTGATGAGCAACTCGATAAGAACTATCGCCTACGTTCAGGTATGCAAACTGAACAGGGTGAGATTATAACTGTTTTTCAAGCGATGGATGATACTCAAGTTAAACTTGAAATTAGTGGCCCAACTAATGGCACAGTTACCAAGATTATTGTTAATGATGACAGCTTGAAAACGGAGTGGGGTACAAAGATCGGCGATGAATTCTCATCTATTTATCAACGGGCTTTTGGCGCTTGTCACATAGCCGAAGTTGATGAAACAAAAGTGGTTGATTGCGCCGCACCGCAAAGTCGACAAATTACCTACCGATTTAGTGGCAAATGGCAAGGTCCTGAAGAGTTAATGCCTTCAGACGATGTGCTAAAAGATTGGAAAGTTAGCCAGATTATTTGGCGTAAATAATAAGTCATTAAGATTGATGACAACTCGATTTTTTTGAAGGGTTATCACAAAAAATTGCCAATATTATCTCATTGATTAATGCTATTTTTGTTTTAAAACAAGGCAGTTATTGATTAAAATCGGATAATATAAGCAATATTAATTAGATAGCTCTTTTATTTTACGAGGATTGTCATATGAGTCATTCACAGAGCGGTATCTTAGCCGATCATAGCCGTTTTGGTATTTTTATTGAAGCAAAGATGCAGGGCTCTTTAGATGAGCTTAAAGTCGGCTGTCAGCGCTTTATTGACTCATTACAGGCGCTACAACTTCAATATTCTGCAGATCGTCTGGGTGCTGTTGTTGCATTTGGTTCTGATCTGTGGAAACAGTTATCAAGCGCCGAGAGTGCCCCCGAACTTAAGCCTTTTCGCCCATTAGGTAAAGGGTTAGCCCCTGCGACACAGCGTGACCTGCTAATTCATATTCAATCACAACGTCATGATATTAACTTCTCTTTAGCTCAAGCCGCGTTAAAAGCTTTTGGTAGTTGCATTAAAGTTGAAGAAGAAGTTCATGGCTTTCGTTGGGTTGAAGAGCGTGATCTGAGTGGTTTTATTGATGGAACTGAAAATCCACAAGGTGAAGAGATAGAAGAGGTCACTTTGATCCCTGAAGGGATTGATATGGGTGGCAGCTATATCTTAGTTCAACGCTATGAGCATAACTTAGATAAGTGGGCGCGTTTTTCTGAGCAAGAGCAAGAAAAAATGATTGGCCGTACCAAAAAAGATAGTGTCGAGCTGGATGAAGAGGTGCGAGGACCCACTTCTCACGTCTCTCGCGTGGCGATAGATGAAGGTGAGGGCGAGTTATCTATCATGCGCCATAGTCTGCCTTATGGCACGGCAAGTGGTCCGCATGGCCTATTTTTCATCGCCTACTGTGGTCGCTTATATAATATTGAACGGCAGCTATTAAGTATGTTTGGTGAATTAGATGGCAAACATGATGCTCTGTTACGTATGAGTAAACCTGTGACAGGTAGCTACTATTTTGCACCTTCTCTTGATACCTTGCTCGCGCTATAAATTTGCTTGATTAAGATGCCGTAGAGATGCGGCAACTTAGTTATCTCGCCCTAACGTTCATTATTTTTCACTCTTGATTTTCCTTTTATTTAGCAAAAATAGCTTATTTAGTGTTTTTATTCCCCTTAGATTGCCAAAATCCTGTCATGCATGAAATTAGTTCAGTTTTATAATTATATGAAATTTAACCAATCTATAGCGCTTATTGCTTTTCCATCTTCCTAATAACAATTCGTTATATCAAAACATCATAGATATCTACACAGTTATAAATAAAATGGATAAAGTAACCCTATGGTTATAGAAAATTAAATATTAAGTAGGTGCTGAATGAAGACCAAGATAATAAAGAAAACGCTGTTAGCAAGCTTAGCAACATTCTCACTGGTAGGCGCGACTCAGGTGACAGCTGCCGAACTACTTAACAGCTCATATGATATCGCTAGAGAGCTATTTGTTGAATTGAATCCGGGATTTGAAAAGCAGTGGAATGAAAAAAATCCAAATGACAAATTGACGATAAAGCAGTCCCATGCAGGCTCATCAAAACAGGCATTGGCCATTCTGCAAGGTTTAAGAGCCGATGTAGTGACCTATAACCAAGTTACTGATGTACAAATTCTAGCCGATCGCGGCAAGTTGATACCCGCCGATTGGCAAAAGCGCTTACCGAATAATAGCTCACCTTACTATTCGACGATGGCATTTTTAGTACGCAAAGATAATCCTAAAGGCATTAAAAGTTGGAATGATTTAGCCCGTGAAGATGTCAAATTGGTTTTTCCTAATCCCAAAACCTCGGGTAATGGTCGTTATACCTATTTAGCTGCTTGGGGGGCTTTCCAGCAGCAAAATGATGGTGATCAGGCTAAAACTCGCCAACAGATGAAACAATTATTGAAGAATGTTGAGGTTTTTGATACGGGGGGTCGTGGTGCGACTACGACTTTTATTGAGCGTAATTTAGGTGATGTCTTGATCAGCTTCGAATCCGAGGTCAATAATATTCGTCAGCAGTATGTCTCTGATGATTATATGGTTATTGTGCCTCCTGTGGATATTTTGGCTGAGTTCCCAGTGACTTGGGTCGATAAGAATGTGGCTAGAAATGGTACAGAGGATCTGGCTAAAGCCTATTTAAACTATTTATACAGTCCTCAAGCACAGGAAATTATCGCCAGCTTTAATTATCGAGTGAATGATAAAAACATCATGGACGCCAATAAAACCAGATTTCCACCAACTAAACTCTTTACGTTAGAGTCGCAATTTGGCGATTGGGATCAGGTTACCAAAAATCATTTTGCGACAGGCGGATCTTTTGATCAGCTTGTGGCTGAAGGGCGCAACTAATGTTTTCGTCTGGGAAGCGCTTCCTGCCAGGTTTTGGGCTGACATTAGGTTGTAGTCTGCTATATACCTGTTTGATATTGCTACTGCCATTAAGCGCATTGATTGTGCAGCTTTCTGATATGACATGGCAGCAATATTGGGAAGTGATCACTTATCCGCAGGTAGTTGCGGCCTATAAAGTGACATTGTTAGCTGCTTTTGTTGCGAGCTTATTCAATGCTGTTTTTGGCATGCTACTAGCGTGGATCTTGACGCGTTATCGTTTTCCCGGACGTACATTACTCGATGGATTAGTTGATCTACCCTTTGCATTACCCACCGCTGTTGCTGGTTTAACATTAGCAACTCTGTTTGCCGCATCGGGCTGGTATGGACAATTTTTAATTCAATTTGATATTAAAGTCGTCAATACATGGTTGGGAATTGCTGTGGCTATGGCCTTTACCAGTATTCCTTTTGTGGTAAGGACGGTTCAGCCAGTGTTGGAAGAGTTAGGTCCTGAATATGAAGAGGCGGCACAGACATTGGGTGCAACGCGCTGGCAGACCTTTCGTCGGGTTATTTTACCTGAATTATCACCAGCACTACTGGCGGGAACCGTACTCTCCTTTACCCGTAGTTTAGGCGAGTTTGGGGCGGTGATCTTTATTGCGGGAAATCTGGCTTGGCAAACAGAAGTGGTTTCATTGATGATTTTCAGCCAATTACAGCAATTTGAATTTGCAGCGGCCAGTGCGATTGCCTCGGTGATTTTAGCCGTATCCTTGCTTATGTTGTTTATCGTTAATCTGGTACAAAGCCGTTTCGGAAAACGCTTAGGGGGTCAGTAATGTCAGAAATTAAAGCACTCCCTCAGCGGCAGCGGTCACCCATTAACCTAGCAAAGTGGTTGCTAATTGGTACTGGTGTTTTATTTTCCGTTTTGTTGTTAGTCATTCCCATGGTGTGGATTTTTATGACGGCTTTTTCTAAAGGGATAGAAGCTGTCGTTATGAATCTTGCCGATCCTGACATGTTACATGCGATTGGATTGACGCTATTAATTGCCTTGATTACCGTCCCTGTCAATCTGGTATTTGGCGTGATGATGGCATGGTTAGTGACGCGCTTTAAATTCCCTGGGCGTCAGTTACTTTTGACCTTAATTGATATCCCTTTTGCTGTCTCGCCTGTGGTTGCAGGTCTGTTATATCTGTTATTTTACGGCTCGAATAGTTGGTTTGGGCAGTGGTTAGAAGGTTTTGATATTCAATTGATGTTCTCATGGCCCGGCATGGCATTAGTGACTATTTTTGTCACCTGTCCATTTGTGGTTCGCGAGCTGGTTCCTCTGATGCTGAGTCAAGGGAGCCAAGAAGATGAGGCCGCTGTTTTATTAGGGGCATCAGGATTTAAAATGTTTTGGCGTGTTACATTACCTAATATTCGCTGGGCGCTACTTTATGGGGTGATTTTGACTAATGCTCGGGCGATTGGTGAATTTGGTGCGGTTTCAGTGGTATCTGGTGCGATCCGTGGCGAAACCTACACATTACCGCTACAGGTTGAGTTATTGCACCAAGATTATAATACGGTCGGGGCTTTTACCGCTGCGGCCATGTTAGCTTTGATGGCGATTATCACCTTATTAATTAAAAGTGCCATTCAATGGCGTCTTAGCCATCAACAATCTGATGGAAGGAGTTCAATCATATGAGTATTCAAATTGAAAAAATCGGCAAATATTTTGGTCGTACCGCCGTATTGCGTGATATTTCTTTGGATATCCCTTCCGGTGAGATGGTTGCACTACTTGGTCCCTCAGGCTCAGGTAAAACCACGCTATTGAGAATAATTGCGGGATTAGAGCAACAGAGCCAAGGTGAACTCAAATTTCATGGCCGAGACGTTACGCGCACTCACGCCAAAGATCGTAAGGTCGGATTTGTGTTTCAACATTATGCCCTGTTTCGCCATATGAGTGTTTTTGATAATGTTGCTTTTGGTCTAACTGTATTGCCGCGGCGAGAACGCCCGACATCGGCCGTTATTCATCAAAAGGTAATGAAATTACTTGAAATGGTTCAGCTAGCCCATTTAGCCGATCGTTTTCCCGCCCAACTATCCGGTGGACAAAAACAGCGCGTTGCCCTAGCCAGAGCCTTAGCAGTAGAGCCGCAAATTTTATTATTAGATGAGCCTTTTGGGGCACTTGATGCACAAGTTCGTATGGAACTGCGTCGCTGGTTACGGCAGTTACATAGCGAACTTAAATTTACCAGCGTATTTGTTACCCATGATCAAGAAGAAGCGATGGAAGTGGCTGATACCATTGTGGTGATGAGTCAGGGGCAGATTGAGCAGGTTGGCACGCCAGAAGCGATTTGGCATGCACCAGAGAGTCGTTTTGTACTTGAATTTATGGGGCAAATAAATCACTTAAAAGGATCGATTAAGAGTTCTCAGTTGCTGATTGGAGGCCATAGTTTCCCCCTTGGGCATACGGCGGTGCAGCAGGGCGATGTGGATCTGTTTATACGTCCGTGGGATATCAGTTTGGCGCGTCAGCGCGATGCATTGCATCAGTTACCCGTGAAAGTGATTGAGGTTGGGCCGAGAGGGCATTTTTGGCAGCTGACTTTACAACCTTTAGGCTGGAGTGCGGATATTATATCTGTGGTCTGGCAATCAGATATTGCTATTCCATCACGTGGTCAAGACTATTTCCTTGGGGCTAAAAAACAGCAAATATATCAAGGTGAGACTGAAGTTATTACACCTCAATTGGCACAAACGGGCTAATAATATTAAACTAGAGCTATTATATTTTTTGGAATGAGTTGTAATGATCAATTCTATTGAATAAATAATCTGTTTTATTTTAAATATATAGCTGGTGACTTTAGAATAATTTATGTTTTATATTAACCTAAATTATTTCTATTTATTAATCCCTATTGATTAAATTTACAATGGATAATAAAACAAATTAAATGGCTATAATACTTGTTTAAAATCAATTGATTGATATTTTAAATTAATTGGCTCTATTCTCTGTAAATAGTAAAGCTCTTTATTTTTTATATTCCAATTCAATCTTATTAAGAATGATTACTTATTATTCTCCTTCAAGATATCAATGTCCCTCCCGTTAATGATTTTTTTTCATAATGGCTATTTATCATAGTGCGCATTGTTATTTATTAAGATAGTATCTTATAAATGTTTAGTCTGAGTTATCTAAAAATATTATAAGGATCTGACTGTGGTAAGTTTGGCGCAATTTATTGGTAATACACCGCTAGTGAAATTACAACGCTTAACACAGGGGCTTGACGCTGAAGTGTGGGTGAAATTAGAGGGTAATAATCCTGCGGGCTCAGTTAAAGACAGAGCAGCACTCTTTATGATTAACCAAGCTGAGTTACGTGGTGAAATCAGCCCAGGCGATACATTAATCGAAGCCACCAGCGGTAACACAGGGATTGCTCTGGCAATGATTGCTGCGGTGAAAGGCTATCAGTTAAAACTCTTGATGCCAGAAAATATGAGCTTAGAGCGTCAGGCCTCAATACGTGCCTATGGTGCTGAGCTGATATTGGTCAGTACTCAGGTGGGAATGGAGGGGGCACGTGATTTAGCGAAAGAGATGGAGCGCAATGGCGAAGGGAAGGTATTAGATCAGTTTAATAATCCCGATAATCCGCTGGCTCATTTTACCACGACAGGCCCTGAAATTTGGCAGCAAACGGCAGGTAAGATCAGCCACTTTGTGTCGAGTATGGGGACAACGGGAACTATCACTGGGGTGAGTCAATATCTGAAGTCACAATCGGACAGTGTACAGATTATTGGTTTACAACCCGCAGAGAAAAGCCAAATCCCAGGGATTCGACGCTGGTCACCTGATTATTTACCCGGCATTTTCCAACATCAGTTGGTTGATACCATATTAGATGTCACTCAAATCGAAGCAGAAGCTATGATGAAGGCCTTGGCGCGTCAAGAAGGTATCTTCTGTGGTGTTAGTTCGGGCGGTGCTGTCTCAGGTGCGCTACGTGTCGCAGAGCAAAATCCGGGAGCCGTTATTGTGGCGATTATCTGTGATCGCGGAGACCGTTATCTCTCGACTGGGGTTTTTAACGACTAAGATTAAAAATGAGTTTTTGCGTAAGCAATCCCGAAAGAATAGTTATAAAAAAGCCATCAGTTTGAGTTAACTGATGGCTTTTTATACGGAATCAATAAATTATTTTTTGATCCGCATGATCACGGTCTCACCAACAACAACCGGTCCATCTAACTTAACGAGTTCTTTGATTTCATCCATATTTGAGATGACAACAGGCGTAAGTACTGATTTAGCTTTGTCTTCCAATACAGAGAGATCAAACTCAATAATCAAATCACCTTTCTTAACGACTTGGCCTTCCGACGCAATACGTTTGAAACCTTCACCTTTGAGTTCAACAGTATCAATACCGAAGTGAACGAATAACTCAATACCTTCATTCGACTCAATGGAAAAAGCATGGTTAGTTTCAAAAATTTTGCCGATAGTACCATCAATAGGGGCAACAATTTTATTACCTGCTGGCTTGATCGCAATACCATCACCAACAATTTTTTCTGCAAAAACAACATCGGGAACATCTTCGATATTGACGATATCACCCGATAAAGGTGCATATATCTCAATACTGTCACTATTGGTTTTAGCTTCCGAAACCAGTGATTTCAGCTTGTCAAACAGACCCATGGACTTTCTCCTAAATTGTTTTGTATGGGACCGAGTTAATGTAC
>CAUQNX010000009.1:0-148627 GCA_963519845.1 uncultured Moellerella sp. | reverse complement strand
CTAAAATCAATGAAAGTGAGACTAGATGTTTAATTACTATTAATTAGGATTAAAATTTATATACCTCTATTTAATTTAACTTAATTATTGATTCAAATCAAAAAACACTATTTTCACTCTTAATTGAAATCAGGTAATAGATCAATTTAACCCGCTAATTAGTTTCACTTTGAAAATATCAAATAAATATAAAAATACTTTAGTGTTAAATTAATAGACTTAATAAGGTAAAACTCTATTTGATCATTATCTAATTATCGCCTTTAACATCATAAAATAGATAAAACTGAGATACTCCTTATTAAATTCTTAATAACAGTCTAGCCATCAAGGAAATAATCGCGGGATACAATAGTCGAAGTTGTTTTTAGTCAGAAGAAAATTTTTACAGAATAGTCTTGTATTTCCGTGCGAAATGCCTAATGTTATCAGTAGATAATTCTTTAAATCAGAGTTTTATATATGTTACATCAACATTCGATCTTACCCAATCAACTTAATCTTGATAGCGGCCAGCATAAAGAGATAGATTCATTGATTAGGCTGCCCTTATCTTATAATTTAATTAGCGCATATAATAACCAGCTTGACGCATTCCCCAGCTTATTGGCCGAATGCATTAATCTGCAAGTACTGAATCTCTCCTGTAATCAGCTAATGCATGTGCCTGTATCTATTATAAACTTAACTCAGCTAGAAATGCTTGATCTCGGCCATAACAAGATAAGTAATATGCCAGCTGAAATAGGTTTGTTAAATAAATTATCTTTTTTGTATCTCAGCGATAATGGACTGGTTACACTGCCCGAGTCGCTGTGTGAGCTAGCAAACTTAACTTATTTTAATGCCACGGATAATAATCTTACTCAATTACCGCAAGCATTTTCGGCACTCGCAGAATTGATTGAACTTCGGCTCTATAATAATCAAATAAACGATATTTCAGGCACTATTACACAACTCACCAAAGCGCGTGAAATCCACTTAATGAATAATGTTATCGAGGCTATCCCCGATGATATTGCGGGTCTATCGAACTTAGAAATATTAGATTTAAACAATAATAAAATAAGCTATATCTCTACCCATATTGCCCAATTATCTAAGCTCACAACCCTCAATCTTAGATTTAATCAGCTAACACAACTCCCTGAGAATATGGGTGATTTGCCCGCACTGGAATATTTAGATTTACGAGCCAATCAACTCAGTTCACTGCCCGAGACTCTAGTTGAACTGAAACAACTGAGAAAACTCGACCTGAGATGGAATTGCTTTTCACAACCACCGAAAATCGTCGAGCCCTTGCGTCAAGCGGGTTGTATTGTTCTGCTATAGTGGCTGCCGCAGTTATGCTCTGCTGATAGCCAAGCCTTCACTTAACGCACCTATTAGTTTGTCCAACATAAAGCTGATAAATTCAGTACAATCACTCTGTTGGTCGCACGCTCTTAACACTTGATAATACTCAGATTGTTGGTCATGAATTAAAGTTTCTACTGGCAACCAAGCCAGCTCCGGACGCCATTGACTCAAGATCAACGTTTGCCATAAACGCCCCATTCGCCCATTACCATCAGCAAATGGATGAATAAACTCAAGTTCATAATGAAAAATTGCACTGGATATTAACGGATGAATATCCGTCTGCTGTAGCCATAAAAGCAGATCACCCATCAAGCGCGGTATCAAATTTGCGGGTGGGGCCATATGGATCAACTGATTTTCCCGATAAATACCCATATTACTATTGCGTAACTGCCCAACTTCATCGACTAAACCTGTCATTAATATGCGATGAGCCATCAGCAAGTCATCTAAACAATAACTTTGCCAATCAGGAAGCTTCTCATAGGCAAGAATGGCATTACGTACTTCTTGGATCTCTTTTGCAGGCGCTAAGACACGTTTACCTTCCATGATCGCAGTGACTTGTTCTTTAGATAAACTATTCTGTTCAATGGCTAAGGAGGCCTGTATTGTCCGAATGCGGTTTTCTTTCCATTTTACTGATGATATCCACCCCACCGAGCCGATCCAGTGACCTATTAACTCACTCACTTCAGATATTTGGTTTAATAAGATAGTAGTGATCTTATAAGGGGGCTGATAGGCGGGCATATTATTCTCTCAATTAGCTTATCTTTAAGTTCCACATCACATTTCTGTTAAATACTCGGCAGGTATAAGCATGTCAATTTTGCATCTTATTTTATCCCTTTTTCGATCAATCGATAAATAGAGCCAAGCACATTTATTTAATATAACCCCCATAATTTCAATCAATTAATACATAATTCGCATCTATCTAAAATTGAATATTTAAAATAAAACTCAAAGTTAAAGCACAGAAAGCTTAACCAAAGGTTATGGATAGCTAAAAAAACTCATTGTTAAATAATAGTTAAGCAACGTAGCTTTATTTATCACAAATGTTAAATAATTACAGTGATGGATCTGGTAAACTACTATGAGGTAACAATAATGATCTTAGATGCCAGTTATACATTATTAATCGCCTGTATCGCTTTGCTTATCGGTATGTTTGTGGTGAAATTTACGCCTTTCCTACAAAAAAACCATATTCCAGAAGCCGTTGTCGGTGGTTTTATCGTCGCTATTGTTCTATTTATTGTCGATAAAACACTTGGCCTTTCCTTTATATTCGATACTTCGCTACAAAGCTTACTGATGATCAGTTTCTTCTCATCAATTGGATTAAGCTCCGATTTTGCTCGTTTGATTAAAGGTGGCAAACCTCTGCTCTTATTAACCATTGCTGTTACTGTGCTTATCGCAGTACAAAATACTGTTGGTATGGGTATGGCAGTGATGATGAATGAGAGTCCCTTTATCGGTTTAATTGCAGGTTCAATTACCTTAACCGGGGGTCATGGTAATGCGGGCGCTTGGGGTCCGATTTTAGCGGAAAAATATGGCGTTGTCGGTGCGGTTGAATTGGCGATGGCCTGTGCCACATTGGGTCTGGTATTAGGAGGTTTAATTGGCGGTCCAGTGGCACGACATCTCTTAAAAAAAGTGACTATTCCCAAAGCCACAGAACAAGAGCGCGACACCATTGTTGAAGCTTTTGAACAACCTAGCGTAAAAAGAAAGATAAATGCCAATAATGTGATTGAGACTATCTCAATGTTGATCATCTGTATCGTTGTGGGCAGCTATATCAGTGGGCTATTTGTCGATACGCTACTCCAGATGCCAACCTTTGTCTGGTGTCTATTTGTCGGTATTATTATTCGCAATATTCTCACTCACCTGTTTAAGCATGAAGTCTTTGAGCCCACCGTCGATGTTTTAGGCAGCGTGGCCCTATCACTCTTCTTAGCAATGGCCTTGATGTCACTGAAATTTGGTCAGCTGGCGGCGATGGCGGGTCCAGTATTGATTATTATCGCGGTACAAGCGGTGGTGATGGTGTTCTTTGCCTGTTTTGTCACTTTCCGCATGATGGGCAAAGATTATGATGTGGCAGTAATCAGTGCCGGACACTGTGGTTTTGGCATGGGCGCAACCCCCACCGCTATCGCAAATATGCAAACTATCACTAAAACATTTGGCCCCTCCCATAAGGCATTCTTAATTGTGCCTATGGTCGGTGCCTTTATTGTCGATATCTCAAACAGTATTTTGATTAAGATCTTTATTGAATTTGGTACTTATTTCACCTAGTTCTAGAGAGTCGACCCATAACATTAAGATATGGGTCGCTTTAGAGTTTTGGTTAGCGCGTAACCAGTTCTCGCTCCAGCAACTGAACAATAAACTGATTTTTAGAGACTGAATGTGCTGCTGTTGCTGCATTAAGACGAGCCTCCAGTGAGCTAGGATAACGTAAAGTAAATGCTTTTAACTTATCGTCCTCTTTAAAAGGCTTAATTCCCTCCTCGAGGCAAGTTTCCACAAATTCAGCGAGTGAAATTGCACCCTCTTTTTTAAGCCCTTCAATACTGTTGGATACAAAATCACAATATCCGCTGACATCCAGAAATTTACCGCGAAATGCTTTAATTTCGGCTTCATAGGTCACAGAGGCCGGATGTCCATCAATAATCATGATATTATTAGCTTTAATCATGTTCCACCCCTATCATATTTTCAAACCATTCTCGCAGACCCTTTACTGCGCCCTTGTCCATCACGCTACCAGGATGAGGTTGATGTGTTTGATAAACCGATCCCATCAGAATAAACTTTCGTCGAGAGCCGTCACCATTTCTAACCTTCCCCCCAAGCTTACTAATTAAACTAACCACATCATCCCATTTGATGGTTGATTTTGGTGGCGTTGTCAGTACATCAGCCAGCGTTTTACGGTGCTTAGCACTCAGCTCCTTGAGTTTGATCATCATCAATCCTGTTGACGTCACTAATTGACATCAATTTAATACAGGAATTGAATGACGTCAACTTACGACGTCACTTTTCAGTCAAAACGTTCAGCGCCCTTTTGTCATATCGATATTGAGCTATGTGACTGAGCTATCTGATTATTTTAATTTTACCTGTACACTAGATATTAAAAGCATAGCAACTTGTAGGTTACAATGGATGAAACTAAGACACCTTGATATCTTTTATGCGGTAATGACCTGTGGCTCATTAACCCGCGCGGCGGAAGTTCTGCATATCTCTCAACCCGCAGCCAGCAAGGCACTAAAGCATGCCGAACAACAATTAGGTTTAGTACTTTTTCAACGCATCAGAGGTAAGTTATTACCCACGGATGAGGCTTTGTTGCTATTTGAAGAGGCTAAAAAGGTTTATCAAAATTTAGATCACTTACGAATTTTAGCGCAAAACTTAGCCAAAAATCCCCATGGCAAGCTGGCCATTGGCTGCTTACCTAGCTTAGGCTTAAACCTAGTTCCTGAAGTTACGGCGCTGTTTATCAAAAAACATCCGCATATAAAATTAACCATTGGTACTCATCACACTAGTGATATTTTGCAACTATTAGCCCAGCAAGAATTAGATATTGGTATTGGCTTTAGTCTTGCCATTGAAGGGGGAATTACCGTTCTGCCCATTGCTAAAATTCCGCTGGTTTACGTCGATCATCTGGCTATCTCATCACCTGTCTCATTAACTGATATTGACCAGCAGCGTTGGATCCACCCTGGTTCTGATTCGCTTTCGCAACTATTGCAGCTCTATCATGAGTTCCCACCCTCCAATATTAGCGTCCACACTTACCATATGGCCGCTGAATTTGTGCAAGCTGGATTAGGCTGCAGTATTACCGATGTATTTTCCGCCGAACACACGCTGCCTGACTCAATGATCTACCCGTTGAAAGAGGATTTACATTTAACTGTGTCAGTTTTTCATCGAGCCGATAAGCCCTTGACTAAAGCCGCACAAAATTATGTTAATACCTTGTCGTTAACACTCGAAAAGAGAAGCCAAAGAGTTAACCAAAAGTTATACATTGGTGATGAAAACTCAATTGCTTAGTTAGCCTATTCGCCGTTAAATAATAACTACTCTATTATTATTTATTGCGGATAATTATGAAAAAACATGTGATGGTTATCGGGGCCGGTGTGATTGGATTAAGCACCGCTTATGCGTTAATTAAAGCGGGTCAAGCCGTCACTCTGCTTGAATCTGAATCCAATATTGGTATGCAAGCCAGTTTTGCCAATGGCGGCCAGCTGAGTTATCGCTATGTATCACCGCTGGCTGATGCGGGGGTGCCATTACAAGGTTTGCGCTGGATGGGGAAAGATAATTCACCGCTAAATCTAAAGATCCAATTCTCTTTACAGCAGTGGTCTTGGCTGGCTCAATTTACCCTCGCCTGTAATCGCAAAACCAATAAAATTAATGGCTCTCATTTATTGCGTTTATCCTTATTAAGCCAAGAGATCATGAACGCATGGCGTATTAATGGTGATATCGGTGACTTTGCATGGGAAAAATCAGGTAAGTTAATTATTCACCGCAATAAAAAAAGTTTCCAAAAATCCTGCGAAACTATTGATAATCAATTTCAACAGATATTAGAACCTAATCAAATTGTGACTTTAGAACCCGCATTAAAGCATATTCAATCGCAATTAGTGGGAGCAATTTACTCTCCTAATGATGAGAGCGCAGACTGTTATCTATTTTGCCAAAATTTATTGCAATATTTATTAGCACAACCCCAATTTGAACTGCGCTTGCAACATTCGGTTCAATCCTTTATTAAAAAGGAAAAACGTATTACTGGCGTCGTGACCAATCAGGGAACTCTATTTGCTGATGAAGTGATTATTTGTGCGGGCAATGGCAGTCGAGCCTTATTACAGCCATTAGGAATTAAGGTGCCTATTTTAGGATTAAAAGGCTATAGCTTGAGCGTCGCTTATCCTCAACAGGCGCATATTGCACCCAAAATAAGTGTGACTGATTATGGTAATAAAATTGTTTATGCCAAACTCAATCAACAATTACGTATCGCAGCTATGGTGGATATTGGTTATGACCAAGCCGGATTACGTAATAACCGAATTTTAGCGTTAAAGAATATTATCAAACAAAGTTTTCCCGATTTATTGCATGTGGATGAGGCCGAAGCTTGGTGTGGCTTACGTCCCTCAACGCCCAAAGGCCCGCCTATTCTGGGTAAAACCGACTATAGCAATCTATGGTTAAATATTGGCCATGGTAGTTTAGGTTTTACCCTAGCAGCGGGAAGCGCAGCGATATTAAGCCAGTTAATTACTGGGCAAAATCCCGCAATCCCTTTAAACGGGCTGACTCAGTCACAAGCATCTAATTGAGATTTAGCTTGCGATTAGATTTTGCGCGCATTAGATTTTTGTGTTGAGTGAACGCCAGGCTGCTGACTATCATATTCGGCGAAGGTCACGACTTTTAAGGCCGAAGCGCCAGCATCTAATGCACGTACTAAGGTGAGTTCATCACCCGCATCAGTTAATAACTGGCTTAATTTTTGATGCTCACTACACAAAATAGCATCAATATCTGCATCACGACGCTGATCACGCTGTTCAGAAAAAGCCACCGTACGAATTTGAAAACGCTCACTCTCTTTAGCGCCGCCCAATTCAATACCGTAGCCGGGCGTCGCAGGTTTGCGGATCACTACTTTGCCCTCATGCAACCAAGCGCTGGCCATCTGCTCTTGAACTTCATAACCCAACTTAGCTAAACCATCAAGCACAGCTTCTCGTCTTGCCATAGCCGCAACTTTCAGTTGCTGTTGCTCTATCGCTGCTTCAAGTTGAGCAATAAGCGCGTTTATCGCCGACGGTTCTGTCAATACTTGCTCAGCTTGCGCTAATAAATCGCTATTTTCATTATTCTCAAAACTTAATAATTCTGCGGCAAGTAAGCTAATAAGTTGTCGTTTCTCGAAGCGCCATTTTGCCAAATGAGTTGCAGCAGCTAAATCGAGGATCAAAGAGTCGCTCAAGGTATTCCAATGTGAATTTCGCGCTAATAAGCGTAAATCGGCGACTCGCTGGTTCCAGAGCTGTCGATCTTGTAGCGGATCAAAGATCATTAATTCAGCGATATGCCCTTCGATACGCAACAGGCGCTGCTCCGATACATGTACAGAAGAGGTGAGCCCGTTAGATATATCATTAGTTGACTGTTTTAATTTCTCCAATAGTTGGCTCTGCTCTGCGGTTAATTCCACCGTTCGCTGGCCAATTAATTGCATTGCTTGCGATAATGCTTGGCTCCCGCGATTATCACTATTATCTTGTGTTAAAGCGCTAAGTTGCTCTATTAGTCTCTGATGTTCTGGCAAACGCTGCTGCATCATATCTAACAATATTTGTGCATTCTCTTTTCTATTATTTTGAAATATCCGCTCGCGAGTTGCTATTTCCACTCTAATTTGCTGCTGTTGTTGAATATCCTGCTGTACAATTTCAGTCAGTTCAGGAATGCGTTGCGTTAAACTCGCAAAGGTGCTCGCAGTAAAATTGATGATATTTTCACCAACCTCAGTTAATTTTTGATAGTGCCTTTCAATCAGATCCACTCTTTGTAGATCCAGTTGTTCACTCTGCTGATTAACCGCTCGCCACTGTTTCATTAATTGGTTTAGGCGTGCCATAGAACGCTTAAACTGACTAATATCCTCTTGCTTAGCTCGAATAATATGCACCGCTGAACTCATTTGATTTCCTTATATTGATTTTTATCTTAGCCTCACTACAAACCAGAAAACAGCTCTTTTTTATGCTGAGCCACTGCTTGCTCGATAGCCATATTGAGTCGTTGACGCTCTTGATCACCATCATGATACCAAGCGTACGCTGACACTCGATAACGGGCTGGCGTCACTCGTGCCAATACGCTAGGCCGCCAGAGCTCACGGGCTCTCGCTTGTGTCAGTAGCGAGTGCTGAGGCATATCACACTCAATACCCAGTAGATAACGCCCTGTTTGTTGATCTTCAATAATACAATCAAAATAGAAGACACCGCTCTGACTCGATTCCGCCATTAACCAACCTTGTTGACGAATATAGTCAGTTACCGCGTGTACAAAACCATCCATTGAATGCGCTAACCGCTCAGTAACTGCGGGCTGAGCCACCATTCGATTTAATAATTGATGACTTTGATTGATCTCCAGCGCAGATAATTGACGGGCAAAAGCCAAATAACCTTGAAGAAAATCACGGGGAATATCCGGTCGACGTTGTGTTGTTAAGAGATCGGAAATTTCATCAATCGGCATCGATGAAACTATAGTCACCTGTTTTCTGGCTCGGGTGATCGCCACATTAAGACGACATTCGCCACCTTGTTGCCCTAATACGCCAAAATTACGTCGAAAAGTCCCCTGCTTATTACGACCAAAAGTGGTGGAGAAGATAATCACATCCCGCTCATCACCTTGCACATTTTCGACATTTTTAACAAAGACGGACATATCCTCATCTTCATCAAGGCGTTGCTGCTCTTGATAGTAGGTTTCACGGAACTGAATATCCTGCTCAGCGCGTGCCTCGAGTTCATGCTGTATCAATTGCGCTTGCTTCTGATTAAAGGTGACTACCCCTACTGAGGGACGCTCAAGATAGGGTTTCAACCAAATTTCAGCCAGTAAATCCACCACCTGAACCGCTTCTTGATGGTTAGTCTGCTCATGATATAGGCCATTTACATTAATCAAGCTGATAGGTTTAATCTGGCTAATGACTTTTTTCGAATGTTGAACCGGAATATTTAAGCGATTGTTATAAAAAGCATGATTTGAGAAGTTGATTAGCTCTCGATATGCCGAGCGATAGTGAATTTCCAGTGTATGGACTGGCAATACGGTACGAGCTAGATGCAAAAGATCGGGACAATCGCTAATTTGATGATAATCCCAGCGTTCTGTCTCTGTTTCTTGTTGCTCACTTTCTAGATTGAGTGCTTCATCCTCTTCATCAAGATCCTCATCCGCACTCATTTTACCTGCGAAAAATGCTGATGGAGGCATCTGTTTTTCATCGCCACTCACCACCATATTTTTACTACGAAACAGGGTTGGTAAGGCAAATTCCACTGGCATTTGTGAGGCTTCATCATAAATTACCGTATCAAACAGACCCGCTTTTAATGGCAATACCTGACTCGCAATATCTGGCGTCATCAACCAAACGGGTCTTAACGCCATTAAACCGAGGAGCTCGCCCTCTTCGATAAATTCACGCAAACGACGCACTCGCCGCCCCGTTAAACGCGTGATCTCCTCCCATGCGCGTAATGGGCTGATTTTGCTGGTTTCTAACCCTGTACTGAGCGCCAGCTTATTCCATTCACGCATCTGATCATGCGCCAGTGTCAGCTGTTCAATAAGATGCGTGGTTTTTTCTGGCGCTTGTCGTAACTGAGGAGAACGCCACTCTATTTGCTGTTTCCAAATTAGCCGAGCTTCACGATCAAGCAAATATTCAACGCTTTGTTGTTGCTGATCTTCACTTAAGCTTTTCAATCTTTCAGCCTGATCGCGTATTAGCGCTAACAAGGCCAAACACTCCTCGTCAACTTGTCTTGCTGCTTGGCTAAACTGTTGATACGCCGCTAAAGTGGGTAATGCTTGCTCAATCGCCGTCAATGGTGTGATTAACGACTGATTATGTTGAATGGATTGAATAAAGTTTTCTCTGCTGTCTGGTATCAGCCAAGAGTTCAACTTATTGAGGGCAGCCAAACTGGCTTGTCGCGCTTGTTGACGCTGGATTGCCGCATCAATTTCATAACATTGAGTTTCAAAACCCACTTGCTGCTGCTCAATAATGGCGCTGATCAGCCGTGGTTGCTCTTCGGATAATACCAAAGTTTGATGCAGTTTTGCGACCATACCAAGCGCGGCTTGTGTGGTTAACAACTGATTATGTAGTGCTAAACCATTCAATAACTCAATCGCGGGTAAACCAAGCGTTTGATGTAAGCGGCTTAAGTCACGCCTTACCAGACGCCATTGCTGTTCAATACGAGATGTAAGCAGCAGCCGCTCTAATGTTGGCTTGTTTTGTTCCACTCCTTGGGTAAGCAAGAAAGTGGCTAATTTTTGTCGCTTCACATAGTAGAAAGGATTTAACCAGCGTAATAATGAAGCTCTTCCACTCTCCGCTTCGGCGGCAGAAATCAATTGAAGTAGTTGCTTGTCACTACAATGAGCGAGAGGCTCAAATAAACGAGGATCGCTCTCTTTAGCGTCAATTTGTGCAAGATGGGCGATTAACTGTGCTAATTGACGTAAAAGATTATCGCCTTGAACAACACTACCTTTATAGGCATAAAATAAAGGTAACCAGCGGGCGAGATCTTGCCACTGCTCCTGCGTGACTTCGCTAAATACTGCCTGACAGAGCGTTAAATTTTTCTGCTGATCGTTCATCCTTTCTATTTCAAAAGCACGATAAGGGATCGCCAAACTCTGCTCGCGAGCCAACTCCAGTTGCATAAAGTGAGCAAAATTATCGATAAATGCGGCTTGTGCGCTCGGTTCGGATAAATCAGCGGTTAATTGGCTTAAAGGGCTATCTTCATAATCAGCAACTAGCCAAAGTGGGATCAAGGGTATCAATTTAGCTTTAATTTCCGCTAATTGAGTCAGACTTTTATTTTTTAATAAAGGCTGTAGTCGCGCTAATTCACAAGAGGTATTCTCTTGCTCTAATGTCATTAAATCAGCCAATATGCGACGATAGCTGAGCTCCGAGGAAGGGTCTGTTTGATACATCGCCTGATAATGGCTATCCAGCTCTTGCTCTAATTGTTCAATTTGTCGCGCAGTGCCTTCACGCGTCATCACCCAAGGATCAACAGCCTGAGTCTCCGTGGGTTGATACAGATTTTCCAGCTGAAAACGGACACTGCGCACAGTGTCACGAGCTTTCTGCGCATCTTTTAACATAATGATACGATCGGCCAATCCCCCCGCTACTAGTCGTTTATACACCACTTCCAACGCCGCCGGTTTTTGACACACAATCAGTAAACTACGTTGCTGACCAATGGCATCAGCCACCATATTGACAATAGTTTGGCTTTTGCCGGTGCCTGGAGGTCCTTCGATCAACAATCCCGGCTCTTGGCGGGCGGCTAATACGGCGGCTTCCTGTGAGGGATCACTGGCAGAAGTGAAATAATACTCTTTAGCTTGAAAATTGTCTGCGGGTACCGGATTAGATTGACGCAAATTAAGAGCGGTTTCCAGCGCTGTGCTCTTAAGGGAGAAAGCCTGTAATTGCCGTATATCCTCACTGATCGCCTGCCCGATAAAAGAGGCATGAAATAACACCGCCGAGCAAACCAATTGAGCGCTATTTTCCGCAATATCCACATCGAGTGGCGGTAATTTGCGTAAATTTTTTTCACTTATCGCCATAATACTGGCTAATTGACTCATCACCCGTTCAGTATCCAATGAAGCTTGGCTTAGTAACTCATCAAGTGTAGTTTGCCACTGCTTTATTGAGGGGATACCGACAAAATTTTCCAACGCGGGATTGAGTCGTACCGCGCCACGTTGATGATCAAAAGCCAAGCTGGCAATACCACGAACGCCAATGGCCATATTCAGGTTGACGGGCCACAGCAATAAGGGCGCAATACGCGGTTTTATCTGTTTTGGCTGAGTATTTATCACCATAAATGGGAAGCCGAGATACATGCCATCAATACCTGTATCCCGTTGATATAACTGAGTTTGAGCCAGTAATGTACGCAAACGCCCCATTAGAGGCTCATTTTGCAATAACGTTTGTGTATCAATAGAACAGCTGAGCTTACTGCGCGTTAATAAGTGATCAAGTAACTTTTGTGCCTGATTATTTGGGCTATCAAATTCAAACATATCCACACGCCCAGTACGCGAACCTATATTCATACGAACTAGTGAGCCACGCATAGTTGAGGCGGTAATTTTACGACTAAAAAAGTTAAGAACTTGATTAATATAGCGCTGCTTTTCGGGAATCAGCCACTGTTCAGCGGGAATGGCGAGCATTAATAAAATCTGGCTTAAAGATAAGCGCCGAGTCAGCAAAAAATGTTCTGCCCAGCTATCAATATCACTGATATTACAGCGTTTAAAACCTTCAATACGGTTGGCTAATACTTGATAAAGACCTTGCTTAGGTTCAAGTAATAAAACGCGCGATTGTTCAGCATCAAATTTTATTGTTGGATATTCGGCAGCCAAGCTAGCTGTCTGAGTTAATAAGCTTTCCAGCGCCGTATATTGAGCGATATCAGCACTCAGTAGCACAATAAGATCTTCTTCATTGAGATTGGTGCGATCAATCAGTGTCTTCAATCCGGGGTGCTGGGTATCAGGGAACAATCTGCGCTGCTGTTCCCAAATCGCCAGCAATTTAGCCCGAGAAGTAGTTAGCAAATAGATCTGCAAAATAGACTGATCGAAATCCACTTTTAATGCATTGCCGCGTCGACGTACTTTTTGTTCTCTAGCATTAAGTTGAATAAGCCAATGATTGGATTCAATCGTACTCAATTGGGCAATTAAGGGAGCTGAAATCAGTTCATAACCCACTAAAGGGTGCTCTAATAACCAAGAAGGAGTAACAATTGCCCCTTGATAAATCAGCGGCATATTGGGATTTAGCAGCTTTAATACCAACATCAGCTGATAATTTGGGTTTAATTCTGTCTGCTGACTGATCTCGACGAGTTGTGAGAGCAGTTGCTGAGAAAATCCATTTTGTTCCCCCCAAAAAGCAATTTTCCCCCGCTGCAATAAAGCCAATGCTTCATCCCAATGTTGCTGTTCTGCTGCCGCCAATGCGAAAATTGCAGGCTGAGTATAAGGCTGCTGATTAAGCATAATAGCGCTATAGTGATCAGCATGGGGACTAGATAGATCCCCCATAGCGGTAACAGGTTGGCCCGCTAACCAAGCCTCAACCTCAGGCCACTGCCAACGGTGATGACGATCACGAGTAAGTAATCCTCTTAACAATAACTGTAAGTGTGGATCTATATCCTCAGGCAAGCGCACGCCATTCGCTAAGACTTGAATAAGAAAAGCATGTGAATTAATTTGCTCAAAACAGCGCCCGCGGGTGATTTGTTCCAGCAAAATAATCCCTAAACTCCACCAATCAGAGGCAGCGGCAACTCCACCGGCTAAGGTTTCTGGCGCACTGTAGCGGGTGATATCTAAGGGAGAGACAATATCCAGATCAAATTCAGATAAACAGGCTGAGCCATACTCAATAATCACAATATCGAGAGGGTCACGGCGGCGGATCAATAAGTTTTCTGGACATAAATTGCGATGACGTAATCCATGTTCAGAGAAACTCAACAGTGCCTGACCGAGCTCACGCACTAGTGTTTGGAGCTCCTGCGGCTGCCAGTAGTGCCCGCTGTGAATAAATGCCGCCAGTGAGCCACCAGTAAGCTCTTCTGCAACATGCCAAGCCCGTTCATTCCAACGGCCAATGGCAAAAAATTCAGGCACATGCTCCCGCGGTAAAGTGCGGATCAAATCATAAACGGCCGGATCAGGCTCTGAGCCACTATGATATAGGGTCAACACTCCTTGGCGTTTATCGATTTGATGCTGCACGCGATAACGTTCACGTGCGCTATTCGTTTGATTAATACGTTGTAGTAACTGCCAATCGTCAATTTGACTAATTTCGCCGCTAAATGCGGTATCAATATGATTCGCCTGACTCTCACTCGATGCAATAGTGTGCTCTGCGGCGTCAGCACCACACACCAGACACATAAGATCACCCGCATCCATAGGATGACCATTAACACAATAGGTCTCGCTAGATAGATCCTCTACAAATTCAGCATTTTCAACTGGCGTTTGTAACACAATAGCAATAGGTCGCCACCCTTCAGCATGAATAGGCTCGGCGGAGAGGTCCCAACTGCACAAATGATTATCAATCTGACCCTCACAAAAAATTTCTATTAGCGGTCGTTCGGTATGGCAATTGGGACAAAAACGCATCATGAGGGTCAATTCCAATCGGGCAGTTATTTTTTTATGGGGGTAAACAGATGGCCTTGCTGTTCAAGTAGCGTATGTAAGCGTTGCAGATCGTCGCGCCGAGGAATGCCAATAACACTGACTTTTCCCTGTTCATCGATTGCGACATCTAGTACCTTGCTCTCTGGCTCAAGCGGCTGCTCTATATCAGCAAAACGCTGTTTTCCTAGCTCGCTAAACAGGTGAAGTTGCTGATTATCGCTACCACGTAATTTCTGTGTCTGCGGAGCCTGCTGCTCAAAAGGCCCAGAGATCAGCGCGTCGATCAATCCATCCATTTTGCTCAACTGTGTTTCTAATTCAGCGAAATGATAACCGCTAAACAGTAAAATATCGCCCTTAAAAACTTGGCGCAGAGCAATAAGCAAGGCGGTTAGCGCTTCGGGCTGATCAAAGGGTTCTCCCCCTGAGATAGTGATACCATCAGCCCCTTGTAGCCAAGCTTCTAATTGAATAACTAATTCACTAATAACGGTTTTATTACGGCTAAAACGCCAAGTATCCGGCGAAATACAGCCCGGGCAAGCGAGTTTGCAGCCTTGTGTCCAAATACCGACTCTTTTTCCTGGCCCTAATGTTGTCACTGGAAAATGCAATCGCGCTAAACTTATTCCTATCACTCTATTTTGCTCGATTCTGAGTGAGAACCACTTGTGTCGTTTCGCCCCTTATTAATTCGCTAATAATATAATTATCATGGGGCTGAACATCTAAATCAAATAGCGCGCGGGAGAGTGGATTGATTAAGTGAACTTCCAACTGATTACGTATTCCACGCCCGCCATTGGATAAATCGGCTAAACAGATTTCACGTAAAACATCCTCAGCAGACTGGCTTAAACTGATGGTCAAATTCAATTTTGACATGCCAGAGAGAGTATTATTCACCATTTGGTTGAAAATTTGAATTGCCACATCTGGGCGAATAAAATCAAAGACGATGATATTTTCACCAATACGATTAAGCAGCTCGGGACGATTAAGAACCAGCTTAAAATGGCGCTCAATTTCCCGTTTCACATTAGTTTGTACCTTTTCAAAGGGCTCATGGGGAGAGATATTGGCCACACGTTCGCCACTCTCATCAAGTCGATAAATACCTAAATTAGAGGTAAAGACAATCAGCGCTTCAGAGAAATAGACTCGATCACCACGCCCCGAAGTTAAAACACCATCATCAATAATTTGCAGGAATTTATCCATTAATCTTGGGTGCGCTTTCTCAATTTCATCGAATAAAACCACACTAAAGGGTTTTTCACGAATAGCATTGGTCAATTCACCCCCCACGTCATAACCAATATAACCGGGAGGTGCACCCATTAAACGCTGGTCAGCATGCTCTGCACTAAACTCAGACATATCAAAGCGAATATAGGCGTTTTCATCACCAAATAGTAATTGAGTGATCGTTTTTGCCAGTTCAGTTTTCCCCACTCCCGTTGGACCCGCCAAGAAAACCACACCGCGTGGACGACCGCTGCGTTTGGTACTACCTACACCTGTCACCGCACGCTTGATAATATCCAGCATATGGGTGACCGCATGTTTTTGCCCTTTAACCCGCTCTTGTATGCTGTTATCTGCATTGCGAATTTTATTTTTATCTATTTTTAACCAAGGATCATCGGTAATCCCCACTTTATAACGACGCACCGCATCACTAATTTGATTTAATGGCACATTTTCAATACGCGCTAATTGAGCTATTGCATTCATATCAAGGAGGAGCAAATTTTCAGTTTCATCAACAAAATCCTGCTCAGCCTTATGACGCACAGTTTCGTCAATAGATTGCGCGCCCATTAGCGAACGTAATAGCGCGGGTGCTAAGGCATGGCGAGCAAGATTATCAGGTTTGGCCACGGGGATATGACGAATGCGTGGGTTATTGATTAACAACCAATCGGGGAGATCGCCCTCTTTCTCGACTATCCATAAAATACTATTAAAAAAGGCCTGTCGTTGTTCACCAAAAGGTCGACTTCGCGCACGATGAGATAAGATTAATGCTTGGGTAAATAGATGATGTTCTATGGGCGATAAATTACCGCAAGAGTTAATTAGCCGAGAAGCAAAATCTATTATCAAGGCTATTGGCATTTCAGGATAATCAATTAACTTCTCGAGTGTGGCACTTAATAAATCAAGACCGGCATTTGCGCGGCCATCAACCACATTAAGACCAAGTTGCGTCATTGCTTTTAATGTCGCCGCAGGATCCTCCCCCGGAGCGACCATAGGTTGAAAGCCCGTTAAAGGATTAAAGATAATAACAAACGAGTAGCCCGCTTCACGCAACGCATTATGTAATGCTTGATTAAAAGGTAAAGGCGTGATGATTTCAGCTGCCACCTCATAAGCTTGTAAGTCTCGTACATTGCCTGACAGCACAAATTGGCTTTTTAGTGGCAGAAAACGAACTAAATCACGCATCCAGCGCGGTTTTTGGTAGGATTGATTCTGCAACATAGAGCTCCCGTTATTGTTATTATCATTTTATTACCCGTTAGAGTATCAGCCTAGTCTCAAGAGTAACGATATAAAAAGATATCTACTATAAATAAACTAAACACAATAGTCACATAGTCGCCAGCAAGATAACCATGAGTCACTGAGAAAATATTAACATATTAATTATTTTTAACCTTGATTATCGCTATAGCGGAAATATTAATAGCCCGTCTATACGCATATTAGAATATATTTTATTGTACTACATTAATATATACAAACTAAATTATTAAATATTAATAATGAAATACACACTAAAGCTAAATAAATTAACAGTTGATATATTTAAGACGATTCTTTAATAGTATTAATCGTGTTTTTTGGTTATTAAACAACCAACCGATTACTATTTTTTCGCTATTTTAAATCGATATAAGCAATCGGAATTCATCCAACTGATCAGATATACCAAAATAAATAGAACGGCTAATATTTTATTTTGTTAAAATTAAGTCAATGGGTATATTCTTGAATGTGTATTTTTAATTATTCGTAATCCGCGTCATTTACAGAATAATAATTTAAAATTATCATCTTTTTATTATTTATCTTTTTAGGATGTAAAAGATGAGAAGAGAACATATGCCAACAATCCGCGTGCTAGATATTTTAGAAGCAATAATGCATGAGGATAAAGGTCTGTCTTTAACCATGATTTCAAATAAGACAAATATTTTAAAAGGAACTCTGCATCCAATTCTGAAAACATTAGTGGATAGAGGTTATATTAGCTATGATAAACATAGCCAATTATATGCACTTGGGATATTTTGTTTTTTATTTTCTCATGCTAAAAGTGCTAATTTACTCTGGTTTGATAATATCAATAAAGAGATGCAAAATATCGCGGTAAAATACAATGAAAATTGTCAAATGGCTATATTAGATGGTTCTAACGTATTGTTTATTAATAAAGCACATTGTAAGAAACATTCTCCTCACTTTATTAATATTGGCGATCGTTTACCAGCTATTTACTCAGCTGCAGGTAAGGTTCTGCTCACCGAGCATACCGATCAAGAGATCCTTGATCTCTATCCTGACGGTTTTAAAGGCTTGACTTCTTATAGTGTGCCCTCAATCGATAAATTGCGTAAACAGCTGCAATCAATATCAATTGAGGGTTATTCGATAGAAAGATGCGAAGCTCATGAAGAGATGATCTCCTATGGCGTTCCCTTAAAACAGAGAAATAAGATAGTGGCTTCAATCAGTATTTCCATTCCTTACACTCAAGCCAAAGAGGATACAGCAAAAAATATTATTGATGCCCTCATCTCTTCTAGAGATAAAATAGATATTGAACTTAATGAGTTACAAGATATAAATCTATATATATAAATTTATCATATTAGATAAAATGATAGTAGTTATCTATTAATGAGAACAACTCGATAACATCCCTATTATCGAGTTGTTTATTATTAGTTAAATTCTCGATTGTATCTCTCTTTATCCAATATTTTTTTATTTAATATCACTTTCCAATTATCTTCAATAACAATAGGTTTTAGCTTGTTATTTTTTAAATACTCACTAAGAAGCTGTTTATTATTAGGTGAACCAACATCTAAAAATTGGCGTTTCTTCTTCATTTCACGAGAAAAATAAGGAGCATAACTACTTGCCATTAAAATAAAATTATCCGAATCTTTTATTAACTTGCCTTGGTAACGTAGATTTTCAATTCGACCTTGCTCATTATTAGTCTCAAGGATCTTATCGCCCTGCTGATTATATATTGAGGGATGATCAATATTAATCTCATAAGTGACACCCGCTATAGGATAATAGAGATAACTCAATGCATCAGTTTTAAGTAGTCGATTACTTTTATCATTAGGTTCTTTATAAATACTGGCAGATATTTCCAGCCACTCTTTAATTTCTGCACCACTCATACGTAACGCGGATAAAGTTGCAGGATAAACCAATTTAGACAAATCCTTTTTATTAATATCAGGACCTTTTATATCAATCTGGTAATTGGGATCAGCAATGGCTGTAGCTGGCGCATTAGCCACTAATATTTTATCATTTGATTTGAGATGCTGAGTTAAATAGGCCAGCATAGAAGCATTACCTAGCGCATAAACAGCATCATTGCCGATAAAATTATACTGATTGGATAAAGGTGTGGAAACTTGGCCAATCACTTCATTAAGATCCTGCTTAAGCGCTTGCTCCGTCGTATTTAAACAACTAGCTAAACGATCTTTTTGTTCCTTATTTTCAGCAATTGAGCTCGCATCAACCACAAATCCCTTACCGGAAGTTACTACCCATTTTCCCTCTTTACGAGTTAATTGAAGATCAATACCACTTAATGCCTCTCCCCATTTACCCGGTTGAGCCGCTGGCTTGCCATTAATTAATCCGTCTTTATTATTGATATTTTCATGGATTAAAGCGGGCTGTGCAGGAAATCTTTTATGCGAATGGCCAAATAAAATACCATCAACATCGGCTAATTGCGCCAAATGATAAGTTACGTCCTCCATTCCTTGAGAGTAATCATCGGTATTTAATCCTGAGTGCGCCAGTGCAATAACAATATCAGCGCCTGCCAACTTAGCCTCTTGTACTGCTTTTTTAGCTGCCGATAATTGATCACTAATAAGCACTTTTCCGGTTAATTTATCTCGATTTAAATCCATAGTCTGTGGTGGTGTTAAACCAATATAAGCAATTTTTAATTGGTAACTTTTATCTGCGGAAGAAATGACTTTTTTATCTTGAATACTATAAGATTGAAATAAACTTTGCCCTGTGGCGATATCTTCTATATTAGAAGTGATAATCGGAAAATTAGCCGCTTGGTAACTCTGCTTGACTAACTCTAGACCATAATCAAATTCATGATTACCCAGTGCAGCGGCATCATATTTCATTTTATTCATCGCACATATAATGGCAGATTGCCAGCTTGTATCTGTCGGTTTAAAACTTTGAGCAATAAAATTACCTAATGGATTTCCTACTAGTGTATCGCCAGTATCCATTAAAAAACTATTTTTTACTTGGCTACGATAATAGTCAATTTCACCTATCAAGCCCACTAGCCCAAAAGACTGACTGTAAGAGTCATTATAATAGTCGTATTGGCTAATATATGAGTGTAAATCAGATGTACTTAAAAATCGCAAGTCAAGCGTCTCTTGCCCTGCCAATATGGATGTACTGAAAGAGAATAGCGTACATGAAATTAATATTTTTCTTAACATACCCTTACCTTATATTAAAAATAACATTATTGACTGTCATCATTATGACGAGAATATTAAAGACTCATTATTTCATTAAGATGAAAACGGATTAAATTGATAAAACAATCATTTTGATAATCCATTTTATTCAATTGAGCGTTGGCAATTGCTGAATATTCATTTAATTGTGATGTGACTTAGTATAGCTGAATGGGATAGAATTAAATGAGGCAGGACGCTTAAAATAAACAATTACTTTTTATTTATTGCAATTGTTCGGCAGCCTAATGAGCTACCGAACAGGATATCGAGATAGCTATTTAATTACTTGGCTTCTAGATCTGTGGTGATAATTGGACGTTTTACGCTAGGCTTAGGGGCTGACAGTTCTAAGGCTGCGCTATCACGTACGTTTTTCTGTACCGCAATTGCACCAAATAAGCTTAGGAAGAAAGAGATACCATAGAAACCTTTCTCACTTAGTAGTAACTCCGCATTCCACAAGCCGATTACTAAGAGTGCAACTGCTATACCAAAAGCGATAATACAGGCACTATGATAGATAGTTGTTGTTGGAATGTTTTCCATTCTATCGCGTACTGTTTTCTGTAGTGAAATAGCAGAAAATAGACCTAAGGATAATACAGCAAAATAATAGCCACGCTCATTCAATTGCATATCTGAGCGCCATAAACCGATCAGAAATACAATAACACCCCCTAATAATGCGAGCCATGACATGATATTAAATGCATTAAATTCCGTGGATAGACTCTTAACTTCATCGTTCATATTAATCCTTTTTAAATAATTACCGATCTAGTGAGATGCTAAATCAGGATAGAACTAAGTAAACTGTACTAAATTAATAGTTTTATTAGCAAGCTTAAAAGTGTAATTATTTTTTACTCTTTATCATTTTTCCTATTTATTTTTATTTTCATTCTTATTTAGTTAAGATAAATTCAATATTTAAATTTAATAAATAGATGACTTTGATTTATGATCATAGAGTAGAAAAGAGATTAAATTATTTAATCCCGTCAGGATGGCAATATTATAAACGCTGTTTGTTTGAAAATAGGGTCATTTATATAAGAAAACTCTATAAAGTAGAGAATGACATTAGCTATCATTAGATGAATATCCATGATAGCTAATGTCCATAATAATTAATCAGGAACGAGATCAATCCACAGCATTTTATTATCAGTTTGTGGCGATACGGGGGTCACTACACCTTCGCGAATATCCGGCAACCACCAGCCGCCTTGATATTTTTTTAGGGAATTACAGTTTGCACCCTGTACATGCCACTCACCTTCCAAACTAAAAAGAATACCTGCAGCACTTTGAGGTAGACGCTGAGCGCTAGAGATAATGCTAAATTTTGGTGTCCAGCAGTGATGTCGGACCATCAGATTAAGGCTAAGAATTGGCGTAATACCATCAGCAATAATGGAGATGCCATCTTCTCCACGACATGATAATGGCAAAGCTTGTTTGCGAGTTTTATATTCAATACCATCATCGCATAATAGCGTAAGCTGTTCGCCCTCCAGCATCAATATATAGCGATCAATATTGGCAATAGAGTCTAATCTTGTTGTTGCCTGTACAGCGAAAAATGAGGCACACCATGAGAAATCCGATGACACTGGCCAATAAACAATATCACGGATTTCACCTTGCTCATTGGGTAGATATTTCACAGGTAGATCTGAATAATCGAAACATTTAATTTTCATTTGTTCTCCTGTGAGATGGATTTTCTTTATTATTTAATTGGTTACTAATTGTAACCAATTAACAGAATCGCAAAGTCTTACCACTATCGCAATAAATTACTGTCAAAAGTGTGACTAGCGCCTTTCTCATCAATCAGTAAATGACATAAACGCCCTAATGTCTTCATCGCTTCCTCTAATTGGTCGCTCCAAGCAAAAGAAAAATTTAATCTAAAAGCATGATTAAATTGATTACTGGTAGAGAACATACTGCCAGGCGCAATGCTAATTCCCTCTTTTAGTGCCAATTGATATAAGCGTACAGCATTAAAAGGAGGTTCAAATTCTAACCATAAGAAATAACCACCTTTGGGGGAATTGACTTTAACTGTTTTGGGTAAATATTGTGCCACTGCCGTTAATAATCTATGCTGACGCTGCTCCAGTGTGGTACGCAATTTTCTTAGATGATTATCATAACCACCTTCTGAAAGATATTCTGCGATAGCCAATTGAGTCGGTACACTAGCTGATACGGTACTCATCATTTGTAGATGCTGAATTTTCGTCGCATGTTTACCCGCAGCAACCCAACCCACTCGAAATCCCGGCGCTAGGCATTTAGAAAATGATGAGCAGTGGAAGAAGTTATTTTCGGTATCAAGACTTTTTGCAGCAACGGGCTGCTGATTACCAAAATATAACTCGCCATAAACATCGTCTTCTATTAATACAACCTTATGCTGATTCAATATATTGACCAGACGCTTTTTATTGACTGGCGGAATAGTTCCACCCAATGGATTTTGAAAGTGAGTCATTAACCAACAGGCTTTAATCGGATAATTTTGAACCACCTCTTCAAGTGCATCAAGATCGAGACCAAAAATCGGATCGGTCTTAATGGCGACCGCTTTCAATTTAAGCCGTTCAATGGCTTGTAGTGAACCATAAAAAGCCGGTGATTCGATAACGACCCAATCCCCCGGTTCAGTGACCGATTGCAAACTAAAACTTAATGACTCCATCGCTCCCGCGGTGATCACTATTTCATCAGGTGATACATGTATTCCTTGCATTGCATATCGCTGGGCAATATTACGACGAAGCTTTTCATTACCCGGTGGCAAGTTGGCAATCGCGCTGGATTTAGTAAAACGGCGGGCAACTGTGGCCAAGGCTTTGGCTAATTTAGGTTCACTCATCAGCGCAGGTTCTGGAAATGCAGAACCAAAAGGAATGATGTCGGGATCTTTACAGGCTTGCAGCACGCCAAAAATGGAGGCGTTAATTTCTACATTTTCACTTAAATGCAGCCCTTTTCCCCCTTTCGCGGCGGCAAAAGCGGAAGTTCGGTTTGCAACATAGTACCCCGACTGTGGACGTGCTACTATCCATCCTTGGCTTTCAAGTAATTGATATGCCTGCACTACGGTCATTAAGCTGAGACCTGACTGCTTGACACTTTCTCTGAGTGATGGTAATCGATCACCCACTTGCCAAATATCATCTTCTATTTGTTGGCGTATTTGAGATGCCAATTTCTCATATCGTGTCATTATGGTCCTACCTTGAACTGTTATAGTTAACAACCGATAAATTGTTACTATTATAGTTTATCGTCTCATGGTCTACTTATCCACACTTTCATCTGCGTTTTTTTATACAATTATAGAGGACACTATGTTCGGATTAAGTGCCCTGGAACTTGCTCGTATCCAATTCGCGTTTACGATCTCGTTTCATATTATTTTTCCAGCAATTACAATAGGGTTAGCCAGCTACCTTGCTATTTTAGAAGGCATGTGGCTAAAAACTCGCAATCAAGACTACAAAAAATTGTTTGACTTTTGGGCGAAAATATTTGCAGTCAATTTTGGTATGGGTGTTGTCTCTGGCGTCGTCATGGCCTATCAATTCGGTACAAACTGGAGTTTATTCTCTGATTTCGCCGGATCTATTACCGGTCCATTGCTCACCTATGAAGTACTCACCGCCTTCTTCTTAGAGGCTGGTTTCCTCGGCGTTATGCTATTTGGTTGGGATCGTGTCGGCAAAAAACTGCACTTTTTTGCTACCTGTATGGTGGCCTTAGGCACCCTGATGTCGACATTTTGGATCTTGGCTTCCAACAGCTTTATGCAGACGCCTCAAGGCTATGAAATCATTAATAATCAATTAGTTCCGGTTGATTGGTTTGCAGTTATCTTCAACCCATCCTTCCCTTATCGATTATTCCATATGACGACCGCTGCCTTCTTGGCCTCGGCTTTCTTTATTGGTGCTTCAGCAGCTTGGCACCTACTGAAAGGCAACAAATCAAGCGCCATGAAAAAGATGTTCTCAATGTCTTTGTGGCTGATCTTGATTTTAGCCCCCTTGCAAGCCGTTATTGGTGATGCGCACGGATTAAATACCTTAAAACATCAGCCGTTAAAAGTGGCGGCGATGGAAGGCCATTGGGAAAACAAACCCGGTGAAGCCACTCCTTTGATCCTATTCGGTATTCCTAATATGGAGAAAGAAAAAACCGAATACGCTATCGAGATCCCTTATCTTGCCAGCCTAATTTTAACCCATAGCCTTGATAAACAAGTCCCTGCGTTAAAAGAGTGGCCAGCAGAAGATCGTCCTAACGTCTTTATGGTTTTCTGGTCATTCCGTGTCATGGTTGGACTGGGCATGTTGATGATTGCAGCGGGTGTACTGGGTGTATGGCTGCGCTATCGTAAACGCCTCTATGAATCAAAAGCCTTTTTACGCTTTATGCTGGTAATGGCGCCCTCAGGTTTAATCGCTATTCTGGCTGGTTGGTTTACCACAGAAATTGGCCGTCAACCTTGGGTGGTCTATGGATTACAACGCACCGCAGACGCCGTCAGTGCTCATGGAGAGATGCATATGAGCATTACGTTATTAGCCTTTATTATAGTTTATGGCGGCGTATTTGGTATCGGCTACCTATATATGATGAAACTCATTCGTATGGGCATCAAAGAGGAGGTCTCTAATGGGCATTGATTTACCCCTGATCTGGTTCATTATTATCGTATTCAGCATCATGATGTACATTATGATGGATGGATTCGACCTTGGAATCGGCATTCTCTACCCTGTGGTAAAAGATGGCGATGACCGCGATCTGATGATGAACAGCGTTGCTCCCGTCTGGGATGGTAACGAAACTTGGCTAGTTCTAGGTGGTGCAGCGCTATTTGGTGCTTTCCCATTGGCCTATGCGATTGTGCTTGATGCCCTCTCTATTCCGCTAACTGTTATGTTACTGGCATTGATTTTTAGAGGCGTGGCATTTGAGTTCCGTTTTAGAGCCGATAAAAGCCACCGCCCTATTTGGGATCAGGCCTTTATTTGGGGCTCTATTATCACCACTTTTGTACAAGGTGTTGTGGTCGGTGCCTTTATTCAAGGTTTCCCAGTGGAAAATCGCGTGTATGCCGGTGGCTATTTTGATTGGTTCTCACCCTTCCCACTATTTTGTGGTTTTGGCTTAGTCGTTGCCTATGCTTTACTGGGTTGCGGCTGGCTGATTATGAAAACAGAAGGCCATTTACGACAAGCGATGTTTAAGGTGATCCGTCCGTTGACCCTACTGATGATGGTTGTTGTTGCTATTATTAGTATCTGGACACCCATGCTCAATCAAACGATTGCTGAACGTTGGTTTACGTTACCCAATCTGTTCTTCTTTTTACCTGTTCCACTATTAGTCCTGTTATGTGCTTGGTTGATTTTACGCACGGCAAAACAGCAAAAAAACGATCATATGGCCTTTTTGGCGCCACTCTTTATGATTTTTCTGGGCTTTACTGGATTAGGTATCAGCATTTGGCCACATCTGATCCCACCTATGATTAGCTTTAGAGATGCCGCGGGTCCACCACAAAGTCTTGGCTTTATGTTAGTTGGCGCGCTATTTATTATCCCTGTGATCCTAGTCTATACCTATTGGAGTTATTATGTCTTCCGAGGAAAAATTAACCACGACCAAGGCTATCATTGATCCTACACCTTCCCCTCTGTGGAAGAAGTTAGGTTGGATGGTGATCCTTTGGTCATCCAGTGTTTTAGCCTTGTTTGCTGTCTCTTTATTCTTCCGTTTTCTGATGACAGCAGCGGGTATGAAAGTTAAATAGTCCCCTAATTCACCGACCTAGCGTCGGTGAATTTATTTCCACTCTTAAATACACAGATTCCTATTGAGAATTTTTATGATATGATAATGATAATAGTTCCCATTATTATAATATTGTCAGAAATTAAGGAGTCTCTCTGTGGCAGCCCCTACCCCAGAAAAAAGCATCTACCGTCCAGCGCCTCCGCAGCTAATTCAAGTCAAATCTATATCAGATATTAGTCCTGCGATCCGATGTATCACTTTTACGGGTAATAAGCTGGCCGACTATCCGACCGATTGCGAAGGGGGTCATCTGAAGATTTTTCTCTCTCTTGATCCTAATGAGCAACCAACAGTGCCAACTCTCGGTCCTAAAGGGCCTATGTGGCCAGAAGGAAAAACGCGAGCTATCGTTAGAACCTATACAGTACGGGCAATTCGACCAGAAATGCGTGAAATCGATATCGAATTTGCAATGCATGATGGAATCGAAGGCCCTGCCTATCTATTTGCGCGCGACGCTAAACCAGGCCATTGGCTAGGGATCAGCAATCCCGGTGGTCCTGACCCACTACTCCCTCAAGCCGCAAACTACTTTATGGCCGGTGACCCAAGCTCCTTACCTGCAATTGCGGCATTACTCGAAAAAATGCAGCCAAGTGCCCAAGGTAAAGTGGTGATACGTGTTGATCATGATACCGACATTCAAACTCTGAGTGCGCCAGCAGGTATCGAGATTATCTGGGTATGCGGTGATATTACGGCAACTGAACAACTGATTAACCATTTTAAATCATGGACTCTGCCAGCAGAAGATGTGTCATTCTGGATAGCGGGAGAAGATCAGATCATCAAAGTATTACGTCGCTATATTCGCCGTGATAAGGGATATGATCGCCATCAAATCTATGCTATTCCCTACTGGAGACATGGTTATGATGAAGAGGGTTATCACCAAATGCGTCATGATGTGATGGATAACCCAGACTCATAATTAGATCGACTGATCACATTCAGGTATCAAGGCTCTTACCCATAAGAGCCTTATTTATTAGGATCAAACCCGATTTAACCAGACTAGCGATTATAGGCCATTAAGGCACGGTGGCAGAGCTCGGAACGGACACAATCGTCCATACCAAAATTGACGATAGAGACCTTCTCATCACTACTGAAACGCTGGAGCGCATCGGCCAATCCAGAGCGGCTGGATGATGGTAAATCGCATTGTGTGACATCACCGTTAACAATCACCGTCACATTTTCACCCAACCGAGTTAAAAACATCTTCATCTGGCTCACGGTCACATTCTGCGCTTCATCTAATATCACGACCGCATTTTCAAAGGTACGCCCGCGCATATAGGCGAAGGGAGATATCTCCACTTTACCGATTTCGGGTCTTAAACAATATTGCAAAAATGAGTAACCTAAACGTTTAACAAGTACGTCATAAACGGGTCGAAAATAGGGAGCGAACTTGTCGGCCATATCGCCGGGTAAAAAACCCAAATCCTCTTCAGCTTGCAGAACCGGACGTGTAACAATAATACGACTAATATCCTTATTAATCAGCGCATCGGCAGCGAGAGCGGTACTGATAAATGTTTTACCACAACCCGCTTCACCATTAGCAAAAATCAATTTTTTCCATTTTATCGCATCGATATACTCTTTTTGTGCCTCATTCCTTGCTGTAATTGGCGAACGATCGCGCCCTTCCTTTGCCATACCAATGGACTCAATACCGCTAAAATCGGCGAAAGAAGCCACATTTGTTGGCTCATTATAACGCCCAGTATGATTGTCTTTACGTGAAGTGCGTTTGATGTCGCGGCGTGATTTTGCTACAGCTTTCTGTCTACTCATAGTATTTACCTTTCATTGGCAGCTAGGTTGTCAATTCAAATGACCGACTATTCAGCACAGAGAGGAGCTCCCTTCAAGCTCATTGGTTACAATCAATAAATTAGGGTTTATCTTTTATAATAAAAAGACCGATTATCTATTCCACCACAATATCTGGTGATGGCTAGATAACCGGTCTGATGGTTAATTAGTTTCTTTTCTTTATTCATGAGTCTCTCCTTAAAAGATGATAAGGCTAAACTAATAAATAAATATGACAGCAATATGACAAGTTGAAAATTTTATTATCATCATTAAACGCCCTAATCACCAATACTCATGGCTCATAGACTTTAAACTTATAATAAATTCTATTTATGGTTTACAATTTTTAGCTAATCGATATCCTGCTTTTTGTGCTGCGGATTCACTGGCAAAAAAAACAGCATTTTTATTTAATAGGCTTTTATAACCTGAGCAATGAGACAGATGATAAATCTTACTATTCATATTTCCTTTAATAGCTTGCTGTTTACTCACCTTTTTTAAAACTGGCGAAGTATTATTTAATTTGGCATTATTTGAGTTTATATTGACTGAAGCTGCATTAGTTAGACCTTCCCCACTATTTTTATGCCCCAAAGTCCAACTCATTTCGCCCGTTACAAAGGGATTATGCTGGCCGGTTTGCTTAGCAATACGCTGATCGCGCAGTCGTTCCCAATCACTTACTGGATATAGTTGATCCCATGCCATTAACAGTTGCTGTTGTTGGCTTGACATGGACAAATTATAGCGATCGTGCATATAGAAATAGACTCGAGCAACCTGTCCTTTTACCTCATCACGTGGCTCAAATACCCGTTGCTTAAAGTCAACTCGGCTACGACACATTCCATAGGGATAAGTCGTATCGGCGGGCAATTGGCTATAACTCAGGTTGCTGCGATCGCCATTAACCTCACCAATAGAAGGGGCTAAATTATGCATATCCCCTTCCATTTTACGAAATACCTCATCGTGTTCAATACAGTTTTTACGACCGCTCTGTTGCCAACATTGGCGTTGATGACCAAAAACCCATGCGGGTACAATATGTTCCCACTCGATACGCTCGGCTCGGCTCTGCTGTTTCCTCACCTGATAACCACAAGAAGCGAGATCAACACGTCCCCCTGTTTGACCTACCCAGGTCCATTGGCATCCGCAATAGAGTGTGCCTTCTTCGCCTTTGGATTGGTCATGATAGACTTGAGTACGTAATAATGTTTTGGCTTCATTAAATGATGTTGCTGCCGTCCATCCCGTTATTGAAAATAAACTAAAATAGACCGCCAGTAACATCAAAATAAAAGGCTTAAATTGATAATAACGCAAAATTGACCACCTAAATAAAAAATTAAAAATAATAAATCAGGCAAGTAAAATTACAATCTAATGATTCATTAACTATCTTAACAAGATTTATTATTTCGACCAAAATATAAATATTCTATTAACTAATTTTATATAATTTAACCCGGTTAAGCCTAAAATAGGGACAATCATAACCGACCCACTATTGAAGGCTAATATGAATACATTACTCGATAATTTAATTGCTGAACTTGAAGTTGTGACTAAAAAATATTCCGAAAATGATAATATAAAAGTGAGTATTCCTCAATTAACTGAAAATAATCTCAAAATACAAATTCAATTTGACGATAGAAATGAATTTGATATCAGCTTCAATACATTGGCACAAACAGAAAACAGAATCTAACTCCTGTTTTCTGTTTCGCAATTACACACTTGGGCGTTTACGATAAATCCAGATACCCGGTAAAGACAAGCCAATAGAGAGAGCACCAACAATAAAAGAGGCTTGCAAGAAGTTACTGATCAGCGTTGAAAACAGGGCTTCGCTATAACCTAGGTGAGAAATTTTAACCACAGAAATCATCGCCACATAGGCATTTATCCCCGGAAACATTGGGATCACTGCTGCAACGGTAAACACTTTGGGATGCGCTAACCACCAACGAGACCACTGTATACCGATAATTCCCACCAGAGTGGCAGCACAAAAACTTGCCCATTCGATGGTCAATCCCATCTCTATCATGGTCATTCGTGAGCCATGGCCAATAGCCCCTAGTAACGCACAATATTTAAGCGCTCTAATGGGCACATTAAATACCATCGCAAATCCCACTGCGGGGATAGCAGCTAAGATCATATCTTGAATTAATGCGAGTAAAAAACTCATGCCCAATCCCTTAAATCCCAAACTGACATCGCCATCACCACGCCAATACAGGTGGCTAATGTCAACAAACTGGCCATCGCCCAACGAGCGAGCCCTGTATTCACATGTCCTTTAAACATATCGGCTACCGCATTAATCAAAGGAAAACCGGGCACTAATAGTAGGACACTCGCAGCCATTGAGATGGTTGCCGTAGGCGTAAAGTAGGGGATTTTCAAAATCAAGCCTGAAACACTGGTCGCTACAAATGCGGTAATACAGAAATTAATCAAGGGATTAATTTGCCGCGACGTCAGCACTTGGCGTATATACATGGCGCAACCGCTGCCAAAAAAAGTCACCATAGAACCATCCCAGCCACCGCCATTTAATTTACTAAAACAGGCACAAGATAATGCTACCATCAGCACCATCACCCAACGAGGGTAACGCAAGGGCTTAATTGAACTCAGCTTTTTCTTAACCTGTGATCTGTCTAATAAATGGTGCTCCGCCAGTATCACCACATGCTGCACTTCTGTAACTACATGCATATTGATGCCACGATCTACAATTCTACGTGTCGATGTAATACAGCGGTCTGCGGTAATAGTCGTAAGTACAATGGCATTTGATGAGATCGAGCTATCTACCTGATCGACCCCCAAAGCTAAGCCAAGGCGAGTGGCCAGCTGTTCAGCCAACATACTCTCTGCCCCATGTTGCAGTAACAGTAAGCCACACTCAATACATAATCGGCTAATTTCTCTTTGCATCTCAACGGAGGGATCTTGGTTGCAAGCAAGTTGTTCCATAACATCTTCACTCATAATTAATATGGCTGTCTATTCAAGGCTATTTAATAACATGCTAGTCTATGGCTATCATATTGATTAACAGGTTCAAGATGCAGATAATAGCAACTTGAGGCTCGATGAGTATAAAGCTAACAATCTAAAGTCGATTTGATCTTCTTCAACTTCCTGTCTTATCAGAGCGCAGTTAGTGAGGTAAATAAATTAACTCATTAACTATAAAATAGTAATAATCGATTGGATTAAAATCAGCATGGACAATATTTCCGCCGCAAAAACGGTTAAAGGGCGTAAACGAAATAAAGCGATTATTGAAGCTGCCACAGATACCTTTATCCAATATGGCTTCGATAGTACAACATTAGATATGATTATTGAACAAGCTGGGGGCTCGCGCTCTACGCTATATAAAAATTTCGGCGATAAAGAGGGCCTATTTGCTGCGGTTATCGAAAATATGATTGATGATATTTTTACAGAGGATCATGAGGATGATTTAGAAAATCCGACAATTGAATCAATTCTCTCTTATTATGGCTCTCGCTTTCTACATAGTGTAATCAAACCGCGCTCTGTTGGCTTATATCGCCTTATTTTAGGCGAGTACAACCGTTTCCCCACTATCAGCCAATCATTTTTTGAGAAGGGGCCAGAAAAAAGCTATAGATTACTGACCCATAAACTGCTTAGCTTAGATGAAGTCACACTGGATGAACCCTTATTAACGCAAATATCAGCACGTTTTCTGGAGATGTTAAAAACAGATCTCTTTATGAAAACATTCTGCGTCGCGGATTTTCACCCTAGTGAGGATTTTATTGAGACACAGCTGCAACTCTCCGTTGATATTATCGCCAGCTATATCCGTAAAAAGTGCTAACTATCGTCGATAATAGATTTGATTATATGTTTCTTATTTTATGACTAAAGCAAACTCTGAGCCTTCGCGATTGATGCGTCAATATCCTGTTCGATAAAGGTCTGAGTACCATAAACTGCCGCTAATATCGGCGCCATATGCAGTAGATTGCGCTCATCGTGAGTCTGCTGGTTAACCGTAATAATTATGCCTTTGCAATAGAGCGTCATTAAAGATTTACTGGATTTTAGCCAACGACGAACAAATTTCATCGCTTCCATATCTTCACTTTTAGTGGTAATTGGAGGATAGACTAGACAAAAAGCTTTTTTTCGCTCAAGGATCAGATCCATCTCTTCAACCCATTGTTTAGTTTCCGCCATATTTGATGGAAATTTATTCATTATGCAAACTGGCCATAGCGCCATATCAACGATTGTTGTTTGTTCAGCCATTAGATTTTCTCCTCTTCTATTATTTTATGTACCATACAGTACACTTAATTAAGAGGTCAATAATGATTGCCAGCTCTTAATAAGAATTTGAGCAGGAAATAATCGTATTAAAGATAGGTAGTTGTAATTTAACATCATTCTATTTTTGCATATTGTGCTTTAACCTATTTCATAACAGAAAAGTCCATTTCCAATTCATATAAAATAGAATCAATTATCCTTATAATATGAACGACATTAGAACTATTTGGCGTTTATAATTTTCTGTTGCCGATAGCTTGTTTTTAATAGACTGTCTTTTTAGAACGATATTAGCAATTGCGATATCCATATTTACCCTAAAAAACTTTCAATAATCTGATGGTCCACCAGATTATTTTCGGACAAACAATGCGTTTTAAATTATCTAATGTTATGCTGAAATATATTATCTTAAAAAAGTGAAAATCCTATGAAAAAAACAATTCCATTTGTGTTAGGTTGCCTTTTATCCTTAACTGCGTTAAATGCAAACGCAGGAAAAAACTGCGATACTTATTTTAACGAGATGAATGAGTTAATTAAACTCGCTGAGAAGCAAGATAAAGAGATCCCTGACGCTAAAGCTCAGATTGAAGCGATGAAGTCGCAATTAGAAGAGGCAAAAAAAGCGCTGGCAACTTACCCTGAAGCTGAGCAAGAGTCAGCTTGTGCACAGGCTGTTGATGCGATTAAAGAAGCTAAAGCAGCAGGTCAGTTATAATATAAAGGTCGACAATAAAGCCCAATACAAGAAATGATTGGGCTTTGTTTAAATAATAGTTAGGAATCTTACCGGACAACAAGTACCGACATTTTTGCATAAGAGACAATACCAGATGCATTTGAGCCTAATAGATGTGTCGAGATATTCGGACGACGAGAGCCGATAACAATTAAATCCGCATTAATTTCTTCAGCCGTTGATAACACTTTATCTCTTGGCGATCCAAATACTACACTCGAACTTATTTTATCTGCGGGATAATCGATAGTTTTTATAATATCTGCCATTTGTTCTTCAGTACGTTCAATCGCTTTTTTAGCAAAAGAAGATAATAGATCATAATGGTAGCTATAACTCATCGCAAAACGAGATACATCGGGAATAGCGTGAAAAAGATGAATTTTAGCGTCGTTAATTTTTGCTAAATAAACCGCGTGTTTTAATGCATTACTTGTCAAAACATCTTCAGAAATATCGATAGGTACTAATATCGTATTGTACATAAAGTTCTCCTCATCAAAAAAAGCCACTTTCCTATTCTGATTATTATGCGTAGATCAATTCTATTATAGTCTCTATGCTAAAAAAAACCGTGAAATAGGGCACTTCTGCTAAATACAATAAATAGATCCGAACAAAATAGAACATTAAAAGAACATTAAAAGAACATTAAAAGAACATTAAAAGAACAAATTGTAGCCAAGTATAATTAAGTTTATAAGATGGCGTTAATAGATACAGGCCTACGCGCTAGCCTGTATCCCTTGTCATACTTATCTTACGACTAAAACTGAGGTCTCAGCATAGCGTACGACGCCTGCAGCGGTTGACCCCAACAAATGTGTAGTAATATTAGGGCGTCGAGAACCGATCACGATAATATCTGCTTTTATCTCTTTGCTGGTATTGATGATTTCATCGCGAGGTGAACCAAATGTAATAGTATAGTTAATCCGTTCTTCCGGTAAATCAATCGAATCGAGTAACATCTGCATATCGACTTCAGCTTTTACTGTTGCTCTATCTTTAATTTCCATATAACCCAAAGCATAAGCATTAATAATTGCTGATGATATAGGTAGAACATGAATTAAATGCAGGTTAGCGCCAGATTGCTTAGCGAGATTCAGTGCATGGCGGACGGCTTTACTCGTTAATTCATCTTCAGTCAGATCAATAGGAACCAAAATTGTCTTATACATACACACCTCTTTTAATCATAAGTTACGCAAACATCATTAGAAAATTATAAACAAATACGGCAAAAAGTCTTGCAAATGAGCAGATAAATGAGATCTTAGGCCAAAATATTTAAAATTAAAAATAGCTTTAGCACCAACAAGTTAAATATTTCTAGTATTAATTTATCAATCTTTTAATTATAAGTTTATTCTATATAAGGATAGATTTAATCATCATCTTTACATCGAGGAAAAAGCAACATATGTGTTGTGTATTTAATCTTATCTGATAGGATACTATTAGTCTCCCTCTCCTCCATTATTTAGCTAAAGGTAGAGCTAAATATACAAACATAGAGTGTACAAATGTTTAAATATCCTGCTTCAGTAGAATTTGATGAAGAAACTGATAGTTACGAAATATCCTACCGCGATTTCCCCGATTTACAGGGAACGGCATATGCTGAAGAGGATATCGAGTTAGATGCTTCAGATACGTTGTTAACAGGGATTGATGATTTAATTACAGCTCGGATTCCAATTCCCTCACCTTCACCACAAGCAGAAACGGATATCCTTGTTCACTTACCGGTCTTGGCTTGTTTAAAGATAGCGCTGCATAATGCAATGATTCAAACGGGTACACGTAAAGCGGATCTTGCGCGCAAATTAAACCAGAAAGCACCGCAAATTGACCGACTCTTAGATGTCAATCACGCCTCAAAAGTTGAAACTTTAGAGCAAGCACTTTATCTATTAGGTTATGAAGTCGCAGTACAAGTTAATAAAAAATAGCCTACCTAAATTTAACAACGGCCGTGATAAAAACGGCCGATGCTCTTAATCTTTCCTATCAATTTTTTAGTATATTTACTCATGTCTAAATATATAATTTCATATTTACATATCAAAATGCCAAACTAAATAATAAATACTACTTAAATTAGAATTAAAAGCCAAGGAAACACAGTAAGAAACAGGTTTATACAAATAAAAACTAATACAGTTCTAATTTCAGAGTTTTAATTAGGCTAGTTTATATTATTATATATATAGGATTTATACTTTATTATAGGGTTTAAGATGGATACCAAAATAATTGATACATTGATGAATTTAACTTACAAAGATAATAATTTATTGAAAATTGCGGCTATTCGAGCCATAGGAAATTATGAATTAACCTCAAAGCAAGAAGATGTTATATTGCGATTAATTGAGTTATCTAATAATCCTAATCAAGATATAGCTATATCAGCAGTGCAATCTCTTTCACAATTATCTCAGTACTTTAAGTATAGACCTGATATTTAATTTATTATGAACCAAAGGTAAACCCATATTAAATCCCAATTTTTAACAACTTATATATTTTTATAATTTTATATAATTCTAGTGGGAAAGCTCTAAAGATCACTCCTCTTTACTTGATAAATGTTTTTCATTAAGATAGTAATAAATTTATTAGCAAAGCGTTTTTATACAACTAGTGCATTCCTTTTATATATTTCCATCTCACTGTTAATATAAAAAACCTGATGTATTATTCTGTTACCCATATTTAATCACTTCATAAAATACACAAAACTAAGTACTTATAGTTTATTGATTTATGACTATTTTATTTTTCATGTGTTCTTTACTTCAGCAATTTTATTTAAATAACGCATATAACTTAAATTCAGCTGATTAATCACTAAACCCTGTATATTTGTACTTAACACATAAAGTTTATATTCTCTTCAGGGCTTCATTTTATTTATCTGTTTTATTTATTTAATGCGTTTTTTGCAAAAAGTATGCTTACGTGGCTCCTTATTAGCCAAACCTATCATCAACTTTTTCAGACAAATCCTCACCCATACATTAAAATACGTATAAATAGTGAGAACGACGTTTACGACATTGTCTATTATATTTTTAAAACGCAGGATTCAGCTGATTTTGAACAAATAGTCCAACAATTGACTGAACAGACTGAAAAACATCGGGAGGCTATTATGAATATTGCACAACGCCTACAAGATAAAGGTCGACAAGAAGGTATTGAGCAAGGTATCAAACAAGAAAGATTACGCGCGGCACGCAACCTGCTCAAAAACGGCGTTGGCCTTGAATTAGTTATGGAAAGTATCGGATTAAGCAGTGAAGAGCTAATATCTCTGCAATAACCCCCTTCGAGCTCTCTGACTTCAAGGTAGGGAGCTCACTTATAATCACTAAAAAAACTTTTTACTCAACAGAATAACCTTAACGCCCTTATGATTAATTTAATCACAATAGAATCATAAGGGCCGCGCAACGGGCTTTATTCTACTCGATTTATCAACCACAATGAGCTTGACACGATACATTCGCCGATGTTACTCAACGAATACCAAAGCTGGTTATCTAGAAGGCGCTGAGAATAAAGTGAATTGGAGAATGCTAAAACATATTGCTTTAGCTACCCCTATAAAAAGAAAAGGCTACAAAAAAATGTATCAAGAAATCAGTCAACCCAAACTCCTTCTACTGACGCCACAAGAAGTTAATGAGTATTACAAACAATGGGATTTATAAAATCGTAAAAAACATCAATTACCTAAGTAGATAAGTTACAACTGATACAGTTTTAATTGAAGCAATCTCATCCAAAAATGATATTAATTGAATTCTATCGCGCTTAGCCATTATTTATTAGCATAATTAAATATGCTCAGACTCCACGGTATACCACTAAAAATAACAAGTCACTCAATTATAAATTAATGTAACGGCACTTTATCATTTATTTAAATTCCCCCTATACGTACAATAGTAGTAAATAATAATTATATAGATAAAAGTATTTCAATTTATTGGGCTTCGTAACAAATGTTATCAATTTGTATCATTGTTCAATAAAAAACCTGTATTTTTATACAATTTAAAATCACATTAGCGAACAATTTATTAAAGCATTTCTTAGTGTATTTTATATCAATAATTCTATCTATTCATAAAATAAGAAACATCCTGTTGAACGTTTTTCATCCAACAGAATAAATTATAAACAATATAGAACAGAGCTATTTTTAGCTTTATTTTTGAGCATATAGAATTCAACTTAGTTTTTTATGCTGTTTATTTATACACAAATCTTATATTTAATATTTATGCCAGAAATTCTCTTTTATATTGTTCTTTCCTTTCCATATAGATAAATAATCACAATTAGTCCTTTAATAACAATTAGTAACGAGTTTCCCACCCTAATGATAAGAATTATCTTAATTCGATAATAATTCTCCATTAACATTTTAATACAATTCTTTTTGATGGCATCAATATAGGCGTATACCTAGTGTTGGTCTTATATTTATACATTTTTTTAATTATATATCCTGCTAATAACCGATTTACAGAAATAATCTATTAATCCTCCATTCGCAAAATAGATAATGATATTTGATTTATTATTGACAAGGATATATAAATTAAGCGTAACTAAGTCAAACTACAGTGATGTTATATAGATTATTTACCAATCTATCGAGTTAAATAAATTCAGGTATAACTTAAGGATACCTATCATGTCAGATAGTTTTCAAAACGAAGTTCCTAAAGCACGCGTCAATATTAAACTTGATCTACATACTGGTGGAGCGCAAAAGAAAGTCGAGCTTCCATTAAAACTTTTAGTAGTCGGTGATTACAGTAATGGACAAGAAGATAAACCCTTGTCAGAACGCAGCAAAGTTAATGTCAATAAACTAAATTTTAATAGTGTTCTTGCCGAGCATAATCCGACAGTAAATCTGACAGTCAAAAATACGCTAGCAGGCGATGGTAGTGAAGAAGCCATCGAGCTCACCTTTAACGACATGAAAGATTTTGAGCCAGAACAAGTCGCTCGTCAGATCCCTCAACTGCGCGCCATGCTAGCAATGCGCAATCTATTACGTGACCTGAAATCAAATCTACTCGACAACGCAACCTTTCGTCGTGAGCTGGAAAGCATCCTAAAAGATCCTGATTTAAGTGATGAACTTCGCCACGAGTTAGCTGAACTTGCGCCGAAAAAAGACTAATTAAGGTTAAAACACAGGATTATGCTGATGTCTGTTAATAATGAAAGTGTAAAAAACAATCAAACTACCGTACTAGATGCACCAAAAAGCGGTCAAGTTTATGCGTCTCTGTTTGAAAAAATCAATCTGACACCCGTCTCTGCTATCAGTGATATCGATGAATTCCAAGATAACAGCACGCTGGCAGATGCGAGCACCGATGAGCGTGTCACAGCTGCGGTGAGTGTGTTTCTTGAACGTTTAAAAAATTCAGGTCAAAAAGTGGAACGTCTTGATAGAAATCTACTTGATCACCATATTGCTGAATTAGATAGCCAAATCAGTAAACAACTCGATGAAGTGATGCACCACTCAGCATTTCAACAAGTGGAATCCGCTTGGCGTGGACTTAAATCCTTAATTGACCGCACTGATTTTCGTCAGAACGTAAAAATTGAACTACTGGATATTTCAAAAGACGATCTGCGCCAAGATTTTGAAGATAGTCCTGAGATCATCCAGAGCGGCCTGTATCACCATACCTATATTGAAGAATATGATACTCCGGGTGGCGAACCTATTGGTGCGGTGATTTCTAACTATGAATTCGACCGTTCAGCACAAGATATCGCTTTACTGCGTAATATCTCTAAAGTTTCTGCTTCTGCGCATATGCCTTTTATCGGCTCTGTTGGACCTAAATTCTTTGGCAAAGAGAACATGGAAGAAGTGGCGGCCATTAAAGATATCGGCAACTACTTTGATCGCGCAGAATATATTAAATGGAAAGCCTTCCGTGACTCCGATGACGCCCGTTATATTGGTTTAACTATGCCGCGCGTGCTGGGTCGCTTGCCTTATGGTCCAGATACAGTTCCTGTTCGCAACTTTAACTATGTTGAAGAAGTGAAAGGCCCTGATCATGAGAAATATCTGTGGACCAATGCTACCTTTGCTTTTGCCGCAAATATGGTAAAAAGCTTTATTAACAATGGCTGGTGTGTACAGATCCGTGGCCCGCAAGCGGGTGGCGCAGTCAAAGATTTGCCAATCCACTTATATGATTTAGGCACTGGCAGTCAGGTTAAAATCCCGTCAGAGGTGATGATTCCAGAAACCCGTGAATTTGAATTCGCTAATCTTGGATTTATTCCACTTTCTTACTATAAAAATCGTGACTACTCCTGTTTCTTCTCAGCTAACTCAGCTCAGAAACCTGCGCTATATGATACATCAGATGCGACAGCAAATAGCCGGATTAACTCTCGCTTGCCTTATATTTTCTTGCTGTCACGTATCGCGCATTACCTGAAATTAATTCAACGTGAAAATATCGGTACGACCAAAGATCGCCGCTTATTGGAGCTGGAGTTAAATAACTGGGTTCGTGGCTTAGTCACAGAAATGACTGATCCGGGTGATGATCTACAAGCCTCTCATCCACTGCGTGATGCCAAAGTTGTGGTTGAAGATATTGAAGATAATCCAGGCTTCTTCCGCGTCAAACTCTATGCTGTTCCTCACTTCCAAGTGGAAGGTATGGATGTTGCACTTTCCCTTGTATCTCAAATGCCGAAAGCGAAAGCCTAAGTGGAGAAGGGATGAAAATTTATCGTCCATTATGGACTGATGGGGCCTTTTTGGCCCCCCAACAGTTTCAACAACAGGCGCGCTGGGACACTTATGTCTCAGCCCAAGTTGCTGGTATGGGCATTGCCAACCCATGGGGTGTGATCAGCGCTGAGTTTGATCACAGTGCACTGGCTATTTCGCGGTTAAATACCTTGAAATTGATTGTGCGTTTTTCTGACGGTACATCAATTGATACCAGTATTGCCGATAATCTGCCGCCTGCTTGTGATCTCAGTACCGTCAGTCATCTTGATACTGTGGATATAGTGCTAGCGCTACCTTTATTGCAGGCGAATGGCGGTAACTTGGCGCTAGATAACCATACCGAGCGTCCTCGCCGTTTTCAGCAAGAGTGGGTAAAAGTACAAGATCTGATCGGTCAAGAGCAAACGGATATTGCCATTTTGCGCCATGCCTTATCGCTGCGCTATGCCCATGATGAAAATAGCGCCTATATTACTTGCCCTGTCGCACGATTGATCCGCAACGGCCAAGGACTCTGGGCATTAGATGATCATTTTATTCCCCCTCTACTTGATTACTCAGCAAATCAACTTTTGATCTCAAGCTTTACCGATTTTATGCACCGTTTAATCGCCAAACGTCAACGATTGATGGCAATGCGTAGAGAAAGTAACGAGCGTATGGCCGACTTTGCTGTGGCCGATGTCTCGCTATTCTGGTTACTTAATGCACTTAATAGCGCAGAACCGGTTTTAAAAGAGCTTCAAGAAAATCCCAATCGTCACCCCGAGCTACTCTACCGTGAATTAGTACGTTTAGCAGGCGGTTTGCTGACTTTTTCGCTCAACCATCAAGTGGATGATATCCCACGCTATCAACATCATTTACCTGAAAGCGTCTTTCCTCCACTGTTTACTCTGTTGAACGATCTACTTGAAGCCAGCTTGCCTTCACGCGTGATCTCGATTGAATTGACAAAAGAGGGTCCTTTCTGGCGCGGTGAACTGAATGATGGTCGTTTACGCGAAGAAGCTGATTTCTATCTCTCTGTTCGCTCATCACTGCCTGCACATCTGCTGATCAGCCAGTTTCCATTATTGTGTAAAGCAGGCAGCTCAGATGATGTGACTAACGTGGTGAATGTGGCGCTTAATGGCGTGCCTTTACGTGCCCTATCCCATGTTCCGGCGGCCATTCCTTTGCGTTTAGAAAATCAATATTTTGCACTTGAGCTCAATAATCCGGCGGCACAAGCGATGCTCTCTTCTGCTCGTTGTGCATTTTATGTTCCCGGTACTTTAGGGGATATCCAGCTCGAACTTTTTGCGGTTTTACGCTCATGATCAATCAACAACCGTCAGACACAGCAGTGACTATCGACACTATTTTTGCAGATACATGGCTAACTGTTTGCCAGTTACGCCATGGCACTCCGATTAATAATGGCCAAGAGTTTTACCGCCGCGCCTGTGAACAAATTGATAATAGCCGTCAGTTATTAACGGAGAAAGGCTATTCCGCCAGCACTATAGAAAATATGTTATACGCCCAATGTGCACTACTCGATGAAAGTGTGATGAATCGCCGTGATATTCGCGATGATGGCTATACCCACTGGCTGCAATCCCCTTTACAGGCACGCTATTTTAATACCCTAGAAGCGGGCAGCAAATTATGGGATCGGATTCAGAATGTGTTGCAGGAGACTGCTCCTAATCCTGATCTGCTGATCCTCTTTCATCGTGTTCTAACGCTCGGATTTATGGGGAAATTTACTCAGCCAGACGATGAGCAGCGTGAACAAATAGTCAAACTATTAACCACGCGTGTTCCCGCCTATGCCCTCTCATCTTCATTACCGCGCGTTATTCGCCCACAAAAATTATTTAGCCGTCGTCGCCTCTACTGGATGGGATGGATTGGTGGGATCGTTATTCTCGCTGGCTTATGGTGGGGACTTTCTCACTCCCTCGACCAGCTGCTTCAACAACTGTTAAATCAGGGATAATGATGCATATTTGGGTAAAAAATGGATTAGCATTATTCAGTACAGTGCTGATGTTATGGCTGCTTTGGGGATTTTGCTCTCTGGGCTCTGACATAACGATTTTCCTGACAGTTATCACGCTAACAGTTTGTTTTTTTACTCTGCTGTGGTGGCATCGGAAAGCACAGCATTTTGCACAACAGATTGACATCAAGTCAGCAGAAATTCCCAAAGCAGATTATCAGGGCGCGATTGTATTGGTCTGTGGGCAAAGTCACTCATTATTTCAATCCAATGTAGCTCATCGAGCAACGCAACATGGCTGGTATATTGCCGTTCCTACGCCCGCTGACCTAATTCAGACAGTGCAGCAGATCGCGGAACAAGCGCCAGCTCTGTTAGTCAATATATCGGTTTTATTTGCCGTCATTCCTGAAAAGTCAGATCAACAGGATGAGTTGCTGGCCGATATTTTAGCTTGGCGTCGAGCGATTGGTGAAAGTCGTCAATGGATCGGCAAATTACCGCCATTCTGGGTTGCCGCTTACCTCAATCCTTTAGATCAACAGAGTCCACTATTTTCATCGCAACAAGATAATAGTTGCTGGTTTACGTTGGTCAATAATCAATCCGAATTTCAGGTATATAGCGACCAAAATATGGCCTTACCTCTTTCGGTCTGGCTAAGTGAAAATCAACTTACGGCAGAGCAACAATTTTCAACGTCGATTTGGTTAGATAACTTTGTCAGCTGGTTAAATCGCGATCTTTTTCCTCTATTCGAACTCACACAACCGGGCGCGCCAGAGCTAATTCCCGCTGCCGTCGCACTCAACTTTTCGCCTATTAACGGCAAGAAAAATAACCCGTGGGCGCAGTTTATCCAGCAAAAAACCTTGCTAGCGCCCGTCAGCATCGAACAAGAGCAACAAATACTGCCCTTACCCGATAGCTTACTCAATCGATTACCTCGCTATATAGGTATTAGCCGCATTGAATTAACTGTGGGTCTATTCGGTTTACTTTGCGGGCTATTTTTATTCGGTGCCATGTTGGGCAGCTATTACCACAACCAAAAGCTAATCAATCAGGTACAGCAGGATATTGTGCGCTTTCGTCAGCTCAGTGACACACAGCTTGAGCCTAAAACCATCGCCTATCAGCAATTACAAACGGATGCACAACGTTTCTCATTGTGGCATCGCGAAGGTGTGCCGAGTGCCTACACGATGGCACTTTACCAAGGCGAGCGCATTTTACCCTATTTACATACCGTACTCAGTGAGTGGGCTCCCGCAGTTCCTGTCACACCAGCGGCTCAGGTGATCATGCAAGAAGCTCCTCAGATGATCACCTTAGATAGCTTAGCACTGTTTGATAGCGGTCAATCCGACCTTAAACCAGATGCGACTAAAGTGCTGATCGAAGCCCTATTCAATATCAAAGCTAAACCCGGTTGGTTAATTGTGATCTCTGGCTTTACCGATAACACCGGCAATCCGGCATTAAACCAAAGATTATCCTTAAAACGCGCCGAATCTGTTCGTGATTGGATGCTCAAAACTAGCGATCTCTCCCCGAGCTGTTTCGCGGTTCAAGGCTTAGGCCAAGAGCGCCCCGTCGCCTCTAATGAGACACCCGCAGAACGTGCGCATAATCGCCGTGTTGAAATTCGTCTGATACCTCAGGCTAACGCCTGTCAGGTTGTAGACAATCAAGATGCATCATTAACGAATGATGATGCTAATACCCCAAAAATGGAGAAGTAAAAATGGCAATTCCTGTTTATTTATGGCTAAAAGATGATGGCGGAGCTGATATTAAAGGTTCTGTTAATGTACAAAGCCGTGAAGGTAGCATCGAAGTTGTTGCTCAAGATCACAACCTGTATATCCCTACCGATAACAACACTGGTAAATTAACAGGTACACGTATCCATACTCCTTTTATCTTCGTTAAAGAGATCGATGCATCGTCGCCTTACTTATATAAAGCAGTGACAACAGGCCAAACCCTGAAAACTGCTGAATTCAAATGGTATCGAATTGATGACGCAGGCCAAGAAGTGGAGTATTTCAACACCACATTAGAAAACGTCAAAGTCGTTAAAGTTGCACCAAAAATGCACGACATCAAAGACCCAGCTAAAGAGAAACACAATCACTTAGAAGAGATTGAGCTTCGCTACGAAAAAATCACTTGGACTTACAAAGATGGCAACATCATTCATTCTGATTCTTGGAATGAACGCGCAACAGCGTAAGTCTGACGAAGCAGGCGGGAAACCGTCTGCTTTTTTTGCTTCTAACGCTAAATAACCGGATTAAAAATCGCTTAATTAAATGTTTTATTCAATTCGAAAATAGAATTTTTAATTAAGTCATATCAAGTTAGACAATCAAACCTCTCTCAGAAAATAGCATGCTAAATCAAACCGTTAAATGCTATTTTTTGTCTTCACCTTATGGGCCTCGGTTAACGGCTATGGGCGGTAGCGTACCTAACACCGGGTTAAACACTCAAATTAGAGAATGAATGAATATGGAAAATCAATCAGCCATGCTGTTGCGTCGTCTTAACCCTTACAGTGCGAAAGCCCTTGAAGCCGCCGCCTCCCTTTGCCAAACTCGTGCTCATGCTGAAGTGACGATAGAACACTGGTTGCTCAAGATCCTCGAACTCGGTGAAAGTGATATTACTGTATTAGCCCGTCGCTATGAATGGGATATGGAAGCGCTGTGGCAAGCCCTGTTATCGACCATTGATAACTATCCTCGCTCAGTGCGTAGCCGCCCGCAATTATCCAAAGATCTGCTTGCGCTGATTAAAAACGCTTGGGTATCCGCCTCTCTAGATGAAAATGTTGAACATATTCGCAGTGCGCATCTGCTTTCAGCTCTAACTGCCAATCCCAAACTGATCCACTGCGATGGCTTATGGCCGCTACTCACCTTAAGTGACACCCAACTGCAACGCCTACGCCCGATGTTAGATGCGCAATCGGAAGAGCGTCCCGAATTGCAGCAACTGGCTCTGGCAGAAGGCATGGGTTCAATCACTCAATCGACCCAAGCGACAGATAATGATGGGGAAAAACCTCAAACTCTGATGGGCAATACCCTCAGTGAGGCCCTTTTAGCGGTGCTTAATAAATTTACCATTGATGTCACCAAACGCGCTCGTGATGGTGAAATTGACCCGGTGTTTGGTCGTGACGATGAGATCCGCCAAATGGTCGATATCCTTTCGCGCCGCCGCAAAAATAACCCGATTTTAGTGGGTGAGCCGGGCGTAGGTAAAACCGCATTGGTCGAAGGTTTGGCGCTACGAATTGCTGAAAGGAATGTCCCTAAAAGCTTAAAAACCGTCAGCTTACGCACCCTAGATTTAGGTCTATTGCAAGCGGGTGCTGGCGTGAAAGGTGAATTTGAACAGCGCCTAAAAAACGTGATTGAAGCGGTGCAACAATCGCCTACACCTATTTTACTCTTTATTGATGAAGCCCATACCATTATTGGCGCAGGCAATCAGGCAGGTGGAGCCGATGCAGCGAATCTATTAAAACCGGCGTTAGCTCGTGGCGAACTCCGTACGATAGCGGCGACAACTTGGTCAGAGTATAAACAGTATTTCGAACGCGACGCCGCCCTTGAACGCCGTTTTCAAGTGGTTAAAGTGGATGAGCCTGACGATGAAAAAGCCAGCTTAATGCTGCGTGGACTTAAATCACGTTATGCCAAATATCATGGTGTTCATATTACTGATGATGCGGTTAAAGCAGCAGTGACACTGTCACGTCGTTATCTAACTGGCCGCCAACTACCCGACAAAGCCGTCGATCTGCTAGATACCGCCAGCGCCCGCGTGCGTATGAGCCTTGATACCCTGCCAGAGCCCCTTACCCAGCTAAAAGCCAAGCTCTATGCCCTTGAATTAGAACAACAAGCGATCCTCGATGATATCGCAGTTGGCAATAACGAAAATCAATCTTCACTAACTGAGATTGCACAGAAACAAGCCGAACTTACCGAGCAGCAACAGCAGATTCAAGTTCGTTTTGAGCAAGAGAAAGCGCTAATCATGTCGTTAATGGCTTGTCGTCAAGAGCAGCAACCCGCCGAACAAGCACAACAATTGCAAGCTCAGCTGGCCGAACTTCAACAAGGCGAGCCACTGTTAGGGTTGGATGTCGATGTGCGCACCGTCGCGACCGTAATTGCTGATTGGACCGGCGTTCCCTTATCCAGCCTGTTAAAAGATGAACAAACCGGACTGCTTGAATTAGAACAACAATTAGGTAAACGCGTCATTGGCCAAGAGACAGCTCTGGTCTCAATTGTCCAGCGTTTGCGGGCAGCCAAAACCGGATTAGCCTCAGAAAATGGTCCTTTGGGCGTCTTTTTGCTGGTTGGCCCCAGTGGTATTGGGAAAACCGAAACCGCACTCGCCCTTGCTGATACTCTATTTGGTGGTGAAAAATCGCTGGTCACCATTAATATGTCCGAGTATCAAGAAGCTCATACAGTCAGCCAACTCAAGGGCTCACCGCCAGGATATGTGGGTTATGGCCAAGGTGGTATTCTGACCGAAGCCGTACGCAAACGCCCCTACAGCGTGGTGCTGCTCGATGAAGTAGAAAAAGCCCATCGCGATGTACTGAATTTGTTCTATCAAGTCTTCGACCGAGGATTTATGCGCGATGGCGAAGGCCGCGAAATCGACTTCCGCAACACAGTGATCATAATGACCGCCAATCTGGGATCGGATCATTTAATGCAGATGTTAGATGAACAACCCGAAACCACTGAAGCCGAATTACATGAACTGATCCGCCCTATTCTGCGCGATCACTTCCAACCCGCTTTATTAGCCCGCTTCCAATCGATTATTTATCGTCCATTAGATGCCATTGCGCTGCGTACCATTGTCGAGATGAAACTCAACAGCGTCGCCAAACGACTCTATAGCCACTACCGCTTAAACTGCAAAATCGAAGAAGCCCTATATGACACCCTAGTCAGCGCTTGCCTATTACCAGATACAGGCGCGCGCAATATCGACAGCCTGCTCAATCAACAGATATTACCTGTCCTCAGCCAGCAACTGCTGATGCGCCAAGCTGCACATCAAAATGCCGAATGCGTAGTGTTAGGCTATAACGACGACGAAGGGATTACGCTGGTGTTTGAAAGTCATGATGATGATATTGCGGATAAAACTGATAAGGAAGCCAAAGAATGAGCCTAATTGACACTGCCAAATCACTGACCAACGGGCAAAACCGTTATCAGCTTGATGTTCAAGGCTGTGATGCCTTACTGGACGTTGAGCATTTCACTGGCCGCGAAGCCATCAGTGACACCTACCGCTATCAGGTGAGTTTCACCTCAAGCCAACAAGATTTTCTGCCGCAGCAACTGTTGCGTCGCAGTGCCACTTTTACTTTTACCCCGCCTAAAAACTCGTTACTTGAATTGGCTACTGAGCCTGCGGTAGAAAAGCGTGTTCATGGGGTGATCACTGATTTCAAACGCTTGGCTGGCTCAGCCGACGAAGCCCAGTATCAGGTGGTGATTGAGCCCTTCTTTGCTCTGTTACGCCATCAAATTCGTTCACACCGTTTTTTCCTTAATCAATCGGTGCCCGACGTCGTCGATCAGATTTTACGTGAGCACAATTTCAAAGGTTGGGAGTTCGAATTTAATCTGAAAAATGAATATCCCAAGCGTGAACAAATCAACCAAATCAACGAGAGTGATCGCCAATTTATCGAGCGGCTTCTCAGCGAAGTGGGGATTTTCTACACCTTTAGTTTACAGCAAGATGCTCAGACCGAAGTTTTGCATTTTGGTGATCGCCAAAGCTGCTATCTGTTTGATAAAAAACTGCCGCTTAATAGCCCTTCTGGTATGAGCGACAGCGGTACATTGAGTCTTTGGGAATTATCGCTACGTCATCAAGTGGTTGAACACACGGTAAAAACTAAGGATTACAATCATCGTCAAGCACAAGACACACTGCTGTCGGTAGATGCGGATATGACCCGTGGCGATGGCGAAGAGATCAACTATGGCGATGTTTATCATTATCAACAACGTCATTTATCTCGCGGTGATAAGCTCAAACCCGATGCGGAAACCGCTAACTTTTGGGCGCGCCTTGATCACGAACGTTTCTTAGCACGCCAAACCTTATTACGCGCTAAAAGTAACGATCCCTCGCTGACGCCATTAACCGTCTTGACCATTGAAGACAGTACACTGCCGAGCACGCTACCCGCTATATTTCAGTCTGATATTCTGATCACTCGTCTGCGTTTTTCGGGAAGCCGCTCGCAAGCGTTGACGATTCAATTTGACGCTGTGCCTTATCATGAAACACTATGTTGGCGACCGGTGGTTAAGCCTCGCCCGGTAATTGCAGGTACGCTAATGGCGCGAGTAACTAGCGCCAAAGATAACGACATTTATGCTCATCAGAACGAAGATGGCTTCTATTGGGTTAAATTCGACGCCGATCTAGATGATAAAAAGATGGGTTATGAAAGTATGCCGGTGCGTCTCGCCAAACCTTATGCGGGCGATACCTATGGCATGCACTTTCCGTTAATTCAAGGTACAGAAGTGGCGATTGCTTTCCACGAAGGTGACCCCGACCGCCCCTATATCGCCCATGCAATGCACGATTCGCGCCACCCCGATCACGTCACTTCCGCCAATAACACCCGCAATGTGATCCGCACGCCCGCCAATAATAAACTGCGCATGGAAGATAAACGCGGTGAAGAGCATATCAAACTCAGTACTGAGTATGGCGGCAAATCTCAGTTAAATATGGGGCATTTGGTCAATCAAGGACGTGAAAAACGCGGCGATGGCTTTGAACTGCGCACTGACAGCTGGGGCGCTATTCGAGCGGGTAAAGGCTTATTTATCAGTGCAGATAAGCAGGAAAGCGCTGGAGGGGATGTTTTGGCGATGGGAGAAGCCATTGCACAATTAAAACAAGCTCAGCAATTAGCAGATTCATTGAAAGAAGCGGCAAATGTAGCTAAAGCTGAACTAGCTGATTTACAAACACAAAAAGAGTTGCTCTCGGAAACACTGAACGAATTAAAACAATCAGCCCTACTCATCTCTGCACCAGCGGGTATTGCTGGATGCTCACCAAAGAGCATTCAATTATCCACAGGCGAGAACATAATTACTACTGCTCAAAAAAATGCAGATTTTAGTATTGCGAAAAAATTTACTGTTGCAGCTGGTGAAATAATCAGCCTATTTGCACAAAAGTTAGGTATTAAAATTTTTGCTAATCAGGGAAAAATAGCGATTGAAGCACAGCATGATGAAATGTCGTTAGATGCTTTTAAAGATTTAACTATCAGTAGCCACGATGGAAAAATCATTATTAAAGCCAAGAAGGAAATTATTTTAACGAGTGGTGGTGGTTATATTCGGATTGCTGATGGGACAGTGGAATGCGCAGCACCAGATAAGATCATTGAACGTGGTGCTGTTTGGCAAAAATTTGGTGGACAGAGTATCAACGAAGCAATGCAAACGTGGGAAAGCTCTGAGTTTGCAGTCAAACCTCAATTTGTAGAGTCTTTCAGCGAGAAAAACACTGATTTATCACACCCTATTGACATCATCGCTGAAGGAACGAAAAGCTCTAGTACTAGTGATACATTAGGGAACTTATCTGAGCAAAAAGGTTTAGGTCTTGATAGCTTAAAAATTAAACTTAACCATAAAAACTAATAGTGTTCTAAGAACGAGATTATTTTAAGGAAATTAAATGCCTGATAAATCAAATGGCTCAACAACATCTGGGGAATGCCAATATACCACATATCATTTACCCAAATGGGATGAAAAAGGAAAATGTAGTTGGGATGATATACAATTACAACATAAATCCCTTAATGCCCATGCAAAATGCATTGTTCCACCAACTAAAGTCATCCCTGTCATTTTTGTTCCCGGAATAATGGGGACTAACCTAATGTCAAATGATTCTAGTGAAAAAGAAATTTGGCGAGGAGATTCTTTAGCTAGTGTTTACTGGGATTGGCACTCTAAAAATGGCCATCAACGGCGAAAATTACTTAATCCAAGTACCACAATTGTGGATAATCGTGGTGATATAGAAGACAAGATATATACTCCATTTTCTGATGATGGTTGCTTATTTCCAAGTCGATACGAACGAAATTGGGGAGCGGCACTATCATTCAGTTATGACCGCTTTTTGAGTGTTTTTCAGGGCGCATTAATTGACGATTGGCAAGCAGACCTTCTAAATTATAAAAAGTACAATCGGTATATAGACCCAGAAACAGAAATAGAAACAGACATCAAAATTAATTATCAAGGCACATTGAGTAAGCTAGTTGATGAGAAACTTAATACAAATGAAAAAGAAAAAGAGCAACTATTAACGTCTGGTGAACTCAACCACTTTAAGCAATTTTTATTTCCTGTCCATGTTTTTGGCTATAATTGGTTACAAGATAATAAAATCTCTGCAGAATTACTCGAAATATACATTAATGACGTATTGAAGCTATATAGGGAAAAGCATGGTTATGGCCTAGCACAAGAAAAAGTGATTATCATCACTCATTCTATGGGAGGATTGATTGCTCGCCATGCCTCCCAAGTTTTAGGGATGAAAGATAAAATCCTTGGTATTGTTCATGGTGTTATTCCAGATTTAGGTTCCCCTGCCGCCTATCGTAGAATGAAAGTAGGTGCAGATGGTGAAGGTGTTATGGGCACCGCAGGTCATGTTCTTGGTGCAACAGCTGAGGAGTTAATGCCTGTTTTAGCAAGGTCACCTGCTGCATTGCAGTTATTGCCACATCCAAAGTATCCTTCTCCATGGTTAACAATTAAAAGTGATTATCATGACAATGATTTGATTTTACCTAAAAATAAAGATCCATTTCGTGAAATTTATCTACAAGAAGAAGCTTGGTGGAAATTATATCAATCAGATATTATCGATAAAGAAAAAGCAATTAGTGATGACAACTGGCTGGACTATGTTAAATTAATGAAGGGACCCGTTATAACATTTATGAATGATTTAGAAAATGCAGGTTATCACCCTGAAACCTATGTTTTTTATGGAAATAAGGAAAAAAGTGACAGCAAATTAACATGGCAACCAATACCTTCTACTCTCAAATTTTCGCTGCATTCTGGGATCAATGAACCACCGACAAAAAATAAGCGTGTAAGTGAACTTGGGCACCACCTTCAAGAATTCAGACTTACTTCATCAGAAAGTCAAGGGGATGGTACCGTTCCAATTGAATCATTTGATGCTATAAAAAAGAGTAGTTCAGTTAAAAGTATTCTTGCTACTAAAGTAGAGCATCAAAGTGCCTATGAGGTCTCGGACTTATTTCAGATTTCCTATAAACCCGCCATTCAATTTACACTAAGAGCTATTGCCAAAATGGTTAAGGATATTCCACCAAATGAAATTCAATAATCGTCTTAAAATATTTTTAGGTATTATGGTTTTCTTGCTCTTTTTTAGCGGATGGCTACTCAATAAAAACAATCCTTCCCTAACTGAAAAGGACAAAATTATGATAGATCAATTATTTATAGCAACTAAACCACAGTGTATTGGCCGTTATATTATAGATGTACCTAAGTCACTTAATAATCAGGCTAATGATTTTATTTTTATTGATGATTTTAAAATAGAAAGTCAACCAATTTACCCTCCCGCATTTAAACAACGTATTGAATTAAGGGAAAAAGAGCTTAATAACGCAATCAATAAACCTCAAAATAAGCCGAAAGATGCACCTTTTATTAAAGAAGTAATTAGATTACCTGATAATAAAGGAATTATTTTTGATAGAAATATATCTGGTGAAAATGATTCAGATCGTATTTTAGAGGCTCATGTGTATATTGACAATGTAGCTTTCATTATCACAACAAATATACTCGATCTCTCAAATTCTAAATATGCAGAAAAAAAACAAACTTATGTGAGAGCAGGCTTTTCTGAATTTGACATGAACACAAAACAATCAAAGTTAGTCGATATGAAATCTTTAATATCCCGATTATACGGAAGAAAAGATGAAAACATTCCAATTGATAAAGGTTTATGTATTCCTAATGGTTTTATTGCTGACGATAGCAATATACATAAAAACAACCTCGCTTTTGCATATAAAAATAATGATTTTTTATTCGCAATTAAATTTGATGATCTGGTTGTTGGCTCTGATGATACTTTGCTTAATCGAAGTACTGATGTTTATGGGGCTCTTTCTAAAGCAAAACAACAAACCATAAAAAAAGGCAAGTTACTGCTAGGGAATATTCCTGCTCAAGAGTGGTTGATTTCAGGTAAACAAAAATATGGCAAACAGAAAGATTTTATTCCTTCCTATCATTTTATTTTATTTGCAAATGAATCTATTGCATCATATCAACACCCATGGCTATCTTTTTTGATGCATAACAGCAATAGAAACAGCCAGTATAATCAGCTGCAGATGATTGAAATCTGGGATAGAATTGTCAACTCGTTACGCTATCGACCTAATGCTTTTTAATATTCGATTTGGTATATTTAAGCCGATAGTGAAAAAGGAATTTTTCGATGCAATATACTCACTCATTGCGCATATTGTCACTGGTTATTATGGGAATAATATTTTCCATCCCTGTAACACAAGCTACGGCATCATCCCAGAAGGACAATGCCGTGATAACAACTTTATTTTCACAAACTAAACCTCAATGTATTGGCCGTTATATTATCGATGTACCTCAATCATTCTATAATCAAAGTAATAATATGATCTTTATCGATGATTTTAGGATCGAAAGCCAATTTCTTTACCCACCTGCATTTAAGCAACGCATTAGGCTACGTGAAAAAGAGCTTAACGATGAAATCAATAAACCGGGTAACGATCTTAAAGATGCACCCTTTATTAAAGAACAAATTCAGTTACCAGAGGGAAAAGGGATTATTTTTGATCGTAATATATCAGGGCAAGATGATCTTGGTCGTATTTTAGAAGCCCATGTTTATACTGATATGATGGCTTTTACTATTACTACTGAAATATTAGATCTATCAGACCCTAAATATATAGACAGAAAAAAAACCTATATTGATGCTGGTTTTTCTGAAGCTAAAATGAATGACAAATCAGCCAAGTTAGCCGCTATGAAATCTTTAATCTCACGTTTAAGTGGCCGTAAGGATGAAAGTATTCCAACAGAAAAAGGGCTGTGCATTCCAAATGGCTTTATTAAAGATGATGGCGGTAAGCACCAAGAAAAAGTATCTTTGACGTATGAAAATGATGAGCTTATTTTTGGCGTCGAAACAGATAATACGATGGTTGGCTCTAGGGATACCTTACTTAGCCGTAGTGCTAACGTTAGCTTAGCAATCAAAGAATCGAATCAACAGACTATAAAAAAAGGTGAGCTAGCTATTAATGGAATACCTTCTCAGGAATGGTTGGTTACAGGAATACAAGAAAGTAATAGAATGAATGGCCAATTTCCTTTGTATAAATTTGTTTTATTTTCTAATGAATCCATTGCAACACAGAGTAAACCATGGCTCTCTTTTGGCCTGAATAATGTAGATAAAAACAGCCATTATAATCAACAGCAGATGGTTGAAATCTGGGATAAAATTGTTAATTCGTTACGCTATCGACCTAATGCTTTTTAAAGAACGTCCATAATGATTTTATACCTGAACACATTAGATAAATAATTTTCAAGAGAAAAAATATGAAAGGTTTAGTTTGTCTTGGCGATAAAACAACGCATGGCGGTAATGTCATAACTGCGTCTTCAACTTTATATATTAATAATAAAAATATAGCCCTAGTAGGTGATTCGATTTCTTGTCCCAAACATGGTACTAATCGAATAATTGAAGGTAGTCCCGATTCATTTGATAATGGTATTGCAATTGTTATAAACAATTGCTTATGTGCCTGTGGTTGTCGAGTTATTAGTTCTGAAAACAGTGCTGCTACTATTTAGTTAAATTAAACACGAGGGAAAAATACAATATGATTTGGCCAATTCCTAAAATCCCTGAAAAAAACACGAGATCTAAACCAAAATATAAATATCTATTTATATTATTCACACTTGCTATAGCTTTCATTTTTTCATTTGGCTATAAACTTGATGAAGAACGTAGAAAATATCTATTAATTTTAACCATTCCGATTGTTACATTTATTTTTTTTATTGTATTTATATTCATGTTTATCCGATATCACTCTTCTATTATTAATTATAACCATTGGGAAGAAGAAAAAGAAAAGACCAAAGAGTTATGGAAAAGATGGGCGGCACAAAAAATCGTCTCTTTGGGTGAGGTAAATTACACACCAGATAAAGATGGCGTAGAAGCACTGTTAAAAGAGCCAGAATTTATTCCCATGTATCCAGATAAAATACGAAACTTACATAATATAGATATTATTGATCATGTGATTTTTTCGAAAATAGATGAATCGCTGGAAAAACTTCATCCTGGATATCGTTTTTATCTTTCAGAGATATTTTTAAATTTGCAGTTCGAAGATAAAAATATAAATGAACTTATTTATAATCAATGGAATATATTACCTACTGTTATAAATGATAACAACTCTTTGTTTTCCTTGTTTGATAATGTTAGTGATGATTTTCATTTATATATTTCAATACAAAATAGTGATAATCACAGTAAATTCATTTCTACTCAAATTTTTTCAAGTCATAAAAACAAAAATATAAATGATGAAAATAAAGTTCAGAAAATACCTAGAATAATGACTTTTAGTTCTAAGAGTTTCGTAGATGACTTAAATACTTTTCTCGAATATAGCGAACTAAAACAAAGAAAGATAACTAGCATTTGGCTTTCAGGCCAACGTCAAGATGATATAGATAATTTAATGATAGAATTGATAAATCATAAAATTCCGTTATCCAAAAACAACCCCATGAATTTTTTAGATTTATCTTACTCTACTCCTAGTGAACGTTCTTTTTTAACCTATATGTCAATGATAACTGAATTTTCATATAAGACTAATCAAGATCAACTTTTTATAAATTTCAATAAAAATCAAACAGGTTATATTTGCTTGATTAATAGAGACATTAAGCATGATTAATAAAATACAAAGATTTAGTGGGGTGAAATCAATATCATTACTTATTTTATTTATCCTTTTAGGTGCTATTATTATTTGGGTTCTATTTAATTATACATCATTTGATTATATTAAAGAAAAATCCGCATGGTTTTCATTACTAACGCTCTCTATATTTGTTCTATCTTCAATACTTGCAGTTCCTATTTTTAAAAGATGGACTCAAGGTAAAGCTCATGAACAATATCGACCTGAAAAAAAATCCACAGCGAAAGAAAATAAAATAGAACGCTTTTCAGTCATTAACGACATTAATGAAAACTTACAGGCAAACTACGGCCATTTCTGGCGTAAAAAAGTCTCAATTCTATTAATTACGGGTTCTTCTTCTGCGGTTGAAAAATCCATTCCTCAACTCACCAGCCAATTCTGGCTCGAAGCCCATGGCGTGCTATTGATTTGGGCCGGTGAAGTGAGCTCAGAGATCGATAGCCAGACAGTGCAAACCCTGAAACAGCTGCGTCGACGGCGACCGCTGGATGGCATTGTTTGGGTCACTGACGGTGTGAGTGATGAGCTATCGCCGGGGGTATTTAACGCCCCTTTAAACGGCTTTGCCGCCGCGACTTTAGACAGTCTAAATCGCCAATTCCATAGCCTCTATCGCGCTCTGGGCTGGACGGCACCTGTTTATCTCTGGTCTGTGCAATCAGGCAAAATCTTGTCTGCCGATGACGCCCCCGCCGTCAGTTACTTGTTTGAGCCCAAAGCCTCAGAAACCGAATTAGCACAGAGCTTTAGTGCCCTGCTGCCGTCCTTGATTGAGCGCGGTACGCAAGCGCTGTTACGCAATACGCAGCATCTGTTTTTGCTCTCGCTGGCCAGTTTTATGCGCCATGGCGGCCAGAAGCAGCTGGTGGGTGCGCTCTCACCGCTGATGAGTGGACATCGCCCTTTGCCGCTGGCGGGAATGGTCTTTAGTACGCCGACGCCCTCCGTCTCGAACTCTACTCGCTTATCCCATGTTTGGACGCGAGATGCCCGTTGGGGTGATCTGCTTGATTCGTTACATCAGCTGCCTGCGGGGCTTAAACCCAAGGCATTAGGGTGGAATGGGCAGAAGCTCAGTCAGCAACTTCTCGCTGCGGGGCTGGTTATCTGGGGTGGCGGACTGCTGGTCTCCTATTTTGCTAATCGCCAGCTGATTGATGAGAGCCGTACACAAGCCGCACTGGCCGCCGATAAGCAGCAACCGGTTATTGACCGGCTCAATGCGCAATATACCCTTCAACAGACCTTGGGGCGTTTGCAGCATAGGGCGGATACATCAACGCCACTCTATTTACGTTTTGGCTTAAATATCAATCCGCAACTGCTAGAGACCTTATGGCCGATTTATGGCAAAACGCTGCTGCCGCTATTGCGTGATACGACGCGCGCTCAGCTCGAACAACCTCTTGATGCCTTGGCGCAACTGGCGCCGAATACGCCCGAACGTGCCGCAGCGGCGCGTCCCGCCTATGATATTCTCAAAGCTTACTTGATGTTGAGTCAGCCCCAACATATGGCACCGAAGGAGTTCGCCACAGCGGTTCTGGCGAATTGGCAGCAGCAACCCGGTGTCAGCGAAGCCCAGTGGGCGACCCTTGGCAGTGAGTTATTGACCTTCTTTGCCCAGCAATTGCCTCACCATCCTGAATGGGCGATCAAGCCGAATAATGCGTTGATTGGCCAGACGCGCACTATTCTGATACGGGAAATGGGGCAGCGTAATGGCGAATCGGCGATGTACCAAAAAATCCTCCAGCAGGCCGCTCATAACTTTGCCGATATGAGCCTTAACGATATGGTGGGTGACACCGATGTTAGCGCCCTCTTTACGACTGATGAATTTGTGTCGGGGATTTTTACCCGCAAAGCGTGGGAAGAGTCGATTGAGCCAGCGATTCGTAAAACCGTTAACGATCGCCGTGAAGAGATCGACTGGGTGTTGAGTGACAATAGCAACGCCATTGATGCGGATATCTCCCCAGAGGTGTTACAAGAGCGTCTTACCGCCCGCTATTTTAATGATTTTTCTGGCAGCTGGCTCAATTTCCTCAATAGCCTGCAATGGCGTCACACAGATAGCCTGTCGGATACCATCGACCAGCTCACCCTTATGAGTGATACACGCCAATCGCCAGTGATTGCTTTAATGAATACATTGGCTTATCAGGGAAAAACAGGTCGTACGCAAGATAAATTGGCCGACTCTTTTGTCAGTTCCGCCAAAGAGATGTTTAATAAAGAGCAGCAACCGGTGATCAGCCAGAAAGCTGACTTTAAAGGCCCCTTAGAGCTGACTTTTGGCCCGTTACTCGAGCTAATTGAATCTAACACCAGCGCGGGTCAAAGCGGTGACAATCTGAGTTTAACCACTTACCTCACCCGAGTGACTCGTGTGCGCTTGAAATTACAGCAAGTGGTCAATGCACCCGACCCGCAAGCTATGTCTCAGGCCTTGGCGCAAAGTATCTTTGAGGGCAAATCCGTCGATTTAGCGGATACCCGTGATTACGGCAGTTTGGTGGCCGCCAGCTTAGGGCAAGAGTGGCATGGACTGGGCGATACCCTGTTAGTTCAGCCCCTTGAACAAGCATGGCAACAGCTGTTAATGCCCACCGCGCAAAGCCTGAATGTACAGTGGCAAAACGCCATTGTGAATGATTGGAATACAGCCTTTGGCGGTCGTTATCCGTTTAAAAATACCCAAAGTGATGTCTCTCTCCCGCTGCTGACGCAATATCTACAGGCGGATAGCGGCAGAATTCAACGTTTCCTCGATACCCGCTTAAAAGGGGTATTGCGTAAAGAGGGCAATCGTTGGGTGCCCGATAGTACTAACGCACAAGGGTTAAACTTTAATCCCGAATTTTTGACTGCCCTCGAAACCTTAGGTCATCTAAGCGATGTGGTATTTGCCGAAGGTGAAGCGCGAGTCTATTTCGAGCTGCGCCCCGGAACCTCGAAAGACATTATGCAAACCACACTGACTATCGATAAGCAGGCGCTGAAATATAACAATCAGCTGGCGGATTGGCGTCGAGTTGTGTGGCCGGCCGATACGGTAGCTGCGGGCGCTAGTTTAAGTTGGTTGAGTACACAAACAGGCACTCGAATTCTCGGTGATTATCCCGGCACTTGGGGCTTTATTCGTCTGCTGGGTACGGCAAAAATCACCCCTTATGCTGGCAATACCAGCAGCTTCCGCGTGACTTGGCTTACCCCCCAAGGACAAGCACTCAATTATATTCTGCGCACAGAAATGGGTGATGGCCCGATGGCACTGTTAAAACTTCGGGGATTTGTGCTTCCGACCCAAATATTTTTGGATAAATAATGAATTTACTCAATACCTTAAGTTTTAGCTGTTTTGGTGATGACAAAGCGCGCGCAGAACAGCTGGCAACACAGCAAATGACTGTTTGGGAACGTTGGCTACTGCCGATCACCCCTGAGCAACCGACGGGCGAAGATCCCAGTTATGATGATGACTTTGAGCGCATGCGTGAAGAGGTGAATAAGTTATCCGGCTCTGATACTGAGTTAGTCTGTGAACTCGCAGAGAAATTACTGACTGGTGTTTGCAAAGATGTGCGAGTAGTCACTTATTATATCTGGGCGCGATTACACAAAGAGGGTGAAGCGGGTTTTGCTGATGCCTTAGGACTGTTTGCCGGATTATTAGCGCGTTTTGGTGATGGGTTACTGCCGTCACGCAAAAATAGCCGTAAATCGGCCATCGAATGGTTGGCGGGTAATCGTGTGCTGGACAGTTTGTCCCTCTATCCCGAAGTGGGACAAGCAGAATTTGAGCGCATTATCGCCCTGCTGATGTTTATTCAGAGCGAAACTGATAAATGGGATGAAACACTACGACCCGCATTAACCTCACTGTATAGCGGACTGGAAAAACGTCTGGCGCAATCGGGCGGGCCCTCGACGCTGGTGCCGCAAAATATGCGCAGCGAATCCTCACGCGGTGCAAAAAATAGCGCACCAAGCGCACATCAATCTGGATTGAATGCGTCTATTTCGCCCATTCAATCCGGTCGAGAGCTGCTCGATCAAGCCAAAGCCCTCGCTAACTATTTGCGTGATCAGCCAGACGGTTGGTTAGCGGGTCACCGCTTAATGAAAACAGTGCGCTGGGATACGCTACATCAGCTGCCGCCACAAAATAATCAGGGCTGTACTCGCTTAACTGCTCCTCGTACCGATGCCCGCGCACAACTTAAACGCCTGTATATGCAGCAGAACTGGGGTGAGTTGTTGGAGCAAGCCGACCGTATATTTACCGAGGGCGTTAATCACTTTTGGTTAGATGTGCAATGGTATCTCTATCAAGCGCTGTCAAAATCATCATCGCCTTGGGATGGTTGGGCGGCGATCATCAAATCAGATCTACAACAATTTTTAACCCGTCTGCCCGGCGTAGAAAATCTCGCTTGGGAAGATGGCTCTCCCTTTGCTGACGAAGTGACGCTCGGTTGGATACGTCAACATGTGCTTGATGAAGGTGCTGATCCCCTTGGTGGCTCTTTGTCGCAACCAGCAAACAGCCACTCTGATGATGATAATATTTTGTTGTTAGAGCAAGAAGCCCTAGCGCAAGCGGATACCGAAGGTATTGAGAAAGCCATCGCTTGGCTACAACATCGTCCTGAAGCCTCAACGCCGCGCCAACAATGGTTATTACGCCTGTTGATGGCGCGTATTGCTGATCAGTTTGGCCGCCATGAGATGGCACTCTATCTGCTACGTGAATTGGATAAGTCAGCACAAGATTTAACGCTGCAAGATTGGGAGCCTCATTATGTATTTGAAATTAAAGCTCGCCAGCTTCAGCTACTTAGAAGCAAAGCTCAACGCAATACGGCTGATAAAACCCAATTACAGCAACAAATGGAACAGCTATTGGCTGAATTAACCCATCTTGACCCAGTGCGCTCTGTCGTGCTCTACGCCTAATTTAGCCATCTTAGTAAGGTAATATTGCAATGGAAGATTTAACGCTGCGCTATTTTGATGCTGAAATGCGCTATTTACGCGAAGCTGCAAAAGAGTTTGCCCAAGCTCACCCGGATCGCGCTGCCATGCTGGATTTAGATAAAGCCGGTACGCCCGATCCCTTTGTTGAACGACTATTTGAAGGTTTTGCCTTTTCGATGGGGCGATTACGCGAAAAAATTGATGACGACCTGCCTGAATTTACTGAGGGTTTAGTCAGTTTGCTCTGGCCCCATTATCTGCGCACAATTCCTTCTTTATCGATCGTTGAGTTGGCGCCGGATATCCAAAAAATGAAAATGGTGGATACTATTCCCGCCAATTTTGAAGTTTTATCCCAGCCTATTGGCCCTAAGAATACCGTCTGTCGCTATCGAACAACTCGTGAATTGACCCTTAATCCGCTGACCCTTTCTCACGCCAATGTCACTACTGAGCCCGATGGCCGCTCAGTAATCCGCTTGCGTTTTAGTTGTAGCGAGCTGATCGATTGGTCACAACTCGATTTGCATAAACTCGATTTTTATCTTAGTGGCGATATCCCCACCACTAATGCCCTGCATTTGGCTTTAACTAAACAGGTTTCTAAGCTCTATTTACGTATCCCAGGTTCAGTCGATCGTATCCCGCTACCCGCCTATTTTTCACCCGGTGGTTTTAGCGAAGAAGATCAGTTATGGCCTAAGGGCGAGAGTGCATTCAGTGGCTATCAACTGTTATTAGAATATTTCACTTTCCGTGAAAAATTTATGTTTGTTTACCTTAATGGATTAGAGCTGGTTAATTTTCCGGAAGGCGCTTTGTGGTTTGAGCTAGATATTGTCCTCAATACACTTTGGGATGCGGATCTCACATTAGCCGCAGACAATATCCGTTTACATTGCGTCCCTGTGATTAATCTATTTAATGTCGAGGCTGATCCGCTAATTATTAATGGATTAGAAAGCGAATATTTGCTCCGTCCGCGTCGTGTACAAGATGGTCATACAGAAATTTATTCCGTCGATGGGGTACAAGGTTCGCAGCGCACCGATGAATCTGTCTATGTGCCTTTTACCAGTTTTCGTCATCGCGGCGGTATGCTGCGCAGAAGTGCCCCCGAACGTTATTACCATACTCGGGTAAAACGCGGCGTAACCGGTTTGCATGATACTTGGTTGATCTTAGGTGGGCAGTCGTGGGAAACCGATAGGCAGCTCAAAACGGAAACTATCTCACTGCAAATTACCGGTACTAACGGGCAACTTCCCCGCAAAGCGCTGCAAAGTACCCTACTCGATCGCGCTGAACATACATTACAAGTGCCGATCAGCGTACAAAATTTATGTAAACCCACTCTGCCCGTTTATCCGCCCGCAGAAGATCGTTTTCACTGGCGCGTGTTGAGTCATCTGGGCTCCAGTTTCTTAAATATGATGGACAATGCCGAAGTGTTACGCGGCACACTGGCGCTCTATGATTGGCGAGATGATGATATTAATAATCGTAAATTAGACGCCATTATCTCAGTCAAACAATCGATGATCGAACGCTTTGAACGCGGTTTTTTAATGCGCGGTATTGATATTGAAGTGACCTTGGATAGCAATGGTTTTAATGGCTCGGGGGATATTCACTTATTTGGTGAAATGCTCAATCGCTTTTTTAATCTATATGCCGATGTGCATCTATTCAATCAACTCACGCTGACTATTTTACCCAGTGGAAAATCTATTCGATGGACAGAGAATCACAATCAACAACTGCCACGCTAATCGATGAACTTAAAGATAAACTGCCGTATATTAATTTTTATCGGTTTTGCCAGCTATTAGAAAAAAGCCATCCTGAACGGCCGGGACTCGGCAGTCAGGGTCATCTACAATCTGATCCCATTCGTTTTCGGCCGCATCCGGGCATGGGATTTCCGGTTAGTGAATTAAAAAATTTATCTCCCGAAGATCAGTATCGCCATAGCCAGATCCCCAGTATCCGCACAACTTTTATGGGTCTCTATGGCGTTATGTCGCCGCTGCCAACCGGCTATCTCGATGATATTGCACAATCACGAGAAGGCTCTGAAGCAGTTACTGACTTTTTAGATATTTTCAATCACCGACTAACCACTCAATTTTATCGAGTTTGGCGTAAATACTCCTACCCAGCGACCTTTGAAACCGAGGGGAAAGATGAGACATCTCAATATTTATTTGGCTTAATTGGTCTTGGTATTCCGGGCTGTGCAGAGCATGTTGAAACCCCAGTTTCGCGCTTTTTGGCTCTACTCGGCACCATGCGCCTGCCCACTCGTACAGCAGAAGGCATTAGCTCGTTGGTTAAACTCTTGGCTCCGAATACACAAGTTCATATTTATCCTCACGATCCACGACGTATTCCACTGGATGCCCCAACAGCAATGAGCTGTAAAGCGCCGACCAGTTTACATAATAAACCGGTATTAGGACGTAGTGCGGTGGATGTTAACAGTCAGGTGCTAATTGCGCTAAAAACAGAAGATCGCGAAGAGGCGGCGAACTGGCTACCAGAAGGCCAGTTGCATCATGATTTATATGCTTTGCTACATATTTATTTAGGTTCCCGAGTCAATGCCCGTTTGCAATTAAGTGTTCCTCGCTCATTACTCGCCGATGCTAAATTATCCATTCATTCCCGTCAGGGTGGACAACTTGGGCGAACCGCTGTTATGCGCGCTCCTCAGCAAGGCGCGGTACAAAATAACGATCAACAAAATAACAATATCGACGATCCCACGATCATTACAATTGGTTTAGGTCGCTATCAGGCCGTAGCCAAACAATATCGACCTCAAGAGATGGAAGAATATGGCAATTATCAATTTTAATTTAGCGCAACGCCCATGGAAATATGGCTGTTCACTACTGCTATTATCAACGGCCTTAACATTAACCGGGTGCGGCCTGACACAAACCGTCAGCGATGGTACGGTCGCCATGACTAAATCGATATTTTATAAGCAGATAAAGACCTTACATCTCGATTTTAAAGCCCGTGAAGCTTTGAACCAAGATGATAATGGCACCTCCTTATCTACAGTGATACGTATTTATCAGCTGAAAAACGCCAGCAACTTTGAAACGGCAGATTATCAATCGCTCTTTGCCTCTGATGATAATGTGTTAAGTAGCGACTTGTTAGCTCAACAAGATATTCGCCTACTGCCGGGAGGCGCCTATTCATTGGATATGCCAATGGATAAAGAGACACAATTTATCGGTATCGCGGCCATGTTTAATACGCCAGATCAGATTAATAATAGTTGGCGCTTGGTGATCCCCAAAGAGGCATTAGAACCCGATAAAGCCCGTACGCTAGAGCTGATAGATCAGACGCTGACATTGCTGCCACTTAAGGATTAACCCTATGCCTCAACCTTCGTTGTATGAAATGCTGACGGGAAACTTTGCTAGTGGACTGAATATTCATCAAGTTTCAGAAAAAGAGCAGCTAATGCTCTCTGTCTTGGATAATGTTCAACGTATCCTAAATACCCGTGCCGGCACCTTAACCCATCTTCCTGATTATGGTTTACCCGACATGAGTAAAATTATTCATGGTCTTCCCGGTACAGCGCATAGCCTGATGGGCGTACTGTCAAATACTCTATTAAAATATGAACCTAGGATCAAAAAGGTCAAGCTGGCGCTGTTACCCGCAGAGCAATTTGGTTCACTGCGCTATGCATTAGAAGTTGAACTTTATGCCTCGGGACTTGTACGTTTTGGTACTGAATTTATTCCCGATGGACGCATTGTTATTCATCACTTAAAACAACAACAACTTATTTTGTAATTAACATCGTTAGAGGATGGGCTAAAATGGCACAACAAAACACTCCGCAATATTCAGTGGGGAAAGATCCGCGAACTTTGGCTGATTTTATTGCCATTAAAGAAGAGTTAAATAAACTTTATCACCCTGCTCGCCCGGATGTAGACTGGCAATATGCTCAGACACTCTGCTTAAACCTGTTTAATCAAAATGGCGTAGATCTACAGAGCGCCGCTTGGTACACACAAATCAGAGTGCAACAGGCTGAACTCTCGGGACTATACCAAGGATTAACTATTATCGATGAGCTAGTTACCCATCACTGGTCGACCTTTTGGCCACATCAAACCCATGTTCGAGTCGATATTTTGGCGCAGCTAGGCCAACAAGTGATGAATAGTTTGCGAGGCGTGACGGCCGTTTATACGGATTTACCACTTCTCTATCAAATTGAAGCGCAATTAAACCAAATCTGCCTGACATTGCAAAAACTGGAACTCAAACATCTCAGTCAATTCGAGCGTATTAATACTTTTATTCAAAATACCGCCCGTCGATTAGAGAATTTAGATAATAGTGATTCACCTATTATGACCTCAGGTCCACTATTTGAGCTCACTAAAGAGGTTTCAGATGATGAAAAAAAACAAGCCAACTTCCATATATATCAAGCGCCTAAAACAACCAAAATAACAAAACCACCAGCGCCAAAACGTAATAGTATCAAATATTCTCACTCAGCCAGTGAATCTTCAGCCGCGACAACTGCACCGGTAAAAAGCTATAAACAAGGATTTTTAACTGGCAGTGCCAGCGGGATCTTAATTGCTGCCGCGCTATTTTTTGGCTGGAATCAATTCTACTCTCCAGCGTCCAATATTAGTCCCTTAGCCCAATCTCTACCTTCTATTCCGCTATTTAGTGACTCCACTGAACAGATTATCAATCAATCTATTTTTAAACAGTCTGGCACTGATAGTAATAAAATTCCTGAAATCGAAATCGCGTATTTTGATGAACTACAAACAATATTAAATACTTTGATGCAGCTATCGCCGATTTGGTCGCAACAATATGGCGATCAATTAGTGGCTTATTTAGAGAAACGAGGTGAACAATCCCCCGAGATACAAAAATTAGTTCAAGAGTGGCGTATTTCTCGTGATATTAATGCCACTTCAGCCGAAGAGCTAGAGCAATGGACTCAAGGAATGGCGCAATTAAGTTCACTTAGTGTGCGATTAGATCAACTTGACGGCAAACCTAAAAGCTATATTACTGGCTCAGAATTAAAATCAATTATCTATACCGCTCGCCAGCATTTTAATGCGGCAATACCACTCGAGGAGCAATTACGTTTACTTGAAGAAGCACAAAAACAAGGTAATGTGCCCGCATCGCAATATCAACAAATTGATAACCACATTAAGCAATTACTTAATCGATATGCACTTATCCGTCAAGACAATAATAATCTACATACTCTTGTGAATTAATATTTAGAATTTAATCTTCTTATTTTCAGATTAAATAGGCTACCAAGTATTTATAAAGTCAATTTGTCGTAATGTGTTCGTATCTACCCAACCTTCGACAGTATTGCCCAATTTAGTATGATAAATGATATGACTATAGCTATCATCATTTTCCAAAACTTGGACATAATCCCCTTTTATAATAAAAAACTTGGATTTTTGAAAACCATTCTGTTTCTTATCAAAGAGATATAATCTTCCATTATGATTTACTTGATAAATAGGATCGCCACTTAAGCAATATTGCTGTGCTTTTGCATATTCAGTATTGAATTTTAATTTAATCGGATTATCTGGGTCGTTGGTTATATTATACAGCTCACCTGTGTCTTTATTATAAACCACCCAGCCAATTGTGCCTGTACCATCAGTATCGATAAAAAGTTTTGCTCGTATTTTTGAATCATCATCTTCGTCTATAAGCAAATTCACATCCTGTGGTTTAATATTCCATTCAGCAAAGGGGAATTGACTGCTTCTCACGAGCTCGGTCAAATAAGAGTAGCATTGCTCTGGCGTTGCGGCATTGGCACTACTTAAAGGCAAAAAAACAAACAATAATATTGAGGATAGAGAGCTAATCTTCATTTATTTTCCTTGACGACTTTATCAGCAAATACATATCTTGTTTGTAAGATGACTTAATATAGGTTCAATGAGCTACTATATAATATAAATGAGATCATATTCTCGATTTGATGATTAAAAACTAAAACTTTCTTGATGAAAAAATGGACAATAATTTATGCGTACTTGGCCTTATCCTAAAATTGTCGCTCATCGAGGCGGCGGAAAACTTGCACCTGAAAATACACTGATTGCTATTGATATTGGCGCTCGCTTTGGTCACACCATGATCGAGTTTGATGCAAAATTATCGCTCGATGGACAAATATTCTTATTGCATGATGACACCCTCGAACGTACTAGTGATGCTTCAGGTATTGCGGGAGAACTTAATTGGGAACAGCTAGCAAAAATTGATGCGGGAAGCTGGTTCAGTTTAGAATTTGCAGGTGAACCGCTACCACGACTTTCTCAGGTGGCTGAACGCTGTAAGCAACATAAGATGATGGCCAATATAGAAATTAAACCAACAACGGGTTTAGAAATCGAAACGGGAAAATGGGTTGCACTTGCTGCTCGACAGTTATGGCAAGGGCAAATTACACCATTATTGTCGTCATTTTCGATTGAAGCCTTAGAAGCGGCGCAACAGGCTGCACCTGAACTGCCAAGAGGCTTGTTATTAGATGAGTGGCGCGAGGATTGGCGTGAGCTCACTGAACGTCTTGCTTGTGTCTCTATTCATTTAAATCATGAGTTATTGGATGAAAGCCGTGTGAAAATACTCAAAGATGCAGGTTTGCATATTTTAGTTTATACGGTCAATCAGCCAGATCGCGCTGCACAGCTGTTACAATGGGGTGTTGATTCTATTTGTACCGATCGTATTGATATAATAGGCCCCAATTTTTTGGCTTAAGCTTAATACTGAAAAAATAGTTCAGAAACTGGAAATGAATAAAAAAACTCAGCAAGTTGGCTATTGGTATTTAATATAAATAACCTAACACTTGTCTGAGTTTTTTTAAAAATCTGGCATATTAATTAGTCTAAAAAAATAGATTATTGAACGACTAAACGCCCATGTAATGCCTGTACTGGTCGATTATTTGAATGTTTAAGCGCTTTTTCAAATTGTGTTATTTGTTCTTTGGATGCGGTTATATTGTGCTTCATTACCAGCCATACGACACCTTCAGTACATGGTGGTGTTGTTAAAGAACCACTAAAGCGATAATAGCTCTTATCATTTGGATAAAGTCCCGTTAAATCGATAGACTTATTAATTTCATAGGATTTGTTTTTTTCTTTCGGTAGATTATTTAATATCTCAGCAATAGCTGGATTAGCCTCCCCTTCTTCTAACATAACAGCCAATACCGCAATCTCACCGTTTTCTTGGGCATGAACAAAATGTAATTCTAACGGAAATTGTTTTCCTGATATTTTATTTTCACTCGGGCTATGGAAATGAAATTGCTTTAATTGATATGTTGCACCATCAATACTAAAATCATCATCATCCTTAACGTTAATTTGTATTGAATGCCCGTTGTTTATTATATTTTGTGAATGTATGTGCATGTTTATAACTAAAGGTTTCAGATTACCATCAATGACATTATCAATATTAATCGGTGATTGGTTATATCCATTTTCACATACTTTAAATTCTTCACTTAATTGGCTCCATTTTTCAGGGGCACCATTGCCTTCATAACTCCATAAAGAATTAGCGAAGGAAGGAGCACTCAGCATAGCCAGTATGCCAATTAAAACATTCCTGTATTTCATGTTATTATAACTCATGTTATTAGTTTTAATTTAATGTACTATAGATTAACCATAAAATTATTAGGATTTATCTTAAATAAATAGATGTATATGGCTAATGCGATATGATTATTTTGAGGTTAAATTTTAAGTAGTTATATCACTGTTGAGCTTAATATCCGCTTATCTCTATTATTCACTTTTACTTCTTCTATACACATATCCCCACAAAATAAAGTCTGTTTTACTTATCCGTATCGAAAGCCCCCTAGCATCTGCTATCATGGCCTCCTTTTCAGAGATTTTGCCATAGATATTGTTTAATTTTTTGTCTGTCAGTTTGCCTATTGCCGTCATGACACCTCAAATTGTGATACGCGAGTGTTCACAAAGAGGGAGACGCAGCAGAAATACCGAAAACAGCAGTAATTATAAAATAGTTAATTATCAATAAATTAAACAACAACCAGCAACAATATAGAACGGTAAGAAATGAACGCTCAAAAAGAACAATACAACACAAATAAATTGCAGAAAAGATTACGCCGCAATATAGGCCAAGCAATAGCCGACTTTAATATGATTGAAGAAGGTGACCGCATTATGGTTTGCCTATCGGGGGGTAAAGATAGCTATACCCTATTGGCGCTATTACAAAACTTACAAAAAAGTGCACCTATTAATTTTTCCCTGATTGCAGTTAATCTTGACCAAAAACAGCCAGGATTTCCTGAACATATACTGCCTGAATATTTAGATCAGCTGGGTGTTGAATATAAGATCGTCGAAGAAAATACCTATAGCATTGTTAAGGATATCATTCCTGAAGGTAAAACTACCTGTTCACTCTGCTCACGCCTCAGACGCGGTATTCTCTATCGTACCGCAACTGAGCTTGGTGCAACAAAAATTGCGCTGGGTCACCACCGTGATGATATTTTACAAACGATTTTCTTGAATATGTTCTATGGTGGCAAGTTAAAAGGCATGCCGCCAAAATTGATGAGCGACGATGGTAAACATATTGTAATCCGCCCATTAGCTTACTGCCGTGAAAAAGATATCGAGCGCTTTGCCGAAGCTCAGAAGTTCCCAATTATTCCGTGTAATCTCTGTGGTTCACAGCCCAATCTACAACGTCAGGTGATCAAAGAGATGCTGAATGATTGGGATAAGCGCTATCCCGGTCGGATTGAAACTATGTTTAGCGCGGTGCGAAATGTGGTTCCGTCACATCTGTGCGATACCAATTTGTTTGATTTTTATAACCTATCACATGAGAGTGAAGTGGTGGATGGTGGAGACTTAGCTTTTGACCGCGAAGACTTGCCTCAGCAATCCTTTATCGACAGTGATGACCTGCCTGATCTCACCCAAGATCGCCTTGAAGTGATTGAAATAAAATAAGCACAAAAAAAAGCCGATGTTGATATAAACATCGGCATTACAGTGGTAATTCATGCTGTATAAGAACTCAATATGAGAAAAACTACAATTATGGAGCACAACGTTCATCGCTCAACGTTGTATTCACCTGCGAGATTGATAATGCCTTAAACTCTAGTTTTCTTTATTGATTTATCTCAAGTTCATCAAAACTAATCGGTTTAAAGCGATTAGTTGCTACAACCATCGACTTTTTTTCAGCCAGATAAGCACAACACTGATTAATGTCACCAGCAGCAGACAGAATAGACCGAAACCAAACTTAAATTCATTTCCAGGTATGCCCCCTAAGTTGACGCCAAAGAGGCCAGTCAGAAAAGTGGTCGGTAAAAAAACCATAGCTAGCAGCGACATAGTATAGATACGTCGATTCATCATTTCCGTTAGCATTGCGGTGATCTCATCGGCGATCACGGCAGTACGTGAGACAAAGCCATCTAAATCTTCGATACAACGCCCTAACCTATCAGAGATCTCTTGCATTCTGCGACGTGCCACATCATCGAGCCACAGCAGTTTTTCCGTAGCTAAGCGAGAAAAGACATCTCTTTGTGGCGCCATATAACGGCGAATAACAATAATTTGTTTGCGCAATAAAGCCAACTCGCCCCGCTCTGGGATCTCCCCATGCAATAATCTATCTTCAATTACAATTAAGCGCTCATGCAATGTATCGGTAAAATCACTAATTTCATCGGTTGATGAGTCGGCTAAATCAACCAGCCAATCCGCCGTTGATTGTGAACCTATCCCTTCAGTTAAATCACTCACCACACTCTCTAATGACGTCACTTTTCTATGTCGACTAGAGATAATGATCTGACTATTCATAAAAATACGAAAGGCAATCAGGTGCTCTGGATGACGGCCTGATATATTGTTTAGCGTCTGTAAAGTAACTAAGACGCCATCGCCAACCCGCACGATGCGCCAGCGGCCTGCATGCCCGCAGAGTGCTGATTTTACCGTATCATTGATTAAGGTAGATTCTTGTATCCACTTTTCACTCTGCTTATTTTTATAATCATAATGCAGCCAAAAGGGGTTTTCTTGCGTTGCAATTGCATCCGCATCAATAGGTAAAATGCCCCCTTGGCCATTGAGTTGAAAAGCATGAACTGGATTTGAGCCTTCAAATAAGGAACCCTTGATAGTAGGCACTCTTCTTCTCCCTAAAGACAAATTACATTAAGCTAACAATAATATAAATTTTAACAAATTCATAGCTATCATAAGCCTATTATAGTCATTTAAATAATTACAATGATAATAGCCTTATATTTAAAAAATAAAAAAAGAATAATTAGTCATTATATTAATATAAAACCAGTTAAATTTTAGCATTGAAATAATATAAAAAATAACTCAATATAGACGGGCTTTAATTTATTGCACATTCAAGGATGAATATGAAAAAATTGGTTGTTATATCCACATTGTTATTACCCTTAATTTATGCACCTAATATATTGGCTAAGCAACACTCATTCCATTTGGGTTATACAGGATATGATTTTTCTAATAAATTATTTAGTGGTATAAACGCAAGCTATCGTTATGAATTTGAAGACAAGTTAGGTGTCTTCACAACAATAAGTTGGGTTAATGGTAAATCCTCTTTTCTAGAACAGTATAATTTTAATGAAATTACTGTAGATAAAAAATTCGATTATATTAGCCTATTATCAGGCCCAAGTTTACGCGTAAATGCTTATCTCTCTATTTATGGCGCTTTAGGTTTTCATTTTTTAACCAGTAATGAATTTAAAAAAACTAGCGCACACGGTATTACCGAAATAAACTCCAGCCGTGGCTTAGCTTGGGGAGGCGGTTTTCTTATCAATCCTATTGATTCAGTTTCAATTCATTTAGGCTATGAAGGCTCTAGAACACTGCTAAAACGTAAAGAAGAAGTCGTCAAAGGTTTTAATATCGGTATTGGTTATCGCTTCTAATCGCTATCATAATGCCTAGTATGTCGAATCTCGCTGTTATCATCCATTTTTGAGTATCAATAATTATTTGTGAGAACACTAAAGAGCAAAACTTTATTTTCACAATAAGATACTATTTACCGGTAACATTTATTCTCATTTGATTCTCCTTTTGCCTAATGGCAAAAGGAGTTTTTTTATAATATAGCTACAGATTCTAATGTTTTAAAATATAGAAACTGTGGCTATAGGCGGTATCTTCGGGGTTATGGATTGGATAACCTTTTAACCAAGGTTTAATCAGTCGTCCGTTAGTATATTGATAAATTGGGGCTATTGGCGCCTGCTCTTCCAGAATTTTCTCTGCTTGATTATAGTTAGCATTCCTCACATCCTCGTTAACTTCTAGACTTGCCGCCTCAAGAATTTCATCATAATCACTATTGATAAACCGAGGAATATTGCCGCTGTGTTTTGAGGTTAATAAGGATAAGAATGTCGATGCCTCATTATAATCCCCTACCCAAGAAGCTCTGATCACATCAAAATTACCGCTATTGCGGCTATCGATATAGGCTTTCCACTCTTGATTAACTAATTTAACTTGTACGCCTAAATTTTTCTTCCACATAGAAGCGATGGCAATAGCAATTTTTTGGTGATTTTCAGAGCTATTATAGAGCAGTGTTAACTTTAATGGGTGATGTTGCCCATAACCTGCCGCTTGTAATAACAGCTTACCTTGTTGATTTAACTCTTCTTGTGTAAAACGCTCATATAATCCCTTCTCCGCTTTAAATCCAGCGGTTACATCTGGAGTAAAATGAAAAGCGGGTTTCTCACCAGTGCCTAATACCTTCTCAGCAATAATTTTTCTGTCGATACTCATTGATAAGGCTTTTCTAACCCTAACATCATTGGTTGGCGCCCGCTGTGTATTGAACGCATAATAGTAAGTGCCTAATTGATCAGGAATAAATAGCTGCTCTGGGATATCTTTTAGCAATTTTTGATAACGTTGTTTGGGAAAGGATTCGGTAATATCAATATCATTGGCTAAATAACGATTTGTTGCATGAGATTCGTGATTAATAGGTACGAAAGTCACTTTAGTCAGCAAAGTATTTTTATGGTCCCAATAATATAAATTAGGCGTTAAAACAATTTTTTCATTAACTACCCGCTCATTAAGAACAAAAGCGCCATTACCAATAAGGTTACCGACTTTAATCCAATCACTATCCCATTTCTCTATTGCTGGCTGATATACCGGAAATAAGCTGAAATTAGTGGTAAGTGACGGAAAATAAGGTACTGGCCGGTCTAAAGTGACTTTTAATGTTCGATCATCAATGGCTTCAACACCTAATTCAGTGGCTTTTTTCTTACCATCAATAATTAATTGCGCATTATCAATACCCGCTAACGCAGCAAACCAAGCGAAGGGAGATGTATTGCTAGGCTCAACCAGCCGTTGCCAACTATAGACAAAATCTCGTGCTGTGAGTGGCTCTCCATTTGACCAACGAGTATCAGGCCGTAGTTTAAAAATCCAGATGCGGTTATCTTCCGTTTTCCAACTTTCGGCAACACCGCCAGTAGGTCGGCCAGCGGCATCTTGATTTACTAATCCTTCGAACAGATCTCGCATCACTTGAGCTTCAGTCAAACCCACCGATTTGATCGGATCTAATGAAGCGGGCTCATCTTTTAAATGTCGCGTCACCTCCTGCTTTTCAGCTAATAAAGTGCCCGGAGGAACAACGGCTGCGTAGGTTGGTGCGGCAATAAGCCATGAGGCGATAAGCAAAGTTAATGAAGTGCGTGAAGGTTTTAACATCATCTGTCCTGGTGGGTCAATTTAGTGACTCGACCATTATAAAACGACAGTCTGGGATAACAACACGAGAACATCCAATTTATCTCCTAATTTTTCATCTGTTTTTTTAACTCGATAAGTAGACAAAAAAGATAGTGAAAGACCTAGCTGTAATCCTTTGTTAAATAACAAATTAAATCTATCGCTTTAAATTGAGAATAACTTTCTTACAATTATTCACTATAATATGTTAAAAATGTTATATTAAAGGCGTTTATTTAAGTATTTAGTGTTATTCATTTAGATTAATCGACAAGCTCAAGATTCATGTTGGTTGATTAAACAGTTGGCTTAAGTTATTAATTTAAATTGACAGTTTAGCTTAAGTACCGATGGAGATGCTCAGTTCTCACCAGAGCATTGAGGTAAGATAGATAATTAACCCATCATTAAGGATGTACATAATGTCACAAACAGTTAAATTTAAAGGCAATGATATCTCAGTTAAAGGCACTTTTTTACAGCCAGGTGATGCTGCTAAAGCTTTCACATTAGTTGCGAACGACCTTTCTGAAGCAACATTAGAAACCTATAAAGGCAAACGTAAAGTCCTGAATATCTTCCCAAGTATTGACACCGGTGTTTGTGCAGCATCAGTCCGTAAATTCAATCAACTCGCTAATGATATGGAGAACACTGTTGTTCTTTGTATTTCTGGCGATTTACCCTTTGCACAAGCCCGTTTCTGCGGTGCTGAAGGCTTAAATAATGTGGTTGGACTCTCTGTATTCCGCAGTCCAGAATTTAGCCAAGATTATGGCGTTGCTATCGCAAGTGGCCCATTGAAAGGTTTAACCGCACGTTCGGTTGTGGTGCTGGATGAGTCAGATAAGGTTATTTACAGCCAGTTAGTTGCAGAAACCACTGAAGAACCTGATTACGATAAAGCATTAGCGTCACTGAAATAATAACTTAATATACTGAGGCTCCCTCCTCAGTTTACCAGTCAGCCAATATCGGCTGACTGGGCTAAGATGATCACATATACCACCAGTTGGTCTGCTTGTGGATTTTATCTTTCACTTGATTAATAAATAATGGATTATCTTTCATCGTTTTAATTAAGTAATGAGATATCTCGCTGAGGATTATCATCGCCTGCTCAGGTGTTGCAGGGCAAAATGTAGTCACAATATCAATAATGAGATCTCTAGGCTTATTTCCATTCTTAACTAGCACTTCCCAAGTAAATCGATTCCGCTGAGATAAATATTGAGCAGCGGCCTTATTATAACGATAAATTTCAGCGGCTGATGCAGCACATTCAAACATATCATCTTTATAATGGCGGCTATTTAAATAATTGCTTATTTTTTGGCTGACAATAAAATTAATCGCAAATTGATCCATGGCAACCCCTTATACTGTAGCAGTATCCTATTAAATAGCGTCGACTTTTCTAGGCTAATATATCCTATGATTAAAATTATCTTTTTATTAGATTAATTGAGTATAGCTAAAAAATAAGCGACGCCCATTAAAAGTTTACCTTAGAAAGTGTGTTGAGATCACATCTTAGATTGAAAATCGATAATTTGATATTAGCAAGCTAATTAAGTAAGTTTAATATCAACAATAAAAATAATTATTGCTGATATTATTTAAATTATATCAATAAACTTTATTTATCTCTATTTATTGATATAGATTCTGCTTAAAAGAGAAAGCCCAAAATAATGTTATTCACTCTCTTTTTTAAGATTTAAACCATACTCACGTAATTTATTGGCAATTGCCGTATGAGAAACATCTAAGCGTTTAGCCAGTTTGCGCGTACTTGGATAGTCACGATAAAGACGATCCAATACCGAAGCTTCATAACGTTTTGTGATCTCATCTAAAGAGCCATCTAAAGATTCAAGCGTCACCATTGGAATATCGTCACTTTCGGGTAATAAAACATCTTGAGCCGTAAGAATAGTACCATTCAGTTTGGTTAAACCTTGATAAATAACATTACGCAATTGGCGTACATTGCCCGGCCAACTATAGCTGGAAAGGTGATCTAATAGATCTGGCGATAAATGCGGCTTATCCATTCCCTGTTCTTCGGAGAAACGAGAAACAAAAATATCGGTCAGCGGCATAATATCTTCACGACGTCCACGCAGAGGTGGCAGCGTGATCGTCAATACATTAAGGCGATAATAGAGATCTTCTCTAAACTGCTTTTGAGCGACTAGCTCAAGAAGATTTTTTTTCGTTGCGCAAATAACCCGTACATTGACGTGAACTTCATGCTCTTCACCAACACGACGGAATGTACCATCATTAAGAAAACGCAGTAATTTTATCTGCATCTGCGGTGACATTTCAGCAATTTCATCTAATAATACAGTGCCGCCATTCGCTTGCTCGAAGAAACCTTTTTTACCTTCAAGCGCATTTGGATAGGCGCCCGCAGCATAGCCAAATAGCTCACTTTCAACCACATCATCGGGCATAGATGCGCAGTTCAGTCCTAAAAATGGCGCCTTACCTCGGCTACTTGCTAGGTGACAAGCTTTCGCCAACAGATCCTTGCCAGTGCCAGTTTCACCCACCAGCAATAAAGGCTGATCGAGCATGGCGATTTTCTTAGCACGCGCAACAACATCGGCCATCGCTGGACTGGCAGCAACAATATCATCAAATCCGCTATTATCTTTTACACTGATTTGTTTTAGCTGTTTCTCTATACTTGCCGCCGATTTAAGCAGAATAACCGCGCCGGTACAGTGAGTGACCGCGCTCTCATCAGTCAGCTTAATGGGTGTCACTTGGATCAGATAATCCTGACCTTTGATAGTAATTTTCTCTGAATAAGCTTCTGGATCATCCTGCTCAAGCCAACGCTGTAAACTATGATTATTGATTAGCTGAAGTATGGTTTTTTGTCTAATTTTGACTTCATCGAGACCAAATAATGTCAGTGCGGTGGGATTTGCTAGCTCGATATTCATTTTCATATCGATGGAGAGCACAGGCTCAGGAAATGATTCCAGTAGGGTCCACATGGCTTTATGCTCACGTTCGGACGGCATAAAGTAGACTCTGCGTACATCCATGATACCGTTGATACGTCGGATTTCTGTCATTAAAGAGCTAAAGACATGAAAATCTATCTGAGCAAAGTTAAGATAGATTCTTCTTTGTGCTGAAATTTCAATGCCTTTTAAATCGATATTTTGCAAAACCAACAGATCAAGCAACTCACGAGTCAGCCCAATTCTATCCTGACAAATCACTTCAAGACGCATGGAGGTAAGCCTTTTTAAATAAGGATAATGATATTGAGTATTATAGATAAATCTTAAATGAATGCACTATTTGTGTCATATAAAGTTGCCACTTGACACGAATAGCATGAAATAAGTGAAGTAGGACAAATATTAATAGTCATACAGAGCATAAAACTGCTTTTTTAGCGGGAATCACCTATTTCACACTGACATTTTATAAAATAGTGTCAATAAAAAATGCCAGTGTGTAATCTTATATTTTGCAGTGCGCTAACTTAATTAACGCTCTACCTCTTTTTTAGTTTGCTTGGTTGGGATCGCATTTTTAAGTTGCCCTATCAGCTGACGACGAAAATCACCTAAACGTGGTTTATCCTCAATCCAAGGCAGTGGGCGACACAACTCCATCGCTTTAATGCCCAATCGAGCCGTCAATAACCCAGCACCAATACCCTGCGCAGCTCGGGTTGATAGTCTAGCGGCCAGATCTTGCGATAACCAGTCCATCCCCACTTCACGCACCAGCTCAGAAGCGCCAGCAAATGCAATATTAATCAAGACTAAGCGAAAGAGACGAATTCGGCTGTAATAACCTAATTCAATGCCATAAATCGCCGCAATACGATTAATCAACCGAATATTTCGCCAAGCAATAAAGGCCATATCAACAACCGCTAATGGGCTAACAGCGATCATTAACGCTGACTCTGCTGAGGAGCGGCTGATCTCTTTACGCGCTTGATCATCGAGAGCCGGTTGAACTAATTTACTATAGAGCTCAATCACTTCTCGATCGTTATGGCTATCATGCAACGTCGCCTGCCAGCGTTGGTAGGCTGGATGCTGAGTCGTCATTGCCGACTGTGTCGCTAATTTCTCACAGAATAGGCGGCCTTGTCCCATACCATGGCTTTGTAGCAATTCACGGGCGGTATCTCGCTCTTCGGCTCGTTCACGCAGGCGATATAGACGTCGCCACTCCGTAAGCACAGAGCCCACACCCGCGACAATGATCAATCCTCCTGCTATCGCCATCCCCAATGCGGTCCAATCCTGAATGACCCAAGATTGATAAAGCCACTGGCCAAGCTGCGCGACCACACTGATGCCCAAAATTCCCGCAGCGACGCTGACCAATTTGCGCCAAAAACTGCGTTTAGGTTTTAACGCCGCATTAATTAGATTTTCGACCTCACCTTCTTGATCTTGCTGCTCAGTTTCGATATCCACTGGAATAAACTTCTCTTCCGCTTGCAGATCAAAAGTTAGCGATTTTTTTAATTTTATCTCGTTCTCAACTACGGTACTTTTGCTGAAATCAACGCGGCCTTTTAATGGTTCACTCATTTCAGTTTATCTCCCAATAGAAACTCTAATGCGCTATCCATTCGAATATGGGGTAATGCTTGATCAATAGGGGTGATCCTCGGGCGAAAGTTCTCAAAATTAAACCCCTGTTTTTGCCAGAAATCACTATTTGGCAAGCGCTGAGGAACCTCACCGGGATAGAAGGTTAAAGGTTCTCCGTCACTGAGACGATGGCCTTTCAATGCCGGAAATTTCTCCCCTTGATATTCGACAATACCGCTTTCTGTCGCTTGCACCGAGGCAATACCGATACAATCCATTTTTATCCCTTCAAATGCTGCATTTTGCCAAGCTTCTTGCACCAGTTGTTGCAATAGCGAAACTAAATTTGCATGTTGATCTGATGTCACATGATCAGATTTACTAGCGGCAAACAGTAATTTATCAATACAAGGAGAAAATACTCGACGCAATAATGTGCGTTTTCCATAATGAAAACTACGCATTAATTGAGTCAATGCCTGACGCATATCATTAAAGGCATCTATGCCGCTATTCAGTGGCTGTAAGCAATCAACTAATACGATCTGACGATCAAAACGCTGAAAATGATCTTTATAAAATCCCTTGACGATTTTTTCGCAATAATAGCTATAACGCTGTTTTAACATACCAATATTGGAGTGTTTATCCGCACGATCTAACTTAGGTTCACCCACGGTATCAATATCGAGCCAAGGAAAAAATTGTAATGCCGGCGCACCCGCTAAATCACCGGGCAGAACAAATCGTCCCGGCTGAATAAAGTGTTGTCCCTTCTCTTTGCATAACAGCAAATACTCGGTGTAGGCATCGGCGATTTTAGCCAATAGCCCTTCATCCGCGGGCGCCAATGGGTCGCAGCTTTGACAAAGATCGAGCCAAGGTTGAGCCCACTGTCGACGCTCACCTTTAAGCAGCACTTTCATTTGCCGTGACCAACTCAAATAGTCCTGATCGAGCATAGGTAAATCGAGCAACCATTCACCCGGATAATCTACTATTTCAACATATAAGGAGGAGGCATCGACAAAATGACGCAATAAGGAGTCTTCAGAGCGGTAACGTAATTTAAGGCGGATCTCGCTGACACCCCGCGTCGGGACTGGCCACTCAGGTGGTGTGCTGTGAAGTGAATTGATCCCTTCATCATAGGCGAAACGTTGAATACCAAAATCACGTTGAGGAATACGTTTTACGCCCAATATGCGCCCATCACGCGCCGCCGAAAACAGAGGCAAACGAGCGCCCGTATGAACATGTAATAATTGGTTAACCAATGAGGTAATAAACGCCGTTTTACCGCTGCGGCTCAGCCCAGTGACGGCCAGCCTAACGTGACGGTCTGCACCACGGTTAACCAATTCAGTGAATTCATTTTGCAGTCGTTTCATGTTTCTCCCAAGGTAATAATCGAGCCAAACGAGCAATTATTGCCGTTAATATTGGCGATACAACCATAAGAATAAACCAACGCAAGGGTTTAGAACTGATAAATCGTAATAACCAGCCAATAATTCCCGCTGGTCCGTAATATAGGGCAACGCGAGTGGCTAATCCCAATCCGCTGACGGCTACTTTTTTAGCATTTTTCTTTGTCATCTGCTGCTTAATAGATGAAGCTATGTTCATTATTTTTATCTCCAACAAAGAAGATCAAAATCATGGCTGAGATAACAGATTAAATCCGTTATCTCAGAAAATGTGATGGCGGTGAATATCTTTATAACTTGCGAAATTTACTATTAATAGAAAAACTATCGGAAGTAATATAGCGCTCCATTTGACGAAGATTCAATTCGCCTTCACTTAATTTTGCATCAATTTCATTCAGCAATTTAGAGACATTAGGCGCGATATTATTTTCGTCATAATAGTTTGATGGTACCGATTCAACGGCGAAGCACATCACAATATAAATAATCAGTGTTATCCCGAAACTGACAATCAGTGCCAAAACAGTTAATGCTCTGACCAGCGCGACGGGCATACCTAAGTATTGCGCCAGTCCGGCACAAACGCCACCAAATACCCGCTTATCAGATAAACGGTAAAGTTTGACGTTAGCTAATTTAACCATAATGGTTACCTCCAGTTCGGATGTTCTGCATCTAAGATCTCTTCTAGCGTTTTGATCCTTTGCTGCATCTGTTGAGCTTGTTCTGCCAGCTGTATTAGCTTGCGAACTTCATTATCCGTTAACTGACTTTGCCCATTGCCCTTTTTACTGTAGTGCAGCCACAGCCAAATAGGTAAGATGAAAACGACAAAAATCAGTATTATCGGTATTGATAAAACATAAGCCATCACATTTCCTTATATTAATATGGATTTACCAATAAATTACTTATCTTCTTTGTTATTCAATTTAGCCTTTAATGCCGCCAGCTGCACGCTGATTTCATCATCGGCTTTCAATTCAGCAAATTGCTGTTCCAATGATTTATCACGACCTAAGCCATAACTCTGTGCTTCGCCTTCCATATGATCGATTTTACGCTCAAATTGTTCGAAACGCGCCATCGCTTGGTCCAGTTTGCCGCTATCCAGTTGACGACGGACATTAAGTGTCGATTGAGCAGCTTGGTGACGCAATACCATCGTTTGCTGTTTGGCGCGCGTTTCACTCAATTTAGTTTCCAGCTCGGAAATTTCACTTCTCATACGATCCAGTGTTTCATCAACAATAATAAGTTCGTGTTGTAAAGTATCGACCATTGAAACGACTTTCTGTTTTTCAACTAGCGCAGCGCGGGCCAGATCTTCTTTATCTTTGATCAACGCCAACTCAGCTTTTTCTTGCCAGTCTGTAATCTGTTTTCTGCCCATCTCAATGCGTCGTTCAAGCCCTTTTTTCTCGGCTAAAGTGCGCGCTGAGGTTGAACGGATTTCGACCAACATATCTTCCATTTCTTGGATCATTAGACGGATCATTTTGTCAGGATCTTCAGCCTTATCCAATAATGATGCAATATTCGCGTTAATAATATCGGCAAAACGTGAAAATATACTCATAATTTATTCCTTTTACAGGGATGTTTATCAATCAGAGGTTTAGTCTGAAGCAAATTAACCATCTATTTAAAATGCTTGGCTAGCTATACTTATATCAACCTATTTCTATCAATCTCTATAGCGGCTCAAGTCTATATACTAAAAGCAATATGCGTGCCAATATTTGAATTAATTTTAATCCATTGAAATATAACCAAATAATTGACTCTATCCCTTTATATAAATTTGAATTATAGTTATCACATGGCGAATATTACCAACACAAGGTCAAAATAACCAATGAGACCCTTCTCCGATAATATCCTAGCAGTTTCCAATAACTTTATTGAAGTCCTAGAGCAGACTTCAGCCTTAGCTCAATTAAATAAACCCGTATTAGTGATTGGTGAAAGAGGTACAGGTAAAGAGCTGATTGCCAATCGCCTACACTATCTTTCACCTCGTTGGCAAGAACCGCTGATCTCCCTTAATTGTAGCGGGCTAAATGACAATCTTTTAGATTCAGAGTTATTTGGTCATGAAGCTGGCTCTTTTACGGGCGCACAAAAACGTCATCAGGGACGCTTTGAGCGAGCCGATGGGGGAACCCTTTTTCTTGACGAGCTAGCCACTGCGCCTATGTCTGTGCAAGAGAAACTATTGAGAGTGATTGAATATGGTGAGCTAGAGCGTGTCGGGGGGAGTCAGGCACTGCATGTTGATGTCCGCTTGGTCTGTGCCACCAATGCCAATTTACCGCAGATGGCGGCAGAAGGTAAATTCCGTGCCGATTTATTAGATCGTTTAGCCTTTGAGGTGATCCGTATTCCGCCTTTACGTGAAAGAGAAGCGGATATTATGTTATTGGCGGAGCATTTTGCCATTCAGATGATTGGTGAGCTCTCACTGGCATATTTTACGGGATTTACCGAAAATGCGACACAACAACTCCTGGATTATCATTGGCCGGGGAATGTGCGGGAGTTAAAGAATGTTATTGAACGCTCAATCTACCGCCATGGCGCCAGTGAAGAGCAGGTTGATAATATTACTATTAATCCTTTTGGTTCGCCGATAGCCGATCCTCGGCACGAGACAACTCGCCCATCTGGTACGACTCTACCCTCTCTACCCTGTGATTTTAAGCAGTGGCAATTACAAACTGAGAAGCAAGTCGTAGAACAGGCCTTAGCGCAGGCGCAAAATAATCAACGCAAAGCCGCTGAGCTCCTGAGTCTTAGTTATGATCAGTTGCGTGGATTAGTTAAAAAGCATCTGTGAATAGGTAATTAGCATTGAATGGAGAACGAATAAGCTGATTTGATAGGCAAAAAAAAGCCAGCACCCAAGCTGGCTATAAAAAAACACTGGAAGCAATGTGAGCAATGTCGTGTCCCAGCTGACTAAACCGCATATCTTTATGGAGTTCATACAGGGGACAAAACGAATGATAATCGTTATCAGTATCGTTTGTAAAGCTGTTTAATGATAATTTTTCTTATTTACAGTTAACAAGCTGAAAAAACACAGATTATATTTTATCTCTTTGCAACTATTTAAGTGTCTTAGATTCTCTATTTTCGAGGCTCATCCCTCGTTAGTGATAGGAATTTGGGTAGCTGCCCTTTTTAAGTTACAATAGGGTAATTCAGGCTAACGACATCAATTTTATGCGTCATTTAATCTATTGGCTCTTCTTATGCTTCACCTCCGTGTCTCAGGCACTAGGTGGAACTCTTGCTGTTGATAATATTTCAGCCAAGACTGTGCTGCCAAATATCCGCGAAAAGGGCTTCGTTTATTGTGTCAATGGCATTGTCACTACCTTTAATCCCCAATTAGTCAGTAGCGGACTGATTATTGAGCCATTAGGTGCGCAACTTTACGACCGACTGCTTGATGTCGATCCCTTTACCTATCGTTTAATTCCCGAGCTAGCCTCTCGTTGGGAAGTGTTAGATGATGGCGCCACCTACCGCCTCTATTTGCGCGATGATGTTGAATTTCAAACCACAGACTGGTTTACCCCAACGCGTAAAATGAATGCTGACGATGTGGTGTTTAGTTTTTCTCGCATGTTTGAGAAAACCAATCCTTATCATTATATTAATGGCGGACGCTATCCCTATTTTGATAGTTTGCAATTTCCTGACAGCGTAAAAAGTATTGAAAAAATTAATGCTCATACCGTTGAATTTCGCTTAGTTGCCCCCGATGCCTCATTTTTATGGCATCTAGCTACCCATTATGCCCCTATACTTTCAGCTGAATATGCTGACACCCTAATTAAACAGAATCGCCAAGAGTTAATCGACTGGAAACCCATCGGTAGTGGTCCCTATATGCTGGAAGATTATCAAGCGGGTCAGTTTGTCCGATTGATGCGCAATAAAAGCTATTGGAAAGGTGAACCCCGTATGGAGGAAGTCGTCGTCGATATGGGGGAAGGCGGAACCGGACGTATCTCCAAGCTATTAACTGGCGAGTGTGATGTGCTGGCTTACCCTGCCGCTAGCCAACTCAAAGTACTGCGCGATGATCCTCGTCTACGTTTATCAATGCGTTCAGGAATGAATATTGCTTATCTGGCCTTTAATACCAATAAACCGCCATTAAATCAGTTAAAAGTACGTCAAGCCATCGCTTATGCCATTAACAATCAGCGGCTAATGCAATCAATTTACTATGGTACAGCAGAGACAGCTGCCTCTATTTTACCAAGAGCCTCATGGGCTTATAATAATCAAGCACAGGTCACCGATTATGACCCTGAACGTGCTAAAGCCATTTTGCTGGAGTTAGGATTAGAAAATCTAACCCTAGATCTCTGGGTGCCTGTCAGTTCTCAATCCTATAATCCAAGTCCAATCAAGATGGCGGAGTTAATTCAAGCGGATCTGGCTCAAATTGGCATACGGATGAATATTCGTCCTGCACAAGGTCGTTTTCTGGAAAACCAATTAATGGACCCTTCCCATGATATGACTCTCGCCGGTTGGTCAACAGACAGTAATGATCCCGATAGCTTTTTTCGTCCACTATTAAGCTGTGCGGCTATTAATTCTCAAACTAACTTAAGCCACTGGTGCAATCCTAATTTTGATGACATTGTGCATAAAGCCCTGTTGACACAACAGTTGGCCGCTCGCATTGATTACTATCATCAAGCACAGAATATACTGGCGCAGGATCTTCCCGTATTACCTCTAGCCTACTCCTTGCAGCTACAGGCTTATCGTTATGATATGAAAGGATTGGTGATCAGCGCATTTGGTAATACCTCGTTTGCCGGTGCTTATCGTGATATCACTGAGCCTGAAACGCCGCAGGAGCAGCCATGATCATCTACACGCTTCGGCGCTTTATGTTGTTAATTGTTACTCTTTTCTTTTTATCCTTGGTCAGTTTTAGTCTGAGCTATTTTACTGCCAACGCTCCATTAAGTGGCGCATCCCTATTTGATGCCTATTGGTTCTATTTTAATGGCTTGATTAATTTTGATTTCGGCGTGTCCAGTATCAATGGTGAGCCCATCAGCCACCAATTGAAAGATACCTTTCCAGCAACGATGGAGCTCTGTATTCTGGCTTTTATTCTCGCATTAGTTGTCGGAATTCCATTGGGGATTATGGCGGCTATTTGGCGTAATAAACCGATGGATTTTGCGATCAGCACCTTTGCATTAATAGGTTTTTCTATCCCTGTTTTTGTACTGGCGCTGCTATTAACGCTATTTTTCTCCTTACGTTTGGGCTGGTTGCCTGTTTCGGGGCGTATTGACCTGCTCTATAATTTAGAGCCTGTTACTGGATTTGCGTTAATCGATGCTTGGCTCTCTGATTCGCCCTATCGCAACCAAATGATGATTAATGTGGTTGAGCATATGCTCCTACCCGTGTTCACTTTAGCCCTAGCACCACTGACTGAAGTGATACGTTTGGTGCGTAATAGCACCGAAGAGGTTGCCAGTGAAAACTATATTAAAGCCGCTGCAACAAGGGGTCTATCACGTTTTACCATTATTCGACGTCATGTACTCCATAACGCCATCCCCCCTATTATTCCTAAATTAGGTTTGCAATTTTCCACTATGTTAACCCTAACTATGGTGACAGAACTGGTCTTTAACTGGCCTGGACTAGGTCGTTGGTTGATTACCGCAATTCGCCAGCAAGATTATTTAGCTATTTCAGCAGGCGTTATGGTGATAGGTGCGCTAGTGATCACGGTCAGCATTCTAGCGGATATTTTGGGCGCCATGATGGACCCCTTGAAACATAAGGATTGGTATGTCCTCAGATAGTTATTATCGCCAGCAAAAAATGCCGTCACCCGCCCGTGTGGTATGGAATATTTTTTCCTCCGATGTGGTGTCGATGATCGGTTTTTATGGCCTGCTAATCTTATTTTTGCTGACTTTTTTCGGCAGTTATCTAGCGCCTTATGCGATTGATCAGCAATTTTTAGGCCACCAGCTATTACCGCCTTCTTGGTCTCATTACGGTAATGTGGCCTTTTTTCTTGGCACTGATGATCTCGGGCGGGATATTCTAAGTCGCCTATTAATTGGCACTAAATCCACTTTTGGCTCTGCGGTTATCGTCACTTTAGGTGCGGCGATTGTTGGACTTATTTTAGGCTGTTTGGCGGGTATGACCCATGGCTTAAAATCTGCTGTCCTAACCCATATATTGGATACATTTCTCTCTATCCCATCCTTGCTATTGGCGATTATTGTGGTGGCTTTTGTCGGCACCAGCCTTGAACATGCTATGTTAGCGATCTGGCTGGCACTAATCCCACGAATGGTGCGAACTATCTATCTTGCGGTACATGATGAGTTAGATAAGGAGTATATTGTCGCCTCTCGCTTGGATGGTGCTCCCAATTTCTATATTTTGTGGTATACCGTATTACCTAATATTACCCCTATTTTAGTCATTGAGTTTACCCGCGCCCTCTCTATTGCCATTTTGGATATTGCGGCTCTTGGCTTTCTTAATTTGGGCGCTCAGTTGCCCTCCTCAGAATGGGGTGCCATGCTAGGCGATACACTGGAACTGATTTATGTTGCTCCTTGGACCGTTATTTTGCCGGGGACCACTATCATGATCACTGTCCTCTTGGTCAATCTATTCGGTGATGGCCTTCATCGTGCAATTAATGCAGGGGTAGAATAATGCCATTATTGGATATTCGTAACCTTACGATTGAATTTATGACGGCAAACGGTTTAGTAAAAGCCGTTGATCGCGTCTCAATTACGCTGGCTGAAGGTGAAGTCCGAGGATTGGTGGGTGAATCTGGCTCGGGTAAAAGCCTGATTGCTAAAGCGATTAGTGGCGTAACCAAAGATAATCTGATCGTCACCGCCGATCGTTTTCGTTTTCAAGATATTGACCTACTAAAACTCAGCCCGCGTAAAAGGCGTAAGCTTATTGGTCATAATATTTCGATGATTTTTCAAGAGCCTCAATCCTGTCTCGATCCCGCGGAGAGTATCGGTAAACAGTTAATTCAATCCATACCCGGCTGGACCTACAAAGGCCGTTGGTGGCAACGCTTTAATTGGCGAAAACGCCGCGCTATCGAGTTATTACATCGTGTGGGGATCAAAGATCATCAGGATGTGATGAGCAGCTACCCCTATGAGCTGACCGATGGTGAGTGCCAAAAAGTGATGATCGCCATTGCTATCGCCAATCAACCGCGATTACTGATTGCCGATGAGCCAACTAATGCGATGGAACCGACCACACAGGCTCAAATTTTCCGCCTCTTGGATAAATTGAATCAAAATAATAATATGTCGATATTATTGATTAGCCATGATTTGCAAATTATGGCTAAAATTGTCGATCGCATTAATGTGCTCTACTGCGGACAAACGGTGGAGAGTGCTACGCCAGAAGAGTTATTAACTCGCCCTCATCACCCTTATACACAAGCATTAATTCGCGCCATACCTGATCTCGAAAGCCCAATACCCCATAAAGGTCGTCTTAACACGCTACCCGGCGCGATCCCCTCTTTAGAGCATCTGCCTATCGGTTGTCGCTTAGGGCCTCGCTGTCCTTATGCGCAGCGCACCTGTATCGTCGCGCCGCCCTTAAGAAAAGTGAAAAATCACTCTTTTGCTTGCCATTTCCCACTCAATACAGAGGAGACCTCCTAATCGAAACGCTACTTGAAGTCAGACAACTGGCCAAAACATTCCGTTTTCGTACTGGTCTCTTTACACGTCATCAACTTGAAGCGGTTAAGCCCATCAGCTTTAACCTTCAGGCGGGAAAAACATTGGCCATTATCGGCGCTAATGGTTCAGGTAAATCAACACTTGCCCGTATGTTATCCGGAGTGACTGAACCCAGCTCAGGTGAGATCGTCATTAGTGGTCATCGTCTTAATTATGGTGATTATGGCTATCGAAGCCAGCGTATCCGCATGATTTTCCAAGATCCAAGTACCTCACTCAACCCAAGACAACGTATTGGTCAAACCCTCGATATCCCATTAAAATTAAATACCGATTTAACAGGGATTGAGCGTGAAAAACGTATTATTCAGACTCTACGCCAAGTGGGATTATTAAGCGAACATGCGCAATATTATCCACATATGTTAGCCGCTGGACAAAAGCAGCGCATTGCCTTGGCCCGCGCCTTAATCCTTCAACCCGAAATTATTATCGCCGATGAAGCTTTGGCATCCTTAGATATGTCGATGCGCTCTCAAATTATTAATCTAATGCTGGAATTACAAGAAAAGCAGGGTATCTCCTATATTTATGTAACTCAGCACCTAGGTATGATGAAACACATTAGTGATGATGTGCTGGTTATGGACAAGGGTGAAGTTGTCGAACGTGGCCATACGGCGGAGGTGCTTGCAGCGCCACTACATGATGTCACGCGGAAACTGATTGAGAGTCATTTTGGCGAGCCCTTATCAATTGAAGCTTGGCGTCAAGATAACTTCTGACGCCTTTGCCAATTAATAATATAAACTTAGTGTTAATTAATTTTACTGATCATAAAATTACCCTGCTAATAAATTAATTTAAGCTAATATAAATTAATTAGCCTAAGCATTTATTGTTAATAATTTATTTTAAAATCAATTCGACTACGTATAAAAAAATTTATATGACGATAATATTTACGATGATATTCTAGGTTTGCACATAGCAATCATATTTAATAATGATACTCTATGTGAATCATATCAATCATAAAGGGGTTCTGTGATGAAATTATATTATTATCCCGGTGCATGCTCTCTATCTGCTCATATTATTTTACGTGAAGTGGCTCTCGACTTTACCATTGAGAAAGTTGATATAACAACAAAAAAAACCGAACAAGGTATTGATTTTTATACCATTAACCCTAAAGGCCAAGTTCCCTTATTGATCACTGATAGTGGGGAGAAGCTCACAGAAACGGCAATTATTCTTCAATACCTTGCCGATCAAAACTTAGATCGTAAACTGATAGCACGCCAAGGCGCAATGCAGCGCTATCATCAACTTGAGATGCTTAATTATATTGCAACTGAATTACACAAGAATTTTGGCCCACTCTTTTCATCGGCAATTTCAGATGATCATAAAAAATATTTGCGTCAAATTTTAGTCAATAAATTCCAATATATTGATCAGTTATTAACGAAACACGCATTTATTTCAGGCGATAGCTTTTCCGTAGCAGATGCTTATTTATTTACGGTAAGTCGTTGGGCAAAAGTAGTTAATGTTGATATTGCTGATTTAACACACTTGCAATCTTATTTAGTCAAAATAGCCAAACGACCTAAAGTGCTAGAGGCGTTAGAAACAGAAGGTTTAATTTAATTATTCATTATATTCTCCAGGTCATTTAGCCTGGAGAATTATCAATTCAGGTTAATCAATCATAGTAGCGCAGAAATGATGCTCTGGATTAACCATTTTATTTTGTGAAGCAACCAATTGAAGTTCATACTCATTCATTAACTTTGTTTGCAACATGACTTCATAAGCAGCAGCGGCAACATGTTCTAATGCCTTTGATAGCTCTAGACCTTTGAGTAAATTCACTAACATCAATCCGCTGGTTAGATCACCGACACCCACAGGCTGCTTTTCACCAAAATCTACCAATGGACGACTAACATGCCAACTATGTTCAGCTGTGACTAAGATCATCTCAAATTTATCGGCACGGTAACCAGCTCGATTTAAGTGTTTAACTAACACCACTTTAGGGCCTTTTTTACACAATGAACGAGAGGCATCAATCGCCTGTTCAACGGTTTCAATCGAATAGCCCACCAGTGTTTCAAGCTCAAGAATATTAGGTGCGATCATATCACTGACGGCTAGCGCTTGTTCACAAAAGAACTCAGCAACACCGGGTGCAACAATACAACCCTTTTCTGGATGCCCCATCACAGGATCACAAAAATAGACCGCGTTTGGATTTGCCTGTTTAACTTGTTTGACAATATCTAAGATCGCTTTTCCCTGCTCTGCTGAGCCAATATACCCACTCAGTACCGCATCACATTGGGACAATTTATTGATATCAGCCAACCCTTTAGCGATATCAGTCAAATGCTGCGCAGGAAACACCATGCCTGTCCATTGCGGATACTGTGTATGATTAGAAAATTGCACAGTATTTAGCGGCCAAACATTTGCCCCCATACGACACATAGGAAAAACAGCCGCGCTATTTCCAGCATGTCCAAATACAACATGAGATTGAATTGATAAAATATTTTTCATGTGATGCCTAATAGGGTAAGTATGGGAATAAAAATAGCCCTCTCAATATAGCTAGCTATATTGATCGTTAACAAGCCCTGAAAAGAGTCAATCTCTATCAGGGCTTGCATTTCAGAGTATAAACTCAATTATTTCCAGATAATTAAACAGTCGTTCTTTTTACCTCGGCGGAACAGGGTAAAACGATTAAACAGACGATCTTCAGCGCTAAAGACATACATAGGCTCAGCTTGCTTTTGGCCATTGATTGACACCGCATTTGAGCTAATGGTTGTGCGCGCTTGGCCACGAGATGGAACCAATTGTGCATCTACTAATGCTTGTTGAAGATCAGCACCTTCGGTTAATTCAATCGTTGGCATACCGTCTTGCGCCAGCTGTTCAATATCAGCTTCGGTCAGATCAGCAACAGCTCCAGAGAATAAGCTATCCGTGATACGTCTTGCTGCGGCTAAACCTTGTGCACCATGAACCAACTCTGTCACTTTTTCAGCTAAGATATATTGGGCTCTAGGCGCTTTACCGCTGTTTTTATCTTCTTCTTCTAATGCAGCGATTTCTTCCAACTCCATAAAGGTGAAGAATTTTAAGAAGCGATATGCATCGGCATCAGCGGTATTAATCCAGAATTGATAGAATTTGTACGGACTGGTTTTCTTCGGATCTAACCAGACTGCGCCACCTTCTGTTTTACCGAACTTAGTGCCATCTGCTTTCGTGATCAGCGGGACTGTCATACCAAAAACTTGTTTCTGGTTAAAACGACGTGTCAAATCAATACCTGAAGTAATATTACCCCATTGATCAGAGCCACCAATTTGCAGTTCAACACCATGTTCTGAATTTAGATTGGCGAAGTCATAAGCCTGCAGCAAGTTATAAGCGAATTCGGTAAAAGAGATACCTACATCATCACGATTAAGACGTTGCTTCACCGCTTCTTTGCTGATCATCTGGTTAACAGAGAAGTGTTTACCAATATCACGCAGGAAAGTCAGTACATCCATCTTACCAAACCAATCATAGTTATTGGCCAGAGATGCACTGTTTTTACCACAATCAAAATCTAAGAAAGGAGAGACTTGATTACGGATCTTATCTACCCACTCTTGTACCGTATCTGACGTATTTAATTTACGTTCAGTCGCCTTGAAGCTAGGATCACCAATGAGTCCCGTTGCACCGCCGACCAAAGCTACTGGTTTATGCCCAGCGAGTTGAAATCGTTTTAAACACAGTAAGGGAACCAGATGTCCCAAGTGCAAGCTGTCGGCAGTCGGATCGAAGCCACAATAGAGAGAGATAGGGCCTTGCGCCAGCCTCTCTGCTAACGCATCCTCATCCGTGACCTGGGCAACAAGGCCCCGCTCTTGCAATTGTTTTATCAGGTTAATGCTAGACATCAATGACTCCATCAGTTGTATTTTGTCTATATATTAGGGTATGACTGAACATGTCAGTTTTCGTAAGCGAACCTATAGCATAAAGCGCACGACTGCTAAGTGCCAGCTAAAAAATCATTTATTTACTAGGGCGCAAGGCGATCAATTTTCCAGCCATCAGCCTCTTTTTGGTAGAGGAAACGATCGTGTAATCGATTCGATCCGCCCTGCCAGAATTCTACGCTATGAAAGGCCACGCGATAGCCGCCCCAAAAGCTAGGTAAAGGCACCTCACCATTTTTAAATTTTTGCTTTAATTCTAAAAATTTGCCTTCCAAAATTCCCCGTGCGGATATGCGAGATGATTGAGGCGAAGCCATGGCGGCAATCTGGCTCTCTTTAGGCCGGCTATGAAAATATTTCACCACTTCAAAAGTAGAGAGCTTCTCAGCAACGCCCAAAAAGCTCACTTGTCGCTCGAGTGGATGCCAAGGAAAATGCAAACTAATTTTACTGTTATGAGCCAGTTGCAAAGCTTTGCGACTGCCAAGATTAGTATAAAAAACCAACCCTTTCTCATCAAAGTGTTTAAGTAATACGATGCGTTGAAAAGGTTGCCCTGTTTCATCAACTGTGGCAACACACATAGCCGTTGGGTCACTGAGTTTGGCTTCACAGGCTTGATTTAGCCAGTGCTCAAATAGTGCTAATGGCTCGGCGGTCAGATCTTTACGTCTCAAACCGCCCTGAGTATATTCCCGTCGTAGCTCGGTGAGATCCACTTGATGTTGTTCAGTCATCAACTCGTTTCCTTTATTAATCGGTATATCTATTTATTGGATATATAGCACCCAAAACAGTCTCTTGTGAAGCACCAGTGACTGAGGCAAGATTACCCGGCAAGCCCGCAACGGTTCTTGCTGCTAGCCAAGCAAAAGCTAAGGCTTCAAGATCATCACCACTTAAACCGAACTTATCGCTACTTGACACCTCAACACCCGGTAAGCGCATGGATAGGCGTTTCATCAAATGAGTATTATGAGCACCACCACCGCAAACAATTAAACGCTCGCAACCCCCACAAAGTAATACTTGTTGGGCAACTGAAGCAACGGTTAATTCAAGTAAGGTGGCTTGAACGTCTATTGGTGAAACATCAGGATAAGCGGCAAGCTGGTTTTCTAACCACTGCATATTAAAATATTCACGGCCCGTACTTTTCGGCGAAGAGCGTAAGAAATAGGGATCTAACAGCATACTGCCAAGTAATCCGCTATGCACTTGCCCCTCTTGAGCCCAAAGCCCATCTTCATCAAAGGCTTTCTGCTTATGGCGCCACATCCATGTATCCATCAACATATTGCCTGGGCCTGTGTCGTATCCTTTTACTATTGCGCCGGGAAATAGTGCCGTTAAATTCGCAATACCACCGATATTCAACACTATGCGTTTTTCTGCTGGATGTCCTAGCACGGCGAGATGAAATGCAGGTACTAAAGGTGCTCCTTGACCACCATAAGCCATATCACGACGACGAAAGTCCCCTATCGTAGTGATCCCCGTTAATGCCGCGACCCTGTTATTATCGCCCAGTTGCATGGTAAAAGGTTTTTCTCCCTCTGGTTCGTGCCACACTGTCTGCCCATGGCAACCAATAGCAATAATATGATTGGCGGTTAATCCTGACGAGAGCAACAGATGATTGACCGAATCTGCGTACAGAGTGCCCAACTCGTAATCAATTTTGCCGATTTCCGATAATGTGGTCATCTGTCCCTGACAAATATTCAAAATTCGATTTTTAAGCTCAAGCGGAAACGGTAAGGAAATACTCGCCTGTTGAGCCACCATTTGATCACTAATTGCTGCGAGAACAACATCAACGCCGTCTAAGCTAGTGCCTGACATAACGCCGATATAACGGCCAGACTTCAACATGATATTTTTCCTTAATGGATTAGATATGCCTACCACTATAGAGCTCTTTATTTTCAAAGGAATAGCTATCGATAGAAAAAGATAATAAATGCTGTAGAATGTAAACTAATTCACAAAAGTATCAAAAAATATTATTTTACTATTTAAGAAATTTTTCCTAGTGTTTAGGTTACATTTAGATCACAATTGATACTTTAACAAACCATTTAGTCTATTGACTTTGTACGATATGACAATCGCGTATAGCGTGGTCCATACCGCTTGTCGTGACGTCAAAAAAGGAGTTTTTATGCTTAAGCAAGTTCTCATTGGTGTGGTTGCAGTAACTACTCTTGCTGGATGTGCAAATACAAGCACACTTGCAGGTGATACTTATTCTGCTAATCAAGCTAAGCAGGTACAGACTGTCACTTATGGTACTGTGCTGAATGTACGTCCAATCAATATTCAAGCTGGTAATGATGAAAATGTACTAGGTGCTATCGGCGGTGCGGTATTAGGCGGCTTGCTGGGTAACACAATTGGTGGTGGAACAGGTAAAACACTGACCACTGCAACAGGTGCTATTCTTGGTGGTTTGGCTGGCCAAGGTGTCGAAGGTACACTGAATAAAACTAAAGGTGTACAGTTAGAAATTCGCCTAGATAGTGGTAAGAATATTGTCGTTGTTCAGAAAGAAGATCCTAACACTTTCTCTGTTAACCAACGTGTGATGATTGCTAACAGTGGCGGCTCAGTGACAGTTTCACCGCGCTGATAAGCTAGTATACTCACCTGCACTGTTTTGCTGCAGGTGAGTGATTTTACCCTAATCCAATAACATTTTACTGTCCCTATCTGAATTATCAATTATTCCAATTTAGAGGCCTGTGCAACAAACAATATCGATTTAATTTATATTGATTCTATTTTTATTCTTTATATCTATCATTATATGAGCCATGACTCGCTAACGATATCAACCTCTCACTAGACTAAATGTACCAATAAATATTTTCAAAACAATTAACACACCAATAATTATTTTATTATTTTTTTCATTTAATTTAAATCGCATGATTTTTTTAACCTGTATTATCCTATAAGTAACTTTATTAATTCCTTTCGACTGAAATTATTATAATCCACACTCATTGATAACTTAGTGTATTTTGTCACCAACATAATCATTGGGATTAATAGTATCTAATTAAAAAATCAATTATATATTTAAATTTTTGTCGCAATCAAAGTGCATGCCAATATATTATATGCACGCTAATTAATATTATTGTATATAATATTTCGCATACACAATGATTGCTTGTAACTATATACTTTTTGAAGCATATATGGGGAAAACTATATGCGTGGTAAGTATAATTACATCATGAAATATAACAATTTAGTTATGCTATATCAGGTTATTATGTCTAATTATTCTGCAAGTGAATGATGTTTTTTTCTAACTTTAATATTAACGATGAGAGTACATTTAATTCTTCGTCACTTATTCCTCCTAAAATTTCATCTCTAGTACAGCGGATAACATCATCAACTTGCCTAATAAAAGGTGCTGATTCGTCAGTTAATTTTATCCGTTTTGCCCTTCGATCATTAGCACAGGTATGGCGAGTAATCAGTTTTTTTTCCTCTAATTGATCTAACGTTCTTACCAATGATGGTTGTTCTATTCCTATCGCTTTAGCTAGTTGAATTTGTGATTGGTCGGGCGGTAATTGACTGATATTATGCAAGGTCACCCAATGCGTCTGTGTTAACTTTAACGGTTTCAACCGATGATCAATCAGAGCACGCCATATACGTACCAAGCGAGCCAGATCAGTTCCTATTTTCGATTCCAATTTTCCCTCCTTCAAATAGAATAACTCTGTCTTTAACTCATATATAGAAAAGCCGTTACAATAGCCTATATAAACATTTGTTTTATCTCGGTGATAAAAAAATCAATAAAAATAAAACCTGCCTATTTATAATAGCTATTAACTTATCGAATTAAGACTTGATGATTATTGGAAGCTAAATCAATAATTATTATATCGATGTTTATATTTATTTTATCAATGGTCAATAATCACCCAGACTCATAATGTATTAAGAATATCCTTACTTTATATTCAAATCTATTTATTTTTACATTAATATTATTTAAAATTTACATAAATTGATTAAGTTTAAATAAAACCCATGAAAAAACAAAGAAATACAGTTAGTCTTAAAATCATTTGGCTTATTTTAAATAAATGGTTTTTCTATACTTTTTTTGAATAAATTACAAATAAGTTTAATTATAAATTCAAATTAAAATAATTAGCTAACTATTTAATTAATAGTTAGCTTGCTATTAATCAAATAATTCTTGTTGTTGTGGCTCAATATTATCCTCACTTTGTTTTTTACGACTCAGTCGGGTATAACGCTGCTGACAAAGACGTAACACCTCTTTTTTTTGTGAGTCATTGTAATTTAGCCAATTAAAACGTTCATCTCTTGAGCGATAACAACCGAGACAATAACCATTTTCATTAGTTTGACACAGCCCTCGACATGGACTACTAATTTCGAAAAATTCAAGTTGCTCAGTCATTAGCCCATCCTTATTCATTAAAATAACCCCTTACTTTAATTATAGGCTTTGTATGCTTAAAATATAAACTATATTAATTGTCATAATATCTGTGTAAGGGTTATATTAAGGGATAGGTTAATTTAAAATTCATTGTTCAATATTAAAAGAGGCTAATATGCGCTTACTTCATACCATGTTACGTGTTGGTGATATGCAACGTTCAGTTGATTTTTATACCAAAGTACTAGGAATGCGCCTACTACGAACCAGTGAAAATACAGAATATAAATATTCTCTCGCTTTTGTGGGCTACAGTGATGAAAGTCAAGGTGCAGTGATCGAACTTACCTATAACTGGGGCGTTGATCATTATGAGATGGGCACTGCCTATGGACATATTGCGCTAGGCGTAGATGATGTTGCTCAAACTTGTGAAGATATTCGCAACGCTGGTGGTAATGTCACCCGTGAGGCTGGTCCCGTTAAAGGAGGCTCAACCATTATTGCCTTTGTTGAAGATCCAGATGGTTATAAGATCGAGTTGATTGAAAATAAAAGTGCCAGCAGCGCACTTGGCAATTAAGTAAAATATTTAACTTAATCACTTTTCCTCACAGAAAATTGGATAAATCTCCGATTTTTCTGTGAGTTTATCTCTCTTCCTACCTGCAAATTTATGCTAATTTTGGCATAATATGGATTAACTCCGAAAATTTAAATGAAACTATAATGTCTAATAAAAATAATACAAATGCTCTGGTGAATCGGTTTAGGGGTTACTATCCTGTCGTTATCGATGTTGAAACGGGAGGCTTTAATCCTAAAACAGATGCACTACTTGAGATCGCCGCGATCACATTAAAGATGGATAACGAAGGTTGGCTGAAAACAGACGAAACATTGCATTTCCACGTTACCCCTTTTGAAGGTGCGAATCTGGAGCCTGCTGCTCTTGCGTTTACTGGGATAGATCCAACGAATCCACTCAGAGGTGCCGTTAGTGAGTATGAGGCACTACACGCCATTTTTAAAATGGTTCGCAAAGGAATGAAAAATACCGATTGTCAGCGTGCTATTATTGTTGCGCATAATGCAACTTTTGATCATAACTTTGTGATGTCGGCCGCAGCACGTGCAAGCCTAAAACGTAATCCATTCCATCCTTTTGCTACATTTGATACAGCAGCGCTTAGCGGTCTGGTTTTTGGCCAAACTATTTTAGCCAAAGCTTGTACCACTGCGGGTATTCCCTTTGATGGCAAACAAGCTCATGGCGCCTTATACGATACCGATAGAACCGCCCTGTTGTTCTGTGAAATCGTCAATAAATGGAAAAAACTGGGTGGCTGGCCACTTCCTATCGAATGATACCGCACGCCTAGGAACTCCTTAGCGTCAATATGCCATTTTTAGGCATAAAAAAATCGGCTTCAAATAGTTATCTGAAGCCGATTATCTTAGCGATTTAACGCCAAATTAGATTGTGTGACTATTCGGCGTTTGCTTCATCAGCAGGGCGATATTTGTCAGCTGTCTCTTTGATCAATTTAGCTAATTCGCCACGTTGATGCATTTCCATCACAATGTCACAACCACCCACTAACTCACCATCTACCCATAATTGGGGAAAGGTTGGCCAGTTTGCATATTTTGGCAGTTCTGCACGAATATCTGGATTCTGTAAGATATCCACATAGGCAAAGCGCTCACCACATGCTGATAATGCTTGAACCGTTTGTGCGGAAAATCCGCAGCTTGGAAGTTTCGGAGAGCCTTTCATATAAAGTAAAATAGGATTATCTTTAATTTGGCGCTCGATTTTTTCAATAGTTGTCATTCTTACTTCCTTAAAACTAATGGGTGCTGACCTATCAGCCCAGAGATTCACCTTGAGTTTCAGATATTAGTGCTGCTTATCACTCTTCTCAAAGCCTTAAAATTAGTTAATTGTGCTAAATCCGCAACAAGGCATTATGCGATATAGATTATAGCATTCTGTTACTAGCGACACATTACTATAACATTAGCTTTTTAAAAAAGGGATCTTTATCCCACAAAGCCACTCTAGCACGCACTTTCTGTATATCAATCAGCCTAACCTAATGGATTTTCAGTGATTTTTACCGATTTATTTTTCTCTGTTATGACTTAATGATTAATTTAATGAATCCATTAATCATTAATGGGAAACAACAAACCTTTCCATTAGCAATAAAAGTGTTAAACAACGTGAAATATACTGCTATTAGCGATATGATTTATAACAAAATAGAGCAGTTAAACTGCGCCAAGCTTTCTGAAACAACTTTTTTTATCGCTCTGTTTATGAGCAAAAAACCCATGGCGCTCTTTATTGAGAGCTAAAAAACACTGAAGTTACAACCAGAACAACAAAATAGTTAGCAAGGAGTATGCAATGTCATTTGAATTACCCGCACTACCTTATGCAAAAAATGCACTTGAGCCACACATCTCTGCTGAAACGCTCGAGTACCACTATGGCAAGCACCATAATGCCTATGTTGTTAACCTGAATAATTTAGTCAAAGGGACTGATTTTGAAGGTAAATCACTGGAAGATATTATCAAAACATCTGAAGGTGGTGTTTTTAATAATGCGGCTCAAGTTTGGAACCACATCTTTTATTGGCACTGTTTAGCCCCGAACGCAGGTGGCGAACCGACAGGTCAAGTGGCTGAAGCTATCAATAAAGCATTTGGCTCTTTCGCTGAATTTAAACAAAAATTCACCGATTCAGCGATCAAAAACTTTGGTGCTGGCTGGACTTGGTTAGTGAAGAAAACAGATGGTAGTTTGGCGATTGTTAATACGTCAAATGCGGCAACGCCAGTATCAGGCGAAGATAAAGCTCTGCTGACCGTTGATGTATGGGAACATGCTTATTATATCGATTATCGTAATGCTCGCCCACAATATCTAGACCATTTCTGGGCGCTGGTCAATTGGAAATTTGTTGCAGAAAATCTTGCTTGATGGCATAAGTTTCTAATTAATATTCATCAGTACAAGTGGCGAGATAAGCATCTCGCCCTTTGCTTCAAAATTCAGTGTTATCCATCTATCTTCAATCAGAAAAGAAAGACCGAGAATAAAATTATCATTGCTAACGAACCAACTGCTGCACCTATTCCAAATTTCAGATCTGTATCCATGAGTTCCTCTCAGCTAAAATAATAATCGACCGTCAAATGGTCACAAAAGGCTATATTTGATCTATTACTAAATATTATGTCAGAGTCATTATTTAAAACCATAACCTGTATCATAAGTTATAGCATCAATTATCGCTTTCGTTTTTGCGCTAGATCAGACAAAATCCTCAGCAACTCGCTAAATTATTGTCAGTTAACGCGCTTTGCCTCAATATACTGGCAACTTTTACCAAAAACACATTATAAGACCAAGCATAGGTCAGGAGTACTTTTCTATCATGGCAACGATTAAAGATGTGGCCAAACGCGCAGGCGTCTCTACCACAACCGTATCCCATGTTATTAATAAAACACGTTTTGTCGCTGAAGATACCAAAGCAGCGGTCTGGCTAGCTATTAAGGAACTCAACTATTCACCCAGTGCAGTAGCGAGAAGTCTGAAAGTTAATCATACCAAGTCAATTGGTCTGCTCGCCACATCAAGTGAAGCGCCCTATTTCGCTGAAGTAATTGAATCTGTTGAATATAGTTGTTATGAAAAAGGCTATACACTGATCCTGTGTAACTCTCATAACGATTCAGGTAAGCAAACGGCATATCTGCAAATGTTGGCGCAGAAACGCGTTGATGGCTTATTAGTGATGTGTTCTGAATATCCTGACCATCTGATCAGTATGTTAGCCGAGTATCGCAATATTCCTATGGTAGTAATGGATTGGGGTGAATCCCGAGGTGATTTTACCGATACTATTATCGATAATGCGTTTCACGGTGGTTATCTTGCAGGTCGTTATCTGATTGATCGCGGCCATCGTGATTTAGGTATTATTCCTGGTCCACTGGAACGCAATACGGGTATTGGTCGCTTGAATGGCTTTAAAAAAGCGATGGAAGAGGCAAAGATCCCGCTACGGGAAGAGTGGCTAGTACAAGGGGATTTTGAGCCGGGTTCCGGTTATAGCGCCATGTGCCAAATACTGAATAATAAGCAGCGCCCGACTGCGGTATTCTGCGGTGGTGATGTAATGGCCATGGGTGCAATTTGTGCCGCCGATGAGATGGGTCTGCGAGTTCCGCAGGATATTTCCATTATTGGCTACGATAATGTGCGCAATGCACGCTACTATACGCCAGCCCTTACCACTATCCATCAACCTAAAGAACGTTTAGGCCAAATGGCTTTCTCAATGTTACTCGATCGCATTGTGAATAAACGCGAAGATGCCCAAACTATTGAGGTACATCCTCGCCTTGTGGAGCGTCGTTCCGTTGCTGATGGTCCCTATATTGATTACCGTCGTTAATCGCTTATCTTAACCACTCAGCATTAAGTGTTTCATTATCACCCAGATAATCAAGCAACCAACTTAATGCGGGTGACTCATTATGCTCAACCCAAGTCAGACAGCATGGGCTATCAGGAAATGGTTGAGCTAAATTTAAAGAGACCAATTCACCGCGTTCACATAATTCTAACGCCCTATGCTCGGGGATCATACCTACACATAGCCCCTCAAGCAGACAAGAGAGCCCATTATCCCAATTAGGTACCATAAGGCGACGTTGATTATCCAGCGCCCAAGTGTCCCGCTTAGGCAAGTTGCGTGAGGTATCCTCTAGACATAAGCTGGGATAGGGTCGAAGTTGATCATCTAATAGAGAACCTTGGATTTTAGTCAGTGGATGATCTCGCTTGACTACACAGCGCCATGGCATAAAACCCATATCGCGAAAGCTATATCTTTCACCCACTGGGGAAGCACGAGTGGCGCCAATGGCTACATCAACACGCCCATCGGCCAGTGCATCCCATACCCCATTAAACACTTCGGGGTAGATATACAACTCAATATCGGGAAAGTGGCGATAGAAATCCAGTATCAGTCGATTGGTGCGCTCGGGCTTTACAATACGATCGACCGCGATACTCAACTGTCCCCGCCAGCCATTGGCCACTTGTTGGCAGTGATGTCGGGTATCATCCATTTTTTTGATAACAGATCGAATTTCTTTAATGAAAATGACCCCAGCTTCAGTTAATTCGACATCTCTATGGCGTCGTTCAAACAGGGGAACTGCCAGCCAATGCTCGAGTTGTTTAACCGTATAGCTTATCGCTGAAGGCACCCTATGGAGCTCAATTGCCGCAGCGCTGAAGCTTCCCGTTCGGGCAACTGCATCTATCACTTCTAAGGAATAAGCTGACCACATAATAGTCCCTTCAAATATTTTCATAGCAATGTGCAAATATTACCGTTTTACAACGAAAATTGACAGGGGCTACAATGGGGTTCTGTTAAGATTTCTTTAAATTTTACATAAGATTAATATAATGAACAAAAACGCAGTACAAAATTCATCAGGATTTCTTTTTTATCTCGCTGGCCTCAGCATGTTGGGATACTTGGCCATCGATATGTATTTACCCGCTTTTGGCGCCATGCAAATTTCGCTTCATACCACTGAAGGAGCTATCACAGCTTCACTCAGTATCTTCTTGGCGGGGTTTGCTTTTGGGCAACTGCTATGGGGACCGCTTTCCGATAAATTAGGCCGTAAACCTGTACTTATTTTCGGTTTATCCCTATTTGCCTTGAGCTGCTTAGCCACTATCTGGGTGACAGACGCGACTCAGTTACTTGTTTTGCGTTTCTTACAAGCTCTGGGAGTCTGTGCGGCTGCCGTGTTATGGCAAGCTTTGGTTATCGATCGTTATGAACCAACACAAGCGCAAAAAGTATTTGCCTCTATTATGCCATTAGTGGCTCTCTCACCTGCATTAGCACCACTGCTTGGTGCTTGGGTTCTCGAGTTAGAACACGGAAATTGGCAGTATATCTTCCTAATTTTGATGACAGTAACACTGTTACTTTTAATTCCGACATTGCTGTTGAGAAAAGTTCAGTCTCAACCACATGATGCGGTCGAAAAACAGAAAACCAGTTTCTTTAAGATCCTTAAATCACCTGTTTTTAGTGGTAATGTGCTGGTTTATGCGTCTTGTAGCGCGGGTTTCTTTGCTTGGTTAACAGGCTCACCTTTTATCTTACGTGATATGGGTTATAACCCTGCGGATATAGGTTTGAGCTATATCCCACAAACTATCGCCTTTATTGTTGGTGGTTATGGTTGTCGTTTTCTATTAGCCAAGATCAAGGGTGAGCGCTTATTACCTCTGCTATTAATAGGCTATGCGGTAAGTATGTTTATCCTATTCGTGATCTCACTGTATATGACACCAAGCTTACTGGTTATCATGATCCCATTCTGTTTTATGGCGGCAATGAACGGGGCTTCCTATCCCATCGTTGTGGCGAAAGCCTTAGGTGCATTCCCTGAAGCTAGTGGTAAAGCAGCGGCATTACAGAATTCATTACAACTTGGCTTATGCTTTTTAGCGAGCTTGTTAGTCTCTGCGCTAGCGCAGAATCCACTGATAGCGACCACAAGTGTAATGGCGGGAAGTATTATTCCAATGATTATTGGTTATGTGATGCAGTATAAAAAAACTGCAACTAAGCCAGCACTGCATAAAGATGAATTAACAACCGAATAGCCTTGTCATTTTATCCCATAAAATAGAACGCCTCTTCTCTATATCCAACAAAGAAGAGGCGTTCTGCTATTTGTACTAGAGAATAAAAAAATCGTTAATCTTCTTTATTCTCTTCATGCTCTTCAACTAATTTTTCTTGCTGTTTTTGCGCTAAAACTCGCTCAACCGTCTCAACAATTGCCTGTGTTTGTGGATCAATTTCAATATTGACCGTATCACCCAATCGCTTCTGACCTAAGGTAGTTCTTTCTAAGGTTTCTGGGATCAGATGCACACAAAAGCGATTATTAATCACATCACCAATGGTTAAGCTGATCCCATCAATCGCCACAAAGCCTTTATGCAAGATATACTTCATCAGCGCTTTATTATAAATAGAGAACCAAATTTGATGATTATTCTCAGAAGTGAATATCTTGGCGATCTCTGCCGTGGTTATCACATGTCCTGAAACAATGTGCCCGCCAATTTCATCGCCATATTTAGCCGCTCGTTCGATATTCACAGCAGCACCCACCGTTAAATTACCTAAGTTAGTTAATCTTAGCGTCTCTTTAACCAGATCAAAACTGATTTTATCCCCTTCAATCTTAGTGACCGTCAGGCAACATCCATTATGTGCCACTGATGCGCCTGTTTCTAATCCAGCCAATAATTCAGCTGGAAATTGCATCACATGAGTCCGAAAATTGGGCTTTTCGATAATTTCAGTTATTAGAGCTTTCCCTTGAACGATGCCAGTGAACATAATGTCTCTCAATGTTGCGAATCAATAAACATAGTCTACCTAACATCGACCGAGATCGACAATTTAAATAAACAATAAATATGAACTATCTTTATTGGCTAAGATTGATAAAACAGATAGAATGAGCGGTTATATTAAGCACTTGATTTATCATAATTCATTGTCTTTATTTTCCCGCTAAAATATTAATTTAAAGGTGTATGCGTGCAGAAGTATTTAAAAGAAGCGCGTAGTTTGCTGGTTCTAGGAATTCCGATCATCCTTGCCCAATTTTCGCAAACTGCAATGGGCTTTGTTGACACTATTATGGCTGGTAGTGTGAGCAAACTAGAGATGTCAGCGGTCGCCGTCGGAATATCTATTTGGTTACCTACTATTTTATTTGGTCATGGCCTCTTAATGGCATTGACCCCTGTTGTTGCTCAAATGAATGGATCGGGTCAACGTAAACTGGTGGGAAATCAAATCCAACAAGGTTTATGGATGGCATTTTTCTTATCCATTTTGGTGATTTTTGTTCTCTATAATAGCCAATTGGTGATCAATAACATGCCCAATGTTGATCCCGAGCTAGCAGATAAGGCGATTCGTTTTACCCATGCGATTATGTGGGGTGCACCGGGTTATCTTTTTTATCAGGTTTATCGCAGTCAATGTGAAGGCTTGTCCAAAACTAAACCGGGAATGATCATTGGTTTTATGGGATTACTGATCAATATCCCAGTTAACTATATCTTTATCTTCGGCCATTTTGGTGCCCCTGCCCTCGGTGGTGTGGGTTGTGGTGTTGCTACTGCCGCGACCTATTGGGGTATGCTGCTATTAATTCGTCGTTATGTGAAGAAGTCGAGCTCGCAGCGTGATATTCGACCGACAAAACGTTTTGTCGGTCCAGACTATCTGATCCTTAAACGTATTTTCCAACTGGGACTGCCGATTGGATTAGCCTTGTTCTTTGAAGTTACCCTATTTGCTATTGTGGCTCTGCTAGTTATGCCGCTGGGCGTGAATGCGGTTGCTGGTCATCAGGTCGCGCTGAACTTCAGTTCATTGATGTTTATGTTCCCTATCTCCTTAGGAATAGCCGCAACCATACGTATTGGTTATAGTTTGGGACGACAATCCGTTGCAGCAGCAAAGGTGGCGTCACATACCAGCTTAGTGGTTGGATTGATGCTCGCCACTCTGACAGCCCTATTTACCGCGCTGCTGAGAGAACCAATTGCCATGATGTATAACGATGATCCAGAGGTAATCATTTTAGCCTCACATCTGATGTTATTTGCGGCCATTTATCAATTATCTGACTCAGTGCAAGTTATCGGCGCCGGTATTCTGCGTGGTTATAAAGATACCCGTTCTATCTTCTTTATTACCTTCACCGCATACTGGATTTTAGGCTTACCCAGTGGCTATATCCTCGGGTTAACCGATTATGTTGTGCCTTATATGGGACCTGAAGGTTTCTGGATCGGCTTTATTATCGGATTGAGCGCCGCAGCTATTATGATGGCAGCTAGGATCAGATGGATACATCGTCAACCCGATGCAGTCACGCTTCTACGCGCCGCACATTAATGCTGATTAAGTAACCAGTTTCTGGCAAGGAATGATGTTTTTTCAACAAGATGCTTTAAATACCAGCAATCGAGCATGAAATTACATTTTTCCTCTTGCCAGAAAGCCAACAGAACGTTAATATTCGTCCCCGTTGTCACCTAGAAGTTTTAGATATGCGTCCGTAGCTCAGTTGGTTAGAGCACCACCTTGACATGGTGGGGGTCGGTAGTTCGAGTCTACTCGGACGCACCATTTTAATGACAACAACAATTCTCTATAATGCGTCCGTAGCTCAGTTGGTTAGAGCACCACCTTGACATGGTGGGGGTCGGTAGTTCGAGTCTACTCGGACGCACCATTCTTGTTGTAAACTCAAATTCTCTGTTATTATAAATAACTCTTTTTATTTAAGCTTATTACTTAAACACCCTCTTCTCACTAGACTAAAATTCTTATCTCAATTTATAGTGCAAATTTTAAGCGATAAAATAATCATTATTATCTTGCGCAACACAATTAGTGCTTAACCTATTATTTATTAACCATTTTATTGATAATAAACATTTTTTAAATTATTTTGTTTAAAATTTGATTTTACTCACAGAAATTAGTGTCTATAATATAAATTAATTTCGCTGAATGGTTTCAACAAAGAATAATCAGCTAGTTAGTGATATGATTAACGCGCAAAATGATAATTAATAATTTATATGTGTGATATTGATCACTAAAAAAGCCCGTAAAACACCAGACTGTGGCCTATGATTAATGAAGTAAGTTGCGCAACCACAGCGAACGCGTAGCTTCAAGATTTAATCCGGGGTAGCAGAATATTTTCCTTTATCAACCTTTAGATAGACTCTCATGAAAAAAACTAAAATTGTTTGTACTATCGGTCCAAAAACCGAGTCAGAAGAAAAATTAAGTCAACTCCTAGACGCAGGTATGAATGTCATGCGTCTCAACTTTTCTCATGGTGATTTCGAAGAGCACGGCCAACGGATCAAAAATCTCCGTGCCATCTGCGCGAAAACAGGTAAGCAAGCTGCAATTTTACTCGATACTAAAGGTCCTGAAATTCGGACAATGAAACTGGAAGGCGGTAATGACGTTGCATTAGTTGCCGGCCAAGAATTTACATTTACTACTGATACTTCAGTGATTGGTAACAAAGATCGCGTTGCCGTTACCTATGCGGGACTCTCTGCTGACCTTAAAGTTGGTGATACCGTATTAGTCGATGATGGTCTTATCGGTATGACAGTGACTAAAGTCACAGCTACTGACGTAATCTGTCAAGTGCTTAATAGTGGTGACCTTGGCGAGAAAAAAGGGGTCAACCTGCCAGGCGTTTCTATCGGTCTGCCAGCATTAGCTGAAAAAGATAAAGAAGATTTGATTTTTGGTTGTGAACAAGGCGTCGATTTTGTCGCTGCTTCCTTTATTCGTAAACGCTCTGACGTTGAAGAGATCCGTGCTCACTTAAAACAGCATGGCGGCGAGCATATCCAAATCATCTCTAAAATTGAAAACCAAGAAGGTCTGAATAACTTCGATGAGATCCTCGAAGCTTCTGACGGTATCATGGTTGCTCGTGGTGACCTAGGTGTTGAAATTCCAGTAGAAGAAGTTATTTTCGCTCAAAAAATGATGATCAGCAAATGTGTTATGGCACGTAAAGTCGTTATCACTGCTACACAAATGCTCGATTCAATGATCAAAAACCCACGCCCTACTCGTGCAGAAGCCGGTGACGTTGCCAATGCCATCTTAGATGGTACTGATGCCGTTATGCTGTCTGGTGAGAGTGCTAAAGGTAAATACCCAGTAGAAGCTGTGACTATCATGGCAACTATCTGTGAGCGTACTGACCGTATTATGGAAAGCCGCATTGATAGCCAGAAACCTAATCAGAAATTACGCGTTACCGAAGCTGTTTGCCGCGGTGCCGTTGAAATGTCTGAGAAACTGGATGTACCATTAATTGTTGTTGCAACATTTGGTGGTAAATCAGCGAAATCTGTTCGTAAATACTTCCCAACAGCACCAATTTTAGCGCTAACCACCAATGAAGAGACAGCTCGTCAGCTATTATTAGTGAAAGGTGTTATTCCTATGATGGTTGAAGGATTTACTTCAACAGACGACTTCTACCGTATCGGTAAAGATGCTGCCTTAAACAGTGGATTAGCCCATAAAGGCGACGCTATTGTTCTGATCTCAGGCTCATTAGTGCCAAGCGGTACAACAAATACTTCTTCTGTTCATGTGCTCTAGTAGACACTAAACAATTTCAAGCCTATGAAGTCATTTCATAGGCTTTTTTATTGCCTTCTCTTTACTTCCCTTTCTTGGCACCTTATCGCTAGATAAACAGCGCTTAATTTAGCCATAACGCCTGCATAAGATCGTTATTGCTCTCTAAGATCCAGCGATAAAATGTCAACAGAATTTTACTTCCGCACTTTTTACTTGCCTTGATATTAAAGTATTTCTAGCTAATCGGCACATTTAGTAATAGCATGAGGAGTAAGTAAGTATACATTCCCTGACATTTTTTTAGTTTTTACAATACAAGGGAACGACATTGATTAATGCTATTCATTAGCACTTATCAATGAAGTACTTACGGTAATACTTTGAAATAAACCTAATTTAGAGGGTGAAATAATGATACGTACTAAACTTTTACTAGGCTCTATCGTTTTAGCTTCCGCATTGCTTGCAGGTTGTTCAAGTACTACTACTAATACAGAAATACAAAAACTTTCTTCTGATGTCCAATCTCTGAATGGTAAAGTTGATCAATTAAGTAATGATGTGCAAACACTACGCACTGATGTTCAGTCTGCTCAGCAAGAAGCTGCGCGTGCTAACCAGCGTTTAGATAACCAAGTCACTACTTACAAAAAATAAAATTAATCAAACCCGTGCTGAGTGTTGATTATATCTGAGACGGGTGGTGCTAGATAATGAGGACTCATCTATTGAGTCCTCATTTATTTCCAGCAACCAATATTTATAGCAGGCTAAGATTAATACATCCACTCTGGTCGAGCGTCCGCTTGTGCTTCAGTGCCCTCTTTATTAATACGTACTGGTAGACCTGAGCGTCGTTCAACCGCCTGTCTAACTAATTCCTGATCAATTTCATTATCTGCGAGGAACTGGTTAAAATCTTTGCTGAAGGGAATTTCCATGGTTTGTGGATCATCCGTTTCTGTCTTGGATAACGGCTGATGTACCTCAATATAGTAGCTACCGTCAGGCTCTTTTGAGAACTTAATCGGCTTATCAATCACCTGCACTCGAGTCCCTTTAGGGACATTATTAAACAGTGACTCAATATCATCTGGCCGTAAACGAATACAGCCTGAGCTCACCCGCATACCGATACCGAAATTCGCATTAGTCCCATGGATCAAATATTCGCCACGGCCATAAGAGAGGCGTAATGCATATAATCCCATCGGATTTTCAGGACCCGCGGCCACCACCGCTGGCAAGGTAATTCCTTCTTTGGCATAATTTTTACGGATATTCGCTGTGGGAGTCCATGTGGGATCTTTAATCAACTGGCTTATCGAGGTCACCATTTCAGGCGTATCTCGTCCAAGCTGTCCTATGCCGATAGGATAGACAATCACCTCATCGCTCCCAGCAGGATAGTAGTAGAGGCGCAGCTCCGCCAAGTTGATTACAATGCCCTCTTGTGGCGTTGCTGGTAGTATCATCTGTGTTGGAATAATCAGATCTTTTCCCGCTCGAGGCAAATAGGGATCGACGCCCGGATTGGCCTCTAACATCGCTAATAGGCCAACCTGATATTCACTCGCTATCGCTTCAAGAGGACGACCATCCTCGGAGACTCGGTGAGTTTGATTTTCACCAATCAGGCGAGCTGTGGTATCTGGTAATGGGTACTCTTTTGCTTCAGCGGGCAGAATAAAGGCGCTCATCATAAATAAGCCTGCGATAGCCAGTCTTAGTTTCATACTAACTCCCAAAGAACGATAATAGAGATATGCCAATAGTAAACAGCCAAATATTACTCATACTAGCAATTAATACGGATAGATTTAACTATTAATCATCAGTCGCCACTCTTGAGTCTTTTTTAAACCATCAATTGATAGCACGACCTCGCGGAATAATCAGGGGTGTTGCTGAGATGGGATCGGGAATAATCAGGCAATCTAAATCAAAGACGCGCTTAACTAACTCAGTCGTCATAATCTCAGCGGGTGCTCCTTCGGCAATAATCTGCCCTTCTGACATGGCAATTAAGTGGTCAGCATAGCGACATGCCTGATTAAGATCATGTAAAACCGCCACCAGCGTATGCCCTTTTTGCTGATTTAATTGGCAAAAGAGTTCAAGTAGATCAATTTGGTGTGCGATATCAAGAAAAGTTGTAGGCTCATCAAGTAACAAGATAGGGGTCTGTTGCGCCAATACCATGGCGATCCACACACGCTGGCGCTGCCCACCGGATAAGTCATCTACTGTCTGCTCGGCGAGATCAAGAATAGCTGTGGCTTCCATTGCCGCAGAGACTGCATCCTGATCTTCTTGCTGCCATTGACGCAGAAAGCGTTGATGGGGGAAACGTCCTCGCGCAACTAAATCGACCACTTTAATGCCGGAAGGCGCTTGAGTGGTTTGAGGCAACAAACCTATTTCGCAAGCTAGTATTTTAGTGGGAATTTGATGTATATCCTGTTTATCGAGATAGACATGGCCTGATATGGGTTTAAGTAAACGACATAGGCTGCGTAATAATGTTGATTTACCGCAGCCATTAGGCCCGATAATTACCGAAAACTTACCATCGGGTATCGATATACTGAGATTATTGCAAATAGTTTTTTGCGGATAACCCAAGCAGAGATTTTGTGTTTCCAGTCGATTTTTAGGCATACAAGCTAACCATATGTTGTCAAAATTGAGAAGCGCAATCCAAAATAACTCAGATCCCATACACCCATATGAGATCTGAGTATTTTGATAGCAAAATAGTTGAATTATTATCGATTAGAATTTTAATTCCAACGTCGTTCCTATCATTCGTGGTCGCTGATAAATAGCTGAATCCGTATTATTATCTGGTACCAAAATACGCTTATCTGAATCAAAGATATTTTGCGCAAATACAGTGGCTCGTCCCCATTTAAAATCGTAGCCGAGTTGCATATTAGCAAACCAGAATGAATCCACTTTTCCCTTTATATTATTATCATATTGCGAGTAATAGCTGTCGGATAATTGAACGTTTCCGCTGATATCAATATAATCTGTGATCTGATATTTAGCGCCTAAATTAGCACTATAAGCGGGAGCTCTCGGTAATTCATTCCCTTCACTGCCACTACCATCGAAACTTTTAATTTTAGTTTTTAATAAACCTAGACTCGCGTTTAATTCAAGATCATTAATAGGAACATAACGGGCACTTAATTCTGTCCCATAGGTTTCGACTTTACTGGCATTACGAATGGTCGAGGAGTTTTCACCTAAATAGTAAGGTAACTGCATATCCTTATAGTCGTTGTAGAAGAGATTTGTCATTACTTCGAGTTTATTATCCAGCAGACTATTTCGCGTATATAAGCTGTAGTTCCAGACATATTCAGGATCATAAGTGTAAGTTACTATTGGTGATCCTAAAGTGACACCCGCGCCACCCGCATTATAACCACGCCCCACTGCAAATCCGACGGTCTGGTTATTAATTGGTTTCCATGCCACATCAACTTTTGGCAAAAAGGTATTATAAGTTTCATCAAAATCGAGTGATAAGGTATTACTTCCGCCATTACGGGTACGATGCTCTCGTTCAAAACGTCCAGAAAATGTCATATCCACTTCAGGCACAATGCCATAGGTTAATACACCATAAGCTGAAGCAGTTTCTGTTTTATCTTTAAAATAGCTGCCATTAAAGAGATCAACAAACTCATCTTGCTTACCGTGGAAATAACGAATGCCCATTAATCCACTGAGATCTCCCATCTCGTTTTTAAAACGCATCAGGGGCTCTACTTCAATCTCTTTACCTTCAATATCCGCAGCTGGATTTGGCTTAGCTGTGCGCCTATGATTGGTGAAATCGGTATAAATTAATTTATTCTCAAAGGTAAGATTATCGCTAGCTTCCCATGAGATATCCCATATACCACTAGATGTTTTGCGTTCGAGGATCGGCCGAAAACGACTTGGTGCATTAGCCGGAAGACTTGCTGCCAGCCTTGCCTCATTTTGCGGCGCTCTACTATCTAAATGGTTATAGGTTAGCTTGCTAATTAACTCAGGCACAGCAAGAGGTTCAAACAGTAACTTGGCACGCACCGTAGTCGATTCAACTCGACGAGGATCACCCACAGGTTGATAAGAGGTCAGATTAGCGAAGCTATCACGGTCTTGGCGATCAACACTGAGACGAAAAGCCAGACTATCATCAAAAATAGGGCCTGAAATCATCGCAGATTTTTGTTGGAAGCCCTGCTCGCCCCAACCAGCTTTTACGGCACTTTCCCAATCGAATGTCGGATCGAGCGTTTTGACAATTACCGCACCGGCGATGGCATTCCGTCCTTGAATATAACTTTGTGGGTCACGGAAAATTTCAACACTTTCCACATCCCATAAAGATTGAGCCCCATAACCTAGCTCATTATAGGTAAATGAACGCCCATCAATGGAGTAGTTAATTCTTGGTCTGGTGCCACTCAAAAATGCACTAGCGCCTTGTGCCGGACCCGAACCATCAACACCACGCACAGCGGGTAACGCATTACTATTACCGTTATCGACTACGTTCGGCGTCATTTGCAGTAGCGTATTTACATCAGGATTGGGTATCTCTTCAATACGCTTCATATTATAAACCGCGACACTGGAGCCAGTATCATAAATAGTCCGATTGATCTTCTCACCGGTCACCATCATCACATCCTGCTCTTCGCTAGGTGATGATTTTTTTCTTTCCGTTGGCGCCGTTTTCTCTACCGAGGGCTCCTCCGCAAAGGCATTGGGTACAGATATCAATATTGCCCCAACTAAAACGGTATTTAATGCAGCAGCAACTCGCGTGTATCTTGGAAGTGAAACAGAAATCTTTTCCATTACCTTGATCCCTATCTTAGCTATTTATTTTATTTTTATTAGAAAAATGCTCTTCACGACTTCAATTTAAAAAGTGATCATAGATCAAAAATATTGTGACATTTATAATTTAAATATTTTTACTGCGGGTTAATAACCACACGAGATATAAACCGCCGATAATTCCAGTCATTAATCCCACGGGCATTATCGTTTTCAGTGGTAGAACCTGAGTTAACACATCAGCTAATATTAGTAATAGCGCCCCCATCAAGGCAGAACCTATTATCGGTAGCTGGCGAGAGTGAGTCATACGGCTAACTAATTGAGGCGCGGCTAGCGCAACAAAGGCAATAGGCCCGGCGGCACCCGTAGCTAAAGCGGCTAAAATAACCGCACTGAACACCATAATCAGTCGAGTTCGCTCGATATTAACTCCCAACTGACGCGCCATATCATCCCCCATCTCCATCAAAGTGAGTTTTTTCGCCTGTATTAACAGAATGGGAATAATAATAATCAAGCCGATATAGGTTGGATAAACATGTTGCCATGTCCGCGCATTAAGTGAGCCCGCTAGCCATAAGTTTGCTACCATCGCATTATCGATATTGCCTTTAACCAGCAAAAGGCCATTAAATGCACTTAAAATAGAGCCGACACCAATGCCGATTAGGATCATGCGATAACCCGTCATTGAACCCGAATTGAGTGAAAGGAAATAGACAGCGGCGGCGGTAAAAACACCCCCTAAAATAGCAGAAATAGCAATGTCGATAACACCGCCATTAAACACAATAATCTGTAATAACGCCCCTGTTGCGGCACCTGTGGTAAATCCGATAATATCCGGCGATCCTAATACATTGCGTGAAACCGATTGGAATATCGCCCCTGATATTCCCAAAGAAGCGCCAACCGCTAACGCCGTTAATAAACGTGGGACTCGGATATCTAGAATAATTTTTTCGCTAATACTGCCGCTTTGCTGCTCGAAAAACGCCTGTATAATATCGCTAAAATTAATGGCAAATTTTCCGATAGTGATCGAGATAATAGATACAGCAATAATAATTAAAAATAACATCAATAAAACGCTAATATTACGTGGCGAGACCACCCAAGAGTAGCGCCCCACACGAAAGACTTTACCTGTGATTGTCGGTTTCATAGGCCAATCACCCGTAAGCGTTTAGCTAAATAGATGAAAAAGGGTCCACCCAAGATGGAGACCATTATGCCAACGCTGATTTCGCCGGGCATACTGATCATACGCCCAAGGCAGTCCGCCATCAGCATTATGGCCGCCGAAATAAGCATGGCAAAAGGAAGAATACGTCGATAGTCAGTACCAACAATTCGGCGCGCAAAATGCGGAGCCGTTAAGCCAAGAAAACTGATCGGCCCAACTGCTGCCGTCGCGCTACCCGCCAGCAAAACAATAACTAATGCCGATAATAGCCAGATACGTTTCTGATTAATGCCCAAAGATTGACTATGCTCTTCACCCAAAGCCACAATATCTAATGAGCGCGTTAAAGAGAAAGCGATAACAGTGCCCACAATCACTAGGGCAGTGATAGGAAGCAACACATCAAATCCACGTCCTTGCAATGAACCTACTACCCAATGGCGAAATTGATCGAACACCTGCTCATTACTATTCACAGTAATAATATGGGTGATGGCCATTAGTACTACCGATAAAGCCGCACCCGATAGCACCATACGAATGGGATTTAATCCTCGGTAAATACCACCCAATATATAGACAGCAATTCCAGCAAGTGCGGCGCCCAGTAAGCCAAACCACATATAGAGGGTGACGTCTTTAATACCGAGGAAGGCAATAACTGAAACAATCGCTACCATTGCCCCAGCGTTAATCCCCAATAACCCAGGATCAGCCAAGGGATTGCGGGTTAATGCCTGCATAATAGTGCCCGCAGCGCCCAAAGCACAACCCACAACTATGGCTAATAATGTGCGCGGCAGACGCAAATATCGAACTAGCAGATGTTCGCTATTCGAGGCATCAAAATGAGTGAGAGCTTGCCAAGTAGTCTCCATCGAAACTATTCGACTTCCGACAAACAAGCTAATCATTGAAAATAGAATAAGAAGAGTGATACTGATAATCACTCCCCATTTAGCCATTGAATTGTTACTTAACGTGGCAGAGTTAATCATTTTGACTAAATTGATTGACGATATCGTCAATAATTTCCTTTGCGCTATAAAAGTCAATTCGGAAAGAGTTTGAGCCTAGACCATAAACTTGCTTGGTTGTTACTGAAGGTAAATTTGCCAAGATCCTATCGGCCATAAACTCATTGGCATCTTTTGCTGTCGCTCTGATCAAGAAAGTGGTGGGTGCGGTGAGCTGAGTTAAATTTTCATATTGAGCCCAAACAAAATCAGTAATTGGCTTACCGTCTGTCTGCCATGCAGGATCTGCACTTTCAATTGCGAAACCCAACTGTTTTAACAAGATGGCATGAGGACTATTTTCCGTTGAAATCGGGTTTACCGTACCCGGACCAAAGTAACTGATAATATTGGCTTTACCTTCGGGTAACTTTATTTTTGCTTTATTCTCAGTGATATAGTTATCAAAATTTTGTAACACCACAGCGACTTCAGCTTCACGCCCTGTCGCCTCACCGAGTTGGATCGCTAGTTTTTGCCAACTCTGTTTACCATAATCAAGCAATATGGTTGGTGCAATTTGGCGTAATTGAGCGATATGGGGGTATACCGAATCGGCACCACTTGTTGAAACTACAATTAAATCAGGCGCGTAAACATAGATCATCTCTAAATCAAGCCCACCTGCTGGCCACAGTTTCTCAACTTTTCTCTGCCCAGCGATCGACTGCCACTGTTCAAAAAATTGACCATTACTGGCTGCTGAACTAGCAATAACAGGTGCATCAATCGACAATAATGTTCCCGTAATTGACACCGAGGTGGATAAAATACGTTGCGGTTTTTGCTTGATTTCAGTGGTTGAACCATCGGCGCTAGTAAAGGTTCTTGGCCATGATTGGCTATCCGCCCCTACTTGAGCTGCCGCAGTTGACATATTTACCAAGATCGCGCAGGCGGCTATCAACCTAATGATCCCTATAAGCTTCACCGATTTTATCATCTGGTATCTCTTTCAGAATAGTATTTTTTAAATGAATATCATTATCATTAATATTATCAACTGTGATAATGATAAGCAATATCATTACAGAAAGGTACGTAGGAAATGTTAGCTGGATCAATAAAATCTTAATGTAAAAAGGCCACCCTGTAGAAGGATGGCCTTTTCAATTGTATATGGCAGATATAAGCTGTTTTTTATTAGCCCAGAAAACCCGCTCGGTAGAGTATGGTTTTGATCATGGCATTTAAACCTTGCGTGCGCGATGGCGTAAGGTGTTGCTCTAACGATAATTGCTGAAAGAAAGATTTCACATCTGTCGCTAAGATCTCTACCGCTGTTTTGCCTTGAAACAGAATAATCACAATCGCCACTAAGCCTTTGACAATCGCTGCATCACTGTCGCCAGCAAAGGTGATAGTGCCATCGGCTTGTTTTTGCATATCGATCCACACTTGGCTTTGACAACCTGCGATAAGATTCTCATCTTGCCGTTGCAGATCAGAAAGTGGTGATAGCCTGCCCCCGAGCTCGATCATATAAAGATAGCGTTCTTCCCAATTTTGACAACGTAAGAAATTCCGCACGAGTTTAGTTTCATCAGGCAAAACCGCCATGACACTTCCTTAATCAGAATGAAAAAATATCGACTATCCTAACAATTTTTCGACGCGCTGTAATGCATTTACCAAGATGTCGATCTCAGCTTTGCTGGTATAAAGCGCAATTGAGGCTCGACACATAGCAGGAACCGCGAAGAACTCCATCAAGGGCATCGCACAGTGATGTCCCGTGCGTATCGCAATACCATACTGGTCTAGAAATGCGCCCACGTCGTAGGCATGGTGTACGCCCAAATTAAAGGCAATCACCCCTTCCCGTGATGCAGGCCCATAGAGTCGAAGGGATTTCACTTCGGCTAATCGTTCCAGCGCATAAGCCATCACTTCCGCTTCGTGAGCAAAAATCGCTTCTAGCCCCAGATTTTGCAGATAATCAAAAGCTGCGCCTAATCCAATAATACCGCTAACATTGGGCGTGCCCGCTTCAAAACGCCATGGAATATCCGTGTAACTGATACCCCGCTTTAAGCTGACTTCACGGATCATCGCACCGCCGCCTTCCCAAGGTGGGAGTTGCTCAAGCAGTGCTCTCTTGCCATATAACACACCAATACCTGTCGGTGCGTAGAGTTTATGGCCGGAGAACACATAAAAATCACAATCCAATGCTTGAACATCAATTTTCTGATGAGTGATACTTTGAGCACCATCCACCAGCACAGATAAGTGCCCACCTTTACGGCTGGCAATGGCTCTTGCTTGCTTAATAATCTGTTGAACGGGATTCGGCGTACCTAGCACATTCGAAATATGCGTAAAGCTCAATAGACGCGTACGCTCATCAATCAACTGTTCTAGATTATCGAGAATCAACTCGCCATCCGCACTGACGGGGATAACGCGGATCTCGATGTCTTGCGACTCCGCTAGCATAAACCAAGGCACAATATTGGCGTGATGTTCCATCTCAGTGATCAGAATATTATCACCAGACTGAATAAATTTTCTGCCAAAACTATTAGCAATCAAATTTATCGCTTCTGTTGTGCCTTTAACAAAGACAATCTCTTCAGCCGATGAGGCATGAATAAAATCCGCCGCTTTTTGGCGAACTTGCTCCATCATCGTTGTGGCTTCAGCACTTAATGTGTGAACGCCACGATGTACTGCCGCATAATGATGTAGAGTAAAATCACTTTCATGTTCAATCACCTGAAGCGGCTTTTGCGCACTGGCAGCACTATCTAAATAAACTAATGGATGACCATTAATTTCCTGAGATAAGATCGGAAAATCTGCTCTCACTTTATCGACTGAATATGTCATGATTAAACCTCGTCCAAACGCTGATGAATATGTTGCATGATAGTGTTTTTTAACACACCCTCTTCGACAAGCTCAGTTAACTCAGCAGCAAAGGCAATAATGATCATGTGTTTAGCGGATTTTTCATCGATACCACGAGAACGCAGATAAAATAGCTGTTCATTATCGATACGACCAATTGTCGCGCCATGGCCACATTTAACGTCATCAGCATAGATCTCTAACTGAGGTTTAGTATCAATCTCAGCTTTACTGCCTAACATCAAATTATTGTTGGTCATTTGACCATCAGTTTTTAGCGCATGAGGTGCAACCTTGATCATGCCATTAAATACGGCTTTACTCTGATCCATTGCAATAATCTTGTGCAACTGCTTACTTTGACAGTGCCCTTGATTATGTTCTAAATAGGTCCGTGTATCGGCAATTTCGCTACCCTTAGGTAACAATAGGCTATTGACCGATAGATTGGCATTTTCACCTTCAAGTCGCACACTGGTATTGTAGCGTGCTAATAATGAGCCCAATAAAAATCCGGTGCTTTGGACTTGGCTATCACGGCCAACGGTCAGGTCATTATGGGAAAAATGTTGCCCCAACGCATTCTCAAAATTTAGCTTGATATGGCGGAACTGTGCATTATCGCCCACTTCTGCCGTGAGTCGACTCCCAGTCATATGGCGGCTCTGCGCATCCAAACTGACATAATGCTCAATCACTTGTGCGGAGCTATTCGCGCCTAATTTAAAGTGATAGCGATAGTGACTGGTAGCTAATGACTCTTCTGATGGTGAACCGCTAGTAATATTCAGCAGATAAATAGGTTTCTCTGCGATCTTATTGGCGGGCAAGTTAATCAGCATCGGCTGTTCAGCTAAACTTTCTGTTAGATGTAAAAATATCTCACCGTTAATGGCTTGCGGTAATTCATCTTTATTATCTAGCAAAGAGACTTGGTAAGGACCAAAATCAGCTGAGCTTAATGTTGGAATAAAATGACCATCGACCAGAATCAGACGATAGGCATCGATCGCCAGTGATAGCTTCTCACACACAGCTTCATCGATCTGATGCTGACTACGCTGATAAGTGGTAGTTAAAACCGTATTCAAAGGTGTGTAATGCCAGTCTTCATGACGAAACGCGGGAAAACCCGTTTTCTTCACTTGTTCCCAATGGGCAACCCCATGTTGAGATTGTGCGCTCAGACTTTGCTGAAAAACGCTTTCAAATCGATTTAACGCATCTTGATTTAAGCTATCAACTTGTTGGCGTTTTTCTGCTTTTTCACTGTTGCTCAATAAGCCAGCCATATCCCTGCTCCTCCAGTTTTTTCGCTAAACTGAAATCTCCAGATTTGATGATTTTGCCTTGATAGAGGACATGCACAAAGTCTGGTTTAACATAATCGAGAATACGCTGGTAATGCGTCACGATAATAAATGAACGATTTTCATTGCGTAGCGAGTTAACGCCATTAGCAACTACTTTCAACGCATCGATATCCAATCCTGAGTCAGTCTCATCAAGGATACAAAGTTGCGGCTCAAGTGCAGCCATTTGCAAGATATCATTACGTTTCTTTTCACCGCCAGAGAAACCGACGTTAACAGAACGTGTTAGCAAATCTTGTGGCATATCGAGCAAGGCGATCTTATCTTCAATAAAGTCTTGAAAATCAAAACGATCTAATGTCTCTTGCTGACGATATTCTCTCACTGAGTTAACCGCTGTTTGTAAGAAAAACTGGTTACTTACGCCAGGGATCTCGACTGGGTATTGGAACGCCAGAAAAATACCTTCGCCAGCACGTTCTTCAGGCTCTAAATCTAATAGATTTTTGCCTTTAAACAGAATTTCGCCGCTATCAATCTCATACTCTTCACGTCCCGCAAGAGCTGAGGATAAGGTACTTTTACCCGAACCGTTCGGCCCCATAATGGCATGGACTTCACCGGCTTTGACCTCTAATGACAATCCTTTCAGGATCTCATTACCTTCCACACTCACATGTAAATTTTTAACACTTAACATATCAACATGCCTTCGAACGATAGACGTTCTTAAAATGAATACTTATCAACCAACACTATGTTCTAAGCTGATTGCCAATAATTTTTGTGCTTCAACCGCAAACTCAAGTGGTAGCTCGGAGAAAACATCTTTACAGAATCCATTGACGATCATTGAAATAGCGTTATCTTCGCTGATCCCACGCTGTAAACAGTAAAAAAGCTGATCTTCACCAATTCGGGAAGTGGTTGCCTCATGCTCTAACTGAGCACTATTATTTTTCACCTCAACATAAGGGAAAGTATGGGCACCACATTCAGTACCAATAAGCATAGAATCACACTGGGTGAAATTTCGTGCATTATCAGCGCCGGGTAAAATTTTCACTAATCCACGATAGGTATTTTGGCTTTTTCCAGCCGAAATCCCTTTAGAGATAATCGTCGATTTAGTATTTTTACCGATATGGATCATCTTAGTACCGGTATCTGCTTGCTGGTTACCATTGGTTAAGGCAACAGAGAAGAACTCACCAACGGAGTTGTCCCCTTTTAGGATCACACTCGGATATTTCCATGTAATGGCTGAACCTGTTTCAGATTGAGTCCAAGACATTTTTGAATTTTCACCTTCGCACAGAGCGCGTTTGGTTACAAAATTCAAAATACCGCCAGTGTCGCTTTCGCCACCTGAGAACCAGTTTTGCACTGTTGAATATTTGACTTCAGCATCTTTGTGGATGATCACTTCAACTACGGCAGCATGTAACTGATAGCTATCACGAACAGGTGCAGAACAACCTTCGATATAGCTAACATAGCTTCCTTCGTCAGCAATTAAGATGGTTCTTTCAAACTGACCGGTTTTCGCTGCGTTGATGCGGAAATAGGTCGATAGCTCCATTGGGCAAGTTACCCCTTTCGGGATATAAACAAAGGTGCCATCTGAAGCAACCGCCGCATTGAGTGCAGCAAAGAAGTTATCTTTACTGGAAACTACAGTACCCAGATATTTTTTAACTAACTCTGGGTACTCGTGGATCGCTTCACCAAATGAACAGAAGATAACCCCATGTTCTGCGAGCTCTTCACGATAAGTGGTAGAAACAGATACCGAGTCAAAAATCGCATCGACTGCAACGGCTTTACCTTCGCGTACTGGAACGCCTAATTTATTAAAGGCATCTTCCACTTCGGCAGTAAGATAGTTATTGGTTTGTTCAACGCCTGTACCCTGAACCGCTCCGGTTAATGAGCTACAGGTGGTATCACAGGACCCACAAGAGGGGGCGGAGTAATAGCTATACTCTTGATAATCGAGACTTGGATACTTAGCTTTCAACCAATGTGGCTCTTCCATGTCCTTCCAATGATGGTAGGCTTCTAAACGAAATTGCAACATCCAATCGGGTTCATTTCTTTTAGCCGAAATCGCCCGAATGACATTTTCGTTAATTCCTTTTGCCATTTCATCGGTTTTAAGCTCGGTAAAAAAGCCTTCTTTGTAACGATGATCATCGAGCCAGCTTTGAACATCATCGCTAATTTCTATATTGCTCTGAGACATAATCTGACTTCACTTAAACCCCAAAACTTTCACCACACCCGCAGGCATGTTGAGCTTTGGGATTATTAAATTTAAACATTTGATTAAGACCTTCACGGACATAATCAATGACGGTACCATCTATATATGGCATAGCTTTGAGTTGTACGTATAAAAAAGCGCCATCCTGTTGGTAAACAACATGTTCATCTGTCGGGTTTTCGATCATCTCGAAAATATAGCCAAATCCCGCACATCCTGATTGTTTAACGCTCAGTGAAAGCCCTTTGCTATTCGGGTTTTGCTGCATAAGATTGCGGATCTGCTTGGCGGCAGCGTCCGTCATACTTACGCCTTCCCATTTTGTTTCTTCGTTAGGAGAAAAGGTTTCAACGCTCTGAGTCATCTTTGACCTCACTAATAATGTGGCTTTTCAGCCGGTTATCCGGCGGGCTATCCGTATCTACCATGGTAATGATTACCCTTACCACTTCAACCATTTGTTTTGAAGGGATATAACAATAATAGAATATTTTTTAACCCATACTGTGTGAAATTCAAGCTGCTATTGGTATAATTAATTGATATCCATATATATTTAATAGGCTAATTTTTATTATTTATTTTTAATAATGTACTGTCAAGTACAGCATAAACGCACAAAATAATAATGTTGCATTCATTATACCACTTAAATCACCCTAAACTTTGAAAAATATGCAGTGCAAAATAGAGAATAGATTGTAATACGACCATCAATTCGGGTGGCTGATGGTCGTAATTTTATCAATTTGACAGTACTGCTGTCGTTAAACGCGAGACGCAACAGAGTCGTTTTTTATCATCAAAAATCTCTATTGACCAAACTTGCTGCCGACGACCCAAGTGGATCGGTTTGCAAATTCCGGTGACGGTTCCTGTGCGTACCGCGCGAATATGATTGGCATTAATTTCAAGACCAACCACTTTATCGTCACCATCACTGCACAAATAGCCCGCTACAGAGCCTAAAGATTCCGCCAGCACGACAGATGCGCCACCGTGGAGTAGACCAAATGGCTGAGTCGTTCGATGATCGACAGGCATAGTTCCCTCGAGGAAGTCATCACCAAAAGCGGTGATCTCAATACCAAGATGGCCGACCATGCATGTTGCACTCATATCTTGTAACTGCGCTAATGAGAATGGGCGCTTCCAGATCATCATATTAATACCTCCAGTAGTGCCTGTAATGGATGTTTCATCGGAGTTCCTTCTATTCTTTTCACCTGACTACGACAAGAGTAGCCTGTTGTTAAACAACGCGTTTGTGGTCGAGTCTCTAACGCGGGTTTCCAAGATAATTCAAATATCCCTTTTGAATGTTGCAAATTAGCAGATTCATGCCCATAAGTTCCCGCCATACCACAGCAACCGACGCTCACATTAGACAGCGTTTGCCCGTAACGTCGAAAAATACTTTCCCACTGTTTACCACTATTTGGCAAGGCAGTTGTTTCGGTACAGTGACCGAACAGATACCATTTTTGCTCTGAAAGTGCAGGCATAACTGCTGGCTCTGGTAATTGGTTCAACCATTCATGGGCTAATAAGACATTAAAATGACAAGCCTCTGCGCCCAAAATTTCATGATATTCATCGCGATAACAGAGTACTAATGCAGGATCAATACCCACCATAGGGATAGATAAACGAGCAACACGATTAAGAAAATCAGTGGTTTTTTGTGCGGTTTTGGCGAATTTAGCTAAAAATCCTTTAATATGCTGCGCTTTACCATTGGGTGAAAAAGGCAACAATACCGGTTGATAACCCAGTTTTTCGATTAAGCGAATAAAATCAGCCACTACCTTGGCGTCATAGTAGCTAGTAAAAGGATCTTGTACGACTAAAACATAACCTTGCCGTTGCGTTGCTGTCATTATTTCTAGCTGTTCAAGGGTGGTGACCAATGCGCTGTGCCCCAATAACTCTTGTTTTAACGAGGGTTCAGAAAATAGCGGCAGATCGACCATACCAATGGTTTTTTCACTTAATTTTTGAATTGCGGGCTGCTTCAAAAAGAAATTAAACAACGCCGGTGCCTTAGCCATCAAAGGTGCGCTGCTTTCCACATTAGCTACTATATGATCACGCAATGGGCGTAAATATCGACTGTGATATAAGGCTAAAAATTTTGCCCGAAATGAAGGTACATCAATTTTAATCGGGCACTGGGTTGAACAAGCCTTACAAGCTAAACATCCAGACATGGACTCTTTAACTTCATGGGAAAAATCGTAATCCCCTTGCTTGGCTCGCCAGGTATTGCGTGTTTTATCCATTAAACCTTTCAGCGATGGACGCGTAACTTTAAAACCCTTTTCTAAAACATCAGGACTGACGCCTTGTTCAGTCAATAAACGTAACCATTCTCGTACTAGGGTTGCACGCCCTTTGGGTGAGTGGATACGCTGTTGCGATATTTTCATCGACGGGCACATTGGACTCTGCACATCAAAATTAAAACAGAGCCCATTACCATTACACTCCATGGCCCCACGAAACTCTTGACGTACCGCTAAGGGGATTTGTCGATCGTAAGTGCCGCGTTTTATCGCATCTACTTGCATCATAGGCGCATCAACACCCGCTGGCGGACAAATTTTACCCGGATTTAAACGATTATCAGGATCGAATGCTGCTTTTATATGACGTAATTCATTAAACAGTGTCTCACCAAAAAAATCGGGACTATAGGCGGCTCTAAATCCTTTCCCATGCTCGCCCCACAATAATCCGCCATATTTTGCAGTTAATGCGACAATATCATCGGAGATTTTCTTCATCAAAATCTCTTGTTGTGGGTCACACATATCCAATGCAGGCCGCACATGAAGTACCCCTGCATCCACATGACCAAACATGCCATAATTTAGCTGGTGACTATCTAATAGCGCACGAAACTCAACAATATAATCTGCAAGGTGCTCTGGTGGCACACAAGTATCCTCAACAAAAGGAATAGGTTTTGCCGCCCCTTTGCTGTTGCCTAATAGACCTACCGCCTTTTTACGCATCGCATAAATACGATTAATATCTTCCAGATCCTGACAAACTTGATAACCGATAACACCCGCTTGTTGTTGTGCCATCAGCTTATCTAATTGCTGGCAAAGATCGGCAGTTTGTTGATTAACGAGTACTTCATCATCACCGCAAAACTCGACAATATTCAGTCCTAACATCTCTTTATCAGGGACATCGAGGATCAGCTGCTTAACCGAGTGCCAAACAATATCTTCGCGAGCTAAATTAAGGACCTTTGAATCCACGGTTTCGACCGATAAAGCATTGGCGGTCACCATCAAGGGGGCATTGCGCAGTGCGGAATCAAAAGAGTCATATTTGACATTCACCAAACGCCGAGCTTTTGGCAGCGGTGTGATATCCAGTGTAGCTTCACTGATAAATGCCAATGAGCCTTCAGAGCCCGTCAGTATGCGAGTGAGATCAAAGTGTGTCATTTCGTCATTAAAGACATGACGCAAATCATAGCCGGTCAAAAAACGATTTAATTTAGGAAACTTATCAAGAATCAACTCACGCTGCTCGCGACAACGTCCAAATACTGCCTGATAAATACGCCCAACACGCGAATCTTCAGAAGCAATCGTTTCCGCCATCGCTACTGGCATTTGGCGAGTTTCGAGCATGTCGCCGCCCAGCAATACCGCTGTTAGCCCTAACACATGATCAGAGGTTTTACCGTAAACGAGTGAGCCCTGCCCTGACGCATCGGTATTGATCATGCCGCCTAAGGTGGCTCTATTACTGGTGGAGAGCTCAGGCGAAAAAAAGTAGCCATAGGGTTTGAGAAATTGATTTAACTGATCTTTGATCACGCCAGCTTCAACTTTTACCCAACCTTGTTGTGGATTTATCTCCAGTATCCGATTCATATGACGGGAGAGATCAACCACAATACCGTCAGCCAAAGATTGCCCGTTAGTGCCAGTTCCACCGCCTCTCGGGGTAAAGGTCAGCGTCTTGAACTGAGCGTCACCGGCGACTCGGGCTAATAGTTGGACATCGGCGGTAGAGCGAGGAAAGATGACCGCCTGCGGCAACAGTTGGTAAATACTGTTATCCGTTGACATTATTAAACGCTCGGAATATCGGGTCTCTATATCCCCGGTAAAACCTTGTGATTTTAAAGCTGCCAAATATATTTTGGCTAACTCACTTAGATGAGGTGCTTCTGATATACGAGGGATCATTATTTGAATGACTCTTGTTAATTTAGTGTTAGCATTGCTCGTTATGTACTATGCTTTATCATAAATTTAAATTACAGATTAGCTCAGTCGCTCCTTGAGCTAGCCACAATTCACCGAGTCTCTTTACGTCTAGTATCACTGCGTATAAGCTCATGGGTGTAGTGAATGGCGAACTTTTCTGTAAATTAAGTAATTTAGTGTGTATTGATGAATTAAGCCGCACAATAGATAGTTAAGCTAAAAATTCTGCTACTCGCGCCTCCATTCACCTCCTTCTTATAACAAGAGGCTACTATGACAATATTAAATTTGTCACTTTTGCGGTCGGCATAAAAAGCAGAATTTGTACTTATCTACTAGCACAATATCACAATAATGCGTGATTTTAAGTGAGAAATGAAATTACACTATTTTTGTTTGATGAACATATAAAATGACAGAATTTTAATTCTTAAAGGATTTTTAATTGATGGAAAAATCGGAAAAGCAAGCTGACATCCCAAAGATTGTTTTTGGTTTATTATCTCTTCTACTACTTACTGCCGCTTGTATTTGGGTATTAAACCCCTTTATCTTTGGTTTTGTCTGGGCGGGAATGGTGGTTATCGCTACTTGGCCATTATTAGAAAAAATTGAAGCGAGATTGTGGCATAAGCGCTGGCTTGCGGCCATCGTGATGACAATCCTCATCTTATTACTGTTTGTCATCCCATTTGCCATATTAATTGGCAGTATTGTGCAAAATAGTGCCCCATTAATTGAGTTAGCCAAATCACCGACCAGCTTGACCCTTCCCGAGTTAGCTTGGTTGCAAAATGTCCCTGTGATCGGCGGTAAACTTTATTTTGCATGGCACAATCTAGTCACCAGTGGCGGTAATGCCATTATCGCCAAAATGCAGCCCTATATTGGTCAAGCTGCGGGTTGGTTTGTCGCTCAAGCGATTAACGTCGGGCGTTTTATGTTTCATCTGACCGTCATGCTGCTGTTTAGTGCACTGCTCTATCTTAAAGGTGAATCTGTTATGTTGAGTATTCGCCACTTTGCGTTACGTCTAGCGGGTATCCGTGGCGATGCTGCGGTGATCTTAGCGGCACAGTCTATTCGAGCTGTAGCACTCGGTGTGGTCGTTACAGCCTTTGTACAGGCGATTATTGGCGGTATCGGCTTAAGTATCTCAGGAATTCCTTATGCGGCCATTTTCACTATTGTTCTATTTATCTGCTGTGTTGCTCAATTAGGCCCTCTACTGGTGATGATCCCTTCTGTGATTTGGTTATTTTGGACTGGTGATACCACCTTTGCAATTATTCTGGGTATCTGGGCTGCGGTTGTCGCCACTATGGATGGGGTATTACGTCCATGGTTAATTAAAATGGGCGCGGATTTACCTATGGTATTAATTCTGCTCGGGGTTATTGGCGGTATATTATCATTAGGAATGATAGGATTATTTATTGGTCCTGTAGTATTAGCCGTTTCTTATAGTCTTCTTAAAGCTTGGATGAATGATGTGCCTGTGCCTTCTCCTGACTTAAGTGAAACCGAGCGATTTTTAGTTGAAGAATTTAAAATGAAGAAATGAATGATCAATAAATGAAGAATAAAGGAATAGACGCAATATTTTGTGTTTATTCCTTCTATTATAAACCCTAAAAAGCTGTAATATTTAGAAACAGTTATTAACACTAATGAGATAAATATTACTATCTCTAATAATCCGAATAAAAGCAAAAAATGAAATTTTCTTATGTAACAGCGACTAACATCATCATTAAGAAGATTCTTAGTGCTATTCCTTTTAAATTAAACTACTATGTATCCATCGAATGTTAAGAGCCTAATCGAATTTAAGATAGAGTCGAAAATATAAATTCAAATATTAGACTTTACCTATATAAAAAAGAATTGCTGTGTGTAGTCTTTGCCTGTCAGCCCATGATAGGCTTTTTTTTTATTTATATATCCTCAATTCAACTTAATTCCAATTCAATAATTATTACCTTTCATTACATTAAGAAATAACTGTTATATTATACTATTCATTGTTTTTGAATAGTAACATTAGTACTTATATAATATCTTCAGTTTTTATTATTGACCTCTTAAGAGAAATGAATTTACTGAATTAAGACTAATAATGAGTAACTTAACAATCTGACTAACCTCTCTGATAAAAAAACATTTTACTTATTACTAGATAATAAAATGATTAATTATTCATCAATATTGATTAAGTTAATACTCATTAAATCCAAAAATTAAATTCAATGATAAACAATAAGTTATATAATTATGCACAAAAAAGCCTGACAAACGAGCCATGCTCATCGTCAGGCTTATCCGAATAGTAGATTAGCGGTTTTCAGCTAGTGATAACCAAGTTCTAATCACGGTATCTGGGTTAAGAGATAGGCTATCAATACCCTCTTCCACTAACCATTGAGCAAAATCTTGATGGTCTGATGGGCCTTGGCCGCAGATGCCAACATATTTATTTTGTCGTTTAGCCGCTTTGATTGCCATTGATAACAATGCCTTCACTGCTTCGTTGCGTTCATCGAAGAGTTCAGAAACCACGCCCGAGTCTCGATCTAGACCTAATGTTAATTGAGTCATATCATTTGAACCAATGGAGAAACCATCAAAATGGGTTAAAAACTGATCGGCCAATAGAGCATTTGATGGTATTTCACACATCATAATCAAGCGCAGATCTTGTTCACCGCGCTTTAATCCCTGTTTAGCTAACTCTTCCACAACCGCTTCAGCTTGCGCCACTGTGCGTACAAAGGGCACCATCACTTCAACATTGGTCAATCCCATTAGATTTCGCACGCGCTTAATCGCCTCACACTCAAGGGCGAAGCAGGAACGGAAGCTATCAGAGACATAACGACCCGCACCACGGAAACCTAACATCGGATTTTCTTCATGGGGCTCGTAAATATCGCCACCAATTAAATTGGCATACTCATTGGATTTAAAATCAGATAAACGCACGATAACTGGCTTTGGCCAGAAAGCCGCAGCCAAGGTGGAGATACCTTCGGTTAATTTGCCAATATAAAACTCTACTGGATCATCATAACCCACCATCATAGTACGAATTTCGGCCTGCAATTCAGCTGAGAGTTGGTCGAATTCAAGTAAAGCGCGAGGATGCACGCCAATCATACGATTAATGATAAATTCAAGGCGTGCAAGACCTACACCTTCGTTAGGTAAACATGCAAAATCAAAGGCGCGATCTGGGTTACCGATATTCATCATAATTTTGACACCCAGTTCAGGCAAGCTATCAACTTGCGAACTCTGAATATCAAAAGCTAATTTACCCGCATAAACAAAGCCAGTATCCCCTTCCGCACAGGAAATCGTCACCTCTTGGCCTTCATATAGTCGCTCAGTTGCATCACCACAACCCACAACCGCAGGGATACCAAGTTCACGGGCAATAATTGCCGCATGACAGGTTCTTCCACCCCGATTGGTTACAATAGCCGAGGCCTTTTTCATGATCGGTTCCCAATCAGGGTCTGTCATATCAGTGACTAATACATCCCCCGGTTGAATACGGTCCATTTCGCTCAAATGTTGGATTACTTTAACCGGACCTGCACCAATTCGATGACCAATAGCACGGCCTTCAACCAAGACATCACTTTGTGCCTTCAATTGATAGCGTTCCATCACTTGCTGATTAGAACGTACGGTTTCCGGCCTAGCTTGTACTATATATAAGCCGCCATTATGACCATCTTTAGCCCACTCAATATCCATTGGGCGACCATAATGAGCCTCAATTAATAGCGCTTGCCGTGCTAATGCTTCAACTTCAGCATCAGTTAACGAGAAACGCTGTTGTTGTTGCTCTGGCACATCCTCGATCTCAACTTGTTTACCATGTTGCTGATTATCGGTGTAGACCATCTGCAATTTCTTCGAGCCCAAATTGCGTCGCACAATAGCCGGCTTCCCTTTGTTAAGGGTCGGCTTATGCACGTAAAATTCGTCAGGATTCACCGCCCCCTGAACCACCATCTCACCAAGACCATAGGCTGAAGTGATAAAGACCACTTGATCAAAACCTGATTCCGTATCTAGGGTAAACATCACCCCCGAAGAGGCTAAATCGGAGCGAACCATGCGTTGGATACCCGCCGATAAAGCGACACCACGATGGTCATAACCTTGATGTTCCCGATATGAGATAGCGCGGTCATTAAACAGTGAAGCAAACACATGTTTAATCGCCACCATAACGGCATCAAAACCTTGAACGTTTAAAAAGGTCTCCTGTTGCCCAGCAAAAGAGGCATCGGGCATATCTTCAGCCGTCGCCGATGAACGTACCGCAAAAGAGGCATCGGGTTCACCTGCCGATAAGCGTGCATAAGCATCACGAATATCGTTTTCAAGCTGTGCGGTAAATGGTGTATCAATCACCCATTGACGGATTTGCGCACCGGCGGTGGTCAATTGATTGATATCATCAACATCTACTGTATCCAGCAACTGATAAATACGCTGATTAACGCCACTTTGCTCCAGAAAATGATTAAATGCTTCAGCGGTGGTTGCAAAACCGTTCGGCACAGACACGCCGAGGTCTGCCAGATTAGTGATCATTTCGCCAAGAGAGGCATTCTTACCGCCTACTCGGTCCACATCATTCATTCCTAATTGGTTGTACCAAAGTACATTACACGGAGTTTGGCCATGATTGGGCATTGAAATCGGTCCTTTTAAAGCAATTTGGGGGAGATTCGAAATCGTTAAAACTCATTGGCGATATATCGCCGCGTGAAATAGACTAACACAGAGTGATTTAGAGCATGGGAGGTGAATCGATCCAACTTATGGAATATTTTTTTATTGAACAATTCTTATTGGCTATTAATTATTTATGAGTTAATAATTGATAGTAAAATAAAGATAAAATCCTAAAAAGATTGTCCTTAATTGACTTTGATATCTGGAAAGCGATTAAATCTAATATAAAGAGAATATTATGATTAATGAAGCCAACACCTCAGCAAATAAAGTAGAAAGAACGGTGTTTTTTATTTCCGATGGGACGGCAATTACCGCTGAAACGCTGGGACATGCGGTTTTATCTCAGTTTCCACTCACCTTTATCTCTTATACTTTGCCTTTTGTTACTACTGAGCAACGAGCCCTCGAAATTAGACAAACAATTGACGATATTTATCATAAATCGAAAAGTAGACCCTTAGTCTTTTATTCCATTATTTCACCAACAGTACGAAAAATAATTACCGACAGTAGCGGATTTTGCCAAGATATTGTTCAAACATTGGTCGCGCCAATACAAAAAGAGGTTGGTCTAGAGCCTCAGCCAATATTAAATCGCACCCATGGTTTATCGAGTAAAAATTTAACCCAATATGATGCAAGAATTGCCGCCATCGAATATACGCTTGCTCATGACGATGGTATTTCGCTGCGTAATCTCGATCAGGCTCAAGTTATTTTAATTGGTGTTTCACGCTGTGGTAAAACGCCAACCAGTCTCTATTTAGCCATGCAATTTGGTATTCAAGCGGCTAACTACCCCTTTACCGCAGATGATATGGATAATCTTCAATTACCTATCGATCTCAAGCCTTATCATTCGAAATTATTTGGCTTAACTATTAGTCCTGAGCGGCTGGCGGCGATCCGTGAAGAGCGGCGAGAGAATAGTCGTTATGCTTCATTACGCCAATGTCGCATTGAAACAGCAGAAGTTGAAGCCCTGTTTCGCAAAAATAAAATTAACTATTTGAATACAACCAATTACTCCGTTGAGGAAATTTCCACCAAAGTGATTGAAACACTTGGCCTCCAGCGACGAATGTTTTAGCAAAATAGTAAAAAAACAGCTATAAAATATCTGTATCGGTTGAATTTGCTCCATTTTCGTTTATTGTGATCTTAATCACTTAGCAACATCGCCTTTAGAAACACATTGAGAAAGCAAGATGCACAAAACAGATGAATTACGCACCCAGCGAATTGATTGTCTAATTACGCCTCAGACACTCGCTGATGAGTTCCCTATTTCCCAAACCGTTGCTAACAATGTGACAGCGTCACGCAAAAGAATTGAAGCGATTCTCTCTGGTCATGACCCTAGATTACTGGTTATTGTTGGCCCTTGTTCCATTCACGATATTGATGCGGCATTAGAGTACGCTGAAAAATTAGCGCAACTGAGTTTGAAGTATCAAGACCGTTTAGAAATTGTGATGCGCACCTATTTTGAAAAGCCGCGCACTGTTGTTGGCTGGAAAGGATTAATTTCAGATCCGAATCTCGATAGCTCCTGCCAAGTCAATAAAGGTATCCGATTAGCCCGTAAGTTATTAATCGATATCAACCAATTAGGCTTACCCACAGCGACCGAATTTCTAGATATGGTGACAGGTCAGTATATTGCCGATCTGATTAGCTGGGGAGCCATTGGCGCTCGTACCACTGAAAGTCAAATCCACCGTGAAATGGCTTCAGCGCTCTCTTGTCCCGTTGGTTTCAAAAATGGCACAGATGGTAATATTCGTATCGCTATTGACGCTATTCGTGCAGCAAAAGCGAGCCATATGTTCCTATCACCGGATAAAAATGGCCAAATGACGATTTACCAAACCAGTGGTAATCCTCATGGTCATATCATTATGCGTGGTGGTAAACAGCCGAACTATTCAGCTGGCGATCTGGCCACAGCGTGCGATAAACTGCGCGAGTTTGAGTTACCAGAACACCTGATTGTTGATTTTAGCCATGGTAACTGCCAAAAAATCCATCGTCGCCAACTTGAGGTTGCCCGTGATATTGCCGAGCAAATCAAAGATGGTTCAACGGCGGTTGCTGGCATCATGGCTGAAAGCTTTCTACTTGAAGGCACGCAAAAAATGGTCGAGGGGCAACCTCTGGTCTATGGACAGTCAATTACCGATCCTTGTATAGGCTGGCAGGACACAGAGCAACTCTTATCTTTACTGGCTGAAGCCGTCAATAGCCGCTTCTAATCAGCTCACCACTCTAGCCTCTCCCTGTTGATACACCTATCAATGGGGAATTCACTACCATTTCTGCAAGCTATTATCTATTAATGTTAATAATTATACCTAATTGTAAAAATCACTTGATGTTAGATAGCAAGTAAACGATAATAATTCTCACTATTAGTATGATTATCAATTAAGAACTCTTTCATTATGGTTAATTTACAGCTTAAGCTTTCTTCGGAAGATAAAAGACCAGCCTCTCCATCTGAGACTGTTGAATATATCGATAGTCATCAGCTACTTGGTACTCTAGGTCGCGTACATATTCTCCATCAAGGTGAAATTTATCAGCTCAGACAGACGCGAGCCGGAAAACTCATTTTAACCAAATAGATTGACTTAATTACCCTTATTCCCCGCAAGCCACCCAGATCTCCGTATCCAGGCAGCCAGCTTTCAAGTCCATATCATAAGGAAAGGATTTCCTGTGGAGTTTAAACTGATGCCTATCCTCTCTATACCTTATTCAAATCGAATAAAAAACCTAGTTAACCATTGTCTACTCGCTGTAACGCCACGCGTCAGTTATGCCGTGTTTGATCTCTATACTATGGAGTTTTAATCTATGTCTCAAATTATTCCTCTTTCTGTGTTAGCGACCTTAATCGCCAGCGCAATAACTAGCGCGCACGCTGATAGCAATACATCGATGAGAAATTCCAAAAATCATGATGTGATGACAGTCTATGCAACGGGTAATGAGCGAGACAGCTTCGAAGCCCCGATGATGGTAACTGTGATAAAGAATAATTCACCAGAAACACGTACCGCGAATACCGCCAATGATATTTTGCGCAAAATTCCGGGTATTAGCATTAGTGGAACTGGTCGAAGTAATGGCCAAGATGTATCTATGCGTGGCTTTGGCCCCAAAGGCGTACTAACGTTAGTCGATAATATTCGTCAAGGTACAGATACTGGGCACTTAAATGGGATATTCCTCGATCCCGCGCTGATCAAACAGGTTGAAATTGTGCGGGGGCCTTCCGCCTTACTGTATGGCAGCGGCGCTATGGGTGGCGTTATTGCATGGGAAACTGTCGATGCTAAAGATCTATTGCAACCAGATCAAAATTTAGGTTTTAGAGTCTTTAGCACAGCCGCAACTGGTGACCATAGTTTTGGCTTTGGCGGCTCAACCTTTGGTAAAACCGACAATTTTGATGGTCTATTTAGTTTTGTTAGCAAGGATGTGGGTAATATTCGTCTTGGTGGTGGTGATAAAACCACGAATGACGAAACCATTGGCAATATGTTGGCTAAAGGAAGCTGGTTGATTGATGATAGCCAAAAAGTGAGCGGTCAACTACGTTACTATAACAATGATGCCTATGAGCCCAAAGATCCGCAACAAATCAAAGATAATCCAAAGTCGAATGCTAAAGTCAATAGAACGACACGCCAACGAGATACACAACTCACTTATCAGTTAAAACCTAGCGATCAAGATTGGTTAAATCTAAAATCCACTCTCTACTACTCAGATATCAATATTACTGCGCGCCCTAAAACTGGCTATGAAGGCCGAACGCAAAAAACTTATGGGGTTAAATTAGAGAATCGAAGCAATCTTTATCAACTGCCGCTTGCTTCACATAATTTAATTTATGGCGGTGAAGCTTATCAACAAAAACAAGATCCTTATTCCAATACAGAAAGTTTCCCTAATGCTAACATTAAATTTAGCTCGGGATTCATTCAAGATGAAATCGCACTTAAAGACCTTCCTATCGCCTTTATTGTCGGTACGCGTTATGACAACTATAAAGGAACAAGTAACGGCAATAAGGATGTTAATGCAGATCAATGGTCCTCTAAAGGTGCTGTAACAATTACACCAACAACTTGGTCGATGCTATTCGCCTCCTACTCCGAAGCCTTCCGTGCCCCGTCAATGGGTGAGATGTATAACGATTCTAAACATTTCGAAATACCGGGTTTGGGTGTTAATCGCTGGGTCTCTAACCCTAATTTAAAACCTGAATCTACCCGCACATTAGAATATGGTGCGGGTCTGCGCTTTGATGATGTATTGATGGCACGCGATGGGATGCAATTTAAGGCGAGTTATTTTGATACCAAAGCTGATGATTATATTGATACCTATGTTGATATGAGGAAAATGACCACTCAATCAGTGAATATAGATCGGGTTGATATCTGGGGCTGGGATGCCTCATTCGGCTATAACACCGACTATTTTAGCTGGGATCTGGCCTACAATCATACTGATAGCAATGGTATCAGTCCTCAAACAGGCACCCCTCTCACCTCAATTAAACCCGACTCAATCACCAGTACACTAAATGTGCCTATTGCTAACTCAGGTTTCTCTGTTGGCTGGGTAGGCGAGTTCACCAAACATACTGATGTTCCAAAATCAGACAAAGTTCAGCGTCAATCGGGTTATGGTATCAACGATTTCTATTTAAGCTATCAGGGTGATGGACAACTAAATGGATTTGGTTCAAGTGTGGTATTAGGAAATGCGTTTGACAAAGAGTATTACTCATCACAAGGCATCCCTCAGGATGGCCGTAGTGCCAAGCTGCTTGTCAGCTACCAATGGTAATTCACTTCACATTTAAGGAGACAATTGTGAATTCATCACTTTATGAGCGCTATCAACAGGCTAAAACAGAAAACAAAGCAAAATTTGCTCGTGACTTAGCGACCTACCTTGGTGTAACCGAAGGTCAACTATTACAAGCGCGTGTTGGTTTTGATGACGCTAAACGCCTTGATGTCGATGCACCAACACTATTAAAAGCGCTTGAAAATGTTGGTAGTGTTAAAGCCATCACCCGCAATGAGTATGTGGTGCATGAACAAATTGGTCGCTATGAAAATGCCCGTTTTAGCCCTCACGCAGGTTTAATTCTTAATCCACGGGAACTGGATTTAAGAATGTTTTTCAGCCATTGGGACAGCATCTTCGCATTAACAGAACCGACTCAGAAAGGTGAAAATCATAGCATTCAATTTTTTGACCATCAGGGCAACGCACTGCATAAAGTTTATGTCACCGATGAGACAAATATGACAGCTTGGTGGGCGTTAATTGAACAATATCAATCAAGTGCTAATCCGCCTTTAGGAATTCAACCCGCTAATGTATTCAGCCAAGAGCCTGTAAGCGACGAGTTAAAAATTGAACTCGAAGAAGAGTGGCGCAATATGACTGATGTGCATCAATTCTTTAAGTTACTTAAAAAGAATAACTTAAGTCGCTTACAAGTTTTCCATGCCGTCAGTGATGATTTGGCTTGGCGCGTGCCAGATAATGCCTTCAACGCCTTGGTCTCTACCGCTTTTAATGATCAGAATGAGATCATGATTTTTGTCGGCAACCAAGGTTGCGTACAAATTTTCACTGGTAAGCTTGAGCGTTTAATGCCATACCAGATGGAAAATTCTCCGCTGATCTGGCTTAATATTTTCAATGAAAAATTCACATTACATATGATTGAAAATGGTATTGCTGAATGCTGGGTAACGCGCAAGCCAACGCCAGATGGTTTTGTGACTAGCCTTGAAGTTTTTGATCAACAAGGTAATCAAATTGCTCAAATGTATGGGCAACGCACAGAAGGAACGCCAGAGCAAGAACAGTGGCGTAATCAAGTGATGGCGCTTCCAAAAATCTAATATGCGGACATAGCAGATATGAAAAAATGGCTTCTTTTTGCAGTAACAGCCCTACTCACATTATCAGCACAAGCGACAGAGCGTATCATCACACTAGGTGGCGATGTTACCGAGATTGTCTTTGCCTTAGGTGAAGGCAAACAGGTTGTGGCGCGGGATAGCACCAGCCGTCATCCAGAGGCCGCAATCGCCTTACCCGATGTCGGCTATATGCGAATGCTTAATGCTGAGGGTGTTTTATCGATGCGCCCCTCTTTGGTCATCGCCAGTGAATTGGCGAAACCTTCTATCACCTTAGAGCAGATAGAAAAAAGTGGCATTAAAATCATCAAAGTGACTGGAAAACCTGCATTGGAAGCCATTCCGCAAAAAATAACCACTATTGCCGCCGCACTGGGCGTAGTTGAGCAAGGTGAAACCCTGATTACGACATTTAATCAAGAGCTAGCCAAGGTTAATCAACAACCTATTGATAAAAAGATCCTCTTTATTATGAGTCATGGCGGGGTTATGCCACTTGCTGCGGGACAAAATACCGCGGCAAATAGCTTAATTGATGCCGTAGGTGCTAAAAATGCTATGCAAGGATTTAGCAGTTATCGCCCACTCTCTGATGAAGGGGTGATCGCCAGTCAGCCTGATCTGATTATATTGACTGAAGAAGGGGTTAAATCCCTTGGTGGCGAAGAGAAAGTGTGGCAATTACCTGGCATTGCTTTAACGCCAGCGGCAAAAAATCGCGCGCTATTAATTGTTGATGATATGGGCCTGCTGGGCTTTAGCCTAGATACGCCAAATGTGATGCAGCAAATTCGTAAAGCATTAGAGAACACCCAATGAGTCGTTTCAAACATCCCGCAGCGGGCATTAGCCTGCTGTTTATTATTTTAGTGATTGTGACTCTAACTGCTTCAAATATTGGCGCTATGTCACTCTCATTTGTCACCCTTTGGGATGCACCTATTTCAGATCCTGTGTGGCAAATTTGGTTAAATATTCGTCTTCCGCGTATTTTATTAGCCCTACTTGTTGGTCTGGCGCTGGCGGTTTCAGGCGCTATTATGCAAGGTCTGTTTCGTAATCCATTAGCCGATCCTGGCCTACTAGGGATAAGTAGCGGCGCAGCGCTTGCCGTAGCGGCTTTTATTGTGTTCTCTTTCGCACTCCCTAGCATATTAGTTAAATATGGTTATATCGCCGCGGCATTTGTTGGTAGCCTAGCGGTCTCAATGATCATCTTTAGTTTAAATAAATGGTCGAGTGGCAATCTATCCAGACTATTACTGGCGGGTATTGCTATCAATGCACTCTGTATGTCTTTTGTTGGTGTACTCAGTTATATCAGCGATGATCAGCAATTAAGAACATTTAGCCTATGGATGATGGGTTCTCTCGGTAAAGTCGATTGGCAATCCTTAATCATAACCGCCTCGGTGATCCTCCCCACTTGCTTGGTCTGTTTCTTCCAAGGCCGCAAACTCAATTTACTGCAACTGGGTGATGAAGATGCCCATTACCTTGGTATGAATGTTGAGAAGACCAAATTTATCCTACTATTACTCAGTGCATTATTAATAGGTTGTGCCGTCGCCATGAGTGGTGTGATTGGTTTTATCGGCTTAGTGGTTCCGCATTTGATCCGCATGACCTTAGGTCCTGATCACCGCTGGTTACTGCCCGGCTCCGCCCTTGTCGGCGCTGGCCTATTACTGATTGCAGACACAATTGCCCGCACATTAGCGGCTCCCGCTGAAATTCCCGTTGGCCTATTAACGGGTTTAATTGGCGGTCCCTATTTTCTATGGCTAATTCTTCGACAGCCCGCAGGCAGGATCTGATTATGACAGCGCACAATACCGCTATTTTGCTCGAAGCTAAAAATCTGAGCTTAACGCTGGGCAGTCAACAAATTATTCGTGATATTAGTCTAGCCATACATCAACATGAAATTATTGCGATTATTGGTCCCAATGGAGCAGGAAAATCATCCCTACTAAAACTACTTACCGGGTTTGTTAAACCGACAAGAGGTCATTGCTTACTCGAAAATAGGCCCCTCTCACAGTGGACGAATCAAGAGCTAGCAAAAAAACGTGCGGTGATGAAGCAACAGAGTGATCTCAGCTTTCCCTTTAGTGTTGAGGATGTGGTGACTATGGGTCGTGCCCCTTATGGTCAAATTCACCGACAACAAGCCGTGGAGTCCGTACTTAGTCTCACTGACAGTCTTCATCTACGTGATCGCGACTATCGTCAGCTATCCGGTGGTGAGCAGCAAAGAGTACAGTTGTCACGTGTCTTAGCGCAGCTATGGCACCCAACGCCACAACCCGCTTGCCTATTTCTTGATGAGCCCACTTCTGCCCTAGACTTGTATCATCAACAACATAGCTTACGCCTGCTCCACCAGCTGAGTCGAGAGAAGCCGCTGGGCATTTGTTGTGTACTGCATGATCTTAACCTCACTTCCCTTTACGCCGATCGCGTCTTTCTGATCCATCAAGGCGAGTTGGTTGCATCTGGTACACCCAAAGAAGTATTAACCGAAACAAACTTAACACAATGGTATAAAGCAGATTTGGGTGTTTTCAAGCACCCAGAGTCAGACGCGCCGCAAATTTATTTACGTCAATAAAAGTAATTTAACGAGTCGAGTCACTATCTACGATTGGTATAAGCTAGGTTGAAATACTCACCGCTAAAATGATTACAGCTGAAATGCCTTTAATTGAGGATAGATATAGTAGTTGGGATATCTATTCTTAGTTTTAAAGGTATAAAACCATATGCCAATTTATGTAATTAACCCTATTTACCTCTTTATTTATCTTTGGTATTTATCGCTTCCGTGAAAACTCCATTAATATTGACATAATCAATATTGTTAGCTATATAATCTATATAAATGCTGAAACAAAGTAGATAGCACAAAATCCGTCAACTCGTAAAAACCTTACCATTAGGTCAAAGTTTGCTCTTTTTTATAATTGATATTAATTATGCAACTTATAGCTAGTAAATTAGATAAAGATCATCAAAATTTCTGAACAATAAGAAAAACAGTGTGTTATCATTAAATTAATAAAAAAATAAAATTTAATATATTGATTTATAATCATTATTTTTCATAGTTAGATGAACCTCTTATTTTAACAAAGGTAACACCTATCTTACTGATAACAATTATCAATTGCAAAAGGCACGTTATGCCTATCGATATATCTGAAAATTGATAAGAATAGAGCTTAGTTTGTTAGGTTAACATTTATTTAAAATGAGTCATTAGCCACTAGTGTGGGAGCCGAATATGTCAGAGAGTATAGTGAACGATATTGTAAAATGGCTAGAAACCCAATTACAACGCAATGAAGGGATCAAAATCGACTCTATAGCCGATAAAAGTGGTTATTCTAAATGGCATTTACAACGCGTATTTAAAGAGTTTAAAGGCTGTACTTTAGGCGAATATGTGCGTAAACGTCGTTTATTAGAAGCTGCAAAATCACTTCATGAAGGTAATTTGCCAATACTAGATATCGCATTGCAATATGGTTTTAGTTCACAAGCAACCTTTACGCGAATTTTTAAAAAGCACTTTAATATAACACCTGCTAAATTCCGTCAAAGTGGTCAGCTACCAGAACAAAAAGGTTTTATGTCTTGCTGTAGTCATTAATTTAGAAAATGATTACTTGTTGAAAAGCCGGCTTTATCATTTAGATTCCAAACCGGCTCTCTGCTTAAATTAACTCACTTCTTTAATCAGCCAATTTTCAAGCTCAATCAGAGGCTCCACTAATGCGGGCCACAATTTATATGCCTGCTGCATAAGCTCAATAATGGTTTGTACTTGATAAGGTTTAGCCTCCATCTGCTCACTAAGCCACTCTAATGGCGAAGGATCTAAACTATCAGTGTAAAACTGACAATCCGTAATCACGCCTTTCTCAACATTAAAGTGAAATTCAATACCACCCCATGTGAAACGTGTATCAGCAAGCTGTGAAAAGGCCGGTGCTTGCCCAAAATTCCATTCCCAGCTACTCTGCTTATTAAATGTTTCAGTAAAATTAGGCAGATCAGGATATTTTTCTGGCGAGATAAACTCAGCATCAACCGACTCACCATAAAAGGCGAAAAAGCTATCGATAATGCCCTGACAAACTTTATCGTGGTTAATATCGGGGATCACTTCTGAGAGGTTTGTCACGCGGGAACGAACGGATGTAATGCCTTTTGCCTGTAATTTTTTCGGATCTGGATTTAAATAATCGGCTAATCGATTTAAATTTGAATTGATTAACAGTGTGCCATGATGAAAGCCACGATCACGGGTTTCACGATAGGCTGATCCTGAAATTTTACGCTCACCTTCGGCAGTGTTTAGTATCAGATCATTGCGTCCTGAGATCTCCGCCTTAATGCCGACATTAGCTAAGCCATCAACAATAATTTTAGTAGAAATGGTTTTATCATATTCAGGTTTACCGGCCATAAAAGTAAAACAGGTATTGCCCAAATCTTGGAAGACTGCCCCACCGCCACTGCTACGACGCGCAAGTTTAATATTATCTTGCTCTATCTTACGTGTATTACACTCTTTCCACGGATTTTGCGCCCGACCAATAACCACAGTGTCAGCGTTACGCCATAAAAACATCACCCGCTGATCAGCTGACATTTGGCGAAAAATACACTCTTCTACCGCTAAATTAAACCAAGGGTCAAAAGACTCGGATATCAGTAAACGTAGTGATGACATAACTTATCTCGTGGAAAGGTAATTTGCCATACGTTAGCATAAATTGGCTATGAAATGCAGCAATTGCTATGAAATCAAATACGTCTAGCTTGCCAAAACACCTTTCGCCAATAAACATTATCCATAGAAGAGCGAATCACACCTTTGCTGGTTGATGCATGGATAAAGTTATTATCAGTATCATAAATACCTACATGCAAACCATTTTCACCAGAGCCCGTTTTAAAGAAAACCAGATCACCTGGCAGCAGATCCTCTTTACTGATGCGAGTTCCATAGGAAGTTTGGGCTACTGTGGTTCTAGGCAATTCAATAGCAAAGCGATCACTAAAAGTGCGATAGACAAAGCCGGAACAGTCAACGCCGCCTTGGTCTAAGCCACCATATTGATAAGGCGTTCCTAGCCATTTATCCAGCTGATCTTTTAATTGAGCGATAGTCATAATGGGATCAGCCAACTGAGTTTTTAGCGCTGGCGCAGGAGTTTTAACGGTCGACGAGCAACCAATCAAGAACAGAGTGAAGAGTAACGGCCAATACGGAAGTTTGATGATCATATGCGCCTACTTATACTTATCAGAGAAATAGCCCAATTAGGATGCAAATAATAAGCTAGCAATATAAGACGCAAACTTAAATGGTCACGTCTTATTAGTCTGCGAACTAATTTTCTTTTCCGGCTGACTAATCAACCAAATACCCAGCAGAATAAAGCCAATTCCTGCGCTTTTTAACCAAGTTGCCGGTTCATTAAACCAAGGCAATAAGATCGCCAGCAAATAGACAAAAATATAGCTCAAACTAATTAATGGATAGGCTTTATTAAGTGGAATATATTTGAGGGTAAATAGCCAACAAAACATTGAAAGCGCATAACCCACTAAGCCAGTAAATATAATCGCTAAGGGCTGGAGGTTAGCCAGTAACCAATTTATCTCTAACCAGTGCCAGCCAAGTTCAAATGAGGGTAAGTTCACCACACCTATTTTTAAACAGAGTTGTGCGCCTGTCACCAGCAACACACTGCCAATACCCCACAAGTAACCTTTCATTAATTCAAGCTCATCAATAAGATACCCAACATGATCGCCACTATTCCCATCCAATGATGTTTACCTACTTTTTCATGATAAATAAACTGACCGATCAGCGTAACTATCACAAAATTAAGACTTAACATCGGATAAGCCAAACTTAGGGGCATCACTTTTAATAGTTTCAGCCAAAATAACATGCCGATACCCAGCAGCAAAAGCGCGAGCACCAGCCATTTAGCGGCTGATGCATTTTTATTCGCTTTATCACTTTGCCAACAGACGACCGCCTGCTTCTGGCTCACTTGTCCGGCACAGGTTAATAGGCTCACCATCAGTAATAACAGTAGCTGACTGATCATTGTTGCTTATAAACCAGAATAGCCATTCGTGAGTTACGAATTGTGCGGTCAGGCGTAGGGACATCAGGTAAATCGTCCTTCTTCCTTAACAAGAAGACCACAGTAACTTGTCCCTCTTTGCGTGCATTTGCTAACCAAGCCGCAAAAGCGTCGGGTTTGATTAACCGATATTGGCTATCTTCAAAATTCTCAATCCCATAGGTCAATTCACCACTACTGTTATAGAGGTAGATTTCAGACCTATTAGTCTCCCACGCCAGACCCGCCGCCACGCCAACATTATTGGCCATCAAGTAATGACTGTTCTGTAATAAGTCATGATTTTGAGCAATAAAATTCTGTGGCAATTTAGAATCAATGGTATTTTTCGGTAAGGCGCTGCCAATACTTAAGCTAACCGCTAATGAGCAAGATGCCGCCCATAGCCAATGTTTCGCATTTAACACAAAACAGAGATAACCAATAATGCCCCATAGAGAGAAAGAGACAATCCCTAACACTAATTTAGGCCACTCGTCCGCTTCAAATAGTGGGCGCTTAACGAAAAATCCAACTATCACTATGGCGATAACCGCTGCAACACCGACGCACACATTAATGATACCGTTCATTTTTAACGGGTTCATATTGCCGTTACGCACACAATCGACGCCAAATTTTGCCATCATTAAGGCCAGCGGTGCCATAAATGGCAGCATATAGGTTGGCAGCTTTCCTTTTGAAATACTAAAGAAGATAAAAGGCACCACAAACCAGCAGAGGATAAAGAACATCTCTGGATGTGATTTTCGCTCTCGCCAACTTTTACACAGCGCACCCGGTAGTAAACCTAGCCAAGGAAGTGTCCCCAGAATAATAATAGGAATATAGTACCAAAAAGGGGCAACATGCTGTGCATCGTCGGCGGTAAAACGTTTAACGTGTTCAATCCAAAAGAAATAGTTCCAGAAATCAGGCTCAAGTTTAGCAATGGCCAACGCCCAAGGCAAACTGATCAATACGGCAGCTAACACAGCTAATAAACCGTATTTCACCATCTCCATAAAACGTCTTTGATATAGGGTAATGGGGAGCATGGCAATAACAGGTATCGCTAATGCCAAAAAGCCCTTAGTCATAAAGGCCATTCCACAGGCTAACCCTAGTGCTATCCAAGCTGCTACCTTGCCTTTCACCGTCTCAGCTTTGAGTGCCCATAGACAGCAGAACATACTCGCGGTAACCCATAGGGAGAACATAGGATCTAATACACTGTAAGTACCAATAGCAAAAACTAAGAACATGGATACATAGATAAAGCTGGCAACAAAAGCAACATGACGATTACGCCACATCATTTTCGCCATAAAATAGACCAATACAGCACTAATTAGAATACAAAAAACCGAACCAAAGCGTACAGCAAAATTGCTATGGCCAAAAAGCATCTGACTGATATTGTTGATCCAATATCCCGCCACTGGTTTTTCGAAATAGCGAATATCGAGAAAATAGGGGACGATCCAATCTCCTCGTTGTAGCATCTCCCGACTGATTTCCGCATAGCGCGTTTCATCGGGTTGCCAAATTAGACGACCATTTAGCGGGAGTAAATAAGTCAGGGCAAAAAAAAGGGCCAATAGAAAAGCCCCTACTTTGCTAGCCCGGTTATTCAACATATCCTTTTATCCTTCTTGTTGACAGCCCAGCCATCCTTCTCTCCCAGGGAAAGCAGATCTCACCACTTTACCGAGAGGAAGCGAGTCAGTATCTTCCGGTATCAGTTCACTTAATGCACAAAATTGAATATCTTGTTGTTGAATTTTTTCGAGTAGCTGCTCAAATTGTGCCGCTTTTGACATACCTTCCACTTCAGTATGAATGGTATAAACTGGCACACCCTGATCATCTTTAATCGCCTGTAAGATAAAGTCATTAAAAGCATCATCACTAATGATAGTGCCAACCACTTCATCATAGGTAGGTAAGGTAACAGGGATTTGAACTGCACCTATAGATCCATCGGTTAATATCGGACGGAAAGGATATTGACCTCGACAATCACTATTATATTTGAATCCAAAGGCTTGCTTCACATCCAGCACGCGCTCATCAGCTCGCCAACCCGCCACCGCAGAGCAGCTAACGGCTTGTCCCGTCGCCTGCTGTAAAGCATCAACACCGAGTCGTACCTGTTCAGTTAACTCGGATATCGACCAGCGACCAACTTTCGCTTGCCAGCCTTGATGATCCCAAGCGTGGAGACCCACCTCATGACCCTCTTCAGCGACCTGTTTCATCAAATAACCTAAATCTTTGGCTATTTTCTTACCCGGCCATGCGGTTCCTGCTAACAGGATATCCAATCCATACAGAGATGCTGCATTGGATCTCAGCATTTTCCATAAGAATTTAGGCCGCAAAAGGCGCCATAAATGACGCCCCATGTTATCCGGCCCAACACTAAAGAAAAAGCTAGCTTGAATGTTATGCTTTTTAAGCGCTTTAAGCAGTTGTGGAACACCTTCTTTCGTCCCTCTGTAGGTATCCACGTCAATTCTCAAGCCAACTTTTTTCATTAGTTTGTACCTAACTCTTCCACAGCACCTTGAAGGAAGAAATCGAGCGTCTCTTCAACCGTGTCTTTCATATCGATAGTCGGTACCCAGTCAAGCAGGATACGGGCATTTTCAATACTAGGTTTACGGTGTTCAACATCCTGATATCCTTTACCATAGTAGCTGCTGCTCTCTATTTCGCGGAAACCAGAGAATGGCGGGAAGTGTTTACGAGATGGATGTTTTTCAAAGCACTCCAACAGCATTTCGGCCAACTGACGAATACTAGCTTCGTTAGTTGGGTTACCGATATTGATGATTTGACCGTCACATTTACCGTCTTTATTTTCAATAATACGGAATAGCGCTTCGATACCATCTTTAATATCAGTAAAGCAGCGTTTTTGCTCGCCACCATCCACCAATTTAATCGGCGAACCTTCAACCAAATTGAGGATCAGCTGAGTGATAGCACGTGAGCTACCAATACGTGCTGAGTTCAGGCTATCAAGACGCGGTCCCATCCAGTTAAACGGACGGAATAAGGTAAATTTCAGACCTTCTTTTTCGCCGTATGCCCAAATGACTCGGTCGAGCAGCTGTTTAGACACTGAGTAGATCCAGCGTTGTTTATTAATTGGGCCGACGATCAGACGTGAATTATCTTCATCAAACTCTTTATCATCACACATACCATAAACTTCAGAGGTCGATGGGAAGATAATACGTTTGTTATATTTCGCACAGTAGCGAACAATTTTCAGGTTCTCTTCGAAGTCTAGTTCGAATACACGCAGTGGATTACGGGTATATTCGATTGGTGTCGCGATAGCCACCAGCGGCAGAATAACATCACATTTTTTAATGTGGTATTCGATCCACTCGGTGTGAATGCTGACATCACCTTCGATAAAGTGGAAGTTAGGATTGCCAATAAAGCGGTCAATGGCTGAAGAGCTGATATCCATACCATAGATATCATAGTTACCGTCAGCTAATAAACGCTCAGTCAGATGGTTACCAATAAAGCCATTCACACCAAGGATTAATACGCGTTTACGACGTTTAACTTGTGCAGTAGGTTTAGCGCCAACGCGAACGTCAGTTACAATACCCATTTCGGTAGATAAGCGGCTACCTTGCATATAAAGACCAGAAACGCCTTGGCCACTCACTACTTCAATCACACCTTCACCACAAGTAATACGCAGTGGATCTGTTGATAATACAGTACCAGGACGCTTGTCGCTGTTTTCAGTCAGAATACGCGCACGCCAGATAATCATCTTATTTGCGCCTAAATAGGTAAAGGCACCTGGGTAAGGTTCAGTCACTGCACGAATCAAATTATTAACTTCAGTTGCAGAACGGCTCCAATCGATCAAGCCATCTTTTGCAGTGCGTCGGCCAAAGTAGGTCGCTTCACTTTCATTCTGTGCAGTCGAAGTATAATCACCGGATTCAATCTGTGGCAGCACTCTATCCAGTAAGATTTCAGCAGCTTCACGCACTTTGGCATGAACAGTTAAAGAGGTATCGGTTTCACTGATAGTCACTTTTTGCTGTGCAACGATATCGCCAGCATCCGCTTTAGCAACCATTTTATGCAGTGTCACGCCCGTTTCAGTCTCACCTTTTAATACAGCCCAATTAATAGGTGCGCGGCCACGGTATTTAGGTAACAGTGAGCCATGAAGGTTAAATGCTCCTTTAGGTGCTAATGCCAATACCTCTTCATTCAACATATCGCGATAATAGAATGAAAAAATGACGTCCGCTTTTAATTCACGAATACGCTCAACCCATAACGGGTGATTAACATCATCCGGTGCATATACAGGGAGTTCCATTTCAGCACTGACGCGCGCGACAGAGGAGTAAAAGTGGTTTTCATTCGGATCATCGGTATGAGTGAATACAGCCTGAATATCGAAACCCGCTTTTTTAAGCGCTTTCAGCCCAACACAGCCAATATCATGGTAGGCAAAAACAATTGCTTTCATTAGTTTTCTTCCTGATTTTTGTCGGTTTTACTATCTGCACCGATTACTTTTTGAATAAAATAGCGAGGGCGTGCACGTACGTCATTATAAATTCTGCCGATATATTCACCTAACAGACCCATAGCAACAAATTGCGCGCCAATAAACATAAAGAGTATAGCAAATAGCGTGAAGACGCCGTCAGCGGCCCAAATAGCACCGAAAATCAGACGGAGCACAATCAATAGCACGGCGAGCAAGAATCCAGACGCCGCAATAACACTACCAACGACACTTAATAAGCGCAGTGGCGCTGTCGTCAAGCATGTCAGCAAGTCATACATTAGATTGATCAGTTTTAAGAAACTGTATTTGGAGTCACCAAATTCGCGCTCAGCATGAGCCACATCAATTTCAATGGTACGACGTGCGAAGGTGTTCGCCAAAATAGGTATAAAAGTACTTCTTTCGTGGCATTGTAACATCGCAACAATGATATGACGACGATAAGCACGTAACATACAACCATAATCACCCATAGAGCGACCCGTTGCTCGTGTGATCATCGCATTAATCAATTTTGACGCAGATTTACGGAACCAAGAATCTTGACGATTAGCGCGGCGTGTACCTACAACGTCATAGCCCTTCTCCGCTGTTTGCACTAAGCGCGGAATCTCTTCCGGTGGATTCTGTAAATCAGCATCTAAGGTAATGACTAAATCGCCATCAGCCTGATTAAAACCCGCCATAATCGCCGAGTGTTGGCCATAGTTACGATTCAGAATAATAGCGATAACATGGTTATCGGGATCTTCAGCTGCTTCAGTCATTAACTTAACCGAGCGATCGCTACTGCCATCATCAACCAAAATTAATTCATAGGGTTGAGAAAGTTGCTTACAAGCCGCAATGGTGCGTGATAGTAACTGAGGCAAACTCTGCTCTTCATTATAAACAGGGATTACAACAGAGACTTTTTTTATCTCTTCAAACTCATCTTCAAATGACACTATTTGGACTCCAAAAGTATTTCATGTATTGCTGTTACTACGCGGTCTACATCCGCATCAGTCATATCTGGGAATAGGGGCAGCGAACATAATGTGGCTGAGTTCCACTCAGATTGAGGTAATGAGAGTGCGGGATAGCGTTCACGGTAGTATTTTTGGGTATGAGCGGCACGGAAGTGTAGCCCAGTCCCAATATTTTTCTCTTTTAACTTCTCCATAAAGGTGTCGCGGTCAATACCACAAGCAGCTTTATCAACACGCACCATAAATAAATGGTGTGTATGACCGTGTTCATAAGCGGGAACCGACAACATCTGGAGAGCTGAATCTTTCAGTGCTTCACGATAGCGCGCACTTAATGCTGCTCTTTTGCCATTAAGTTCTTCAACTCGTGATAGCTGCACTACGGCAATGGCGGCGTGAATATCAGACAGGTTATATTTAAAACCCGGTTCAACCACCTCAGCTTGTGGCTTTCTGCCCTGAACTTGGCGATCGAAGGCATCAACAGCTAAGCCGTGGAATTTTAAACTACGCACGCGTGCGGCGAGTTGGTCATCATCAGTAACTAATAGACCGCCTTCAGCGCAAGTGACATTTTTAATCGCGTGGAATGAAAATATGGCAGTGCCCTTTTGCCCTACCCACTCATCTTTATAGCGCGTTCCCACAGCGTGAGCCGCATCTTCGATTAATGGCACTCCCGCTTTATTAGCGATTGCACGCAAGGCATCGAGATCACAAGGTGCGCCAGCATAGTGCACTGGAATAATCGCCTTGGTTCTTGCTGTGATGGCTTTTTCAACGGCTTCGGGTTGGATCATCAAAGTATCGCGATCAACATCAATCATCACAGGCTCAGCACCGAGCAGCACGATCATATTGATGGTCGATACCCATGTTTGTGAAGGCGTGATCACCTCATCACCGGGACCAATCCCCAAAGCCATTAACGCAACATGCATACCCGCAGTCGCGGATGCCAATGCAATCGCATGTTTACAGCCATAACGCTGGCAAAAGTCTTCTTCAAGTTGATGATTCTGCGGGCCAGTAGTGATCCATCCTGAACGTAATACTTGTTCTACTGCCTTAATTTCTTCATCCCCAATAGCGGGACGGGAAAAGGGAAGAAAATTATTCATATGCTATATTGCCTAATTCTGCCAATAGTATTGTTATTCTAGCTAATGTTTCTTTAACCGCACATCAACTTTCATTCGCTTTTCCATATAAAAGCCAAAAACGACCGATTAGAACAAGTTTTTGTTTAATCGTCAAAGTTAATTACCTGCCAGAATTGCCGTTGCGAACCTTCGGTCAACTTTATTTTCGCGCCAAATACATCAGATAGGTTAGTCTCCGTCATTACATCTTCCGGTGCGCCTGCAGCGATCAATTTACCCTGAGACATCAGCCATATCCCACTTGCATATTCATAAGAGTGACTTAAATCATGGCTGCTCATTATAACTGTTCCTGCCTTCTGACAAAAATATTTAATCCATTTATCTAAACTGGCTTGATGTAAGATATCTAAATTGTTTTTTGGTTCATCCAGCAAAATAAATTTGCCGCATAAATCTTCCGCCGTCCATACCTGCAAAAATACCGCGACTATCTTGACCCGCTGCCATTCGCCACCGGATAGTCGATTAATAGATTTAGATAATAGATGTTCTAATTGGAAGTCATCGCACAATGAATTAAACAATCTGTTGTTATATTCATTCGATGTATAAAAAAGAGTCAAATATTGAAAAACTCTTAATATGGGTGTGGTGACCATTTGTTGTAATAGACAACTGCGAATATTCGCCAATTTACGCACTGAATAATGTGCTAATGATCGCCCCTTGATCTCAATTTGCCCGTCAAAAGCTAAGTAGCCACTTAAAGCCGAAATCAACGAGCTTTTACCCGAGCCGTTAGCACCGACTAAATGAATTTGTTCACCGGCCATAATCTGCGCTGAAATAGAGTTTAATCTATTATTGATGGATAAATTTCTAA
>CAUQNX010000008.1:0-158823 GCA_963519845.1 uncultured Moellerella sp. | reverse complement strand
ATATTGTTGTCAATATGACAATAATAAATGAAAGGATTTTTCATATGAAAAAACAACTCTTAATTTTATCTTTACTGGCAGCGTGCATATCACCAAGCACATGGGCGGCCGGTCCCGTAGCGAATATTAAAGTGATAGGCGATATTAAGCCACCAACTTGTACTGTCAATGGAGCAACGCAGTCTGATGTGATTTTTGATTTAGGAAAAATAGCCCCATCATTAATACCTCAATCAACAAACTATAAATATCCGACAGAAACAACTAGTAATACTGTAACTATCGAATGTGACGCTGAAACTTATTTAACATTCAATGCTTCAGATACTCATGGTGATATTATGCTTGATACGGGTTCAACAAGTAAAAAAACCGCTATCTTTCATTTGGTAGATGCTGCCAATACAGATAAATCCGTTGGCGGCATACTTTTCATTTGGAGCCGCAGCACTGTTGATGGCAAATCTGCATATATTAGTAGAGCAAATGATTTCCCGGCGTCTTTCTCTGATGATCCAACTGTATTAACTAAACAGGTGACTAATGGTTGGACAGCTACACAACAAACATCGGTTAATAAAACAAGTTTGGATTTAATCTCTGGGAAGGTTTTTTCTACAACCTTTAAGCAAGGCGCATCTAACTCTGCTTTTATTCTATCCAAAAATGCATTAGCTGCAAAAGATATTGATATCAGCAACGGTTTAGATTTTGTCGGTGAAGCTGTCTTGACGTTCAATTTCGGAGTGTAACAACTTACACTTAGATTTTTTACTAAAAAAATACTTGATAACACCACGTCGCTAAATAAGCAGGATATCCTGCTTATTTATATTTTATATTTATCTTTTGAGCCGGCACACAATAATATGATAAAAAAAATGTCACTCGCTTCTTTAATCTCACCTCTGTATAGGCCGCTACAATACGTTGTATTTCTTTTGAATGGCATTCTGTTCAACTCCTTTGCTATTGCAAATACTCCGTTTACAGGACTAATGATACAAGAAATGGTTATTGAACAGCCAATTGAACCCTCTTGTTCCGTATTATCCCCTGAAAATGGATATAACTACTCACAACTACATGCTCGCTTATTTCAACCCAATGCAACAACTAGGCTACCGTCACTATCTCAAACGTGGCAAGTGATTTGTACTGCACCAGTTGCTGCTCTGTTTCTTTCTGTTGATGCTGATGTGCAATCAGACTCTCTGTCTGATTCAGATCCGACCCATTTTGGTCTAGGTCATGTGAATGGCCAAGGTCACTTGGGGTACTATCAAGTCACGTTAGATAACGCAATGGTAGATGGCAACGCTGTTCAACTCTACCAAAATACCAATCAAACATTATTGAGCGCACCTCAATCCAGAATTCTGTTGAAACCCAATATATTTCAAGGTTGGACCCAAGATGGTCAAATCCCCGCGAAAGGACAACAATATTCGGTGAGACTAACAGTTTCTCCAACGCTCTATAGCTTGCAGGAGACACAAGGCCCTTTAGTGAATGGTGCCGAATTAAACGGTGAGTTGATTTTAACCTTCCCCTTTAGTATTTAATTTAGCTATTACGAAGACGGTCGATATAGCGATTTAAAGTTATCCTTCCGTAATTGATTTTATATTTTTATTGATTTTTGGATACCGCAATGATGCTCAACATGAAATCCTTTTGGTGGTATCACGGACTGATACTCAGTGGAACATTATCTTACGCTCACGCACAAGATAATATGTTGGCATCATCGTCTCTCTCGTCAGCGCATCCTGTCATTGATGACGTGATGGCGTCGCCATCACAAACAGCGGTATCCGCTTCAAGGACAACAAAAACAGCCGAAATAAATTTCGACGTCGATGCACTGCGGGCATTAGGATACGGGACAGAAGTGGCGGAATTTTTTAAGCAAGGCAGTCAATTCTTACCTGGGCAGCATGATGTTACCTTGATTGTGAATGGCAGTGCCCGCTATTCCGCAACCGTATTAGTGGGAGAGCAAGGGCAGTTGTGCATGACGCCCTCATTACAGCAAACGCTTAAATTGCGTACCAAGCCAATCACATCAGTGTGTACGGCTCTTGACACCTTATATCCCGACGCACAAGTAACCCCGCATCCGAATAACGCCACCTTTGATATTTTAGTGACCGAAAATACCTTTGATCCGCAATTACGAGGTGACGAACTGACTTATGGAGGGTTTGCCTTACTCACTAACTACCGTGTTTACGGAATACAGATGAAAGGAACAGATACTGAACATTTTTATCAAGGACAATTTGAATCAGGTGCTAATTGGCAAAACTGGATATTACGTAATAACAGTAGTTTTTCATCGGGGAAAAACAGCACCCTATATCAATTTAACGAAACAACATTAGGGCACAGTATCTCACCGTGGCGAGCGCAATTACAATTAGGGCAAATCAGCACCCAAGGTAGTCTTTTTGGTGGAGTACCCTTAAATGGCGTGCAATTATATTCCGACTCTGCGTTACAAAATACTAATAAATTAGTAGTTCCAATTAGCGGAGTAGCTCAAACACCGGCTACAGTAGAAGTGATGCAAAATGGCCGCTTATTATATCGTACCCTCGTCCCTGCGGGGCCTTTTGAGCTAGACCGCCTGAACGGCGTGGTAAGCGGTCAGCCTTTACAGGTCAGTGTGCTTCAAGAAGATGGACAGCGCCAACAATTTAGCGTTGTCACATCCCAGCAATTGAGTAATGCTGTCATGAGTGAGCCCACTTATCAAGTCGCCATAGGGCAGTATCGTAAGCGTTCGGGGGGAGATAGAGTGGATACACCGCTTATCGCGAACGTGGAGGGGGGCGGGAATTATCAATACACAGACTATTTAGCTGGCCTGCAATTTTCAGAGCATTACCAATCCATAGGAGGGCGTCTTGCTCGCCAGTGGGGAGAAAATCAATCCATTGGCAGCAGTGTCAGCGGGCAGTATTCTCGTAATTCAGATAAATACGGACAGCAATGGAACCTGAGCACAAATATGCCTTTGGGTCCCTTCTCACTTGGCATCTCTAGTCTATATCGGACGCGTGACTATCCGACATTAGATGAAACCCTACAAAAAGATACCTCAATATCTCGTTTAGAGCACGAGAACACTTCTTTACGATGGCAAGACAGCGAAACACAAACGGCTAATTCGGCTTCTATCAATTGGGGACATCCTGCTTGGGGACGATTTAGTTATACGTTAGGCAATACCCACTATTATGGGAATAAACCCGATACCGTACTGCATACTTTCAGTTATGGTAAAAAAATACAGAATGTCTCACTTAACATGAGCTACCAAGGGGGAAATGACCGTGATAATCGCGTGTTTGTGAATGTTTCTGTTCCGTTGGGACGCAATGCATCGTTTAGCACACAAATGCAACGCTATCAAAAGGAAACCACTCTCGCTACCACCTTTAATCATCGTGTGAATAATTTATTTGGGTACTCGTTAGGTGTCTCTCGGAATTCAGATACTCAGCGAGTCAATGGAAGTGTAAACACCACAACCGCGTATAGCCAACTGGCCGCAAGTGGTTCCTGGAGTGATGAAAATACGCATTCGATGATGTTTTCCTCCTCGGGTGCCATTGCATACACTGACGGATTATTAGCCTCGTCTCCTGTCGCTTTAGGAGATACTTTTGGAATTATATATATTCCGAGTCAATCTGGAGTGCAAATCAATACGATGGGAGGTGGAACCACTGTCACAAACCATTTTGGTAGCGCAGCAATCCCGACTTTACCGATTAACCGGAAAACCACAGTACAGTTGAATACCAAAAATTTGCCACTCAATATACGATTAGAAACCACCTCGTTTGATGTGGCTGTGGCTCGGGGAACGGTTATCTCACGGGAGGTTTCCGCCACCGTAATGACACAATTATTGTTGGGTATCACACTCTCAGATGGAACACCTGCACCGTCAGGCAGCAGCTTGGTGGATGAGCAAGGGCAATTGATGGGGATAGTGATGGGGAATAGCAATGTGATGCTCAGCAATGAACAAATCGGCCAATCAGTCCGTTTACGTATGGCAAACCAAGAAGAATGCCTCGTGAACTATCCAATCCCTCAGCATTTCGACCCCAATTTGCTTTATGAAGAAGTGGATGCTATTTGTCAATAAATGGTTCTTACCGTCTCATATAGCGAATACGGGTAGAAATAACATAGAAAAAGAGAGTGTATATCAATGTCTAGAATAATGATGAATCTATTTGTAAGTAGTGTTTTTTTTATTAGTAGTCTCGCTCACGCGAGCTTCCAACTGGAAACCATGACAGTTATTTTGGATGCGGGAGAGCCACGTAAAGTCTTTAGCATCAAAAATACAGGCAAAGAGCCAATATTATTGTCCACAAAAGTCACTGATATTGAAGGGGGTGATGTGTTAGCTCAAGATGTGATGGTCTCCCCCCCAATTACTCGGATTGAGCCTGAGCAGAGTCAACAAATTAACTTTGTATTAAAAAAGGGCGTTACGGTCTCGCATGAGGCGTTATTAAAAGTCTCTTTTCAAGGGGTTGGTGCGACAAAAACAAACTCAGCAAAAATGCCGATCCGTCAAGATGTCGCGATGCTAATTATGCCTGCCGGCATGTCAGTCAGTCAAACACCATGGGATACTTTAGTGGTCAAACAACTAGGCGATAAACTGACATTAACAAATACCGGAAAACAAGTGATACGATTGGCCCCGAATTTTACGGGGCTCCCAGGTAACCAACACTACAGTTTAGGGCAATTTTACTTACGCCCTGAAGAGCGTAAAACCATTGCTGTTGAAGGCATGGTGAATGAAATTAAAATTACGCCATTAAGCCGTTATGGTTTTAAGATGCAAAATGATTCGGTAATAAAAGTGACTCGGTGATATTCAGATAGAAGAGGTGACGGGAATACTCCCGTCTCCTCTCACACCACCGTACCTACGATTTCATATTAGCGCTCAGCGCAGGTGTGGATAGTGGTAGCCCGCCTTTTTCCACATGGATACTTTGATCGCTTGATTCATATGACTGATTTGTTTTGAACATCTTTATCCTGTTCTCTATATTGACATTGACGCAACCAATTTAGCAGTACAGCTCTACCACTGATATTCCGTTGTCTTCCCACCTTATATCTGAATGTATGACACTCAATACATTGCTGATTTTTTATCCCCCCCCTTTCCCATGCCCTACCTCTCTTTTTTGATTAAAAAATAATAATTCGTCTGGATAGTTATCACTTTACTGACTATACATAATTAACCTGCATAATTTTACTTATGTCAAAACCAGCTGACAGCGGGAAATTAAATAATTCTAATAATCCAGATAGACAGGAAATATTAATGATAAAAATATGGCGATCCTCAGTAGTACTTATCTCTCTTCTCGTCTCATCTCACTTATATGCCGCTTCAGAACCCGCCGTCGAGGCGCAGAAAGGCATGGTTGTTTCTTCACAACATTTAGCCTCTCAAGTCGGCGCTGATATTCTCAAAGCGGGTGGCAATGCTATTGATGCAGCAGTCGCAGTCGGTTATGCACAGGCGGTGGTTAATCCCTGCTGTGGCAATATCGGCGGTGGCGGCTTTATGACTCTGCACTTGGCTAATGGTGAGAACATCTTTGTTAATTTTAGAGAAACCGCACCCGCTGCTGCCAATGCCAATATGTATCAAGATAAAGAGGGCAATCTAATCAAAGAAGCCAGCTTATATGGTTATCTGGCGTCCGGCGTACCTGGAACTGTCAAAGGATTGGACTTTGTATTAGAAAAATATGGCACTATGGATCGCGAAAAAGTGATGTCTCCGGCAATAAAACTGGCTCGTGACGGTTTTATTCTGACACGCTCTGATACCGATGTGCTAGATACCACCACTAAACGCTTTAAGCAGGACCCTGAAGTCGCAAAAATATTTCTGAAATCTGATGGCTCCAGCTACCAACCGGGCGATCGTTTAGTTCAACTGGATCTGGCCAATACCCTAGAGAAAATCGCTAAACAGGGCCCCGATGCCTTCTATAAAGGGGAGATACCAGAAATAGTGGCCAAAGCTTCTCAGCAAAATGGGGGGATTTTGACAGTTGAGGATTTTGAACGTTACGCCATTAATGAAGCGCCGCCTGTCACTTGTGACTATCGTGGCTATAAATTTATTTCTGCGCCACCACCAAGCTCAGGTGGCGTTACGCTCTGCCAAACACTCAATATTTTAGAAGGTTATGATTTGCAGGCGATGGGATTTAACTCCGCAGATTATGTTCATACACTAACAGAAGCGATGCGCCATGCTTATATGGATCGCAATACCTTCTTAGGCGATCCTAAGTTTATTAACAATCCCACTGAAAAATTGATCAGTAAAGCATATGCCACTGAATTGAGAAAAGAGATCATACCTAACCAAGCAACGCCCTCTAAACAAGTTCAACCGGGTATTGGGCCACACGAAAAGCCAGAAACGACACACTACTCAGTTGTTGATGATAAAGGTAATGCAGTCTCAACTACTTACACCATTAATGGTCGCTTTGGTTCTGTAGTGATCCCACCAGGAACGGGCTTTTTCCTTAACGATGAAATGGATGATTTCACCACTAAAGTTGGCGAGAAAAACTTATACGGTCTCGTTCAAGGTGAACGTAATGCCATCGTACCCGGTAAAACCCCATTATCCTCAATGAGCCCAACTATAGTCACTAAAGATGGCAAGGTCTTTATGGTACTGGGTTCGCCGGGTGGATCTCGTATTATCTCAATCACGCTGCAAAGTGCGCTAAATGTTATCGATCATGGTATGGCGCCACAAGAAGCGGTTAATGCACCACGTATCCACCACCAGTGGTTACCTGATGAGGTCTATTATGAAGAGCGCGGGCTTTCAAAAGACACACTCAATTTACTGGACAAAATGGGCTACAAAATGGTTGAGCAAACACCATGGGGCGCGACTGAGTTGATCCTAATTGGGCTACCCAATACGCCGAATGTACAGAGCAGCTCCTCCGGTAATGATGGCGCGGTATCAGGTAAAGTACGCGAAGGTTATATGTATGGCGCCAATGACGTCAGACGTCCTGCGGGTGAAGCGATTGGTGTTAATTAAAACGACACTCAATATTAGTATTCAATAAGCCTAAATCATTAAGAAAAAAGCCTTAGTACTGAATATCAATTTCAGACTAAGGCTTTTTATTCAGTTATCGAGTCTCAGTAAAACTCTTTTTTATACTCTTTTTCTAGATACTCTTTTTTGCTGCGTCGGCTAATTGCGGTTTGTTAGCTGAAGTGACAAATAAACGATCATAAATAATCGCCAAAACAAGTACCACTAACGTAGGCAATAACCACTCTAAATCCTGTTTGTACATTGGCATTTCAGTCATCCAATTAGGGATGAAAGGTTTTAAATGTGTCGAGGCTTTCATCGCACCAATCAATCCGAACAGCACACTGGCTAACATCGCAGGTGCAATCACCACACTGGCATTTTTCCACCATTTAAGTGTGAAACTCATTAGGATCAAGACAATACAAGGTGGATAAATCAACACCAATACAGGCATTGAGAACTCGATTAACTTACTCAAGCCAAGATTTGAAATTAACATTGAGAATAAACCTAATATTAATACCAGCGCCCGATAGGAGATAGAAACATAGCGGCTAAAGAACTCGGCACAAGCACAAGTCAAGCCAACGGCCGTTACCATACAAGCAACAAAAATAAGTACCGCAAGGAAGAAACTGCCGTAATTGCCGAAGGTATATTGTACATATGCATGTAAAATATCAGCACCATCGACAGGATTTGGGATCAGAGTTCCACTATTTTCACCCAGTTTAAACAGGGATAAATAAACTAAGGTCAGCAAGATACCCGCAATCAATCCCGCCCACATAGTATAACGAGTTAACAGTGACGAGTTTTCAACCCCTCGCGATCGCGCTGCATTAACGATAACAATACCAAAGACCATAGCACCCAAGGTGTCCATCGTCAGATAGCCATTGATAAAGCCATTCGAAAAGGCCATCTCTCGATAAGCTTCCATAGCAGGGATAGGATCACCCGCTGGCCATAATACCGCGGCAACGCCTAGCACAGCCAAAGCAAACATTTTTACTGGCGCGAGGATATGACCTACGCTATCCAACAGACGACCAGGATAGAGAGAGATACCAATCACCAAAACAAAATAGACTGCGCTATAGATGAGTAGGGAAATTTCTGACTCCCCACCAACTAATGGCGCAATACCCACTTTGTAGGATACCGTTGCCGTTCTAGGTGTTGCAAACAGAGGACCGACTGACAAATAAGCCACTATCGCCAGAAGTAAACCGGCGGCTTTGCCTATTGGCGCACTCAGCTCTTCAATTCCACCACCCACTTTCGCCAAAGCGATAACCGTTAAAACGGGTAAACCAACGCCAGTAAGTAGAAAACCAAGGGAAGCAGTCCAAACTTGATCACCCGCCTGTAAACCAACCATAGGTGGAAATATAATATTTCCCGCACCCACAAATAGCGCAAAGGTCATAAAACCTAAGGCTAGAATATCTCTTGAAGTTAAACGATGAGCCATAATTTTTGTTGCATCTTTGTTTTAAAATAAAGTAAGAGAAAGAAAAAATTTTCTAACCTATTGAATATTAACTGGCAGAGCAGAATTTCGATTTAAAATATCATTAACATATAAAATCCAGTTAATTAGGTATTTAAACAAATAAAAATTTGAAAAACAGCTGTATTCGCCAATAACTGACTACAAGTAGAACTTTTATAGGGAAAAAAGGCAAGAGCAAACCTTTAAACAAGCATAAAACGCTAGATTATTTTTTCAAACTAGTGATAACTGTCTTTAATTAATAAAAACACACTATATGATATGTATAAAAAATAGACAGCTAATAGAATTAGTGGGGAAATAAAAAATTCAAATAAATCATCTAGGTAATAATATAAATCTATATTATTACCTAGTGTATTTTAACGCGGAACAATCAATGCAATGGGGATAATAAAGAAGAATTTACTGCCTTTTCCAACTTCACTAGTCACATGAAGTTGACTGTTATGATGTTGCAAAGCATGTTTTACAATAGCTAAACCTAAGCCAGTTCCGCCACCACTTTGTCTTGAACGCGCTTTATCAACACGATAAAAACGCTCAGTCAGGCGCGATAAATGTTCTGCAGGAATACCTTGGCCATTATCTGTCACTGAGAACTCAGCACCTTGTGGGATTTGCTGCCAACAAACGGTGATTTTACTGCCATCTGCGGTATGATTAACCGCATTGTAGATCAAATTAGCTATCGCACTTCTTAATTGCTCTTCATTACCATATACAAGTAGCGCTTCATCAATATCAAAAACGAATTCTTGCTGTCCTTGGCTAAGGGCTAAAGCTTCCTGTTCTAGCATCTTAAGAATAACAGGGATATTGACCTGCTCATTCAGATTAATTTGTGCCGCTACTTCGATTCGTGAGAGTTGCAGTAATTGTTTAACCAGATTATCCATACGATGCGCTTGTTCCTGCATTAATCTCAGCGCTTTTTTATTCATAGGTGAAACATCTGGCTGATCATCCATCACTTCCAGATAACCTTGAATCACCGTTAAAGGTGTTCTCAGCTCATGGCTCACATTGGCAAAAAATTCGCGCCGATTTTTCTCTAGGCGTCGCTTATCTGTCACATCCCTAGCCACCATTAATAGCTGATCTTCGATATAGGGAAGAATACGAAATTCAACAACTGAGCCACTATTTAGCTCTAATGTCAGAGCTTGTTGATAATCTTTGGCGGTAAAATAGCGAGTAAAATCGGGGTAACGCAATAGATTAAAAATATGCTGGCCACTATCTTCCGGCCAACGAAAACCCAGCAGATGCTGAGCATGGCGATTACACAAGAAGATATTGCCATCCTCCGTCATCATCACTACCGCATCCGGTAATGATTCAGCGCCACTACGAAAGCGTTTAATCAGCTGGCCCAACTCACGACGGCGCTTTCTATTACGTTGCTGTAGCTGGTAGATACCATAAAAAATGGGCTCCCATCCGCCTCGACCTTGCGGTGGGATCATACTGCGATCAATCCATAGCCAATAGGAGAGTCTCATCAGGTTATAGCTGTGCCACACTAAAGCCGCTAATAGTGAAATGACTAATAACCAAGCAAGGTGACCGATAAAAATAGATAAAATAAAGGCTGGCAAACAGAATAAAATCAGTCCCCAGAGCAGTTGCTTCCACAATAAACGCTCAAGCACGTGAGCTCTCCCAATGGGTTAATTAATAACGGACTGAAAAACGATAGCCCGTTCCTCGTACCGTCTGAACCATTTTTTCATGTCCTTCCAACTCCAAGGCTTTTCTTAAGCGCCGGATATGAACATCAACGGTACGATCTTCAACATAGACGTTGGCCCCCCAAACATAGTTAAGCAGTTGCTCACGGCTATAGACTCGCTCAGGGTGGGTCATAAAAAAGTGCAATAATTTATATTCTGTCGGCCCCATATCAATAGGATTATCATTACTGGTGACTCGATGAGAGCTAGGATCGAGCGTCAAACCATTCATATTGATAATATCTTCTGTCGCCATAGGGGAGATGCGACGCAAAATCGCTTTAACCCGCGCAATCAGCTCTTTAGGAGAAAAGGGTTTTGTCAGATAATCATCAGCCCCCACTTCAAGCCCTTTAACCCGATCTTCCTCTTCACCGCGCGCCGTTAACATCATAATAGGGACATCTCGAGTATCGCTACTGCGCTTCATATGCTTGATAACTTGAATACCTGAACCGCCGGGGATCATCCAATCAAGTAACACTAAGTCGGGATAAGGATCGACCAATTGAGCGATTGCTGAGTCATAATCATCAGCCTCTATGGGTTGGAAACCGTTCTGTTCTAATACAAAACAAACCATTTCTCGGATGGGCGCTTCATCTTCAACAACCAGAATGCGTCTTGCCATGAGTGATCCTATGAGTGAGGTTAGATTATCTTACCGTTTCAATAAGTATGCGTCACTTTTATGACAGAATTATGAATTAGAATGGCATATTCTGACATGCTCACACTAATTTGTACCTATTTTGTCATTTAAATGAAATAAAGCCCCTTAATATCTACCATTAATCCTCCTCTATTTTATTCCTGCCCCCCTATTGTGCGTAAATTTCATTATAATAGAGCAGGATTTATTTTAGGCGGAGCACTCAATGCGGATTATTCACACCTCAGATTGGCATCTCGGACAATATTTTTTCACCAAAAGTCGAGCTCCTGAACACCAATATTTTTTAAATTGGCTGATTGAGCAAGTTAATCAACATCAGGTCGATGCCTTGATTGTCGCAGGTGATATTTTTGATACTGGTGCTCCGCCAAGTTATGCCCGTGAAATTTATAATCAATTTGTTGTAGATCTGCATAAAACTGGCTGCCAACTGGTTATTCTTGGTGGTAATCATGATTCTGTTTCTATGTTAAATGAATCTAAAGCACTGCTCTCCTGCCTGAATACCAATGTGGTCGCCAATGGTAATAGCATGGCGATTGAACAGTCTGTTATTGTACTTAAGGATCGACAAGGTGAGCCCGGTGCTCTGTTCTGCGCCATTCCTTTTTTACGCCCGCGGGATATTCTATTTAGCCAAGCGGGGCAAAGTAGCGAACAGAAACAACAGTCACTCCAGCAGGCAATCAGCGACTATTATCAGCTGTGTTACCAACAGGCGGTTAAATTGCGTCTTGAACTCGCCCGCCCGCTGCCCATCATTATGAGCGGGCATTTAACCGTAGTGGGTGCTAGTACCACGGATTCGGTCAGAGAGATCTATATAGGTACCCTTGATGCCTTCCAAGCCAGTGGTTTTCCCGACGCTGACTATATTGCGCTAGGGCATATTCATCGCCCACAAATTATTGGTGGTCAATCCCATATTCGCTATAGCGGCTCGCCCATTCCATTAAGTTTTGATGAAAATGGGCCGGAAAAGAGTGTCTGTTTAGTCGATTTTGAGCAAGGACAACGCAAAGAGATACAATTACTGCCTATCCCGCAATATCAGCCCTTGGCTACTCTGAAAGGAAATTTGCAGGATATTCAACAGCAATTAGAGCAATATCGCCACTATCAGGGAGAGCGCCCCGTTTGGTTAGATATTGAAATTGCCTCGCAAGATTATTTAAGTGATATCCAACAACGTGTTGAAGAACTCACTACTGGCTTGCCTGTTGAGGTGGTTTTACTACGTCGAGCTCGCCGCCTGCATCAATCTCTTAGCATACAGCAGCAAAATGAAACCTTAAGTGAGTTAACGGTGGAGGAGGTATTTCAGCGACGCTTAGCGGAAGAGTCATTGCAAGATGAACAACGTGAAAATCGTCTTACCCTGCTTTTTAGACAATCCTATGAAGCTTTGTTGTCTGATCAAGAGGATAAAGCATGAAAATTCTCAGCCTAAGATTTAAAAATATTAACTCATTAAAAGGAGAGTGGAAGATTGATTTCACTCAAGAGCCCTTTATTAGCCAAGGTTTATTCGCCATTACCGGCCCTACAGGGGCAGGAAAAACCTCCTTGCTCGATGCCATCTGTCTCGCCCTTTATCATCGTACGCCGCGATTAGATACTCTATCCGCTAGCCAAAATGAGTTAATGACCCGTCATACTAGCGAATGTCTGGCTGAAGTCGAATTTGAAGTAAAAGGCGTGGGATATCGTGCATTTTGGAGCCAACGCCGCGCCGGTAACAAACCCTCAGGCAAATTACAATCGCCTAAATTTGAGTTGGCAAAAATCGAAGGTGGAGAGATCCTCGCAGAGAAAGCCAAAGAAAAGCTTGAGATGATCAGCACGCTGACCGGACTGGATTTTGGTCGTTTTACTAAATCTATTTTGCTCTCACAGGGTAATTTTGCCGCTTTCTTAAATGCTCGCGAGAATGAGCGGGCTGATTTACTCGAAGAGATCACCGGCACTGAAATTTACAGTCAGTTATCTAAATATATTTATCAACAACATAAGCAACAGCGTGTCGACTTAGATCTGCTAAAAGCTCGGGCTGAAGGTTTTGATCTGCTAACCGATGAGCAACATCAAATTTTAACCGCGCAACAAGCGACATTAAATAGCCAAGAGCAGCTGCAATCGCAACAAAAACAGCAGTTACAACAAGCAGTTCAATGGCAACAGCGACAAGCTCAACTCAATGAGCAACAAACACACTGTTTAGCTGAAAAAAATCGGGCGGAACAAGCGCTACTTGAGGCAAACGAACAACTCCAAAAACTCGCCAATAGCTTACCCGCCGAAAAACTACGACCTTTATGGTTAGATGTGCAGCGTTGTGAAAAAACTCTTTTATTACAACAGCAGAAGCAGCAACAACTAGAACAACAACTCGCTGCTGAGCAGGCCAAATATGCTCCGTTAGAAGCGCAAAAAACAGCCGCTGAAACCAAATTAAAACATCATATTGAACTCAGCCAAAAACAGCATTTATTGATTGAAAACCAAGTTCGGCCTCTTGATATTGAAATTAATCAGCTCACTGAGCAAGCTCAAGCATCGCAACAGCTGACTAAAGAGTATCAACAACGTTTACAGTTGAAAAAAAATCAGCTGCAAGAGAGCGAAACTCAACTTAATCAAGCGCAACAGCAATATGCGCTATTGTCGGATTATCTAAATAAAAATCAGCACTATACTGCTATTAATCAACAAATTACCGGATGGCAGCAGAGCTTTAGTGGCCTAAATAGAGTTTATCAGCAAATTAGCGAACAGAACGCCAAAGTAGCAACACAGCAAATTGAATTAAGGAAAATGCAGCAACAGCGGGTTGTGCAAACAGAAACTAATGATCAAGCTGAACAAAAAAGAGAGCAGCTAAATACACAATTTCAATTAGCTCAGAAAGCAGTAAATCAATGGCGGCAACAAAACAGCATAGAACAACTGAAACAACAGTCAGAAATGTTACAGCAGCAGTTAATCGATGCGCGCGCCTTACAGTTTTTATTACCTCTATATAGTGAAAATGAACAGGCTATTTCACTGACTAAAAAATCGATAACCAATTTATCAGCCACCATTGAGCAACTTGAAAGCGAGAAAAAAACGCTTGAGCAAAGCATTGATAATCGCCAGCCTCATCTAGTTGATTTAACAGAACGTTTAAAACTTGAAAAACAGATCGTCCGTTTAGAGCAAGAGCGTCAATATCTGGTCGCCGATCAGCCCTGCCCACTCTGTGGATCAACTGAACATCCAGCGATAGAGCGCTACCAAGCGATAGAATTAACGCAAACAGAAGATCGTCTAAAGAGATTGACTGAGCAACTTGATAAAGATAAACAGCAACTTATCGACTCTAAAGGCCGTTTAGCCTTAGAACAAAATCGATTGTCGGAACAACATAAGCAGCTTGCCAATTGTATAGAAAAACAATCGATGCAAGTGCAGCAGTGGCAAACGCTCAGTCAAAAAATCAGCGAGACCCTATTACCTGTTAATGAACAAGCAGTTAGTGAATGCTTGCTCGCTAAAGAAAAAGCACTACAACAGACGCAAAGACAACTCAATGAATTAGTTCTAGTTGAAAATGAGCAGCAAAAAGCGGAAAAAAATCTCACTACACAACAAACTCATTGTCAGCAACTCGCATCTGAACTCAAGCTATTGAATCAAGGTATTCATCATTTAACACAATCCATTTCGGCCATAGAGCAACAGCAAGCTTCATTGCAACAGCAGAAGCAAGAGACAGAGAAGCAATTAGCTCAGGATCTCGATCGCTATCATTTATCGCTGCCTTCGCCTGAAAATACTAAGGATTGGTTATCTGAGCTGGTAGAAAATGGTCGCCAATTTAGTGAGAAGCAGAAAGAACAACAGCAGCTCATTCAACAGATTGAAGTTAAAAAAACCGAGATCCATGCCGCTTCTGAGCAAAATATTTTATTAAATAGTGAATTGACTCAATCCGATTTGCGAGCACAAGAGTACCAAAAAGCAGTAATTGAAAAGCGCCAACAACGAATTGAATTATTTGGTGAACAGCCAGTTTCACAAGTAATCAATGAGCTACAAATACAACAAGAGCAACTGGATAGCACACGACAACAACTTATCCGTCAAGTTTCCACTTTAGAGCAGCAGATCGCCGCATTAAAAGGAAGTTATCAGCAGATCGATGCAAGTAGTAAAGAGGCCGCGACCCAGTTAGCTAGCAGCCAAATTCTATTCAATACCGCGCTAGCTGAGAGTGTTTTTGATTGTCGTGATTCCTTTCTTGCCGCGCTATTGTCACCGGATGAAACCCTTCATTTACAACAATTTAAAGAGCAACTTAACCAAACTAAGTGGCAAACCGAGAGCCAATATAAGGCCAGTGAACAGGCGATAAAAGATCATCTAGATCAACAACCTGAATCGGCGAAAAATAGCACTCAAACAGAGTTGATCGACCAAATAGAAAAACTAGAAGCTGCGATCAGAGGGATCACCCTAGAACAGGGGAAAATTATCAGCCAACTAGCGCGAGATCAGCAACATAGGCAGCAGCAGCAATCCTTACTTAAAGAGATCCAAGCAAGTCAATCTCGCTACGATGATTGGAGTTATCTCAATACGCTGATTGGCTCCTCTGAAGGGGATAAATTCCGCCGTTATGCACAAGGTTTAACGCTGGATTATCTGATTAGTTTGGCCAATATTCGACTAGATAAATTACACGGCCGCTATTTATTACAACGCAGCGACACAGGAACCCTTGAATTGCAGGTTATCGATAGCTGGCAGGCTGACGCTCTTCGAGATATTAAAACCCTATCAGGAGGCGAAAGTTTTCTGGTCAGCCTATCTCTCGCCTTGGCGCTATCCGATTTAGTCAGTCATAAAACCCAATTAGAGTCTCTCTTCCTTGATGAAGGCTTTGGCACACTCGACGCTGAAACCTTGGATATCGCCCTAGATGCACTCGATCATTTGAACGCGTCAGGCAAGATGATTGGTGTGATCAGCCATGTGGAAGCGATGAAAGAGCGTATCCCAGTGCAGATCAACGTGAAAAAAATTAATGGACTTGGCTATAGTGAATTGCCTGAAATATACCGAGTAATTAATTAATATCATTAGGTTAGCTAGTTAGCAAACATCGAATGATAAATAAAGTAAATGATTAACCATCAAATTTTTGAACCTAATCGTTAAATTTTTTTTCTATGTTTTTAGCGGAATCTCGCTATAGTTGTTAACAGCTAACCAAATTCGATGTTAAGCGCTGAAAACGAAAATAATCGCTTAGCCTACCTACTGATTAAAGGAAATTATATGTCTAACGCATTTATCGAAATGATTAAAAATCGTCGTACTATTTATAATCTTGGCGATACATTACCTGTCTCTCAAGAGCATGTAACGAATTTAATTAAAGAAGCGGTAAAACACTCACCTTCTGCTTTTAACTCACAAACTTCACGTATCGTGGTTTTATTTGGTGAGCAACATAAAAAGCTGTGGAACATGACTAAAGAGACACTGCGTCCAATAGTTCCAGCCGAAGCCTTTGCTGGCACAGCACAGAAATTAGATAGTTTCGCTGCGGGTGCAGGTACTATCCTATTTTTTGAAGATACAGATGTAGTGAAAGGATTGCAGGAACAATTTGCTCTGTATGCAGATAACTTCCCAATTTGGTCTGAACAAGCTAGTGGTATTGCCCAATTTGCGGCTTGGACTGCGTTATCTCAAGAGAATATTGGCGCTTCACTACAGCACTATAATCCGCTTATCGACAATTTTGTTGCTAAAGAGTGGAAAACACCAGAAAACTGGTTACTGCGTGCACAAATGGTATTTGGCTCCATTGATTCACCAGCCAGCGAAAAAGGTTTTATGGATGATGAAGCCCGCTTTAAAGTTTATAAATAAGCTTTAATAAACAGGAGATAGTTGGAGTCACTTGATTTTAACTATTTCCTGGGTTCTCTTTTAAATATAAATTATTTTTAATAGCTTGATATTATATTAGTGATAACCCATCAATAATTTAACATTTATTTAAATTTATTATTTTTTAAAATTACAGATTATATTTAACCCAGTAAATTCTATATAGCGTCAACACCAGGGATGCTATACCCAACTATCCTCTATAACATTTAATATTACCTATAACTCTATCTTTATTTTTTACTCATTATTAACTTTTCAAGAAAGTTAATAATGTTTTTTATACTTGCCTTATATTTATTCTGACTACCTATTTAATTAATAGCTATTCTAAATAATCATTAAAATTGCCTGTCCTTACGGACAGGCAATAACATTATTTCTTCTCAGTCAGATCGATTTGATACACAGCAAAACCAACATCATCAGTTCCGACACGTTTCATCGGATATTGTGCGTGCGTTTTGATAAATTCAGCCGCTTTTTCACTTGGTGAAGTTTCAAAGCGAATATCTAACACTTTATCAGTCTTAATTGGCATAAATGACCAATTATTCTGAGCACGTGTTGATACCTGACCTTTCTCTTTAGAAACCTTAGCAATATAGGCCGCTAAGATAGTCCGGTTTTCATCTGGAGAAGCAAATGCCACATTAGCATCACCCGTGCCGGCAAACGCACCGCCGTAACCACGGTAATTATTAGTTGCGATCAAGAAAGTCGCTTTAGGATCAATAGGTTTACCTTTGTAAGTCACATCTTTGATGCGGTTAGCATCTTTATTGACGACTTTACAATCAAGGTTATATTTTGCTGGTTGGGTAACGTCAATCTTATAATTCACATCTAAGATGCTATCGAAGTTATAAGTACGGAAGGTATCCCAATTAAGCAAACTTTGAGGAGCCGTTGAATTAGCATCAATTTGGTTATACATGCCCGCTGCACACTCTAACCATTGCACCACATCAGCACCTGTTGCTTTAACAACAACCAGTGTATTTGGATACAGATAGAGATCGGCTGCGTTACGGAAGGTCAGATCACCTTTTTCAACTTCAACAAAGTCAGCTGGCGCATTTTTACGGCCACCAGCTTTAAATGGCGCTGCTGCTGCTAATACAGGCAGATCAGCCAGATCAGGGTCACCCTGAATATATTGGCGAGCATAATCAGCTTGAGCATCATTAACGATCTGTACTGTCGGATCGCTTTGTACTAATGCTAAATAGCTGTACATATTTTCAGAAGCTTTACCGATAAATTTACCCACAAACTCACGGGTTTCACCATGTTGTTTATCGATAATTTTAGCTAGTTCATCATCACGCTCAACCAGTGCTTTTTTATTCACTTTATCGTAAATAGCCCGCGCTTCTGCAGTAGCTTGGGTTACTTTCCAGTCACCGTCGTCATTACTCAACACCATATCGACAACGCCTAAATGATCACCCCATTGGCCTGGCATAACGGCAGGAACGCCATTAACAGTGCCTTTTGCAACATCAACGCCTTTAATGCCGTCAAATTCTTTGCCTGGGAAAACGCCATGGGAGTGGCCAAACATAATGGCATCAATACCCTTAACTTCACTTAAATAATAAACTGAGTTTTCTGCCATCGCTTTGTAGGGATCTTGTGAGAAACCTGAGTGAGGGATCGCGACTATAACATCAGCGCCTTCTTTCTTCATTTGAGGAATGAATTTTTTCGCCGTTTCAGTGATGTCATTGACAACAACTTTGCCTTCAAGATTCGGTTTATCCCAGATCATGATTTGTGGTGGCACAAAACCAATATAACCCACTTTGATAGTATGAGTTTTACCGTCACGATCAGTTACAGGCGTATCGACAATAATATAAGGAGTGAAATAGTTCTCGCCCGTTTTAGCATCCATTATATTAGAGTTAATATAAGGGAATTTAGCGCCTGCGATCGCTTTCTTTAAATAATCCAAACCAAAGTTAAATTCATGATTACCAAAGTTGCCTACGGTATAACCCATGGTATTCATCAATAAATGTGCTGGATGAACGGCACCATTTTCCAAACCGGTAGAAGCCATATAGTCAGCTAATGGGCTACCTTGAATCAGGTCACCATTGTCGACTAAAATAGAGTTCTTCACTTCACCTTTAGCGGCTTTGATTAGATTAGCGGTACGCACTAAACCAAATTGCTCGGTAGATTTATCTTTAAAATAATCGAAATCGACTAGGTTACTATGAACATCCGAAGTTTCCATAATACGTAGATCAACAGTTGCGCCTTGGGCATTGAATGCCACTAACATAGCTAATGTTGATATTTTCAATATATTTTTAACCATTACACACCCTTTATAACCTAATGAAAAAATTGATAATCATCTGATGCTAATTGAGTATTATCATTAGTAATTTTTATTAAAAAATAACCTATAAGCCATTCTGATAAAAAATTGCTTAATAGCAAAGTAATATTTTATCACTATCACTTTTTGCTTATTTAACAAACAACCATTCCAATTTACTCTACTATTAAAGCCAAATATTCAGTCAGTCTTCAATCAAAAATAGCAATATTAAAAACTGGTGATAAATCATCAGCAAAATTGATTTATATTTGTACTCATTTTAAGTTAAACGCTAATTAATAATAGAATTCGAATAGTCACATATAACTCGACCCACCATACTGACTTATATTAAATAAGTTATTTAATCTTTGACTAATAATCGACTGAGTATAGATAAAAAGACTAAATCATGGTTATTCCTCAGTTATTCTGCCATTAAAATCAATTTAATTCTTAGCGCTATGTCGCTTATCTGGCATCAAATCAGATATTTTTTCGCTAATCAGCGGACAATTGGTTATTATTGGATCTGTTCAATTTTAGGATTAAAAAGGTAGGTCATAGCATGTGGTTCAAGAATTTAATGATTTTTCGCCTAAGTCGTGATTTGGCACTCTCTGCCGATGATTTAGAAAAACAGCTTGCACCATTAGCTTATCACCCATGTGGTAGCCAAGATATGATGAAAGTCGGCTGGGTATCACCGATGGGACATCATGGTGATGCACTGACCCATGTTGCCGGCAATCAAATCCTGATTTGCGCTAAAAAAGAAGACAAGATGTTGCCTTCTCCTGTGATTAAACAGGAGCTGCAAGATAAAATTGAAAAACTCGAAGCAGATCAAGGTCGTAAACTGAAAAAAACGGAAAAAGCCGCCCTAAAAGATGAAATTATTCATACGCTTTTACCTCGTGCATTCAGTAAATTCAGTAAAACCTATATTTGGATAGATACGGTTAATCAATTAGTGATTGTTGATGCAGCCAGTGCTAAACGCGCAGAAGATAATCTAGCGTTATTGCGTAAAACTCTCGGTTCTCTGCCCGTTGTTCCTCTGACATTGAAAGAACCTATTGAAATTACACTGACAAAATGGGTGCGCTCTGGTGATCTGCCGCGCGGTTTTGCGCTGATGGATGAAGCGGAACTTAAAGCGCTACTCGAAGATGGTGGTGTGATTCGCTGCAAACAGCAGGATCTGGTTTCTGATGAGATCGCTGTGCATATTGAAGCTGGCAAAATGGTGACTAAACTGGCTCTCGACTGGGAAGAGCGCGTGCAATTTATGCTCGCCGAAGATGGTTCGCTAAAACGACTCAAATTCAGTGATAGCGTAAAAGAGCAGAATGAAGATATAGGTAAAGAGGATTTTGCCCAACGTTTTGACGCCGATTATATCTTAATGACCGCTGAACTTAGTGCGCTGATTGCCCGCTTGATTGATGTTTTAGGCGGAGAAGCTGAACGCTAATCTCACTCAATATCCTATTTAATATTTAAGCGCAGTCAGATACAAAAACACCCCAAAGTTAAATTCAATCTATGGGGTGTTTTTGTTGGTTATACTATTTTTGGATCAAGTAGCGAATAGTCGGGCCATCCTGCTGAATATCCAAAACTTTATAACCATAATTCGCCGCATCTAACGGAATATTATTAATAGATTGCGGGCAATCACTAACCACTTCAAGGATCTGCCCCGGCTTCAGTGAAGGCATCGCCTCCAATGTTGCTACAGCAGGATAAGGACAAGGTTCACCAACCATATCCAATCGAAAATCAGGTACTATCTCTTTTTTGCTCATACTGACTCCTTAGCAAGCTCAGCGCTCTTTTGTTCTTCTGCTTGTACCTTTGCCTTATTGCGGAAAAAGTGTTTTTCCCATAACAAGAGTAAAATAAACGCTAATCCTAATAATAGATAAGTGACCGCCAAGCCACCTTCAGGGCCAAAAGTTTCCAATAAATTCACTTTATCGAAATCAGTGGCTAGCCAAGGCGCTAAATCATCCCAATAATAAGCCAATAAGGTGGCTCCAATAATATTACCTAGACCGACCCACCAATAATGGATTTGTCCTTCAACAGCCCGATACATCCAGCCAGTTTCACAGCCACCCGCTAGCACTATACCGAAACCGAATAGCAAGCCACCAATAACCGCATTAGGGCCCGCCCATAAGATTTTGGGAGCAACGCCCAATTGGACATAACTAAAAATACCTATCGCACTCACCGCCATACCAAGAATGATCGCTTTGGCCATATGGGTACGTCCGGTGATCCATAGATCGCGGAAAGCCGAGGTAAAACAGATTTGTGCTCGTTCAATTAACAATCCAAAGCCGATACCACATAAGATGGCAAAGCCCATGGCTGCTGATTGCAAAAAGGTATAAAACGCCCAAGCCAGTGATAGGCCAAATACCACCATGCCAAGACGAAAACGGCGGCGTGCAATATCTTGTCGCTGAGTTAAAGGTGATGCAGCGCTAACTTTCACCAATTTGATGGGGATACGAAACATCGGCATTAAAGTAAATTTAGCGCCAAAATAAGATCCTATCGCAGTGGCAACAGCAAAAAACCAAGCATGGAGCGAGAACTGAGGAATACCGGTAAAGAATGCGGCTAAATTACATCCCATTGCGAGACGAGCCCCAAATCCAGCGATAATCCCACCAATAATAGCTTGATAAATACGTATTCTATGTTGAGGATTACGTAATTTAACATTATTTGCCCACAAAGCAGCGGCAATACAACCCGCAAACATCCCAATGATCATCACACCATCAATACGATCTAATGGCGATCCTTCAAAGCCAATAACTTTGAAATAGCCCCACTCTTCAGGATGAGCACCGAATAGCTGTAAAAAATGCCCGCCCCAGCGAGTAAATTCTCCAGTAACTGCCCAAAAAGTCCCTGTCAGTCCAAAATAATAAGTTGATAAGATACCAGCGGCAATGACCGCAGGCAGCGGTTGCCAAAAACGAATAAGGTATTGGGATTTAAATTCGGACCAATTCATAATAGATTCCTGTTAATTCACGTCAGGCACCTGACAGAGAATTCTGCTATCGCATAGAAGACGCGCACAGCAGGGTTGATCGCGGTATACTACTCCAATAAAAAATTTTCAAAAGAAATAATTGAAAAAATTCCTAAGCAGATTATAAATAAATATATTGTTAACAGAATAAAAACAAAAAACACAAAAATAACAAACAAAAAAAGCAGCGCCATCAATGATAACGCTGCTTTTGTGCATAAAAAATAAATTATGAAATTATATTTATAACTAAATTGCTTGCTGTGTGTAGTATAAAGTCAGCCCATCTAACTTTACGGGTAAAACAAAACGAGTAAAACAATAACGAATGAAAAAAACACTATCTATAGAGAAATAAAAATTAAAACAAAAAATGGTTAATATTAAAAACCGATAGCAAAAGTGAGACAATTAATTAAATCTAATATAATTATGACTTCAAAAATATATACTTAGTTAGCATCAATGATTTCATTTTATATATAAATGATATTCTCTTGTGCTTTTTTTGTTATTTCTAATAAATGAATAAATTTGATTTAAAATTGTTTTAAGATGTTTCTTAATGTTACTAACTGCATTATAACGCAACACTCCATTAGCGCAAGTATTTTTTTGATTTAAATCAAATTGTATAAGATCCATATCAATGAAAACATACAACACATTGAAATTAATCAATTTAATATTTTTAAAATAATGAAATTTATTTAAAAATTGATTTAAATCGTTAAAAAATGGCAATATTTTCTATTTTAACATTCCAAAAAAAGTTGGAACAGTATATTTACCAATAAGCAAATATACGCAGTTGGATTATATTGATAACTAAAAATAGAATGAATCTATTATCATCGCTCAATTAAATTACACAATTAAACTCTTCATGAATTAATTGAATACCCCATGAAAAAACAGAATACTCGATAGCCAGCTATTCTTTAGCTTCTATATTTAATATATTAACAATTAGTATTTATGGTGATAAAAAATATGATTCAGTTATCACTTTATCTCGACATATTTAATTTGATGGCTGAATACAAAGATGATGCAGGCTGTTAACTCAAAACATATTAGCAAATGGGGCGGGAGTATAATAAAAAATCCCTACACTGAGCGTATAGGGATTAAAGGTTCTATGCTATAGATATCAGTTACTTGGCAGTTCCGACTGACTCCATACCCACCAGTCCTATTTTTAGATAGCCCGATTGACGCAATGTATTCATCACATCCATCATTGTTTCATAATCTACCGTTTTGTCTGCTTGGAAGAATATGGTGGTCTCTTTATTCGTATTGGTGGCTTGATCAAGCACCGCAGCTAGGGTCTCTTTTGAAACCGACTGCTCACCAATATAGAGTTGGCTATCTGCTTTAACTGTCAAGAAAACCGGTTTTTCAGGACGAGGCTGCGGCTTTGCCGTTGAAGCAGGTAAATCGACTTTAATATCCACTGTTGCCAGCGGAGCTGCAACCATAAAGATAATCAGCAGAACTAACATTACGTCAATAAAAGGCGTAACGTTGATTTCATGCATTTCACCGCTATCATCCTGCTCTTCGCCTAAACGTATTGCCATGATAATTACCTTGCTTTGCAGTTGGCTAAATCGAGATCACGCCCAAGGAGTAATGTCGCTTGTGCCGCCATATCGCCCACTTGACCACGATAGCTGTTTATCATGCGAGCAAATATATTATAGATAACCACCGCTGGGATCGCTGCAATTAGACCGATTGCCGTTGCTAATAGTGCTTCAGCGATGCCGGGAGCAACAACAGCTAAGTTCGTGGTTTGTGAGTGAGCAATCCCGATAAAACTGTTCATGATCCCCCATACAGTACCAAACAAACCGACAAAAGGTGAAATCGCACCAATAGTCGCTAAATAACCGTTGCCTCTGCCCATATAGCGGCTAATGGCTGCGACAGCGCGTTCAAGACGGAATGCAGTACGGTCTTTGGTGCCTGAAAGGTCGGTACTTGCCGCCGATAATGTTCTTTCCATTACCGCTTCATTTAATAGCAGACGCGAAACACTATTTTTGTTAAATCCATCAGCAATGCTAACGGCTTCATCCAGTGATTTAGCATGCATCAGCGCAACTTGCTCTTTTTTCAGGCGGCGGCGAGTAATAATCAACTCACTACCTTTTGAGAACAATAGCGCCCAAGTAATGATCGAAGCTAAAATCAAGCCAATCATCACCGTTTTTACGACAATATCCGCATTCTGGTACATGCCCCAGACGGAGAGATCTTTATCAAATCCGATAGATTTATTCTCTTCAACGGCAATATTTTCAATGGCGACAGTATTTTCGATAGTCGTCGTTTCAGTTAACGTATTGGTATCCGTTGCTGTTTGGCCTGGTGCAGCTGGGCTCTGAGCGGATTGATTGGATTGATTGGATGTTTCAGTTGCTGGCGTCTGGTTTGTTGTATTCTGTGAAACCGCATTTGACTGAGTGGTTTGCGTCGCATCTTGCGTGACAGGTGTGGTCTCTGCATAAGCAAGAGTCCCTGTCAGGCCGATTGCCAATAGAATAGAAGCTGTCAATTTACGCATCAGTTGGCCTTTTACTCTCTTTTTGTCTCTATTTATATTTAGCGATGGATATCCATCTCATCGACTAATCCCGAAAGCGAACAACTATTCGCTAATGCTTATATACTGTCACCCTAGATAAGCAAAACAGTGCAGATGATATCAGACACCGTGCGAATTGATAGTAATTATCATTACTATTCAGTAATTTTTTTCAAAAAAACAAAAAAAGTGATGCTCATCAAAAGCCTATTTAGCTTAATCGAATCCTTAGTAAATGAAAAATTATCAGGTTAACTATTTCTCTTTGTACATCTTATCCAAAATCCTTTAACGTCAAACAATAGCATTCCCCTTAAATAGCGCTAAAAGGAGTCACCATGACAATAAATAAACCCGAAACTCAATTAGTTCATATTGGTAGAAACAGTCGTTACACACAGAAAGGGGTTAATCCGGTTATCCAACGTTCCTCCTCGATCATTTTTGACTCTTTGGCCGATAAAAAACAGGCAACCATTAACCGCAAGAAACATACCCTTTTTTATGGACGTAGAGGAACTCAAACCCATTTCGCATTTCAAGAAGCCATGACCGAATTAGAAGAAGGTGCGGGTTGTGTCTTATACCCTTCTGGCGCTGCCGCAATTACTAATGCCATATTGGCTTTTATTAATTCAGGAGAGCATATTTTGGTGAGCGGCGCTGTGTATGAGCCAACACAAAACTTTTGCGATCAAATATTAACTAAGTTGAATGTGCAAACAACCTATATTGATCCCATGATTTCGGCACAAATTACTGACTATTTACAGCCTAATACCAGTGTCGTTTTTCTCGAATCCCCCAGCTCTATCACCATGGAAATACAGGATATTCCAGCGATCGTAGCAGCAGTGCGTAATTATAATCCAAAAATTATTATTATGATTGATAACACTTGGGCCGCAGGTGTACTCTTTAAACCGCTGCAACATGGTATTGATATTTCGATTCAATCCGCCACTAAATATATAAATGGCCACTCAGATGGCATGCTTGGAACCGCCGTCGCAAATCAAGCTTGTATCGAACAGCTAAAAGAAAACTCCTATTTGATGGGACAGACCGCCGATCCTGATACTGTCTATATGGCAGGAAGAGGACTACACACATTAGCCGTACGATTAAAACAACATGAAAAAAGTGGTTTAGCGATCGCTCAATGGCTAGAACAGCGCTCAGATGTCGCCCAAGTTTTCCATCCTGCATTAGCTTCTTGTCCGGGCCATGATATTTTTATGCGCGACTTTAGTGGTGCTAATGGCTTATTTTCATTCTGTTTAACTAAACGTTTATCCGCGCAGCAATTGAGTGACTTCTTAGATCATCTGACTCATTTTAAAATGGCATTCTCTTGGGGAGGCTATGAATCACTGATCTTAGGTTATCAATCCGAAGATTTTAAATCGATGCGCCAATATGATTATATTCCCGCTGAAGGCACTTTTTTTCGCGTTCATATAGGTTTAGAAAACACACAAGATTTGATTGATGATCTCTCCGCGGCCTTTGATCGTTTATCAGGATTTAATGGGTAATTTTCTGATTTAGCAGCTATTTATACTAATCCTTAAACAAATAAAACCGAGGGTCGCTTTTTGCTGTAAAATAGTAAGTAGATATCATTGATATAATAAATAACAGGACAGATTATGGAAGTATTACAGGAGATTGTGAGCGCACTTTGGAATCACGATTTCATGAAACTCTCCAACCCAGATGTACTCTGGGTTATCTATGGTGTGCTCTTCGCCATTATTATGCTTGAAAATGGTGTTTTGCCCGCGGCCTTCTTACCCGGCGATACCTTGTTGATCCTCTCGGGCGCGCTTATCGCTAAAGGGGTCTTAGATTTTATCCCCACGATCGCGATACTGGTTTCCGCCGCGGGGATTGGTTCTTGGCTCGGTTTTTTACAAGGGCGATGGTTAAGTGATACTAAGATTGTCCGCCGCTGGCTAGAGCAACTGCCGCAGGAGTACCATGATAAAGCCAATCACCTGTTCAATAGTAAAGGACTTTACGCCCTGCTAATTGGCCGTTTCCTCGGTTTTGTTCGCACGCTATTACCTGTATTGGCAGGAATTTCAGAGCTGAGCCAGCGCCGTTTTCAGTTTTTTAACTGGCTAAGTGGCTTACTCTGGGTTGGATTGATCGTCTCTTTAGGCTATATGCTCAATCAAATTCCCTTTATTAAAGTTCATGAGCAGTTTGTAATGACGATTTTAATGATTTTACCCGTCTGCTTACTGATTCTCGGCCTGATTGGCTCTCTAATTATGTATTGGAGATACCGCAAAGGTCGTAGTGCGAAACCATAGTATTTTCGCACATCTGAGATGATGAGGAATTTTATTTATCTCATCATCTCAATCCAATTTCAACTCACCCAGATCCCCTTCAATCTAAAATCAAGTAGCAAGTTTTTTAACCACTGGGGATCTCTCGTGTTATGTTGAATGTCGACGTATCGCACAAATATGGGAGATTATTATGGATAAACAAGCATATATCACTTTATCTGATGGAAATAGAATGCCGCAATTGGGCTTAGGTGTGTGGCAAGCGAGTAATGAACAAGCGACTCATGCCGTACACACTGCCATTGAAACCGGTTACCGCTCTATCGATACCGCTGCTATCTACCATAATGAAGAAGGCGTGGGCAAAGCACTGCATTCGCTGGCTATTGCCAGAGAAGAGCTCTTTATTACCACTAAATTATGGAACAATGATCAACTTCATGCCCGTAAAGCCTTGATGGATAGCCTGAAAAAGTTGCAACTTGATTATGTCGATCTCTATCTTATTCATTGGCCAGTTCCAGAGCAAGGGCACTATGTTGATGCTTGGAAGCAGATGATTGAACTACAAGCTTCCGGATTAGCAAAAAGTATTGGTGTTTGTAACTTCCAACCAGCACATTTATTAAAATTACAGCAAGAGACTGGCGTTATGCCGGTGCTTAATCAAGTTGAAATTCACCCTCTTCATGCCCAGCTAGAACTCAAATGCTGGCAGCAGCAGCATAATATTACGACTGAGTCATGGAGCCCGTTGGCGAAAGGAAGTCAGGATCTTTTTGATAGTAAAATCATTCAAACTCTTGCCAAAAAATATGCAAAGAGTCCCGCTCAAGTCGTGATCCGTTGGCATTTAGATAGCGGACAAGTGGTGATCCCAAAATCAGTAACCGAATCAAGAATTAAAGAGAACTTTGATGTATTTGATTTTAAATTAGATAAAGACGAGCTCTTGGCCATTGATCTACTCGATCAAGGTAAACGCTTTGGACCCAATCCCTATACATTCACTGGCGAGTAATTAAATCACTAAGAAATAAAAATGGCCCGATTTTTACAATCGGGCCATTTTTTTAGACTAAATTAGCACTTATAACCTGATGCTTTATTTACCCATGCTCTTAATCAAGGCATGCATCTCCTGCACAGAAATAACTCTTTCTGTTGGGTCTGCACTCAAAGACATAGTAGTAGCAAAGCCGCCATTTAGCGTGGTGTCATAATGAACCTTATATTGTAATGCACTGCGGCGGATTAATTTTGAATCTTCAATCGCCTGACGACCCGCCGTCGTATTCACAATATAATCGTACTCACCATTCTTAGTTCTATCCTGAATGTGTGGACGACCTTCATGCACCTTGTTGACCAGACGTGGATTTATTCCCGCTTCGCCCAGTACAATCGCAGTACCATGAGTGGCATCCAGCTCAAATCCGTGTTTTAACAATTTTGCGGCTAAATCAACCACTCGTTTTTTATCACCATCTCTTACCGATAATAGCGCGCGACCTGATTTTTTCATCGTCGAGCTACTGCCTAACATGGCTTTAGAGAAGGCTTCAGCAAAAGTGCGGCCTACACCCATGACTTCACCGGTAGAACGCATCTCAGGCCCTAAGATAGGGTCGACACCTTGGAATTTATTGAAAGGCAGCACCACTTCTTTAACAGAGTAGTAAGGTGGGATCACCTCTTCCGTCATTCCCTGCTCAGCTAGCGATTGACCAACCATCACTCGTGCAGCCACTTTTGCCAGCGCCACACCCGTTGCTTTGGAGACAAAAGGTACAGTCCTTGCTGCTCGCGGGTTAACTTCAATCAGATAAACATCATCGCCTTTTACCGCAAATTGTACGTTCATCAAGCCGCGCACTTGCAGCTCAAAAGCCAGTTTTCTGACCTCTTCGCGCATCACATCTTGAATCTCTTTGCTTAGCGTATAAGCAGGTAATGAACAGGCCGAGTCACCAGAGTGCACACCTGCTTGCTCGATATGCTCCATGATCCCGCCAATCAACACTCTTTCGCCGTCGCAAATGGCATCAACATCCACTTCAACCGCATCATCAAGGAAGCGATCAAGGAGAACGGGCGCATCATTTGATACGCTAACCGCCGTTTGGAAGTAACGACGTAAATCAATCTCATCGTAAACAATTTCCATTGCCCGGCCACCTAACACATAAGATGGACGAACGACTAGCGGATAGCCGATAATAACTGCTTTTTCAATGGCTTGTTCGATTGCGGTTACTGTCGCATTTTCAGGCTGTTTCAGATTTAAACGATTAACTGCTTGCTGAAAACGTTCGCGATCTTCTGCGCGGTCAATAGCATCTGGGCTTGTGCCGATAACAGGAACACCAGCTGCTTCGAGAGCTCGCGCTAATTTTAGTGGCGTTTGACCACCATATTGCACAATCACCCCTTTCGGCTGCTCAATTCGCACAATCTCCAGCACATCTTCAAAGGTGACAGGCTCGAAGTAGAGGCGATCAGAAGTATCATAATCCGTAGATACGGTTTCTGGGTTACAGTTCACCATAATGGTTTCGTAACCATCTTCACGTAACGCTAAAGAGGCGTGGACACAGCAATAGTCAAACTCAATACCTTGGCCGATACGGTTAGGACCGCCGCCCAAGATCATAATTTTAGGTTTATCGGCAGTTGGATTGGACTCACACTCTTCTTCATACGTTGAATACATATAGGCCGTATCCGTTGAGAATTCGGCAGCACAAGTATCCACACGCTTATAAACTGGATGTAAATCATAGCTGTAGCGTAATTTGCGCAGTTCAGCTTCAGAAACGCCCACTAGGCTAGCTAAACGCGCATCAGCAAAACCTTTGCGTTTTAACTGGTAGAGAAAATCTTTCGATAAGCTATTAATTCCTAACTCAGCAACTTGCTCTTCGAGACGAACTAGCTCTTCGATTTGAACTAGGAACCAGCGGTCGATATTCGTCAGATTAAACACCCCATCAACAGATAGGCCAGCGCGGAAAGCATCAGCGATATACCAGATACGATCGCCGCCCGCTTCTTTGAGTTCACGGCGAATGCGCGTCAGTGATTCAGGATCATCTAAGCTCACTTTAGGATCGAAGCCTGTGGCACCCACTTCTAATCCGCGTAACGCTTTTTGCATCGACTCTTGGAAAGTACGGCCAATCGCCATCACTTCACCTACAGATTTCATCTGAGTAGTAAGTCGATCATTAGCACCAGCGAATTTTTCGAAGTTAAAGCGAGGAATTTTGGTGACTACATAGTCAATTGAAGGCTCGAATGATGCTGGCGTTAAACCACCAGTAATATCATTCATTAACTCATCAAGGGTATAGCCAACAGCCAATTTGGCGGCTATTTTTGCAATTGGAAATCCAGTGGCTTTCGAGGCCAGCGCCGATGAACGCGAAACACGCGGGTTCATTTCGATAACAATCAAACGCCCATCTTTTGGATTAACGGAGAATTGAACGTTAGAACCACCCGTCTCAACTCCAATTTCACGCAGAACCGCCATAGAGGCGTCACGCATGATTTGATACTCTTTATCTGTCAGCGTTTGTGCTGGTGCCACGGTAATGGAGTCGCCAGTGTGTATCCCCATGGCATCAAAGTTTTCAATGGAACAGACGATAATACAGTTATCATTTTTATCGCGTACTACTTCCATCTCGTACTCTTTCCAACCAATCAGCGACTCATCAATCAACAGCTCTTTAGTTGGCGAAAGGTCGAGACCACGCGTACAGATCTCTTCGAACTCTTCACGGTTATAAGCAATGCCACCACCGGTTCCACCCATAGTGAAGGAGGGGCGGATAATACAAGGAAATCCTAGTTTGTCCGCAACGGCATAAGCCTCTTCTAGCGTGTGTGCAATACCTGAACGCGCCGTATCAAGACCGATTTTTTTCATCGCTTTATCGAAACGCTGGCGATCTTCTGCCTTATCAATGGCATCCGCAGTTGCACCTATCATAGTGACGCCAAACTCGGCTAAGACACCTTGACGCTCTAACTCTAAAGCACAGTTCAGCGCTGTTTGCCCACCCATAGTAGGTAGCACTGCATCAGGACGCTCTTTTTCGATAATTTTGCGTACCACTTCCCAATGAATTGGCTCAATATAGGTTGCATCGGCCATTTCAGGGTCGGTCATAATGGTGGCTGGATTTGAGTTCACCAGAATGACACGATAACCCTCTTCACGTAGCGCTTTACAAGCTTGAGCCCCTGAATAGTCGAACTCACAGGCTTGGCCGATAACAATAGGGCCGGCACCTAGGATCAGAATGCTTTTAATATCTGTACGTTTTGCCATTTTCTGCTCCCAATTATTCTGCTGTGGTAAGTGGTTTTGTTTGACGATATGTCTCAATCAATTCGATAAAATGATCGAATAACTTAGCAGCATCATGTGGCCCAGAGCTCGCTTCTGGGTGACCTTGGAAACTGAAAGCAGGTTTATCTGTTCTATGAATACCTTGAAGAGTGCCATCAAATAGGGATTTGTGCGTAATGCGTAGATTTGCTGGCAAAGTAGATTCATCAACCGCAAAACCATGGTTCTGTGCGGTGATCATCACAACATCATTTTCCAGATCTTTAACTGGATGGTTAGCACCATGATGACCGAATTTCATTTTCAGGGTTGTTGCGCCACTAGCTAAAGCCAGTAATTGATGGCCTAAGCAGATACCAAATAGCGGGATCTCAGTGTGGAGAAATTGTTCAATGGCGTTAATGGCATAATCACAGGGCGCTGGGTCACCAGGTCCATTTGATAGGAAAATCCCATCTGGGTTCATTTTCAATACATCTTCAGCTGATGTTTGAGCGGGAACCACTGTCAGTCGACAACCGCGATCAACTAGCATTCTCAGAATATTACGTTTAGCGCCAAAATCGTAGGCCACAACATGGTAAGGCAGCTCAGCACGATCTTTGGCGGCAACCTGCCCCTCTTTTAGTGTCCAAGAGCCTTGCAGCCACTCATAGCTTTCACTAGTTGTTACTTCTTTGGCTAAATCTAATCCATTCAATCCGCTAAATGCTTTGGCATCTGCCAAGGCTTGAGTCGCATCGAGATCATCACCGGCAATAATACAGCCGTTCTGCGCCCCTTTCTCTCTTAAGATACGTGTTAATTTACGTGTATCTATATCGGCGATAGCCACAATATTATGGCGTTTAAGATAATCTGACAGGCTCTCTTGTCCACGAAAGTTACTGTATACCAAAGGTAAATCACGAATAATCAGCCCTTGAGCATGCACTGATGGCGATTCTTCATCATCGGCGTTTGTACCGACATTACCAATATGGGGATAAGTAAGAGTAACGATTTGGCGGGAATAGGAAGGGTCGGTAAGAATTTCTTGATATCCGGTCATTGACGTATTGAAAACAACCTCACCAACGGCGGAGCCTATTGAACCAATGGCGCGTCCGTGGAACTGAGTTCCGTCTTCCAGAACCAATATAGCTGACTTTATCACAACACCCTCCAGAGAATAATAAATCACGATTCGTGCATATTAATTCAGATTTAAGGATCAAAATCAATGCCAATATGCTTTTTTAAGCAAAAATATGGCAAATTGCGCGCAATTCTAATGATCGAAAGGTCTGTTGTCTAGAAAAAAGATCGTTTTTACACTATTTTTCTTCCATTGGGGCAAATAAACCTTCATAGGGGCCATAATCACCAGTCATTTAACAAAAGCAATCGATTAAAAGCTGAGATAATTAAATTTAAGTATGAAAAACAGTCAAATGACTAAATAGGGGTGAGGAATGGAGATAAAGATGCGATAAAATGATAGATAACCATCAATAATAATAGATACAAATAAAATAAAACACATAACAATTAAATCACGAAATTAACTAATTAATCATCATGATTTAATTGATATTTATAATTAATTAAAACTAAAGATCTTCAAGCCCTAGCACATCTTTCATATCATATAAGCCACTCTTTTTAGCACTTAGCCATAATGATGACTTAATCGCCCCATTGGCAAATGTCATACGACTTGAGGCCTTATGAGTAATTTCGACACGCTCGCCTATATCAGCAAAGATCGCTGTATGTTCACCGACAATATCCCCAGCACGAATAGTGGCAAATCCAATACTTTTAGGATCACGTTCGCCCGTATAACCTTCTCGCGCATAGACAGCACAGCTTTTTAGATCACGCCCTAATGCATTAGCGATCGACTCTCCCATAGCAAGAGCCGTTCCTGAAGGCGCATCAACTTTATGACGGTGATGTGCTTCAATAATCTCGATATCACTATAATCGCCCATAATTTTTGCTGCTTTTTCCAACAATTTTAGCACAAGATTAACACCGACACTGAAATTAGCAGCAAAAACAATCGGAATGGATTGCGCTGCGTCACTAATCGCTTGTTTACCTGCATCATCAAAGCCAGTCGTACCAATCACCATGGCTTTCTGATGTTGACGACAAATAGCCAAGTAATGAAGGGTTCCTTCAGGGCGAGTGAAATCAATCACAGCATCAAAATCATTGATCACTTTTTGTAAATCATCTTGGATAACAATGCCATTACGCCCAATGCCAGCCATCTCTCCTGCATCGGTTCCGATAAGCGATGAACCTTCACGCTCAATGGCCGCACCTAGGCAAACACCTTCTTGTAACTCAGCGGCTTGAATCAGCTGACGCCCCATACGCCCGCCAGCGCCAACGATAGCCACGCGCATTATCGAATTTGTCATTGTTTATTCCTTACTTAAAAATGTGGTTTATCTAAAACTACTCACAGATTAACGATCATCCGTAAGCTGTGCCAGTGTTAATAGTAAGTTATTAATAAAACCGTAGAGAGGAGGATAATTATCAGAAAAATTTGTGAGGAAAATCGCAAAAGAGGAGTTTTAAATCTGTAGAGGGAACAATATGATGGGATAGATTTAACATCATTGAATAAAAGGCGAAGATCGCAGACTATTTTAGTCGCTAACACAAGGCGACGATCGCGCCCTGTGTTATAAATTAATGCTTAGCTAATCTCTTTCACATCAAGACGTAGCTCTTTTGGCACTTCAAAGATAATGTTCTCTTCTCGACCTTGCAGCTCTGTGATCTCTCCAGAACCAAGCTCTTGTAGACGCTCAATAACCTGACGCACTAAAATATCGGGAGCTGATGCCCCAGCAGTAAGCCCAATAATATTTTTATCTTTAAGCCACTCGGTTTTAATATCTTCAGCAGCATCAATCAGATAAGCGGGTTTGCCCATGCGAGAAGCAAGTTCAGCCAAGCGATTAGAGTTAGAGGAGTTTTTAGAACCCACAACAAAGACAATATCAGCGCGCTCGGCTAATTCGCGGGCGGCCTCTTGGCGATTGGTGGTTGCATAGCAAATATCATCTTTTCGCGGCCCAATAATTTTTGGGAAACGCTTCATTAATGCGTCAATCACATCAGAAGTGTCATCCACAGATAAAGTGGTTTGGGTCATAAAGCAGAGATTATTTTCATCTTTGACCTTAATTTTCCAAACATCCTCAGGGCACTCGACTAAATACATACCACCTTCAGGATTGCTGTACTGCCCCATAGTGCCTTCAACTTCAGGGTGTCCGGCATGACCAATCAGGATGGCTTCTTTGCCTTTACGGCTCGCTCGCGCCACTTCCATATGTACTTTGGTCACTAAAGGACAAGTAGCATCAAATAGCATGGTTAAATCACGCGCTTTGGCTTCTTGGCGGATCGCTTGAGAAACACCATGGGCAGAGAAAATCAAGATCGCACCATCGGGAACATCCGCAATCTCTTCGATAAAAATAGCGCCGCGTTGGCATAAATCAGCCACAACATAACGATTATGAACCACTTCATGGCGAACATAGATAGGCGCACCATAAATTTCTAGCGCACGATCAACAATGCTAATTGCGCGGTCAACACCCGCACAGAAGCCACGTGGATTAGCTAATAGTATCTGCATTTACACTCTCCAATTGCGGATCGATCTCTAGCACTTCAATATCAAAGGTAATATTTTGACTCGCAAGGGGATGATTAAAATCGACAGTAATAGATTCACCCTCTATCGATTTGACAACGCCCGGCATCTCACTACCACTCATGGTAGTAAATAGCATGATAGCACCGATTTCAGGAATCCCCGTCTCGGTAAAATCACGTAGATGGAAATATTGTAATAGATCGGGATTGTTTTTGCCAAAGATCGCATCACCGGGCAGCGTAAATTGTTTCTTTTCGCCGACATTTAATCCCAGTAATTCAACTTCCAATTCAGGTGATAGTGAACCATCGCCCAAGCGGAATAGTGATGGTTTTCCCTGACTGAATGAGGAGTCAGCTGTAGAGCCATCTTCCAGTTTTAGCGTGAAATGCAGTAAAACTGCACTATGCTGCTGCACCTGCGTAGACATGTATTTAAAACCCATTAATTTAAAATAAAAAATTAAAATAAAAAGCTCGAATGAGTCGTTAGAATGAAAACTCAAAATAGAAATCAGCCCGCATAAGCGGGCTGAAGTATATACTCTTGTTACGCTGGTTTTTTCTCTGACGGCAAGAAGCTTTCAATAATAATCAGTGCTGCACCGATACAGATCCCCATATCAGCTAGATTGAATGTCGGCCAGTGCCAATCACCCACATAGACATCGAGATAATCGACAACAAATCCATGCATCAATCGATCGATTAGGTTGCCAATAGCGCCGCCGATAATCAAGGCGTATGCGATATTATTGAGGCGTTTTTTCGCACTCTCCCGATACATCATGACCATCAATATCAATGAAATAGCGATGGCAATACCCGCAAAGAACCAGCGTTGCCACCCACCTTCATCAGCTAAAAAGCTAAATGCAGCGCCAAAATTCTGCGCATACATCAGGTTAAAAAAGGGCATAACTTCAATAGGTTCATACAGTTTAAAATTTTGATAAACATACTGTTTGATCAAAATATCTGAAACGAGAACCAATGCCGTTAGCCATAACCAACGTAAACCGGTAGAACAAAGCGTTTTTTTCATTAAGCGAACTTACGTATTTCGCCGTTTCCAGCGACATTTGTGATACAACGGCCGCAAAGCTCAGCATGCTCACCCGCTGCCTGACCAATATCGGTCGTGTAGTGCCAGCAACGTGGGCATTTCTCACCATCTGCTTTACGGAAGGCAATTTTCAGACCACTTAGTTCACTGCTCTGCGCTTCTGCCGTTGCTTGTTCGATACTCACAACATCAGCCTGTGAAGTTAACAGAACAAATCTCAGCTCATCGCCTAAACAATCCAGTTTTTGTGCTAACTCGCTATCAGCATAGAGTGTCACCGCGGCTTCAAGTGAGCTCTTAATAAGCTTATCGGCACGCGCTTGTTCCAGAATCTTATTCACTTCGCTACGAACGACTAGCAATTCAGCCCAGAAATCATCGTTCAGTTGCTCAGTAGCACTCAAACCAAATAAGTCGGTATACCACTCTTCTGTTAGCACGAATTTTGCGCGTTTACCCGGCATCTCATTCCAGATTTCAGCTGAAGTGAATGAGAGAATAGGGGCAATCCAACGCACTAAGGCTTCTGAAATATGATATAGCGCTGTTTGGCAGCTACGGCGAGCAAGACTATCGCCTTTCGCGGTATATTGACGATCTTTGATGATATCTAGATAGAAAGAACCCATTTCGATAGAGCAAAAATGCATCAAACGCTGAACCACGGATAAGAAATCATACTCTTCATAATGCTTGGTGATCTCTTCTTGCGCCGCTTTTGCACGTCCAACCGCCCAACGATCTAATACCACCATATCTTCGGCTTTAACCATATCGACCGCAGGATCAAAGCCAGTCAGGTTTGCTAAGAAGAAACGCGCTGTATTACGAATACGACGATATGAGTCAGCCGCACGTTTTAATATTTCATCTGAAACAGCAATCTCACCAGTATAATCCGTTGAGGCGACCCATAGACGCAGGATATCAGCGCCTAATTTATCCATCACATCTTGTGGACTAACCGTATTACCGATGGATTTGGACATTTTACGGCCCTGACCATCAACGGTGAAACCATGTGTTAATACTTGACGATAAGGGGCTTTGCCTTTCATCGCCGTTGATAACATCAGCGAAGACATAAACCAGCCACGATGCTGATCTGAACCTTCTAAATACATATCCGCAGAGTGACCTTTAAATTCAGGGCGCTCATCAATCACCGAGAAGTGAGTTGTTCCTGAATCAAACCACACATCTAGGGTATCTGGTACTTTACGATAAATTTCTGCGTCGGCCGCACCTAATAGCTCAGCCGGATCAAGATCCCACCATGCTTGAATGCCATCAACTTCAACGCGTTTAGCCACTTCTTCCATCAGCTCAAGTGTGCGCGGATGCAGCTCTTCCGTCTCATGATGAACGAAGAGTGACATTGGCGTGCCCCAAGTACGCTGACGAGATATACACCAATCTGGGCGATTCTCAACCATAGATTCGATACGTGCGCGGCCCCAACCCGGTATCCACTGAACAATATCGATCTCTTTCAATGATTGCTCACGCAGGCCATTTTTATCCATGCCAATAAACCATTGAGGCGTCGCACGGAAAATAACCGGCGTTTTATGGCGCCAGCAACATGGATAGCTATGCAGTATTGGTTGTTTAAATAACAACGCACCTTTTTCTTCCAATAAATTGACGATCAAATCATTGGCTTTAAAGATGAAAACACCATCTAGCTCTGGATAGGTGTTAGGTAAGAAACACCCATTAGGCCCAACGGGGTTAGCGGTTTCTAAACCATATTTCTGGCCAATCACATAGTCATCAGGACCATGGCCTGGCGCAGTATGAACCGCACCTGTACCCGCATCAAGCGTAACGTGATCACCTAAAATTGCAGGTACATCAAATTCCATAAAAGGATGATTGAAGCGCAGCAGTTCAAGATCACTACCAACACATTGACCGAGAACTTTCCACTCAGATAGACCAACTGTTTTCATTACATCAGCAACCAAATCTTCGGCCAAGATCATTAATTCGCCGTTGACACTAATCAGCTGATAGTTAAATGCTGGATTTAACGAAATCGCGCGATTTGCTGGCAATGTCCATGGTGTTGTTGTCCAGATCACCAAAGAGATGGATTGACCATCAACCTGAACTCCAAATTTGGCCGCCACAGCTGGACTATCAACCGCCGGAAAACGAACATAGATCGAAGGTGAAGTCTTGTCGTAATACTCAACTTCAGCTTCCGCCAATGATGAGCTACAAGCAGTACACCAGTGAACAGGTTTAGCCCCTTTCACTAAATGACCATTAGCCACGGTTTTCGCTAAGGCACGAATAATATTCGCTTCTGTTTTGAAATCCATAGTGAGATACGGATGATCCCAATCGCCTAACACGCCCAAGCGGATAAAGTCAGCTTTCTGACCTTCAATTTGTTCTTTGGCATATTTGCGACATTCTGCACGAAATTCAGCGGCGGACACTTTTTCGCCTGGTTTACCGACTATCTGCTCAACCTTGTGCTCGATAGGTAAACCGTGGCAATCCCAACCGGGAACATAAGGGGAGTCAAAACCCGCTAGCCCTTTGGATTTAATAATAATATCTTTGAGAATTTTATTGACTGAGTGACCAATATGAATATTACCGTTAGCATACGGAGGGCCATCGTGCAGAATAAAGGTTTTCTTGCCCGATTTTGCATCACGAATTGCCTGATACAAACCTTCTTTGTACCAGCTCTCTAACATCTGTGGCTCGCGTTTGGCGAGATCACCACGCATAGGGAACCCTGTTTCAGGTAGATTCAGGGTATTTTTATAGTCACTCATTCGATTCTCAGTTCCATTTTTCCGCTAAATTAAATGACGGTCACTGCTGCAAGAACACTCTTGCCGCTATCACATCATTCGCGATCTGCTCCTTCAAAGCATCAAGTGAAGCAAACCGCTGCTCATCGCGTAATTTTTTACGCAAAACAACATCAATATGGCGCCCATACAAATCCATGCAGGCATCAATAAGATGAACTTCTAATTGTTGACCTTTACCTGACACTGTCGGCCGAGTGCCAATATTAGCAACGCCAGGCAAGGGTTTATCACCCAGTCCATAGACCTCAACGGCATACACGCCTGTTACGGGTGTTACACGCCGTTTTAACGGGATATTCGCCGTTGGGAAGCCTATCGTGCGACCAAGTTGGTTACCATGTACTACTCGCCCACTGATTCGATAAGGACGGCCTAACAGTGATTCAGCCAGTGACAGATCATCTTCTTGTATCGCTTTACGGATCGCAGTGCTGCTAATGCGCAATCCTGAATCACAAAAACTCTCTGTATCGGCAACCGCAAAACCATTCTGGACTCCCGCTTGCTGTAAAAAGTGGAAATCGCCCATGCGATTTTTGCCAAAACGAAAATCATCACCAATAGCCAAAAATTTAACACCCAATTTTTTGACCAGCAACTCTGAAACAAACTCGTCTGGCGTTAATGCGGCAAATTGTTGGTTGAATTTTACACAGAGCAAATAATCAACCCCATTTTCCGCAAGATATTTTACCTTGTCGCGAAGACGGGTTAAACGCGCCGGAGCTTTATCATGAATAAAAAACTCGAGTGGTTGGGGTTCAAAGATCATTACCATCGTCGGCAGCCCCAGCCGCTCACCTTCTCGCTTTAAATTTTTCAGTAGAACCTGATGCCCGCGATGGACACCATCAAAATTACCCATAGTCAGCACGCAGCCATAATGGCGCGCCTGAATATTCTGTAAACCGCGAATTAGCTCCATAACAGGCTCAATACCGTGGAAATATCCCGATTATACCTTGTACTCGACCCAAGGTTAACCCAAGATCGTAAAAGGATTTCATCAATATGAATTATCAATACAACAAAATTGCGCTGAGGTCTCGAAAAATATTCAATTTATCTCACTTTCATCGCTCAGCACAGCCTCTACTCACCGCATCAGTCTAAATTATAACCGATCAGACACTTCACGCTTTGTTATTTTGGCCTTATATGTCACTGTTATCGACGTCTAACACGCTAATTAAAATAAATGTTTTTATTTCTGTATAATCAATTATGATTTTTTCGTGTTAACATCTGTATTCTGGTGGCGTTAACTGGTAAAATCCTGCGCTATTCACAACGCAACAATCAGTGTCGATGTACAAGACGCTTATTTGCACAAATCCATTGACAAATGAAGGGCGAAAAGGCATATTCCTCGACCTTTGAATTGTCCTCGAAAGAATATATTTGGGAGTTTAACCTTGGCTAATATCAAATCAGCTAAGAAACGCGCCATTCAGTCAGAGAGTCGTCGTCAGCATAATGCTAGCCGTCGTTCTATGGTGCGTACTTTTATCAAGAAAGTCTATGTTGCTATCGCTTCTGGCGATAAAGAAGCTGCACAAAAAGCATTCAATGACATGCAACCAATTGTTGACCGCCATGCTACTAAAGGGCTGTACCACAAAAATAAAGCTGCTCGTCATAAAAGTAATTTAGCGGCTCAAATCAAAGCAATGTAATATCGCTTTGATTTAGTTAAAAAACCGGCTTAGGCCGGTTTTTTTTTATCTTAAAATTGTCTTCTTGCCTTAAAAATTAAATTTTTTGTTCTAAATTATTAAAAGGCTGACTAAAAATCTGCGAAAAATCTTTATTGCAAACACGCTGTACTGCAGGATGTTGGATCATTCGCTCAGCAAAAATCACATAGTACTCTTCTTTCACACTATCTAACGTCCCCAGCTCAACCACTCTATCATCAGCAAAAATATCTTTAGTGTAGAGTGATGGTGCAACAAAAATAGCATTATGATGCATACCAAAAGCTTTCATTAACGCCGCATCATCAAACTCGCCTAAGACTTCTACCTGCAAATTTTTATTGCGTATCCAAGTCAGAATATGACGACCTAACATAGAACGACGACCGGGGATTAACAAGCGACGCTCTTCAAGGCACTCGGGAAAGGGTTTCTTTGGTGCTGGTTCACGGCAAAAGAAACTCATGCTACATTCACCTAGTTTTACCGAGAATAGCCCTTCTTGTTGCGATGAGTCGACAGGACAGTCAGATAAAATCATGTCCAGCTTATGCTGACTTAATTGTTCGAGTAACAGCTCATGAGTTGATTCAAAACAGCGTAGATGAATTTGTTCATGTTCGACTACTGCTGTTTCGAGAACACGACTAACTAAACCTTTCGATAAAGCATCCGCAACTCCAACATCAAACAGGAGATTGGATTCACGGCTATAGTTAACGATATCCAACATTTCTTGGCTTAAAGAAAACATTTTATCCGCATAACGGAAAATCAGCTGGCCCAATTCTGATGGCACCAGACCGCGTCCCTGACGTTTAAATAATTTCCCTGCCAATCGTTCCTCTAGTGCTTTAATTTGGCCTGTGATGGTTTGTGGTGTCAAAAAAAGCGCTTCCGCTGCACCTACCACGGAACCCTCTTTGCAAACATGCCAAAAGTAGTAGAGATGATTAAAGTTCAAGTGTGACACCTGCATATCTTTTCCTTCTGTACCGCGAATAAATATAGATATTGACCTATGCCCCTACCTACCCTCCTACATTTAGGAGTCTGTACCTAATATAAAATACTCGCAGCATGATAAAGATAATCATACCGCGAGCACATTATCGAAATTAACTCGGAATTTCTGACGTTAAATCTTATTACAAATTTAAAGTCACGTCTAAGATTGTCTTGCCTGTGGATTCGGTAAGGCCAATCTTAGCAAAATAAAGCCAATAACTGCTGCTGTGGTCGAACCAATCAAAATTCCCAGTCGCGAGTAGGTACTAAAGGTTTCGTCTAAATCGCTGAATGCCAGACCCGCAATAAAAATAGACATGGTAAATCCGATCCCACATAACACAGAAACGGCAAATATTTGCTTGAGATTAATCGCACCAGGCAGTTTTGCCAACCCTAGTTTTACCGAAATGCAGCTAAACAAAAAGATCCCTAACGGCTTACCGATAAATAGACCCGCTGCAATCCCAATAGGTAGTGCACTCATTAATCCATCTAACGTAACCCCTGTTAGTTGAACCCCTGCGTTAGAGAAAGCAAAAATAGGTAAGATCATATAAGCCACCCAAGGATGTAATACATGCTCTAACTCTTCTGATGGTTTAGAGCTACCACCGCCACGCAATGGAATTAAGAAACCGACAATCACCCCAGCTAAAGTGGCGTGTACACCCGATTTCAAAATACAGACCCACAGGATCAAACCCACAATTAAGTAAGCGGGGGTATTTTCTACTCGACGCCAGTTCATCAGTATGAGTAACAACACGGAAGCAACGGCTAAACCTAATGCAACTAGAGAGACGGATTTAGTATAAAAAATAGCAATAATGACAATAACACCTAAGTCATCAATGATTGCTAACGCTAAAAGGAAAACCTTCAACTCGGTTGGCACTCGCTTACCCAACAGCGCCATAACACCTAATGCGAAGGCAATATCTGTTGCCGCGGGGATCGCCCAACCTTGGCGGGTGATCTCATCAGCGCCATTAAAAAGTAAATAGATTGCAGCGGGAACCAGCATTCCGCCCAAGGCTGCAATAGCGGGGAAAATGGCTTTATCACGACCCGCTAAAGAACCTTCAAGTAACTCACGTTTAACTTCTAATCCCACGACGAGAAAGAAGATCGCCATTAAAAAATCATTTACCCATAGGAGTAATGTTTTATCAATTTCCAGTGCGGCAAATTTTATGCCCACAGGAATATCAAGGAATTGCTGATATAGGCCCTGTAATGGCGTATTGGCCATAATCAAAGCGGCAATGGCAGCAATAATGAGAAGCAAACCACCAGCAGCCTCTAGTTTTAAAAATTGACGAATAATTGCTGTCATACTTAGTTAACCTTAAAAATTGAACGGATGTTAATATTATGCTAACAATCAATTCGTAAAAAGTCGTTTATTCGTCGATAACACATCGGAATTATCGATTTATTAAGGTGGTACTCATGATTATTTTGCTTTTTATATAGATTAGTTAAATAGTTGTTACTTTACTTATCTATGATAGTAGCGATTAAATAATGTAAATTAACCACAGAGAAATTCATGTTAATCAGCTGAAATGATTGAAATATTTACACATCAATCTAAATAATAACCACATTATTTATTAATTAAGAAATAGGTTATTTAAGAGCTAGAAATAAATATCTACTCATCAAAAAGCTGAATGCATAAAGCTAAAAATAGATTAAATATTTTAATGAATTGTAATTTTTAATATCGACTAAATTGAATATAATTAATAAAAATTATATTTTTTAATGATAAAATAGCTAGTATTACATTGAGTTACTTGATACACCTTAATTTGATGAATATTTAAAACTAAAACATAATAGTAATTTTTTTTATCATCCAATGAAAAACACATCTTATTTCAGTAAGCTAGCTCAAATACGCTCCTGACCGCTATTGCCACCTCTATTTTACCCATTCCATACCGTAAAATTTAAAATGTGACTCTATTCGATAAATAACCTGCTATTTACTGTGGATTAGTGACTAACATCACATTTTCTAACTCCGCCTCTAGCGTTAATTATGGAACCGATTCCATAATGAGCCCATAGAGTAGTTTTTAGCATCGATATTAGGGCAAAAATAGATATCGATATCCTTTATTGATTTGGCAGGAAAGCTAATGAACAACGAAATAATTGTGGTAACCGCCGCCTATGGCAATGACAAAGTTGCACAACTTGGGGGGCAGCTCGCATTATTAGAAATGATCAAATCCAGTGGTGCAGATGGCGTTGAAATACGCCAAGAGCTATTGTCACCCAATGATAATCTGGAAAAAATAGCACTTAAAATTAAGCAATTAGCACTTATATCTGTTTATTCAGTTCCTTGTACACTCTTTGATAACTCAGGTGCTATCGATCTCGACTTAGTACAAAATAGTTTATTTGATAGTAAGCTCTTAGGGGCTCGTTATCTTAAATTATCATTAGGCCACCTGCCCGCTCTATATGATCTATCACCATTATTACCGCTACTTCACAACTCATCCGTACAGCTAGTGATCGAAAATGATCAAACAGCAGAAGGCGGCCATATAGCCCCTTTAATTCGCTTCTTTGAGTCGGTCAAATTGAACGCTTTACCGATAAAAATGACCTTTGATATGGCTAACTGGCACTGGCATGGAGAAGACGCTCTGATCGCCGCACAAACTTTTTCCTCTTTTGTCGCCTATATCCATGTAAAAGAGAGCGAGATAAAAGCCAATAAACGCGTGGCAATTGCGCTGGATGATAGCGATGGAAGCTGGAAAAAAGTTTTGTCCTGCTTGCCTAACAATGTTCCTCGCGGTATTGAGTTTCCATTAATAGGCCAAGATCTGACGGCTGTTACAAACCATTATATCTCTCAGTTAAAGGATATTTAACCTAATGAATATTCAGAATAATAATAAACTTGATGTCGTCACTCTCGGCGAGGCTATGATGATGTTTGTCGCAGCGCAACCCGGTGAGTTACATAATGTAGAACACTTTATTCGTCGTGCTGCGGGTGCTGAGCTCAATGTAGCTATCGGCCTCTCTCGTCTTGGTCTAAAAAGTGGCTGGGTGAGTCGTTTGGGTAATGACTCCTTTGGCCGTTTTATCTTGGCGACATTAGATCGCGAAAATGTTGATCATAATGCGGTGACAATAACTTCTGACCTCGCTACTGGTTTTCAGCTCAAATCTAAGGCTGAAAATGGAACCGATCCCATTGTGGAGTATTTTCGTAAAGGATCAGCAGCTAGTCACTTATCCCCCGCTGATTTTAATCAAGAATATTTTGCTCAAGCGCGTCATCTTCATCTAAGCGGTGTTGCGGCAGCACTATCAGCAACATCCTATGAACTCTCCACTTATGCCGCACAATGGATGAGAGCACATGGCAAAACCATCTCATTTGATCCGAATTTACGACCAACATTATGGCGCTCACAGCAAGAAATGGTATCTCAGTTGAACAAATTGGCCTTTGCCGCAGACTGGGTTCTGCCAGGCTTGAAAGAGGGTCTGATTTTAACTGGTCACTCAACCCCCGAAGCCATTGCCGATTTTTATCTCAATGCAGGTGTAAAAACCGTGGTGATAAAAACCGGTGAACAGGGTGCCTACTATAAAACATCCCAAGATCAACAAGGTGTGGTCCCTGCCATCTATGTACAGAATGTAGTGGATACCGTTGGTGCTGGCGATGGCTTTGCCGTTGGCGTAATCAGCGCACTCCTTGAAGGAGGTAGCCTACAGGATGCGGTCTGTCGCGGTAACTTTATTGGTGCTCGTGCTATTCAAGTGATTGGTGATAGCGAAGGCTTACCAACCAAAAGCGCCTTATTACAAGAAATGACCTTAAACAGCGCAGAGTCTCCTGCCCTTCAAGCTTGAACGAGGATTTCACCATGACGACAAAAGTTGCAGCCCCTTCTCGCTGGTGGCGCATTATGCCAATTGTTTTTATCACCTACAGTTTGGCCTATTTAGATCGAGCTAACTATAGCTTTGCTGCCGCCGCAGGAATTAATGCTGACCTTGGTATTACTAAAGGGATGTCATCGCTATTAGGTTCACTCTTTTTTCTCGGCTATTTTTTCTTCCAAATCCCTGGCGCAATTTATGCGGAAAAACGCAGTGTTCGTAAATTAATTTTCTGGTGTGTCCTGCTCTGGGGCGGATTCGCAACACTGACTGGTATGGTGAGTAATATCCCTATGCTAGTGATTATTCGTTTTAGTCTGGGTGTTGTTGAAGCAGCGGTTATGCCTGCCATGCTGATCTATATCAGCAACTGGTTTACACAACCCGAACGTTCGCGAGCCAATACCTTTTTGATTTTAGGTAATCCTGTCACTGTATTGTGGATGTCAGTGCTATCAGGCTATCTGATTCAAGCATTTGGCTGGCGTGAAATGTTTATTATCGAGGGTATCCCAGCAGTGTTATGGGCCTTCTTCTGGTGGAGAACTGCCCGCGACAAACCAAGTCAGGTCGATTGGTTAACGCAGAAAGAGAAAGAGGATCTTGCCTCCATCTTTGAAGAAGAGCAGAAAAATATCAAGCCAGTACGTAACTATCGTGAAGCCTTTAAATCAAAAAATGTAGTTCTACTGTGCGCCCAATATTTCTGCTGGAGTATCGGGGTCTATGGTTTTGTTCTGTGGTTGCCTTCGATTATCCGCACCACCTCAGATTACGGCATGATAGAGACAGGTTGGCTAACGTCAGTACCTTATTTGGCTGCTGCGCTGGCAATGGTGTTAGTGTCTTGGGCCTCAGACAAAATCAATAACCGTAAACTATTCGTTTGGCCAATGTTATTAATCGGCGCTATCTGTTTCCTTGGATCTTATCTACTCGGCGGCTCTAACTTCTGGCTCTCTTATACCCTATTAGTGATTGCAGGCGCGGCTATGTACGCACCTTATGGTCCCTTCTTTGCCATCATTCCTGAAATGCTGCCAAAAAATGTGGCGGGTGGCGCTATGGCATTAATTAACAGCATGGGCGCATTAGGTTCCTTCTTCGGTTCATGGTTTGTCGGTTATCTCAATGGTGCTACTGGCAACCCAAGCGCTTCTTATATGTTTATGGCCGGAGCCCTATTTATTTCGGTTCTCTTGACCATCATTGTTAAACCCAATAGTGACAAAAATCTTGTTCAACCTGCTCTTCAAAACGCTTAATAGGATATCGCCATGAAACCGAACGTAATTTTATATAAAAAAATTCCTGACGACCAATTAGTACGTTTACAGGAACAGTTTAATTTGACCTTTTTCGACGGCATTAACGATAACAATCGCAGTGAGTTTCTCGCTGCATTGGAAAATGCTGAAGGTATTATTGGAGCTAGTTGCCCCATCACACCAGACTATTTAGCTATAGCGAAAAAACTCAAAGTCGCTTCAACCATTTCTGTGGGGGTTGATCAATTCACCATACCAGCAATGAGCCAACATGGTGTTTTTCTAATGCATACGCCCGGAGTATTAACAGAAACAACTGCTGATACCATTTTCACCCTGATCTTAACCACCGCCCGTCGCGTCGTAGAGATGGCTGAACTGGTCAAAATGGGTCGTTGGACAAAAAGTATAGGCTCAGAATATTACGGCTCAGATGTTAATGGCAAAACTATTGGTATTCTGGGTATGGGTCGTATCGGCTATGCAGTCGCTAAACGAGCCTCAGCTGGCTTTGACATGTCAGTGAACTATTACAACGACACCGCTAATGAGATGGCAGAACGCGATTTTAATGCCCGCCGTTGTGACTTAGATACTCTGTTAGCTGAATCAGATTTTGTGTGTGTGGTATTACCTCTATTGCCAGAAACAGAGAAATTTATCGGTAAAGCTCAATTCGAAAAAATGAAGCCAAGCGCGTTTCTAATCAATGGATCTCGCGGCAAAATTGTCGATGAAGCCGCGCTGATTCAAGCATTACAAGAGGGCGTGATCCGTGGTGCAGGTTTAGATGTGTTTGAGGTCGAGCCACTACCCGCAACATCGCCTCTATTATCACTATCAAATGTAGTTGCCTTGCCTCATATAGGTTCAGCAACAGCAGAAACTCGCCATGCAATGGTGGTTTGTGCAGTCGATAACCTGATAGCCGCATTAAATGGCGATGTAAGCAAAAACTGTATAAATCCAAGCACAGATTGCACGATCAAACACCTTTAAAGGAAGTCGATATGCACTCTGTACTTCAACAGGTGACCGAGAATATCCGTCGTCGTAGTCAGGCAACCCGAGCGAGCTACTTGGCATTAATGCAGCAACAAACAGCTAATGGCCGCCCCCGCAATCAACTGGCTTGCGGAAATCTCGCCCATGTTGTCGCAGCTTGTGGTTCCCATCAAAAATCATCATTGATGGATATGACTCGCTTTAATCTTGCTATCGTCACCGCTTACAATGATATGGTGAGCGCCCACCAACCTTATGGCCGCTACCCAGAACAGATAAAGGCGGTATTGGCGGAGCTCGGACATAGCGCACAAATTGCGGGTGGCGTTCCCGGCATGTGTGATGGCATAACCCAAGGCCAGCCGGGTATGGATCTCTCGCTGTTTTCTCGCGATATTATTGCTCAATCAACCACCATCGCCTTAAGTCATAATGCTTTCGATGCCACATTACTACTGGGGATTTGCGACAAAATAGCACCCGGTCAATTGATGGGCGCATTAAGATTTGGTCATCTACCCACTGCGTTTATTCCTGCGGGCGCCATGAGCACAGGGATCAGCAATGAACAGAAAGTCAAAATTCGCCAGCAATATGCTGCGGGCGAAATAGGCCAAGATGCATTGCAAAAGATGGAAAATCAGGCCTATCACAGCCACGGCACTTGTACCTTTTATGGTACAGCTAATACCAATCAGTTAGTCTTTGAAGCCATGGGATTAATGCTTCCCGGCTCAGCATTTATTCACCCTGATGATCCACTGCGTCATGCATTAACTGATGCGGCAACCAGACTTATCACCCGCCAAATTGCAGGGACTGCCAACTATCAGCCTCTATGGCAATTGGTTAATGAAGAGCAAATCGTCAATGGCGTTGTCACCTTATTGGCCTCTGGTGGCAGTACTAACCATACGCTGCATCTGGTCGCAGTCGCTCGGGCGGCTGGCATTTTACTTACATGGGATGATTTTAACGATCTCTCAGCGATCGTTCCCTTGCTAGCCCGTATGTATCCAAATGGCCCAGAAGATATTAATGCCTTTCAACAAGCAGGTGGCGTTCCTCAGTTACTACAAGAACTGGCAGAGCACGGACTGGTGCATACTGATGTGAAAACCTTTGCCGGACGCTTTGAGGATCAACTTAAACAGCCCCAACTACTTAATAATCAAATTGATTGGCAGCCTGTTACTGGCTCTCGTCGACCAGACGTAGTCGCCGCACGCGGTCAAGCCTTCCATCCCTCAGGAGGTTTAAAGGTATTGGGTGGCAATCTAGGCCGAGCCGTTATCAAAACGAGTGCCGTCGCAGAGGCTCATCACTGTGTCGAAGCCGATGCGATGGTGTTTGATTCTCAACATCAAGTAGAAGCGGCTTATCATGCCGGTGAACTCAATCGAGATGTGATTGTTGTCGTACGCTTTAATGGCCCCGCCGCTAACGGTATGCCTGAGCTGCATAAATTAATGCCGATTCTTGGTAATTTGCAGAATGCAGGTCACCAAATTGCTTTGGTTACCGATGGTCGCTTATCTGGTGCCTCTGGCAAGATCCCCGCGGCGATACATGTCACACCTGAAGCCGCAAAAAATGGGCCTTTGACTCGATTAAAAACGGGTGATCGTATTCGTCTTAATGCCACAACAGGTCAGCTTGATGTATTAAACGACTTAACCTCCCGAACAAATAGTCAGCCTGATTTATCAGCACAGCATCGCGGCTATGGTCGAGAGTTCTTTGCCCTATTTCGCAATCAAGTATCCAGCGCCGAACAAGGTGCATCGGTACTTTTTGTTATTGATAATCAAGATAAGGTTTAACTGATGAATTGGATTCTTTCACCTGCAACAATTTTTGCTGCTTCACCCATTGTGCCAGTGATGGTGATTCATAATCTGGCTGATGCGATTCCCATGACTCAGGCATTAGCGGCAGGAGGAATTAAGGTATTTGAAATTACCTTACGTACCCCAGTTGCACTTGAGGCGATTAAGCTGATCAGAGAAGCCCTGCCTGATGCTCTAGTAGGAGCCGGCACAGTATTAACGCCAGAGCAGTATGATGCTGTGGCTCAAGCAGGCGCTCAGTTTGCTATCTCACCGGGCGCTACTTCTAATTTATTGCGTTTTGGTTGTAAGCACTCAATTCCCTTGATCCCCGGCCTAGCCACTGCCAGTGAAATGATGGCAGCAAATGAGCTTGGCTATGATCATGTGAAATTCTTTCCCGCAGAAGCCAATGGCGGCGCTAATATGTTGAAATCACTCTCTGCTCCACTTTCACATATGCGTTTTTGCCCAACAGGTGGAATAACGGCAGCAAATGTCGCCTCTTATTTAGCATTAAGCTGTGTGACTACGGTGGGCGGGACTTGGATGTTACCCGCTGAGGCAATTGCAGCACAAGATTGGGCAACCATCACCCGTAAATCGCAAGAAGCGACAGAGCTGGTTCGCACACTTCGCGGCTAATTGGTAAGAGTATAACGCTGAAAAAAATCGCCCCTCTCCAACCATTTTATAGTTTTAAGATGTTGAGGAGAGGGCATTTTTATTATAGGGTAGTCGAATTTCTAACAATCAGTTCGGCATCAAACAGATGCTGTTCGGGAATTTTGCTGGTATCGGCCAATCTTTCCAACAAACATTCAACCGCTTTTCGTCCCATCTCTGCTGTAGGCTGCGAAACTGAGGTGATCCCCTTTCCTGCTAAGCCAGCCCACTCCAGATTATCGAAACTCAAAAAGCCAATATCCGAGCCCCAATGCAAGCCCAGTTGACCCAATACATTAGCCAGATGCAAGGTGAGTACGCCGTTAGCCGCAATAATGGCTTTACGCATTCCACGATGATTCGCACAAAAATCTGCAATTAAGCTCTCTAAACACTCAGCAGCTGGTAATTGGATTTCATGGCTCTCTCCGCGCAGCTGCTTATTATCAGACAAAAATTGCTGAAAAGTGGCGAGGCGCTCTTGGCGAGCACTGTTATAGGCAATCGGCTCAGTGATAAAGCAAAGGGCTTCAAAACCCTGCTCGAGCAGATGGTTAAATGCCATTTCTGCGGCTTTATGGTTATCTAATCCCACCATATCGCAGGGAAATGCATCTATTTTTCTATCAAGTAACACAAAAGGTAAAGTCGTGGCTTTTAATACGTCTAAAAACTGACTGTTGATACCCGCTGAGTTAATAATCAAACCATCAACACGATAGCTTTTCAACAGATGAAGATACTCACACTCCAGCTCAATGCTGTTATTCGCATTGCATACCACGGTCATAATGCCGTGTTTCATAGCTTCAACTTCAACCCCTTTCAACACTTCAATTGAAAATGGATTACTAATATCAGCGATAATTAAACCAAGCAATCCGGTACGTCCATGCTTTAAGCTACGAGCCATCTGATTGGGTCGATAATTTAATTCACGGATCGCCGCTTCAATTCGCTGGCACAAATTATCTGATAACAGATGAAACTCACCATTGAGATAGCGAGAAATACTGGTTTTACCCGCACCCGCTTTTGCCGCCACATCTGTGATGGTCGCGGTACGTGAAGGTTTAGCAACATCACTCACTCAATGCTCCAGAAGGGTTATGTGTATTCATACGAGCTATATTACCTTAAAAGTTTGATCTCGCCGAGTGTTTAGCAAAGGCGCAGCCTCATAATCAAGCCGTAGATTAGCTTAAATATCCGATTCTCGATAAGGATAGCATCCATAAAAACGCTAAAGTGGTAAAATAGATGGCAGATAATCCTCAGTTTAACTAATTGTATTTGGTGATATATTTGAATTGAGCGATTAAAACTATTACGACATAACATAATTACCGGAAAAATTAGGACGTAGAAGAGATAATGACGACTTATGTGTTAATTTCTGTGCTATTCGCTGCTTTTTGCCATGCTAGCTGGAATGCGTTAGTTAAATTTGGTGATGATCGCCTATTTGGTCTGATTATGATCGCCTTCTTTTCCGCTATTATCACTGTTCCTGCACTATTTTGGGTTGGTTTACCCTCGCACGATGCCCTAGGCTGGCTCGCATTATCCACCTTATTTCATCTCGGCTATATTTTCTTTTTAAGTAAAGCCTATGCCGGTGGGGATCTCGGCCAAATCTACCCTATCTCACGGGGTTCTGCCCCGTTAATGGCCGCCATTCTTAGTGCGATTATTTTTCATGAATACCTTTCATTCGGTGGATTGAGTGGCATTGTACTCATTATTATCGGGGTAATTTGTATTGCCTTTGCCGGAAAAAGCCTCGCAATAAATATTAAAGGTAAAACCCTCGTCTATGCGCTGACCACCGCATTCTTCACCGCCTGCTATACCTTATCTGACGGCCAAGGCGCTAGAGCCAGTGGCGAGCCTATTACTTATACATTATGGCTATTTTTTATTAATGGCCTGATATTGCTTATCCCTGGGATCATCAAATATAAGAAAAAGCTATTCAGTGGATTTCGACATTATTGGCGCTTAGGTATCTTCGGTGGGCTAATGCAGTTGGTGAGCTATGGTATTGTTATTTGGGCTATGAGCCGTGCCCCCATTGTTTTGGTGGCCGCATTAAGAGAAACCAGCGTACTGTTCGCCATGTTTTTATCGATTGTCTTTCTTAAAGAGAGCTTTAATCGGTTAAGAGTACTAGCCTGTTTTATCATCTTGGCGGGCGTGCTAATCGCTAAACTGAGCGCTTAGTCGAAAGAGAAATAACGGGTAATAAGTTTTAAAAATAGGTTTTATCGTATTGTCTAATTAGAAAGCAGCCAATAACGCTAAATTAATTAACGTTATTGGCTTAATTATCTAAAAAATCGTCAAGGAGATTTAAATATTCTTGAGATCGTCAAAAAATTTTTTGACGCTATCTAAGAAGCTTTTTGAGCGAGGACTATTTTTCTCGCCACTAGTGCCATCTAAAGATTCACCAAGCTCTTTCAATAACTCTTTTTGTTTCTCACTTAACTTAACCGGAGTTTCAACCACGATATGGCACATCAGATCACCTTGATGTCCGCCACGTGCGGGTTTAACACCTTTCCCTTTCATACGGAAAACTTTACCCGTCTGAGTTTCTGCAGGGATTTTTAGTTTAACGCGACCATCAAGTGTCGGTACTTCAATTTCGCCACCCAATGCTGCAATAGTGAAATTAATAGGCACTTCACAATGCAGGTTATTTTCATCACGTTCAAAAATATGGTGAGGCAATACACGCATTTGAACGTATAAATCACCTGAAGGTGCACCATTCTCGCCAGCTTCACCTTCGCCACTTAAGCGAACGCGGTCTCCGGTATCCACCCCACTTGGGATCTTAACAGACAAGGTTTTGTATTTTTCAACACGACCTTGACCATGACATTTTTGGCAAGGCTCTTTAATCACCTTACCACGCCCATGACAGGTTGGACACGCCTGCTGCACAGAGAAAAAGCCCTGACGCATATGCACTTGGCCCGCACCATTACAGGTGTGACAAGTATTCGCACTGGTTCCCGGCTTAGCACCGCTACCATTACAGATATCGCAAGTCTCAAGCGTAGGGATACGGATCTCTTTGGTCACACCACGGACGGCTTCTTCCAGTGTTAGATCTACATTGTACTGAAGGTCAGCACCACGGCTTGGACGCTGCGGACGGCGGCCTCCGCCGAATATATCGCCAAATACGTCACCAAAGATATCACTGAAATCAGCGCTATTGCCGCCAAATCCACCGCCGCCGCCACCCATACCACCTTGTTCAAAAGCTGCATGGCCATATTGATCATAAGCCGCACGTTTTTGCGCATCAGAGAGTATTTCGTAAGCTTCTTTTATCTCTTTAAATTTAACTTCGGCTTCGTCTTTTTTCTCCTGATTACGATCAGGATGGTACTTCATCGCCAGACGCTTATACGCCTTTTTGATCTCTTGCTCTGTTGCCGTTTTAGAGAGACCTAAAACTTCATATAAATCTACTTTTGCCATTTTTTTGTCACCCTTAACATACGCAATAACGGGCGAAGAGTTTCCTCGACGCCCGTATCGGTATTCAGTAACTAATAGAAGTGTTTATTCTCACTAGAGTTACTGCGCCCACCAAGGGCTTATTTTTTATCTTTATCGTTAACTTCTTCGAATTCAGCGTCAACAACATTGTCATCATGTGGCGCTTCTGGGCCAGCATCAGCTGCACCTGGTTGCGCTTGCTGTTGTGCCATTTCGAGAAGCGTAGATGAAGCTTCGACTAACGCTTGGATTTTCGCTTCAATCGCGGCTTTATCTTCACCTTTGATTGCAGCTTCCAGCTCAGATAGCGCAGTTTCAATTTTCGCTTTCTCGTCTGCTGGTAATTTATCACCAGCTTCTTCGATTTGTTTACGCGTACCGTGGATCAATTGATCCGCTTGGTTACGTGTCTGTACCAACTCTTCGAATTTACGGTCAGCTTCTGCATTAGCTTCTGCTTCATTTACCATTTTCGCGATTTCTTCTTCATTCAAACCTGAAGAGGCTTTAATGGTGATTTTTTGCTCACGACCACTGTTTTTGTCTTTTGCAGATACATGCAAAATACCATCCGCATCGATATCAAAAGTTACTTCGATTTGCGGCATACCACGTGGTGCGTTTTGGATACCATCTAAGTTAAACTGACCCAATGATTTGTTATCACTAGAACGTTTACGCTCGCCCTGCAGAACATGAATAGTTACCGCAGCTTGGTTATCTTCAGCTGTAGAGAACACTTGGCTATGTTTAGTTGGGATAGTGGTATTTTTTGCAATCAGAGAGGTCATAACACCACCCATGGTTTCGATACCTAAAGACAATGGAGTTACATCAAGTAACAACACGTCAGTTACATCACCCGCTAAAACACCACCTTGTACAGCTGCACCAATTGCAACGGCTTCATCTGGGTTCACGTCTTTACGTGGCTCTTTACCAAAGAAGTCAGCAACGGCTTTTTGTACCATTGGCATACGAGTTTGACCACCAACGAGAATAACGTCGTTGATATCACTTACACTCAGTTTCGCATCAGCCAGAGCAACTTTCATTGGCTCCATAGAACGCTTAATTAAATCTTCAACCAATGACTCTAATTTAGCGCGAGTCACTTTGATGTTCATATGTTTTGGACCTGACGCATCTGCAGTAATATAAGGCAGGTTTACGTCAGTTTGTTGCGCTGATGACAGTTCAATTTTCGCTTTCTCTGCCGCTTCTTTCAGACGCTGCATAGCTAGCGGGTCATTGCGCAGATCAAAACCTTGTTCTTTCTTAAACTCTTCAACCAGATAATTAATTAAACGGTTATCGAAGTCTTCACCACCTAAGTGAGTATCACCATTGGTTGCTAATACTTCATAAGTTTTTTCGCCATCAACTTCATCAATTTCAATAATTGATAAGTCGAATGTACCACCACCTAAGTCATAAACAGCGATTGTACGGTTACCGATTTCTCTATCTAAGCCGTATGCCAATGCAGCTGCTGTTGGCTCGTTAATGATACGTTTAACGTCTAAACCTGCGATACGACCAGCATCTTTAGTTGCTTGACGTTGCGCATCGTTAAAATAAGCAGGAACAGTAATAACAGCTTCAGTAACTGGCTCACCTAAGAAATCTTCCGCTGTTTTCTTCATTTTTTTCAGAATTTCAGCAGAAATTTGTGGTGGTGCTAATTTTTGGTCTTTAACGCCTAACCATGCATCACCGTTATCAGCCGCAATAATTTGGTACGGCATGATAGCTTTATCACGCTGAACTTCTTCATCTTGAAAACGACGACCAATTAAACGCTTGATCGCAAATAATGTATTCTGTGGATTGGTCACTGCCTGACGTTTAGCTGGTTGTCCAACTAAAATTTCGCCATCTTGCGTATACGCAATAATTGAAGGAGTTGTACGCTCGCCTTCACCGTTTTCCAATACACGCGCAGTTGCGCCATCCATAATAGCTACACATGAGTTAGTAGTACCCAAGTCGATACCAATAATTTTACCCATTCTAAACGCCTCCAAAAGAATTCTTTATTAAATCTCGTTATCAATCTATATGAGGCTCAATATTTCATTTTCAAGGGAGTTTTTATCTCTTAGCTAAAAAAAACTTCCTACACTAGAGCGCCAAATGACCGATAACTGTGTTTGATTAAAAAGATGGGGGCACAAATCGATTCATCAAGGGGGTCAATTAAAAAAAATTTGTTTTTTTTATATAAAAATAGGGTCGAGGATCATTGTCTGAACGATTAATAATGCGTATGATTCGCGGCCGTTGCTTAAAAAGCAATCGCGAAAATTATTTATCCATTTGATATCACTACTTTTTTAGAGGTTATATGCACTCGAGCACTATTGCCAATCCAGGACCTTTAGGTTTAATGGGTTTTGGTATGACGACAATCCTGCTAAATATTCATAATGCGGGTTTTTTCCCTATCTCTGCAATGATCTTAAGTATGGGAATTTTCTACGGTGGTATCGCACAAGTTATCGCTGGAATTATGGAATATAAAAAAGGAAATACTTTCGGCGCAACCGCATTTACCTCTTATGGTATGTTCTGGTTAACGCTAGTAGGGTTACTCTTTTTACCTAAAATGGGATTAGCTGAGCCCACTGAACCGGCATTCTTTAGTGTTTACTTGTTACTTTGGGGTATTTTCACACTATTTATGTTTTTCGGTACTTTTAAAGCTAACCTCGCGCTGCAATTTGTTTTTGGTAGCTTAACCGTGCTCTTTGCCTTACTCGCTTTAGGTAATTTCACTGGAAACAGCACTATTCTAACTATTGCAGGTTATGAAGGTATTATTTGTGGCGCCAGTGCATTCTACTTGGCGATGGCTGAAGTGCTCAATGAGCAATATGGTCGTACTGTTTTACCTATTGGCCAGCGTTAAGCGTTAACTTAAGCTTTCAAGTACAATCAGGTGAAGCCATTCACCTGATTAGTATGATAGACATTTAACTAACTATTTTTATTGAGCGTCACGAATTGCCGATTTGGGTCTAAAAGCTGTAACAATTGCAGGATCTGTTTCAACATAAGGTCCATCAAGTAGTTGAATACAATAAGGCACGCTAGCAAAAATCCCCGAAACCAAGATCTCCCCTTCTTTATCTTTTAGCCCTTCTAATGTCTCTGCTATCGCTTTCGGTTGACCCGGTAAGTTAAGGATCAAAGCTTGATTGCGGATCACTCCCACTTGGCGAGATAAAATAGCCGTTGGCACAAAACGTAAACTAATTTGACGCATCTGCTCACCAAAGCCCGGCATTTCACGATCGGCGATAGCTAAGGTGGCCTCAGGTGTAACATCACGACGAGCTGGCCCGGTTCCGCCTGTGGTTAAAACCAAATGGCAGCCGAATTCATCAACTAACTCACATAAGCTTTGTTCAATCAACGCTTGCTCATCTGGGATCAGCCGAGTTTCAATGCAAAAAGGGGTGGTCAATGCTTTGGATAACCAAGCTTCCAACGCAGGAATGCCCTTATCTTGGTAAACACCACTCGATGCACGATCAGACACCGAAACCAAACCTATGCGTAACTCATCCATACAGACCTCAGATTAACGATTGACGCCCTATCTAGCGATAAAAATAGCAAATAGCGCGTTATTAATAAGATATAGCGTCAGCCTAAAACGCTCAATTGGGCGAAATAATATCATGAGGTGACGGGAGTTGCAGCGTTATCCTGCTAGCGGGTAAACAAAAAGAGCCAATCCGTTATCGGGATCAGCTCTTTGTCTAAGTCTCTAACTAATGAGTTGATTAGTCAGTGCTAACAATCTAGCTCATAGACTTACAGTAAATCAGCAATCATTTTTTCCAGTTTCTCTTGGTCGATAGCAAATTTACGGATACCGTCCGCTAATTTATCAATCGCCATTGGATCTTGGTTATGATCCCAATAGAACTCAGCTTCTGTCAATGCAGGTGCTGGCTGTTTAGTTTGACCATTGTCAGTCAATTTACGAACCACTTCACCCGTACTTTCTGACAGCTCTTTCAACAATGCAGGAGCAATCGTCAGACGATCACAACCCGCTAATTCTAAAATCTCACCGCTATTACGGAAGCTTGCACCCATAACCACAGTTTTATAGCCATTTTCTTTGTAGAAGTTATAGATTTCAGTTACAGAGATAACGCCTGGATCTTCCTGAGGTGCGAACTCTTTTTTATCGCCATTCGCTTTGTGCCAGTCAAGGATACGACCAACAAAAGGTGAGATCAGGAAAACACCCGCTTCAGCACAAGCACGCGCTTGAGCAAAGGAGAACAGCAGTGTTAGGTTACAGTTAATGCCTTCTTTTTCCAGTTGCTCAGCAGCACGAATACCCTGCCAAGTAGAAGCTAGTTTGATCAGAATACGATCATTGCTGATGCCCGCTTCGTTATACAGCTTGATCAAATGACGCGCTTTTTCAACACAAGCCGCCGTATCGTAAGAAAGACGCGCATCAACTTCAGTTGAAATACGGCCTGGAATCAATTTCAGAATTTCTAGACCAATATTGACTGCCAACTTATCACATGCATCAATAATCTGTTGTTCACGATTGCCGCTTTGCTTACGAGCCCATTCAATAGCTTCATCAATCAGTTTACGATATTCAGGAATTTGTGCTGCGTTGAGGATCAGAGAAGGATTCGTTGTTGCATCTTGTGGTTTATAAAGCTTCATCGCTTCAATATCACCAGTATCTGCAACAACGGTAGTTAGTTTACGCAAGGAGGTCAATTTATCGGTCATTTCTTATAATCTCATCATTTTAAAAGAAGTAGAGGCAAATGCCGCACCAGTTAATTGATAATAACACGCATAAAGCTAGCTGCAAGATAGTAAATTAAATCAAATACAAGCATATGATTAGCAAACGATTTCGCTGCTCTATTTTGTGCTAAATTGGCTTACTGATGATTTTTGATAACCAAAAAACAATAAATAACAGTAATTATTTTTTCTTATTTTTGCTATTGCCCTTTTTGGCCGAAATTTTGCTAAAGTGCTAAAGTTAATAAAATTTCATCTTGGAAAGAGAATCTCTATATGTTGATTACCATTTCACCGGCTAAAACCTTAGATTATGAATCACCACTGGTGACAGATAAATTTAGTCAACCCGAATTACTCAGTGAATCAAAACAGCTTATTGAACTCTGCCAACAGCTAACGCCTGCTGAGATCGCCAGCCTAATGAAAATCAGCGATAAACTGGCGGGATTAAATGCAGCGCGCTTTGGTGAGTGGCACCCTGACTTCACTCCTGAAAATGCACGCCAAGCGATCCTCGCATTTAAAGGTGATGTTTATACAGGTATGCAGGCCGATACTTTTTCTGCGGCTGATTTTACCTTCGCGCAACAGCATCTACGCATGCTCTCTGGATTATATGGCGTGCTGCGTCCCCTCGATCTAATGCAGCCATATCGCTTAGAGATGGGAATTAAACTAAAAAATGCACGCGGAAAAGATCTCTATAGTTTCTGGGGCGATATTATTACCAATCACTTAAATCAAGCTCTTGAAAGTCAAGGCGATAAAATCCTGATCAACCTTGCCTCCGATGAGTATTTTAAAGCCGTTAATACGAAAAAATTAAAGGGCACTATTATTAAACCTGTCTTTCTCGATCAAAAAAATGGCCAATATAAAATCATTAGTTTTTACGCTAAAAAAGCACGTGGTCTCATGAGCCGCTTTGTGATCCAAAATCAGCTGACCGAGCGCGAGCAGTTAAAGGAATTTAATCTCAATGGCTATCAGTTTGATAAATCAAGTTCACAAGGTGATGAATTAGTCTTTAAACGCGCAGAATCTTATAGCGCTAATTAATATAAGCACTAGACATGAGCAAAAATAAAAAAATGGATATAGTTATTTTTTAGTGCACTTAGTTTAGCAACTAAATCAAGGATATATCTTGAAACAATTTGATATCGCCTAATTTAGCATTCATTACCTATGTGCCTATGTGTGGATTTGCCATTATGAAGAGGTAAAGCGGCTTATTTTTCAGCAATTTTCCGGAGGTAAACGTGCCCTATATCGCAGATCCACACCGCTACAGTGAAATGGAATACCATCAATGTGGCCGCAGTGGCCTCAGACTTCCCCTGATCTCGCTGGGTTTATGGCACAACTTCGGTGATAACGCCTTACCGGGCCAATGCCGTGCCATGCTTCGCCGCGCCTTCGATTTGGGGATCACCCATTTTGATCTGGCGAATAACTATGGACCACCGCCCGGCTCAGCAGAACTCAACTTTGGTAAGATCTTACAACAAGATTTTCAGCCCTATCGTGATGAAATGATTATCTCCTCTAAAGCGGGTTATACCATGTGGGATGGCCCCTATGGTGATTGGGGAAGTAAAAAGTATCTAGTGGCGAGCCTCAATCAAAGTCTAAAACGTCTGGGTCTCGACTATGTAGATATCTTCTATCACCACCGCCCCGACCCTAATACCCCATTAGAAGAGACGATGAGCGCACTCGATCTTATTGTGCGCCAAGGAAAAGCGCTCTATGTGGGGCTCTCAAATTACCCTGCTGATCTGGCTAAAGAGGCAATTGATATTTTAACTCAGCTCGGCACCCCTTGCCTGATCCACCAGCCTCGCTACTCTATGTTTGAGCGCACGCCAGAAGATAGCCTTCTTGATCTTCTTGAAGAGGAAGGTGTAGGCTCAATCGCTTATTCACCTTTGGCTGGCGGCATACTAACAGATCGCTATTTAAACGGTATTCCCGCCGATTCCCGCGCCGCGAATAGCCCTTCACTACCGCCTGAAAGACTCACTTCAGCGATTTTACTTAAAGTGAAAAAACTGGATGAAATCGCCCAATCGCGTGGACAGAAATTGAGTCAAATGGCCCTAGCTTGGCTATTGCGTAATGATCGCATCACCTCGATTCTGATTGGTGCAAGCCGTATCAGCCAAATTGAAGATGCGGTGGCGATGATGGACAACCGTGTTTTCAGCCAAGATGAACTTAAGAGAATAGAGTTGATCTTAGAAGCCACTGAATAATCACTTACCTATGGAGCCTTAAGGAATTATTGGCTTCATAGGATTTTTTCCGTATTCTGTATGGGTTTCTCCCTCAATCAGCAATCTGAATTATGGAATAGCCAGCATGATCCAAGACTTAAACGACCTCTATTATTACGTTAAAGTGGTGGAGCATGGCGGATTCTCTCCCGCAAGCGCAGCGCTAGATATCCCAAAATCAAGGCTGAGCCGTCGAATTGCCGCACTTGAAGAGCAGCTTGATGTGAGATTAATTCAACGCTCAACCCGCAGTTTTGTAGTCACTGATATTGGCCGTCAATTCTATGATCGCTGTAAGATCGTGATTGAAGAGGCTGAAGCGGCGCAGGATGTGATCAATTCAGTTCAAATTGAGCCTAAAGGCACGGTTAAACTTTCGTGTCCAACAGCGCTCCTCAATACCTGTATTCAGCGTATCTTAATCAACTTTATGCAACAGTATACGCAGGTCAATATTCAACTTGTCGCCACAAATCGCGCGGTCGATGTGATCAATGAGGGGTTAGATATCGCCATTCGCGCTAGACCACTGCCGCTGGATGACTCTGGATTAACCATGAAAGTACTGGGTTATGCCGATCGCTGTTTAGTCGCCAGCCCGCAATTAACCTCTCAATATCCTGCGCCTACATCACCCGCCGATCTCCATAGCTGGCCAACGCTGGGAAATGGTGAACACTCACTCTCCTATAGCTGGTCACTGACAGGCCCAGATGAGGCCAAAGTGGTCCAACACTTCTCCCCACGCTTTGTAACCACTGATATGCATGCACTACACAATGCCGCCCTCGCCGGTATTGGCGCGGTTCAGTTGCCCTCAGTGATGGTCAATGAAGCAATCCGTCAAGGTGAGCTGGTTAGATTACTCCCCTTGTGGCAAGCGCCTCAAGATGTGATCCATGCGGTCTTCCCTTCACGCAAAGGCTTGTTACCCGCGGTCAGAACATTACTTGATTATTTCGCTGAACATCTGGCTAAAACACCTTTACGCAATCCGCCGCATCAATAAAAAACCCCTCCAGCCGCTAATACGGGAAGAGGGGTTCGAGGGTAAAAACATTTGGTTAAATTTTACCAAATAGACCATTAGTAAAATCTTCAGATGCTTGGATAATTTCCTGCCGGCTATTCATCACAAATGGACCATAACCCACTACAGGCTCATCAATAGGATCTCCACTTAAAAAGAGTAATGTGGCGTCAGTATCACTTTGTAATGTCAATGAATCATCGCCTTTATCCAAGATGGCAACTTGAGCTTCATGTAACGGCGTATCACCGTTTAAAATCACATTGCCATGTAATACCACAATTCCTACGGTTCTTTCAGCTTTAGCGGGCAAACTAATCAAACTATTGGCTTTCAGCTGAATATCCCACACATCAATAGGTGTAAAAGTATTGGCTGGGCCTTGAGTTCCGAGATAATTACCTGCAATCACCCGTAATTCGCCCGCATTATCCGCCAATTTAACCTGAGGGATCGTCTCATTGGATAGCAACTGATAGCCGGGGCGAGACATCTTATCTTTTGCCGGTAAGTTCACCCATAATTGCACCATATCTAATGTGCCACCACTGCGAGTAAAGGCTTCAGAGTGGTACTCCTGATGTAAGATCCCTGAGGCTGCCGTCATCCACTGCACATCGCCTGGGCCAATAACACCACCTTCACCTGTTGAATCATGGTGAGCCACTTCGCCCTTATAAACGATAGTCACTGTTTCAAAACCACGATGGGGATGCTCACCAACACCGCGATAATGTTGACTCGGTTTAAAATCTTCAGGTCCGGCTCTATCCAGCAATAAAAATGGATTTAAATATTTGCCATGATCACCATAAGAAAACAGTGAGCGAACCGGAAAACCGTCTCCGACCCAATGAGCGGATGGTGCGCTATAGATACCAATTAATTTTTTCATTTTGCTGTCTCCAGTAATTCCGATAAGAAGAAAGATAGCACTCGGATTGTTACTTGAGTAGATATGCAAATGGTAAACTGTGTGCCATTAATAGAACAATCTAACTAAATTGCTTTATCAACTTAGTTTAAATTTCACTTAGTTTAAATTTAACTTAGTTTAGTTAAAAATATAATGATAGCGCTAACTAAGACAAAAATACCCATTTAATCTATAACTTGAAAGATCCGATTATTATTAGTAAAAATTCCTGTCGAATCCCCCTATGATAGGAAAATTTGCAAATTTATAACTCGGTAATTTAGGCTTAATATTTAAATAATATTTAATATTATATAAAGCCTATTTTCATTGGATTAACCCATCAAAATTAAATCATTTATAGAACTACTTTCGCGAACATAATTAATAGCATGAAATAAGTTCATATATCTAAAGCTGTTCATAAAATAGACTTTATTAATATAAATGATCTATTTACTTATCTTAGTCAGCCCCTTCCACTAAATGATTAAAATAATTAATTATCCAGTAAATTTTTTGATTTAATTTTGTTTTAGATAAGTTAAAAATTAGTCTGTTTTATCGCATCATAATTGATGTAATTTTTATTTGATTAGTAAGTTTCCCTATAAATCAATAACTAACTTATTAGGCGGAAATGGTCATTTTCTAGTGCTTAAGATCACATTTCAGACCTAAAAAAATGCAAAGGGTATAGTACATTGTGACGATGATCGTTTTAATCAAATAAAAATTACTATAGAATCCGCTTTTTGATGATACATAACTATATGGCATTGGAAATGGCTCACACAGCAAAATATTATAAAACCATAAATTAGTCGCAATATTTTTCAGATGAAATTATATCCAGTCTCTCCTTGTTCTATTTTTAAGGGGAATTTTTACTTATGTATTTCTTATTAGTGAAATAGTGAGATATAAGCACTGTGATATAAAATAAATCGCTATCAATGTTAATTTTTTGAAAATTGTATTTAAATTGATAAATTTAACCAGAATAGTTTTACATTTTAAAATATATGCCAGAGTACGCCATTTAGTCTATTTAAGATAAGAGCAACACTGACGCAGTACAAATATGCAACATATCTTTGTTAGGTAGAAAATTAGACTTTTAGTATTTTCAAAAAGGAGCGTTTTTATTGACCCTAAGTTAAATTGTTTTAAAAGCTAAATTCTAGAATGGTAATTTTATTAGTCATATCAATAAAAATAAAATCAAATAATCATTTAAATAGGTTTATTTAAAATGAAAGTGAAAACTATTGCTTTACTAGTGCTCTCCCCTTGTTACTTAGCTGTTGCACAGGCAGATACAAGCAACTGGGAAAAAAACATCAAAGAAAATTCATTTATTGCTGACTCTGAATTTGATATCTCTACCCGAAATATGTGGAAATATCTAAAAACAGAAAATCGCTTTGATAACAAAGAACAACGCTATAAAAAACAAGTTGCTCAAGCTTGGGGGCAAAACCTAACCATCGATTATAAATCAGGTTATTTTGCTGATTTCATTGGATTTGATGCATCCTACTACGGCGGTATCAAGTTAGGCGCCAGTGAAGACTTCGCATCACGTGCTATTTTATATAACGATGACGGCAAGGCAAAAGGCTATAACAAAATTGGTCAGCGTTACGCAAAAATCAAATTAGACCTAGATCCTGTGATGATTCACGGTAAAGCAGGTTGGTTTACACTTAAAAATAAAGGTATTTTTACTAACTCTCAACGTCTTTCACTCAACAGTTACTCCGGTGGCTACTCTAACTTCGCAATGGGTGATGTGAACCTAGATTTAATGTACCTTGACGGTAAGATCATGCGTCGCGATAGCCCTAACACACAAAGAATGTATTTTCGTGATGCTAATGGCGTAACGCACAATGTTGATCACGTTATTACTGGTGGCATCAACTACAATACCAAACCACTGAAAGTAAGCTATTTCTATGGTGCTGTTGACGATCTATTCCGCCAACAAGGTCTTGAAGGTAAATATAAGCTGACGCCAGATATCCTGCTCGGCACACAAATTTATGGACACGAATACGGTAGTGAAGGTAAACGTACCACTTCAAGTACCTCTCGTGGCAAACATAATTTTGATAAAAGAGCATGGCACTATGCGGGAACGGCTGAATGGCATATCCCAGAAACACCATGGACTCTCAGTACAGGTTTAACCCATACCCAAGCGAAAAAAGCCAATGGTGTTGGTCAATTTGCACGTAACCCAGTCGGTAATACCCGTGGCCGCTTTAACTCACCAGCTTACTCAGATATTGATTATGTTCGTGATGGCGAAACCATGTTAGCGCTGGCAACCGAATATCAAATCAATAGAGATCTTTCTGTTGGTGTGCGTACCAACTATAGTCAGTTCACTTATTCAGGTGAGACATTAAGACAGGGTCAAGCAGGTCTTTTTAGCTTCTGGAAACCAACCAAAAATCTATCAATCTTCCTAAGTGGCGGATATGGATGGCACCACCAGCAAGAATCTGACTATACAACGCCGAAACTTTATGATGGGCATTCTCAACGCGCTCACTCACTGTCAGGTTCTATGACAACAACATACCGTTTCAGCATGTAATCACCCTAGAGTCACTGTTTACAAAAAGGTAATTGAACAATGAAACATAAGATAGGCCTAGTTACACTGTTGGTTTCAGGCGCATTGCTGGCGGGCTGTGCTCCTAAAAATAATGATAATCTAAAAGTCCAAGTTATTGGTATCAACGATTTTCATGGTGCAATCCAAGCACCTGGTAATGGTGAGTTAGGGGGCATTGAATCAATTGCTACTCTAATCAATCAATTAAGACAAGAAAATAGCAAAACGATTGTTGTGGGTGCAGGCGATTTAGTCGGTGCAAGCCCATTACTCTCTTCTATGTTCTATGATGAGCCAACTATCGAAGCACTTAGTGCAATCGGCATGGAGACCAGTGCGGTCGGCAACCATGAGTTCGATAAAGGCAAAGAAGAGCTGCTGAGAAAGCAAAATGGCGGCTGTCATCCAACAGCGGGCTGTGTAGGTAAAGAGACTTTCGATGGCGCTAACTTCTCTTATTTAGCGGCTAACGTGATCGTCAAAGAGACAGGTCAAACCCTGTTCCCTTCATACTTTATTAAAGAATTTGATGGCATTCCTGTAGCCTTTATCGGCTTAACCTTAGAAGGAACACCGGCGATTGTTACGCCAAGTGGAACTGCGGGCTTGGAATTCAAAAATGAAGTAGCCACCATTAATAGCCAAGTTGCTGAACTTAAAGCTAAAGGCATTAACAGCATTGGTGTGTTAATTCATGAAGGTGCAACTCAACAGATAGAGACCAAGAAAAAAGATATTAACCGTTGCGATAATATCAAAGGCCCTATTGTTGATATCGTGAATAATCTTGATAGCGCGGTCGATTTCGTGGTGAGTGGTCATACTCATCAGGCTTATAATTGTCAAATCAATGGTAAAACCGTTATTTCTGCACAATCTAACGGTACATTAATTTCACAATTAAATATCGAAATTGATAGAAAAACTAAAGATATTGTTGGCATAGATGCTAAAAATATCCCAGTTGAAACAAAACGTTATAAGAAAGATCCAGAGTTAACTTCTTTCGTACAAAAATATGAGCGTATCTCTTTACCTATTGCCCAACAACAAATGGGGACTTTGGATGCACCATCAAACAAGAAATTAACTGAAAATGGCGATTCATCGCTCGGTAAGCTTATCGCAGATGCTCAACTGTATGCAGCTTCATCGAAAGATGCGGGTGGCGCACAGATCGCATTTATGAATAGTGGTGGGATACGTGCTGATCTTAAAGCGGGTAACCTAACTTATGGTGACCTCTTTACCGTTCAACCTTTCTCTAATGTTATTGTGACTCAATCACTGACAGGTGCTGAAATTAAACAAGCGCTGGAACAACAGTGGGATCGTGAACGTCCACAAATCATGCCTATTTCTAAAGGTTTCTATTACGAGTGGGATAACAGCCGTCCTGTTGGTGATAAAGTGATAGCTAGCTCGATGAAATTCCAAGGCAAACCTATGGATATGAATAAGAGCTACCGTGTTGCTGCCAATGAGTTCTTAGCTACTGGTGGAAGCCGCTTCTCTGCATTCAAACAAGGCAAAGATAAAGTTTATAGTTTGCCTGATAACGAAGCATTGATGATGTACTTTAAAGATAACTCGCCGATTCAAGTGCCAACAGATATTCGTATCAAAAAGCGCTAATAAATTAGATGGAATATCGAAAACGGAAGCCTAGGCTTCCGTTTTTTATTACTCGATTAAATCTTAATAATTGTCGATTATTTAGCGATTTTTTCCATTAAGAATGCACGTAATGCGCTGAAATCAGCTGGCAGATAATGGGATAACAGCGGGAGTTCGGCACGCGATGCCAGCTCTTGTGGTAGAGGCAATTTCTTATTTAAGATCTCTTCAACGCTCTCTTTAAATTTCGCTGGATGCGCTGTCCCTAAAAATAGACCATATTCGCCATCTTGTAACTGATCACGCAAGACACGATAAGCAACCGCTGCATGAGGCTCAGAAAGATAACCTTTCTCATTGAGTTCACGAACAGTCTCTTTTGTCACTTCATCACTCACCGCGCCATGAGCCAAGTCGCTCAATGCCCAACCTTTACGGCGGAATAGCTCTTCAATACGTGGCCAGTTATTAGGCTGGCTAACATCCATCGCATTAGATAGAGTTGCAACCGTTTGATGTGGTAGCCATTTACCTTCTTTCAAATAGCGTGGAACTGTATCATTAACGTTAGTTGCTGCAATAAAGCGCTTAACGGGCAGACCTAGTGATTTAGCTAATAAACCCGCAGTGAGATCACCAAAGTTACCACTTGGCACTGAGATCACCAGATGATCACGTTTATCTTCGGCGATCTGAGCTACAGCTTCGAAATAATAGCAAATTTGTGCTAATAAACGACTGATATTGATTGAATTAGCTGAATTCAGATGAAGTGCTTTTTTCAGCTCTTCATCATCAAATGCTTGCTTAACTAATGACTGACAGGCATCAAAGTCATCTTTAATCGCAACGGTATGAATATTATCACCCAGCGTACAGAAGAGTTTCTCTTGTAGAGGGCTAATCTTACCTTCAGGATAAAGAATAACAACTTGAACATTATTTAAACGATAGAATGCATGAGCAACTGCTGCACCTGTATCACCAGATGTTGCCGTCAGGATAGTAACAGGCTCATCACCCGCCACCTGAGTCAGCATTTGCGCCATAAAACGGCCGCCAAAGTCTTTAAAAGCTAATGTTGGGCCATGGTATAACTCAAGGCTAGCAATATCATCTTCAACTTTAGCAACAGGTGCAGAGAAAGCGAAAGCGGTTCTTACGCGCGCTTCTAGCTCTGCCGCAGGAATCTCATCGCCAATAAAAGCGGATAAAATACGGCTACTACGAGTAACAAAGTCTAATTTAAGTAATTCATTAATCTCTTCGCGGCTAAACTCAGGTAGATCCTGCGGAAAAAATAGACCTTGTTGTCTACCCAATCCCTGTTTTATCGCCTGCGCAAAACTGACTTGTTCGCTATTATCTTTTAAATTATACAGTTTCATCATTTACCCTATTGTTCTTGCGCCTGCGAGATCCAGACGGCAAATATGCACAAATCCTTCATTATTTTTAACGTAATGCTGTGTCAGCCAATTCGCCATGGTTTCCGCTTTCTGTTGATCATCACAAATTGCAAATAGGGTTGGACCTGAGCCGGAAATACCGCAGGTTAATGCCCCAATTTCAGCTGCCGCTGCTCGCGCCTGCGCAAAACCTGGTAACAGCTGAGTGCGATAAGGTTCTGCTACAACATCTTTAATCATACTGGCTGCCAACTCTGGTTGTTGAGTATGGCAAGCATGGATAAATCCAGATAAATAACGTCCATGATCGATAATATCATGGCGAGAGTAGCTGTCAGGCAATATGGCTCTCGCCTCCGCCGTTGACACCTTGATGCCCGGATAAGCCATCACCCAAAACCAATTCTCAAAAGCGGGAACGGATTGTGAAATAATCCCATTTTGTTCAATGATCAGCTGCAAACCACCGAGATAGCAAGGTGCCACATTATCATAATGTACACTGCCTGAAATGCGGCCTTCTAGCTCACCCATCATTTTCAGTAGTGTTGTTTCATCAAAGGGCTTTCCTGCATACTCATTTAATGCCATCAAACCAGCAACAACGGAACAGGCACTTGAACCTAATCCCGAGCCAATTGGCATATTTTTTTCAAGTGTCATTTCAACATTCAATTGTTTGCCATAGCGCTCGCAAAATAGCTGCCAACATTGGTAAACAATATTGTGTTTAGGATCTTTTGGCAGCTTGCTCACGAAGCTACCTTCATTTTTTAATGAGAAGCTATCGGCGGCTTTTACTGTGACGCAATCACCTAATAACTCACCATTGATTGGGGATACGGCCGCACCCAGCACATCAAATCCAACGCTCACATTGCCTATTGATGCTGGCGCATACACTTTAACCACTTTTAAACCCCCAATTTCCATGACAAAGTCCGTAATACATCGGCAAAAACACCGGCTGCGGTGACATCATTACCTGCGCCATATCCTCTAAGAACCAGAGGGATAGGCTGATAGTAACGGGTATAGAATGCCAGCGCATTTTCACCATTTTTTACTTTAAATAGTGGGTCATTACCATCCACAGCGACCATTTTAACTTGACAACGCCCCTCTTCGATCATTCCTACGTAGCGGAGAACCTTACCTTCGGCTTCTGCTGATTTTACTTTTTGTGCAAACTGCGCATCTAACTCAGGCAATCTGGCCATAAAGGAAGCCACATCACCGCTGCTATCGAAATCAGCTGGTAATACGGGCTCAATATGAATATCCTCTAATTCAAGATCACGGCCAGTTTCACGAGCGAGGATCAGCAATTTACGCGCAACATCGGTGCCAGAAAGATCATCTCTTGGATCTGGCTCAGTAAAGCCTTTCTCTTTCGCTAATAAAGTGGCTTCAGATAGGGACATGCCCTCATCCAACTGACCAAAAATAAAGGATAAAGAGCCGGAAAGAATACCACTGAATTGAACTAATTCATCACCTGCATTGAGCAAATTTTGTAAGTTTTCAATAACAGGCAAACCAGCGCCCACGTTAGTATCATACAAGAATTTACGTTTTGAATGTTCTGCCGCTGCACGCAACTGATGATAGTAATCCATTGATAATGTGTTAGCTTTTTTGTTCGGTGTGACAACGTTAAAGCCATCTTTTAAGAAGTTCACATACTGCTCAGCGATCACTTGATTAGAGGTACAATCTACAATCACTGGATTTAAGAAATGGTATTCACGTTCTAGGCGGATCAGGCGGCTTAGGCTGAAAGGCTCTTTGGCTTCTGCCAACTCAGCTTGCCAATTATTCAGATCGATCCCCTGCATATTGGTCAGCATGGCTCTTGAATTAGCAATTCCGCAGACACGTAAATCGATATGTTTTTGTCGTAACCACTGCTGTTGGCGATGGATCTGATTGATCAAGGCATTACCCACACCACCGACACCCACGATAAAGACTTCGACGATTTGCTCAGTATTGAACAGCATCTGATGACATAAACGCACAGCCGTTGTTGCTGACTCATTGCTGATAACAGCTGAGATAGAGCGCTCAGAAGAGCCTTGAGCAATAGCCACAATATTGATGTTGCCACGCGTCAGCGCCGAGAAGAAGCGCGCTGAAATCCCTTTAAGAGTACGCATACCATCACCCACAACGGAGATAATAGCTAAATTTTCCATTACATCGAGGTCTTCGAGTAAGTCATCTTTTAACTCGAGATAGAACTCTTCTTCTAATGCTGCACGGGCGCGTTTAAGCTCACTTTGCGGCACACAGAAGCTGATACTGTATTCAGATGATGATTGGGTAATCAAGACAACAGAGATGCCTTTGCGGGACATTACAGAGAAGATACGCGCTGCCATCCCCACCATTCCCTTCATACCAGGACCTGAGACGTTAATCATCGCCATATTATTCAGGTTAGTGATCCCTTTAACCGGTGTACTTTCATCAGTTTGGCCATCACCAATCAGAGTGCCGGGCGCCGCTGGATTAGTGGTATTCTTGATCAGGCAAGGAATTTTAAACTGAGCGATAGGCGAGATAGTACGAGGATGAAGCACTTTAGCGCCAAAATAGGAGAGCTCCATCGCTTCACGGTATGACATCCCTTTCAGTAAACGTGCATCCGCAACAACGCGTGGGTCACAAGTGTAGACGCCATCAACATCAGTCCAGATTTCACAACAATCGGCACGTAAACAAGCTGCCAGCACAGCCGCTGAGTAATCAGAACCATTGCGTCCTAGTACGACTAACTCACCTTTATCATTGCCAGCCGTAAAGCCCGCCATCAAGATAATATGATCTGCTGGGATATTTAATTCAGTTATTCTTTTTGTTGATTCATTTATATCAACAGTAGATTCTAGATAGTGGCCGTTAGCTAATAGACTCTCGACAGGATCAATCACCGTCACTTTATGACCGCGAGCTGAGAGAACCGAGGCCATAATAGCGATTGAGAGTTTCTCACCACGACAGATAATAGATGCATTAATGCTATCAGGGCACTGGCCGAGAAGAGAAATACCATGCAGTACTTGTTTAATTTGGGCGAATTCGTGTTCAGTTTGTTTTTTCAGTCGTTCATAGTCAAAACCGGGTTGCTGTACCTTAAGTCCGTTTAATAAGTTGTTGAATATCATCTCCGCATCATTCACATGAGTTATGACATCCTTCCCTGCCACTGTTTTTTCTATCATAGCAACGAGATGATTGGTAATTTTGGCAGGCGCCGAAAGCACTAAAGCAACTTGTCCACTCTCTAATTTACTTTCCGCAATTTCCGCAACATTCAGTACCCGTTCATCATTTGCAACTGAAGTTCCGCCAAATTTAAGCACACGCATGGTATTTCTCTCCTAATTCTGCTTCAAAAAAAAAGCCCACATCTTGTTGGGATGCGGGCTTTTTTCGTTTATTTTTCTAGATGCGTCAGCCCGCCCCGTTACCTGTGGTTCCGGTGGTGGTAATAATAATCGTTATTAGGCTGATAGTACGCATAAATTCCTGTCTGTTTTTTGATTCATTACAATTCGCTCTATATTGGTTAAAGCAATCAGTCACATTTGTCAATTTTTTTCTGCTATTGCACGATTTTCGTACATTAATTAAATTCGATGAATATATCAATAAAGCAATAGTATACAATCGGCATTATAAAAAAATAACCAATACGTCATATATAACACTATAATTTAACGTTTATCCAGTCAATTAAACTAGCATAAAATAGTTGTAACTTTTCTTCTCTATACTTTATTTTACTGTTTAAATAACGCACTAAAAATAAAAATATCTTTTTTCGTCTGCGGCTATTTTCACGTTTCAGATTTGTATATCCTAGTACTTGGTTTACAATTAGAAAAACCTGTTAACGTAGTACAATTGATTTTGATATGTATCAACAAAAGTTATTTTTTTAGATGGTAAATGAAGTATTAGCTGTTATATTGCTGTTAACAAAACGAAGTTAACAAATGGCTCTTTTTTTTAGCTTCATCGTCTAAATTTTGTGATTATGCCCTAGCATTAAAAATCATTTTATCATTATGAATTAGTTATTTATGTCATGTTTTTGGATATTAGACTGATGACCATCAGCATAAAGAGATATGACATAAGTCAAATTTTTTATTTTAATATTTAGGTAGCAACTATGCAGACCCCACATATTTTGATTGTTGAAGATGAAATCGTTACACGCAACACACTAAAAAGCATTTTTGAAGCTGAAGGCTATATTGTTCACGAAGCAACAGATGGCGCAGAGATGCATAATGTTTTATCTGATCATGATATCAATCTGGTTATTATGGATATCAATTTACCAGGTAAAAATGGCTTACTTCTGGCTCGTGAACTTCGTGAGCAAGAAAATGTCGCATTAATGTTCTTAACTGGCCGTGACAACGAAGTCGATAAAATTCTTGGATTAGAAATTGGTGCAGATGATTATATCACTAAACCTTTTAATCCACGTGAATTGACTATTCGTGCACGTAATCTGTTATCTCGTACTATGAACCTTGTTGGTGGCAATGAAGAACGCCGCCAAGTAGAAAGCTATAAGTTCAATGGCTGGGAATTAGATATTAATAGCCGTTCACTGTTAAGCCCTACTGGTGACCACTATAAACTGCCACGTAGCGAATTTCGTGCCATGCTTCATTTCTGTGAGAACCCAGGTAAAATCCAAACTCGCGCAGAATTACTGAAGAAAATGACCGGACGCGAACTTAAGCCACATGATCGTACCGTGGACGTCACTATTCGTCGTATCCGTAAGCATTTCGAATCAATACCTGATACACCTGAAATTATTGCTACCATTCATGGTGAAGGCTATCGTTTCTGCGGTGACCTCGACGAGTAATATAACCTTTAATTACCGTTATTTAAAGATTGGGTCCGGCTTATGCCAGACCCAATTTTTTTGTCTTGTCATTAGGAATTATTTCACCCAAGGCATAATAGGTACTGCGCTGAGTGCATTATCCGGCGAACCATCAATTATTTTATCTGAATAAGTGAGATAAATAAGCGCTTCGCGTTTAGGATCATAAAAACGTACCACTTGCAGCTTTTTAAAGATCAATGAAGTCCGTTTTTGAAATACCACCTGACCTTGATTAGGTGAGCGTTTAACACGGTCAGATAAGGTAATAGGCCCTACCTGTTGACAGGAAATCGCCGCATCAGCAGTATCTTCCGCCAATCCTAAACCGCCTTTTACACCACCGGTTTTTGCTCGGCTGATATAACAGGTAATATTATCGACATCTGGATCATCAAATGCCTCAATTACAATCTTATGATCTGGCCCAAATACTTTGAAAACAGTACTCACGGAACCCACTTCTTCCCCATAAACCACTAATGGCAAGCTGGTCAACATGGCAGCAAACAAAACATTTTTCATATTTAAAAATCGCATACTTTATTTCTCTCTTGAAATTTTCAGGTTATTTCCAGCCGTTAATAATAAAATGAAAAATAAGCTCAAGGAAAATAACCACATTAGACTAAAGCTAACCAAGTGGCCTAAAATAAACTATAACACCATTATTCTGCTGTTGATGAATCTATCGTATAAATTAATTTCATCCGACAATTAAGGCAAATGGCCTACTCCTTGAACTCACAAACGAGCATAATAATGTCATTAACTTTAACTAGGTATATTTAATTAGATTTATTAACCTACTTTAGCTAAATTTTTTGCTTATTAATGATAAATCTAACTTTATGTTCAATAAAAGCGAATTTTTTTGAAGAAAACTCATTTACTATAAAAAAAACCGCTAACTTGATATAGAATAGCGACCTCATTGAATGCCTATATCGATTTTTTAGGTCTAATAGACTAGGAATATATATGGATCAAACCAACATTATCCGTGACCTTCTCCGCTGGCTGGATCAAAACCTAGATAAGCCCCTTTCGCTCGATAATGTTGCAGCAAAAGCGGGTTATTCCAAATGGCATCTTCAAAGAATGTTCAAAGAAGTCACTAAGCAGGCCATTGGTTCTTATATTCGCGCAAGACGCCTTTCACGAGCAGCTGTTGCTCTGAGATTGACCAGCCGCCCGATTTTAGATATTGCTCTACAGTATCGTTTTGATTCTCAACAAACATTTACTAGAGCATTTAAAAAGCAATTTAGTATCACTCCCGCCCTCTACCGTCGTAATGAAGAGTGGTGTGCCACGGGAATTTGCCCTCCCATCATTTTGGATGAGCGCAAACACGCAGAACCAGAGTTTGTTGTAATGCCAGAAAAACAGCTGGTTGGATTTAAGCAGAGTTGTACCTATGCATTAGAAGAGTGGTCAACGGCCTGTTCTCAAATGCGCCACGATTTCTGGAGCTATCATAAAGAACATACAGAGACCATTCCTGAAGAAGTGTTTGGTTTACATCATGTTGTTCATAACTCTGATAAAGAAGATGAGCAAACCGTTTTCTACACTACTGCGGTAGAACCTGAGTATGCTAATTTCAAAAGTAATGACTATAACCACGTGACGATAGCTAGTGGGGACTATGTTAAATTTGGTTTTCTTGGAGAAGCTTCACGTGAAGCCCTGCAAGAATTTTTATATATGATTTATGGCGTATTTCTACCCAAACTCAATTTAACTCGTCGTCCCGGCTATGATATTGAGCACTACAGGTTGAAAACCACCTCAGTTGAAGATCTGAATGATCAAGATCCCAAAAATCATATAGCTGCATTTGATTATTATGTACCGATCAAAAAAGTGAGCTAGGCGTTAATTTAAATGATTCTAAGTGATCGCTTATTCTTAATGATGAGATAGAGTTTCAGGCTGATGTTTTCAATAACAGCCGCCTGAAACTGACTCATCCTGAGACTCACTAAGCTTGTTGCTCGTCCATTGCTAACTGTGATAAATGCGAGACTTCACCTGCCGTTTCAACAATCCAACCATTGACCAGCCATGGGCTATGTTGATAGTCGACTCGCGACAAAGAGCAATTACGTAAGCGTAAACGTCGCCCAGAAGAAGCTGGTACGCCCAGAATACGACTCAGTAATGCACTTAATGCGATGCCATGGCTAACCAATAATGGTCGGCTTCCTTCTGGCAAATTGCGGCAGCTTTCCAGCGCAGCAAACATTCTAGAACTGATCTCTTCCATCGATTCACCTTGAGGGATACGCCCATCAGGCGTACCATCAACGAGGCTCTTTCGCCATTGCTCTTCCTCTGGCGTCAGGGTATCTATTTTGCGTTTCTCTAGGATACCCATATTTAATTCACGCAGACGTGGTTCGTGAATCACTTCACAACCACATGTATTTGCAATTATTTGTGCAGTTTCTCGTGTGCGTCCCATATCACTAGTGATAATATGCGTTATACCTGCTGATTTTACTCTTTCCGCAACCTGTCTGGCCTGTAGTTTTCCAGTTTCAGTTAATGGGCTGTCGGATTGACCCTGGATACGGCGAGCCACGTTCCATTCGGTTTCGCCATGGCGAACAAGATAAACCTGTAACATAGATGTGTTCCGTTATTACTTCGCGAAATATGTTCAAAGGAAAAATAATTAATGTATCAAGTTATAGCTGCAACGACGAATCCCTCCAAAATCAAAGCGATCACCCTTGCTTTCGATGCTGTATTTGGACCAGGTAATTATCAAATTGAAGATATTAATGTCGATAGCAGCGTGCCACAGCAACCTATCGGCAATAATGAAACACGTACTGGGGCAAGACAACGCGTCATGGCCTCCCGTCAAGTTCGCCCAGAAGCTGACTTTTGGATTGGCATTGAAGCGGGTATTGATGAAGATATGACCTTTGCTTGGATTGTTATCGAACATAAACAGATTCGCGGTGAATCGCGCTCTGCGAGTTTGATGATCCCAGAAAAGATCTTGGCGGGCATTCGCGAAGGTCGCGAGCTCGGCGATGAAATGGCTGATTTAACCGGAATTGTTGACGTTAAGCATAAAGGCGGAGCAATTGGCTTTTTCACTAATGGATTGCTCACCCGAACCAGCGTATACCAACAGGCGATTATATTAGCCCTGGTTCCCATCAAGCATGAAATTTATAAAGAGCTTAACCAGATAGAAGACTAATTATAACTAAAATCAAACAAAAAGGGGCAAAGTTTACCCCTTTTTAACATTCTTTAGCTTAATACATTGATTATAAAATGATTATTTAAGTAACTGTTGCTCCAGCCACAATTTTACCGCTTCTGGGGCTGATTTAAGACTATTAGATCCACGAGTTATCGTCGCGATCCCAACACCCAGCTCAGATTTTAGCTCTCTTTGACTCATCTCACCGCGCATCAACTCTTGAATAATACGCACTCGAGTTGCTAAAGCTGTACGTTCATCTGGCGTCAAAAGTAACTGTAAAACAGGATGTTGTAGATCCTGCTCAAATGCATGCTGAAGTAAGGCAACAAAGCGTAGCCAGTCATCGTTTTCAGTCGGCATAAGAGCCGGATCATTAAGGTGATTTGCAGCCATGTTATCCACCATACTATTTAACTAGTACAAATAATAACATAAAAAAGCCAAAATCACCGCCTTGATCGATTAATAACGCATTAGCCATTCTGAATTTGTCAGGACATTGGCTTTCTCGCCCATAAAATTCTTATAAAATACATCGTAAGCTAAGACATTCTTCACATAGCCACGAGTTTCAGCAAAAGGAATGCTCTCAATAAAGGCCACTGCATCTAAGCGTCCGGCGCTATTCCCCAACCAGCGAGTCACTCTTGAGGGACCCGCATTATAAGCCGCACTAGCAAAAATACGGTTATTACCAAACTGCTGATAGACCGAATCAAGATAGCTGGTACCAATCTCAATATTTTTTTGCGGATTAATCAATTGGCTACTATTCACATAACCGGTGATCCCACTCTCTTTTACTGTTTGCTTAGCAGTAGCAGGCATAATTTGCATCAGCCCTGTCGCCCCAACGGGAGAGCGAGCTTGTGGATTCCAAGCACTTTCCTGTCGGGCAATCGCCATTGCATAGCTCTTATCAATCGCTTTGTCTTTAGTATAGCGTTCAAACTCGTTTTTCCACGCTAACGGGAAACGCTCTTCTAAGTGATCCCACAGTTTTGCGCTAATGGTGGCCTGAACACTTAAATCAGCCCAGTTCTGCTCAAAAGCATAACGCGCTAGCTGCTCTTGTATATCGGCAGGTTGGCTATTAACTAAATTAATCCACTCACTACGCGCCTGATTTTCCATTTCCCAATACAATAATTCGCGAACGCGTAAAATTTCAGCTCGAGAAGCGAGATCACTCGTCGGTTTTTTCGCGGCATTGATCGATAGCGTGTAAGGCACATTGAGTTTCTGCGCTGCGACCATAGGATAGAAACCACGATCTTGCATCAGCTTACGCAGGATCGCTTCACCTTCGACTTTTTTACCCTGATCAATCAAGGTGATCGCCTGCCAATATTGCCACTCATCTTTAGATTGGCTCTCAGCTGGTAGACGTTGTAGCCACAGGGCAACACCAGTAGAATCGCCCTGACCTAATGATAGTCTGACTCGACGTTCCAGCAGTGAGGCTGAATTTGACTCACTGATAATATCGTCACGCCATTTGGCCTGCTCAGGTGTCACATCGCCCATATATTGCCAAACCACGGACTCATTCATCGCTTGACGCTCTTTAGCATTCATTTTTTGCGAGCGGGCAATAGATTCAATCGCCGCACGGGCTTGATCCGGTTTGTTACGCGCAAAACGGCTAAAGGCGGCTAAAGTTGCTTGACGAGAAAAATCCGTTGGCGTCATATCACGGGCAAATTGCTCCACCGAAGCGGGATCATTCTGTAATTTAACCAATGCATCAGAGACCGTTTTATAATTGGCAGGTAAACGTTTCGCCAAATAGCTGGCAATGGAGCTATTGCCCTCTTTAATCGCCAAGCTAATACGCTGTAACACCATTTCAGGGGTTAAATAGCCCGCTTTTTCCCACTGATTAAACAGTTTATCGCAACTCTCTGGCATTGAGCGGCCATTAAGCCAAGCCTCTTCAGCGCCTTTCCACGCGACACTTTGCTGACCTGTCGCCCAGTTAGCATAGTAATAATTACATTTGGCTTCTGCGGGTTTTGGGGGATTAGGGCTAAAAGCTAATAAGGCAGCCCACTCTTCGCGTTTAGCCAATTCATTAACAAAACGCGTTTTCAATGTGCGCGCTAAAGGTAAGTTCGGATTAGCATTGATAAAATCATTAACTTGTTTCGGCGAAATAATATCAATATCTTGCGCTAACTCTCGATATTCTAAGTAAGGATAAAGGGGATAGTCTTGCAACGTAGGCAATAAACGCTCTACCTCATCCATTTTATTGGCATCCCAAGCTTGTTTGATCTCTTGGTAACGCTCACGCTGAGATTGAAGAGAGTCCGCCCAAGTCGTTGTTGATACTAACATAACCGCCGCGGGTAACGCCGCTAGCCACCACTTATTCATAACGCTCTGCTCCATATCGCGTTGATATCTTTAGAGTGCACACTCAACTCTACGTCAAAAGAAAAATACGCTTTCATGACTTTAGCAAAAGCCGCGTTTTTTATTCATAAAATCAATATATAGGGACTAAGATTATAATCCTATATAACAGTTCCATAGATCATGATTATTTTTATCTATGCTATTCAAACTAAGTGAAATAACTATAACCTATAAAGAAGAATAGCCAAAGACTCTATCATCCGGTGGAGATAGGTAGGATAACCGGATAAAAAAGGCTAAACTATTCATAGTTAGTTTTATCGAATAAGTAAGATATTATAGCTGGCAATGAGTATCAGCTAATAACGCTGAAAATAGCGATATGAAATAAGTGTCATAGCCTTATTGGCCATGACAAAATGAACCATGTTTATCATTCATAGGGTATAAAAAATTGGCTCAATTCGTCTATTCTATGCACCGCGTGGGGAAAGTCGTCCCACCTAAGCGGCATATTTTAAAAAATATCTCTCTAAGCTTCTTCCCAGGAGCTAAAATTGGTGTTTTAGGTCTCAATGGCGCAGGTAAATCAACACTACTGCGGATTATGGCTGGTATCGATAAAGATATCGAAGGTGAAGCACGTCCTCAGCCCGGTCTGAAGATTGGTTATCTTCCTCAAGAACCTAAACTTAATTTAGCGCACACGGTTCGCGAAGCTGTAGAAGAAGCTGTGAGTGAAGTGAAAAATGCACTAACTCGTTTGGATGAGGTCTATGCCGCTTACGCCGATCCTGATGCTGACTTCGATAAATTAGCCAAAGAACAAGGCCAACTCGAAGCTATTATTCAGTCACATGATGGCCATAATCTCGATAACCAATTAGAGCGTGCTGCTGATGCACTACGTCTGCCACCTTGGGATGCGAAAGTTGAACATCTATCAGGGGGTGAGCGCCGTCGTGTGGCTATTTGCCAGCTGCTACTTGAAAAACCTGACATGCTGCTGCTCGATGAGCCGACGAACCACTTAGATGCGGAATCCGTCGCTTGGTTAGAACGTTTCTTACATGATTATGAAGGCACAGTTGTGGCTATTACCCACGACCGTTATTTCCTTGATAACGTAGCGGGTTGGATCTTAGAACTTGACCGTGGCGAAGGTATTCCATGGGAAGGTAACTACTCATCTTGGTTAGAACAAAAAGATGAGCGTCTGGCGCAAGAAGCCTCATCAGAAGCGGCTCGCCGTAAATCGATTGAGAAAGAACTTGAGTGGATACGTCAAAATCCGAAAGGACGCCAAGCTAAAGGTAAAGCGCGTCTGGCTCGTTTTGATGAGCTTAGCAGCGTTGATTATCAAAAACGTAACGAAACCAGCGAACTCTTTATTCCACCTGGACCTCGTCTCGGCGATAAAGTGCTTGAAGTTGAGAATCTGACCAAATCTTATGGCGACAGAGTCTTAATCGATAACCTAAGTTTTGCTATCCCTAAAGGGGCGATTGTTGGGATCATTGGTCCTAACGGTGCGGGTAAATCAACCCTATTCCGTATGCTGACCGGACAAGAGCAATCAGATTCAGGCTCTATCTCTCTCGGCGATACAGTGAAAATTGCGTCAGTTGATCAGTTCCGTGACGAAATGGATGACAGCAAAACCGTTTGGGAAGAAGTTTCTAACGGTCAAGATATCCTGCGTATCGGTAACTTTGAATTGCCAAGCCGTGCCTATGTAGGTCGCTTTAACTTTAAAGGGACTGACCAAGGTAAACGCGTTGGTGAACTCTCTGGTGGTGAGCGCGGTCGTCTACATTTAGCTAAATTGCTACAAGTTGGCGGCAACATGCTGTTATTGGATGAGCCAACCAACGACCTCGATATTGAAACACTGCGCGCGCTAGAAAACGCCCTATTAGAGTTTCCAGGCTGTGCCATGGTTATTTCCCATGACCGTTGGTTCCTCGACCGTATTGCAACCCATATTCTTGATTATCAAGATGAAGGTAATATCGCCTTCTTCGAAGGTAACTTTACCGAATATGAAGATTACAAGAAGCGGACTTTAGGTGCAGAAGCGATGCAACCACACCGCATGAAGTATAAGAAAATGATCAAGTAATAACGATTGATTATAGTTAAAACGGCACCCATACATAGGTGCCGTTATTGTTTAATCTTCCATCATCAATAGCTGTTGCACTAATTCAACACAGCGCAAAAAGCGGCTATCGTAATCCGGTGAATCAACATGTACAAACTCAACATTGTTTTGATTTAACATATCAATTAACAGTGTTTGGAACTCTTGGCGATCATTATCACTCCCTAAGCTGCGTAATCCATCGGCGACCCAAGGAGTATTATTTTCCAGCAAAATCACCAGATCAAAAGGATATTCATCGATAAGTGCTTGAACAAATGGATGTTCTTTCCCTTCATAGCGTTTACAAAAAGCTTGTGTGGTAATAAAATCCGTATCGATAAAAGCGACTTTATTGGCATATTTAACCGCAAAATCAATATATTGAGCGTGGCCTAAGGCAATCTTGTCATAGTCCGAGTACTGTAACGCCATCTCATCGCCGCCAAGATGAGAGAATACATAATCTCGACCAAACTCCCACGCACTGGTAGTATTAAAAATATTCGCCAACTTATTGACTAATGTGGATTTTCCACTCGATTCACCGCCAAGTATCGCCACTTTGCGCACAAAAAAAGGTTTTACTTCTGTGGGAATATATTCCCAATATTTAAAGGGCGCTTGTCGGATCTGGTGGCCACGGATATTCATAAAAGAGCGCTCAGGATCAATCAGGTGCGTCTCTATACCTAAGTATTTTTTATAGCGCTCCACATCATTGACTTCACCCGAATAAATATAGCTCGGACGAATATTTTTATCTTTCAAAAAGGCTCTCATCGCCTCACTCCACAATTCCCAGCCATGTGGATAAGGTTCAATACCCTGCTCATCAAATAGATGAATATGAATATTTTTTTGATATTTAAATGTTTGTAGTAACCAGCGTAGGCGATCACTCACTGTTGGCTGTTGTGACATAGAACTATTCACAAAAAGGTCTTTATCTCGCGGCTCATCATGGCAGAGAATAATATGTAACTCATCCACTTGACTACAAGCCCGCTGAATCAAATAGATATGTCCTGTATGCAGCGGATAAAACTTACCAAAGACTACACCGATATTTTTTTCTTGCTGTGGATATTCAAGCCCCAGAAAACGATGCAATGCCGCTATTTTTTGGGCGCTTGGACTTTTAATTTTATGATTAAGTAATTGACTTAAATAACCTTTGGTCATATCACTCGCGTCAGCGACTTGTTGAAGTGTATAGCCAGCTTGCCTGATTGCATTTTTTAAGTAATCAAATTCAGCCATAAGTCCATCCTATTAATCAAAGTCGTCCATTACGCTAAGTGCGTCTGTGAGTTTTTTCACCCCATATACTTTCATATCAGGTAAGGGTTTTTTCGGCATATTAGCATAGGGTACAATCGCCCGTTTAAAGCCATGTTTAGCTGCTTCATAAATACGCTCTTGTCCACTGGGCACCGGACGGATCTCACCAGCCAATCCCACCTCACCAAACACCACCAAATCGCGCGGTAAGGGGCGATCACGGAAGCTGGACACTAATGACAAGAGTAAAGCTAAATCCGCACTGGTCTCAGTGATTTTCACCCCGCCGACCACATTAACGAAGACATCCTGATCTGACATCTGCAAACCGCCATGGCGGTGGAGAACAGCCAGTAGAATTGCCAGTCGATTCTGGTCTAAACCGACAGCAACCCGCCGAGGATTAGACATCATTGAGTGATCCACCAGCGCCTGAACTTCAACTAAAAGTGGGCGAGTGCCTTCCCACACCACCATCACTGAACTGCCCGAGGTTATTTCATCACCACGACTGAGGAAAATAGCCGAGGGATTACTCACCTCTTTAAGTCCCTGCTCTGTCATGGCAAAAACCCCAAGCTCATTGACAGCGCCAAAGCGGTTTTTATGGCTACGTAAGGTGCGAAAGCGCGAATCAGATTCACCATCTAGCATAACGGAGCAGTCAATGCAGTGCTCTAACACTTTTGGACCTGCCAGAGAGCCATCTTTTGTCACATGCCCAACCATTACAATCGCCACGCCACGCGTTTTCGCGAAGCGGGTAAGATAGGCTGCGGTTTCTCTCACTTGTGCAACACTACCCGGCGATGACTGGATATCTGCCATATGCATCACTTGAATGGAGTCGATAACCATCAACTTAGGCTGCTCTTGCTCGGCGATCAGGCAAATTTGCTCGATGCTAGTTTCTGATAGCATATGCAGATTATCGATAGGTAATCCTAGACGATGCGCCCGCATAGCCACCTGTTGCAATGACTCTTCACCGGTCACATAGAGGGTTTTCATATTGGCGGAGAGTAAGCAGAGGGTTTGTAGCAAAAGTGTACTTTTACCAGCCCCAGGATTTCCACCAATCAAAATCGCACTGCCCGGCACCACGCCGCCGCCCAGCACACGATCGAACTCTTTAAAGCCAGTCGAAAAACGCGGGACTTCATCTAAACTGATATCAGATAATTTTTGCACTCGGCTAACACCGGTTTCTCCAGCATAGCCCGTAAAGCGATCATGACGAGAAGAAGCGGCTTGGCTTGCGGCGGCTAAGCGTATCTCTGTAATAGTATTCCATGCATTACAGGCACTACATTGCCCCTGCCAACGAGGATAATCTGCGCCACACTCATTACAAACAAATGCGCGTTTTACACCTTTTGCCACAATCTTCTCCTATATTGTTAGAACGTTATTTAGCGCTCTTCATGCTTTAATCCGCCACTTAAGATGCACATAACAGCCATCAAGTCCCCATGGCGAATACCGATATCGGCTCGTGCATAGACTTTAGGTTTAGCGTGATAAGCAATGCCAAGACCTGCTTTGCGGATCATCTTAAGATCATTTGCCCCATCGCCAATCGCCACTGTTTGTTCAAGGGGAATATTCAGCTGCTCTGCTAGTTTGACCAGTGTTTGTACTTTAAATTTCGCATCAACAATCGGCCCTTTCACTTTACCTGTCAGTTTACCATTTTTGACTTCGAGTGAGTTAGCCACTGCAGCAATCAGTTTCAGCCGTTGGCGAAGATTATCCGCAAAGAAAGTAAAACCACCAGAAGCAATAGCCACGTGCCAGTCCATGGCTTGGAGTTTACGCACCAAGCTGGTTAAACCGGGCATCAGAGGTAATGTATCCAGCACGCTATCGAGTATCGAAGCATCCGCGCCTTCTAGAAGGGCAACACGGGCTCTTAGGCTCTCGGTAAAATCGAGTTCCCCTTGCATCGCGCGCTCGGTGACATCACAAACTTGGTCACCCACTCCCGCTAAACGTGCAATTTCATCAATACACTCAATTTGAATGGCAGTTGAATCCATATCCATCACTAGCAGTCCCGGCGAGCGTAAACGCGGTATCTTACCCAAAGGGACTATATCCAGTTGGCACTCATCGGCTAATCGTTTAATACGAGCATTTAGGCTACCCGCAATCCTAACCACCTGATAATCATCGATACGCCAAGAGGAGACGATCACTATCGCCACATTGAGCTTCTGCTGAAAATGGCTGATCCGCGTCTTATCGAGACCACGGCCATACAGTAACCAGCCACTATCACCGGCGCGATAGTCAAGGGGCATCACCTCTTCACCGGTAAGGGAAAGGGGCAATCCCGGCCATTTTTGAATTTCATCGGGTAAATAACAATAGGTCAAACTTGTTGACATGAAAACGCGCTCCTGTGATCCTCACTACCGCTTTAAGAAAGTTCCTAGGTTCAAATTACCCTATCTGTACAACCTCTGGCAACATACTGACAGATTATCAATGAAAAAGTGAATTATGATCCAAACAAAATGGCTATTTAAGTTCCACAAAACCCTGATTATCGTCATTTGCCTCGGATTAGTTGCTCTATTGATGCAAAGTGTCACTTATATTAGCAACAGCCATTATCAGGCTAAGATGGCACAATTTACCAAGTTGACTCGACAGTTTGCAGAACAAGTGGCTTTTAGCTTATCTGATTATATTATTGAAGGCAGTAAAGATTTTAATCGTGAGCGCATTGTCGCCAACCTTAATCAAATGGCAACAGATGAACGTATTCTTGATGTTGGTATTTATCTTAGCAATGGAACCCTAGTTGCAAGTGCGGGCGAAAAGAACTCGGTTAGAGAGCGCTTACTCTTAGATAATGCCAATAAACAGCCGCCATTTAGAGAACAACTCGTGGTCTCTATTCCCAATGATGATAATCCTAAAGGCTATTTGCGGATCACCATAGATACACAACCTTCATCCACCGAAGTGCAACAAGCGAATGGCTCGATAAACCTACTTAGAATGCTATTGTTGCTCGCTGTGGTTATTGGTTTTGTGATTGCTAACACCCTATTTCGGCTTAAACAGAAAAAAGGGCAGGCACTACCTTATCCATTAACGCCCGACGATCAAACGGATGAAGATGAAAATCTAACATGGCCGCAGCCGACCGACGCTCAGACAGTAAAAGCAAAACCTCATCAGGCTAAAAATCGTCATCGGCCAAAAACGCGATCAAAAAAGCCGAACAAATAAATTATTCGGCTCTAATCAGATTTTCATTATCCATTAAATCATTGTGGTATCGAATGTAATTGGTGCGATAAATTCGATTCTCCCATCAATCAATATATCCGTTGGCGGTGCAGGAAATGGCGCTGCACGTTTAATGGTTTCAACAGCTTCTTTGTCTAATAACTTAGTCCCTGATGAGTTGAGTAACGCAACCGAAATCAGTTTACCTTGTCCATCGAGCACCACTTTAACTTGGCTGACACCCGTAGAGCGAAAACGAAGGGCCGCTCTTGGGTAACGCTTGGCTTTAGCTAAACGTTGATGGATAGTCGCATGCCAATCTTGCAATCCGCTAATTGCCGCCGTTGCATTACTACTAAAATTGGCGCTACTGCTAGATGCAGCACCCGAGGCAGGCGCAGCCGCAACAGAAGACTCCTGTTGAGCTATAGGTACATCCTCATGGGGCTTGCTCTCTTGCTTAGGTTTATTTTTGGGCTTACGTTTTTTCTCACTAACTTTAGTCAAAGTACCCTGTTTCACTAAAGGCGTTTCAGGGAGTTTTTCCGTTTTTTCAACCACTTCAGGCTCAACTTCTTCTGGCGCTGAGATCATCTGTTTGGGTGCGTTATTGACTTCTTGCTCTACACTTCGTTCTAGCTGATAAACACCTAGCTGAAGCGATATCGCTGGCGGAAGTACACCCACTTTTGGGATTTCAGATGTCATCCATCCGATAAAAATGAGTATCAGTGTTGCGTGAAAAAGAAGACTTAGCAACAAACCGCTCAAAGGACGAAATACCGGGCGAATAAAAAAGCCCGTCATACTGCTCATATTTTTGCCTCATTATTTTCTTTTCTTGTAATTATAGGCATAATATGAATGAAAATGATATTGATTATTATTAATAAAAATACAATAAAAACTGTAACTATTTGATTTACATATGCAATGAGCATTACTTATTAACAGGGCAACTTTCTACCGATTTTTACCTATAAGTAAAAATAAGTAGAAGTAGCCATTATTTTTGATGTAACCACCAGAAAATGATAACTGATAAATCCTTATCTCAAAAAATTAGTGGTGCCTATCAGTCAACTTATGGCCAACTAGTTCGATTCTTTCGTAATCGGCTCGGAAATAGTCATGATGCAGATGACTTATCTCAGGATGTGTTTACACTTTGGCTAAATCGCAAAGAGCAGACGCCCGTCCGGGAAAGTCGCGCATTTTTATTTAAAATAGCCAACAATGTCCTTATCGATCACTGGCGTCGTTCCCAAAATAAAAGCGCATTAGAGAGTGATGAACAAGAGTATCTATTACACGAAGACACTTGCTCTATGGCCTGTGATCCCAGTGAAGTATTAGAGCAACAACAACGCGTTCAACAACTTACCGAGGCGATCAATTCATTACCACCACGGCGCCGCGAAGCCTTTTTACTCTATCGATTTGATGGTTTATCACAAAGTGAAATTGCTGAACGTATGGAAATTTCAATTAGTATGGTTGAAAAACATATTGCTGCTGCATTAGTATATTGCAAAAAACATGTTGAAGATCATGGGGAAAAGAAAAAGTGAGCGAGGCTTCTTCGTCTGAATATACAGACACACTAAGTATCGATGAAGAAGCCGCTCTCTGGTTTACTCGCCAACATAGCCAACTCTTTACCGAGCAGCAAGCCAATGAATTTACTGATTGGCTGGCAGCGTCGGCAGAGCATAAACAGGCTTATAAGAATATCGCCGAAGTATGGCGTGATTGTGACCTTATGCCGCGCCCTGTCTCGCTACCTATGCCACCGCAAAAGCGTACACATCGATGGCTATGGCGCCCATTAGGAAATACCTTAGCCGGGCTATTTATTGTGGCGCTGCTTTTTATGCCATACAGCCATTTGCCTTCGATGCTAATCAACAATATGACGCTGGTAACCCGTGACCAGCCAAAAGAGATGATCCTTTCAGATGGTTCACGTCTCTTTCTTAACCGTAATAGCCAAATCCGCGTGGCGTATAAAAAAGAGCAAAGACAGCTCTGGTTAGATCAAGGTGAAGTCTTTTTTAGTGTCAAATCAAATCCCTATCGCCCTTTTATTATTCATGCTGATCAGCGCGATATTCAGGTGGTGGGTACGGAATTTTCTGTCAGCAAAGAGCAATCGCAGGTTGAAATCAGTGTCAATCAAGGTGTTGTAGCGTTTCAGACTGCACAGCAAAATAAAAAACAGTATTTATATGCGGGTGATAATGCCGTAAGTTCGGCTCCTAACAGTAAAATATTGGTGAGCAAAATAGCAACGCAAGATATCGCAGGTTGGCGTTATGGTGAACTGAACTTTACCGAGCGGCCATTAGGGGAAATTCTCCGTCAACTCAAGCCCTATTACGCCGTCAATATTGAGTTATCACCGCAAGATCTAATGCAGAGAAAAATATCGGGTCGTATCAATCTACAACAACCCGAACAATTCTTTCAGGCTCTTCCTTTGTTGTTGCCAGTACAAGTGGTTTTTAAAGACAAAAATAATATTTTAATTATTGAACAGCAGACTGGCTTACCCAAAAATAAAACCTAAAAATAGTGCGTTAGGCTATTTTTAGGTTTTATTTTTCAATATTGAGCGGCACACTTGGCCCGCTCTAATCGCTTCATTACTCGTTACTGAAGTTAATCATCAGTCGCAGGGTAACCCGCTTCACTTAGTGCAACTAAGAAAATATTCTTATCTAACAGGCTATCGACACGCGCTTCACGGGCCGTTGGGTCGGTTTCAATGCGTGCTTGTGAATCAACACTTAATAGCGCCTTAGTGATAGATTTAGCGCAGCCGCCACAAGTCATTGTTGGTATATTGAATTTATGCATACTGATCTCCAGATTTCTTCGGGTGTTAGACTAATATGAGCCTTAACACGCTGTTAAGGTCAAACACTTTTAACCAAGTTTACTCTTAAGATCGTTGGCGCGAGGAGGCTGGAGAATCAATACCAAAGCGCGGAGCCTTACGAGGACCCTGTTGCTCCGTTCCTATTACACCACTTGACTCCACCAACCCCTCAATAATGGGGCAGTCAGGATGATCATTACCTTGGCAATGGCTAGAAAGCTGCTCTAAAGTTTGTGCCATCGCTTGTAGCTCAGCAATTTTCAGCTTTAATCCTGTCAGATGAGAGAGTGCCATCGTTTTAACATCAGCACTTGCCCGCCCACCATCACGCCATAAGAGTAAAAGTCCGTTAATTTGTTCAACGGTAAAACCCAGATCGCGGGCTCGACGGATAAAACGAAGATTATCGACATCGAGCAAACTGTAATGCCGATAGCCTGCATCAGAACGATTTGCTTTAGGTATCAAACCAATCTGTTCATAGTAGCGGATCATCTTCGCTGAAACGCCGGAGAGTTTGCCTGCTTCACCTATATTCATCACCATCTCCTTCAAGAGAATTAATCTAATACTCAAAACAGACTGATAAACAAACCGGGCGATATATCTGCCCGGATTGTTCATTCCATCTCAGCAACCAATACCAACCTAAGCTTTCGTTGGTGCTTGGAAACCTTTAAGACGCAGTGCGTTACCGAGAACAAAGATACTGGAGAGTGCCATTGCCGCTGCTGCAAAGATCGGCGACAGCAACATGCCATTTAGCGGATAAAGTATTCCCGCCGCAACAGGGATTAATAATGCGTTGTAAGCAAAGGCCCAGAACAAGTTCTGTTTAATATTACGGATTGTCGCTTTACTTAGTGCAATCGCATCTACCACACCCAAGAGATCACCGGACATCAACACCACGTCAGCGGCCTCGATAGCGACATCAGTTCCTGTACCAATCGCTAAACCAACATCGGCTTCGGCTAGTGCTGGTGCATCATTGATACCATCACCCACGAAGGCCACTTTTGCGCCATTGGCACGGAATTTTTTCAGTGCGGCGACCTTGCCATCAGGCAGAACTTCAGCTGCAATTTCATCAATACCCAACTGTTTAGCGATAGCCGCTGCGGTTGCCGCATTGTCGCCAGTAATCATTGCGACTCTCAAGCCAAGCGCATGCAGTGCCTTGATTGCTGCAGGTGTTGTCTCTTTGATTGGGTCAGCGACGGCGATAACCGCAGCCAAACGACCATCAATAGCCGCATAAAGTGGGCTCTTACCTTGTTCACCCAGACGCTGAGCTGCTGGCAAAAAGCTAGCAACATCAAGACCTAACTGAGTCATAAAGCGATCGGCACCCACAGAAATACTACGTCCTGCTACTTTCGCCGAGACACCAAAGCCGGGAACTGCATCAAAGCCTTCGACTGCTTCTAACGTCAAACCCTGCTGCTTAGCGGCGGCAACAATGGCTTCAGCGATAGGATGCTCAGAGCGTGTCTCAATGGCTGCAACTAAAGCAAGAACTTCGTTATATTCAAAACCTTCTGCCGGAACCAGATCTGTCAGCTCAGGACGTCCTTTAGTCAGAGTCCCCGTCTTGTCGAGTGCAACAATACTCACATCACGCAGAGCTTGTAATGCTTCGCCTTTGCGGAACAAAATTCCCAGCTCAGCAGCACGTCCTGTTCCTACCATAATAGAAGTTGGTGTTGCCAGTCCCATAGCACATGGGCAAGCGATAATCAGTACAGCAACGGCGTTAATCAGTGCAAATGCCAGCGCTGGCGTTGGGCCAAAAATCAACCAAACTAAGAAAGTGATTATTGCTCCGACCATCACCGCAGGAACAAACCACATGGTCACCTTATCAACCAAGGCTTGGATTGGCAGTTTCGAGCCCTGCGCCTCTTCAACCAGACGGATGATCTGTGCCAATACGGTATTTGAACCAATTTTGGTCACACGGAAGCTAAATGCCCCCGTTTTATTAATAGTACCGCCCACAACTGGCGCGCCCACACCTTTAGATACAGGCACTGGTTCACCCGTGATCATGCTCTCATCAACATAAGATGAGCCATCAACCACTTCGCCATCAACGGGGATCTTCTCACCGGGACGAACAAAAACGATATCATCTGTTATCACTTGGTCGAGTGGGATCTCAATGGTTTCGCCATTGCGTTCAACACGTGCTGTTTTTGCCTGAAGCCCAACCAATCGTTTAATCGCTTGCGAAGTCCGTCCTTTGGCTCGCGCCTCTAAGGTACGACCTAGCAAGATCAAGGTGACAATCACCACCGCTGCTTCAAAGTAGATATTGGCGGTACCCTGCGGTAACACACTAGGAATAAAGGTCGAGACCACTGAATAACCATATGCCGCTGATGTACCCACAACGACTAGCGAGTTCATATCTGGTGCACCACGCAATAGCGCCGGTATGCCCTTACGGAAGAAGCGTAACCCCGGGCCAAACATAACAATAGTGGCGAGAACAAACTGTATATACCAGTTATTCTGCTGACCGATAACACTTTGTACCCAATGATGCATCGCAGGGATCAGATGCGAGCCCATTTCCAGAATAAAAACGGGTAAAGTGAAAATAGCAGCGACCAGTAAAGAGCGGCGTAAAGACTGCGCTTCCGCGTCACGACGTTCAGTGTCCTGATCATTAGAATTAACCGTCTCTGAAGATAAGCGACGGGATTTATAACCCGATTGTTTAACCGCTTCTTCCAGATTTTCGATCGTCACAACCCCAGCAAAGTGACGTACACGAGCACGTTCAGTTGCCAAATTGACGTTAGCTTCGATCACACCGGGCACTTGTGCCAATGCTTTCTCCACTCGGCCAACACAGGAGGCACAGGTCATCTCTTCGATCGCTAGCTCGGTCGTCTCTTCGCGCACATTATAGCCCGCGCTTTCAATCGCACGGACTGCTGCTTGTGCATCAGCAGTTCCTGTAAAACTAATATCGGCACGCTCAGTCGCCAGATTGACTGTAGCTGTTTCTATACCGGGAACGGCTTTAAGTGCGCGTTCAACACGCCCTACACAGGATGCACAGGTCATTCCCTCGACGGGTAAACTCAGTCGAGTGGCTGAGGAGTGAGCACCTTGTTGATCTGATATTGAAGTCATTGAATTACTCCTTGTCTATATGTTGTAGAGGAGCTTAAAGCTTGCCGCAAGAGGAAGGTCAAGCTTTATCGGTAATTTATTTTATAATATGCGTTTTTGGTCTGCCATCAGCTCCGCTACACTCTTGCTCGCCCTCAGAACAGACCTGCCAACCGCCGCCCAATGCCTTGTAAATACTGACAATAGTAAGTTGTTGATAAGTGCGAGCAGTCACCAAAGCACGTTGACTCACAAAATCAGTTCGTTCCGCTTCAAGCACATCGAGGTAGATCCCCTCACCTTCTGAGAATCTGGCTTGTGCTAAGCGAGCAGCTTCATGATTGGCCGCAGACTCAAGCAGACGTAATTCAAGTTGCTGGTTACTCGCCCCATACGCCTTGAAAGCATCGTCAGTTTCTTGTAGCGCTCGCAACAAAGTTTGATCATAAGTAATCAGCGCCTGTTTACTACGGGCTTCACTCATGGCGATCTGAGCGCGTACACGTCCGATATCAAGAAAGGACCAGCGAATGACAGGGCCAATAAAGTTGGAGAGTGCGCCTGCTCCACTCATACCGCTAAAACTACCCGCCACTAGCCCAATAGAGCCTTGCAGCTGAACATCAGGATAGAGACCCGCTGTCTCTATGCCAATTTGTGCATTTGCCGCAGCAAGGTTCCGTTCTGCCGCCATAATATCGGCACGACGTGAGAGCAGCGCTACCGGATCACCAATGGCAATAGTAAGAATAGCAGGCTCTTGCTCTTTAGAACTGACTTTAGCTAGCTTGAATGTTTGAGGCGCTTCTCCCAGTAAAATAGATAGCGCATTAAGAGAGACTGCACGACGCTGCTCTAGCTCAGGGACGGCCACTTCGATATTACGCAATAATGCTTCTGCGCGAAGTTGATCGAATTCGCTGGCAGCACCTGAATTGACCTGACGAGTGATCATCGCGAAGCTTTCACGCTGACTTCGCCTAATATCAGTCACAACCGCCAGCTCGGCTTCCAGACCTTGTAGCTCAAACCAAGTGGTGGCAACTTCAGCGGCAACACTCGCTTGAACCCCTCGTAACAGAGCCTCACGAGAACCCACTTGCGCCTCTGCCATTTCTACCGATCGCCGCACCCGACCAAACAGATCAAGTTCCCACGAGGTATCGATCGTACCACGGTAAGTTTCACTGTGACGCGACTGCTCAGGAGCGGTTTCAAACCGACTCTGTCGACGATCCTGATAGTTAAACGCAGCACCTCCCGTCGGTAGATAGTCTTGACGCTCCCTACCCAGCACCGCCTTGGCCTCTTCAAGCCGCATAGCCGCAATCCCAATATCATGATTAGCGGTAAGTGCTTGCTGAATTAGCTTAGTTAATGTGGTATCGCCAAAACTATTCCACCATGCAACCTCAACCTCTCCCGAGGTGAGGCCCGTTGCTGTTTGACCAAAACTGATTGGAAGTGGTGAGGCAGGCGCTGAATAATCAGGCCCCACTGCCACACAACCCGCGAGCAAAAAAAGTGAACTAATAGGAAGTAAGATCGCACGATAGAATTTACTCATGATTTTAGCCCCATCTTGCGCTGCTTCAGTTTGAGTCGATACTGCTCATAACCCGTTGATAATCTACGCATCACCACATAGAAAACAGGGGTGAGGAATAATCCAAATAAGGTAACTCCCAGCATACCCGCAAAGACTGCAACGCCCATCGCTTGTCGCATTTCAGCGCCTGCCCCTCCCGCCAATACCAGAGGCACAACACCCGCAATAAAGGCCAGAGATGTCATCAATATAGGGCGTAAACGCAGTCGACAGGCTTCGATAACCGCTTCTAGTGTATTTGTCCCTTTGGCTTCTAAACTGCGCGCAAACTCCACAATCAAGATGGCGTTTTTGGCGGCTAAACCGACCAATACCACCAGTCCAATCTGAACGAAGACGTTGTTATCACCGCCCATCAGCCAGACACCAATAATGGCACTCAATAGACACATAGGCACAATCAATAGCACTGCTAAAGGCAACAACCAGCTATTGTACTGAGCCGCTAAAATCAGATAAGCCAATAGCACACAGAGTGGGAATATATAGAGTGCCGAATCACCAGCCAGCTTTTGCTGATAAGTAAGATCTGTCCATTCGAAGGCCATTCCTTCAGGTAAAACTTCTTTCGCCAGATTCTCCATAAGAGCAACGGCTTGTCCTGAACTCACTCCCATCATAGCGCCACCCGAGATATCCGCCGAAGGATAACCGTTATAGTGGATCACCCGATCTGGGCCAGAGCTGGGAGTCACTGTCACGATGGAAGATAAAGGCAACATATCGCCCGCCGCATTACGCACTTGTAAGCGGCCGATGGATTCGGGCTGCATCCGATGAGCAACATCAGCTTGAGCCATCACCTTATAAGTACGACCAAAACGGTTAAAATCATTGATATAGAGAGAGCCCAAATAAATTTGAAGTGAGTCAAAAACATCTGTTAAATGAACTCCTTGGCTCTTAGCTTGGGTACGGTCTATGTCGACTTCAAGTTGAGGAGCATTAACATCGAAACTGGTCATCAATCCGGCAAGCTGCCCCGATTCATTGGCTTTCATCATCAGCAATTGAGTCTGCTTAACCAGCTCATCAAGCCCAGCACCGCCACGATCTTCGACTTGCATTTTAAAGCCGCCTGTCGCTCCTAAACCCGGTACTGGCGGTGGTGGAAACACGCCAAGAAAACCATCGGGAATAGTTGAAAATTTAGCTTGTAGTCGACCGGCAATGGCGTTAGCCGATAGCTCAGGCGTTCCTCGAGCCTCGAAGGGATCGAGCATCACAAACATAACAGCGGCGTTGGGTACATTGACGAAACCATTGATTGAGAGGCCAGGGAAGGCAACTACACTCTCAACACCGGGTTCAGCCAGTGCTAATTGTGACATCTTCTTCACAACTTCATCGGTACGATCTAGCGATGAAGAGTTAGGTAATTGAGCAATCCCCACCAGATAATATTTATCCTGCATAGGTACAAAGCCCACAGGAACCGCTTTAAATCCAAAGAAGGTCATCGCCAGCAGGCCGCCATAGACAAGAAGCGCCAAACCACTGACTCGCACAACTTTACGCACCCAATTCCCATAGGTATCGGGCGCTCCTTGGAACGGACGGCTGATCAGGTCAAATAGTCGCTCAATACGACCTTTTGGTGCAGTTGTGGCCTTATCGCGTGGCTTTAACAACATGCCCGCCAGTGCCGGACTGAGCGTCAATGAGTTAACTGCGGATAAGATTGTCGAGATTGCGATCGTCAATGCAAATTGCCGATAGAACTCACCCTGTAACCCGCTCAGGAAGGCGGTTGGGATAAAGACTGCGGCCAGCACCGAGGTAATAGCAATAATGGGACCTGTTACCTCATCCATCGCTAGCCTTGCCGCCTGAGTGGGCTCTTCACCCTCTTCAATATGCCGCTCCACGTTCTCTACCACCACAATGGCATCATCGACGACAATACCGATGGAAAGTACCAAACCAAATAATGACAAGGTATTGAGCGAGAATCCCATCAAATGCATGATGGCAAAGGTTCCGATCAGTGATACAGGTACGGCCAACAGCGGAATAATTGAAGCCCGCCAGTTGCGTAAGAATAAGATCACCACGATCACAACAAGGAAGATAGCTTCGAGTAGCGTCGTCACTACCGACTCAAGGGAGGCGCGAACAAACACCGTTGGATCATAGGCGATACGTGAACTCAATCCTTGAGGGAAATCAGCTTCCAGTCGTTGCATGGTATCTCGCACCGCCTGAGAAACATCAAGTGCATTCGCCCCAGGACTCTGAATGATCTGCAATGCAACGGCTGGCTCACCATCCAGTAAACTGCGCAGCGCATAAGCATCTGCCCCCATTTCAATGCGCGCAACATCACGTAGGCGTGTTACTTGCCCATTATCACCAGTACGAATAATGATATCGCCAAACTGCTCTTCATCCGTTAAGCGCCCTAGTGTATTGACTGTGACTTGAAATGCCGCTGTAGAATTAGGTGCTTGTCCCACAGAACCCGCCGCGACTTGTACGTTTTGCTCTCGTACCGCAGCGATCACTTCACCCGCCGTAAGTCCTCGTGCTGCAATCAAGTTAGGATCGAGCCAAAGACGCATACTGTATTCGCCTGCACCCCATACTAGTACATCACTGATCCCCGGAATACGCGATAACTCATCACGTACTTGAAGATAAGCGTAGTTGGAAATGTAGAGAGGATCATAACGTTTATCCGGTGATAGCAGATGAACCACCATCAAGATATCGGGTGAAGTTTTCTGTGTCACCACTCCTTGCCGTTGGACCTCTTCAGGCAAACGCGGTAAGGCACGAGAGACCCGATTTTGCACTTGGATCTGTGCCATATCGGCATTTGTTCCTTGAGCAAAAGTGACGGTTAGGATCATGCGACCATCTGTTGCCGATTGAGATGACATATATAACATGCCCTCAACGCCAGTGATCGCCTGCTCAAGGGGGGCGGCAACCGTTTCCGCGATCACCTTAGGATTCGCCCCCGGATAAGAGGCCGTTACCTGTACCGTAGGTGGTGTCACAGCCGGATATTCACTCAATGGCAGCTGAAAGAAAGCCACTATCCCACCGAGTAGCATTAAAATAGAGAGTACGATGGCAAAAATTGGCCGATCGATAAAGAAACGAGGAAAACTCATTGTGCGGCTCCTGAAGTTTGCAGAACCTCTATAGGCGTTCCATCAATGGCCGCTAACTGCGGAGTAAGCTGCATTCCCGGACGCACTAACCCTTTGACCACAATCCGCTCACCCGGCTGCAACCCTTGTTCGATCACTCGTAAACCGTCGATCTCAGCCCCTAACTCAACGGGACGATATTCGGTCTTATTATCTTTATCGACCACCAGCACATAACGCCGACCTTGATCTGTGCCAATCGACTGATCTGAGATCAATACACGATCTTTCTGTGCTCCTGTCTCGAGTTTGATCTTGGCAAATAGACCAGGTGTCAATTGCCCATCAGGATTGTCAATAATCGCACGGACACGCACAGTTCCAGTTTTGCGATCTGTGGTATTGGAAAGATAGTCAACGCGCCCTAAGCGCGAGTAGGTTTTATCCGTCAGCAGAGCCACCATCACCTTGGCGCCCTTTGTGTCTTCAGGCGTTGCATTGGCTCGGTTTACAGCAAGTGAATTTAGATAGGTACGCTCATCAACATCAAAATAGACATGCAGAGGATCGATGGAAACAATGGTCGTCAGGGGAGTTACACCGTTAGCAACATAGTTACCTTCGGTGATCAGCGTTTGGCCAACACGTCCGCTGATAGGTGCTGTAACGCGAGTAAAACTGAGCGCCAACTGTGCAGACTCTAGCGCGGCCTTCGCAGCATCAACCTGTGCTTTACTGGCATTCAGCGCAGCGGTCGCGGTATCGAGATTAGCGCGAGAGACAATTTTTTGCGCAAATAGCTTTTCGGTTCGCGCATAGTCATTCTTAGCCAGTATCGATGCGGCTTCGGCCTCACGTAACTGCGCTTTTGCCACATTGACCTCGGCTTGAAATACTCGAGGATCGATAACAAAAAGTTCACTTCCCTTCTCGACGAATTGCCCCTCAGGTACGCTCACATTCTGAATATAGCCAGCGACCCGCGGGCGTAACTCAACCCCCTTAATTGCTGTTAAAGAACCCGTTAATTCGACAAAAGGGGTTATAGGCTGAACCAGTACTTCGGCGACGGGAACACTTGGTGGCTGGGCTGGCGGACTAGAAGGTTCCGCTTCCTTGCATCCGGCGATAGCAAAGGAGGTGCTTATCGCCGCAATAAGTAGAGCTATAGGTTTTATTTTCATTATTTTGCCTTTCATAACGGGAGTCGACAATAAAGTTTATTGAGCCGAAAAGGCTCCTACTGGTATTTATCCGACTTACCACGTTTGGAAGGTCAAGCTTTTTTCGTACCATATTCACGATCATATTTGCCTTCACGCATCATAAATACGTAAATCACATCAACATGATTCTGTTATGACAAAAAAGAGATTCAAAAGCTCTTTTTGATGTTCAGCGAGCCTCTTAATTTGAATATTTTGCCTAAAACTCAAATTTATCGCCATTAATCGAATATTTTTTAAAACATAATCAATTGATTAATAACAATAAAAAAAATAGATGAAAAATATTACGATTCGCAGGTGAGGATAATTCTCATTCCGCCCTCTTCCTCTGTAGTTGTTATTTATTTGGCACACTCTAAAAATAATTCTGGTGCCAACTACGTTTAGGAAAAAAGGGATAAATCATGTCTATGTCATCACACCTGAAGGCAGCTAGGCCATTATCATTGGCGGTTGCCATTAGTTGCGCTATTTTCAGTCAATCTGTTAGTGCGCAAGAAATCGCATTTTCACTACCTGAACAATCTTTAGCTACCTCAGTAGCAGAGATCGCCAAACAGGGTAAATTGCCGCTGCTTTACGATAACAGCCAACTTAAAAATCTGCGGGCACCTGCTATTGCTGGTCAATTCACTGCACAGACTGCGCTACAAAAAGTCCTAATTGGCAGTGGTATGGAGCTGATTTCAGAAAACGGCGTCAATGTGATCCGCGTACAGACCCTTAATCAGGGAACTTTAGTTTTGCCTGAAACGCGCGTATCAGGTGTGATCCAAAATCATCCATCAACTGATGTAGCTTCAGCGCCACAGTTTGTCACCTCTGAAGAGATCAGCCAGCGTAATACTGGCGATGGTAATATTACCGATTTAATGAAAACTAACCCTGCGGTTCAATTTGCCAATAATGACAGCAACTCAATGAATCAGGGCGAAATCAAACCTTCTCGCATCTCAATTCATGGCTCTAGCAGTTATCAAAATGCTTATCGTCTCGATGGCGTTAGTTTTAATAATGATTTCGATCCAGCCGATAGCGGATTAGGTGAAACAGCGACGCGCTTAAGTAGTGGCGATCAGGGAATGTACCTAGACAGCCGATTGATAGACAGTATGGCTGTTTACGACAACAATATTCCAGTAGAGTTCGGAGGTTTTACAGGGGGAACTGTTGAGGTTAATAGTCGTCGTTGGCAAGGCGAAAATAGCGCCCATTCCTATTATAGAGTCACGCGTTCTAGCTGGAATAACCTTTTCCAAGACTCTTCACAGTCCATTGACACCTCAAAAAATGATGTTGCTAACCCAGCTCGTTTTCAGAATCGCTATGATAAAAGTGATTTTGGTGGTTGGTTTGAATTAGGTGTTTCTGATAATTCAGGTATTGTTTTTTCAGCCTCTCGCCGCAGTTCTGATATCCCCATGACTATGACTGGCGGTGAAGCAGTCATTATCGATAACGGTGAGTTAGTTTCAGTGGAATCACCTTCTGGTAAGCGTAGCCAAAAACGAATATCAGATAACTACTTCCTTAAATATTCTGTTGATCTATCAGAGCGTAGTTCCTTTGATATTTCTGGTAATTATGCCTCTTATGACAGCAAATTATTCTCTGCGTCGGTGATGAATTCGGGTTATGACAGTACCCATGATGGAATGGGGTTAACTGGTGTTTTCAAACATGAATTAGATATTGGTAAATTAGAACTAACAGCCAGCACACAACAACTGAAAGATGAACGAAACAATGACCAAAAGTATTTTGTCAATGCTATCGCAACAGATGAAAATGATTGGAGAAATCGAGAAGAACGCAGTAGCGGTGGGCAAGGCGACTTAACATCCCAGCAGCAAAATCATAGTGCTAAAGCTGTATTACGCTTCAATTCAATGGAAGATACTTTTGGAGGCTCTCACAATCCTACAATAGGGAGTGAAGTTAATTATACAAAGGGAACTTATAAGCGTGATAAAGACTTCTATCGTTATTCTTATAACGGCACAGTTAATAAAGACGGTGATTTTTCTGGTTATTTAACCAATGTAACCCGTTTTCAAAGTGGAAAACATAACGCAGATTACACCAGCTACGCGCTATTTGCTGATGATAATATGCAGTTTGGTAAACTAAATCTACGTCCTGGCATCCGTGTCGACCAAGATGATTTTATTAACAAGACCAATTTCGCCCCTCGCATCTCTGGTACTTACGACTTCTTTGGTGATAACTCAACGCTCCTTATTGGTGGTGCTAACCGCTATTATGGCCGCTCAATGCTAACTTATGCCCTTTATGGTGCGCAGAATGCAGGAATGCAAAACTGTGTAGGTTGGTGCTCAGTAGATCCTAGTGAAAATGATTGGGAAGACAAGCGCGATTATGAAGGATTGGACTCTTTATCCACACCTTATAACGACGAGTTAACAGTAGCATTGCAGCAAGAGGTTTTATCAACAACTTGGCGCTTACAGTATGTTCATCGTGAAGGATATGATGAAGTTAGAAGCCGTACTAAATATGAAAGCACCAGTGCAGATAAACGCAGCATCCGTGTATTCGATAATGGCGGCCGTAGCTCACACGATACAGTGACACTCTCTGTTCATAATAGCCAACCATGGGAATGGGCAGAAGCGTCTCATGTCATGACGGCATCATTTAGCTGGCAACAGAGTGAAAGTAATACCCCTAAAGATGCGGGTTATAGCTCATTTGACCCAAGCAACCGTGTAAACCTCGATAAAGTTTGGTATGACGGCAAAGTCATTGATGCCTCTAAATTACCTTCAACTAGCTTTAACTCACCTGTCAAAATTAATGCTGAATTAACCAGCGTTTGGGATGAATACAATCTGACTTGGTATAACCGCCTACAATGGTGGGGTGCACGTGACCAAGCTGTTCGCTATGACAATGCCTACTACTCAGATCCTGAATATGGGCAAGTAAAAAAATATACTAAACAAAATTTTTCCAGCAAATATTCATGGGATACCCGCTTAGGCTGGAAACCTGATTTTGCTTATGGTTTTGGTTTCTCTGTAGAAGTTAATAATCTATTAAATAATAAAAATATCGCTGACCGCTTCGTCTTTGAAGATAGAACAATAAAATCTTACGATCCGGGCCGTCAATTCTGGCTGCAAGTGAATTACGATTTATAACATTTATTTATAACCCTTATCGTGAAAGCGATGTGAGCAATTCATAACAATAGAAATACGGAAATGAAAACAATAAAGCAGTTTTTTTATCTTGTGAAACCTTTTTGGGGGCAGCGTGCTGCCCTTTTCTGCTGGATACTCCTTGCCACATCACTGGCATTAATCCTCTCTTCTGTTTGGTTTAATGTCAGAATGAATATGTGGAATGGGGATTTTTATAACGCTCTACAGAAATTAGATGGCCAAGCGCTCTACGGCTTGCTGCAATATTTTGTCATTTTAGTCAGTGGCTTAATTTTTGTGGTGGTAATGGGTAACTATCTAAAACAGAAGTTAATTATCCGCTGGCGTGAAGGAATGACCAATGTGATACTCGCGCGTTGGTTATCCACCAACAGCAAGCACTATATTCTTAAACTCACCTCCCAAGAACCGGATAACCCAGACCAACGTATTGCCGAAGATGTTCGCTTGTTGGTTGAATCGACGCTAAATCTATTAGTCACCTTCTTACACTCGATGCTGACTCTCTTCTCTTTCGCTACCATCCTCTGGACGCTATCAGGGAGTTTTACCTTTAATTTCCAAGGTAGTGACTGGACATTACCGGGCTATATGTTCTGGGCTTGTATTCTTTACACCCTTATCGGTATTGCATTCACTCAGTGGATTGGTTTTCCATTACGCAAACTGAATATGGAAAAACAGCGCCGTGAAGCGGACTATCGTTCTGCGCTGATCACTCGCCGTCAACACAGTGATGCCATCGCTGGACAACGTGGTGAGCCACAAGATCGTTACGAATTGATGTATCGTTTTGGCCGTATCATGAGTAACTGGAATACTTTAATCCGCTGCGAAAGAAATCTCTCTTTCTATACCGTGGGTTATCAGCAAGTAACCGCTCTCGCACCTATCCTGTTTGCGCTGCCTAAATTTTTGGCGGGCGAAATTCTATTAGGTGGATTGATGCAGTTACGTCAAGCCTTTACTAGTGTTGCCTCTTCTCTCGGCTGGTTTATCTTCGCCTATAAAGAGATCGCCGCTTGGCAAGCAACGGTAGCGCGTCTGTATAACTTTGTTGTACTACTGGAAAATGATCGTCAGCCGAGCGTCGATATTGTCGAAGATCAGGCTCCACTAAGCGCAGATATTCAGGTATTTACCGCAGATAATCTCTGTTTAATTGATCCCGTCAAAATAGAGGCTGAAAAAGGCACCTTGACGCTGATTTCAGGTCGCTCTGGTATTGGTAAATCGACACTATTACGAGCATTGAGTGGTCACTGGCCCTATTTTGAAGGCCATATTCAACAGACCAAACAGGTTATATGGCTGCCTCAGCGTCTCTATTTACCTTTTAGCCGACTCGATCATCTGCTGGCTTACCCTCAATCCGTCGACGCATTTAATACCGAAGCCTATCAACAGGCCTTAACACAGGTTGGTTTAGGTAAATTGAATAACCAATTAGCCCTAGAAACTGACTGGCATAGTCGATTGTCAGGTGGTGAGCAACAACGTGTTATGTTTGCTCGATTACTGCTGAATAAACCCAAACTGCTGTTACTGGATGAAACCACATCAGCACTGGATGAAAGCAGCGCGCTTGGTCTTATTGAGCTACTGAAAACCAGACTACCGGAAAGCGCTATCGTACTGGTTAGCCATCAATCCTTTATTGCATCACTCGCCGATAAGCACATTGTTCTTACTGAGCCAGTGCAATCCACTTCACTACCTTCAACTGAGGCTCCACACTATGCTTCGTAAACTAACATTGGCGGCTTTAATCAGCCTAACACTCTTTGGTTGCAGCACCGCCAATCGATCGGCTGGAGTGGATAATAGCCTGCTACCAGCGCGTTCCGATATTCGCCACTATACACTTGATAATGGTTTACAGGTCTATTTGCTGCCTCGCTCACAACCGGGTGTTGAAATGCGTCTGTTGGTCAAAAGTGGTTCACTACAAGAGAGTGAACAACAGCTTGGACTCGCCCACTTTACTGAGCATATGGCCTTTAAAGGTACTACCCATTTTCCGGGCACCACTGGCTTTAAACAGCTTGAACAGCAAGGTCTAAAGCTGGGTAGCCATGTTAATGCGATCACTAGCCTTAATTCGACTCTGTATAAGCTCTCTCTACCTGCGGCGACACCTGCGCAAGTGAATACCAGCCTGCAAGTAATGGCCGACTGGGCGCAAGGAATGACCTTTGAATCCAGCGCATTTGAAAAAGAGCGTCCGGTCATTGTGGAAGAGTGGCGTTTACGTCAAGGGATCGGTTTTCGTATTAACGATCAACTAGAGAAATTGCGCTACCACGGCAGCCGTTATATCAATCGTAATCCTATTGGTTCACTGGATGTTGTTCGTCAAGCGCCAATTGAACAAGCGATTGATTACTATAAAAAATGGTATCAGCCACAACGTATGACACTAATTATTATTGGCGATTTTAACAGCAGCACTGTGTTAAATGACGTTAAACAGCATTTCAATCTGCCTGTGCCTGCTCAGCTTTCTCAGGATGATCCACTTTGGCAAAAATTCGCACCTTCAACTGAGATGCTGATCCAACCGGTATTTGATAAAGAGCAAGGCGCGCGCTTTGTTCAATTTTCGCTGCAGAAAGATGTTGATGCCCCACTGAATACTGAAAAAGGCCAATATAGCGATCTGCTCGATAGCTTATGGATCAGCATCCTCAATCAACGCTTCTCTGTATTAGTGGATAATGGGGTATTGCCATCTATTAGTATCAATAGCCAAGGCGCCATGTTAGATAACCGCCGTTTGCAGCAGCTGATGATTGCTCATCCTAAAGGTGATGATTATTTAGCGGCTACCAAGGTACTATTTACCGAATTACAACGTATGGCGACCTCTCCAGTGACTCAATCAGAGCTTGATGAAGCTCGTCAGTCTCTACTGAAGAAATTGAGCCAACAAGCGGCAACAGAACAGCGTTATGATCATGACTATTTGGCTGGCCAAATCACCACAGCGCTTGAATATGACATGCCCGTGTGGAATAAACGCCAACAATTGGATATCAGTCATAAATTAATGAAAAATGTCACGCCAGAGACATTAAAGCAGCATGTTGAGCAGTTATTAGAAGTTACCTCACCCAGACTTGCGCTGATTGGCCCAGATTCAGATGCGAAAAGCTTTGATAAATCCGCATTTCAATCACAGTGGAAGCAGATCAGAACCGCTAACCCCGGACCTTTCGCCCAAAAATCACAAGCGATTGAGCTGAATGTAGTTCCAACATCAACAGGTAAGATCAGCAGTAAAAGTGATCTGCCTGTAGCAAAAACTGAGATTTGGCAATTGAGCAATCAGATCAAAGTGATTGTTAAAGCGGATAAAACACTGACTGATAATATCCAAATCTCACTTCAGATCCCCGGTGGCCGCTCACTTGAAACGCTACAAACTGCCGGTTTAACTGATTGGGCGCTGAAACTGCCTGAAAGTAGCGGTTATGGTGACTATAGCGCACGTGAGCTAGCCCTATTTGCTAAGCAAAATCAGCTAGCTATACGCCCCTACAGTGAATTGCTATCTCATGGTTACCGTGGCGAAGCACCAGCGGATCAACTCGATACCGCGCTTAAATTGCTCCATTTAAAACTGACTGCACCTCAGTTTAGCGGACAAAAATTAGAGCAAAATAAGCAAGCTTTTGCATTGAGTCTAAAAAATGTGCCTGTAGAGAGAATCTTTTTAGACAGCATTAATCGCGAAGCTTATCAAAATGGCGAAATGCTGGTGATTAATCCACAAGGTGGCTGGAACTCGTTTAGCGCTCAACAGCTACAACAAACTAATCGCCAGCTATTATCCTCGACAGCTAATATGACACTGGTAATTTCTGGGGCCATCAATAGCAGCGATGTAAAAGCTGCCGTTGAGCGTTGGATCGCCTCTCTTCCTGCTAGCAATAGCAAGCTGATGTGGCGTGATCAAGGTATTATGCCTAAGATGGCGCCAATGACTCAAACTTATCCAATTAGTAGCAGTGATAAGAGTATGGTCAGCATTCAATATGCTTCACCAGCACAATGGACGCTGCAAGAACAACTAGAGATCCAGTTATTGGATACCATCGTTAGCCAGCGCCTGCGTACCGAACTAAGAGAAAAAGCCAGTGGTATCTATGCCCTTGGATTCTCACAGATGCTCGCTAAGCTGCCAGCCCCTTATTACTCGGCTCGCTTGAACTTTACCACCTCACCAGAAAGAGCCAAAGAGATGGTGGCATTATCGCAAAAAGCTATCGAGCAATTACGCCAACAGGGTGTAACGGCCAAAGAGTTGGACGAAGCTAAAAATATTTGGCTGACAGAGCGCAATCAAATACTGCAAAGTGCCAGTTATTGGACTGAAGCTTTAGCGCAAATTGCTGGTGATGATCAACAATTTAATCGCATTAATAATGAGTCTAGCTATATTCAACAAATTACCGTTGACCAAGTTAATAATGTGATTCAAAAATACCTAGGTAAAAATGAAAAAGTATTCTTAATGTCACCAAAGTAATAAAATAATCTTAATAAATTATAACGGCCATGCATTAAATGGCCGTTATAATTAAGAAAATCAACAGTATTAGTACGAGGAGAATAATCTTAAAAAGGTAACTATCCGCCTTTCTAGCAAAAATAATCTCATTCATTTCTTATCAACTATAAATATCAATGAGTTATACGAACTTTACACCTACCTCTGCTATTCACGCCAATATTCAACTCTATATTCCATTCATTAAAAGAGATTAATCAAAATAAAATTCTAAATAATCATCCAAGTATAAATTTTAATTCACTCTTTATTAACGCTAGGAATTAACCTACGTATATCCCTTATTATCAAACAGGCATTTTTTATCTATGCTGTGACTCAGAGATAAAACGAGTGTAGTTCATTAAATCGGATTTAATGATTGGAGGCAGGAAGCCATACAGGGATGTATAACAAGGAAGTGATTTTATCTTTAGCGGTGCAACGGTAACAAATTATGCAGTAATAAAATAAACCTCTGATAGATTATATTTATCAGAGGTTTTATTTTTAGAGATCTATTTAATTATATAGATTATTTATCACCGAGTAATACAGACTCTAATGCAATTTCAATCATTTCGTTGAATGTGGTCTGACGCTCTTCTGCTGAAGTTTGCTCACCCGTTTTAATGTGATCAGAAACGGTACAAATCGTCAGTGCTTTTGCGCCATATTCAGCAGCAACACCATAAATGCCCGCCGCTTCCATTTCCACACCCAAAATGCCGTATTTTTCCATCACTTTGAACATATCAGGATCTGGAGAATAGAAGAGGTCAGCAGAGAAGAGGTTACCCACTCTCACATTGATATTTTTAGCTTTTGCCGCTTCAACTGCGTTATGAACCAGATCGTAATCTGCAATCGCAGCAAAATCATGATCTTTAAAACGTTGGCGGTTAACTTTCGCATCAGTACAAGCACCCATACCGATAACAACATCGCGTAATTTAACATCATCCATTACTGCGCCACATGAACCGACGCGAATAATAACTTTGACACCGAAATCTTTAATTAGCTCAGTTGCATAAATAGAGCAAGATGGAATACCCATACCATGGCCCATCACAGAGATTTTGCGGCCTTTATAGGTTCCAGTGAAGCCCAGCATACCGCGGACATTATTAACTTCACGAACATTCTCTAAGAAGGTTTCAGCAATATATTTAGCACGCAGTGGGTCACCCGGCATTAAAACTACATCTGCAAAATCACCTTTTTCCGCGTTAATATGTGGAGTAGCCATAATTAATGATCCCTTATTGAATTTTTTAGAGTAGAGAGATTGTTTTCACAAATAGTTGGGGTTAATGCTTTAAATAAAAATGTGCCGCGTTAATAGGCGACACATTTGCACTCTGATTTTCGCTTAAAGCATGGATTTACCATACTCCATCGGCGATAAATCAAAGTAGCTAGCAACTGTCTGACCGATATCAGCAAAAGTTTCACGATGACCTAAAGAGCCTGGTTTCACTTTTGGACCATAAATCAGTACTGGAATGTGCTCACGCGTATGATCGGTGCCTGGCCATGTTGGATCACAACCATGATCAGCAGTGAGGATCAGAATATCCTCCTCTCCCACCAGCGCCATTAACTCTGGCAGACGGCTATCGAAGAACTCTAATGCACTCGCGTAACCTGCAACATCACGGCGGTGGCCATAAGCTGAGTCAAAATCAACAAAGTTAGTGAAAACAATGGTGTTATCACCCGCAAGTTTCATCTCTTCAATAGTCGCATTGAACAACTCATCAAGACCTGTGGCTTTGATTTTCTTAGTGATTCCTTCATGAGCATAGATATCAGCAATTTTACCGACTGATACCACTTCACCCTGTTTTTCATCAACTAATTTGTTCAGCATAGTAGGTGCTGGTGGCTTAACCGCGTAATCGTGACGATTACCCGTACGCGCGAAGCTACCTACTTTGTCACCGATAAATGGACGCGCGATCACACGACCAATGTTATAACCGCCTTTGGTTAGTTCATCACGGGCGATCTCACACAATTCATACAGTTTTTCTAAACCGTAGGTCTCTTCATGGCAAGCAATTTGGAAAACAGAGTCAGCAGAAGTATAGAAAATTGGTTTCCCAGTTTTCATATGTTCTTCAGCTAAAGCATCCAGAATAACTGTACCTGATGAGTGACAATTCCCTAAGTAACCTGGTAGACCTGCACGCTCAACAAGGGCGTCGAGTAACGCTTGTGGGAAGCTGTTCTCTTCGTCTGCAAAATAGCCCCAATCAAAGAGTACAGGAACACCCGCGATTTCCCAGTGGCCTGATGGCGTATCTTTACCTGAAGAGATTTCACTCGCATAACCGTATGCACCGATAATCTCCGCCTTAGGATCGAGACCCGCAGGGAATTTACCACATGATTCTTCAGCGGCTTTACCTAAACCTAATTTGGTTAAGTTAGGTAAGTTTAATGGGCCTTTACGACCAATATCAGCCTTGCCACTAAAACATGCGTCCGCAATATGACCTAATGTATTTGAACCAACATCACCGAATTTCTCAGCATCGCCTGCTGCACCAATTCCGAATGAGTCCAATACCATAATAAATGTACGTTTCATAATATTCTCCTGCGTCAGTCTCCCCTTTAACAGGGAAATGCCACTGATAAATGTAATTCTCTGTTATGCACTAACCTGACGATAAACCATTGGATTGATTTCGACTTGGCCTTGACCGATCACCATTGCTTGGCGAACTTCTTTCGCAGCCTCTTCCCATGATTTTTCGCTATTGGCATGAATAACGGCTAACGGAGTGTTGCTATCAATTTTGGTACCTAAAGCGGCAATATCACTCAAACCGACGCTATAATCGATAGGATCGGTCGCTTTACGTCGTCCGCCACCCAAGGTGACAACAGACATACCTAATGCACGTGTATCCATAGCAGTAACAATCCCTTCTGACTGAGCATAAACAGGTTTGCTCAACACGGCAGTTGGGAGATATTTACCATAGTTTTCAACAAAGTCAGTTGGACCTTTTTGCGCTGCAACCATACGACCGAAGATTTCTGCCGCTTGGCCATTATCTAACACAGCCTGTAATTTACGACGCGCATCGTCTTGATCCTTGGCAAGTCCACCAGAAACTAACATCTCAGCGCACAGTGCCATTGTTACTTCTAATAGACGTGGATTACGGTATTCACCCGTTAAGAATCGAACCGCTTCACGCACTTCAACCGCATTACCTGCACTTGATGCTAAAACTTCGTTCATATCTGTCAGCAGTGCTGTGGTTTTACAACCTGCACCATTGGCAACGTTAACAATAGATTCAGCCAGCTGCTCAGATTTAGCATAAGTTGGCATAAATGCGCCTGAGCCCACTTTGACGTCCATAACCAGAACATCAAGACCTTCTGCCAATTTCTTACCAAGAATAGAAGCAGTGATCAGCGGAATTGAATCTACAGTAGCTGTGATATCACGTGTCGCGTAAAAACGTTTATCCGCAGGTGCTAAAGAGTTTGTTTGGCCAATAATTGCAACACCCACATTTTTAATAATGTCACGGAATTGCGTATCACTTGGGAAAATATCAAAACCTGGGATTGCCTCAAGTTTATCGAGCGTTCCCCCAGTGTGACCCAAGCCACGGCCTGAAATCATCGGCACATAACCACCGCAAGCGGCGACCATAGGCCCCAACATCAGAGAAATCACATCGCCGACGCCACCCGTTGAATGCTTATCAACAATTGGGCCATTCAGATTCAATGATTTCCAATCTAATACCGTACCTGAATCACGCATCGCTAATGTTAAAGCAACGCTTTCTGCCATCACCATATCATTAAAATAGATAGTCATCGCCAGGGCAGCGATTTGGCCTTCTGATACTGTATTATCACGCACGCCATTGATGAAGAAGCGAATCTCTTCTTCACTTAATTCATGACCATCACGTTTTTTTCGAATTATTTCTTGTGCCAAAAACAAAGTAGGCTCCTTAGTAAATGCAGACCGAGTAAAAAGACGACACTTTATCTGTCAGCAATTAATAACCGCTAGTTGGTTTCTGACCGTCGAAACCCAAAGTATTGAGCAGGCTCGCAAGTAAGCTTGATGCACCGAAACGGAAATGACGTGCATCTGTCCAGCCTTCACCAAGGATTCTATCGGCTAAAGCCAGATATTGCGCTGCTTCTTCAGCTGTACGTACACCACCCGCTGGTTTGAAACCAACAGTTTTACTCACACCCATATCATGAATAACTTGTAACATGATTTCAGCGCTTTCCAGTGTGGCATTGACTGGGACTTTACCCGTCGATGTTTTAATAAAATCAGCACCGGCTTTAATTGAGATTTCAGATGCTTTGCGGATCAATGCAGGATCTTTTAACTCACCTGTCTCGATGATCACTTTCAATAAAACGCCTGCTGCTGCACAAGCTTCTTTGCAGGCTTTCACTAAATCAAAACCAACTTGTTCATTACCTGCGATCAAAGCGCGGTAAGGGAAAACGACGTCGACATCATCAGCGCCATAAGCGATAGCCGCTTTAGTTTCAAGAACGGCGATTTCGATATCATCGTTACCATGTGGGAAGTTGGTGACTGTGGCGATACGAATTTCAGGAGTACCTTGCTCGCGTAAAACTTTGCGTGCATTAGGAATAAAACGTGGGTAGATACAGATAGCTGCAGTGTTACCTGCTGGGCTTTTGGCTTGATGACACAATGCGGTTACTTTAGCATCAGTATCATCTTCATTTAGTGTGGTTAAATCCATCAAGTTCAGTGCGCGTTGCGCTACTGCGGTTAAATCAGTCATAAAACTCTCCAACGTTAGTATTTCTTATGTAGAACGATCTGTTCTCTGTTGGTGAGCGGGCTTGGTTCCATAAAGATGTGGCTGTGACACTGGGGTCTTAGCTACAGCTGAGTTCCTTCTCACCGCACTATACATGCTCTCTGGTTCGGCTCTAGTCCGACTATCTGGTCGAGCTTTTTGAGAGCACTACCTTTCCATCAATTACCAGTAATGCGTATTTGAACATGGAAGGGGTCTCTTTCATGTGCTACAAATCACATTAATCGTTTGAATGTTGCATTATTAAATATAAAACTGTGATCAGTATCACCAATAACTGTCATTATAATCTATTTAATTATCAATTTATTCTCTCTAATGGCTATTTCGCCAAAAGTATCACTTTTATATTCATCAGCATGATTAAAGTTAGCTGAAAAAACACAATAATGAAGAATAAAATGAAAAGATAGGTTTTATCTGAATATTACTACTTATATGTAGCTATAGATAAGGTTAAAAGTAGCCGCTACCTCTACTTATCACTATTATAAGCAAAGTGGATAGCTATTAGGCTACCCACTTTAGGATTTGCTTAGAAAACGAAATTACAGTGCGGCTAATGCAAGGAAGAATCCAGCAATAGTTGCACTCATTAAGTTAGAGAGGCTACCCGCAAGAACCGCTTTTAGTCCCATGCGCGCAACATCTTGGCGACGACTAGGAGCCATCACACCCAAACCACCTAACAAAATCGCGACTGAAGATAAGTTAGCAAAACCACATAACGCAAATGAGATAATGGCTTTAGTATGATCAGATAAGACCATTTTACCTGCCGCAGCTACTTCCGCATCTGCTTTCAGATATTCGCCGAAATTCATAAAGGCAACGAACTCATTGACTACCAGTTTCTGGCCAATAAATGATCCAGCAATATTAGCTTCTGCCCAAGGTACACCGATCAGATAGGCTAATGGTGAGAAAAGCCAACCAAGAATTAATTCAAGTGATAATTGCGGATAGTCAAACCAGCCACCAATACCGCCAAGGATACCATTGAGTAACGCAATCAAAGCAACAAATGCTAATAGCATAGCACCCACATTCAGTGCTAACTGCATACCCGAAGCAGCACCTGACGCTGCAGCATCGATGATATTAGCTGGGCGCTCATCATCGGCTAACAACAGTGTCGCATCAGCACGATCTTTATAATCTTCAGTTTCAGGAATAATTAGTTTAGCAAAGAGTAATCCACCAGGAGCCGCCATAAAGGAAGCCGCAATCAAGTATTCCATAGGAACACCCATTTGCGCATAACCCGCTAATACAGAGCCTGCTACTGAAGCCAATCCACCACACATGACAGCAAATAATTCTGAATTGGTCATAGTCGCAATATAAGGACGAACCACTAAAGGCGCTTCTGTCTGACCAACAAAGATATTTGCTGTTGCAGATAGTGATTCAGTTCTTGAGGTGCCCAGAACTTTTTGTAATCCGCCGCCAAGAATTTTAATCACAAACTGCATGATGCCTAAATAGTAAAGTACGGCAATCAGTGAGGAGAAGAATACGATGACAGGTAGCACGCGCAATGCGAATACAAAGCCGCCGCCGCCAAAGAGTTCGAACATTTTATCGGAGACAAGACCGCCGAAGATAAAGTTCATCCCCTCCTGGCCATAGCCAACAACATTTGAAACAGCATCAGATACCGATTGAAGTACTTTACGTCCCGCGGGAACATAAAGAACAAAGGCACCAATAGCGAGCTGAATAAGAAAGGCACCTAATACGGTACGAATCTTAATGGCGCTACGATTAGAAGAAAATAACAACGCAATAAAGACGAGCGTCGCCATTCCCACCAGACTCATTAGGAGTTGCATGGAAGTATCCCTGTTCACATTATTCTAATTAATAAATTAGAAGCAAATATGCATTCTAACTCTTTCAATGGATATCAAATTCGGCGCTAATTATACTCAGTAGACATAAATAACTCGTCGTATTTGTCACAAATAGCAGCTGAAATAAGTAACAAAAAAGTTATTTATGTGAAGCTTGTCACAATGCGGCGTAGGTTTAATCTGAATATGATATTTGATTGAGTAAATCGATAGGTTAATAACAAGCAAATTAATAGATGCAAAATACATTTAGATAAACCGACGGCTACTAACTTACACAAAAAATGTCGAGTAGCCTATATCGATAGAGTTAAGTGGCTATCACTATTTTAGTGATTAGGATTTGTAGGCTTCGTAAGTCATTATTTCACTATTATTATTAGGCGCGCGCAAATAAGTATAATCTGCTGAAATACTGATATTCACAAAACCTACCATTTCAAGTAAGTGCTTGAATTCAGATACGCCAAACCATTTCAATCTAAATACTTCCCACTCACTGGCAACGATAGCTCCTTGATGCCATTGATCATAACGATGATGGCTAGTGGTAACTTGCTCAATATGATCTATATCTGCATTGATCATTTGCAGGGTAATAAGATCACCCTCAGTAGTGGTAAATTCTCTGCTTTCGCATTTTCCAAGAATAAACTGATGAGCAAGGCTGGTATCAATCAATAAACGCCCACCACTTTTCAGCGCCTTAAAACACTGTTTTAGCGATTGAATGGCTTTCTCTTCACTATCTAATAACTGAAAAGTGCCTGTTGGAATAATAATAGCTTCAACTGGCTCTTGTACTTGGAATTTAGTTAAATCATCTTTCCAAACACCTTTACTATCAAATTGTTGAGCCGTTAAATTTAGCTGGCAGTAGTGCAACATACTCTCGGAGAGATCAAAGCCGCTAATATCATAGTTAGCCGCTAAAAGTGGAATTAAAATACGACCAGTACCTACCGCAGGTTCTAGGATCTTGCCAGTAACGCCAGCCAAACGCGCTTGATAATATTCCACATCACCAAAACTGCGGCCAATCGGCTTATCTATTTGATACACTAATGCGGAAAGTGATTGATAACTTTTCATAATATCTCGTCTCTTAGTCTCTTAATAGTTACTCTGATAAATTAAATTTCAATAAATTGATACAATCCCAAATAAGTAAGCAAATAACCTTCATTTAGCTTTAATTAAAAGCAAATAATCAAATAAAATAGATCGCTTATATTCGATTATAAATAAAACTCAACACACTAATACTTAAGTATTATTACTCAATTAAGAGTTTACTTAATAGCCGAATGCGTCCAAAATAAAATAATCCATCACTGAATTTGGCAAGATATATTTATCTTAAGATACTTACGGATACGACTACCGATGAGCGTGTAACTGTTCAAGTTTTTTCTAGACTGCCTTAAATCTGCACGGCAAAAAGTTAATCTTTTAGACAGTAAACATTGATTTTTAATGGATGAATTAATATTTAAAAATCTCACCAAATATTGGAGTTATTATGAGTAATAGTATAGATAAAACAACAAGTCAGGTATCAAATAAATGGAAAGAAATTTGTGATGCCTTATTACATCAGGCTGATGTTAAGATCAATGGTTCTCGCCCATTTGATATTAAAGTAAACAATACTGCCTTTTATAAAAGAGTATTACAAAATGGCTCCCTTGGATTGGGAGAAAGTTATATGGATGCTTGGTGGGATTGTGAACAATTAGATGAATTTTTTTATCGTGTTCTCAAGGCTAAATTAGATACTAAACTTCCTAATAATCTTACTGATATAATGCAAATTATTGTTGCTCGTTTATTCAATATGCAAACAAAAAAGCGTTCTTTAATGGTCGGTGAAGAACACTATGATTTAGGTAACGATCTCTTTACTCTGATGTTAGATCCTTATATGCAGTATTCCTGTGGCTATTGGCAAAATGCAGCCACACTTGAACAAGCTCAACAACATAAATTAGATCTAATCTGCCATAAATTACAGTTAAAACCGGGTATGCGTGTACTAGATATCGGTTGTGGCTGGGGCGGATTTTCTGCCTACGCAGCTCGCCATTATGGCGTTTCAGTGACAGGCGTGACCATTTCAAAAGAGCAACAAAAATTCGCACAAAAACATTGTCAGGGATTAGATGTAGATATTACATTAAAAGACTATCGCGACCTTAATGATCAATTTGATCGAATTGTTTCTGTCGGTATGTTTGAACATGTTGGGGTTAAAAATTACGCTAATTACTTTGATGTTGTACGCCATAATATTAAAGATGATGGCTTATTCTTATTACACACCATTGGCTCAAATCAAAATAAAATCAATGTGGATCCTTGGATTGAAAAATATATCTTCCCTCACGGTGTTCTTCCCTCAATTGAAAAAATAGCTCAGGCAAGTAAAGATAAGTTTGTTATGGAGGATTGGCACAACTTTGGTGCGGATTATGACAAAACACTCATGGCTTGGTATTCAAATTTTCTTGAGCATTGGCCCGAATTACAAAAAAAATATACGCCGCGTTTTAAACGTATGTTCAGCTACTACCTTAATGCTTGTGCGGGGGCTTTTCGAGCTAGAGATATTCAATTGTGGCAAATAGTCTGGAGCCCAAATGGCGTTGCAGGTGGTATCCGCGTTCCACGCTAATAACAAATGTCCATTAAATAAAAAAAGGTCTGACATTTCGCCAGACCAGAATTAAGCGCTAGGAGTAGAACTCTTTTTTTACATCGATTAAAACCGACTTCTTATAATAAAGACGTTAAACAACCGGTATATAGATTTACCGCGGTCATTAGCTGTTTTTCATCAAAATCAAATTTAGCTTGGTGATGTCCCGCTGTTCTATCGGCACCGACCACAAAGTAAATTGATTTACCGCCATGCTGTTGTACACGTTTAGCTAGAATAGTTGCGTCTTCACTACCGCCAAAAGGTCGAGTGGCGACAGCCGTTAATTCAGCATATTGGCCTACAACCTGCGTCATTACATCGATAAGCTCTTGATCATTTGTTAAATCAACCGCTTCTCCCATCACTTCACTACTCATCTCTAATTGGAAGCTATGAGCCGCGCCTTCTGCCATACGAATAGCATTTTCACTCATAAAACGATTTATCTCTTCGTTTTCACCACGAACTTCAATTTGCATCTCGGCATTGGCAGGGGTGACATTACGACCTTCCCCCGCTTTTAATACGCCGATATTGATACGGGACATGCCTTTACCATGGCGAGAGATACCCAGCATTTGAGTTGCGGCATGACAAGCGCCCGCCAGTGCGTTACGACCCAATTCTGGCTCAGCGCCAGCATGAGAAGGCAGTCCTTTAAAACGAAAATCAAGCTTAGTCGTACAGAGGAAGTGCGTTGGGTTAATCACAATCTCGCCACTGTCCGCAATAAAACCAAGGTGACCACCTAAGAAGAAATCGACATCATCGACGATGCCGCTTTCAGCCATAGCACGAGCGCCTCGCACGCCCTCTTCTGCCGGTTGAAACAGTAATTTAACTTTACCCACTAACTTATCTTTATTTGCCGCTAACCAGTGCGCCACACCTAAACCGATAGCAATATGTCCATCATGACCACAGGCGTGCATTTCACCGGGATGACAGGAAGAGAAATTACCTTGTTGAGGAATATGATCCGCATCGGTGGTTTCGGTAACACCCACGCAGTCGATATCAAAACGCAGGGCGACAACGGGGCCCGGTTTTCCACTATCGAATACAGCAACACAACCCGTTAGCTCTTGCATCTCATTTAATAAGCTCTCGTCAACCTTATGCTCACGAGCCACACTAAGACCTTTTTCAACCACTTGCTGACGACGGCCAAACGCAAATTCAGGATTGATAACCTCAGTACCTACTTTGACATCAAAACCCAGTTGACGCAGCTCTTTAACTATTTTTGCCGTAGTTAAAAATTCAGACCAACCAATTTCAGGATATTGGTGAAACTCACGACGCCATTCAATTAATTTTTCTAAAGTGATCATAGACATATTTATTTTCCTTTAATCTATAGCATGAATAGGGCGATGAAGATAACGCCAATGATCATGCCTGGAGCAGTACGTTTGGCGATTTCCATTGGGTTGACGTTAGCAAGACCCGCGCAAACAATCGCAGCACCAGCCAGTGGTGACATAGTACGTCCTAATGCGCCGGCAATAGCGGCTGCCATACCTAAATCAGGAATTTCATAGCCAAATTTTGCAGCAAATGGTGTGACAGTTTCGTTAAAGGCGAATGCGGCAGCGTCACCCGAACCTGTGATCATTCCCATTAAGAAAGGACCTAATGTTCCGCCCCAGCGCGCAAATTCAGGCGAGTGGATTAAGAAGCTAATAAAGGCATCGATAATACCTGAGGATTTTAAACCAGCAGCAAATACGGCAGCGGCGATAATAATACCTAAAACATCACCGTAGGAATTTCCCATCCCTTTAAAGAACTCTTTAGTGATAGCCGATGGACTAGTTAAAGTGATCACTAAGGCATAAATAGAACCTATGATCATGGCCGCTGGCACAGTAATACTAAATTCTTTAAATGGGCCAAAGAATGGCAGAATTAACAGAATTAGCGGGATAAAAGGCGCTGTTGCATAAAGATAGTTAGGACGCGCTTTGGGCTCATCGGCTTTTGCTGCGCCATCAGACCCCATAGTGCCTGCGGTCGTTACCGCATTCATATTGTACTCTTTTCTGATAAGGGCAACGCCAGCTAAAGAGATAGCGGCGATCGCACCGGCAATCAAACTATATGGACCATGGCGAGCGATTAAATCGACAATGCTCATATTAGACATTTGCGCGACAAATGAATTATGTGAAAGCCCTGGACTAAGCATCGAACCTATAGTCCCACACAATACAGTACCACCAGCAATAGCAGGATGGATACGCGCTGCGATTAATAGCGGGATTAGCGTTGCACCCACTGCTGCTGCACAACCGGCGGCGGAAGGAATAGCGATATTAATAAAGAAAGTGACGATAACCGCAGCTGGGATAAGAAAAAAGCCAAGACGGGTTAAAAATTTAGACAACACCAAAACTAAATGCATATCACATTTGGTGTACTTCATGACATAGGCAAAACCCATACTCGCACAAATTGCTTGAATAAGTGATGAGGATACCATTCGTTCACTAAAAGCATTTAACGCATCCATTGGTGTTAAACTGAGCGTACAGAGTAATAAACCTGCCCCAATTAGCACCATACGAGTTTCATATTTCTTTATTAACAAATAAATTGTTATGAAAATAACTATTACAGCTATGATTTGCATTACCATAACTTTCCCTTAATGATAAATAAAATTGTAACACCCATTAGTGATAATGGAGTTTTCTTATTGTTGATAATTTTTTATATATAATTTTTAGATTGGCATATTGTTGTAAGCTAATTTCATTATAAGCACCAAGCAAAATTACAAATTGATTATTGTCAATGAAATATACAACTCATTAAACTATATCCCTTTAAACATCATAATTAGAACTTATTTCACAAGATAAAAAAACAATATTTAAATTAAATAAAATCTAATTGATAAAGCCTATCACTATCAATTAAATTAGGTCATCCATTTATGAGAAAAAAAACAATTAAAATAGAACATGTAAATAATTTAAAACAAGCATATTACATACTGGTTTAAATGTAAAAAATCAGTTAATTAATTTCAATCAATATTAATTATATCGTTTATAATCAAGAAAAATAATTGAGTAAAATAGATTTTTCCATTGTTATTTTATCGTTACAAAACTGATCTAAAAATATATTGATTTGTTAATCATCTACCTCATTTAGTTCATTTACATTGAAAAATTCACTTAGTAATGTTAAATTATAAAAAAATTGAAAAGTTAAATTCCTATGAAACAAGATTCAATCGATTACGTTGCTATCGGCCAGCGCCTTCGGGCTTATCGTATCGCCGCCTCTTTAAAAGCTGAAGACGTTGCGGCTAGTATTAATATTTCCCGTGCTGCTGTTTACCTGCTGGAAAAAGGTGAAATCGTAAAAATTGAAACTCTTGAAAAACTTGCACATTTACTCAATACTTCGCTGCCTAGCCTACTTGGTGTCGATAATGAGTATTACTCAAACGCCAGTGGTTTTTTCGAGCGCATGAGGCAAATGGAGCATGAGTCTTCACATATTTACTCTCACTTTGAACCTTTTTCTTATTTATTAACCTCTGCCAATTATGACGAATATCTTGCAAAAATGTTAATGGAGTCCTTCCCAGAACAGCCCTCGATTGAATCAAAGATAACAGATACCTTATCTATTCTTTCTCAGCGTAAAATACAAAATATAAATAGCCCAACCAAATTATTTGACCTTATTGGCCTACAACAAATTGAAAAGTTTCTTCATCTTGGCGTGGTGGGTTCTTTTAATTTATCACCAAGTACAAGAATGCAACGGGTACTACAAGCTCGAAATGAAGTTATTCATTTAATTAATGTCATCGAGGATGGAAAACAAACAATTGAAATAGCTATCTCTGAAGATATTTTACCTTCTTTAACATTCCAATTATTTTATAAAAATAACGATCCATACTCGGTTGCAATAAGTCCATTCCGTTTAGGTGAATTCCCTAATGTTATAAATGGGATTGCATCGGTAACTAACTCCAATGAAGCCATTAATCACTATCAAAAGTTTTTTAATAATTTTTGGAATAAAGCAGTTAAAGGTTCTGAAGCGATAGACCTATTAAATAAAACGTTAAAAAACCATTAACGATCAGCCAGCTCTTCTAATGTCTCTTTTAATAAATGAGTCGCAACTTTAATATCATCAAAATGACTATACTCATCGGGATGATGACTAATTCCCTCTTTTGATGGTATAAAGATCATCGCTGTCGGATATTTTTTTGCCATATACATGGAATCATGACCTGCACCACTTAACATCACTTTATAATTAATATTCAATTTTTCACATTGATTGCTAATTAACTGGCAAATATTGTCGTTCAATTTAACTGGCTGCTCAGCGGCGATTTCTCTGATCTTAATATTAACTTGATTATCCTTTTCCGCTTTCTCAATAGCGCTTTTTAAACCCGCAACTACACGCTCAATACTGTCGCTATCAATACCACGAATATCAACAAAGAAATTAACCTTGCCCGGAATCACATTCATTGAGTTAGGATAAGCTTCTATTTTCCCTACAGTGCCAACCGTTCCCCATGCAGACTCTTTACAAGCCGCGTGATGAATATCAGAAATCACCATAGCGCTCGCAACTAAGGCATCCTGACGCTGGCCCATAGGTGTGGCACCTGAATGATCCGCGTGGCCTAATACTTCTACCGCAAAGCGCGTCGGCGCTGCGATACCATTCACAATACCTATTTGTTTCTTTTCATTTTCTAAGCATCTGCCCTGCTCGATATGCAATTCAACAAAGGCTGAAAAATAGTCTTCTGGTAATTCACTCTGTGGAATATTCTCACTTGAATAACCCGCTTCATTTATCGCTTGTAGAATATTTAAACCGCTATCATCCAGATTTTGCTGCCATTTTTTGATATCAGCACTGCCCGAAAGCACTTTACTTCCTGCGCAAGAGAAACCAAAACGGCTTGACTCTTCAGCACGGAAAATAACTAACTCGAGATCTCTTTTTAGCTGTTTAGGTCTAAATTGCATCAATGCATAAAAACCAGCAATAACACCAAGCGCACCATCATAAGCGCCACCTTGCGGGACAGTATCAATATGAGAACCTGTACCTACTGCTGGCAAATGAGGCTCTTTACCCGCTAACCGCGCAAAAACATTACCAACCGCATCCTGCCTAACGGTAAGTCCACTATCTTCCATCATCTCAATCAAAAAGCGGTGCGCAGACTCGTCTTCCTCCCCATAGGCTAAGCGTGTGATTCCACTATTTTTATTTTTATTGTAGGTTTGTAATCTTTCAAAAAGATCCTGCATTTCTTGAAATCTGTAATTATGTTGAAGCATAGGACTGTCTCTGAAATTTAAGTGTCAGTAAAAAGCTTATTATCTAAAAAAAAAGATAAACTCACCTCTTCATTCACTATAGTTATCATGTTAGTCAAGTTATACCCAATGTTTGTCAGGTTATCAATTTCATCAGTCTAATTTTTTAGATTATACGACGCATATCACAATTACAGCATTTGGCAAGTTATAAACATGTAATTATTGAAGATTAAATGTAACACATTATTTTTAAAGTGATAATTCAGTGTTATTTTTTAATGTAAGGGGGGTATATTCACTTGACGGTCGTCGATAAATAGTTGATAACTACCGCTATAATAACGATGACACCTATTTTTTTGACTTGTATTCTTTATTCCTAGAGGTATTTTATGAACTTTGTTGCCGTTTGTAATGAGTTTCAAAAAAGCTTAGATGGTACAGATAGTTATGTTGAACTCAGAGATAAAATGCAGTCGCTGATGCAATCCGACAGCAAAAGTAATGCTATCTATTTTATTATTCACGGTTTTGCTCATAACTATGTACAGCTATATGCTGATCAAGCGGTTAGCACTGAGTTTGCCAGTAAAGCTAAGCTGGTGATGCAAGGCTACCTAGATATAGCCCAAGCAGCCTTCAGTGGACAATATGATCCTGAAGTTTGCTGGAAGGTCGTTAATGAGATCGTTAATGCTTATATCTGTAGTGAACAGATTTTTTAATATCCGCATAAGATGATAAAGAAAGGTCTATTGAAGATTAAACAGTAACTGACTGTTACGATAAAGCTGCTCAGCAATCTCTTCTGCAGATTCCTGACGCAAATCACAAAGTGCCTGATAAATATATTGAATACGCTCAGGCCGATTTGGCTCACCTTGAAAACCAGAAACGGGCATATCAGGCGCATCAGTTTCAAATAAAAGCGATGAGAGTGGCAACTTTGCCATAACCTGACGCGTTTTCTGTGCTCGCTCATAAGTTATAGTCCCCCCTACCCCAATTAGATAGCCTAGCTGAATAAATGCCTGCGCTTGAGAAAAACTACCCGCAAAACCATGAATCACGCCACGAGCAGGTACTGAATGACGTCTTAATATCGCCGCCAGCTGATCATGACTTTTACGAGAGTGAAGGATAATAGGTAGATCATGCTGTTTGGCTAAATCGAGTTGAGCAATCAAAACCTGCTTTTGTCGCTCAAACTGGGGATCATCCATATAGAGATCAAGACCGATTTCGCCAATCGCAACACACTTAGGGCTCTTCTCATTCAGTCGTTCAGACAACTTATCAAGATGCGTAAATTCAAATTTAGATAAATATAAAGGGTGAAAACCTATCGCACCGTGCAATTGACTATACTTATGAATCAGTTGCCAAATACGATCGATATTATCGATACTCACTGCTGGAATAATAATATCAGTGATATTTGCCTTTTCAGCTAATAGCAGGCTTGCCGCATAATCGTCACTAAAGGGAGGGAAATCAAAATGGCAATGGGTATCAATAAACATCTGTTTTCCTCATCAATTTCAGTGAAGTAATAGTCATTAATTTATTATCACTACTGCCGCAAATGTCAGCTATTAAGTGAAATGACATTTATCGAATTAATTAACAAAACCTTTTTCTCGCAACTGATTTTGCCATATAGCACAAGCACCAGAGAAATTTTTACTTGCGAAATTAGCCCCTAAGGCGGAAAGAAAATAGCGACCACACTGGCGACCGGTCTGATAATCTTGAGTTAAAAATGAGTATCGACTACCAAGAGCGCTACTCCTTAATGGGGTACGAGGATAAATTTCAAAAATTTGCACATTTTCAGGCGGATTATCAATAAATTCTTGCGTGCGACGGTAGCTTGTAAGATGAATTTTCATCATTAGGGCCATTTTTTGCAAGCTACTGGTTTCAAGCCAACGAGTCATCCGCTTAACCCAATCCGGTGTAAAGTAGAGTTGAGACGGAACAGTTCGAATGATCACCAGTGTAGTTGCGCCACGCCGATAAGCTTCTTCGACAGGAATGGCCGCACTAACCCCACCATCCAAATAGAGCTGGCCATTGAGCTCTACCCCTGAACGATAAAAGCCGGGGATAGCACTCGACGCACGGATCACGTCATACCAGTTGTCTTTATTGGGTTGCAGATAAACAGCGCTAAAATCATCACTATGGCAAGTACTCATCAAAAATTCACGTCCAGTCGCCATCAACTCAATACCACGATCGAGGGCCAGTGGAAACTCAGTGCTAGTAATGTTCATCAGCCAATCAAGATCAATAAGATGACCGCCGCGAATAAAACGAAATGGATTAAAAAAACGCGGATCTGTGGTGTAACTTGAAATGACTTTACGCGCATATCCCCGCTGACCGCAGATATAGGATGAAAGATTTTGCGCACCGGCAGATGTCCCAATCATAAGATCAAAAGGATTAAAATTGGCTTTTAAAAACTCATCTAAGACACCAGCAGTAAAAATACCGCGCTGACCGCCACCTTCACAAATAAGCGCCGTTTTACCTAAATTTATTTCTTCGGAAAAAGCCAGAGGCTCAATACTGCCAAGGGTGACAGAAACATGTGTTCCCATAATTAAACTCTTATTAATCATCATAACGAGGATCGTCATGGGCAAATAGAAAGGGTAATAATAGTAGAAAGTAGGCGTGATAAAAAGAGAACTAAGGTCGGGTTACCCTATTTTGGATAACCCGATCAAACAACTTCGCTATGGCGATGAGATCATCAAGAGCTAAAAAATGAGACGATCATTTTTAGCCTGTAATCTCCTTAGCGATTAATTGATTACCATCAGACCACTTCTAACCAGTTTTACACCTTCAACAGCAGAGGCAACTTTCACGACAGTGCTAATTTGTTCAGCATTTTGAACAAAGCCCGTGATATAGACGACACCTTTAACTGTTTTGACTGAAATATCATTGCTATCGATACCTCTAGTCGCCAGTAAATGGCTTTTAACCTGCGCAGTCAGACTAGCATCACCAGCATAGCTATCAACGTTGTTAACGCCACTCGCGATTGCATTGCCTGCGTCATCGCCCGCCATAGAGAGGGTTTTTGCAGTGCTATTCCAAGCTTGTTCAGCCTGATTTTTTAAAGAAGTTTCTGCAGATGCATAGCCGCTAAACAGTACACAGCCTAATGTAATCGCCGTCAGTGAACGTAAAAATGCGGTATTTTTCATATTGAATCTTCCTTTAGTTAACTATTAGTCAGATTAGAAATTCTATATATAAATCATTTTCATTCATTGAGTGAGTTTCAGATATCCTCAGATCAAATATATGAATATGCATAGACTATGTAAATTATAACAATAAATAAAGGAGGCTGCTTAGGAAAACAGAGTAATCTGTATAATTATACTAAAAAAATAGGAAACTAATCTAATTTCAACAATATTCCTAGCGATCACCACTGCCATATTGGGGTTTTATGGCAGTGACTACGCTATTTTATAAAAATTTATTAATATAAAAACTTAGTGCTCACGTGTTTTACGGAATTGAACATCAGGATAGCGTTCGCTGGTGATATTCAGATTAACCATAGTTGGAGCAATATAAGAGAGATTATCGCCACCATCGAGGGCTAAATTCATCTCATTTTTACGTTTAAACTCTTCAAATTTCTTCACATCATCACACTCAACCCAACGTGCGGTTGATACGTTGATGGCTTCATAAATCGCTTCAACGTTATATTCATTTTTCAAACGCGAGACCACAACATCAAACTGTAAGACCCCGACAGCGCCAACGATAAGATCATTATTCATTAATGGACGGAATACTTGTACTGCACCCTCTTCGGAGAGCTGAACAAGGCCTTTCAGCAGCTGTTTCTGTTTGAGAGGATCACGCAGACGGATACGACGGAAGAGCTCAGGGGCAAAGTTAGGAATACCTGTAAATTTCAGATCCTCGCCTTGCGTGAAAGTATCACCAATCTGAATAGTTCCGTGATTGTGTAAGCCAATGATATCGCCAGCATAAGCCTGCTCAACGTGAGAACGATCGCCCGCCATAAAGGTTAAAGCATCGGAAATCACCAGATCTTTTTTGGTTCTCACTTGACGTAATTTCATACCGCGTTCAAATGTACCCGAAACGATACGCATAAAGGCCACGCGGTCACGGTGTTTTGGGTCCATATTGGCTTGAATTTTGAAAACAAATCCAGTGAATTTCTCTTCTTGCGCTTCAACTTCACGCACATCTGTTTGACGTGGCAAAGGCGCTGGCGCCCACTCAACAAGACCATCGAGCATATGATCAACACCAAAGTTTCCTAATGCCGTACCAAAGAAAACTGGCGTTAATTCACCACAAAGAAATGACTCAAGATCGAATTCATGAGAAGCACCTTGAACTAATTCAAGTTCTTCACGTAACTGAGCCGCCAGATCTTCACCAATCACTTGATCTAATTCAGGATTATTTAACCCTTTAACAATACGGACTTCCTGAATCTTATGCCCCTGCCCTGTATGATAAAGAATAGTTTCATCACGTAGTAAATGGTAGACACCCTTAAACAACTTTCCGCAACCAATAGGCCAAGTGATTGGGCAGCAAGCAATTTTCAGTTCACGCTCAACCTCATCCATCACTTCCATTGGGTCACGAATATCACGATCGAGCTTATTCATAAAGGTTAAAATCGGCGTATCACGTAAACGAGTAACTTCCATCAGCTTACGTGTGCGGTCTTCAACCCCTTTACTGGTATCAATCACCATCAAACAGCAGTCAACCGCCGTCAATGTACGATAAGTATCCTCGGAGAAATCTTCGTGTCCAGGGGTATCGAGCAGGTTAACCAGACAATCATGATAAGGAAACTGCATAACAGAGGTGGTAATTGAGATCCCACGCTGCTTTTCCATTTCCATCCAGTCTGATTTGGCATGTTGGTTAGAACCACGGCCTTTTACCGTACCCGCACGCTGAATGGCTTGTCCGAATAACAAGACCTTTTCAGTAATGGTGGTTTTACCGGCATCCGGGTGAGAAATAATAGCGAAGGTTCGGCGCTTTCCGACTTCTTGCAAAAATTCAGATTGAGACATCAATTAAGTCTTCTAATTTGTAGACAGACTTCACGCACCCGAGAAACTAGCCACTGAGTGGTCAAATCTGTGATGTTAATAGGCTATTGTCGCCTATTTTCGCCGATTTTGACTTGAGAAACAATGAGTAGTTAACAGATAATTCAGCTAAACAAAAATATGCAATAAAATTCTCTGACTATTTCCCCTGCGAGACTCAAAGAATAAGGTTTTATGAACAAGAAAATAATAGAAGATGTGACAATATAGGCTATTATCTAATAGCTTAATTGAGATTATTGCTAGCATTAAAAATACGTAAATAGAGAGGCTGATTTCAGCCTTACTCTTGATTAGCTAATTATTCATGATATGTATATTTAGGCTCAAACACTATTCTTTTTGAGAATATAATCGTACCTTCTTTACTTTGCGAATAATCTATTTTTTTCTTTTCAAATTCTCGCTCAGTACAATTACCATACTTATCCCATAAATTACATGTCATTTTACTTTCAAATACATACTCCTTTTCATCAGAGACCTTTTTATAGCCTACATTTTTATTTCCGTCATAATCAAAATCCTCAGTGTATTGTATGTTTTTACTTTTGGTTAAAGTTTGACTCAATCTATTTTCTTCATCCCAATTAATTAACTTAGTATTAGAAAAACGATAATAATTACTCTCATTAATTACTTCAACCAATTTTCCATCTTGATAATTTAATTTCATTTTAAGATTAGTAATAAATTGATTATTGTAATAAGCAGTACCTTCACCATGGGTTACTACACCTAGATCATCAAGGAAAAACGTCATTTTCATATCCCACTCATTTGTTTTAATAGGCATGAATTTATTTTTTTCATCTTTAATTAAAGAAATATCAGCATTAACACTATTATATAAAAATTTATTTTTAACTCTCTTTAATGTAATAAATAATTCATTATACTCTTCATCTGAAATAATGGTTTTATATTTTGATTTGTAATCAATGAAGCCTTTGCATTTATCATATTTAATAATTATATAATTCTCTTTGTTCTCATTTATTTCTGAAATATTATTACGCCCTTGTTTTACACCTTTTTCTTCCATTGTTTTTACTGGACCATTTATGGGATTAAGATTAAATATAATCGAATTATTAATATTCGTAATATCAATATTAGCATCACATTCAGCATGAACATAGCCAATAAAAAAAACTGTTAATAGTGTAATAAGCGATAATTTCGTATGTTTCATAGAACCTCTTTTTAGATATGTTATTAATTAAAATAAAAAGATAATATCATTTAATAAATAAGAAATTTATCATAAAGAAATTCATTTTTTTTACCATATGGAAATATATTAGATTAATAATTTGAGAGAAACTTCGTCAGTACAAAGTACTTTAATACAAAATAGTTATACTATTATTTTTTATATGAAAATTTATTATCAGACTAAATAACTAAAACTGCCTGATAATAAATTTAATCGAACGGTTTTGCTCACTAGATACTGAATGACTCTTCAAATAGCGTTAATGCTAGAATCAAGGCGTCTTCACGACCCTGTTTGGCAGGATAGTAGTCTTTACGCACAGTCACTTCATGAAAGCTCATTTTTTCATACAAGCGCAGTGCTGATAAATTTGATGCGCGCACCTCAAGCCAGAGCGTCATAATATTTTTTTTAGTGAGATCCTGTATCAGGCGCTCCATAAGTAATCGACCATAGCCCTGCCCCTGATAATCAGGATGGATGGCAATATTAAACAACGTTGCTTCATCTAAAACACACTGGGTGATCGCAAAACCAATAATCTGATTATTTAACGATATTTTTAAATTATAGTACCTCTCCCCTTGGTTACCGTAAAAAACTCTTTCACTCCAAGGGAAATCATGGCTTAGCTTTTCAATTAAGAACGCTGTGGCCAAATCAGATTGTTTTAATGTTGAAATTTTCATCATATTGATAGATTTGCTTCCATAAAGACCGTTTGGCTTCACTACTTGTACTGATATTTGTCAGCGTTGGGCTGGTTAATTGTATTTGATGAGTTTCGGGTATACGACAATCCCCGATAACCCAGCAAGATACTGACATTGGCGATGGCACCATTCCAAGTTGTTCGGAATCAATACAGACCACATCCGCTTGATCTATTTTCATCGCCAGCAAGATATCTTTCAACAAGCCATTGTTTAAATCAATCTCTTCTTCAGAGATAATAACCAGTTTAGCAGATTCTGGGATACGCACACCGCGCTCCCCCCGAAGTGCGGAAGGATTTCTCAGCATCCATTGGGTAATGCCCATTTGCTTTAAAAGTCTGTCTCTTCGGGTCATTCAATTATTCCGGTCATCAGTTAATACAGATGACATCTTATCAGAGGGAATAATAAGCGCCAATAATACAGATTTATTTCCTCATTTTCTGGTAAGGTAGCACGGATTATGAATTATTTAGCCATCGGAGATTGCCAACTTATGTCATTACTTACACCAGCCAGCGAAGTTATACTGCGCCACCTGGAACATTTCGCTGATCGCCATGTCATTATGGCGGGTGATATTCAGGACGATTTTGCCGTCGAATTAGCTGCCGCCAGTGTACGCGTTCTGACCAATCAATATCACCGTTGGCAATCATTAGCCAAACCATTAAATGATCGTGTGCAATTCGCTGTTACTGCCGATCCGGCATTTTTAGCTGATTGTAATACACTGCTCTATTTTTGGCCAAAAAATAAACAAGAAGCCTGTTTCCAACTGGATGATCTCTGTACTCATTTACCTGTTGGCTGCGATATTTTTATCGTGGGCGAAAACAGAAGTGGCGTGAAAAGCGCCGAGAAGATTATGGAAGGTATCAGCACACTGCATAAAATCGACTCAGCAAGACGCTGTAGCCTGTTTTACGGCCCACTAGAGACACAGACGAGCTTTAACATCAGCCAATGGTGGCGTAACTTTGAAGTTGAAGATACGCAGGTTAAAGCGCTTCCTGGCGTCTTTAGCCAAGATGAAATCGATATGGGCAGCAGGATACTTTTATCCACATTCACTACTCCTATTTCAGGCAGTTTACTCGACCTAGCTTGTGGTTCAGGTGTATTGGCTGCTGTGCTGGCTCAACAGAATCCAGCGTTAACACTGACTCTCAGTGATGTTAATGCAGCGGCGTTACTTTCTGCTCGTGAGACATTGGCCGCCAATGAACTCACAGGTAAAGTGATTGCTAGCGATGTTTATTCAGCGATTGATGAGAAGTTTGATTGGATTATTTCTAATCCGCCTTTCCATGATGGTATTCATACCAACTATTCTGCTGCTACCAATATGATCAGCCAAGCAGCGCAATATTTACGCTCTGGCGGGCGTTTGCGTATTGTCGCTAATGCCTTCCTGCCTTATGCCGACCTGCTGGATAAAGCCTTTGGTGGACATATTGTATTGGCAAAAACATCGAAATTTAAAGTTTACGAAGCGACAAAACGCTAATTTGATGAGTTCTAAGACTAAAATACTAGAACGATATTGAGTTGCTGACTTTTTATATCGAATACTTTACTGACTTGGTTTACTTATCAAGTCAGTAAATGAAATACAAACGCCATTAAACTAAATAATAGGGCGAATACTGCGGGTAAAATAAGAAAGTGCCGCGAGCCACGATTAAATAAACAACCTGCCGTTAATAGCATAGCCACAACAATCGCAATCTTTAAGCTCTCAATACCCGATTGGATCATCAGATAGACAACACTTAGCAAAACTACTGCCAGAATACCCCATAAACCAGCACGGCTTCGACCTAGGCTATTTTGCTGTGACGGATTTTCATTGGTTGCATTTTTATTGCCATTACTTTTGAGCAGCTCGCCTTTAATGATATTACTTTGAATTATATTCCCTTGGCAGAGTCGACTTTCGCTTATCTGTATTCGTTTTGATGTTTTTACCGTCATAGTTCCCTCCCCGCCAAATGATAATCATTATCGATAATATCCATTTTTCAATGAAAAACAACCGTATTGTTTCTAGGGAGATACAAGTTCTATTTATGCTTCCCCTGTCATCCAGAGAATTGATTTATTAAATCATTATGATAGCCATTAATAAGCAGTTACTTACTTGATGAAAAAAATCCATTTTTATTAATCAACCCATAAAAAAACAGCGACATTAGCCGCTGCTTCTTGCCAATCATCGGCATTCAGCATCGATGATTTATTTTTTGATTGTTTCAAATAAAACTAAACATTCAATTTTTAGTTCTTTAATTCATAAATCTCATTAACAAGATCATATTTCTGCATAAATTTGGCGATAGTGGTATAGGTCGCGGTCGTAATCTCAGCGCCTTTCTGTTCATCATAAAAATCGGAGACAAATAGAGAACCAAAGAATCGTTTTACTGACCCTAGCTTAATTACTTGAGGCGTAAAATAAACTCTAGTATTCGCATTAATTTGTGCAATATCATCGGTATCATATAGAGCACTGAACAAGACTTTTAATACAAAACTGGTACAGTTTTGATATTTTATCGAATCCGCTTTTGCAACTACTAAATATTTAGGATTATGCAATTTTTGATACGCTGAAGATTGGATTACTTTAAGTAATTTAACCTGTAGCGAAGGTTTCGGAATAATAATGCCTGATTTCAACTCATAAACACCTGTATAAAAATCGACTGGGAAATCATTAATTAAATCACTAACATTCTTTTGTTTTTCGCGTTGATATAGGTTATAGACCTGATATTCATTTAGTTTACGCCTATCTTTAGTTTCAATATCCGAGTATACCCATAAGGCAACATGAGTATATTTAACGCCCTCAGGTAATTCACTTTCTGGGCGGCCAATACCGACAACACCATACCCAAAAGTCGTGGCAGTATTACATGCAAAAGCTGCCAAATTTCGTGAGGGTAACTTACTCTATAACTAACAAATAAAATTGAGTATAAAATAAATTAATCTATTTCATTAGATTAATTTAAGGGTATTCTTATATTTTCAACAATTGAATATCTCATTTATTGAACGCAAAGTGAAAAGACAATATTTACTATTTCGGATGGTATCGAGAAATTAAATAATTAACTGTGGGAAAGATCAATATACTGACATTTAAATCACCTAGTTACTGGTTATTAAAAGTCAGTATATATATCTAATAGATTTTTAATCCATTATTTAGCTAATATCAGCCTAAGTAACAATACTTATTGACGAGTTAAATCATGTATTTTTCTCATTTTCTGAGCCTAGCTGCTCAATTTTATTATCTGTCACGCCCTCAAGTACATGATAAGCAACGGCACAAAATAGTGAGTTCAAGCGCTTCATATCACCTAATAAGCTAACGTGCAGGTTACTGGTATCCAAACTCTGAACATTTTGCTCATGCAGTCGCTCAACATGCGCATAAGCATAACGCTGATTAAGTAAGCGAAATCGATGTTTTGCCCGACGTAAGCGACGCGCATTATCAATATCGGCTGAAACAAATACCGACATTCCTAAATTTAAATTACGCTGCAACCGCTCCAACATAGTATTAAGTTCTTTGTAACCTTCCGTGGAGAATGAGCGGCGATTATCCAGTGATTTCTTCACAATTTCATCGGTCATTCGATGAATAATAGTCGCTGATTGCTGTAAATTTAAGGCAGTATCAATAATTTCAGCCCAACGTCTTGAATCTGAATCACTTAATTCACTCTGTTGTAATTGCGCTAAATAGAGCTTAATACTGCTATGTAACATATCAACTTCTTCTTCAAGATAGTTTATTGCACGTTTCTGCTCTTTATTACCATTTAATATTTCACCCGCCCGCTGTAGCATCTGCTCAACCACATCGCCCATACGCAATGTTTCACGTACCGCATTTGCGATTGCTAAAGAGGGGGTTTCTAAAGCGCTTTTATCTAAATAACGTGGAGCAATAAGATTTTCGCTGGCTGGCGGCGTGGGAACAATTTTCATACATAAGCGCGCCATTGGACCAACTAATGGCAGCATAATTAAGCAGCGAATTAAATTATAAAACACATGAAAATAGATTACGATTTCCGCTTCATTTAAACCATATTCCTGTACCCAAATCGAAAGCGGCCTTATCCACGGCAGAATAACAATACAACCGATTAATTTAAAAAAGAGGCTGCCTAGTACTACTTGGCGCGCAATCTCGTTTTGTCCGCGGCTACTCATCATGGCAAGCAAACCACTGCCGATATTAGAGCCGATAACAATACATAGACTGATATATAGAGGAACAAGGCCCGCAGCACTTAATGTTGCAGTGATCAAAACCGCAGCCAGGCTGGAGTAACTGATCATGGCAAAAATTGCGCCCACCAGCAAGGCTAGCACTAGATCGCCACTCAGTGATGTAAAGATAGCTTTAACCGCTTCGGTATCAGTGATGGGCTTAGCGGCTGACACGATCAACTGAAGTGCCAATAGGATCAGCCCAAGACCGATACCCACACGCCCCAGCTGCCCAACGCGGCTCTTCTTTTGGCTCAAAAAAGTACAGACCCCAATAAAGATTAACAAAGGTGAAAGCCAAGAGAGATCGAATGTCAGTACTCTGGCCATAAGTGCAGTACCCACATCGGCTCCCAGCATAATAACCATGGCTGGAGCCAATGCAATTAATCCTTGTGATACAAAAGAGATCACCAATAAGGCAGTTGCATTGCTACTTTGCACCAGTGCTGTAACACCAATACCGGCCAAAAACGCACTTGATTTGCGTGAAGTGCTTTTGCCTAAAATGCGCCGTAAATCGGCACCAAAAACTCGCATGATACCCGTTCGGACAATATGAGTGCCCCAAACGAGTAATGCGACTGAAGATAAGAGATCTAATAATGTTAGCATTGATATCCTAGTATCGATTTCCCTTGCGTCAAAAACCCGAGTTGTTGATCAACAAGCTGTAAAAATAGCTATATAGAGATGATACAACGGCAAAAAGAGTAAGCTAAATGAGTACTTATCATACATTTATTTTTTTATTTTTATAATAGTTATTTTTCAATGCGTTGAGTTGATATATTCAATAGGGCTATTTTAATCGACGATGAAAGCCAAGTGTACTGACGATATCGAGGGATATTGTGCAGAAATAGATAAATTCAAAAAAAAAGCAATAAAGTTAATGTTAATTTAAGCACACTCTAATTTTATAAAATTTAATTACATTCCGTTATCAAGATTAAAATAAGATACCATCGAACATTGAAAATACCCCAATTAAAAAAGTGATTTTAGTTGTTTTTCTATTTATATTTAGAGCGTAATTTTTTTAATATGGCAATGAACTAAGAATTAATGTAAATCACTATTATTAGGAATAAGACATTAGAATAGAGAAGTAAATATCATTTTCTTCAACAAATAAAAAATCACCCCCAGCTTCCTGCCAGAGGTGATTTATCTTACTGGGTTGGTCTATTATTTCAGTCCCATCGCATCGCGCATGGTAAAGAATAAATCGGTTTGGTCTGTCAGACCCATTACGTTAGCTGCATGAGGGCCATAAGCTGCTACGCGCAACTGAGAGCCGGTATGCTCTTGTGATTCCTCTTCAGAGTTACCATAGTTAACCACCATCACTGCGCCATCTTTGGTGATCAGAGCTTGCGTTAGGCCACTTGATTTCACATCTTCGCCGATGATTTGGCTAGAGTGAGCATGGTCAGCAGTAACAATAACTAGGGTATCACCATTTTTCTTGGCAAAATCCAGTCCAACTTGAACAGCTTGGTCTAGTGCGACTGTCTCACCAATTTGGCCACATGGATTAGCATTATGGTCTTGTTTATCAATGGAAGCACTTTCCACCTGCAAGAAGAAGCCGTTTTCATTACCCTCAAGTAAATTTATCGCTTTATCTGTCATTTGAGCCAATGTTGGCGCATTTGGATCTAACTTAGCATTAGGTTTGCACTCAAGAGGTTGATTTTTCAGGTTACCCTGATAAACCGCTTTAGGGCCTTCCCATGCAACCGCCATATTGCCGTCACTGAACAAACCTAAAACAGGTTTGTCTTGATTAGCGATGGTGATAGCATCCAATGATTTAGCATCACGAACGACTTGATAGCCGCGATCAATCGCCTGTTGATCAAGCGTTTTTCCTTTATAATCACCGGCTTTAGCTTCTTGTTTAAAGCTCTTCGCACCGCCACCTAATGTCACATCCGCACGGGTAACTAGCAGTTGCTCTGAAATAGAGCCACGACCGCCGTTTTCTAAGGCGTTAGTTGAACATTTGGCGCTTGTCTCTTCTGGCCCATAACATTTACGGCCACTAACGTGAGAAAATTGTGCCGCAGGCGTTGCATCTTGAATTTCTGATGTAGTCACGTTACCTGTAGCTTTGCCATTGCGTTTAGCAATCTCAAGTAGCGTATCAAAATCTTTACCGTACACATCAATGCCGAGTGCACCATTGTAGGTCTTAACGCCTGAAGACCAAGCGGTGGCTGATGCCGCAGAGTCAGTGACATACTCAGGTTTTTTGCTATCTTTGTTTAAGGCATAGTGAGTATACTGTCCGGTAATCGGCAGTGCATCAATCCCTTTAAAGAAACCGCCCGCACCTTCTGCATAGTTACGCGCTACAGTAATTTCAGAATCACCCATTCCGTCGCCGATAAATAAAATCACATTTTTCGCTTTAGTATTTGTTAAAGCCGATTTCATGGCTTCTGTTTGTTCTTGCGATAATCGACGAGCACCACCAAATTGCGTGATATCTCCCTGAGCTTTTCTATCTTGAGCCAATACATCGGTATTTGTTGCAGCGACGGCTGGTACAGCAGCACCAAATAGAATTGAGGTGACAGCAACAGCGAGAACAGACTTCATGCAATTTCCAATCATAATCATTTCCTTGCCAAGAGTAAGATGTTCATTTAAATGGAGCTTTGAATCAATTTGCACTTATCCTAGTGGAGTAAGGTGACAGTTAGATGAACTATTTATGTAGGAAAAAAGAAATGTCATAAAGATTGCAATAACTCAGGACGCGAAAATCTTTGTACCCTGAAATAATGATGGGCTAATACGGGGAAAATAGCGGTTATTACCAGTAAGAACTGAGCTTACGGACTCCTTCATAAAGGGTTTCACACCATGAGATATAGTCATGTCCGCTAGAAAGTTGTTTTTTATCAAAAGGATATTCTTTTTGTTCTAGCACTTTACTTAAATGGTGATGATTATTAATAATACCGCCTGCATTGCCGTACTTTTCAAATAATCCCGCCTGTAAATAAAAGCGCAGTGGTTGTTTATCTTCTTCGGCTATTTTTCTTAACAGCCACTCAGACTCTTCTCCCTCTGGTGACCACCAATAGGAGCCCGACATACTCAGCACATTAGCAAACAGCTCAGGATGCTGTAATCCATTCCAGGTCGCCGCTAATCCTCCATAGCTTGAACCTGCAATAATCGTTCGCTGTGCGCTGGCTTGATAACCTTTCTGCTTAAGTGACGGCAATAGCTCTTCGGCTAGAAACTGTGGAAATAACCCATTTGGGGGTAACTCTTTTCCACGCTGCTCACCACTGATACTATCAATAAAAACCACGTACATAGGAGGTAATTCGCCCGATGTCATCCACTGATCAAAAAAATGATCCATCAAATAAGCATGACGATAAGTTTGGCCATCAAGCAAGATCAACATAGCGGCTTCCGTCATTTTCACCGCAGGAGTGTAAACCGTAATTTCACGTTGATTGCCGAGGATCTCACTCGCATATTGAAATACGTCGATCTTTCCCTTGATCTCATAATCAATAATTTCCTCGAAATGACACTTTCTGCTCTGTGGCGATAAAGAGAGCAGTGAAAAATAGTTATAAGGGTCTGATTTTTTATAGGGTATCAGTTGAGGATTAAAGGGATCGGCCTGTGCTGTCGTTAGAATCGCTCTGCGTTGGGCAAAACCACCCGCTTTCACTTCAGGAATATCGGGCGCTAACTTATATTGCAGTAATGTGTCATCGGGTACAATAAAGGTGCGATACCAGACATCAGAGCCACCTAGGCGTGACATAGGCTCATGATTTCCCGAGGGAGCGCCTAAAATGTAGCTATTGTTCTGAGCACCACGCCATAAAAATGTCACTTTCTTTTCATGATCAGCATGTGGCTCTACCAGAGGCGTGCCGATCTGCTCGATTCTATACCAAAATGCCTCGGTTGAATCCGCTTGAAGCAAGGATTTTGCTAGCTGTTGTAGCAGAGGGCTACTCAATTCCTCTTTTCCTTGAATATCCAAAGGCTGATAAGGCAAAAACTCAAATTGTATTTTCCACGTTTTTCCAGCTTGGCCCAGCAAATTTAGCTGATACTGACCAGAAGTAGGTACGATGAATGAGCTTGATTGTTTAGCTGTAGCGCGATTGATTTCAATCAGTTGTCGTATCGGCTGCTCTTGTGCATCCAATAACCACATCTCATTAACACCTTCAGCAGTATAATTGATGTAATCTTTAGCGGAGATTTGCACACTAATATAAGCTCTTCCCTGCTGATTATAAGTTCCTTCTATTATTGGCCTATTCTTATCAATACTAAGACAGGTATTCGCCGCCATTGAAGACAGTAAGATGGTATTACTCATAAAAGGCATCTTTATTTGGTTTCCTGAGCTGTAAAAAAACCGAATGACGATCCGCCACTCGGGTTAGTACTCAATATTCAGTCGATTAAGCTAATGTTTTGACTTCAAACTCAACTTCACCACTAACATCTGCATCATAATCAACGCCAGTTAAGCCAAAACCAAACAGGCGCAGGAATTCTGCTTTATAGCCCTGATAATCGGTTTCTTCATTGATATTGCTATCATTAATTTGAGCCCAGATTTCACGGCAGGTGCTCTGAACATCATCACGCAATTCCCAGTCATCTAAACGGAGACGGTTTTTATCGTCAGTCTCTGGTTTGCTGTTATTGTACAATTTGGTCGCGAAAAGACGTTGGATCTGCTCGATACAACCTTCATGAATACCCTTCTCTTTCATGATTTTAAACACAATAGAGATATATAAAGGCATAACAGGAATAGCGGAAGAAGCTTGAGTTACAACGGATTTCAGTACAGCAACATAAGCTGCTCCACCTTTGGCTTTCATTTTCTCATTGATCGCATTAGCTGCACGATCCAGATCTTCTTTCGCTTTACCTAGAGTACCGTGCCAGTAAATAGGCCAAGTCAGATCAGTACCTATATAAGAGTAAGCAACCGCTTGTGCATTATCTGCCAGTACGCCTGCATCAGCCAGCGCATCCATCCACAGTTGCCAGTCTTCGCCACCCATAACTTTAATAGTATCAGCAATTTCTTGATCGTTTGCTGGCTCAACCACAGCTTCAACCAAAATATCTTTACTGGTATCAAGAGCAACAGATTTGTAGGGTTCACCTATTGGTTTCAATGCGGAACGGATCACTTCACCCGTCTCTGGCATTTTACGCACTGGTGAAGCCAATGAGTAAACTACCATATCAACTTGTCCAAGATCCTGTTTGATAAGATCAATCACGGTCTGACGGCATTCGTTAGAGAAAGCATCGCCATTAATGCTTTTCGCATACAGGCCTTCTTCTTTCGCTGCCTTGTCAAAACCGGCGGAGTTATACCATCCCGCTGAGCCCGTTTTATTTTCACTACCAGGCTTTTCGAAAAAGACGCCGATAGTCGCTGCACCACTACCGAATGCGGCATTGATACGAGATGCGAGTCCATAACCTGTTGATGCGCCAATCACTAATACTTTTTTAGGCCCGCTTTTTAGCTCACCCTGTGATTTAACATAAGCGATCTGTTCACGGACATTCGCTTCACAGCCAACTGGGTGAGCAGTAGTACAAATAAAACCACGAATTTTAGGTTTGATAATCATAGTCATTCTTTCTAGGTGGATAACAATTAATGGATAATATAGCTGATTTTTCCGCTCTACATAAGCCGCGCACATAACAGAATCACAAATGACGTGAAGATGTGAACAATAACTCAACAAGCAAATTGTCCCATCTTGTTACATCTACCCAATAAACTATACATATATTTATCATTAAATTCACGATGATGACATAGAGTTACTATCTGCCTGTTATTATATATTTAAGTTATCAATTTAACTAACTAATAATAAATAAAGGAATTTAATATGAATAAGATGAAATCAATTTTACTCTCGGCTGCGCTATTATCTGTTTCTGTAACTGCATTTTCTGCGACTGATACTTTAACTGCATCAGGAATTAGTATTAATGATGCAATTAAGTCACTCGCAGCAAAAGCTGAAAAACAGAATCTAGAAATTGTTAAAATCACATCTGCTGGCGGCGAGAATTTCACACGAGTTAGTGCTAAAGTGAAAAATAAGTAATAGCTTTAGAAAAGCACCCTTAACTCAGGGTGCTTTTTACATTTTAACTATTTGGTTAGTGCTTTTAAGCGAGAATAGCGGCGGATCAAACGCCAGCGCAGCTTAATACTGGTTGCATGAGACCAAACAATCCCCCAATACCCCTTATCAAAAAACATTGTCGCCATCTGACGTTTAGTTTCTGGCGATTCAATAGACATAATCGATAATACAACGCCGAGCCCCTCTTTACCCACTTGCCATAAGCAGGCAGGTGCTTGCTTGACTTCGGCGGGATAACGACGATAAATATCTAATAGCATATCGATAATTTTCAGATAGGTATTGATCTTACGAATTCGTCTTTCATCACCTTGTAGCGAGTGTGAGACGGACTGATTGTGAATCAAGTAATCGTAAAACTGTTCATTAATAAATTGCACCCGCTTTGCCGCCAATAAGACTTCGGTCGTCCAAGGAATATCTTGATGATGTAACTTCGGCTCAAAAGTAAATTGATTTTGACGAATAAAATCGAGCTTATAGAGATTCAACCAAGTGACGTGGAGGAATTTTTTTGAACTTAACCCCATCTGTAACCAAGCTGGACCTGACATTACACCAGTTGAAGTCACTTTATTCGGTGGGAAAATAGCTTTTGAAGCATCACCATTAGTATAAACATAAGTGCCATTACAGGTGGCAACATCTAACTCACCCGCCAGCGCAATTTCCAATAATCGGTTATACATACCAGGATGGAGAACATCATCAATATCGGGAAAAGTAATATAACGCCCTGTTGCTTCGACCATTCCAGTATTACGAGCGACTGAGACGCCCTGATTTTCCTGATGCAGCACCTTGAAATGGGTAAATTTTTGCGCATATTGTTCAATAATGGCATTACTGTTATCCGTTGAGCCATCATTAACTAAAATAAGTTCCCAATTTTCGAGCTGCTGAGCCAATAAACTATCAAAAAAAGGAACTAAAAATTTTTCGCCATTATAAACAGCGGCAACAATACTCAGTACAGGTTGAGAGGGCATTTTGTAAACCTTATAAACGAGGATCTTCTTAAGGGCTATTTTCCATATATCTTATTAGTGTAAGGCGAATAGCAAGTAAACAAAACCAAAAATCATCATCTTACTATTTGTAAATATTGTGATCTGAGGCTAAATTTTATTTTCCACTGGCCTTTTTTCAGTCAGAATGCGCCGTTAGATACTTGAAATCTTTTTATCTTTATTGATTAACACAGAGGAAATTAACGTGGCAGGAAGTAGCTTACTGACATTATTAGATGATATTGCTGCCGTTTTAGATGATGTCGCCGTCATGACAAAGCTTGCCGCTAAAAAGACAGCGGGCGTATTAGGTGATGATTTGGCGCTGAATGCGCAGCAAGTTACTGGCGTCAGAGCAGAGCGTGAGATCCCCGTGGTTTGGGCGGTTGCCAAGGGTTCTTTTATTAATAAGTTGATCCTTGTTCCCCTCGCACTATTAATCAGTGCCTTTATTCCTTGGGCTGTCACGCCTCTGCTGATGATCGGCGGTGCCTTTCTCTGTTATGAGGGCGCAGAAAAATTAGCCCATAAATATTTACATAAAGATGATAAATCTGAAGATGACAATAACAGCCTAATAGCGATGGAGCCGGCGGAAATTGCCAATTACGAAAAACAGAAAATCAAAGGAGCCGTGCGCACCGATTTTGTTTTATCCGCTGAAATTATCGCAATTACTTTAGGGGTAGTGGCAGGAACAAGCTTAGTAAATCAGATTGCCGTGCTCTCCACTATCGCCATTCTGATGACTATTGGTGTTTATGGGCTGGTTGCTGGTATCGTTAAACTGGATGATCTGGGCTTCTATCTACAAAAGAAAACATCAAAGCTGCTGATTAGTTTCGGTAATTGGCTTATTGCTATGACACCTTATTTGATGAAAACCCTCTCTATCGTCGGTACTGCGGCCATGTTTATGGTCGGGGGTGGTATATTGACTCACGGTTTCCATTTAGTATTTGAGATTATCGAGTCAATCGTTCTACAGCTCTCATTGATCCCTATGATCGGCTCAACTTTACTCTTGATTATGCCTACGATCCTTAATCTGATCTTTGGTTTAATCAGCGGTTTTCTAGTACTAATGGCCGTGACGCTATTGGTTAAAATGAAAAATGTCGCTACTCATTAATCTAAGCTTATTTAGCCGATAGACAAAAAATCAGCGGATAGTCGATATAAATAGACTATCCGCTGTGTCTCAATATTTAACCCGTCGAATTAATGACGATTACGCACTAATTGATAACGTCTTGTCAGATATTCAACTGGCGCACTCCAAATATGCACCAAACGACAGAACGGGAAGATCAAGAATAGGGTCATACCTAAAACCAGGTGGATCTTAAATATCAAGGCAACACCTTCGAGGTAAGAAGCAGCCCCCCATTGGAAAGTCACCACAGACTGTGCCCAGCCCACCAACTTCAGCATTTCACTACCATCCATATGCTGTGCTGAGAAGGGAATAGTCAGCAAACCTAAAGCCACCTGCACCACCAGCAAGGTAAGAATCAAAATATCTCCCATGCTAGAGGTTGCTCTGACGCGTGGATTAGTTAAACGGCGTTTAAGCAACATAACACCACCAATCAACATCAAAAGACCACTCGCGCCACCGCCAATCATCGCCATTAACTGCTTTATATGCATTGGAAGAAATGATTCATACATCCAATGTGGCGTCAGCATTCCTAAGAAATGCCCGACAAAAACACCGATAATACCAATATGAAAGAGGTTAGAGGCTAATCTTACGCCTTTTTTATCCAGCATTTGGCTCGAGCCTGCTCGCCACGAATATTGACCGTAGTCGTATCTCAACCAGCTGCCCACGAGAAATACCGTTCCGGCAATATAGGGGTAGATACTAAAGAAAAATTGATTAAAAAAATTCATTTTTGAACTCCTGAGGTTGGCCCAGAATCCAGATTCAAATATTGTGGTTGAACAGCTCCAGCAAAACGCTGCTGATGCGATGCAATTTCACTGCCACAACTTTTCTTATCAGCAAAAAATGTCACTTGTTCTTCTTCCCAAACCGCATCTAACGCTTCTGGAGTATCATCACGAGCTTCTTTCGCCACCTGATGGCTCAATTGCTCAGTTTCTAATAGGCTTTCAGACAGATGCAACAAGATATCAAACAGTAAACCAAATCGGCCTTGTCGCTGTTTTAGTCTTTCACCTAACAATGCCAATATTGGCGCGATATTGAGTAAGCCTTCTTGCCGCTCATCCGCAGGTAAAGTAGTTAAATATTCAAGATAAATAGGTAAATGATCAGGCAACTCACGACGGTCAATTTCAAGTCCTTGTTTTTCATACTGTGCCAACAAATCGACCATAGCTTGCCCACGATCACGGGATTCACCGTGAACATGCTCAAATAAGAGTAGGGAGGTTGCTCTGCCGCGATCAAATAGCTCACAATATTCAGCCTGCATATCCAGCAGAGGTTCCGCAGTATAGTCACGCAATAACATCATCAGTTGAACTGCTTTGGAGATCGGCAATTCATTAGCATTTTCCAATGCATCAATTAGTTCATCGCGGTGCTGCCACAGATCTTCTGTCGGATATTCCAGTAAACACGAAATCACCTTAAGCGAAATCATAATGTTTTCTCCCCAGATGTTTTCGACGTAATATCAATTGCATCAATACGTTTACTATTAAATAGATTGAATTTGGTGTCGCTGCCATGACAACCGTCGCCAAAGCTAAAGCCACAAGCTCTCGCTTCAGGAAAAGCCTCACGAGCGATTTCACGATGACTGGATGGAATAACAAAACGATCTTCATAGTTAGCGATCGCAAGATAACGATACATCTCCTGCGCCTGAGCTTCTGTTAAGCCAACTTGCTCTAAAGCACGTAAATCTTGTTTTTTCTCAACAGTTTCAGCGCGCTTATAGTGACGCATAGCTAACATACGTTTTAACGCCAACAACACGGGGGCGGTATCCCCCGCAGTGAGTAAGTTCGCTAGATATTCAACTGGAATACGTAAACTTTCAACATCCGGTAATACGCCAGTGTGTGCCAACATACCCGCATCCGCGACTGACTGAATCGGTGACAATGGCGGCACATACCAAACCATAGGTAAGGTGCGATATTCAGGGTGCAGAGGTAGAGCTAGTTTCCACTCCATCGCCATTTTATACACTGGTGATTTCTGTGCCGCATCTATCACACTAAGAGGAATACCATCTTTCTGTGCTTGTTCAACCACCGCCGGATCATGGGGATCGAGGAAAATATCTAATTGACTTTGATAGAGATCTTTTTCATTTTCAACGCTGGCTGCTTGCTCAATTTTATCGGCATCATAGAGCAGCACACCAAGATAACGGATGCGCCCAACACAGGTCTCAGAGCAAATCGTTGGCATACCGGATTCGATGCGTGGGTAACAGAAAATACATTTTTCTGATTTGCCACTTTTCCAGTTAAAGTAGATCTTTTTATATGGACAGCCCGTTAAACACATACGCCAGCCGCGACATTTATCTTGATCAATCAAGACAATGCCATCTTCTGAGCGTTTATAGATAGCACCACTTGGGCAAGTCGCGACACAAGCCGGATTCAAACAGTGCTCACATAAACGGGGTAAATACATCATAAATGTATTTTCAAACTGCCCATACATATCTTTCTGCATGTTAGCGAAGTTCTGATCTTTAGCGCGTTTTTCAAATTCGCCGCCTAAATCATCCTCCCAGTTAGGCCCCATTTTGATATTGCTCATTCGTTTACCTGTGATCAACGAACGTGGGCGCGCAGTAGGGACATGCTTTCCTGCTGCTGCGTTTTTTAGATTGCCATAATCATAGTCAAAGGGTTCGTAATAATCATCCAGTGAAGGCATATCTGGGTTGGCGAAAATCTTAGCTAAAACGCCAACTTTATTACCCATACGCGGTACTAATTTACCTTTAATATTGCGTATCCAGCCGCCCTTCCACTTTTCCTGATCTTCCCAATTATGAGGATAACCAGTACCAGGTTTGGTCTCCACATTATTAAACCATGCGTATTCAACACCTTCTCGACTGGTCCAGATATTTTTACATGTGACGGAGCAAGTATGACAACCGATACATTTATCTAGATTCAATACCATGCCGACCTGAGAACGAATTTTCATTATGCTTTCTCCTGCCCACTCAGGGTCTGTTGATAGCTGTCTTGCTCGCCATCGAGCCAGTCCACATTTTTCATTTTACGCACCACCACAAATTCATCGCGGTTTGAGCCAACAGTGCCGTAATAGTTAAAGCTGTAAGCAAGGTGACCATAGCCGCCAATCATATGGGTGGGCTTTGGACAGACGCGGGTTACAGAGTTGTGGATACCACCACGCTGTTGCGTGATTTCAGACCCCGGTAGGTTGATCAGACGCTCTTGCGCGTGATACATCATGATCATGCCATCAGGTATACGTTGGCTCACTACCGCTTTCGCCGTGAGTGCTCCATTACTATTAAAGGCTTCAACCCAGTCGTTATCTTCAATACCAAGCTGCTTAGCATCACCTTCACTTAACCAAACAACCGGACCACCACGACCTAAGGTCAACATAAATAGGTTGTCGCTATAAGTTGAGTGAATCCCCCATTTCTGGTGTGGCGTCAAAAAGTTAAGCGCTTTTTCAGGGAAACCGTTAGATTTAGCCCCTAACAATGGTTGAGCCGCACGAGTATCAATGGGAGGGCGATACACGACTAAACTCTCACCAAATGCACGCATCCATTCATGATCTTGGTACAACTGCTGACGGCCACTCAAGGTACGCCAAGGGATCATCTCGTGAATATTGGTGTAACAAGCACTGTAGGAAACATGTTCATCTTCCAAACCGGACCAAATAGGACTTGAGATAATTTTGCGCGGCTGGGCGACAATATCGCGAAAACGGATCTTTTCATCTTCTTTGTTAAGTGCCAAATGGGTATGGTCACGACCAGTTATTTTACTGAGCGCAGCCCAAGCTTTTACCGCAACCTGACCATTGGTTTCAGGCGCCAATGATAAAATAACCTCAGCTGCATCAATCGCAGTTTCAATTTTTGGTCGTCCCGCATTCGCGCCATCTGGCTGCACTTTATTCAAGCGCTTGAGAAAATCAACCTCAGTCTGAGTATTCCAACTCAGCCCTTTACCGCCATTCCCCAATTTGTCCATCAAAGGACCCAAAGAGGTAAAGCGAGCATAAGTTGCCGGATAATCACGCTCAACTATCAGAATATGGGGAGCTGTTTTGCCGGGGATCAGTTCACACTGGCCTTTTTTCCAATCTTTAACATCAAAAGGTTGCGCCATTTCGGCCGCACTATCATGTTGGATCGGTAAGGTCACCACATCGGTTTCAGTACCTAAATGACCAACGCAAACTTCAGAGAAGACTTTAGCCAGATCTTTATAGATCTCCCAGTCGGTTTTTGATTCCCATGCAGGATCAACCGCCGCAGTTAATGGGTGAATAAAGGGGTGCATATCTGAAGTATTAAGATCGTCTTTCTCGTACCAAGTCGCCGTTGGCAGCACAATATCGGAGAACAGGCAGGTACTGGACATCCTAAAATCGAGAGTAACAACCAGATCGACCTTTCCTGTCGCGCCATCGTCTTGCCACTCAACTTCCTCTGGTTTAACACAACCTTGCTGACCGAGATCTTTGCCTTGAATACCATTCTCAGTTCCCAATAAATATTTAAGCAAATATTCATGGCCTTTACCTGCCGATCCCAATAAATTGGAGCGCCAAATAAATAGGTTACGAGGGAAGTTTTGCGGGTTATCTGGTTGTTCAGCGGCAAAACGCAGGCTGCCATCTTTAAGATGCTTAACGGTATAGTCAGCCGCAGAGAGTCCTTCCGCTTCAGCTTTTTTGGCGATACTCAGTGGATTAACACTCAACTGAGGCGCAGAAGGCAGCCACCCCATACGCTCAGCTCGCACATTGAGGTCGACTAAGCTTGGGCTAAAGTGAGATTTATCCGCTAAAGGCGATAATAATTCCTGTGTATTAACCGTCTCATAGCGCCACTGGCTTGAATGATTATAGAAGAATGAGGTACTGTTCATATGACGCGGTGGGCGCTGCCAATCAAGACCGAAGGCCAGCGGAGTCCAACCAGTTTGTGGACGTAATTTCTCTTGTCCAACATAGTGCGACCAACCGCCGCCACTTTGCCCAACACAACCACAGAAAATCAACATATTGATAATGGCGCGATAGGTCATATCCATATGATACCAGTGGTTAATACCGGCACCGACAATCACCATCGAACGACCATGAGTTTTTTCAGCCGTATCCGCAAATTCGCGGGCAATGCGGATCATATTTTGTCGACTAACACCCGTGATCTGCTCAGCCCATGCGGGTGAGTAGGCTTTCATATCATCATAATCTTTAGCGCAGTTTTCATCATTTAAACCACGCTCAATACCATAGTTTGCTAACATCAAATCATAGACACTGGTAACTAATTCTTCGCTACCATCGGCTAATTTAATACGTTTGACGGGCAACTTATGTATCAGAATATCTTTGAGCTCAACACCAGCAAAATAGTCACTTTCTAAGCCACCGAAATAGGGAAATCCGACATCGACAATATCATCGTGCTTATCAAGTAGACTTAACTGCATTTTTAAGGTTTTTTGACTTTGGGCATCTTTAGGTTCTAAATTCCATTTAGCACTTCCATCCCAGCGGAATCCCATCGATCCCTGAGGTACGGCGAGTTCTCCGCTCTCTTCATCGATAGCGATAGTTTTCCACTCAGCATGCTGCTCTTCGCCTAGAGAATTCACTAAATCAGAGGCACGCAACATATTTCCCGGCACATAGTAGCCATCATCGCGTTTATCTAATCTAACCAGCATCGGCATATCGGTGTAAGTACGCACATACTCACGGAAATATTCAGCTTCACGTTTAACATGGAATTCAGTCAGAATGACATGGCCCATCGCCATTGCCATTGCGCTATCTGTACCTTGTTTAGGATTTAACCAGTGATCACAAAGTTTGGCGATCTCCGCATAATCTGGCGTGACAGCAACAGTTTTAGTCCCTTTGTAACGGACTTCAGTAAAGAAGTGCGCATCTGGGGTACGTGTTTGGGGAACATTGGAGCCCCAAGCAATAATATAAGAAGAGTTATACCAATCGGCGGATTCAGGAACATCCGTTTGCTCACCCCAAGTCATGGGTGACGCAGGAGGTAGATCACAATACCAATCATAGAAACTGAGGCAAGCACCGCCAATCAGTGATAGATAGCGAGCGCCTGAAGCATAAGAGATCATAGACATCGCTGGAATTGGCGAGAAGCCGATAATACGGTCGGGGCCAAACTCTTTTGCTGTCGCGACATTGGCTGCCGCAATCATCTCATTGGCTTCTTTCCAGTCAGAGCGAACAAAACCGCCACGTCCACGCGCTTGCTTATAAACTTGTGCTTTTTGTGGGTCATTGATAATCGATAACCAAGCGTCGACAGGATCTTTATGTTGTAACTTAGCTTCGCGCCAGAGTTTAAGTAAGCACTTACGTATCATCGGATATTTCACCCGATTAGCGCTATAGAGATACCAAGAGTAGCTTGCGCCTCTTGGACAGCCGCGAGGCTCATGATCGGGCAGATCAGGGCGTGTGCGAGGGTAATCAGTTTGCTGAGTTTCCCAAGTCACTAAGCCATTTTTCACATAAATCTTCCAGCTACAAGAGCCAGTACAGTTAACACCGTGGGTAGAACGTACAACTTTGTCATGCTGCCAACGACTGCGGTAGCCATCTTCCCAGTCACGATTGACATTGAGCTCTTGGCCATGATCACCAGAGAAGGTCTCTCCACGTTGCTTAAAATAGCGAAATCTATCTAAAAACTTGCTCATTAGGATTGCCTCCTGAGGGCACTGAACATCTCAGTGCCATACATTGCTAATACGTTATTTTTTATGATTTTTTATTTACTTTTTCGGCCATAAACCAGCCAAGTGACAAAAATACAGCCGATATAGAACACAAAGAAAATCTTCATCGCACCTGCTGGTGATCCCGTCAGTGTTAGCGATGTACCGAAAGCTTTAGGAATAAAGAATCCGCCCATAGCGCCAATCGCCGAGATAAAGCCCAGCGCAGCAGCACTCTCTGTTACCGCTTTTTTCTGTGCACTCTCGTCGCTACCACCTTGAGCTTTAATTCGATCAACCGTTAGTTTGCGAAAAACTACGGCAATCATTTGGAAAGTAGAGCCACTACCAAGCCCAGCAGTCAGAAATAGCACCATAAAGACCGCATAAAAAGCAGCGAAAGAGCCGCCCTGTCCATTATTTGGCAAGGTAAGAAACAGTAATCCAGAGAAAATGGCCATGACGATAAAGTTAATAAATGTCACTTTGACGCCACCAAAACGGTCTGACAAAAATCCACCGAGAGGACGAGCTAAAGCACCGAGAAAAGGCCCGAAGAAGGCGAATTTCAGTATCACAACATCAGGAAATTGGGTTTTTGATAACATGGCAAAACCCGCAGAAAAGCCAATAAATGAGCCAAAAGTCGCCAGATACAGCAGGCTCATGATCCACAGATGACCTCTTTTCAATACAGGTAATTGGGCTTTTAATGAGGCTTTATTGGCTGCCAAGTCGTTCATGCCGAACCAAGCCATTAGAGTAAAAAACAGGATGAAAGGTACCCAAATCCAAGCAGCATTTTCTAGCCATAAAGTACTGCCATCTGCTTGAAGCACGCCTTCACCGCCAACAAAAGCGAAGACGCCAAAGCCAACAATAAAAGGGGCAATCAACTGCATCACACTAACGCCGAGATTTCCCAAGCCACCATTAATCCCTAATGCGCTGCCTTGGCGAGCTTTAGGAAAAAAGAAGCTGATGTTAGCCATGCTAGAAGCAAAGTTCGCACCAGCAAAACCGCAAAGTAGCGAGATAATGATGAAGGTATTAAACGAAGTTTCAGGATTTTGAATTGCGATACCCAGCCAAATACAGGGAACCACCATAAAAACAGTACTAATAGCCGTCCAGCGACGACCACCAAAAATAGGAATAACAAATGAATAAGGGACTCTTAAAATAGCGCCTGAAACTGAGGGTAATGCGGTTAATAAAAATAACTGATCCGTAGTGAAATTAAATCCAACGCGATTTAAATTAACAGCGACGGCACTAAATAGCATCCAAACACAGAATGCGAGAAGCAAACAAGGAACAGATATCCATAAATTACGACTCGCTATCTTCTTTCCTGAAGTTAACCAGAACTGATTATCTTCAGGTTGCCAGTCTTGAATTACGCTGCCTGTTTTTTTATTTATATCTAAATTAGATAGTTGAGACATAGCTCACTCCAGTGAATAGCATTATCTGGGGTGAGTTTGTTGCTAATAAGCTTTTCGTTAGATGATCTAAATCAAGATAAAAGTTTCTTACTTTTAGCCTCTATTAACATACAATACTATAGTATGATCAGGGGGTAGTAGCTTTACTCTTTGTTTTATTTAAAATAAAAAATTAACAATCCAAAATATAGCAAAATAAGTAGCGATAATTTACTTCTTGGCTATTTAGTACTACTACTAAAGTGGTATTTTTAATTAAAATTATTAATTAGACAATAGAATATAACAATTAGACAGCTGGCTTCTATAAAGGATATATCATGGCTCCAGTACATCAGCGATTTACCATAATTAATCAAGTTATTGGCTTGATGCTGTTAATTGCGGTACTCGGGATCATTGGTATGACGATTTCTAATCGTATGATTATTAGTGTTCAAGGTAATGCTCATGCAATTAATAAATCCGGCTCACTGCGTATGCAAAGTTACCGCTTATTATCACTTATTCCACTGAATAACTCTTCATCGGAATATATTAGCGAACTAGAGCAAACATTAACCAGTATCGAATTAATGCAATCAGTGCAAGCAGAAAAATTAACCGCACAATTTACAGCTTTAGAAGGCTACTGGTCACATAATCTAAAACCCGCCTTGATCTCCGCAAAATATCCCAATGAAGCGCTTAATGAGGTTATTGCATTTGTCAGTAAACTAGATGATCTAGTTTCTGCTATTGATGAGAAAACAGAAAATAGAATTGCCTATGTCGCACTGACACAAATGATATTTACCGCACTAGTATTTCTGCTTTTAACTGTGACTATCTGGCATTTAAGGCGAAAATTTCTTTTTCCTTGGAGAAAAATACTTGATATTGTGCATGCGATTGGTAAAAAAGATTTTAGTCAACGTTATCCACTCAATGGAAAACAGGATGAGCTTAATTCTCTTGGTCTAACGTTAAATCAGATGTCTGATGAGTTAGCCGCCAGTTATCATCAATTAGAGCTCAGAGTGACAGAAAAAACTGCGGATTTACAACGAAAAAATCAAGTTCTCTCCTTCTTATATCAATCAAATCAAACTATTCATGCCAGAGAAGCAATTTGTTCAAAATTACAAAAAGTATTAATTGAGTTACAAAGAGTCACGCTTATTAAGAATCTACGTTTGCGGTTATACGAAGATAATAATGATAAATATTATAGCGAATTGCTCTGTTATAAATCTAATGCTGATAAAAATTGTATTGATAGTAACTGCGAAACTTGTGAAACAGCCATTGATTATATCCCTCTCAATCATCCAGTCGATATTGCTTGGGAATTGTCCGATAATATTCATCGCTATGGTGTAATTATCGGCGAATTAGAAAAAAACACTCAATTACCCGAAGAGCAAAATAAACTTATTCTGATGTTAGTAAAACAGATCTCCGGTATGCTTGCCATGGAGCATCAAATAGAGCAACAACAACAGTTATTGCTGATGGATGAACGCTCAGCTATTGCCAGAGAATTACATGACTCTATTGCACAATCACTCTCCTGTTTAAAAATGCAAATTAGTTATTTACAGATCCAATCAAAAGACTTACCGGATAATTGCCAAAAACTATTAAGTGAGATGCGCTGTGAAATTAATTCTGCCTATAGTCAACTCAGAGAGCTATTGACCACCTTTCGACTAAAACTCACTGAACCGGGCCTGCTGCCTGCCTTAGAAAATACCATCAATGAGTTTAATCAGCGCTTAGGCTATAATATAGAACTTAATTATGATATTCAGGTAAAAAGTATCTCTTCCCATCAATCGATCCATATTATTCAAATTATTCGAGAAGCTTTAAGTAATATAGTTAAACATGCTCACGCCAATTGGGCGGCAATATCTATATATCAGCAAGAGAGTAATATTATTGTCGTTATTAGTGATAATGGAGAGGGAATTAGCCAGCATCCTGAAAAACAGAATCACTATGGCCTGATTATAATGCGAGAACGTACGCAGAGTCTAAATGGCTTATGTGATATAAAACCACGGCAACAAGGGGGAACAGAAGTCCATATTACATTCCCATTGACCCCAAGCACGATAAACGCCATAAATGATGGAAATAATCAATGATAAACCAGCCAATCAATAATATTGAACAATCCACCATCTTACTTATTGATGACCATCCGATGTTAAGAAATGGGGTTAAGCAGCTTATTAGCTTAGATCCATCACTCAAAGTTATTGGCGAGGCGAGTGATGGTATGCAGGGTATCAAGCTAGCAGCAGAATTAGATCCTGATCTTATCTTGCTGGACCTCAATATGCCCGGCATGAATGGCCTTGAAACCTTAGATGAACTGAGAAGAGGTGAGCTATCGGGTCGAATTATTATATTTACTGTGTCAAATTATAGCGATGATCTGGTCACGGCTCTGAAACGAGGCGCAGATGGTTATTTATTGAAAGATATGGAACCCGAAGAGTTACTTGAAGCGCTTAAACAAGCAGCGGCGGGTAAAATGGTGGTGAGCCCGGCTCTCACTGCGACGCTGGCGATCTCCTTAAGAGAGAACCGCCCTCACAGCGATGATAATCTTATGTCACTAACACCTCGAGAACGTGACATACTGGACCTTATCGCACAAGGGCTGACAAATAAAATGATTGCCCGTAAACTGGATATTACTGAAAGCACGGTAAAAGTTCATGTAAAACATCTATTAAAAAAATTAAACCTAAAATCACGAGTTGAAGCAGCCGTTTGGGTTTTACAGCAAAAACAAGCTTAAGCTAAAGAGAAAATAGCCAATTAAAAATAAGCTATAACAACAAAAATAATTAAAAAAGCACGAATAATCTCGATAAATAAAATCATTACCAGAGATAACTTTATAAAAATTTAAATATATTTAATTAAAAATAAAAGTGAATAATATTCAGCTAAAATACGATAACTAACTACCTTAGATTAAATTAGTCAGTTAGATATAGTTATTTACAATAAAACAAGAAAATAAGTATTATCATTTTATCCATTTTGCTTAAATGTATGCCTATCCTTTATTTAATACCAAGCGCCATGTATTATGTAGATGAATATTATAAAACTTACTAATATTAACTATATAATGATAATTATATAATAATTAATATTTCAACAGTATTGAGGGTTGTAATGGAAGATTTGCTTATTTTAGTCGATAAAAACGACCAACCTATTGGCACTATGCCGAAAATGCAAGCCCATAAATTAGGTCGACTTCATCGCGCTTTTTCAATTTTTTTGTTTGATCGACAAGGAAAATTACTGATACAGCAAAGGGCATTACATAAATACCATTCAGCTGGGCAATGGGCTAACAGCTGCTGTAGTCATCCTAAACCTGATGAACTTACGCTCGATGCTGCGCATAGAAGATTAGAAGAGGAGCTTAATATGAGCACGCCACTCACTCATGTTGATGAGTTTCTCTATCACTCCAACGTCAACGGCAATCTTATTGAGCATGAATATGATCATATTTATGTTGGCCTATATGAGGGTGAAATCACCCCTAATCCCGATGAAGTTGCTGATATTCAATGGATTGATATCACAAAATTAAATGATGAAATTAACCGTCAGCCAGAAAAGTATACCGAATGGTTTAAACTAATTTTTGCTCACTATACAGAGGCCAAATTACAGGATTGGTTTAATTGTGCAGTGCAAAACGACCCAAAAAATTCTATCATCGATATAAATTAGTTGTCATCAATACTTCTCATTGAGTTGAGCTAACCAAAAGACCAAAAATATAGAGACTCATATGACAAGGACGCAAAGATTATTAACCCTATTACAAATATTAAAAGAGAGCCGCTGTCCAATAACAGCGGCAAATTTAGCGGAAAAACTACAGATTAGCGTCCGTTCTATTTATCGCGATATCGAATCTTTGCGTAATCAAGGCGCTGAAATTGACGGTGAAGCAGGCATAGGCTATCAATTAAAAGGCGGTTTATTGCTCCCACCGCTTATTTTTGATGATAATGAGTTAGAAGCTCTAATGCTGGGTTTACGCTGGATTGAAAGCCATGCAGATGAAGAGCTAAAAATGTCAGCGCTACGTGCAATGAATAAAATCAACGCAGTGATTCCTGCCAAGTCACAGATCTTATTAAATAATATCACCCTATTTGTCTTTAATTCCCAATTTTTAAATATTGATGATAATGTCGCTCGAGAACTGCGTTTAAGTTTGCGTACAGAGAAAAAAACCAAAATTCACTATCGCGATGAACAGGGTCGAGAAAGTCAGCGCACCATCTGGCCTATTGCAGTTGGTTATATGCGGGATGTCCAAATGTTGGCCGCTTGGTGTGAGCTACGCCAAAACTTCCGTCACTTCCGCTTAGATCGTATTGCATCTTTGCATATTCTTGAACAATCATTTCCCTACCCGAAAGATTATTTACTGCAACGTTGGCGTAAAGAGGTCCTACAAAACACTACTGACAAAAGTTGTCAGTAGATTGGTTTATATTGTCCCTACTAAATTCGATAGCAGGAGATCATCATGAGCCAATTAGTTTTATATACCAATGCAATGTCACGTGGTAACAGCGTAGAATTACTATTAAAAATCTTAGATGTACCTTACCAACGCATAGAATTAGCTTATGGTGCAGAGATGCGCACGCCTGAATATCTGGCGATTAATCCAATGGCAAAAGTACCAGCCCTGGTTGATGGCGAACTTATTGTCACTGAAACCGCAGCCATATGTGCTTATTTGGCAGATAAATTTATTGATAAAGGATTAGCCCCTGCATTAGATGCGCCTGAAAGAGCGGCTTATTATCGCTGGCTATTTTTTGTTGCGGGTCCAATTGAAGGCGCTTTCACTATTCGCGATTTAGGTTTAACTCTCGATGAAGAACAACAAAAAGCCTCTGGATTTGGCAGCTTTGACCGAGCGCTCAATGGCTTAATGCAAGGGATTTTAGCAGCCTCCCCTTATCTATGCGGAAGTAAAATGACGGCTGCGGATATCTATGTCGGTTATTTCGTTTTATTCCTACTCAAATTTAAAATTATTGAACCCACTGAACCCGTTGAAAAGTATATTCAACATTTAGCATTAAATAGTGAGTTTAATAAGGTAATAAATGACTTAGTCTAATCAATATTATCATCCAGATAGTATCTAGCTAGTATCTAGGCTATTTGGGTGATATTTTATATTTATTATCGCTAAGCTTCTCTCATCCTAAACACCTGTTTACGGCATATTGGACATTGAGTATCGAATTGATTGGACCAATTAATAAAGTGGCGCTGACAGCTGCGACATAGGGTCTCTTTAACCGCCAATATAGTCGTCTGCATCTGCTTATAAGGTTTATACTGTTGGACTTTAATCGCTTTTACCGGGCAAACATCATCACAGCTATGACATCCGATACAAAGAGCATGCTCTAATCTCATAGACTGATTATCTAACTTAATTGCCTTCTCGCTACAAACTCGTTCACAGGCTCCACATAACAGACAGAGCGCCGGATCTAAAGCTATCTGATATTCACTGACTGCCTGAAAATATTCTCTCCGCACCCGCCCGCCCGGTGAAACTCTACCTTTATGACTGGCTTGGTCTTTGATTTGTAACCATTGGCGACGCATTATATCGACCGACTTGCTCTTAATCGGAAAGATATCCCATAAGGGCTCATTTAACTGTTTCAATTGAATATTTAAACCCGCGACTGCCATCATCCATGAGCTGTGCAGCTCCATATCCAGCTCAACGGCTCTGATTTGATACTCGGCATGCCAGATTAACAATTCATTGATACTGGCTGGGATCAGGCTCAAAGGCGCGATTAATCGATCATCACGATAATGGCGTAACGGTGGCTGTCGGTTATTCACCTCTCCGACGGGACAAGCAAATAGGCAGTGGCCACAATCAATGCACTCATCATCATTAATACTAATTTTGCCTGTATTAAGCGAGATAGCCCCTGTTGGACAAGCAGAAATACAAGCCAGACAATGACTATTCTGGCTTGTATGACGTACGCATGCTCGTTCAGCCACAGAAGGCACTGAACGAGATACTAAGGCAAATAGATTCATTAATGAATACTGAAGAAACTAAAGCGTAATAGAACTTCAGCCGCGATCATCAGCACACCACCTAGAAACAACCCGACTTTATGGATTGGCTGAACACGCGCCGATACGATTAACGAAATCAGACCCAGCGCCAGTAAACCCCATGCTACCCAACGGAATTGAGTAAGCTCTTCATAAGCCACCAAAGGCTGGTAAGGGAAAGTGATCACTTCACTCACTCTTACGCTATCTAAATAGTTTTCATAGAATGATTGATCGAACAAGCGAATGACCGTCATCACAACCAGTAATTTTAATGCAACTGATACCATTTCTTTAATTGCAATCGGTGATGTCTTTGGCCTCAAAAGCGTAAGGGACCAAATACAGATCACCGCGCCGATACTAATTAGCGTACCGAAGAACATGACATAAGTATTAAAGTGCATCCAAGTGGCGATTGAAGCATGAGTATAGATAGCGCTCATACAGAAAACATCAATCACTCCCAGTAATGCGGCAAGTAGCAATAAAGGTTTGGAGATACGTTTATTGATCAATGCAAGTAATACTGCTAACCCAAGAACCGCCAAATATAAGCTGGCAAAAATAATTTCTCTGCTCAACCAAGAGGTCGTGAAATGGGTTAACGAGTAAAATGCATTCAGTGGATAACCTAAGTGCATTGTCGATGCGATCAAGCCGAGGCCACCGGCGATAGCTGCGATAAACATCAAAGGTAACGCGTAACGCTTTTTATCTAATGGACTGGCTCTATTTGCCGAGGACATTAAAGTGTATGCAGTGAAAAAAGTTATTCCTACAGACCCCTGAATCAACAGAGTGAAAATAACGAGCGGTAATTCTTGCATGATTATTTGCTCTCCTGTTCAGCACCCAGATGTGGTTTTATAACGAGATTTGGATTGGTAATTGTTCTATCTGGTAACCCTTTGACTTCGCTAATATTACCATATTTGGCACGCAGCTCATCAATTGGACCAAATTTGATCGCTCCTAATGGACAAGTCGCTACGCAAATCGGTTGTTGCCCTTTAGCCAGCAGATCAACACAGAAGTCGCATTTTGACATTTGACCTGTTTCTTTATTTAGCTGAGGAGCGCCATAAGGACAAGACCAAGCACAATAACCGCAACCGACACACTTGTCGGTATTGACCCGCACAATACCATCTCCGGGACGTTTGTGCATCGCTGTTGTAGGACAATTCACAGTACAAACAGGATCATCGCAATGATTGCAAGAGATCGACAAGGTATAGGCAAAAACATTATTAGTAACGCCACCTTGTCCAGTCGCAATAAACCCACCGCCTTTAACTTCATAAATACGGCGAAAACGGCGGCCAACTTCTAGATTGTTTTTATCTTTACAAGCAACCTGACAGGCTTTACATCCTGAGCATCTTGCTGAGTCAATGTAAAATCCGAGTTGACGATCACTAACAGGGGCATAATCTATAAATTGGCTCATGCTTTAGCAACCTCCACAAGCATAGTTTGATGAGAGTTACCTTTTGCCAATGCGGTTATTCGGTTAGAACTCAGTACGTTAGCACAACCTCCACGGTCAATACCATTTTTATCGGGCGCCCACCAAGCACCTGCAGGCATAGCAACAACACCCGGCATTATGCGTTGAGTGATCTCTGCCGGAATGATAGAAATTCCGCGATCATTATGGATCCTGACATCATCTCCCTGTGCGATGCCTCTATTTTCAGCATCGATGGGATTGATCCACAATTTTTGGGTTTGAACTTCTTGTAACCAGGGATTGGCATATTGTGTGGAGTTAGCGCGGTTTTTACCTTTCCAAGTAATTAATTGAAGAGGATATTTTTTCGCTAATTCATCTTCCGGCCCTTCATGAGCGGGAACATAGTGAGATAAAGCGGGAATTTCTGGGTGATGCATATCATAAAGACGCTGAGAGAAAATTTCTATTTTCCCAGATGGCGTTTTAAATGGGTTATTTTGCGGATCACGAATATTATCTTCAAAAGCGATATGGGGTTTATCTTTAAATAAATGGCGACGCTTCATCAATAACTCATCGAATGTTGGGAAATTTTCTTCCGGCTTAGTTTTAACCGTCTGATCCCAAATATGCATTATCCACTCTTTTTCACTGCGCCCTTCGGTAAACTCTTTTTCTATTCCTAATTTTGCAGCAACATCACTTAACCAATCATAGTCAGAGCGGCTTTCGAATAGAGGCTCAACCAGTTTTTCCGATAATATAAGATAGCTGCCCGTCCCCCAGGTTTCACCGATATTCCAGCGCTCCATAAAACTGGTTTCAGGTAATACAATATCGGAATATTTCACACTAGGTGTTAGATACAGATCACTAGATACGATAAACTCGATTTTAGATTCATCTTCTAGAACTTTAACCGCTTGATTGATATCTGGATTCTGATTAGTTAAATAATTCCCAGCTAAAGAAAATAAGATACGAATATTGCTGTTTAACTGAGTTGCATTTTTCAGCCCATCTTCAACAGTGACCTTACTCGCATCATCAGCCGCCTGTACCCAATTCATAATAGAAATCTTTTCTTTTACCGGATTATCGGGCATTTCAAGCCCAGCGGTATATTTACGACTACCAATACCACCATAACCCGCAGCCCAGCCGCCTTTAACACCCACATTACCCGTAATTGTCGCTAGTAAGGTTGAGCCACGTGCTGTACGTTCACCACAGTTGTGCCGTTGTGGCCCCAACCTTGGATTAGCGCAGCAGGTTTAGTCGTTGCATATTCTCGCGCAAGCTGACGAATGGTTTCAGCGGGGACATGAGTAATAGGCTCTGCCCACTCAGGGGTTTTCTTAATACCATCTTTTGCACCCATCAGATAAGCCACTAAAGATTCATTCTCTGGCACACCTTCAGGCATAGAACTTTCATCAAAACCTAAGGTATATTTATCGATAAAGGCTTTATCGTGCAAATTTTCACTGATAATGACATACATCATAGCGTCTAGCAGGGCGTTGTCCGTGGCTGGACGCAAAGGTATCCATTGATCAGCAAGAGAAGATGCCGTATCTGAATAACGGGGGTCAACAACGATAAAACGTGTTCCATTCTGTTTCATCTGTTGAAAATAGTGATTAGTGTGACCAAAAATAGTTTCGTTCGGATTGTGTCCCCATAAAATAACGAGTGGGGTTTCGCTTAGTGTATCAAGACTGCTTCCACTCGCCGCAGCACCATAGGTATATGGCGTCGCTGCTACCGTATTTCCCAAACTCACCGAATGATAATACTCGAGATACCCGCCTGTTAAGCTCAGTAAGCGGCGAGCCATTTTATCACCTGAGAACACACCACCAGTAACGGCAGTATTATTGTGTACATAGCGTGATGCTGGGCCATACTTACCGGTGATCTCTTTCAGTTTTTCAGCGATTATGGTTGTCGCTTCATCCCATGAGATACGTTCAAATTTACCTTCACCACGTTTACCCACGCGTTTCATTGGGTATTTTAATCTATCAGGGTGATAAACAAATTTTCGATATCCACGGCCACGAACACAAGCGCGCATAATCGGCATATCGGGATCTAATTCATCATCTGGCCGTGTAGTGATCTGGGTAACCACACCTGCTTTAACATGAGCACGAATATCACATTTTCCTCCGCAGTCAAAAGTACTACAGGTTGGAACAATGCGCTCTATATCTGAATTTGCTGGATTTTTAGCTATTTCTTGGTTTTCTGCAGCACTAGAAAAATTAATTGGAACTAGTGATGCAGCAGCAAGGATGCTACTGGTTTTCACAAAACCCCGACGAGTTATCCCTGATGATATAATATTATTAGATTTATCGTTCATTGCTTTCACTCAAAAAGAAAAATATTATCTAATACCGCCCCCCCTCCCTACGTTGACAAATATCAACCCGACACGTTTATTTACATTTTATAAGTGGTTTTAATTGTGAGTAACTATTTGATAATTATTTTCACTTCAGTTCGCAATTAAATTAAAACAAATTTGTACTAATATTGATAAAAAAGAGTAATAAATAAGAACTTTTAGTTCAGATAATTGACCATTCACATGATCTATTTTATTAAAGACCAGCGATATTATACGTATTATGCTTATACTAAATTAAATATTATCATTCTTTTTATGAGCATCTTCCCAGCAAAATATTGCTCAACCTAAGGGGATAAATCACTCTGGGAAGTCGCTCTCAATTAAAAAACAATCTGATTTTCAGGTA
>CAUQNX010000007.1:0-163096 GCA_963519845.1 uncultured Moellerella sp. | reverse complement strand
ATTCTTCGTTTTTACTACACCATTATCTCAGGCAAAACCTGTCTTATTGGACATAATCTCTGTTTACTTATTTGATCAAGTGCACACTTTTGTTCAAAAAATAGAACGTCTGTTCGAAATTGATACAAATTTGCATTAAGTCACCAAATTGAATTATTTTTTGTCAAATCAAGAAGCTGGCTTCCGATTTAACACTGATTTTCACCTCCACACACTACTAATTAGTGTACATTTGTTAACTTTAAAACAGTTTGTTAACAAAAAAACAAAATCATTGTTCTGCCACACCTATCACAATTATTTTACTGCTGATTACAACCTTAAGTTTAGTAATGATATAACAAATTATCCAATCTATATTTTTATCTAGAAAACAAAAAAAAGCTCCGGCGTAACGCCACAGCTTTTCAATATTTAGCGAGCAGTTGTTAAATTACAAAATATTTTCTGTTTCAGCTGCTCTTAAACTATTTAGCGAGCAGTTGTTAAATTACAAAATATTTTCTGTTTCAGCTGCTCTTAAACTATCTTCTGCCATAGGTGCAGAAGCATAATGGATTTTTTTATTTTCAATCGCATTAAATACCGTCAATACTGGCTCTTTTTGCTCATCGGCATTTTTATATAACCAATATTGAATATCTGGCAGACGCGGCAAGCCATCAACTTCACCCAAAATACGTAAATCCGCATTTTGCATTTCCATCGGACGAGCGGTAACACCCACTTCTGCATTGACTGCTGCACGCACCGCAGGCAAAGATGCTGCTTCATAAGCGATATGCCATGGAATACCCACATCATCCAGTGCTTCAATACTGAGTTTGCGGAATGGGTTAGTCTCATCCATTGTCACTAAAGGGATAGGCTCATTGGTGCGCAGTTGAAAATCAGCCGCGCAATGCCATAGCACAGGAACCGTTCTCAACGCTGTTTTAGGGTGATGACTTATACGAGCAGTCGTAAGCGCTAAATCAATTTCATGGTTATCGAGCATGCCTTCAATAAACTGGACGCGTTTAATCCGAATATCGACCGCCATACGCGGATAAACAGAGGCAATTCGGTTTAATAGGAATGGCAGTAAAATATCGACTGTATCGTCTGAGGCACCGATTCTTAACTCACCATCGGCATCATTAAAAGCCAAAGATGCCGTTGCATCATCATTTGCCCGTAGGATCTGGCGAGCATATCCTAATAATTGCAGCCCATGCTCTGTCAGTAGCTTATTGCGCCCATGTCGAGCGAACAACTCTCTACCAACTAATTGTTCCAAACGTTGCATTTGTTGGCTTACCGCTGACTGAGTACGACAAACGGCAGCGGCGGCGGCAGCAAATGTATTTAGATCGGCAACTGCAACAAAGGTTCGCAGCAAATCCAGATCTAAATTCATAATAGGGCGATTAGAATTTATCATCATTTATTCTCTTTATAATTACATATACCTGGTGTTTTGGATCTTCATAATAGAAGCGAAAATCGAGCATCTCATTTTTAACTATTAGTAAAATGAGTTAATCATCATTTTTAAATCGCGTTTTTCTAACAAGCTACGCTATAACTATTTGTACTATTCAACGTTCTAAAAACTAGCTATCTTTTATCTTGTGTCTACCACAATGCCAATGAGAATGTTCTTTTTGTACATAGGCAAAAACAGTAACATTACTAATGTAAACGCTATTGAATCCTTGTAAATACATTAATTAATTTTACGTTGAAACATTTAGAATTTGAACAACTGTTGTCTAACTACCTTTTTTATCCTATTTATTAATAAATCCGCAATATAAATGACTGTTATTATCATTGACAGGTGTTAAATCAGCATTAAATCCATCTATTTTTGATGGTTAACGTTTTGGTTGATTAATAGTTTGTCAATATAAATTACACTTAGTCACAAAGTTATCGCTCTCAGCTAGGTGTATATTGACTATATATCATTTAATGGCAAACTAAATATCGCTATTTATTTAGCATATAAAGTCTTACAAATAAAAATTATCAGTTTATAGCATTGCCATTAGTTATATTATTAACATTCAATTAAGGGAATCAGTGTGTTTACTGATGTTTTACACCAAAATTGTCTTTGATCTTCAAAAGCTTCATAGGTAAGAGTAGAGTGGTAAGCTAATGACCGCCGGGTCATCCCTATACTGTGATAACCGCAAGGTTAGTGAGAGATATTATGAACATCATCAAAAAGTCTAATAAACTCGATAATGTCTGCTACGATATTCGCGGACCTGTATTGAAAGAAGCAAAACGCCTAGAAGAAGAAGGCAACAAAGTACTTAAATTAAATATCGGAAACCCGGCACCTTTTGGCTTCGATGCCCCAGATGAAATCCTTGTTGACGTGATCCGTAATTTACCGAGTTCACAGGGCTACTGCGACTCTAAAGGTCTGTATTCAGCTCGTAAATCGATTATGCAATTTTACCAAGCACGCAATATGCGCGATATCACGGTGGAAGATATCTATATTGGTAATGGGGTATCTGAGTTAATCGTACAAGCCATGCAAGCGCTGCTCAATAACGGTGATGAGATGCTGGTGCCTGCGCCAGACTATCCGCTGTGGACTGCTGCTGTCTCTCTCTCCTCTGGCCATGCCATTCACTATATTTGTGATGAGCAGCAAGGCTGGATGCCAGATATCGATGATATTCGTAAAAAAATCACCCCACGTACTCGTGGTATTGTGATTATCAACCCCAATAATCCAACCGGTGCGGTATATTCCAAAGAGCTGCTACTGGAAATCGTCGAGCTGGCACGCCAACATGATCTGATTATTTTTGCTGACGAAATTTACGATAAGATCCTCTACGATGATGCACAACATCACTCTATTGCAGCATTAGCTCCCGACTTATTGACAGTCACTTTTAATGGTTTATCTAAAACCTATCGTGTGGCTGGATTCCGTCAAGGTTGGATGGTACTCAATGGCCCAAAAAAACATGCTAAAAGCTATATTGAAGGGCTAGAGATGCTGGCATCGATGCGTTTATGTGCCAACGTACCGATGCAACATGCGATTCAAACCGCATTGGGTGGCTATCAAAGTATTAGTGAATTTATTAATCCTGGCGGTCGCTTATATGAACAGCGTAATCGTGCTTGGGAACTCATTAATGAAATTCCGGGACTCTCTTGTGTTAAACCACAAGGCGCTCTCTATATGTTTCCTAAAATAGATATAAAACGTTTTAATATCTATGATGACCAAAAATTTATATTAGATCTCTTATTACAAGAAAAAGTATTATTGGTGCATGGTACTGCTTTTAATTGGCCTGAGCCAGATCATTTCCGTATAGTAACATTACCGCGTGTAGATGAATTAGAGATGGCTATTAATAAGATTGGCCGTTTCTTAGAAAATTATCGTCAATAAGTTATTCGTTAATAATTATATTACCTTCTTTTGGGGGTAATATAATTTTAATCAATCTGTTTTATAATTAAACTATTAAAATTAATACAAGCCAGTTGAACAGCTACTAGATGATGAAAAAGAGACATACATTCTTTTCGATTCTCCATTAACACCGATAATAACATGCCCATCATCTTCTGCGCGTATAGCACAAGTAAAATCCTCTTTTGACCTATATTGTTGACCACTTGCTGTCAAGAATGCTATCTTCCAAAATTCTACTAATGCCCCCCAACCTAATTGATATTTAAAGTTAAATATATTAGCTACCTTAGTTTCATTTGGAATATTATAGAGTCTAACTTGAGGCATAGCTGAATACATACGTTTAGTATGATATATTTCGACATAACTTAAAGTTTCGCCAAAGTAATTTTCAAAACTTAAAACACCATTTCTGATTGTCAGATTTGCTGATTTCTTCATATTATGCCTTTTTATTTATTATTAAAATTGAATTTATGATTAAAAATAACAAATATCTTTAAATAGAGAATAATATAAATTATCAATTTATATTAAAATGCCTTTAATTTATCTTGATGAATGGCTAAAAATTAAAGTATTTACAAATCACACAGCCTCACTCAAACTAGCCACATACTAGATGCAAAGGAGACACTATGAGTTACTTTTTCGCCCATATCGCCCGTATGAAATTAATCAATCGCTGGCCGTTAATGCGTAATGTGCGTACTGAAAACGTGTCAGAGCATAGTCTACAAGTGGCTTTTGTCGCCCATGCTTTAGCTATCATTAAAAATCGTAAATTTGAAGGACAGGTTAACCCTGAGCGTATCGCACTATTAGCTATGTATCATGATGCTAGCGAGGTGATCACGGGCGATCTACCAACGCCAATAAAATACCATAACCCGCAAATAGCCCATGAATATAAGAAAATAGAGAAATATGCTCAGCAAAAATTGATTGATATGTTACCGGAAGAGCTGCAAGAGGATTTTCGTTCATTAGTGATAGAAGATTTACAATCTGAAGAAGAACATGCGTTGGTCAAACAAGCTGATTCTTTATGTGCCTATCTAAAATGCTTAGAAGAATTAGCAGCGGGAAATAGTGAATTTACTTTAGCCAAAAAGCGCTTAGAAAAAACATTAGCTGATAGAAATAGCCCAGAAATGGAATATTTTATGGAAATATTTATTCCTGGATTTAGCTTATCACTCGATGAAATCAGCAATTAATTTTAATTACTGATAATTGATTAGTATCAAGCCAATATTACGCCTGAATAATTCGGGCGCTTATTAGGCTGTTCTTCACTAAATTTGATTCTTTGTTATGCTGATTTTAAAGCCGTTGAGCAACTGGAAGAGGAAGAAAAATACACATACATACGTTTGGAATCACCATTAACACTGAGTATCACTTTTCCATCATCATCGTAACTTAATGAACAATAAAAACGCTCTTTTGTTTTGTATTTACGGCCCTTTTCAGTAATTATTTCTAATTGCCAATAATTAAAATAAGAATCTGAGCCAACATCATAATCAAATGCAAATAAATTGTTTCTCACTTCTTTATCTTCTATATCTTCGATTATATAAAAATGTTTATTCCAATAATTAACATGGATGAGATTATCAAGATAGTGAGTTATTTTCACCCATGAAAGTCTTTCACCCCAAAAATTCTCAAATGATATTAATCCAGTTCGTTTCTCTTTAGGATGCCAAAAATCATTCATTATGATTCTCCTTTGGATTGAAAAGAGAAATAATAATGGCTGTTGTCTTAAAAAAAATAAATATTAACTAATGATATCTCGATAATTAAACTTAATTACATAAAATTTATTTACTTATTGAACAATAAATAACCCCACTAATTTATCATTACCATTAGTAGGGTTATTTGTTATTAGAAAGGAAATAAGATAGGAATTACTGCAATGCTAATCAGCATAACAATAAAGGTGAAAGGTACACCTAATTTTAAGAAATCAGAAAACTTATAGCCGCCGGGGCCCAATACAAGGGTATTAACAGGCGAAGAGACGGGCGTCATAAAGGCCGCAGATGCCGCAACACCGACCACCATAGCAAATGGCATAGGTGAAACCTCCATCTGATTAGCCGCAGCGATGGCAATTGGCGCCATCAGCACCGCAGTGGCTGTATTGGAAATAAACAGCCCTATAGTTGCGCACAAAATAAAGAGACACAGTAGCATGATCCTCGGCCCCATATCACCCGCCACATCCATTAATAACTGCACAATCAACGCGATACCACCGGTTTTTTGCAAGGCGAGCGCAAAAGGCATCATACCAACAATTAAGATAATACTTGGCCAGTGGATAGATTTATAAGCACTTTCCATATCGATACAACGAAACTTACCCATTAATAGGCAAGCGATCAAAGCGGCAACGAAATTGGGAATTTCATTGGTTACCATCATAGCAACCATCAAAGCGAGACAGAAGAGTGCATGCGCCGCCTGAGAAGAGGCAGGAGCCACCGCTTCCACTTCTGCCGCCAAATTAAGCACGATAAAATGACGTTTTTTGCTTGATAAAATTCGAATTAACTTCCAGTCACCGATAACCAGCAAAATATCACCAAGTTGCAGAGGTTCATCAACTAATTTACCATCTAAAGCAACACCGCCCCGCCGTATTCCTACCACGTTTAGGCCATATCGCGTACGATATTTAATCTCTTTTATACTTTTGCCCAATAAATCCGAATCTGGATTCATCGACACTTCCGCCATTCCCACATCACGTGATTGATCGGAAAAATAGTCACCGCGTAAAATCATAGGTTCAAGCATCTGCTCATGGCAGAATTTACGTAATTCATCATCACTAACGGAGATATCCACCAATAGCACATCCCGCTCGCGTAGTTCAGTACCACCGGTAGCGCTGACCATCACACGGCGAAATTTGCGCCAACGTTCAATCCCCACTACGTTAGCTTCATAGCGAGAACGCAGATGCAGCTCATCGAGTGAGTGTCCAATCAGTGGCGAGCCTTTGCGCAGTGCTAAGCGGCGAGCCCTACCCGTCAGTTTATAATCACGGATCAAGTCACGGAAAGTACGTTGATAGCGCTCAGGGCCATTATCGGGCGTCGCTGAGCCTAACCAACGGCGCGCCACCCACATATAGGCGATACCCGCAATCAGAATCAATAACCCAATTGGCGTAATAGAGAAGAAGTGAAATCCCTGTAGCCCTTCCCTCACCAGCTCACTATTGACGATCATATTGGGTGGCGTGGCGACCAAGGTCATCATACCACTGATCAATCCAGCAAATCCTAATGGCATCATCAGGCGGCCGGGGGAGATTTTCATTCGGGAAGCAACGCTAAGCACAACGGGGATAAATATCGCGACGACGCCAGTGGAACTCATAAAGGCACCCAAGCCTGCCACTGTCAGCATCAAGAAGACTAACATTTTACTTTCGCTACTGCCCGCAACGCGAACCAGCCATTCACCCATTTGATAGGCGACACCCGTGCGAACTAAGCCATCGCCGATAACAAATAGCGCGGCAATAAGTAGAACGTTGGGATCACTAAACCCTGCGGACGCTTGTTCTACCGTGAGTGTCCCACTGATAACAAAAGCGACAATGACAAGCAAAGCCACAACATCCATTCTGACTTTGTTGGTGGTGAAAAGCACAATAGCTATGAAGAGTAGGGTTAAAACCCACAATAGTTCTCCGTTCAAAATGGCCCCTATCATCGAAATGAACAACAGTGTCATTAATTTCGTTTAGTTAACCATTTTTCACAGCAAAAATCTTTGATTAAACACTAAATGCGTGACTTAATTATGCGAAATTATAAAATCTTTGGTCAAATCTGAGCGAGAGAGTGTTAATTCAGAAAGTGAATTAACAATTAAGCTAATTTCATCTCGACGCGGTAGATCTTCAGGGGCATGGACGGCAATAACCTGACAACCCGCAGTGAGGGCTGAATGGATACCTGCTTGCGCATCTTCGACGGCAATACAATCCTCAGGCGCTAAACCCAGTAACTCGGCACCTAATAAAAAAGGGTCAGGAGCGGGTTTACCCTGCTTCACCTTTTCAAAGGTCACCCAATGTTTAGGCTCGGCTAATCCGGCAACTTTTTGACGAACAGTAGCTATTGGCACAGTTCCTGAAGTCACTATCGCCCAAGGGATATTCAATTCATTTAATCGATTTAACAATAAAATGGCGCCCGGTAAGGCGCTAATACCCTTAGTTTCCGTTGATTCTAATTGCTCTAACCAACGAAATGTCGTTTCGATCTCATCAGCAGTTGCATGGGGCATAAAGTGACGTAGCGACTCAAGAGCAGGTTTGCCATGAATAAATTGCATAACTTCATCGGGATCAATACCCTGCTGCTTGGCAAAGAGTGTCCAGCAGTGTTCAACCACAGGCAGAGAATCGACCAATGTGCCATCCAAATCAAACAAAAAACCTTTTCCTGTTAATGTCACTTATATGCCCCTTATCGCAATTAAGCGTTGATAATCTGATTAATTTCAACTGTTGATAAATGATACTGACGTGGACATGATATCCAAATACTCAACATTCTCACATACTTATCCCACATAGGGGTTTGTGAGTTAAAGCCATGAGTACCACTATCAAAATGAGTATAACGCCCTTCCGTATTCACCATAAAACGCACATAACTCAAATAACGAGCTTCTGTGGCGGCATCAAAACCAAGAAATTGCATACGACGAGGATCGACACCCGCACTCTCTTTTAGATTTTCATGGGAGACCTGCAATGCATGATACATCTCCATCACATTAATAATAGTGCGGCACGTATCTTCACTCAGCTCGCCAAAATCGCGATCAAGCTCTCTTAATTGCAGCCCAAAACCACGCTCAATAATGGTTTGCTTACGACGATAGCGCTCGGCATTATCAGGATCGAGCATCGTCATCATTTTATATTGATTTGATAGGATTAATCGTTGGGCATTAGTCATTTCCATCATGAATCTCCTCAAGAAAAATTTTTATTATCTTCGCACTCAACATTGTTGATGGACAGTCAAAACGAACTTTTTATTGATCTAGAGAGGGATTCTATCTTACTTATTGTTTAATCGGTATTTAATCCTAATGCTTAGCTTAAATATCTTCGATAAATGATCGATCTAGCTGCTTAAAAGCTTTTTTAAGTAACTCAGCTAATGATAAGTAGGTGGGTTGATTTTCAATTGGCGCAACACTCAGGCCAGCGGCAACAAATTTTTCGCGGATTTCATAGAACCAAGTTAGCAAACTAACAGGCAGAGGTGTGGATGCACGTTTACCTAACCACCATAATCCTTGAATGGGCAAACTACAGGCAAATAGTGCGGTGGCTACAGCAGGCCCCAGTTCGCCATTTAATGACATTTGCCACGCTAGAATAAAAACAGCGATAGGCGGCATAAAGCGGATGCCAAAACGCGTCGCTTTGATCATTCTATTTTCAGGAAAAATAGCGCCTAATTTAGGTTCGAGTGGATAAATACTCATATATTGCTTACCTAATCGTAATTTTTTTAAAAAATTGGGGTTCGGCGCTGGTTGAGTTTTCATTATCACGTCCTGTACTTAAAATGCGGTTGGTAGAGCATCGACTTCTAATCAATATATTTACTATTAGTATACTCCTTTTCACAACAACAAGCTGATAGGTTTACATTTAAGCAGATAACTTTTCATCTTTAGCCTTTCGAGACCCATGATTATCACCTATTATCAACTAAGCAAGTGTCTGTTATGCCCAATTAACCCCCTATCTGGCTTTAATTGGCGTGAAAATTTCCCCCAGCTTATGATCGCAATCAATTTTATCTATAATTATTAAAAAATTCATACAAAGAATAAAATATTTTTAGTAGAATTAAGTATATTTTGTTTTTCTAGCCATAAGACGCTATCATTTACTGATGTCGAACCGCTTAATTAACAAAATATCGGGGATTATTCGTTATTTTTAGTCTAAAAGTGTGATAATCGTCAAATTATCCCACAGATAAAAAAATCGGATATATAATAGACATAAAAAACCCCATATGCGTTATCTTGACTGTTATTTTCATGTTTTCCTCATGAATGATGATATCAATCATGAAACATCAGTCAGCAAATGCGCTAGTCTTTAGATTACTAATAAACCATTTTACTCATATAAAGTCCTCTTGCTTTTGTGTTACTCCTGACTAAAAAGGTGTAGTACAGCAAGGTGACTATTACGCTAACAAACAACAATAGGTACTTACATGTCAAGTAAGCTAGTACTGGTTCTAAACTGCGGTAGCTCCTCACTGAAATTTGCTATCATCGACCCTGCAAATGGCGAAGAATATTTATCCGGTTTAGCTGAGTGCTTTAACCTGCCTGAAGCACGCCTGAAATGGAAAATGGATGGCGCAAAACATGAAGCTGCTTTAGGCGCTGGCGCTGCACATAGCGAAGCACTCAATTTCATTGTAAACACCATTCTTGCTGAAAAACCTGAGTTATCTGCTCAAATTACCTCTATTGGTCACCGTATCGTACATGGTGGTGAGAAATTCACTTCATCAGTACTGATCAATGACGACGTAATTTCAGGTATCGAAGCCGCTGTCCCATTTGCGCCTCTGCATAACCCAGCGCATTTAATTGGTATTGCTGAAGCGAAAAAAGCCTTCCCACATCTGATTGGTAAAAACGTGGCGGTATTTGATACTGCTTACCATCAGACTATGCCTGAAGAAGCTTATTTATATGCACTGCCGTACAACCTCTATAAAGAGCATGGTATTCGTCGTTACGGTGCTCATGGTACAAGCCATTGCTATGTTGCTGGTGAAGCAGCAAAAATGCTCAACAAATCTATTGATGATTTAAACGTAATCACTTGCCACCTCGGCAATGGTGGTTCTGTGACTGCGATTGTTAACGGTAAATCTGTTGATACTTCAATGGGTTTAACCCCACTTGAAGGTCTGGTCATGGGAACACGCAGTGGTGATATCGACCCAGCAATTATGTTCCATTTACATGATGCTATGGGCATGAGCGTTGCTCAAATCAATACTATGTTAACCAAAGAGTCTGGTTTACTGGGTCTGACTGGCGTGACAAGTGACTGTCGTTATGTTGAAGATAACTACGAGACTAAAGCCGATGCAAAACGTGCAATGGATGTTTTCTGTCACCGTTTAGCTAAATATGTTGGTGCTTACTGTGCACTGATGGAAGGCCGTCTTGATGCTATCGTCTTCACCGGTGGTATTGGTGAAAACTCTGCGCATGTACGTGAATTAACACTGAAAAAACTGTCTCTACTTGGTTTTGAATATGACCACGAACGTAACTTAGCCGCTCGTTTCGGCAAAGATGGCGTGATCACCAAAGATGGCAGCCGCCCTGCACTGGTTATCCCAACCAATGAAGAGCTGGTTATCGCACAAGATTCTGCGCGTTTAACTGCATAAAAGAATAAACACCGCCAGCCCACGCTGGCGGTTCTGTTTTACATCAAGAGTAAACGATAGAAGAGGTTTCCGTGTCCCGTACAATTATGCTAATCCCGACCGGCACCAGCGTTGGTTTAACCAGCGTCAGTCTGGGTGTCGTACGTTCGATGGAACAGAAAGGTGTTCGTCTGAGCATGTTCAAACCCATCGCTCAACCGCGCATCAGTGGTAAAAAAGACCAGACGACAGAAGTTCTGCGTGCCCACTCAAGCAATACCATCATAGAACCATTAAATATGGATTATGTTGAGTCACTACTGACCAGCAACCAGAAAGATGTATTGATGGAAGAAATTGTTGCGCGTTATCACCAAAATACCAAAGATTCAGAAGTTATTCTGATCGAAGGTCTAGTGCCAACACGTAAACATCCATTTGCACAGTCACTGAACTATAATATTGCTAAAACTTTAGGCGCAGAAATTGTATTTGTTACTGCACCGGGTAATAACAATGTTGCCGTCATGAATGAGCGCTTAGAGCTGGTTCGTAATGAGTTTGGTGGCCGTCGTAATGAAAGCATCATTGGCGTGATCGTTAATAAAGTTAACGCTCCTGTTGATGAGCAAGGTCGTACGCGTCCTGACCTATCTGAGATTTTTGATGACTCAACTAAAGCGACTATCGCCAATATTGACCTAAAAGATCTGACAGAAAACAGCACACTGCCTGTTTTAGCTTCTATCCCATGGAACTTTGACCTAATCGCGACTCGTGCGATTGATATGGCTAAGCACTTGGGTGCAACTGTAGTTAATGAAGGTGAAATTAAAACTCGCCGCGTTAAATCAGTCACTTTCTGTGCCCGTAGCATTCCACATATGCTCGAACATTTCCGCCCTGGTTCACTGTTAGTCACTTCAGCTGACCGTCCTGATGTATTGGTTTCTGCCTGCTTAGCAGCAATGAACGGCGTTGAAATCGGTGCTATCTTACTGACTGGCGGATATAAAATTGACGAGCCTATTCGTAAACTGTGCGATCAAGCTTTCGCAACTGGCTTACCTGTGTTTATAGTCAATTCAAATACTTGGCAAACCTCACTGAGCCTGCAAAGTTTCAGTCTTGAAGTGCCTGTCGATGACCATGAGCGTATCGAACAAATTCAAAACTATGTGGCTCGCCATATTAGCAGTGACTGGATCGAATCCTTAGTTGCTGATTCTGAGCGTCCAAATCGTCTGTCTCCACCTGCATTCCGTTATCAGTTAACCGAATTAGCACGTAAAGCGGGCAAACGTGTAGTACTGCCTGAAGGCGAAGAGCCACGTACCATTAAAGCGGCCTCTATTTGTGCGGAACGCGGTATTGCAAGTTGCGTATTACTGGGTAATCCAGAAGAGATCCGCCGTGTTGCTGCCGCTCAAGGTATCGAGCTGGGTACAGGTATTGAAATCGTTGATCCGGTTAAAGTACGCGAAATCTATGTTCCACGCCTGGTCGAATTACGTAAAAGTAAGGGTATGACAGAAGTGGTTGCGCGCGAACAACTGGAAGATAACGTTGTTCTCGGTACTCTGATGCTAGAGAAAAATGAAGTTGATGGTCTGGTATCAGGCGCGATCCATACGACTGCCAATACTATTCGTCCGCCACTTCAATTGATCAAAACGGCACCGGGCAGCTCACTGGTATCATCTGTGTTCTTTATGCTGTTACCTGAGCAAGTCTTTGTTTACGGTGACTGTGCAATCAACCCAGATCCAACAGCTGAGCAACTGTCTGAAATCGCTATTCAATCTGCCGATTCAGCTAAAGCCTTTGGTATCGAGCCACGTGTTGCTATGATCTCCTACTCAACAGGTAATTCTGGTGCGGGTACTGATGTAGATAAAGTCCGTGAAGCAACTAAGTTAGCGAAAGAGAAACGTCCAGATTTAATTATCGACGGACCTTTACAGTATGATGCTGCAGTTATGGCTGATGTGGCGAAATCAAAAGCGCCTAACTCACCAGTTGCAGGTAAAGCCACTGTCTTTATCTTCCCTGACTTAAATACTGGTAATACAACTTATAAAGCGGTACAACGCTCTGCTGACTTAGTCTCTATTGGACCTATGCTACAAGGCATGCGCAAACCAGTAAATGACTTGTCTCGTGGTGCACTGGTTGACGATATCGTTTATACAGTCGCACTGACTGCAATCCAAGCAGCGCAAGCAGAAGCAGCAGCGGCGGCAAAATAACAGTTACTTATTTGTCACTCTGTAAGTAGTTTAAACTGAAAGAGCATCCATTGGATGCTCTTATTTTTTATCTTTATCTAGCTTAACTCGGCTTAAAAGACATTCCACTAAAGGTTAGTATCGATTCACCGCGCACAAGCTGATGATGAGAATTATGCCGTTCACTGTTTAGCGCTAATTGCTGCTTTGATTGATACTCTTCAAGATGCCAAGCAATTAACTGACGCGCTAATTTTTTGTTAGCATGCTGACTACGCTCAGATTGCACTTTAACCGTAATACCAGTGGCTAAATGTTTAGCTCTGATCGCCGACTCGGTTTTATTGACATGTTGCCCACCCGGCCCCTGCGATTTTATACTCTCAAACACAATTTCATTATCGGTAATTTCATCAAGTGGCTCAAAACGCCTGATACCAAAAAACCAATTTTTGCGTTTATGTTTGGGTCGTAATGGACTAACACACTGCCATTGTAAAGTGCCACACCACTGATTGGCGATATTTTCTGCGCTATCGCCCTCGATAGAAACCAAAGCCGACTTTAGCCCCTGCTTTGAAGGGACAGTCTCAATCAGTGAAGCAGAAATCTGTTGTTTTTCCATTAGCTGAAGAAAGTAATCCAGTGCTTTTTTTACCGCAATACAACACTCTTCAGGTCCCTGAGCGGATGAGAATTGAAGTAAAATCATTGATTCTCACCACTGGTTTTATAAGTCATAACTGGTTTTAAACGTGCAACAACCTCAATTAATCCTATTTGCGCCATACTATCAATCACAGTCTCGATCGATTTATAGGATTGAGGCGCTTCTTCATAAATCAGCTGTTTATTTGCACAAATCACTCTGCTACCCAATGAAGTGCGCGAAAGTTGTAATGGCGTAAAGCGGTGAGATAAACGCCCTTTACACTCAGTACGCATCCACTTGCGCCCGGCGCCATGAGCTAATGAATTTAGACTCACTTCCGACGCAATCGGCTTCACCACATAACTATAATCGCCGCGAGAGCCGGGAACGACCACTAAACCCTGATTGGCAGGTGTCGCGCCTTTGCGGTGCAACCAACCGTCTAACTGATTGATAGTACAAGGTTCAACCAAATTATGATTCACATCAAGTCGTTGTTGACCCTCTGTTCTCACTTGCTGCAGCATTCTTAATCCAATAAGCTTGCGATTAACTTCAGCAAAATTAAGTGCATCTTGATGTGCCGCTAAATATTCATTCGCCTCAGGGCTATTTTCAACTACCCCATTATGGCTAAATTGTTGCACATGCTGTTGTAAAATTGACTGCCCAAGTCCTCGCGAACCACTATGAACTAATAGCAACAGCTGCTTGGAATTTAACCCAGAATTTATAAATAGCTGTTCATTAACCACTAAATCAACTTGTTGAAACTCAGCAAAATGGTTGCCGCTGCCGATTGAGCTTAATGATGAAGCAAAAATATGTGATTGCATCTCATCAGGAAGATGATCGGCCAGCCATTGCGCTGAGGCAAAATCAGTCATTTGATACAGCTGCTTTTCCAGCTTATCTAAATTTAATTTATTACTTTTTATTTCAGTTTGGAATAGTGTCATTCCACAACCGATATCATTACCCACTAATGCAGGATAGAAGCGGTTAACTGAAAAAAATGCGGCGCCAATCGGATAGCCACGGCCCGGATGCAGATCCGGCATACCAACGACATAAGCCATATCGGCTAAATTAGCGGTTGTTTGTAATTGTTGGATCGCACTACTTTCGATCCATGTAGATTCTGATGCGATATAGGAGACGCGATCAGATAGATGATGAACATAATTGCCCATATACCAACCTATTCATACCCATCATATTTCAAGTTGCAATATCAAGCTTAGCATCTTCTCGCATCTTGAATTATTTTAGGTGTAACTATATTAACTTAACAAAATTAAGATGAATTGGCAGGCAACAACAGGAGAAATAGGGAGGTTACTTCTGGATATGCCCGCAAAGAGTATTTAATCTAATAGTTGTCATAATTTACCTCCTCGCAGTTTATGGGTTTATTTGAAAAATCGAACGCATCTTATCTCCAGTAAAAAGATATTGCAATAGTTTATTTTCACTTTAGATTCTATGATAGAAACGAATGTAAGATCAAATATCTGTCGGTTATGGGAATATAAATTAATAGTAGAATATATTTTATGTTTGTATTGATTTAGTGCCTACATGTTATATTACAAAAATTAAAAATCACTATAATAAGACAAAGAGATAACTATTTATAATATAAATAAATTATTTTTATTTGGAGGTGGTCATGCTTTATATACAAGATTGTTCTGTTGATATTGAAAACACTTGGGGTGAAGAAATAAAAATGCTGATGATAAGTCATTGGGAGGGTGATATTACAGAACGATTTGAGAACACACATAAATATGAATTTATACATTCGATAAAAAATGAAATGCTAGTAACAAGCGTGTTAAATTTTAAATCTAATATTAACCCGACTTCCAGCATGGATTATTGGCAAATTATTTTTACAACCCTTGATGGTAAAGGGTTTATAACATCAGGAGATTTTCATTGCCCTGTATATACTAAAAATGAAAATGAAAATGAAAATAAAAATGAAAATGAAAATGAAGTAATAATAAATATTAACTGTGAATCAAATAAAATGTTAATTTCCTATTCTAATTGTGAATTTTACTCTACTAGCATACACACTGATAATGAGATGAATAACACTCTATTTTATAACAAATACAATAATGAGTAGCATTCACTTATCTTAAATAGATGCTTATAACCCTAAATATCATTATAAGCATCTATTATTAAGTCAGCTGAGTCTAAGCTTTTTTAGTAAATAGCGATACGACTAGCGCCACAGCCACATTAACCACAAATGCAGCAATACCTATATTCATATGATCCATACCATAGCCCAACCAAGGTACCAGATGGGACATTGAAATATGTTCAATATAGGTGAAGGTTAATAAAATAACACCAGCAATAATTCCCGCAGATGCCCCCCATGCAGTTAATGGATTATGCTTTCTAAAACTCATTATTAAGGCAGGGAAGAACTGAGCCACAATATTAACTCCTAATAACATAATAGCCACCAGAGTGTCATTGCTATAGAAGATAAAATAGAGGCTAGTCAAAGCAACAACTGGCACCATATAACGTGCAACTATTCCTGATTGTCGTTTTTTCTCACTTACATTAAAGGCTTTTTGCAGCACGCCACCCAACATATTAGCGGTAGTCAATAATAACATCGAGCCTGGAACTAATGCCGTTAACATACCCGCCGCACCAATTAAGCCAACAACAGCAGGCGAAAAGGTTGATTTTGATATTTCAAATAACGATAAATCTACCGCAGAACCTTCTAAATGTGGAATTTGTAAAATGGCCGCATAACCGACAAAGAAAGCAAATAACATAATTAAGCTATAGGCAGGGATCAAAATACTATTTCGTTTTAATGATTTGGTATCTTTTGCCGTAAATACCGCCGCCATATAGTGTGGCCAACAGAAATAAGCAATAACGGATAAAAAGATGGTTGAAATATACCAAGGTATATTCAGTCCTTTTTCAGAGAAAGTCAGAAAACCGGGACTTGCTGTATCAATAGCGCTAAACATTTCACCAAATCCACCGTAATAGTGGAGCGGAATATAAATACCGATAAATAACACTACTAATAAGATCATTAGATCTTTCAGCGCAGCTGTCCATGCGGAGCCATGAATACCGGAAATCATTACAAATAAAGTAACGGCTACAATACCAATCCAAATAGCCACATCTGAGGGGATTGCGCCATAAGAGGCTTGAGATACAATAATTCCCAACCCTTTGAGCTGCAAGACAAACAGTGGCACCATAGCCGCAATTGAGATTAAGCTGATTAACAAACCTAGTCCCTGACTGTTATATTTTACCGCAAAAAAATCTGAAATTGAGCGTACTTGATTCTCTTTAGCAAAGCGCCAAACCCGTGGGTGAACCCAATAGAGGAATATCCCCATAAAGGCATTGACTGCCAGTGTATAGAGGATCGCCGGCCCCTTACCATAAGCCCAGCCGCTCCCCCCTAAGAAGGTAAAGGTTGTGTAGATTTCTCCGGCACTGAGTAGAAAAACTAACAGAGCGCCATAACTACGGCCTCCTACGGACCAGCCTTCGTGGTCCATCACCTTGCCTTTTTTCGATCTTAATGCCAAATAGATACTTAGCAGGAAAAATAATGCAATTATAATCAATGCTGAGCTCATTATTCTTCCTTACTGTGTTTAGAATCTAATATATTAATTAACAGCATAATTAATGCAGTAATAACCACCCAACTGACAATCCAAAACATCAAAAAAGGCAATCCCATAATAAAAGGTTCGACACGATTCGCATAATAGATGCCGATTGTCAGCGCTAACAGCGGAAAAACGGTTAAAAAATGATACCATCTCATCTTAGTTTTCTCTTTTTTATCAAATTATTATAGTGAGATTAACGCTCTAGGCAGATGACTGAGCATTTCAATGCCCGTTTCAGTCACCAGCAGCATATCCTCGATCATAATACCGCCAACCCCTTTGCCATAATAGGGTGTTTCTAGGCTCATCACCATTCCGGGCAGAAAGACCTCAGTCGCACTGGCACTGACAAATGGGGCTTCTTCTAGGCCAACAAAGACTCCATCGCCATGACCTAAATGACCGCGATTATAATGGGGTAACCCAGAGGATTTAATCAGTGCCATGGTATTATTAAATACTTCACTTAATTTTACCCCCGGCGCAATTTGGCTAAGCATATATTCATGACCTTTATGGATGGTCTGATAAATAGCCTGTATTGTCTGATTAGCCTCACCGACCACAAATGTACGTGCAATATCAGCACCATAGCCAACAACATCTACTCCACAATCGAATTTAATCAGATCACCTTTTTTCGCGGGATAATCTTCCGCTAATAATTTTGGCGCAAACTCACTGCCCACCGAGATCAAATTAAAACGACTATAATTGGTTTCTGGATACAGCATAACCGCCGCTTTAAATGCAGCCGTTAATTGCGCTGAGGTACAGCCTTCAGCAATAATTTTACTCGCCTGTTGAATGCCGTATTCAGTAATTTCTGCACTTTTTCTTAGGTGATGGATCTCCCATTCACTTTTGATCATGCGTAATTGATTAAAAACAGGCGTTGAATCAACTAAATTAAGTTCTGGAATAATTTTATCCAGCCAAGTTTTACCAAAATGTGAGATTTGGTTAAGCTCAATCGCAATGGGCTTATCTAATACATCAGCATCAATAAGCGCACTTCTTAGCATATTAAAAATGGTTTCAATCGGCCCAGATATTGGACGCTCTTTTACGATTTTGCCATTGTCTGGATTATAAGGATCGTCAACATCAACCCAAATAGGGAATGTTTTTATCACCGCATTCGGCATATCCAATTGTAATCCAGAGGCTTCGAATTCATTCATTATAACCAGTGATGGGACTGTAGGATCACGGAAAAGTACCGCAATCGCAGAGCCCGTTTGACGAAAGGTGTACATGAAAAAGCTGGCAAAACCGGTTAAATGATAGAAATTATCACCCACAGTCGCCACTAAAGCGTTAATATTGTCACGCTCCATGATTTGGCGTGCTTTAGCTGTTACATCAATCAAATGTTGTTTTTTTAATATAGCTAACTCGATATTATCACTCATTTTTACCCATTCCCCTGCCATAGCATAATTTTATCAATTTGATTTATTTGTATTTTTAGTCAATTTATTCAAAAATCCCGTTATCAATATGCGGATTATATCAGGATAAAAAACACTATATTTATAATCAATAGTTATAAATATATATCATTTATTTGAGTGTACAATGGATCACGTTGGATGTTTATGCAAAAAAATAGGGCAACTTACGCTGCCCTAGGTTTAAATATGGTAATTAATTATTCACTTTTATCTGTACAACGAATCGCTTTACTAAATTCGTTATTTCGAGTCAGCCAAAGTGATAGTGCTTTTAATGAATCCGGGGTGAATTCATCACAACGCGCGGTGATCTCTTCCGGTGTTAACCAAAAAACCTCAACCACTTCAGCCTCTTGCAAAGCAAAAGGACCGTGGCTCACACAGCTAAAGAGCCCGCCCCAAGTACGGCAACCCACCTCTTCATAATAGAAGAGACCGTGCTCAGCAAAAGGCACACCGGCAATTCCGAGCTCTTCTTCCGCTTCACGCTTTGCCGCTTCTAAAACGGTTTCATGACTGGTGACAACACCACCTGCGGTTGCATCAAGCAAGCCGGGGTAAAAATCTTTGGTTTCTGTCCGGCGTTGAACAAGTATTTTGCCCATGCCGTCACTCACTACTATATAGGTAGCCCGATGACGCAGATTTTGAGCCCGCATCTGCTGACGTGTTGCCTGTGCAATGACATCATTATTTTCATCAACAATATCCACCCATTCAACCACTTCGCTATGTTCTTGTTCCATCCTCAAAACCTTTTAATGTCAATCTGCTAAGTCGACTTTCAACATTATCGATGCTTACTCGATCCGCGCAGTAAACAATTCGCTACAAAGTATGCTTTTCCTCTGTCCCTTGCAAGATCTTAAACGCACATTTAATGCGACTTCTTTATATTACGAACAAATGATAATCTAATATTTAATAATAGCATTATTCACTAAAGAGGTTTCTATGATTGATCTTTATTACGCGGCTACACCAAACGGATACAAAATCAAATTATTCCTTGAAGAAACAGGTCTTTTATATCGCATTCATCCTATTGATATTAGCAAGGGTGATCAGTTTAAGCCTGAGTTCCTTGCTATTTCGCCAAATAATAAAATCCCAGCGATTGTCGATAATACGCCCGCCGATGGTGGAAAGCCCATCTCTATTTTTGAGTCGGGTGAAATTTTACTCTATCTCGCTGAAAAATCAGCTCAATTAATCAGCCAAGATCAGAGAGTTCGTATTTCTCAACTTCAGTGGCTATTTTGGCAAGTCGGTGGATTTGGGCCTATGTTAGGGCAAAATCATCATTTTAATCACTACGCGTCGGAAAAAGTACCTTATGCGATTAAACGTTATCAAGATGAAACCATACGTCTCTATAACGTCTTAAATAAAGCATTAGAAAAAAATACCTATTTAGCTAGTAATGAATATAGTATTGCCGATATCGCTGCATACCCTTGGGCAAGAAGTTATGAGCACCAAAAAATTAATTTAGCGGATTATCCTGCGGTTAAACGTTGGTTAGAGGAAATAGGACGGCGTCCTGCGGTTATGCGCACTTTCGATTAGTGATTTCTACTTTAGCCACATATTAAAATATTTTAAAATGTGGCTAAAAATATTATTATTTTTATAACTATGATTATTAATTATAATAAGCAAATATCTTAAACTTATTCCTATTTAATAAATATCTCTTTCACTCTTTTATTCCGATGCTATAGTTATCATATACTAAAACAGATATTTTAGAGGAGCCGTTATGCGTATTCTCATTACGGGTGGTACAGGGTTAATAGGTACTCTTTTAATCCAACATTTGGTTTCTCAATCGCATCAAATCACGGTGCTGAGCCGCTCTCCTCAAAAAGTCTACAGTCGCTTCTGTAAAGCTGTCAGCTGTTTATCTACGCTCCAAGATGTGAAAACACTTGATGAGTTTGATGCTGTGATTAATTTAGCTGGAGAACCAATCGCAGATAAACGTTGGACGCCAAAACAGAAAAATCGTTTATGTGAAAGCCGGTGGAAAATAACAGAAAAACTCACTCAATTAATCCAAGCCAGTCAATCACCTCCTAGCGTATTTATTTCAGGTTCAGCAGTCGGTTATTATGGTAATCAAGAACAAAACTTGGTGACTGAAACAACGCAAGCCAAACAAGAGTTCACACATCAATTATGCCAACAGTGGGAATTTCTGGCCTTAGAGGCTGAAAGTGAAAATACTCGTGTTTGCCTACTAAGAACAGGGATTGTCTTATCCAAAAAGGGGGGCGCCCTACCCAAAATGCTGCCGATGTTTAATCTCGGATTAGGTGGACCAATTAGTCACGGCAAACAATTTATGCCTTGGATACATATCAATGATATGGTGCGAGCTATCTGTTTTTTACTTGATACACCGACATTGTCAGGCCCTTTCAATCTCACTGCCCCCAACCCAGTTCAGAATGCGCAATTTGCCGCTCAACTAGGCAAAGTCATACATAGGCCGACTTTTATGCGCGCCCCTGCATTCGCGATCAAAGCGATGATGGGAGAAGCGGCAGTTCTGGTGTTAACTGGGCAGCAAGCTATTCCATATCGTTTACAACAAGCTGGTTTTATCTTCCAATTTAATCAGCTCACTGATGCATTAGAGGATATCATTATTCATCAAGAGAAGAGCCCCCTGCTATAATGGTTATTTAGCCCCTTGCCAACGGGCAAAGAGATCCTGCTCAAGATCGATATCAAACTGATCTAACAACCGATTAATCGTTTGATTCACAATATCATCTATTGATTGCGGCTGATGGTAAAATGCAGGCATAGGTGGCATGATCACCGCGCCCAGTTCCGCTGCTTGCACCATTAAACGTAGATGGCCAATATGTAATGGCGTCTCTCTTACGCCTAACACCAGCTTTTTACCTTCTTTAAGAACGACATCTGCTGCTCGGGTTACTAGGGTATCCGTATAGCTATTGACGATCCCTGATAAGGTTTTCATAGTACAAGGCATAATTACCATGCCAGCGACACGAAAAGAGCCGGATGAAATCGCCGCAGCGATATCGCGATTATCATAGGTGTGATCGGCCAGCGCTTGCACATCTTTCAACGTATAAGCGGTTTCTAAAGCTAATGTCTGGCGTGCCGCAGCGCTGATTACTAAATGAGTTTCTACATCTGCTAGCGGTTTTAGCACTTCCAATAAGCGCACACCGTAAATTGCCCCACTGGCACCGGTCAGACCGATGATTAACTTCTTCATATTAACCCTTATCAAGCATAGATAGCGCAATAGCCAGCTTCTTCATTATCGAGAAGCCATATTGAATGATCATACCTATCAGCAAATTTTATTGCCATTCTATTTTATTGATTAGCCGGATTAGAGCGATTTATACAATAATGCCAGCGTAATTTGCTGGCATTATGATAAGAACAATCGATTTTATTGAAAGCGACTCATTTTACGCGCTATTTTGCTCACAACAGAGACAAAATATTAGCCTTCATTGTAGATTTCAATATGCTCACTTTCGTATTGATCTTTTAGTTTGGTTTCGTCATCTCTGCGTAGATTCTCAATATAGTCGAGATACTTTTGATCAATATCTTTAGTTACATAGATACCATCAAACACAGAACACTCAAACACGGAGATCTCGGAATTTTCTTCACGTACCGCATCAATCAGATCGTCGAGTTCTTGGAAAATGAGCCCATCAGCACCAATTAACTGGCGGATCTCATCGACCTCTCGCCCATGAGCAATCAACTCATTGGCATTCGGCATATCAATACCATAAACATTAGGGAAACGCACTTCAGGAGCAGCAGAGGCAAAATAGACCTTTTTAGCACCCGCTTCACGTGCCAGTTCAACAATTTGTTCCGATGTGGTACCACGCACAATCGAATCATCGATTAGCAGGACATTCTTATCACGAAACTCAGCACGATTGGCATTCAGCTTGCGCCGTACTGATTTACGACGTTCTTGTTGACCCGGCATAATAAAAGTACGTCCCACATAGCGGTTTTTAACAAAGCCTTGGCGATAAGGCTTATCCAATATATGAGCAATCTCTAATGCGATATCACAAGAGGTTTCAGGAATAGGAATGACCACATCAATTTGCAGATCTTCCCACTCACGCGCTATTTTTGCTCCCAGCTTTTGACCCATACGCAATCTGGCGTTATACACTGAGATTTTATCGATAAAGGAGTCTGGGCGCGCAAAATAGACATACTCAAATAGACAAGGAGTTAATTGTGGATTTTCAGCACATTGGCGCGTATAGAGTTGGCCTTTTTCGGTGACATAAACTGCCTCTCCCGGCGCTACATCACGCAAAAATTCAAAACCTAAGGTATCTAAAGCGACACTTTCAGAAGCGACCATATACTCTTCGCGACCACACTCGAGTTTCCGACGACCTAGAACCAGAGGACGGATACCATGAGGGTCACGAAAAGCTAACATGCCATGACCAATGATCAGGGCTACACAGGCATAAGCGCCACGTAACTCTTTCTGCATAGCGGCAATGGCACTAAACACATTGTCCGGCTCTAAAGGAAAATGATCGAAGCGATCAAGTTCAAAAGCCAGAACATTTAATAAGATTTCTGAGTCTGACGAGGTATTTACATGACGGCGCGCCGTTTCAAATAAACGTTTGGCGAGTTCGTGTGCATTGGTCAGATTACCATTATGGGCCAGTGTGATACCAAAAGGTGAGTTAACAAAGAAAGGTTGTGCTTCCGACGCACTCGAGCTACCCGCAGTTGGGTAACGCACATGGCCTATTCCCATGGAGCCTTGCAGTCGCAGCATATGCCGAGTTTCAAATACATCTTTTACTAAACCGTTCGCTTTACGCAGGCGAATATTATTGTTCCCATCAATGGTCGCAATACCTGCTGCATCTTGTCCACGATGCTGGAGCACCGTTAACGCATCATAAATTGATTGGTTTACCGGTGAAACACCGGCGATACCGACAATACCGCACATTTAGTCTTTCCTCATCAGCCAGGCGGAGAGAGATTCTCCGGCAGGAAACTTGACGCATTTTGCAGATAGTCAAAAAACCACCTGATTATATGACTGAACTGCGGGATAAGCTCAGAACGCTGCCACTCCTCACTTTGAGGTAATGGGGTGAAAGTATCGAGAAAAAACAGTAATGCAGATACTATCAATACACCACGTAACGCGCCAAAACAGATCCCCAGAACACGATCTGTACCTGAAAGCCCGGTTCGTTCGACCAATGAACTAATTACATAGTTAACAACGGCTCCAACGATCAGCGTCGCAATAAAGAGTGCGGCAATCGCAATTCCATTTCTAACCAAGATATCATCAAAGCGGGTAAAATATTCCGCTAAGTAAGGATAAAACTGGCTAGCAACAAAAAAAGCACAACCCCAAGAAATTAGCGATAATGCCTCACGAACGAAACCCCGGATCAGGCTCACCAATGCTGAGAAGCCAATAATGGCGATAATGACGTAGTCTATCCAACTCATTTTTTATTCCACAATTAGAACACCCAGCAAGGCTTGGATGCATTTTAACAGAAAACGAAAACGTTTGCGTAACCAAATTTTTAACTAATTAAAAAAAATAGCGACGAAAATAAAATTCATAGTCGCCGCAATTAGTTAGTATATCCATCAGAACACTGTGATTTTTCTATTTTTTTAGTTTAGGGTTTATAAGGCCTAATTTGCCCCTCTAATCCTGATATAGATTTTAATTCAACCAAAGCATTTTCTAATTTCTGCCGTGACGCATCAGGTCCAACAAAAATACGCGTTAACTGGCCATTCGCTGGCGACGAAGGTACGGTATATACCTGATAGCCTGAAAGTCGCAATTTTACAACAATCTCTTCCACTTTTAAGGCATTTTTCAATGCGCCAAGCTGAACGATATAAGCTTTCCCTTGAGGCGCAGTAACCTCAGGTTTAGCGGTCTCCTGAACTGGTTTAGGCTCAGGTTTAGTTACCGGCTTAGGTTCTGGCTTCGGCTCTGGTTTAGGTTCTGGCTTGGGCTTAACTTGAGGCGTTAATGCAGGGCTGGTCTCAGCGGGTTTTGCCGGTTGATTTTCCGCATCACTTTTTGCCTGCTCAGTAATAGCCTCAGAGATCATGGCCTCAGAAGCCCCTTCCGAAGGGATTGAAGGAGTCGCAGTCTGAATAATAGGTGCCAGAGCTTCAATATCCTGCTCATCACCTGGTTGTGGAATAATAGGGATTGATGCGAATTGGTCCTCGTTGTATTTCTTATCGCCGTCGAGTAAAGCAGGAAGTACAATCACTCCCGCTGCTACCAAAACAATAGCGCCAACTAAACGATTTTGAAATTTACTAGCCACCCGTATACCCCTATTTATCTAATAACATCATCACATGTGCTACCGTATGAAACGATCCACAAACAACAAGGATATCCTCTTCAGATGTATCATTGATTGCCTGCTGCCACGCTGACTCCACTGAGTCAAAAACCTGTGGCGAATCAATATGCTGAGCAAGCACTGAGGCATCTGCCCCTCTAAACTCGGTCAATGGTGCCAAATACCAATCGGTCACTTGTGTCGCTAAGCATTGCAAAGTGCCGGCAATATCTTTATCCGCCAGCATACCAACAACCGCACGAATTCGACCATTAGCGCTTTTGGGTAATTCAGCCAATTTTTGCACTAAATAACCCGCTGCATGGGGATTATGGGCAACATCAAGAATAATTCGCGGTTTATCACTCACTTGCTGAAAACGCCCCGGTAATTGAGCCGCTTGCAAACCTTGATGAATAACCTGTTCAGTTAATCGATGAGCTAAGGATTGATCATTTTCAGCTAAGCAGTAGAGCACACTCAAGGCGGTCGCCGCATTGGCTAAAGGCACATTGGGTAAAGGTAAATTCAGATACTCTCGCCCAGCGGTTTGCCATGACCAGCTATTGCCCTGCTGATTAAAATGCCACTCTTTATCGCGACGGAATAATCTTGTTCCTAAATCATCAGCCACCTGCTGAATGGATTGAGGCATATCAGGCTCACCAATAACAGCGGCACGGCCAGAACGGAAAATCCCCGCTTTTTCATAGCCTATATGTTCGCGATCAGCGCCGAGCCAATCCATATGATCAAGTGCGATACTGGTGATGGCCGTTACATTGGAATCAACAATATTGGTCGCATCAAGACGCCCACCTAAGCCCACTTCGAGGATCACAATATCCAACTCAGCATCTTTGAATAATTTCAGTGCCGCTAAAGTGCCATATTCAAAATAGGTGAGTGTAATATCTTCGCGTTGGGACTCTATGGCCGCAAAAGCAGCGCAAAAGGCTGATTCTGTTGGCTCATTACCTTGAATGCGAACGCGCTCTGTATAACGAACCAGATGAGGAGAACTGTAAACACCGACTTTAAACCCAGCCGCGATCAGAATGGACTCCAAGGTATGGCAAGTCGTTCCCTTGCCATTGGTGCCCGTCACCGTAATCACTTTGGGTGCAGGAGTTGTCAGTGCCATTTTACGTGCGACTAATCCAACACGCTCAAGCCCCATATCGATGGCTTGGCTATGCAGTTCCGTTAAATAAGAAAGCCAAGCCTCCAAAGGAGACGTGGCTTGCGGAATAAGATCTTGATTATGCATCATCTTTTTTTGGTTTGACATCATCCTGTTTGTCTAACTCCTGTAGCTCAATATTGTTTTCAGCTGTATCTATCTCAACGGCTAAATCAATATCTTCGTCAATGATCTCTGTTTCCGGTACTTCAGGATTAGGTTGATTGGTTAACATCGCTAAAATATCAGCTAGTTTATTACGCATATCTGGACGACGGATAATGATGTCAATCGCACCCTTCTCGATTAAAAATTCACTACGCTGAAAACCTTGTGGCAATTTTTCACGTACTGTTTGTTCGATAACACGAGGACCCGCAAAACCAATCAAGGCTTTAGGTTCAGCGATGTTGAGATCACCCAACATGGCCAGACTGGCTGAAACGCCGCCCATTGTTGGGTCAGTCATCACCGAAATATAAGGCAGACCACGCTCTTGCATTTTAGCGAGCGCAGCACTGGTTTTTGCCATTTGCATCAGCGACATTAGCGCTTCCTGCATACGGGCGCCGCCACTTGCGGAGAAACAGACCAGCGGACAGTTATCTTCCAATGCTTGCTCAACGGCACGCACAAAACGGGCTCCCACAACTGAGGCCATAGAACCGCCCATAAAGGCAAATTCAAATGCAGCAGCAACGATAGGCATCCCTTTTAGGGTTCCTTTCATTACCACCATAGCATCTTTTTCATTGGTCTCTTTTTGGGCAGCAGAGAGGCGATCTTTATACTTCTTAGAATCACGGAATTTCAGTAAATCTTTAGGTTCGAGTTCACTTCCCAATTCGACCATGCTATCTGCATCCAAGAAGGATTCGAGACGCTTACGTGCGTGAATTCGCATATGGTGATCGCATTTAGGACACACTTCGTTATTGCGCTCTAATTCAGCGCCATAGAGCACCTGTCCGCAGCTATCACATTTTTTCCAAACACCTTCCGGTATATTAGCTTTGTGCGATTGGGTCAGGTTGCTTTTCTTTAATATTTTCTCAATCCAGCTCATTAATGGACCTTTCCGTCTGATTTACTGATATTCATCAGTTTATAATTTAACGCCATTAAACCACAATGATATCTCAGTGTGGATAAAAAACTGATCAAACCTGTTTAAGGATTGTCTATTTCTTGTATTGTTGCGCTCTTTGCCTTGGCTTTAGCCGCAGCGCGTTTATGACGAACAATCTCAATGATACCCGGTAAAATTGAGATAAAAATAATCGCCACAATCAAAATTTTCAAGTTCTTCTGAACAATAGGCAGATCACCGAATAAATAACCGGCATAAGTAAAAGAGAGCACCCAAAGCAGGGCTCCTGCTACATTATAAAATGCAAAGTGACGATATGACATTTTGCCCATTCCAGCAACGAATGGAGCAAAAGTTCTGACTATAGGAACAAAACGCGCCAAAATTATCGCTTTTCCGCCATGTTTTTCATAAAACGCATGGGTCTTATCTAAATAACTGCGTCGAAAAATCTTAGAGTCCGGATTTTTAAACAGTTTATCACCAAATATTCGACCGATCGTATAGTTTACCGCATCACCGACAATAGCAGCAATAATCATCAAAAGTACCATTAAGTGTACATTGAGATCATTGGTATCTAAGGCTGATATTGCCCCAGCGACAAAGAGTAATGAATCACCTGGTAAAAATGGTGTAACAACTAAACCTGTTTCGCAGAATAAAATCAAGAATAGAATTGCATAGACCCAAATACCATATTCAGCAACTAGCTCAGCCAGATGGACATCAATATTTAGAATAAAATCAATAATAAAGGTAACGAACTCCATATAATTCCCCATGATAAACAGCGTCCATGCTGAATAAAAGATAAAGGTTTTAATTCAATGTATCTGCCAGAAATAAGGGACCCATCACATTCTGAGGTATGCCAAATTCCGCCGGATAATCTACTGAGACTAAATAGAGCCCATCTGCTTTTGCCGTGGCCGCTGCTTTAGCGCGATCTTTCATTACTAATAACTCGGCTATCCAATTGGTGCTCTGATTACCGCAACCAATTTCGAGTAAACTTCCCACAATATTTCTCACCATATGATGAAGAAAAGCGTTGGCTTTAATATCCACCACCACATACTCACCATGCCGAGTAACATTGACGTGTTTAACATTGCGCCAAGGTGATTTTGACTGACATTGGAGCGCTCTGAAAGAGGTAAAGTCATGCTCACCCAATAGCGCCTGCGCCGCAAGATGCATTCTATCCACATCCAATGGCGCATAAAAATGTGTCATACCATGAGATAAAATCGCGTGTCGATGGCGATGATTTAAAATGATATAACGATAACGGCGCGCCTGAGCACTAAAACGGGCATGAAAATCCTCACGCACATTATGACACCAGCGCACAGCAATATCCGGTGGTAAATGGGTATTGACCCCCATAGTCCACGCGGTATCTTTGCGGATTGCCGAGGTTTCAAAGTGGACAACTTGGCCCGTACCATGAACGCCCGTATCCGTTCGCCCTGCACACAAAACATTAATCGGCTCATTTGCTATCTTGGTCAGCGCCGCTTCCAAACAACCTTGTACACTGGTTACATCCAGCTGTCGTTGCCAACCATAATAGCGACTACCATCGTACTCAATACCTAATGCAATTTTAAGACGTTTTTTCTCAGTGATCACAGACATTAGAAAAACTGCTCCTGAGTCAGTTTCTCAGCGGTTTCAATGGCCATTAATGCGCCACCAAAACGCACATTATCAGCCACAGACCAAAACTGAATAATGTCAGGTATACCATAGTCATTACGAATACAACCTATCGTCAAATAATCGCTACCCGAAGCATCTGTAACCTGAGTTGGATAATCGCCCTCATCTGAGACCTGAATATCATCAAAACGTTCAAATTCATCACGCGCTTCTTGTGGACCCACTGGGCGCAATGTTTCCAGATGGATAGTTTGTGCATTACCATAGAAAACAGGAGATTGTAGAAAACTGACAGAGACGGGTAGGCCCTCGTCTTGTAGTACTTTACGTACTTGATCTACTAGGCGGCGCTCTTGAGCGATCACCCCTTCCATATCGGTTAATAGAGGTAAGACGTTAAACGCTAATTGCTTATTAAAACGACTGCTCTCTTCTACAGGTAAGCCATTTAACAGACGCGCACTTTGTCCCGCCAGCTCACTCACCGCCTCTTTACCATGTGCAGAGACAGACAACAGATTCGTCAAAGTGACTCGCCCAATACCCGCGGTATCAATCAGCGGTTTTAGCGCCGTCAATAGTTGACTAACATAGCTATCAGCCACAGCAATAATATTACGATTACGATAGTCCGCCAATACAGCTGAGTTGACGCCCGGTACCACCAGAGGCACATCAGGTTCCAATGCAAAGAAGCCACTGCTATCAATCACGATACAGCCATCCTGTGCGGCTCTTTCTGCATATTGCTCTGCGGCATCAGCACCAGCAGCAAAAAAGGCGATTTGCGCTTGTGACCAATCAAAATCAACGACATCTTGGACAATATGGCTTTTTCCATTAAAGCGGATATTCTCTCCGGCGCTACGCTCACTGGCGAGTAAATAGAGTTCGCCAACAGGAAATTCACGCTCCTGTAATAAAGATATAATAGCTTCACCGACGGCACCTGTGGCACCAAGTAGAGCAATATTCCAACCTTCTGTCATTGCGGTTTTCTCCAAAAATAAAAACGGTGATGATGTGATAGACACCATCAAATTAATTGCGTTTTGAAACCCATTGCACTCAATGTAGTTAGGGTTTTTTCGTCATTACAGCGGACTAAAAGTGATGACCACTCACGCCGTTCAGTATAATTCTTACGTAACTTATCAAATTCTCCCGCAATGCCGGCCACAGCACGTAATGGCGCATCATCGCGGCGAACGTCATACACCAAGTGTACCAAACGTTTTAAGCTATCTTGGGTCAATTCACCGCGCAGTGTGATTTCCTCGAACTCAGGCACTGGCAATAAACTTGCTAATTCAATATGTTGTGGCTGGCCAAGGAAATTAGCGTAGGCTTCGAACACTTGTGTCGTTCCTCTGGCTTTTCCCTCTAAGCTATAACCGGCAATATGGGGAGTACCTATATCCACTTTGTCTAACAGCGCTAATGATAAATCTGGCTCTGGCTCCCAGACATCAAGTACCACACTCAGTTTAAGTCCACTATTTAACTGCTCAAGAAGTGCTTGATTATCAACTACCTCGCCGCGACTGGCATTGATAACAATAGTACCATCGCGTAGCGTCGCCATTTTATGGCTATCGAGTAAATGGTAAGATTGATAAGGTCCCGACATATTTAGCGGCGTATGGAATGTCAATACATCCGCATGCGTTAATAGGTATTCAAAAGAGTGAAAAGTGTCATCATCGCCCCGATCTTGACGCGGCGGATCGCATAGTAATGTCTTCACGCCCCATGCATTTAAGCATTTAGCTAAGCGACCTCCGACATTACCTACACCTATGATACCTACTGTTTTATCACGCAAATCAAAATTATCGCGCTGCGCTAACAAGAGTAGCGCTGAAAAGACATATTCAACCACTGCAATGGCATTACAGCCAGGAGCCGAGGAGAAACCAATTTGTGCCTGAGATAGCCACTCAACATCCACATGATCAAAACCGGCGGTCGCAGTGCCGACAAATTTAACCTTTGTCTCGCCAAGCAATGATTCATTCACTTTAGTGATTGATCGAACCATAAGTGCATCCGCATCTTTTAGCTCATTTTCAGGCACAGGACGCCCGGGAATGGCCTTAACATCACCCAAGCGACTGAATAATGTTTCTGCATAAGGCATATTTTCATCAACCAAGATTTTCACGTATTTTGTCCCATGATAATTGAGTAGCGAATAATAAATGCGCGGCCTAGCCATGCCCGCTTTATGACTAAATTAGGATAACCCCCTATTTTGCCACGATCGGCGCGCAAAACCTACGATGAGTTATGTTTTAGAAAAACCTGATGGCGAAAACGCTCGGGTGTAACGCCGGCGATTTGCTGAAACATAGAGATAAATGCAGAAGAGGAGCTATAGCCAACATCGAGAGCAACCTCATGAATTGTTTTACCTTTTTCTATTCCTGCCACCCCATGTAAGAAACGCAGACGTTGGCGCCACTCACTAAAAGCCATTCCCAACTCTTGCTGACAGCGTCGTGATAAGGTGCGCTCTGAGGTATAATATTTTTTTGCCCATTCCGCTAATGAGGTATTATTCGCCGGATCTAACTGCAAAGCGGCTAAAATTGGCGCGAGCTGTTTATCTTTGGTGCCCGGTAAATAGGTATCTTGGCAAGGCGCTTGCTTAAGCTGATCAATTAATACTTGCGCCAGATGATTATCTTCGGCTTTTTCAGGTTCAACAATTTTACGCTGATAGAGATCTGACATAATCGAATGGAAAATAGCACTAAGTTGGATCACACAGGGCTCTGGGGAAAATAACTCACTCAGTGTATGGCTAAAATCGATAATACGAAATTTAACACTCAACTTATTATAGCTTGAGTGAGGGATAAATGCGGGTATCCAAATACAGAACTTGGGCGGTGCCACATAGTGTTTCCCTTCCACTTCCATTTCCATAATGCCACAAACTACATAGAGTAGCTGACCAAATGAGTGAGCATGAGGGGTAAATTCGGTATTTTTCTCAATCACTTCATGGCGACAGGCAATCAGCCGCGGTTCATTGATATGAGTGCAATTTAGCTGCACAGTGTCTGGTTTTTTCACCCATTTTCTCCCTTCGGCTCAACAATAATCACCATCTTGTCTTAAAGCCGTTATCAGTTGTCTGGTTATCAGTATATATAATAAATCAGACAAGTGTATACTTGCGACCACATTATAGAGAGAACTGATTAAAATGAAAAACATGCTCTTCCCGCTGATTGCGGTATTACTGTGGTCCATGAATGCCATCGTCAATAAAGCCGCTTCTGGGGCGATCGATCCTGCTGCTATCTCTTTTTACCGCTGGGTATTAGCATTACTGGTGATGACTCCCTTTGTACTCCCTTCGGTGATAAAAAATCGCCATTTGATCCGCCCCTATTGGTGGAAACTCGCGATTTTAGGCGCGCTAGGAATGATGTTAACGCAAACGCTGGCCTACTATGCGGCCTATACCGTTAGCGCCACCTTTATGGGGATCATGAACTCAGTAGTTCCGCTATTAACTATTGTGATCAGCGTATTTGTATTACGTATTATTCCCACAATTGGTATCGTCTTAGGCACCACGCTCTCTTTACTTGGACTGGGATGGTTGGTTAGCCAAGGTCACCCGATGACGCTGTTCCAGCATGGATTGGGCAAAGGTGAACTGCTGATGTTGATCGCTTCAACCTCTTATGCCTTCTATGGGGTGCTAACTAAGCGTTGGGCTATTCCAATCCCTAATTGGAACTCTCTTTATGTACAAGTCTTCTTCGGTATGTCGTTACTTATTCCCAATTTCTTATTGGCCGATGACGTTTCTCTCAATAAAGATAATGTTGGCTTAGTTATTTTTGCGGGTTTGGTGGCGTCCATTATTGCGCCTTATCTATGGATACAAGGCGTGGTTCGTCTCGGTGCTAATACCACATCGATCTTTATGAACTTTGCGCCTGTATTTACTGCGGGTATCGCTGTATTTGCTTTAAATGAACAGCTACATAGTTATCATTTGATTGGCGGTGGCGTGGTATTGCTCGGTGTGATGTTGGCACAACGCTTGCGTACACCTTTAACGCAGATATTTAATCGTGAAAAAATCCCACTTGATGAGCTAAAAAAATAAATATATTAAGCGCTTTAATCGGCGCTTTTTATTTTTCAACTGGTGACTCACTAATCTTAAAAGCGATTCTCACTAATAATCCACCTAATTCTGAGCTGGTTAATAGCTGAGGTTCTGTGCCATGGTATTGGGCGATATCATTAACTAATGCCAGCCCCAGCCCCGCCCCTTCATGACCGAGTGAATTATTCAATCGTGTAAAAGCCAATAGGGAACGCAACACTTTTTTATTGGGAATTCCCGGCCCTGAGTCATCCACTTCCAGTAAGCCATATTGCCGATCCTCACTCAACTTAACTCTTACCGTCACAACTCCCTTCTCAGGGGTATATTTGATCGCATTATCAATCAGATTGGCGCACATTTCGGTCAATAATAGCGGCTCGCCTTTAATCCATAAGCGCTCTTCTCCCTCATAGCCTAAATCGATCCCTTTACTCTCGGCTTGCCCCAAACGGGTAAAGCAAGCTTGTTGTACTAAAGCGACCAAATCAATCGGATGATAATGACGGATTGCCTCTTTTTCATGAGCCTGTAAACGAGATAATTGCAGTAGACGATCCGTTAGTAAAATAGTGCGATCTAGCGTTTTTTCCGCTGCTTTCAGGCTCTGCTCTCTTTGTTGGTTATCTTGGCGACTTAACGCCACTGAAATTTGGGTTTTTAACACAGTTAGCGGGGTCTTTAGTTGGTGCGAGGCATCAGCGCTAAATCGTTCTTGCCGTTTCACCATGCGCTTTAAACGCTCAATATAGCGATTAAAGGCTTCAATTAAGGGTGATAATTCTGACCAAGGGAGAATATCCGGTAGCGGCGTTAAATCATTTGCTGAACGGGTTAACATCAATAATGAGAGGCGCCTTAGTGGCTTGAGTAGCTTTTTAAGCAGTAAATAAGCCAGCATTAGGGTTAACACCACCACAGTTCCCTGACTCATTAGTGCTGAGATCAGTAGTTGCTGAGCAAAATAGCTGCGGGAAGAGACAGTTTCCGCCACACGGATCTCCGCCATCCCCATCACACCGCCATCGTTAATAGGTTGATAAAGGGTGGCGACACGTATGGGCAAACCAAGATATTCGGCATCGTAAAAATAGACCAACGCCGTATAGTGTTGTGAACGCTGCCAATGAGGTGGGATTGGCGGCAGATCATTATAACCAGAAATGGTCTCACCGCTGGGCGAGATCACCTGATAGAACAGGCGATCGTTGGTATTACGCTCAAAACTGTCGAGCACAACATAAGGAGCATCAGCCATAATATGACCATCAATCACCACTAAACGCTCCGCAACTGTGCGTGTCGAGGCCAATAGTGTCCGATCATAAGCCAGATTAGCCGCATTTTTAGCGCTAAAATAGTGGGTATAAACAGAAAGCCCGCCTAGTACCACCAAAGGAATGCCAAAAAATAGCAATAATTGATGAAACAGCGAGCGCGGTGGTGAAATTAATTTCATAAGCTGGATTGCTCAAGTCGATAGCCCAATCCACGTAAAGTACTGATATTCACATTAGTATCAGTGAGTTTCTTTCTTACTCTATGCACATAGAGCTCAATACTTTGCAAATTAGCCTCATCAGATAAAGAAAATACCTGCTCGAATAGCTGAGTTTTAGCTACTGGTCGTCCTCGCCGTTGAAATAGCGTGGTTAATACCGCCAGCTCTCTTGGCGTCAGCCCTAAAGGCACTTGCTTCAGCATAAAAAATCCCTCTTCATGATAAGAGAGATCACCATAACTTAGAGGTTCGTTAATATTTCCCTGGCTGCGCCGCAATAGTGCTCGCATACGGGCTTCAAGCTCAGTTAAATCAAAAGGTTTGGTCAAGTAGTCATCGGCGCCTGTATTTAGGCCTTTAACACGATCAGCCACATCTGAATTAGCCGTCAATAATAATACAGGCACTTCCTGACCGCGTTTTCTCAGTTGCGCTAATACCTCTAAGCCATTCATTCGTGGTAATGACACATCTAATACAACAAGCGAATAATTTTCTGTTTGGAGTAATTGATCCGCAATCAATCCATCTGGCGCTAAATCAACGGCAAACCCTGATGCACCTAAGGCTTTTTCCAGCCAATGAGCCAGCTCTTCATGATCTTCAACCAGCAAAATTCTCATTTTTACACCCATATTGATTAAGGGATTTTACGAGTAACTTGGCACTATGCTGATATGAATGAAAGCTCTCTATGTTGTTTTTATAAACTTGGTCACATGAATAGAATAAGTGCTTGCATATTTAACACATCGATAACTTTAATTTGATCTGGATCACTTAAATAACTGGATATTAGTCACATACAGGAGATCTTTGTTGTTAATGAAAGGTAAATGAAAGCTTGATTGGTCATTGTTCATTCACGCAGATACTTTCAGCTGCTCTGACCTACTGTCTATATGAGGATATTAAAATGAAGAAAATGACTCTCAAAACTCTAGCTGCAGCAATTTTATTGATGGGAGCAAGTCAGGCTTCAGCGCTACCCGATAGAACAGAATGTATTGCTCCTGCCAAGCCCGGTGGTGGATTTGATTTAACCTGTAAATTAGTTCAAGTTTCACTACTCGATACCAAAGAGATCGAGAAACCCATGCGTGTGACTTATATGCCCGGTGGAATTGGTGCCGTAGCTTATAATGCCATTGTCGCTCAACGTCCCGGTGAACCCGGAACGATCGTCGCCTTCTCGGGTGGCTCACTACTCAATTTAGCGCAAGGTAAATTTGGTCGTTATAACGAAAATGATGTGCGCTGGCTGGCGAGCGTAGGCACTGACTACGGCATGATCGCTGTGCGCGATGATTCCCCTTATAAAACTCTGCAAGATCTGATGGATGCCTTCAAAAAAGATCCTAATAGCATTGTATTTGGTGCTGGCGGCTCAATTGGCAGCCAAGACTGGATGAAAACCGCCTTATTAGCAGAGCAAGTCAATGTTGATCCACGGAAAATGCGCTATGTCGCTTTTGAAGGTGGCGGTGAAGTATTGACCGCTCTACTCGGCGATCATATCCAAGTGATGTCAGGTGACCTAAGTGAAATGGTGCCTTACTTAGGCGCAGGCAAAGCGCGCGTACTGGCGGTATTCTCTGAAGAGCGACTTGGCGATGAGTTAGACAATATTCCGACCGCCAAGGAGCAAGGTTATGATGTCGTTTGGCCGATTATTCGTGGTTTCTATATGGGACCAAAGGTATCAGATGCTGAGTTTAATGAGTGGGTAGAGACCTTTAAGAAGCTACAGCAAACCGATGAGTTCAAGAAACAGCGCGAGTTACGCGGTCTGTTTGAATATGACTTAACGGGTAATGAACTTGATGAGTACGTGAAAAAGCAGATCACCATGTACCGTGAACGTGCTCGTTCATTTGGTTTAGCTAAATAGCGAGGTCGATACCATGAGCATACGTATATTTGCCTCTATCTGGCTGATCTTATGCGTTATCGGTATCTATATTGGCTGGGGTATCCAAAGTGAATTTAGCTATGAACCACTGGGTCCCCGCCCTTTTCCGGTAGCCATATTGTCCTTAATGGCCCTTTGTTCTCTGGGCTTATTATTTAGCAAACCCGAACATATTGATTGGCCAAAACCAGCCGTTCTTCGCCGCCTGATCTTGTTGATTATCTCTTTAGTGCTCTACGCCTGGTTATTTGAGTGGTTAGGCTTTTCATTAGCGACCGGATTATTGACCTTCTGTATGGCTTTATTGTTTCAATCAACGCTGATCGCCGCCATTCTGTCAGGTGCCGTGCTAGGACCTACGCTTTTCTTTGCCTTCGACAGATTACTCGAAGTTACCCTGCCGATTGGCAGTCTGTTTAGTTAAGGATACTGCCATGGAAACCTGGATCTATCTTTCTCAAGGTTTTGAGGTTGCATTAATTCCTCAGAATCTCTTAATTGCCTTAATCGGCTGTTTTATTGGCACTATTGTCGGTATGTTACCCGGTTTGGGGCCCATTAATGGTGTGGCTATTTTGCTCCCTTTGGCCTTTGCGTTAAAATTACCGGCGGAATCGGCACTAATTTTACTCGCCACCGTCTATTTAGGATGTGAATATGGCGGCCGTATCTCCGCAATTTTACTCAATGTTCCGGGCGACGCTGCCGCCATTATGACCACGCTCGATGGCTATCCGATGGCGCAACAGGGTCGAGCGGGTATCGCCCTCTCTATCTCTGCGGTCAGTTCATTTTGTGGTTCCGTTATCGCCATTAGCGGTATTATTTTATTTGCGCCGATACTTGCTCAGTGGTCTCTCGCCTTTGGGCCAGCGGAGTATTTTGCCCTGATGGTGTTTGCTATCGCTTGTCTTGGCAGCATGATGAGCCAAAATCCGCTGAAATCCTTGTTAGCCGCATTAATAGGGCTGGCGCTCGCCACTGTCGGCGTGGATTCCAACTCGGGGGAGTATCGCTTTACTTTCGATAGCGTCAATTTATCCGATGGTATTCAATTTATTGTCGTTGTAATTGGCTTATTCTCAGTCAGTGAAATTTTGCTGATGCTGGAGAGCACCGTCAATGGAAAAGGTTTGATCCGCAAAACTGGCCGTAAACTCTTTAATTATCAAGAGGCAAAACAGTGTGCAGGCCCTACGATCCGCTCGAGTTTTATTGGTTTTTTTGTCGGCGTATTACCCGGTGCGGGGGCGACCATCGCCAGTGCTATCACCTATATGACCGAAAAGAAAATGAGTGGTAACGCAGATAGCTTTGGTAAAGGGGATATTCGCGGCGTTGCAGCGCCTGAGGCGGCCAATAATGCTTCGGCTTGTGGTTCACTTATTCCCATGTTAACGCTAGGTGTACCCGGCTCTGGGACGACCGCAGTAATGATGGGGGCATTAACCCTGTATAATATAACCCCCGGCCCGGGCATGTTTACCGAGCAACCTGATATTGTTTGGGGTTTGATTGCCGCATTGATTATGGCTAACGTGATGTTATTGATCATGAATATCCCTCTTATCGGTTTATTCACTCGTATGCTCACTGTACCACTCTGGTTTCTGGTTCCCGCCATCGCCTCCGTTTCCGCAGTGGGTGTTTATGCCGTTCACAGCACCACTTTCGATCTGCTATTGATGATGGGACTGGGTGTCTTTGGTTTTCTATTGCGCAAAATGAATTTCCCTATGTCTCCCTTGATCCTTGGTTTTGTACTGGGCGAAATGTTAGAACAGAGCCTGCGCCGCTCTCTCTCTATTAGTAATGGTGATTTTAATATTCTGTGGAATAGTACTATTTCGAAGAGTTTACTGATTTTAGCCATCGCCGTTCTGATCCTTCCGCCGATCGTTAAACTACTGCGTAAGCGCTACGGTAAAACAGTGACCACCATCAAGTAAACAAGAAAAATGGTCAACAACCAAAACCTTGGGACTCTCACTCTCGAGGTTTTTTACGTTCTTATGCACAAAAAAATAAATCCCCACACAGATATTATCAATGTGGGGATTTATTAGAAAGACAATGAATAAAGCTAGTGCAAATTATTTTTTATATTTGCTCATTACTAGTGTGGCATTAGTACCACCGAAACCAAAGCTATTCGACATTACTGTGTTCAACTCACGCGTCGTTGGTTCAGTAATAATATCCAGTGTGCCAGCTTTTTCATCAAGATCATCAATATTAATGCTAGGTGCGATAAATCCATGTTTCAGCATTAATAAGCTATAAATAGCTTCATGAACACCTGCCGCACCCAGTGAGTGACCCGTCATTGCTTTCGTTGCTGAAATCGCTGGTGAGTGATCGCCAAAGACTTCTATGATCGCTTCTAGCTCTTTAGTATCACCTACTGGAGTAGAAGTACCGTGTGTATTGATGTAATCAATACCACCTTCGATACCTTCCATCGCCATTTTCATGCAACGTACAGCGCCTTCACCTGATGGTGAGACCATATCTGCGCCATCGGATGTTGCACCATAACCGACAATTTCGCCGTAGATATGTGCGCCACGAGCTAATGCGTGCTCTAACTCTTCGACAACCACCATACCACCGCCACCCGCGATAACAAAACCGTCACGATTTTGATCATAAGTACGTGAGGCTTTTTCTGGAGTCGCATTATATTTAGTTGATAATGCGCCCATAGCGTCAAACTCACAGCTCATTTCCCAGCTTAGCTCTTCGCCGCCGCCAGCAAAAATAATATCTTGCTTGCCAAGTTGGATCAGTTCTAGCGCATGACCAATACAGTGTGCAGAGGTTGAACAAGCTGAACTAATTGAATAGTTAACCCCTTTAATTTTAAACGGAGTCGCTAAGCAGGCAGAAACACCGGACGCCATTGCGCGCGTTACCATATAAGGGCCTACGCCACGTAAACCTTTTTTTCTCATACCGTCAGAGCCAGCCACTTGATTGCGCGGTGAACCACCACCTGATCCCACAACTAAGCCTGTGCGTATATTAGAAACCTGATCGTCTGCTAAACCTGAATCTTTAATGGCTTCATTCATTGCTAAATAAGCATAAATTGAACAATCACTCATAAAACGAAGGATTTTGCGACCAATGGTATTTATTGCTGTATCTGGGGCCAGTTTAACATCGCCCCAGACATGGCTACGCATACCCTTCGCTTCGAATTCTTCTGAGAAAGTTATCCCGGAACGACCTTCCTTCAGAGAAGCTAGTACTTCTTCCTGGTTATTACCAATACTGGAAACAATACCCAAGCCAGTGATGACTGCACGCTTCATTCATTACCTCATGTCTTTTTTAATAGTTTACGGGATTACTAGCTGCCACTTTAGCTTACAGTTGTACGCTGAACAAGTCCGATCAGGGTAAATATATGTATTTTTTTGCTCTATGCCACAAAAGATTTTAATTATACCGCTGGCACCAGAGCATCAAGCCAGATAAAATTTAACTATTGATCTAATTATTACAGGCATTGTTGTGAATAAAACCGCTATCCAGAGCGCGCGCTTAAGTTGGAATGAGGAAGGCACACCCATTTCTGAACAATTTGATGATGTGTACTTTTCAAATCAAGATGGCCTTGAAGAGACACGATATGTATTTTTAGCTGGAAATGGCTTTCCAGCCCGATTTTCAACACACCAGAGAAACCAGTGTGTTATCGCTGAAACCGGCTTTGGTACTGGATTAAACTTCCTTACTCTCTGGCAATCCTTTCAACAATTTCGCCAAAATTCACCCGTTGCAAAATTAAGCCAACTACATTTTATCAGTTTCGAAAAGTTTCCCTTGCAGGTTGATGATTTGCAGGCTGCGCATCGCCGCTGGCCTGAATTAGCACACTTATCACAGCAACTTTGTGCTCAGTGGCCACTCCCTTTAGCCGGAAATCACCGTATTATATTGGAGAATGGTGCTCTGATCCTCGATCTCTGGTTAGGCGACTTAAACAGGCTATTACCTGATTTAAAAGCTAACTATTTCAATAGCATAGACAGTTGGTTTTTAGATGGTTTTGCCCCTGCAAAAAATCAAGAGATGTGGAGCGAACAGCTGTTCACTACAATGGCGAAAACAGTACGTGAGAATGGAACTTTTTCTACCTTTACTTCTGCGGGCTTTGTCAAACGGGGTTTACAAAATGCAGGATTTTGCCTAAAAAAAATAAAGGGCTTTGGGCGTAAGCGCGAAATGTTAACAGGATATTTACCCGCAACTGAAAGAGTATTGCCGAATCCTTGGTATAAGCGATCGGCGGCCTCTTCCACCGAGGATATCGCGATTATCGGCGGCGGTATTGCCAGTTTAACTACCGCTTTCTCATTATTGCAACGGGGTGCTAAAGTCACGCTATATTGCCAAGATAAACAGATTGCACAAAATGCCTCTGGCAATCTGCAAGGCGTGTTATACCCGCTGTTTAACGGCCTCGATGATGAGCTCGAACAATTTTTTATTAGCGCCTTTCCTTTCGCTCGCCGTTTCTATGATCAGCTAGCGCACCAAGGATTAGCGTTTGATCATAATTGGTGTGGAGTAACACAAGTTGCCTATGATGAGCTTAGCCAAAAGAAAATTTCCGCCATTTTAAATCGCCCTTGGCCAGAACAGATGGTTCAGTCACGCAATCGACAACAGCTTGAAAGTATTTGTGGGCTGGATGTTAATCATGATGGTATTCACTATGCCCTAGGTGGCTGGCTCAGCCCTGCGCAGCTTTGCCAAAACTTACTTGCCTATCTTATCGAGCAAGGAGTTAATGTTTATTTTGAACATCAAGTTCAAACCATAAGGCCAATAGACTCAGGGTGGCAATTACAGATACAAACGGCCACAGGTCAGCAGAAACAACAACATAAAGTTGTGGTGATCGCCAATGGACATTTACTTTCTCAATTTGATCAAACCGAGACACTGCCTATTACCGCCGTTAGAGGGCAAGTGAGCCATACTCCCTCTACGCCAAATTTAGCTAAGCTCAAGAGCGTTATCTGCTATGACGGCTACCTTATCCCGGCGAATGCTAATCAGCAGCACTGCATTGGCGCGAGTTTTCAACGTGATAATATTGATATTGAATATAGCGAACAAGAGCAGCAACAGAATAAACAGCGCTTGCTCAATTGTTTGCCAGATATTGCATGGGCAAATGAAATAGATCTCTCAGGTAAACAGGCTCGCCAAGGGGTTCGCTGTGCCATTCGTGATCATCTTCCTATTGTGGGAAATGTGCCCGATTTTAACCGTCTGATGGCAGAGTACGCGCAAGTTTCCACCCAGATTGCTCAACAGCAGCCGATTACTGATGCCCCTGTTTGGCCTAATCTGTTTATTATTGGTGCGCTTGGCTTTAGAGGCCTATGCTCAGCGCCTTTATGTAGTGAGTTGTTGGCAGCACAGATTTTTGGTGAAGTATTACCCCTAGACGATAATATTTTGGCGAGTTTAAATCCAAATCGCTTTTGGGTTAGAAGGCTGATACTCGGGCGGAAAGTCAAAGTGAGTTACAACAAAGATATTGGCAAACGCCAGCCGTAATCTAGATAACCTTTAGCCTCATCACGCAACGGCACTCTGCACTAAAGCCCATTTGAATCTCTTTTTGATGTAGAGCTAACAATGCGGGTGATAACTCGGCGGGTGTCAATATTTCAAAGCCAAAGCGCTGATAATAAGGCGCATTCCAAGATATCTGGCGAAATGTGGTTAATGTAACTTCGGCATAGTGATTTTTTAACGCATAACCCAGCACCTGCATGATCAACAAACGACCGACGCCTTGACGCTGCCACTGCTGATGTACTGAGAGTTCACCAATATGTAAACCTAGAGCTAACGGCTCTACATTGATAAAGCCAATGGGATGATCCTCCGCATTAACCGCCACCCAAGAGTAGCCCTGTGAAATAAAGCGCAAATGTGTTTCCGCTGATTGCACCTCAGCCGTTGCCAACCAAGCATATTGTGGGATTTCACCAAATAGTTGCGCAGCTGAACGTTCAATATCAATCAATTGTTGCGTCTCTTCCGGTCGAGCAAGACGGATTTGATAGCTCATATAGGCCTTATAAAGAGTTGGGTATTTTGCAGAGTTTATAGGGATTTAAAGGGATGATTTGTGCTCTATGATGCGAAAAGCTAGGGCTAAAAAAGCAGTGAGGGGCAACTCCCCTCGCGATTTTAAACCTTAGCTTCTATTGGACAGCTTTTCGCATGCAAAATCTAGTGCCTAGAATAGGGCAATTAAGCCAGATTTCTAACGTTATCAAGCAATTTTTTCCATGTATCCAGCACCAGAATTTGATCAGGGGGCGCTAGCTCACCAGCTTTAATTGCTTTTTGGATACTCTCTTCAACTCGCAGATAGAGTGCTTCGGCGCTGCTTTCGCCCTCTTCTTCTAACTCGGCAACGGCCAAGGTTAGATGGCCACGCAAATAACCGCCAGCAAAGAGTTCGTCATCACTACCATGCTCAACTCTATCGTCAATCTGTGCCAAAATGCGAGTTTCAAAATCCACCAACATGCTTAAATCCTTACTTTAATTATCGATATGACCATTTTGCCAATCAGATTAAAGGATTTTCGGGATAAGGGAAAGCTTCGGCCGTTAAAAGTGGTGTTTGATAGAATGCACACAAGTGATTAATAAACTTTAATGGCCGCGATGGTATCCCCATTTCCAGGTAGTCCATCACCTGAGCGTGGACTTTACGCTGGAAACTTATGCGATCAGGTTCGCAATCGCCTTCTAAATTATCGCAACTGACATTAAAGGGAAATCCGGCAGCAACACAAAATAGCCAATCAAAAGCTTGGGGTTTGATTTCAACCCGTTCAAAATCACTTTGCGTCTGCTGATCACGGCCATCAGGGCAATACCAATAACCAAAATCAACTAATTTACGCCGCTCTTCACCGGCAATACACCAGTGTGAAATTTCATGTAATGCGCTGGCATAAAAGCCATGGGCAAAAACAATACGGTTATAAGGGATGTCGGCATCGGCAGGTAAATAGATAGGCTCATCATCACCTTTAACCAATTTGGTATTGTAAGTCTCACCAAAACATTCATCAAAAATATCAATTAACTGCTGATAATTATGTTCAATCATATTATTTTTAGGTCATCTTAAAACAGTGAAGATACCCACGCGTGGATCTTATCACCATGGCTGTCGATTAATAATTTAATACTCATTAGCAATGAAATTATGACAATCATTGGACGTATGAGTTTTTGCCCTTTGGTTAATACCAAACGTGCGCCTAAACGCGCGCCGATCATTTGGCCTGCAAGCATAGCAAATCCTAAGCTCCAAAGCACATGACCTCCGACAATAAAAAACACTAAAGAGCCGAAATTTGAGGCAAAATTAAGGACTTTGGCGTGAGCGGTTCCCTTAGCTAAGTTAAATCCTAAAGCCATTACATAGGCTAAAGCGAAGAAAGAGCCGGTTCCCGGTCCGAAAGCGCCATCATAAAAGCCGATTGTGGTACCAAAAATTAAACCAAATGTGGGTGTCGTCATACGTTGTTGACGATCTTCCGCGCCAATAGCTGGCGATAATAAAAAATAGAGACCGACAAAAATAACCATAATAGGTAATAGCTGGCGCAAGAAGTCGGTATTAATCATCTGAATAACGATTGCACCTAACATTGCACCCACTAGGGTCATAATAAAGGGGAATACCAGATCTTTAAGATTAACCGCGCGCCGCCGCACAAAATAGTAGCTAGCTGAAAAAGATCCACCAACAGCTTGTAACTTGTTGGTTGCTAATGCTTCAACGGGGGTGATGCCAACGGAAAGCAGCGCAGGAATCGTCAATAAGCCGCCGCCTCCCGCAATAGCATCGATAAATCCAGCAAGTAGCCCAACAAAGAAGAGTAATGCATACATTTCTGGCGCAGCAATTAGCCAATCCATATTTTATCCAAATAGAAAACAGTGTGGTGATTTATAGTCGGTTTGATTTGTCGGCGCTATTTTGTCGAACGGTAAAAATTAGCTTATAATGCAATTGACCCGCCAAAAAGACGGGTCAATGATAACTAGGTAATGGTGGGGACGGAAGGGATAACATCAGCGCATTGCCCACGGTGGCGCAATAGATGATCGAGCAACACAATCGCCATCATGGCTTCAGCAATAGGCACCGCGCGGATACCGACACAAGGATCATGACGTCCCTTGGTGATCATATCCACCTCTTCACCTCCGCGATTAAGCGTACGGCCGGGCACTGTAATACTTGACGTCGGTTTTAAGGCGATATGAGCAACAATAGGCTGACCACTACTGATACCACCTAAAATTCCACCGGCATGATTACTGGTAAATCCTTGGGTCGTCAGTTCGTCACGATTTTCGCTGCCTTTTAGCGCAACCACACCAAAACCGTCGCCAATTTCCACGCCCTTCACCGCATTAATACTCATCATAGCATGGGCAATATCGGCATCTAAACGATCAAAAACTGGCTCACCTAATCCAGCGGGCACATTTTCAGCCACGACGGTGATTTTTGCCCCAATGGAGTTGCCCTCTTTTTTCAAGCCTCGCAGCAACTCATCAAGGGCATCCAACTTGGTGGGATCGGGACAAAAGAAGGGATTATCATTCACGATTGACCAATCTTTGAGATCACATTGCACATCACCCATCTGAGTTAAGCAACCACGGACCTCAATACCTAATTTTTCTTTTAGGTATTTTTTAGCGATGGCGCCCGCAGCAACCCGCATGGCAGTTTCACGCGCCGAAGAGCGGCCACCACCACGATAATCGCGTAAACCATATTTTTGTTCATAGGTATAATCAGCATGTCCGGGGCGGAACACATCCTTTATGGCACTATAGTCTTGTGAGCGTTGATCGGTATTTTCAATCAATAATCCAATACTGGTGCCTGTTGTCACCCCTTCAAATACACCTGAGAGAATTTTAACTTGATCAGGCTCGCGTCGCTGAGTGGTATAACGAGAAGTACCAGGGCGGCGGCGATCGAGATCAATTTGCAAATCGGCTTCAGTTAATGGCAATCCCGGCGGAACACCATCAACAATACAACCCAGTGCAATACCATGAGACTCACCAAACGTTGTGACCCGGAACAGTTGCCCGATAGAATTTCCAGCCATCCCTTATCTTTCCTATTATGTTTGCGTTAAAATTTTTTATTATGATGTTATTTTATTGATCATTCTTCTCAACAATTCAACTGAAGATTTATTTATCTACAATTAAAAACACGAATGATATTCAACAAGTTGTTCACGCGTTAGCATAAACACGCCGTCACCACCGTTTTCAAATTCTAGCCAAATAAAAGGAACTTGTGGATATTGATCCATCAGGTGCACCATGCTGTTGCCCACTTCACAAACTAAAATGCCCTCTTCTGACAAGAAGCGCGGCGCATCAGCCAGAATTCGGCGCACCAGCAACAAGCCATCATAACCCGCCGTAAGAGCTAATTCAGGCTCAACCTGAAACTCTTCGGGCAAGTCGCTCATATCTTCGTCATCCACATAAGGTGGATTAGTGACGATCAAATCATATTTAACTTCGGTCATATCGTTAAACAGATCTGAGCAAATTGGGGTGACTCTATGGCTTAAGCCATGATTTTCAATATTAAGCTCGGTCACTGCCAAGACGTCGCCTGAGATATCCGCAGCATCAACTTCAGCCAAGGGGAACTCATGAGCACATGCAATCGCAATACAACCACTGCCAGTGCATAGATCGAGGATCAGCTCTGGCTCATGAGAAATCAATCCAGTAAAATGATTGTTAATCAGTTCACCAATTGGCGAGCGTGGGATCAATACGCGTTCATCAACATAAAATTCATGCCCGCAGAACCAAGAACGGTTAGTTAAATAAGCCACTGGCATACGCTCATTGATGCGGCGTTGTACACGCTCAACAAGGCAAATACGCTCTGAAGTGGTTAAGCGCGAGGCTAGCATCGAATCCGGTATATCAAGGGGTAGAGATAGCGTAGGAAGCACTAACTGTAACGCTTCGTCCCAAGCATTATCGGTTCCGTGACCATAAAAAAGTTCCGCGGCGTTAAAGCGGCTCATTGTCCAGCGCAACATATCCTGTATGGTACACAGCTCAGCAACGGCTTCATCTACTAAAATCTTATCCAAAAATATATCTCCGGCTTGTCGAATCGATAGCCTTCAAGTTTGCCATGAAGTGAGAGACAAATCAGCATTTGAATGGATAAAAACTATCTATTTGCATTAAAAAAACAATCTCACACAAAAATCATGACAGTTTGCAAACCAAAAATAATGAAAATCGGTTAAACTAATCAAAAGCACAGTAAAAAAATATAAAAATGAAAAATAAATTTGGACTAAAACAAGAAGATATTAGCCTGTTCAAAGAGTCTATTGCAGGCACAAAAAAAATAAAGCAAGACACTCGAGTACACTCACCGCCTCGTAAGCAAGTCACTAAGCCTTCCGCTCAGCGTCTTATGCAAGATCAGGTTGATGCCTCATACTATTTTTCTGATGAATTTCAGCCACTACTGGAGAATGAGGGGCCAACGCGTTATTTACGACCTAATGCGAGTGCCTATGAATTGAAAAAATTACGGCGCGGGGATTATGTGCCTGAACTGTTTCTCGATCTGCATGGTTTAACTCAATTACAAGCTAAGAAAGAGATTGGTGCGCTGATTTCAGCTTGTCGGCGTGAGTTTGTCTACTGTGCTTGTATTATGCATGGCCATGGCAAACATATCCTTAAGCAACAAACGCCCTTATGGCTGGCGCAACACCCTGATCTTATTGCTTTCCATCAAGCCCCTAAAGAGTGGGGAGGAGACGCCGCGCTGCTTCTATTGATTGAAACGGATGATATGGCGCGACGCTAATTTTTAACGATTAATAGCTTGAAGTTGTGATGGGCATAGCTGCCACTCAAGTTTGCCTTTATGTGTATCCTCATCAAGCTCAATACAGGCGATCGATGAGGTGGTAAACATCGGCGGTTGCTCTTGTGGGCAAAATGCGGAGACCAAATACCCCACTAGCGGTAAATGCGACACAATAAGAATCGATTTAACCCCTTCAGACGCCAATACATTCACATAGCTGGCAATAATATCTGCATCTCCACTGGGGGTTAGCCCCTTCATGATCTCGGCTTCGCGGGGTAAAGTTAATATCGGGCGAATAGCTGAGAGTGTCTGCTCGGCACGCAAATAAGGGCTCACCAACACTTTATCAATTTGGGGAGCGCGCGCTTCTAGCCACTGGGACATCAAACAAGAGTCGTCGATCCCTTTTTGTGTCAATGGACGCAGTGCATCACTTGCTGCGTGTAAACTTGCATCACCATGACGCATAATATAAACCTGCATAATTCACCATCTGAGTCGCTTTCTGCCTAGATATTACAGAGGCGCTTCTTATTTAGTTAAGTAACTATTAATAATATATACCAATATGCCCTCGATCGAGTAGCTTCAATCGAGAGCGCCGTGATTTTGCACCAAAGTACAGAGAAATAAAATGACCTTAAGGGTAGTTTTAGTGTAAAAAATAGTGAAAATCGGTACGATTTGCAAAACTTTGGTGATTAATAGTCAACTATTTTATTTTTATCACTAAAAATCAGACTGATATTATCAGTCTTTATTGTGATCAATTGATTAAAAAACTAATGAATAATAGGCTTATATTCTATTTTAATCTTAGGTATCAAGGATAGAATTTTTCATTATCCTGCGACATCTGAATTAATTTTGCACAAGGTGCAAAACGTTCTCCCTGCTGTTCCGCCAGCCGAGTCAACAGAGCGACGATTTTATCGCAACCTAAACTATCCATATAACGGAAAGGGCCACCAAAAAAAGGTGGGAACCCAATCCCAAAAACAGCACCAATATCGCCATCTCTTGGACTGCGGATAATCCCTTCATCAAGGCACCTAACCGCCTCATTGAGCATCAACATTAAACAGCGTTCAGTTATATCCTTTTGCGTTAACTTATTTTGTGGATTGACGCCAATAAGGGCATAAATAGCCGGATCTTCTGTGCGTGCGGGTTTCAGCCAGAATTTTAATCGCCTGATTAATTTATTATGGCTATGCAGCTGATGACCGTAGAGATAAAAACCTCGTTCATTTTTACGACCTTTGCGATCATCCTCTAAAATCTTATTTAATGCTTCAGGGGCAAGAAAACGTTCGCCCAGCTGTTCGACTAAAATCGGCAATATTTTAGTGCCGACATCAATCCCCACTTCATCGAGCAGATTAAATGGCCCTACCGGAAAACCGAAATTAACCAATGCGCTATCAATGTGGCTGATCGACTCGCCCTGAACAAGGCAAGTTGCGGCTTCGCACAAATAGGGAGCTAGAATACGATTGACATAAAACCCCGCCGCATCACCTACTACAATCGCTGTTTTTCCCTGTTTTTTAGCCAGAGCAACCACAGTTGCAATGGTTTTTGCGTCAGTAGTCGCATGAGGAATCACTTCCACTAACGGCATTTTATCGACGGGGCTAAAATAATGAAGTCCGATAATACGTTCTGGGTGCTGGGCTTCAGCCGCAATTTGATGGATCGGCAGCGATGAAGTATTAGAGGCAAAGATACGTTCTCGTTGGGCGATAGTTTCCATTTCTGCAACCATCTTTCTTTTTAGCGCCAAATCTTCAAATACGGCTTCGATAATTACATCACTTTGCTCTAACCCTTTAAAATCTAAAGTTCCCGACAATTTCGCCATAGTATTGGCTCGTTCTTTTGTCGAAAGACGCTTTTTATTAACCCGCTCGGTTAAACGCTGCCAACTGTAATTTAATGCCTGTGAAATGCCTTTATCGCTAATATCTTTAATTCTAACGGCTAAATTACCCCGCGATGCCGTGACATAAGCAATTCCGCCGCCCATTAATCCACCGCCCAATACGCCAACTTGATTGATTTCACTGGGTTGTGCATCTGAGCCCGTTTCATTTTTTAGCGCGGTTGAGGCAAAAAATAGGCTTCTTAGTGCCACAGACTCTGGCGTCATCACGAGTTGACCAAATGCCGTAGCTTCTGCAGCTAAACCGGCTTTCATTCCCTGCTCTAATCCAATACGCACCGTATTAATAATCTGTTCTGGCGCGGGATAGTGGCTTTTGGTTTTTCTGTGTGTTTTTTGTTTAACTGAATCAAATAGCCAGTGACGTATCCATTTGCTTGCTAATACTTTCTGCTGCCAAGGCAGTGAACGACGTTCTTGATATCCCGCTCGAGCGCGTTTTATCGCAGTTTCCAATAGAATAGCGTGGGGAACTATATCATCCACCAGTTGCATTTTTAGCGCCTGTTTCGCTTTCACTTGTCGACCTGTGAGCATAAGATCAAGCGCATTCACAACACCAATCAATTGCGGCAATCTTTGTGTGCCACCAGAACCCGGTAATAAACCCAATTGTACTTCAGGCAAACCTAAACGGGTTTTATCATCAATAGAACAAACTCGCCCATGACAAGCCAGCGCCAGCTCTAATCCGCCACCAAGACAAACGCCGTGGATTGCCGCAATAATAGGTAATGGATAGTTCTCTAATTTATCAAATAGCGCTTGCCCAGCTCTAGATAATTCACTGGCTTGCTGTTTAGATTCACATTGGGCGATCATACTAATATCAGCGCCAGCAATAAAACTATCGCGTTTACCTGAGGTGATCACCAACCCTTTTAATCCCGAAATCGATTGTGCTTGCTTAAGGATCGCTTCAAATTGTGTGACAAACTCGGCTTTTAAAGTATTTATTTTTTCATTGGGTACATCGATGATGATAAGGCCAACATCTTGAGAGTGAACTTCAAAGCGAAACGCGCTTGTACTCTGCTCCACTTCTGAGACACCATTATTTGTGTGAGTTAGCTGCATTATTCCACCTCCAAGATCATCGCTGAACCTAAGCCACCTGCGGCACAAGCTGTTGTTAATGCTAATCCACCACCGCGTCGCCGTAGTTCTTGTAATGTTTGAGTGACCATTCTGGCGCCTGTGGCGGCAAAAGGATGTCCGTAAGCAATAGATCCACCCAAAACATTAAATTTATCCATATCCACTTCACCAATTTCCGCCGATAAGCCCAATTTTTCTTGCGCAAACTTTTTGCTACCAAACATTTTTACATTGGAGAGTACTTGGGCAGCAAAGGCTTCATGCATATCGATCAAAGTTAAATCGCGCAGAGTCACCCCAGCCCGTTTTAGGGCAATCGGCGTGGCGTAAGAGGGACCTAATAGCATATCCTGCCACACATCAATGGCTGAAAAGGCAAAACTGCGAATAAATCCAAGAGGTTGATAGCCTAATTCAATGGCTTTCGATTCCGTCATCATTAACACGGCCGCGGCACCATCGGTCAGTGGCGTACTATTGGCGGCGGTGACTGTGCCATGGCGGCGATCAAATGCAGGTTTTAATCCCGCATAGTTGGCTAAAACTGAATGGGTACGCACATTATTGTCTTGATGCAGACACTGCTTATCTTGATAAGGCGGATAGTAAGCCGACATCACCTCATCCTTAAGCAGGCCATTTTCCCACGCTTTAGCGGCTAATTGATGAGAGCGGTGGGCAAATAGATCTTGATCGACTCTTGAGATATGGTAGCTCTTGGCCATTTGTTCTGCGGTATCGCCCATACGTAATCCCGTTGAATACTCGGCGATTGCAGGGGCGACAGGCAATAGGTCACGCGGACGTAAACGCGATAAAATCGATAATTTTTGGCCGATTGATCTCGCTTTGTTGAGGGCTAATAGCGTCGCAGCCAGTTTTTTGCTCACACCTATGGGCAAGACTGAAGAGGAATCCGCACCGCCCGCCACTCCCACTGAAATATAACCCGCCAACAAACTTTCCATCACATTGGCCATGGCTTGAAAACTGGTGGCACAAGCTCGGGAGACGCTATAAGCATCTGTTGATACCTGCATTCCAGTGCCTAAAACAATTTCGCGGGCGATATTAGGTGCTTCGGGCATCTGTACCACTTGGCCAAAAACCAGTTGATCAATCAGTTGTGGATCAATACCACTTCGAATGATCAATTCCGAAACCACCATCTTGCCTAAGTCTACCGCAGGAATACCAAGATAATTCGTCCCTTGTTTGGCAAAAGGTAATCTTAATCCACTAACAATCGCAATGCGGTTTTTGGCCGCCGCTGTGCCATTTCTAGTTGGGGAGAGTTGATTCATAGCCGCTCCTGCTTGCGTTATTCATGACGGTATCCAGTACATATTCGACTAAAAATAGAGTTCTGGAGGTCTGACCTGTGCAGTATTGTTAACCAAATATTCACAATTAGCAAAGCGGGATAACGCAGAAATGCGAAGCTGAACACAAGTTACACAGAAGAATTAAGCAGAAAGGACAAAATAACCGCGGGATAATGGGGGTAATAGTTCTCCACCATCACTCTAGATGGAGAACTTAATCAATTGATTAACGCAAACCTAACTGAAAAATGAGACTTTCTGCTTCACATGCAAATGTAAAATCGGCGGTTAGTTCAAAACCATCCTTAACTGGCTCAATATTGTGCTTAATAACACAAGGATCAGACTCAGCTGCTCTCGCTTTTCCGGTTAATGTCGCCAACATGGTTTCAGCTTCCAGTCGAGTCGCAAACTGCTGCTGATACGAAGCAGTACAATCGCTATTATCCAGTATGGTGCCTACGTCTACACAGCAACAAGCGGCTGTTTCTTCTGCATTACAACGTTTAATCGCATCAGTCATTTTACTCTCCCAAAAAGTAAGGCAATCTCACAATAGTTCATCATAGCGCCCTAAGGCAGCTCAGAACCAGTTGTTACTGAATGTTTTATCATTATATCTGTTATAAGTTTGATCTAGGCAGGGTTTTTATATTTTCAGCTATAAAATCCATCGTTTTAATGTTGCTATTTTGTTAAATAGTTCCCATTTCAGAAAGTAATTCAATGAAAATAATAAACAAGCTTGCAACATCCTAGGGGCTTAGACCTATACTTTAGAACTGGTCTGATTTGTCATATTGGCAAGCGACCCTACAATCCTGCGCTTCTGCGATGGAAGTCGCCTAAATTAAAACAAACAAGAGGGTTTTGGTCATGAACCATAAAAACCTGTTCACACGTTCTACCTTAGCAATCGTGATAGCATTTATTTCATCTAATGCGAGCGCTGCGGGTTTTCAACTAAATGAATATTCGACAACCGCTTTAGGACGTGCATTTTCAGGGGAAGGCGCAATTGGCGATAATGCCAGTGTTGGTAGCCGAAACCCTGCCGCAATGATGCTGTTTTCAAAACCCACAATGTCGATAGGTGCCATCTATATCGATCCCAATGTTGATATTAAAGGAACTTCGCCTTTAACCGGTAAAAGTACTAATGCGAAAGATATCGCGCCAAGTGCTGTGGTGCCCAATGCCCATTTTATTTTTCCAATCAATGAAAAGTGGGCTGTAGGAACTTCAGTAACCAGTAATTTTGGTCTATCCACTGATTTCCATAAAGATTATCCCGCAGGTCCAATCGGTGGTAAAACCGAACTCACTACCGCAAATTTAAATCTCAGTGGCGCATACCGCTTAAATGATAATTTCAGCTTTGGTTTAGGCGTAAATGCTGTTTATGCCGATGCAGAAATTACACGTCATCTTGGTGATCTTAGTAGTGCATACGGCCTAAAACCTAGTGACACCGCCGCTAAATTGAAAGGCGATACTTGGGGTTATGGTTGGAATACCGGTATTCTGTATGAACTCGATAAAGACAATCGTTTCAGCTTAACTTATCGTTCTAAAGTCAAAATCAAATTTAATGATGGTAAGTATACAGATGATCTTCCTGTTATCGCGGGTGGTCAGGGTGGTAAAACGGTGAAAGGAAAATTAAACCTAGATTTACCTGAAATCTGGGAAGTTTCTGGCTATAACAAGGTCGCGCCAAAATGGGCAATTCACTACACCTTTGCCTATACCAATTGGGATAGTTTCAAAGAATTAAAAGCGACACAAAAAAGCGATGGCAGAGAGTTATTCTATAAAAATGAGGGCTTTAAAGGCGCTTATCGTCTGGCTTTAGGTACCACTTACTACCATGATGATAACTGGACTTTCCGTTCAGGTATCGCTTTTGATGATAGCCCAGTGCCGGGTAATACACGCTCTATTTCAATTCCAGACCAAGATCGTTTTTGGCTGAGCGCGGGCACAACCTATGCTTTCAACGAGAATACCTCAGTTGATGTGGGCCTCTCTTATATGAGTGGTAAAAGCGTTAAAATTAAAGAGAAGTTAAAAGAGACATCAAACGATATTCAGCCACCTAATGTGCCTGTCTATGATTTCAAATCGAGCGGCAGTGCTTGGTTATATGGTGTGAACTTCAACCATACATTCTAGTGAGATCTATTTTCAGCTAGCTTAGTACTTTTTTTGAAGGGAATAACAGCGGTTATTCCCTTCATTAATATTCAGGTATCAATCGATAGAATCGAGATCACCTTCAATCGCAGCAGCATTTGGATTGGTTGCTGGTGCTAATTGCCCACCCTGTGATAGGAAGTTATTACGTTGGAAGTAAGCTTCGCGCATCATTAGGTAAGGATCGGAGGAATTTTGCAGTAAACCATCTGAATCGAGTAAGCGAGAACGCGTTTCAACCCCTTCAATCATCCATTTACCCGCTGACATCCAGAAAGTAAAGTAGCTCAATAACGGGTACGTGGTATCCGCCCAATCACCACCCTCTTCACGCAGCGTAAAGTTACCATATCCCGGTAACACCACATAAGGACCATAATCAACGCCATAGTAACCTAATGTGTTACCAAAGCGGCGTGGCTCTTCTTTAGCTAATTTCGGGTTTGCCATGGTTGCCACATCGATCAGTCCACCCATACCAAAGACGGTATTTAGGAAGAATCGGTTAAAGTGCTTAAACCCTTGTTTAACTTCACCACGTAAGAAGCTATTCACCATGCTAGCTGGCTCTTCGATGTTGCCAAAGAAGTTCGAGATCCCATTTCGAGCTGGCATTGGCACATAATCACGCCATGCGACAGCCACAGGTCTTACGATATAGGGATCTAATACATTATAGTTAAAACTAAACATTGCACGGTTAAAGCCCTCTAAAGGGTCTGAACGCACGCCAGGGTTTTTGTCAGTTGAGCTTGCGCAGCCCGCCACCAATACGGCTGCGAAGATAACCCCGCTTAAGCGAAACTTCATAGATCTCTCCATCACATTTGGTACTCTGCCCGTCCATGCAGGCGCATTTATAATAATGATATAATCAATTTGCTAATGATACGTGCAAAATTAGTTATTTGTTAATCTATTTGAGTCCTAAATGCCATTTATTAGTAACATTTTACGTCTAATAAATGCGGTCAATAGTACCAATGAATAGAAAAACACATGATAACTAAAAGTGCCTTAGAAAAATAATAGTTTTAAAACAATAAATTGAAATTTTCAAACTGAGAGATATTCAGGTGATATAGCGCATTTTAAGCCTAGCTAACAAGATCTATTGCTGCTGTTCCAGATTAGTCATTTTAAAAATCAGCAGGCTCAGACAGTAATCATTGACTACTAGTGACAATCTTTTATCAAGCTTAGCCCAAACGCCCTGACAAGAGAAAATTATTCATCATAATGTAATTTTTTATTCCCAGTAAGAAAAGATTCATCAATGAAAATAGGATCAATTCCTTCTTTAAATTGCCAATATGTTTTAAATAACACCCTCTAAAATCCTGCGGCATATTATTATCAACAACAAATAGGAGTGAAAAATATTCATCATCAATAGCCAAACTATAGTCATATCATTATATGAGTAGTTTAGTTCAAGAATTGCTCTCTTATTTGCTACTAGATAGATAAAATTAAAAATCATATTATAAAATTCAATAAACACAGGGGGTTATATAGAAATATTCTAACGAAAAAAATACGACAATGGATTATTATAAATATGTTAAGCTGATTATTACTTTTATCCCTTTGATTTCACAGGTTGGATCATTCTTATGAGTGAGCACTTTAGCGGAAAATATGAAGCTGAGCTAAAATTTAAGTTAACTGATGCTGATTTATTCCTGACGAAAATATTAGCACAGGGTGCAGAGCCATTTACCATCAATAATCGCGAACAAGATTGGTATTTTGACAATAATCAACCCTCTTTAGATAAACAGAATGTCAGTATGTGCGTCAGGGAAATGACCCCCTCGGGTATCAAGCTGTGGATCGTCAAAGGCCCATCAAGCTCTGAGTGTAAAGCGATTAATATTGATAACTGTGAACATGTGATCGCCATGCTTGAAACAATTGGCTTTAAATGTGTTCAACAGTTTGAGAAAATACGCAGTATCTATTTTTTAGATCACTACCATATCACTATTGATCATGTGAAAAATGCCGGTGATTTTGCTGAATTTGCTATTATGACCGATGATCAACAGCAGATCAGCGGCTATTTAGCCGAGCTTTATCAATTAGCCGCAACATTTGGTTTTGATAAAACGCAAATTGAAAAAAGAAGTTATAAAGAGATATTTCAACAAACGATAAAATAAATATTGAGTCTCTATTTATACTCAGTCTATTCTTGTTTACAGTCTATAATCTGCAAGTCGAGTATAAATTGATATCTGTATATTTATGAAATCCCATACTATGAGCCATAAAATGTACTTAGCGCCATTGAAAATTATATCATCTGGTATTGCCTTACCCGCTAATAAGATTTTATCTACGGAACTTGATGTCAAATTAAATAAAAAATTAGGCTATGTAGAGAAACATGCGGGTATTGAGTATCGATACCATGCTAATAATGATGATTCACAGGCATTGCTGGCCGCTCAAGCTCTAGCAAATACACTTGCCGCTCAGCAAATTGCCCCTAATTCAATTGATGCGCTGATTTCAGCCTCGGCAATCTCAGTGCAAGCTTTACCCTGTACCGCAGCACATATTCTTGCTGTTTCTGATTTATCCGCTGGCATTGCTTGCTTTGATATCAATTCAAGCTGTGTCAGTTTTGTGACCGCACTTCAAGTCGCTGCCGGGTTACTGGCCACTAATCAATATCAACGTATTGCGATTGTCTCCGCTGATTTAGCCTCTCGGGGGATTGATTGGGATCACGAAGAGTCTTCCCTTATTTTTGGTGATGGCGCGGCCTGCGTAGTGGTCGAAAAAGGTGATGGCACCAGTGGTATATTGACCTATAGTTTGGAAACCTACCCTGAAGGTATTGATCTCTGTGAGATCCGTGCGGGCGGAACACGTTGTAATCCACGCTCAGGCATCGAAGCCAGTGATTTCCTATTCCATATGAAAGGTAAACCGCTATTTCGACTGGCATCATCGTTGATTGATGACTTTATGCAACGTTTGCTGGCTAAAGCCAATTTGACTCTTGAACAAATCGATACGGTAGTCCCTCATCAAGCAAGTCACCTATCACTGGAACATATGCGTAAGCGGCTAAAAGTCAAACCTGAAAATTTAATTGATATTTATCGCTATCGAGGTAATCAAGTCGCCGCATCTATTCCCTCGGCGCTTCATGAGGCTATTACCACAGATCGTTTTTACTCTAAACCTTATGTTATGTTAATTGGCACAGCGGCAGGATTAGCCTTATGCGGAATGATATTAGTCCCTTGAAGATTTTAGTGACAGGCGCAACCAGTGGCTTAGGTCGCAATGCGGCTGAATGGCTGATCCAACAAGGTCATCAAGTGGTTGGGTGTGGACGTGATCTCGAGGCTGGCAATCAACTGACTAAGCTAGGCGCCACTTTTCATGCTGTAGAATTAGCCGAACTTACTATCGCCCAAGCTAAAATATTAATGTCAGAATGTGATGCGATCTGGCACTGCGCCGCCCTTTCCGCACCTTGGGGTAAGCGAGCTGATTTTGAAAATATTAACTGGCATGCAACTCGTATACTTGCTCAAGCGGCAGGCGAAATGCAGATTAAGCGCTTTGTGCATATCTCTACGCCAGCGATTTACTTTAACTTTAGCCATCAACAAAACATAAGTGAATCACAACAAAATACCCATTTTGTCAATGACTATGCGCGAACCAAATATTTAGCTGAAACTGAAATCACACAAGCTGTGAGCCAGTACCCAAACAGCTGCTATATTATCTTGCGTCCTCGAGGGCTTTTTGGTCCTCATGATCGGGTTTTATTACCGCGTATACTGCAACAAATTAAAGCTCGTAACGGCAAGCTGATTCTACCGGCGGGCGGTATTCATGCCTTTGATCTCACTTACGTGGAAAATGTGGTGCAGAGTCTCTTTCTGGCGACCGAAAAACCCCAGCTAAATAGTGGTACTGCATACAATATTACCAATCATGAGCCTCAGCCACTGGCTCAAACATTAACGCAACTATTTGCTGAGTTAGATCTCCCTTATCAAATAAAATCAGCTCCCTACCCACTATTAAATGGGATTGCTAGTCTATTGGAGTTAGTTGCTCACTTTAACGGAAAAGAGCCCTTATTAACCCGTTATAGTCTAGGTGCGGCTTATTTTTCGATGACACTGGATAACCGCAAAGCCCAGCAAGAGCTCGGCTATTATCCGCGTTATAATATGGCTGAAGGCATTCACCGAACAGCTAACTGGTTTAAGGCTAATGGAATATTATGATCCGTATTCGCACATTTGAAGTTGGCTACTGTACCCATCCGGGCTGTGTGGCACTAAAAGGCGCGAGCTTTAAAGCCTGTAAATTTCCGGCTCGCGCTTGGCTACTGGAAAATGATCATCAGCGTTGGCTATTTGATACTGGGTATGCGCAACATTTTTACGATCACACTCGCACAGGCATTATTCGCCTCTATCGTAGCGTTACGCCAGTCTATTTCGAGACAAAAGATTCCCTTGTTAAACAACTCGATAGAGAAGGCATCAAACCCAGTGATATCAATGGGCTGATTATTTCGCATTTTCATGGTGATCATATTGCCGGTCTAAGAGATTTTCCCAATATTCCCTTTATTTGTTCAGGCGATGGCTGGGCGAAAACCCGTAATTTACAGGGCTTTGCGGCCTTGAAAAATGCATTTGTGCGAGGATTAATTCCTGAAGATTTTGAAACCCGCGCGCAATTTTATGAGGCTTTTCCTCTTTGCCCACTGCCTGCCGAGTTAGCGATTTTGGGTCAAGGCTATGCGGTTAATCCAGAAAAAACCCTATTAGTGGTTCCTTTACCCGGCCATGCTGCGGGCCATATAGGCTTATGTGCACTGACTGAACAAGGTTGGATATTATTAGCTGGCGATGCAGCTTGGTCACCGACTAACTATCGTGAACTTCGTGGCCCTATGGCTATTGCCCATATGATTATGGATGATAAGCAGGCTTATTATGAAACTCTAAATAAGCTACATGAAATTGATAAACAAAATATTGCTATCCAACTGTGCCACGAAGGAGAGCTCTATTAATGTTAGCCACTTTATGGCACTACTGGCGTACGCGCCGTTTAAGCTTTCGTCATCGTGATGATTTGGAAACTTATCAGCAAAAAAAATTACAACAATTCGCTCAACGCGTGCTGAAAAAAAGCCCCTACTTCGCACCCTATATCGATAAACCTTTAGCTGAGTATCCATTGATGAATAAAATGATCATGATGGATAATTTTGACCAAATGAATACAGCTGGCTTATCGAGTACCCAGTTGCTTGAATGCGCACAACGCAGCGAACAATCTCGTGATTTTAAACCACAGGTGGGTAAATTTAGCGTCGGTCTATCATCAGGTACATCCGGTAGCCGAGGCGTTTTCGTTGTCAGCCCCAAAGAGCAGGATATGTGGGCTGGCGTCATTCTGGCTAAAATGCTGCCTAGTAGCCTATTTAGTGGTGAAAAAATAGCGCTGTTTTTACGCGCTAATAACAACTTATACGAAAGTATTAATAATCGTTGGCTCTCATTTCGCTTTTACGATTTGATGGATGATTTTCAACAGCAAATTGCCGCTTTAGAAGCCTATCAACCGACCATTATTGTGGCACCTGCACAAGTGTTATGTGCTATCGCCAAGAAACAGCTGCTCGGTGAGATCCATTTAACCGCCAAAAAAGTGATATCCGTCGCTGAAGTCTTAAATCAGCAAGATAAAGATTATTTAACTCAATGTTTTCCTAGCGTAGGTGAAATTTATCAAGCGACTGAGGGTTTTTTGGGATGTACCTGCTCTTATGGCACCTTACATTTAAACGAAGCCTTCTTATATATAGAACCGGAATGGCATGATGAAACCCGTTTTTCACCGATAATCACCGATTTTACTCGTGAAACTCAGCCGATTGTTCGCTATCGCTTAGATGATATTTTAGTCGTGCGTCAAACTCCTTGTCCTTGTGGCGACCCACAAATAGCCATTGAAAGAATCGAGGGGCGTTGTGATGATCAACTCCAATTAAAAGATCAATTAGGCAATCTCTTGGTGATTTTTGCCGACCCCTGCGCCCGAATTATCGCCAATCAGCTGCCTTTAAATGCTGATTTTCGCTTAACGCAACAAGGCGAACACTTCACTTTACAAGGCGAATGTGACACGGCAATACTCACTCAATGCCAAAATGAGTTAATGGCTTATTTTGCCAAGCAAGGTGCGCAATTGGATAACATGAGTTGGGCCTTAGAATCCGCGACCATTAATTTGCCTTTTATCACTAAGCGCAGAAGGATCACCCAATTACCGCCGGTTACTCTATGAAAAGAGATTTACTCTATCGTCTGTTGTGTGGATTGATTGGTTGGGGCACCGTTGGCCTGATTTATCAATTTAGCGCTGATTTTCACACCCAAGCCAACCTGCTGACACCCAGTTGGATTGATAATGCCATTCCCTATTCAGTACAAGGAATCTGGTTTTATCTCTCTTTTTTCTTATTTATTCCATTTGGTTATCTGCTTTGTCCACGCCAATCTGTGCTCAAACTGATGGTCGCCATGCAGTTGTGCGCGCTATTTTCGGGAAGTGTCTATTTGTTGTACCCAACCACCATGAGCTATCCTATTAATGAGGGGCTAGATAGCGCCAGTTATTTATTGTCGCAACTTATCGCCGTCGATAGCCCACATAATTTATTACCCTCACTTCATGTCTCCTTAACCGCACTGGCGCTCTATGCCTTATGGAGCCAACAATATAAACTGAGAACAGGGCTCTTTCTGCTTTGGGCGATTATGATCTGTTTTTCTGTATTGCAACTACGCCGTCATCTTTTTATTGATCTCATAACGGGTGTTATAGTCGCTGTTCTCTCGGGGTATCTTAGCCAGTTATTAGTAGCTAAATACCTGAAATGGCAAGGTAGGGCTTCAGAATGAATGAACTGACATTTCCGATTATTTTTATGCTGTCGGTGGTGATCGCCGAAGGCTGGATCATCGCCAAGACACAAGACACCGCCATTCGGTGGCGTGAGTTGATCTTTAATCTAAATTCTGGCCATATTATGTTGTGGCTATTCCGAGGATTAGAGCTTTTCTGCTATGGTTTTGTCGCTTCTCACTGGTCTCTCGATCTATTGCCAACCAGCTACCCTATTTTAGTATGGATTTTTGCCATTCTAGCCTGGGATTTAGGTTTCTATTGGCTCCACCGTTTGCACCATAAGTTTCGTCTATTATGGGCGGTGCACTTAATTCACCATCAAGGCGAGGAGTTTAACTTGTCGCTGGGAGTGCGCAACTCTTGGTATTCATCACTGACGTCAATCCCTTTCTTTATGTTATTGGCCATTATTGGTGTGCCTCTCGATATCTTTATTACCGTCTCAATCTTGCACTATAGTATTCAGTTCTTTAACCACAGTGCGCTAATCCCCAAATTAGGCTGGTGGGAAAAGATCATGGTGACGCCAGCTCATCATCGCGTACACCATGTGAAACAAGGCTACTATTCACAACGCAACTTTGGCGGTAGCTTTATTTTTTGGGATAAATGGTTTGGTACTTTTTCGCCATTACCTGAAACTGATTATCAATATGGTATTGGTGGCGAAGCAGCGAGCGAAAACCCCTTTATCGACAGTAATCGCCCCTTCTTTCGTCTATTGGGTATTAAAAGCCAATTACCGAAAAAGAGAGCGCCAAGTTATCGTATTCACTCTCTGCCATTAGTCAGTGGAACATTAATGCTCTTCGCCTTAGTAATCGGTTATGTCTATTTATATGGCTATGGTTATAACGGCACCACCAGCCAACAGATCATTCTATTTATTCTATTAGCGGCTGGTACTCTCTCCCTCGCCGATCTGGCTGCGGGTTTGCGCCGAGGCATCTATAGTTGGTTTTTATTAGCCACCCTATTGGCTGTTCTGGTGATCTTTATCTGGCAGTGGCAAACCGCTTTTTGGCTCACCGCAACCATTCTGATGTGGCTACAAGCTTTCGCTTTACTCTGTGGTTGGGGCAGAGAGCCCATTATCGAGCACAGCTATGAGTCCTGAGCCATTACGCCCGCTAGCTTTTCAGCAAAAATCTGATTTGGCATTTCATCGTGCCTTGCAGAGAGCGGCGCTTGAATATCTGAAAAAAAACAGTGACCATCGTTTTGCCAATGCCTCTTTTTATCTGAAAAGTGGTTTGTTGGTCTTCTGTTGTTTAGGCAGCTATATCGCCAGCTTAGTGGGTACCGAGCTATGGAATTTCTACCTATTCTACCCACTGTTTATCTGGTTTGCCCTGCTACTAGCGATTAATCTTATTCATGATGGCTCGCATAATGCCATTTTTAAGCGTGCCAAACTGAATCGCTGGCTGAATTATTGGGTTAGCCTACCGCTGGGATTAGATCCCGACTGTTGGCGCGTAAGACATATTATTTTTCATCATGCGCATACCAATATCCGTTATTACGATTTAGATATTGAAGAGAATCAACTATTAAGACAAACACCTTATCAGAAATGGTACTCGTTTATGCGTTGGCAACATCTCTATTGGCCATTAATTGCCGCCATGACGTTTCCGGCCTTAATTTGGGCTTATGATTGGTTTGACCGTTTTAAACTGACCCGCGTGGCGCCGAAAATGCGTCATCAAGGCAGTCAAGGGATCTTACTCTTCCTATTGGCTAAATTGTTACACTTATGCATTGCCGTGCTGATCCCCGCTATTATTTTATCCAATAAGAATATCGGCTTAACCTCAATATTATTAATCTACTTAGCCAGCCAAATGTTAGCTTCACTGATTTTTGTCGTCTTGATTTTAGGGACACATTGGGCAAAAGCTACTTTTTTTGTTGCCCCTGAAAATGGCAATATGCCTCATGGATTTTATACTCATACCTTTGCCACCACCTATGATTGGCAAACCAAACCAGCATGGCTAACTTATTGGCTAGGCGGTTTAAATTTACATCTAACACATCATCTATTTCCTGATTGGAATCACCGGCACTATTTAGCCTTAGCCAAGATCATCAAACAGACAGCGTTGGAATTTGGTATGGATTATCATTGCATTACACTGCGTGAGCTATTTCGCGATCAACAAAAATTTCTTAAAGCTATGGGTTCAGGGCAGAAGGCCACTGAATAGCCCGCGTTTTTATCGTTAAAAATAGAGATAAAAACGCTGGCTCGGGTGAAGAGAGTCATAATGCGGATATGAGCTACTTTTTGACAAACTGAATACAGAGCACGCCGGCCATCACTAAACCTATACCTAATATGCGCCCTAGTTGAAGCGTCTGTTTAGGAATACCAAATAAACCAAAATGGTCAATTAGTGCCGAAATAGCCAGTTGCCCTGCTATCACCATAATAAAGAAGGTGGTTCCGCCAATTTTGGGAACTAAAATCAGTGCTGCGGTAATATAGAAAACGCCTGCAATCCCCCCAAACCAGATCCAAATAGGTTGGCTAAACAGTGAAACACTTAAAGTGGGTTTAGGTATTTTCAATGCTAGTAATAGAGGCAGTAACACAATAATACTAATCAATAAAGAGACCAGCGTGGCCCATAATGGGTGCCCGAGTTGTTTAGCTAACGCGCTGTTACTTGCGGCCTGAATGGGTACAACGGCCCCGGCAAAAAATGCAAATACAGCTAATAATAATGAAGTGATTGATAAGCCTGTCATTGTAATATCCTCTCTTAATGTGACTAAAAAAAGGGTAGCGAAATGATAGACTAAAGTGAAATGGTTAATTTTATAGGGCACTATTCATATGATGAATAACTTACGACGGCTAGACCTCAATCAATTATTGACGCTGCAAGCATTACTGCGTGAAAAACATGTCAGCCGCACCGCACAATCGCTGCATAAAAGTCAGCCGACGGTTAGCCATACACTAAATCAATTACGCGATCTGTTTCAAGATCCGCTGTTAGTGCGCGAAAATGGTCAATACTCACTCTCCAGCAAGGCTGAAGCCCTCTATTTGCCATTAACTGAGGCGCTAAATCAATTAGATAGCTTAATTAGCCAATCTAATTTTCAACCGGAGAACTGTCAGCGGCGATTTAATATTGCTATGTCTGATTATGGTGCGACTATTTTAACGCCGAAAATTATCCAAAGGCTGCGCGAACAGGCACCACTGATCGATTTACAAATTTGGCAAAGTTCTCGGGAAGAGATGCAAATTAAGCTGCTAGAAGGGAGTTTAGATATCGCTTTTGGGGTGTTTAATCATATTCCTTTTCATTTAAAATCCCAAACTATCTTTGATGACCCCCTTATTAGCGTGACGGATCAGCGTAATTTAACTAACAATAATCTCAATCAGCAGCAAATGAGTTTAGAACAATGGCTAGCCCACCCACATATTCTCGTCAGTATGAAGCCCTATGAAGCCAATGAAATCGATCACTATCTTGAACAGCATAATTATCAACGGCGGATCGCAATAACCCTGCCCTATTGGCAACTCTCCATCCAGCTGCTGACCGATAATGATCTGATCCTCACGGTGGCATCAAAAGCCATTGATTCATCTCTAGCTGACAACTTGCGCCTATTTACTCCCCCCTTACCATTGCCATTATTAAAATTCCAGATGCTCTGGCATTCACGCTCAGAAGGCGATGCCGCACTGCAATGGTTAAGAGAACAATTTAGTCAGATTATGATATCTTAGTCAGAATTAACTTAAAGCGCTCTGTTATCCAGAGCGCTTAACGAGCAATAAATATCACCACTGATCACCAGAACGATAGTCGCAGTAGAGTGGGCTTGTCGCGGCAATATTTTGGCTTGATGCAGCCCAAAATAGCACACTGCCCTCATCATCGAATGAGCGTTGATAGCTCTCTCGATTTGACTCATATAACTCCCCCGTCCATATTTTCCAGCCAAGAGATTGATATAGAGGTAATCCCTCTTCAGAGGCAGATAACAGACCAAAATCATAGCTATTAGCAATAATTTCACTGCTCAGTTCCATCAATTTACGTCCAATCCCTTGGCGTCGGTAGGCTTCTGCTACCCCTAATCCCTCAAGATAACCAATGCGAAAAGGTGAGCAATCGACAATCACACTGCGCTGAACTATCGCGACATGGCCTATCAATTGATGATTATCATAAGCTAAAATATGAATTCCGCCTAAGGTGTGATCAAAATCTTCTCGCGAAAAACCCTGCTCAAAAACTTGAAATAGCAGTTGATAAATCTGCTCTTTTTCTACTGAACTTAGCTGGCTGGTATGCTTTGTCTGATAACCAATTAATTGAATATTATCCACGGATTGTGCGGGAATGAGTCGACGATACATGCCTTGGGCTTCGGGATAAGTGAGCTTATAACCCAGTTTTTCATAGAACTCAGGTTTATCCGCGATCATAGAAACATAACTTCCGACTAGCGCTTGGCTATCTAACCAGCGATCAATATGTTCCATAACCTGTTTACCCAAACCCATTCCCTGATAATCAGGATCGACCATAATATCGACGATTTGAAAAAAGCAGGCGCCATCTCCTACGACTCGCCCCATACCAATCAGCTGCTGACTCTGTTTAACGCGTAAGCCAATAATAAATAGCGTATGAGGTAATCCCTTTTCTGCTGCTGCCACTGATTTAGCCGATAATCCAGCCCGCTGGCGTAATTGACAATACTCTATTGCTGTTGGAAGTTGGTACTCTATTTCAATCATATTGCTATTTGCCTTTTAATAAAGCGGTACGTTAATTAACCATTAAAATGGGATCGCCAATAGGATTATTAACTTATTTTTATCAATTTAACATGTCAGATTTACCTTACGGAATCGTTAAATTATTCTATTTACACCTTTTCACCATCAAGCGAATAAATAAAACATTATATTTCGTTTTTGTTAAGAAAATGGGAAATAGTGTTGTTAATAAGTAGTAATATGAAATATTACTGTATATTTATTAAATCTATCCCCTTTAGTAAAGTCATTTATATGAGTGTCACAATTTAAATACAGAGAGTTCAAATTGTCGGTTTACTCAATTCGTGGTAAAAAAGGCTGTTTATCCATACATGACATGGCGCAAGGAATTGGCATGATAAAGAAAATTTTCGAACTTTTTTCGCTATTTGGCGATAAAGACGTCTCTGCTACCGAGAAATACCTACAAGAATCCCTTCTTCCTTTAGCGATCTTTAATGATCAGCTCCCAACTCGCGTATTTAACTATATTTTAACCGGCGCTTCGCCTGAAGTCCTGTATGAATTAACTCAACTCGATGCATCTAAAGCGGCGACCTACTTAAATAAGCCAGGTAATTTAGATTGGTGGTATGGCGGCAATATCAGTACTAAAGAGTATGACAAAATGATGAAGCAAGCCCTTAATGCTCGTCATAAACTCTATACCAAGGTAGGCGAAAATTTTGGCACAGCGCCACTTGCACGTTTTGCTAAGGTTATGTCAGCAGCTACGCAAGATATTCATCTGACCGTCACCACAACAGAGCTGCCAACTTGGGTAGTTTGTTTACTGGGAGATGCCTTTTACACTACTTTTGACCATGCTAACGCCCACGGCAAAAATAAAAAATTCGAAGAGCGTGGTGGCTGGTCAATTACATTTCTAGCGCAAATGATCAGTGAAGAGTTAGAGGGTAATGGCGAAAATATCCTTCTGGCTATTCTCGATAGAAAAGGGATTAGCGATTATTATGCAGATAATCTTAAGCGCCTATTATTATTACCTGATTTAAGTCAGTATCTGCTAGAACATCAATCTTATGTTCGCAGTGAGTTAATTGAAAAATTATCCGCCAATGGTTTGATCCAATTAATTAAGTTTCTCCATTCTGATAAGAAATTAAGTCAAGAATTTGTCGATGTCATTGTTTTACTCGCTACCAGCCCTCAGAAGACAGTGCGCAAAGAAGCTGAGCCTATCCTCACAACTTTACCAGCGGCTGAAGTTAAACAGCATCTCACTCATGTATTATTTAATGGAACGCCAAAACAGCGTACCCAAGCGGCAGATCTTTTCGCTCGACAGGGTGAAAATAGAGATATTTTAGAAGAAGCGCTGAAAGTTGAAAAAAGTAAACCCGTGATCAGTAGTATCAATAATGCGCTATTGCGTTATAGCGTTGTTGATAATGCCAATACGCTCGATGCGATCGAAATACCGCCATTTACTCCATTAATAGAAAATGATCTGCCTGAAAGTAGTAAAGATCTGCTGGTAGAGAATTATCTTGAACTGTTAGAAAAAGCGCGTGAAAGTGCTGAACGCGAAATAGAAGAGAATAAAACTAGCAAGCACAGCTATAATTGGTCTCAGCGCCACTATAAAGAGCTGCAAAAACTCGATGAAAAGAAATGTCGGGCAATAATTGATAAAATTAATAGTGGCAATAACACGCTAACATCCGATGAAATGCAAGTTGCCCGCTATAAAAATCGTTTACAAAACCTGCCTGATTTTACTCTATTTCACGCCGTTCGATTAGCGACCCATAATAGCCGTAAAAATAAATATTTTAGCGCCTACTATTTTAATAATGATATTCCTACTCGCTTAATCGACAATATTGAACTGCGTCATCTTGAAGCTGTACTAGAGAAATGTCACTTCGAAGACCCAGCCCGAGCCGTTGCCTCTATTTGTTTAGAATCTTATCAGGATGGTTTAAGGTTATTTCCTCGTCCTGAACAAGTTTGGCCATTCTATTGCCAATACCCAGATTTTATTTCAGAGACATTTGGTTTAATTCCAAATCAAAGTGACAATAGTCATCGTCTATTTGAGATCGCAAAGGCGATTGATATTTTGGCGACTTATCCCTCAATTCCGGCACAGTTTATTCCCAATATTATGGAATTGGCGCTAGGCGAAAATAAAATGTATCGCCTTGCCGCACAACAATTACTAGAAAGACTGCCCAATATTCACCAAAGTGCGCATGAAGGACTATTGTCAGCCAAACAAGAGATCCGCGTCACTGCTACCGAATGGCTGGCTCGCCTGAAAAATCCAGAATCTTTGCCTCACCTATATACCTTGCTGAAAAAAGAGAAACGAGAGATTGTTCGAGCCGCGCTACTAACCGCACTTGAGCAACTTGGCGAAGATATTTCCGGTTATCTATCACCGAAAGTCTTATTAGACGAAGCTCAGAAAGGATTAAGCGGCAAAGCGCCAAGCAGTCTTAGTTGGTTTAATTTCGAGGCGATCCCTGCGCTAAAATGGCAGAACGGCAAAGCCGTTGACCCTGATATTATCCGCTGGTGGATTATTTTAGCGGTTAAACTCAAAATGCCAACGGGGAATGCCCTGCTGCATCGTTATATCGAGCTGCTGGCCGTTGAAAGCCAACAAAAATTAGGTAGCTTTATTCTGCATGTTTTTATTGCACAAGATACCAAAGGCCCTTCTCTAGATCAGGCCATGGCAGAAGCGCAAAAAGAGGCTCCTGCACGCCTTAATAATTATAAAAATTGGGCGAAAAACTATCCTGAATATTACGCAAAATATGCGGATTACAGTTTAGAACAAGTAGTTGAAGATATTAAAAACGAGGTATTACATCGTTATTTAGGCTCTGCAATCAGCGACAAAGGGATGCTAGGCCTGATTTCCGGTATTGAAGGCCATGTGGCAGTTTCTGCGTTACGTAACTATATGCGTGATCACTACCAACGCCGTGCGCAAATTGAAGCCTTAGTCAGCGCTGTAGCTATCAGCAATGATCCTCTGGTTATTCAACTATTACTCTCCTTATCCCGTCGTTATCGCACCACTTCGATACAAGAAAAAGCCCGTGAGTTGGTCTCTGAAATTGCTATCCGTAATGGCTGGAGTGCCGATGAGCTCGCCGACCGCACTATTCCCACTGCTGGGCTCGATGAGACTGGCACGCTAGTATTGGAGTATGGTGATCGTATCTTTACCGCCCGTATGGATGCCAAGCAACGTTTAGTTCTGCTTAATCCAGAAGGCAAAGAGATCAAAGCACTGCCTGCGGCGCGTAAAAACGACAATGAAGAACAAATTAAAGAAGCTAAAAAACTACTGACATCGAGTAAAAAAGAGCTAAAACAAGTTCTTGAACTCCAAACCGCGCGTATTTACGAAGCTATGTGTGCTCAGCGCCAATGGTCGAGCCTAGATTGGCAAGAGTATATTCTGGCGCATCCCGTTATGCATAAACTGATTGAACAGCTGGTTTGGCAAGAAGTGAAAGAGGGTCAGGTGATTAATCAATTCCGTCCTTCTGATGATGGTTGTTTACTCAACTTGGATGATGATGAAGTGGTTTTGCAACCAGATTCGTTAATCCAACTGGCTCATGCCGCGCTGGTCAATGAAGAAGATAGACAAGCTTGGATCGACCACTTTAAAGATTACAAAATTAAATTTTTGTTCCCACAAATGACCCACGCCCTGCCAGATCTCGATCTTAAATTATCGGAGATTGAAGATCGCAAAGGCTGGGTCACCGATACCTTTACCTTACGTGGTGTACTCACTAAGTTGGGTTATCAACGAGGACCAGCGGAAGATGGCGGCTCCTTTACCCACTACTTTAAATTCTTCTCGAGCCTTAATTACTACGTCAATATTGGTTTCAGCGGCAGCTATGTGCCAGAAGAGAATATTCCCGCCGTTCTGTTTGATTTGAGTTTCGAACAAAGACAACAGAGTTACTGGAACAGAAATAATGTCGAACTCAAAGAAGTTCCACCAATCCTGCTGGCTGAAAGCTATGCTGACTACTTAAAAGTCGCTGAAGCCTGTGCCGGATTCGATCCCGAGTGGGAAAAGAAAACACCTTGGTAATTAACCATTGTTGATCACCGCAGACAGGCACCTATTATGGGTGCCTGTCTGCGATTAAATTTAGGAATTAAACATGGCTAACAAAATGCCAGCTAAACAAGATGCCATTCGCCAAAGTGCCGAAATTCGTTTTGCGGTGGAGCTCGAAATACTGACCAAAGCGGATAAGAGCCCTAAGCCGCAAGGCTGGTTGCGCTCACCTCGTGCCGTGCGCCAATTTATTCTCGGTGATGAGGCCTTAGGTATTAGCGCCAAGTTTTTCGGCGATGATCCTCTTGTTGACCGCGCTATTGTCACTCTGCTTGGTAAACAGGGCTTGATGTTAGTCGGTGAGCCGGGTACCGCAAAATCCATGCTATCTGAACTCTTTGCTGCCGCGATCAGTGGTGACTCAGGTTTAACTATTCAGGGCACTGCTGGTACAACGGAAGATCATATTAAATACTCGTGGAACTATGCGCTACTACTGGCGGAAGGTCCAACTGAGCGCGCTTTGATCGGTTCTCCGCTCTATCAGGGAATGTTGCAAGGTAAATTAGTTCGTTTTGAAGAGATCACCCGCTGTCCGCCTGAAATTCAAGATGTGTTGATTTCACTGATGTCTGAAAAACAGTTAATGATCCCAGAGATGGGCGATAAAGCGCGTATCAATGCTAAACCTGGTTTTAACCTGATAGGTACCGCTAACTTACGTGACCGCGGTGTCCATGAGATGTCTTCCGCTATCAAACGCCGCTTTAATTTTGAAACTGTCAAACCAATTCAAGATCCACATTTTGAAATTGAATTGATTCATTCGCAGCTTAAAACTGAACTGGGTGACTTAGCCGCTGAAATTACTATTCCTGATAATGTGATTGAATTGCTGGTCACCACTTTCCAAGAGCTGCGTTCAGGCAATACTAAAGATGGCGGCAATATCAAAACGCCAGATGCGGTTATGTCGACAGCAGAAGCCGTTAATATCGCTTATGCCTGTGCGCTAGAAGCTCACTATTTGGGTAATGGCGTGCTATCAGGTGGTGCTATTGCTCGCCAGCTGATCGGGGTCGTATTAAAGGATAATCCTGACGATATCAAACGTATGCGCTTCTATGTGGACAATGTCGCCAGAGAACGTGCAAAACAGAATGAGGATTGGAAAGCCTTTTTCGAGGCTTCTCGCGCATTTTGGCAATAGCTAATTGGCGGGGGAGACTCTGCCAATCTGTGAATGAAAGGAATTAATACGGTGAGCCTACCTGCAATATCGCTACCAGCCAGAATAACCAACGCCTTAGAGCAATTGAGTGCACTGGCGTCTCAGCAGATCTATTTCGCCCCGATCCGCCACCATAGCCCCGCTTGTGCCTATGGGGTGTTATCAATGATTGAATCGATCAAACCTGACTATATCCTCATTGAGGGGCCTGATAGCTTTAATCCCCTGATCGCCGATCTATTAGATAAAGACACTCATCCACCTGTCGCTATTATGGGACAAGCCGATCGTGTGCTCACTCTGCAAGATGAAAACAGCGGTGAAATCCATGGCGAGCCAATTCAGCATTCTGCATTCTTCCCATTTTGCCAATACTCCCCTGAATGGGTGGCACTACGCACAGGCCATCAGCATAAAGCTAAATTGCGGTTTATCGATCTCCCTTGGGTCGCCCAATTAAAAAATGATCAGCCTGATGAACAACAAAGTCAGAGCTTACAAAAAGAGCGTTATCTTGCCCATAGCCAATTTATTGCCCAACTAGCCAAAAAATGCCACTGTCGTGATCATGATGATGTATGGGAACATCTGTTTGAGTTACGCAGCATCGAAGCATTAACCAATTGGCAGCAACTGTTTCGCGATACCCTAACATGGTGTGCACTTGCGCGTTTAGATTATGAACCCGAAGTTTTAGAAGCGGAAGGCTCCTCCCAGCGCGAAGCCCATATGCTAACCCATATTCTCAAGATCAAACACCAAGAGCCCAAGGCGAAAGTGATTGTCGTGACAGGCGGTTTTCATACATTAGCCTTAATTGAAGGGGTAGCCGCAACACTTAGCCAGCAATTTGCCCCCTCTAGCGAGCAGCAAAAACAGTTTACTAAAATGAATAAGCTGCAAGAGAAAGATAGTGCTTGGCTGATCCGTTATAGCTTTGATCGTCTCGATGCGCTAAACGGCTATGCCTCAGGTATGCCATCACCGGCATTTTATCAGCAAAGTTGGGATACCTTACTCAGTCAACGCCAAGATAGACAAGCCAAAAACGCCGATGCCGCGCTACCTACGCAAATTTACCGCAATAAAATGGGTATCGCCTTTCTCGCCTCTGTTGCGGCCACACTGCGCGAAAAAGCCTATGATAATCCGCCAAGCTATATAACGGTAAAAAATGCCGCTGAACAGAGTCTGCGTTTGGCAAGCCTAAGAGGCCACGCGGGCCCTGGGCGTTATGATCTCTTGGATGGCCTACAGAGTAGCTTTATAAAAGGCAGTGTAGACGAGAGCCAAGATGCACTTTGGCAAGAGATCAAAACCTGTTTCTCTGGCCATCAACTGGGGAATATTCCCAGAGGCACAGCCACACCACCGCTAGTTGCTGAAACCTATGATCGAGCAAAGGCGTTTCGTTTTAAACTGGATGACACTTTAACTAAAGTGACTAAGCTAGATGTTTATCGCAATCCACAACATCGCCTGCGCAGTCGTTTTTTACACTTATTAGCCTTTTTAGATATTCATTTTGCACAGCGTATTAATGGTCCCGATTTTCTCGCCGGCCATCAACTCGATCTATTATTTGAAGAGTGGCAATACGCTTGGACGCCAAGTGTTGAAGGCGAGCTGATCGCCCTATCTGAAAAAGGCAGTCAACTGGAAACTATCGCGCTCAATAAATTGCTCACCTTAGAGAGACAACTTGAAGAGCAAGGTCAAAGCCGCTCCAGTCAGAGCGCGGTTACCCTGCTGATCCAATCGGCGCTTATTGGTTTACAGCAAAAAATCCCCACACTCTTTCATTTGTTAGAGCAATATATCCAGCAAGATCCTAAATTAGGCTCATTAACCGCTTGTGGACATCAGCTAATTTATCTATGGCGTGGCCGGGCTTTTTTAGATATTGAAGATAGCCGCTCACTCGAGAATATGCTGCATCAGCTGCTCCCTCAGGCGTTATCCCAGCTCGATCAACTCACCCAAGGTGATGAACAACAGCAAGAAGAGCATCTGCAAACGCTGCTCTCCCTGCGAGAACTGATTGAGTTTATGCCGACACTCAAGCAAAAGAGTGATACGCCAGATATACAACAAAATCACTATCAAGCAGATTTTTATCAGCAACTTGATCGATTAAAAGGCCGGCTTGATGAAGTTCCCTTAATTAAAGGGGCGATAGATGCCTTGCGTTATCTTGGCGACCAAATTGAAGAGCAACAGCTATTACAGGGATTAGATAAAGCATTTAGCACAGGCAGCGCCCCTGAAAAATCAATTGGTTATTTTGTTGGATTGATGCGGACGGCTCCTGAGTTAGTCGTTCAAAGCCCAATTCTAGTTGATCATCTTAATCATTATTTATCGCAATGGGATGAACAGCGTTTTATTCAGATATTACCGGATCTTCGTTTTGCGTTTAGCCAATTAACGCCCAAACAGAATGCCCAGCTCTCCCACTATCTGGCTGGTGAAATAGGTCTACATCAGCAAGAGCTCTCATTATGGCAAAGTGAATTCAGCGCGGAGCAGATGCTGCAAGCCACGCAACTCAATAGCCAACTGAATGAACAACTGATTGAACAGCAGTTGCTTGGCTGGCTTTCTACGACTCAAGGAGCCGATTAATGAGTCAATATGACGATCTCCCCGACGAGAAAAAACAGCAAGCCAAGCGCTGGCGTTTAGTGCTGGGTCAATATGCGGATAACGCCCTTGGTCAAGCTCAGTTTAATGGTGAAGATCTTAAAATTGAACGTACTCTCGACTTTCTCTACCGTCGAGAGTATCAGCGTCGTGGTTTACGGCAAGATAAAGGCCGTCACGGCTCACTCGATGCCTCGCAATTAACGGCGGTAAACTGGTTAAATCAGGCGAGAAAGCTATTCCCAAGTAGCACTTTTGAACGTATGCAGTCGCAAGCGATCGAACGCTATCAAATCAGCAGTTTTCTTAAAGATCCGCAAGCATTAAGAGCGATGGAGCCGACAAAAGCCCTCGCTAAAACCCTGATGAGCCTGCGCGGGCGCATGAGTGATGATACGCGAGATGCGGTAAAAGAGGTGATCCGTAAAGTGGTTGATGATATTTTGCGTCAATTACGCGCCACATTCCGCCAATCGATTACCGGACGTCGAAATCGTTTTCGCCGCTCACCGATAGCCAATAGCCAAAATTTCGATTGGCGGGCCACTATCGCCGCTAATCTTAAGCATTATGATACCCAGAACAAACGATTAGTGATTGAAACACCTTATTTTAATTCGCGTATGCAACAGCATATGCCATGGGATGTGATCCTATGTGTTGACCAAAGTGGCTCAATGTCCAGTTCGATTATGTATGCGGCTGTTTGCGCAAGTATTTTAGCGTCATTACCCGCAGTTAATGTCTCTTTGGTGATTTTTGATACTCAAGTGGTCGATTTATCGCATCTAGCTCATGATCCCGTTGAAGTGCTGATGACGGTTCAACTGGGTGGCGGAACCGATATTGCGAGCGCGATGAATTATTGCGCAACCTTGGTACGTAATCCGCAAAAAACCGTTATCTCATTGATCAGTGATTTCGAAGAAGGCGGTTCATTAAGTCGATTACTGGACTGTGTTCAACAGATGAATAGCCAACAAATCAAATTATTAGGCTTAGCGGCTCTCGATGATGAGGCAGCTCCTGTCTATGACACGGCAATCGCACAAAAATTAGCCGATAGAGGTATGCATGTGGCCGCACTCACACCGGAACATTTTGCGCAGTGGCTCGCGGAGGTAATGCAATGAGTTGGCAAACCATTTACCAAAATTATGATGAAGAAGCATTAATTGTTTTTGCCAATGCGGGCCTGTTACGACGTGCGCGAAAAGATGTCGCCAATGGCAATGTTAGCCTCACTAATCCAGCCAACGGCGCATTTGATAGTGATGGTCAACAAGTTATCTTACATCCGCAAGGTATACAGCAAGCAGAGTGTAACTGCTCCGCCGCAGGATGCTGTAAACATATTCTGGCTGCGGTTCTCTGGGTGCTGGAAAATCAATCCGTTAGCTCAGCAGAATCAACTAGCGAAGAGCTGCCAACCGCTGCATCAGTTGAGCCGGTTCTACCTGCCCTACTTGCTCTAGAGCCAGAACGCTTGATGAAATTAACGGGTAAAGCCAATTGCCGCCTTGCTGTTAAATTATTACAACAGTGGGATGAAGAAAAATTACAGGTACGATTAGAAGAGTACCCCACTCAACTTAAGCTCTTTATTCCCCATTTTGAGGAGCCGATTATCTTTCTTGCCGCCAGTGGTTTTGAAGGCATGCTCTCCTCGTTGGCGGATAATCAACGTAAAGCTGTGCATCTGGCGGCGATCGTCAATCTGTGGTCACAACAGCAGCAAAGTTGGCCATGGCCTGAAGATATCGCCACGGAGCCAAGTGGCGAGCGTCCACTGAGTCTTGAAGATAACGCCCTGATCGAGACAATCGAGCTCTTTATCCAAGACTTGTTACAGCAAGGGCTCTCCCATATTAGTAAAAGTAGCGCTGCCCAACTTCATTTATTGAATATGTCGGCTCGCTCTGAGGGTTTGCCTCGCTTAGCCGCTTATCTACGTAATTTAAGTGGCCAAGTAAAATTATTAGCTGATCGCCATTTCACGCTAGATGAAGGTCAGGTTTTGCAATACCTCTCGCAACTTTCTATCTATCTTTATCAACTCACTCATGCAGATACCGAGCAGCTTCTCAAATTGCGCGGCCAACAGCGCAAGCAATATGACGAGAAAAGCAGTTCATTATCACTGATCCCTATATGTGCCGATTGGTGGACTGTCAATAGCGGTGCTCTCGGTGCGACCTTTACTTTCTGGGACAGTGAAAATCAGCAGCTGTTGCAGTGTACACAAGCACGAGCTAATCGATTAGATACCAGCTTTAATCGCCAGAATATCTGGTCGACACAAGCTATTTGGAAACAGACCGCCGATAAGTTGATGAGACGCCCTTTTAGCTTGCGATCTCCTCGATTGTCAGACGAAGGCAAACTCTCCGCGAGCGGTGATAGCTATGCCGAGAGTCAAAATAGCTTTCTCTCCTTTGAGCAATATAACGCACTGAAAAATAGTTTAGGCGTGCAGCAGTGGCAAGACCTCACAGCCAATTTTGCGCAAGATAAGGCTCTGATCTCGCCGCCGATTTTATTGCATATCAAAGCTTATCAGCCGCTGATTTGGGATGAAATAGAGCAGTGTGTGATTTGGGAAGTGAATGATCAACAAGATAATTCGGCCTATCTGCGCCTCAATTGGGGTAGCACTGAGCAGAACGGCATTGAAGAGTTGCGCTTTATCACACAAAGCCAGCAAGAGATAGTGGCCGTCTGCGTACAACCCATCTATCGCGAGCAGCAAATTGATTTTATCCCCTTAACCCTGTGGTTAAAAAAAGCGGATAATATTGAGTATTTTCATCTTGATTTTGACTCTTTCCCTCGTAAGAAAAAGCGATCAACTTTTATCAGCCATATTCAGGCGTTTATGGAGAAAAAAACGCAGCAAAAAGCCCTGCCCGTAGCTCAGCTCACATTGGCGCAACAGCTGAGTCGGCCTATTTTGAATATTTTGGAAACCCAAGCTTGTACTGGCAGACGAACACTGACATCGACGCAAAAAGAGCAGCTTGAAGCCTGTCGACAAACCGCCGCCGATCTGGGTATTACCCTGTTAGAACAGAGCTTAACGCGTTATCTATCCTCAAATAATAGTGATTATTTATCGCTACTTAAGCTCACTTGGTTGTGCCATCGATTGCAACAACTGCAAAATCAATTGCCGCTACAGATTAAATAACGACACAATCAAACCAAAGTATTATTGATAGAACAATTGCCTATATCTTTTTCGGTAATAGGCTGTTGTTTCACCAATTATATCTATTCGAGTTAGTCTAACATTCCCATATTGAGTGAATATCAGTTTATGAAGGTCAATTATGCGACTTACCTATCTTGACCTGAGATTTTTTGGTGGGTATTACAACCCTATCAATGAAATGGAGGATTGATGAACAGCGCAGAGTTAATAAAGAAACTAATCGCTGGTGGATGGGTTAAAATAAGAGGTTATATATGTTATACCCACTCTTTATATTTAAAACAGAAGAAGGCTTTGATGGCTACTTCCCTGATGTTGAAGGCTGTTTTTTTGCAGGCGATAATATTGAAGATACAATCAGAAATGCAGAAACCGCTTTCGGTCAACATATGGAAATACTCACAGAGCAAGGTGGACATGTACCAGCACCACAGAATCCCGCAATTTATTTAGCTGATTCAAGATTAAAAGAAGATAATGGAATTATAGGTCTTATAGAAATAGATCCGGCAAAATATGAGTCGAAAGCTATCAAGTTCAACTTAACTATGCCTAATAACCTATTAACTGCGATTGATAAATTCATTGCCGCTAATAAACATTATAAAAATCGCTCTGCTTTTTTAGCGGAATTAGCTCGAAAAGAGATAGCCATCAAATAATCTAAGAGCAAAATTAGCCACTTTTATTTTTAAGCTAGCATGAGTATTTATAACAATAAAAAGGTCGCCATAAGCGACCCAAGCTTATGTGCGAAATATTGTCTTATTTAGACCCAACATAACTTCCATATAAAATAAGCAATGCAGGGGTAGCAATGATATCGGCGGCAAGGGTAAAAGGTGTAACTAAGATATTACCCGCCAAATTACCTGCGCTAAATGATTCATAATTCTCAGTGGTATAAAACTCAACTTTATATGATCCATTTAAATTATCTTTAGGTATAGCGGGAAAAGTCATATTGTTTTTATCAAACAGATAACCTTTTAACTTTATCGTTTTATTCCATGATACTTTTCCTAATTTAGCTTTTTCATGAAAACCTAAGCGCTCCAAAGCTTCAACTTGTTGTGAATTTAATTTAAATTTCGCATCTGTATATATACGATAATTTTCACTAAACTCAATCAATCCAGCCTTATTTTCTTTCTGTATATTCAGCCTGATGATTCCTTCGGGGTTGTCGAATGCAGCCAATGGAATTATTTTAACTAACTCATTTAATTCCATTAATTCAGTTGAGCCTTCTGTCAGAATATAAACATATTTCTCACCCATAAAACCATATCCAACATCAGGAAATTTAATGTTTTTTACATTTTCATTAGTCTGATTATCTTTAACGCTGACATCTTTATACTCAAATGCGGTTATAATATTATCTTTTAAATCAATATTCTTCCTTGATTTTGACTCTTTCACCGGATTTGATCCCCAAATTCCGTAAGTAACGCACCCTGTAGAACCCAATATCAATAGAGCTAAAAAACCGACTATTATTTTTTTCATTCCTTTGCCTTTTGAAATTTCGGTTAAGTATTACGATTTTAAGTGGCATTAGAGATGATGGCAATAAAGAAACCACAAAGTGAGCGCTTATGCTAGAGTATTTAATAACAGTGAAGATCATTGATCTATTTATTATTTTTGACTCCGCTACTTTCATTAGCTCACCAAAATCTATGAGTAAAATATTTTACCCAGAGTTTACCCAACAAAGAGAGTAGCTGCTAACGCGTTAAGACGAACTAAGTCGAATTTTTTTTTTATTTTAAGCTTGATTCTAGTGGGGTTTTACGGGTTATCGGAGATCGGAATGAACTAGATTAGAGTGTCCCCTGCAGGAATCGAACCTGCAATTAGCCCTTAGGAGGGGCTTGTTATATCCATTTAACTAAGAGGACCTAGAGCAATGTTGCTAGTAGTTACCCGCAACGGCGCCTATGTTACCGTTTTTTCTTATGTTTAATCAAGCGATAGCTTCTACTTTGTTTAGTGTTATTCGCGGTTTTTTCGACTTTAGACTTGCTAATTCACTTGTTTTGTACATATTGCGTACATTTATTTTATGGGTAAAAAACCAGCCGAGATAAAATGGTGTTGTGCACTGTCCGAAATGAGGTGATTTGCGAGCTCATTCCCATTCTCACTTAGTAGAGCTAAGCAATATAATGCTCTTATATTAAAGGCTTTATCTATATCACAAACTACTAGATTGGCGATTTTTTCGATCTGTTGCCGATAGTGTTGATAACCAATAAATATCTCAGCCTGGCCGCTGGTGATAATCCACTGCGCAGCTAACATCCCTTGGGGAATGGTTGCGCTATTTGGCCCACCGACCAGACTGATTGCCCTAGCTCGAATACTATCAGCCAACTGTGAATGGCAAGTGGCAATACGTTCAAACAGTTGTATGCTGTAATCCCCAGAAGGATCTGCGCCTGGTGTCGAGATACCAATGCGCAATGCCGGCTTGGCTAAAAGGGATAACCAATTATCATCGGCGTTAAGCCATTTTTTATCCGTCGTAAGACAAAGTGAATTAGATATAAAAGCTTGTGTTTTGAGCGCCCTATTTTCCTGCTGTAATATTTTAGTATGAGCCTCATTAGCGGATAAAAAGAGATCGCACTGAGCACCCGCTTCTATTTTCTGGCGCAATAATCCCGCAGGGCCATAGTGACAAATAACTTTATGTTTAGTTAATTGCTGATATTCATCAATGATAGTGGGTAGGATAGCCCTTAGGCTACCCGCTGCAAATAGGATGATCTGCATTAAATTTTATCCGAATAAGATGTTCGATAAAATTGCTTATACCAAGCATTAGCCACTTTATCGATATCAATATCCGCAAATTTGGCTGGATAGAGTTTTTTCGCCATCCATAATTCACCAATTGCCATTGCTTCCGGCATAGGATATCCCCATGCTTTAGCATATTCTGGCATTAAATAGACACGTTTATTTTTTACTGCATCAATAACTTGCCAGCGCGGATCTTGATTTATTTCATCGATCACTTTTGGATAGCGATCTTGAATAAAAATCACCTCTGGATTCCAGCTAATTATCTGCTCTAAAGAGACTTGCTTATAACCTTTGATTGTCTCTGCCGCCACGTTATAAGCGCCCGCATGATCCATCATTACGCCCGTATATTTGCCTGAGCCATAAGTGGTTAAATCGGGATTTGCCATATAGGCTTTAACACGCTCTTGTTGTGGAATATTAGCGATCCGCTCGCTGACTTGCTGACGTTGGTTAAATGTGGCTTGAATTAATTTCTCAGCAGAATTGGATTTATTAACGATATCTCCAATTAAGCTGATCCCTTCTTTTAATCCATCGTTATAAGTCTGTTCTTCATTAATAATGTCAGGATTAATACTATTTTTCTTGCCACCCGCATCTTTTTGCAGTGAAATCGCAATAACCGGAATACCCAGTTTGGAAATTTTATCGATCATCTCTTGCGGTGCATAATTAGTAACAAAAACCACTTGTGGCTGTAATTGAACTAAACTCTCAGCATCAACATGGGTTAAATCACCGAGCGTAGGAATTTTTGCCAATTCAGGGGCCAGGCGCTCATAATTTTTACCTAGTTGTTCACGCCAATTAGAGATAACTCCCACGATTTTATCTGTCGCATCTAGCTGTACTAATAAATTCAACGTTTGATGTTGTAATACCACGACGCGATCGATCTTATCTGGAATAGTCACACTACGACCCAGCTGATCCGTCACTTGTCTATCGGCATAGGAGAGCGCCGAAAATAATAACGTTCCGAGTAAAACAGACTTGACCGTGAATTTCATTAATTACCCCATAGTCGTTATATAAATAAAAATATAGCACTATGATAGCAATTGATGGTCAATACAGATATTGATTTCAGCGATAAATTAAAATAAATCCCATGGTTGTTTGTAGCTCGTCAGCTTTTATTTTAGGTTCGACCTGATAATAACGGCCACTCACACTAAATCTATAGATACCTGTCAGTGGATAATAAGGACTATTTTCAATATCATCATTGATATAGATAGGTGAATCGATATCAAATGGTTTAACCTGATTATTAGTAATATGGCGCATACTCTTTATCATTAACTTGGCTATCATGACGTAATTGCCAGATACCTAAATTACTGCCTGAGTTTAAATTAAGGGGGGTTACTTATATTAAAAAAGCTCTCTGTTTTTGTTTCATACCCACTGTAAAAATACTCGGCAATGACTGCAGTTCATCAATTTTTGGGATTATTTTCTGGTTATATTTCTTTACGTAGATATATCTGTGGAATAACGTTAAATATTTCAAGTTTAGGAATAGCATAAGAAAACTATTTTTTATTCATCCACAGGCTTTAAATTAGCACTATCTGCGAAAATATAGCGATCCATTGTAAATTCAAAATCGTCACTGGTTGCATTAAATAACATTTTTTTCGTATTCTCTAGGTGCTCCCACATGGCCTGACGAGCCGCGTTAGGATCTTTTCTAGCTAAAGCATGCAAAATTTTATCATGCTCATCACACCAGCTTTCAATTGAACGACTATCAATATGCTCGTGTAATTTGAGCCAATAAGGATTACGTACTCTTTGACTCCACATTTTTTCTACAATAATAACCATCGCCGTATTATGGGTGGTCGCCGCAACCTGCATATGAAATTTTAAATCCCATTCAGAATCACGAAAACGATCTTCTTTTCTGGCCTGTTTCTGGATATTAATTAATTTAAGAATATCTTCTTTGGTTGCTTGAGTTGCCGCAAATTCCGCAATATGACTCTCAATTAACTGCCTTGCTTGTAATAACTCAAAAGGGCCGCAATGACTAAACTCAAGTTCATTATCACTATTAATCACATTATTCGGTTGGCTCGCGATAACATGAATACCTGAGCCCTTACGAACATCAACATAGCCCTCTACTTCAAGCATAATAATAGCTTCACGAATAACAGTCCGACTAACGCTCATCTCTTCAGACAGTATACGTTCTGCCGGCAGCTTACCCCCGACTGGGTAAAGACCTTTTTCAATGCCTTCTTTTAATTGAGCTGCAATTTGTTGATATAAGCGTTGATCATTTACCTGTGGGATCATTTTAATGCCTCGTCAAAACCGACTAATTTTAGATGGAATCTATTATACCACTCTGAGAGGCCTTTTCCTTTTGTTTTTAGCCTTATGATTTATAAGCATAATATCAAAGTTTTACTTATTGATTTAAATTCAATTTCTTAAGATTGGTTTATTTGCGTGATCTATATCTTTATTTTGGTATGATAACTTTTAAAATAAAATCATAAATAGTAGAATTGGTCCTATAGGTCACCTTCTAAAAACGGTTGTTAAGACGATTAATGCTATTTTACACACAGGTAAAAAGAGATGAAACAAGTCATTAAGATCCATCCTGAAGATAATATTGCTATCACTTTAGTCGACCAACCTGCGGGTGCCAAGATTGAAATTGATGATTATGTTATTGAGTTAATAGAACCCATAGGCCGAGGACACAAATTCTCTTTAGTTGCGATAAACAAAGATGAGAATGTCATCAAGTATGGTTTACCAATTGGTCATGCTAAACAAGCCATTGCCTGTGGTGAGCAAGTACATACTCATAATATTGCGACTAATTTAAGCGCACTTAACCATTATGAGTATCTGCCGCAATCAATTTCATTACCGGCATCACTTGCCGATCCAGAGGTTAATATTTATCGCCGTGAAAATGGTGATATTGGCATACGTAATGAAATCTGGGTTATTCCAACTGTTGGTTGTGTTAATGCTCTAGCGCGGAAAATGATCGAGAAATTTACTCAACAACAAAAAGATATTTCGGCTATTGATGGTGTTTTTCTTTATAACCACACTCTCGGTTGCTCGCAATTAGGTGATGATCATATTAATACCAGAACTTTATTACAAAATTTAGTGCGTCATCCTAATGCTGGTGGTGTTTTAGTCATTGGTTTAGGCTGTGAAAATAATCAGGTCGATGCCTTTGAACAAACGCTAGGAGAATATGATAGCCAGCGTGTTAAATTTATGGTCTGCCAACAATTTGATGATGAGATCCAGGCTGGCGTCGATAAATTGAACGAAATATTTCAGACCGTCCGCCATGATCAGCGCGTTAGTGGCCAATTAAGTGAAGTTAAATTTGGATTAGAGTGTGGCGGCTCTGATGGATTATCAGGTATTACCGCCAATCCACTATTAGGCCGTTTCTCTGATTTTATGATCAGCAATGGCGGAACAACGGTTTTAACTGAAGTTCCAGAGATGTTTGGTGCCGAACAAATATTAATGAATCATTGCCGCACTCAAGAAGTTTTCGAAAAAACTGTTTCTATGGTCAATGATTTTAAAAACTATTTTATTGAACATAACCAACCTATTTATGAAAATCCATCACCGGGAAATAAAGCTGGCGGTATTTCAACATTAGAAGAAAAATCACTCGGCTGCACACAAAAAGCTGGATTAAGTCAAGTGGTAGATGTATTGAAATATGGTGAACGCCTTAATGTTGCGGGCCTCAATTTATTAAGTGCGCCAGGTAATGATGCAATAGCCACCAGCGCATTGGGTGCTGCGGGTTGTCATATGGTGTTATTTACTACGGGTAGAGGAACTCCCTATGGAGGTTTTGTTCCCACTTTTAAAATATCAACTAATAATGAGTTGGCCGCGAAGAAACCCCATTGGATCGATTTTAATGCAGGTGAATTATTGACGGGTAAATCAATGGACCAACTGCTGAGCGATTTTATTCAGCATATTGTTAATTCTGTTAATGGTCAGCCAGCCAAAAATGAAATTAATGACTTTAGAGAGTTGGCCATATTTAAAACGGGCGTCACGCTTTAATCAACAAAGTAGAAATAGGTAGATGTCGATAATTTTACATCTGCCTATTTTTTTATTCTTCATCTTCTTCAGATAGCTGCTTTAAAGCCGGTAAATTAACTAACACAATTTTACCGTATTTAGCATCAAGCCAACCGAGTTTTTCCCAAGCCACCAACCGTTTATTAATGGTTTGTCGAGTTGCATTAATAATAGTCGCGAGATCGTCTTGCGTGAGATATAGATTGATTTGAATACCGCGCTCATGGGGTTCTCCATAGCCTTCTGCCAAACTTAATAATCGTTTAGCTAGTCGCGCTGAAACCGATAATAGCGCCGCATCATTGAGTACAGTAAATGCATTGCGGATCACCTTGCACAAAAGTATGGCTAAGAATTGGTAAAATATCGGATATTTTTCCAAAATAATGGACAGATCTTTCGGTAAGATAATTAATAGGAGCGTCGGGCTAATAGCTTTCGCATCATGGGTGCGTTCAGCTTTATCCAACATACCAATTTCACCGAACCAATTGCCCGGTGAAAGATAACGGAAAACGCTCTCTCGCCCATCAACAGAAAAACAGCTTACTTTAACCGAACCTTGGAAAACACCATATAATCCTCGAGAGGGATCGCCTTGATAGTGCACCATGTCACCATCCTCATAATAACGCAAAGTCGCTCTGTTGATAATTTCATCAATTAGATACTCAGGCAACTCATTAAACCAACTATTGGTCCGCAATATCGCTAGGATATCCTGCTTAGTCAGCATTTTATTACTATTCTGGACGGATAGCATCATTTCATGACTCTCCATGTTATAAATCAACGAATTATAATTATTATTATATTTCCATTATAGGGTACTTAATCCCTCTATCGACGACTTTATAATGAATAATATTGAAGTTAAAGGGTAATTAAATCCAATCCCTGATTAATAGGATTTCTATCATTTTATTCTGCTTAATTGATATCACTATGCCATAAAAATAGCATAATGATATAGATAAAAAATTCCGGACAATCAGCAAACTGATCGAACCGGAATTAAGTTTGTTTAGAGCTAGCTTAACGAAATATTTATATTAACTAGATAATTTTTTATCCATACCAATATAACGTAGAGTTAATATTAATAAGCTACCAATAAAGGCGACTAATGCCACAAAATAGAGCCCTGCTCTGGCTGATTCGAAAGTATGCTCAGCCCAGACTCTTAAGTTTGGTGCAACAAATCCCCCTAAGTTACCCACTGAGTTAATCAACGCAATACCCGATGCGGCCGCCGTCCCCCCTAAATATGAGGATGGGAAAGTCCAATACAGAGGTTGCATTGCCAGATGACCCGCAGCGGCGACGCAAAGTGCAATAATCGCAATGAGTGGAACACTGTCCGCAAATCCTGAGACAGCAATACCGGCCGATCCGAGCATAAAGGTGACAGAGGCAACAATACGGCGCTCTTTTAATCTTTCCGAAATACGAGGAACATAATAAACCGCAATTGCTGCGCATAAAGGTGGGATCGCCGTCACAAATCCAACGAATACGCCCACTTTAGTGCCGAGCAGAGTGGCAATTTGTGTCGGCAGGAAGAAGTAGATGCCGTAGCCACAGACTTGAACGGTAAACCAAATCAGACATAAATAGAGCACGCGAATATCGAGCAGCGCTTGTAATGCACTTTTAGGCCCATGAGATGATTTTGCATCTTCTTCTAACGCAAGTTGTTGACTTAATGCGAGCTTCTCTTGCTCTGAGAGCCATTTGGCTTTTTCAGGACGATCATCAAGATAGAAGAACACCCAGATACCGACCAATGACGCCAGCAAGCCTTCAACCACGAACATCAACTGCCAGCCGTGCAGGCCAAAAGCAAAGAAAGTGCCCTCTAAAGAGAGGAGTGAGCCGGATAAAGGTCCTCCAATAATAAAAGCGAGTGGCGCACCAAAGAGGAAATAGCCAGTTACTCTTGCACGCACATTTTGTGGAAACCAAAATGTCAGATAGAGAATCACTCCAGGGAAGAATCCAGCTTCACTGACACCCAGTAGAAAACGTAAAATAACGAAAGTCGTTTCATCATGGGCAAACATCATAGCTGCTGAGACCAACCCCCAAGTGACCATAATCCTTGATAGCCATACTCTGGCACCAATGCGATACAGTAAGATATTACTGGGGACTTCAAACAGGGCATATCCAATAAAAAAGATCCCTGCGCCAAAGGCATAAGCGGCGTCACTTAAGCCGGTATCTAGTTGAAATTGTTGTTTTGCAAAACCAATATTTGAACGATCAAGGTAAGCAAGAATAAACATTAATACCACCATGGGTATAATTTTACGCGTCGCTTTGCTGATCGCCTGGGCTAAATGGGTATTATTATCGGCGGACATAGTTCACCTCAGTGTGTAGGGTACAGATGATCTCTATTTATCAATTAATGGATCAGCTTGTTATTATTTATTTTGTCGTTAGTCAGCTCTTATTATTTCAATCACCCCTGTCTAAGAAGAGCTGCATCATCCCAATTATTTAACGCTGAATTTTTCGAGTGCTTCCTGACGCAGCGTTGTACCGGCACCTGGTGCTGACGGTGAAGTATAAATCCCATCCTTAACTTCCACCGGATCAACAAAGCAATCCAGCGTCCAAGGAATAAACTCAAGTAGTGAACAAGCAGGATGCGCCATTACTAAATGAAGTTGCGCTTGCATCATGTCACCATGATGTGGTGTAACAGGTAAATTAAAGGCTAATCCTAAATCTGCTATCTCCCACACGGATGTTAAGCCACCGCAACGTGTTGCATCTGGCTGTAAATAGTCAACAGCGCCGGCCAATACAAACTCTTTAAAGGAATCTGTATGGTATAACAATTCACCCAGTGCTATAGGTGTACTCATATGCTGCGTCAGCTGTTTATGGCTAGCAACATCATCATGCCAAAGCGGCTCTTCAAACCATTTAATATCAAATTCAGCTAAGCGAGGCCCATACTGTTTAGCGGTGCTGATATCCCACTTACCATTAGCATCGACCATAAGATCAACATCATCGCCAATGGCCTTTCTCACGGCTTCAATACGTTGTAAATCTTCTCGCGGATCAGGTTTACCAATTTTCATTTTAATGGCGTTAAAGCCCTGCTCGAAGATCATTTTTTTACAATCATCAACCAGTTCATCTTGGCTACGTACCAGCCAGCCACAATCTGTATTATAAGCATTCACCTGACTCTGTTTTGAGCCACCAAAGAGTTGCCACAGCGGCTGTTCGGCGTGCTTGGCTTTTAAGTCCCAAAGTGCAATATCAATTGCCGATAGCGCCATCTGTAATAAGCCACCACGACCAACCCAAATATTGGTTGAACTGCGGGACATTTTTCTATGTAGATAACGCACTTCTGTTGGATCTTCACCCATCAGCATTGGCGCAAAAACGCCTTCAATAATATTGGTGATCAATCGGTCAGTCACAATATCCGCATGTGTGCCAGTATGGCCATAGCCCACAAGGCCACATTCGGTTTTGATCATCACACCCGGCATCCCCCAGTGGGTGATCTTATGGGTCGAGTCACCAATCAAACTATTAGTGACAGGCACATGCATAATAAAAGTAGAGATTTCGCTTATTTTCACAATATTGTTCCCTAGTACCTAGATAAGTTGTCGAGGTCAATCTAGCAATGGCGATTTTTATTGACTGTCAAATGACATACAGATCATCTCGAAATGCTTTTTTTAATTGATTAATTTGAGCTGGATCGCTTTATGTCACTAACAATTATCTATTTTGCTGAGGCGCTATGGGAATTGTAGAGAACAGAATGATTATCCTGCCCTGAATTACTCACTGATAAATAGTGGCTTTATTTTAATTTATTTGGCAATCGATACTACTTTAATTAAATGACTATTATTCTATTGAGAGATAGCGTGCTGGCTCTGCTGGTGTACCCTGATGAAAACGTAATTGCCAATGATCAGCTGATATTTTCACCCAAATAGAAGATCTATTAGTGTATTTTATTTTCAGCTGATTATCATCAAGTTGATAGCTTAAATAGGTTAATAGTACAGATTGATGACTCAAGCGAGAAAAATTAAAATCGGTTGAAAAAATGGGTGTGAAATCATCAGAGCCCAGCAAGGCATCGAGTGTCAGCTGTTTATTCGTTTCTCCCCCTGAGCGGCCGAATTCAAAAAAATCAGCGTGGATAATTTGCTGCAAAAAAGCGAAGTCTTTTCGATGCAATGGGCTATGTAATTTGGTTTCGTATCTGTGTAATCGTTTGAATAGATTATTCAATCTAAAACCTCTTAAGATAATTTGAACACTGGATAAATAGTATCAACTATATTGCAAAGCATCCCTTTATGCCAGCCGAGCTAGACGGAATTATTGCAGATGTTGCCTTTGATTTTATATTAGCGCCTATGCTGGTATAGCCATTTATTTTCAACACCTTAATAATTTTTATCGATAAATTATCACTCGAAAAATAGTTCATTCATAAATTAAAAGCTTTTTCGGAGGCTTTTAATATTGCACTTGTTAATAATTAGTAATACATTGTATGAAATTGTTACTTAAAAGTTTTAATTGTGACTAATGGGCGATCTATCTGATAAATAAGAGATTTTTCTTTATTAATATAATTAAACGTACAATTACTTATAATAAAGCTAAGTTCGAGGTCATCATGAAAAAAATAATATTTGCGTGTTTATTGGGATCATTGAGCTTTTCAGCTTTTTCAGGCGAAAACAGCATAGATTTTGCCACTGGTAATCAGCAACTTAGGGCTGCGATTAAGTCCGCACATATTGCCTGCCAAGATCATAACGCATCTTGCTCAGCCGAAATACAAAATACCATTGAAGTTGCTTATCAAGTGACTGAGATGACAATGACTAATATCTGTGAATCTAAAAATCATGATATTGCTGAATTACAGGCATCATGTGATTACACAGAACATAATTTGAATTTACTGAAAAGCCAGCCGGATTATTATGTGGATTGAGCCTAATAAAGGGTAGTGGTAGGAAAATTCTTTGTTATTAATGGTAGATTAGACAGCGGGTCTCGGTTTAAAAATTGCTCTATTTTTTAAATCATCATCCATAGAGCCCGCTGTTATTAATATTTAACGTATTTTATATGTGGCCTGACTAATTGGCGCAATTTTAATAAATAATCAATGGCATTGGTTTTTTTGCCACTCTGCACCAACTGACTGCCTTCTTTAATTATCATAGGTTCAAAACAAAAAATCTCATCATCATCTAATTTATGCTGTTTGATAATCAGCTCGCTAAATAGATTGTTATTATCGAGATTATTAATTTTTAATGTTTGAAAAATACGATTAACTTGTAGATTACGCTCTAGTTCACTGGCTTTCTCTATCTCGGCGAGTATTTCAATAATAGCCTGTCGCGTTAATATACGACATATAAAGCCATATCTTTCACCCCAGAGATATAAAACACCCAATCCACTAATAGCGATAACATGAAAGTTATCTATTTGAGCTAGAGGGGTATCTTCAAGCCAATTAAGAACAACCTCTTTATAAAGCGCGGGATTTACCATTGAAAAAAGACCATCCTGATAGCTACTCCAGCCTTCATTTTCCCAGTGCTTTAACCACTTATCGGGTAATATCCCTCGCCATTTATCAATCTCTTCTGGTGGCACATAACGAGAGGTGGTTGCTTCGCCAAACTCTTTTATAAAGATATCAAAGTAGGTATCTCGCATTTATCCCTATCTCATAATCAATCAGATATTAATTTCATTTATTTCAACGGGAGCCAATTGCGCTAATATAGATAAATGAACTCTTGCATCAACCTTCTGGATACATTTAATATCAAATTCGCCGCCAAGAATTAAAGCAGGTTCGAAACCAAAGATTTCGTTTTTACCTAAAGGACCCAATTTTCTAACTGCTTTTTCGAAGAATCCGCCTTTATTATAATAGTCTAGAGTTGCACTGCCAAATAGGGCTTCAATGCTAATATTCAGGCTTCGTTCAGACTGCTCTGTTGAAATATCCTTTATTTGCACAAATACTGTGTTATGAATAGGACTAATTGCAACAGATTGCCCGCTCTTCTCGCCACAGAGATATAAGCCGCCAAAACCATCAATAGCAATCGCATGGAAAATATCGATCTCTTCTAAATAACTATTTTCTAGCCATTCATCAAGCGTAGCTTCATAATCATCTGGATTAACCAAAGTGAATAATCCATTATAATAACTACTGCGCCCTTCATCTCGCCAATATTCTAATAACCGAGCGGGTAATTTTCCTTGCCACTTTTCAATTTCAGTTTCTGGTACAAAGCCAGATGTGGTAGCTTCGCCAAATTCTTCAATGAAAAGTTCGAAATCTTCATTTCGCATCTTATTGTCCTTTTCCTCGGCAAACTTCTAACTCTATATTCATCTTAGCACTGTTTAGCTTATTATTTACAGCCTGCTGCGCGGATTTATCCATGCTAATAATTCGACTCTCTTTGAGCAATTCGCTAGCTGATTTCTCAGTTATTTTTATTTCTTTGCTCCATAGACTGCCAATAGAACTATTAATGCTACCACTGCCGACGCCCTGCGGCTTAGGATTATTCCATCCTCCAGCCGCCATATCAGGCTCATGCAGTACCGCCATATTTTTCATTATCTCTTCAGTTCTTTCAGCCGCTCTTTTCTTAGCATAAGAAGCAGAAAAACCATTATTCTTTAATGAGCGATAGATCGACTTTTCAATAATACGTCTCTTTTCCATTCGATAATCTGCCTGCATTTGCTGAGATAGCTTATTTCGACCTTCGATTTGATAGGCTTTACGAGCAGTTAAAAACTCTTCTGCGCTCATATTATTGATGGCATCTTGCTGTCTTTTTAACTGCTTATTATATTCAGCTAAATACTTTTGCTGATCTTGCGACGACATTTTTTTAAATTTTTTATTTTTATAAGAGAAAAAACATTTTAATTTTTGGCTAGGTAAGCGAATGGGTTTTATTTTTGCGCCACTTGAAGGACGATTAATAACAGATTGTTGTTCGATATTAAGCGCTTTATTATTCTCTTTTTGGCTTGCTGCGCTATCTTGTTCTAGGCTTTGGGCACGCCATTCAGTCAAAGAACTTAGCGCAGCGGGTGCTAAGGGGTCATTAATATAATCACCTCTTGCAGCAGAAGTTCCCGTATTAACACCATCGGCAAGAACGCCAATCACCGGAGTTAGCTCAAGGCCCCCCTGCCTCAGAGAATCCCCTTTGAGTGCGGCTGCCAAAAACTCTGCTTCATTGGCGCTTTCAGCTTTTACCACAGGGTTGGCATTCGCTGCCGAGGCTTTACTTTTAGGTGATTGATTCTGAATAACACCGAGGGTATTTCCACTATTCTGCTGCATTTTCTATTCCCTTATTTACCATTCATCCAGAATTCATCATTATGGCGCAGCACATATTTTTTTCCGGCGTAAACACTTTGTGAGTGCTGTTTGGGGTAACAGCATCCCCCTACAGTTCCACTCTTTACACCATTGGCCACACCCGCCTGATCGCCTAATGTCATTGGAAGTAAGCTTTGAGATAAGACTACTAGCGGCTTCCCATTGGCTCTGACTGAGGAGACAACCTTTATCGCATCATCTAATTTAGCGATAACCGGATAGGGAATAGGTAACAGGATTGAACCAATCGGTGTTTGGCAGACATCAGGTAAGATACTGACAACAATCCATTCACCATCTTTACGGGCTAAGTAATTATCCGCCATGCTGCTCTCCTTTTTCGGCTAATTCAACACTAAATAGGGGTGCACTCGGATTAGTTTCAAAACGGGCTTCCAATACTTTAATCGGCAGTGCCGTTTCAATTATTTGACGAAAAGTTAGTGATAAAGTGAGCTTATTGGTATCAAGAATAATGGTATCAATATTAAGCTGAATTGGTGAAATTGCCCCATTAGTCATACGCGCGAGCAAAAAGGCGCGATGCTCAGGCAGAGTTACCTCTAATAATCCATCTGCTGTCATATTGCTCACGCTTATTCTAAGATTAGCATCTGGATAAGGAATTTGCTGATCATCAGGGGCACAATTCCAATAATTGAAATTAAAATCTTTCGGCAAATAGGGATGGCGATGATCAAGCCATTGCTGATCATAGGTTCCCGCTTTGGCTAATCTCGGCATCCAACTGCGGGCAATGGGCCCAAAACCTTGGGCCCCGAAGCAAGAGGCCTCCGACGGGCTTTGATGCTCCGCCAGCTGCTGAAGAAACTGCTCAAGGGTAAAAGGCGATGTCACATTTTCAATTTGTGGTGCGGCCAGTGATGTTAGCCCTGTTGCTTTAGCGTACCAATTGCGCACATAGCCCTTACCTAGCGGATTCGTCTCGCAATAGCTATGTGCAATCGGCGCTTCTGCTCCCGCAGGATGCGCACTTCTTTGTTCGTCTGAAAGCAGATATTGACTCTCTATCTGCTGAATTAGCGGATCTTGTATGCAAACTCTATTCTCGCCGCCAAATGCATACTCATATTCGATAGGTAAAGTGCCAATTTTTTGCGGCTCGGTCATTAGCCAACTATCATTTTGATATTCAAGATAACGAGGACCCAAGATACGCAGCTCTTTTTTCAATAGATTCTGATTATTCGCCGCAATAATATTCAAGCCAACAATAAATGACTCCGTTGGCGTCGATTGTGGCGCAATTGCAGAGCCAATCACCATAAGGTCACAATAGGGTTTGAAGGGCGCTAAATCACTTTCAAAACGAACACTTGAATGAAAAGGCTCACCCAGATATTCATCTTGAAAACAGAGTTCAGCATCAGTTTCTAATATTGCTTGATAAATGCCTTCACTAAAGTGAGTTAATGAATAACCCACCTTCATCACAATCACATGATGTTCATTATCAGCAACATCCAGCATTTTATAATTCATAACGGCAAACGGCGTTAGATTTCTAAATTCCACAGTTTGCTCCGTCAGTTTAAATCAATATCGTTGCCGGTGATCTGCACCGGACCACTAGCTTCAAATTTAAATTCGGTGCCATTGATGGTCACATGACCTGAACTGTCCATACGCAGTACACTTAATCCACATTTGAGTTCAATCACATCACCGACATCAATAGATAAGCTATTGGCTACCTTAACCGACTTATGTTTACCCACTTCCTCACTATTATTGCCCTTGATCGTCTCTTTTCGATCCTCTTTCACTTCGATTGTTTGGTTTTTATCGATAGTTTCAGTGTGATCTCTTAAAACATGCGTTGAACGATCGTTTAATACCTTAGTATTCATATCTTTCTGAGCATGAATAAATACTTCCTGTTTACCGTTTTCATCTTCAAAGCGTAGCTCGTTAAAACCCTCGCCTTTATGTGTTTTGGTACGGAAAGCAGTTTGGGTTTTATTGGCAGGGAATTCAGAAGGTGGACGATTCCGGCCGTTATAGGTACAACCCGTTATAATAGGTCGATCAATATCACCATTTAAATAGGAGACAATCACCTCTTGCCCAATGCGAGGAACGGCGGAGAAACCATAGCCGTTACCATTCCAACCCATAGCTACCCGCACCCAACAAGAAGCACTGTGATTGGGTTCACCATAGCGATCCCAATGAAAATAGACTTTTACCGCGCCATGTTCATTGACGTAGATCTCTTCGCCTTCTGGCCCAACAACTGTTGCCACTTCATCGCCGTCCGCTAGCGGTTTAAAACGATATGGTGGACGCCACTCCAGTGTTCCGGGAATAAAATCAACATCATTAGTGAATGTCGTACCTTGGCCACCACTGTTATCAGCCAAAGGCTGCGAGCCCTGATGCCTCACCCGAGTGACCTGCCAGCTAGTATTCATGGGATCGTGTGGATGACCGCTTAAAGTAAAAATCTTACCCGGCATCAAATTAAAGCTATTAGTTTTAGTCGATCCGGCTTTACTGCCATTACGCAGCTGCTGTAAACGAATATCCGTTAGCGGCTTGCCTTCAGCGTCAACCTGAAAGCGGCCATAACTCTCAAATACCGTATGCTGCCCACCATTTTCAATTTTGGCTGTATGATCAAGCGAGTAGGAAGGTCGAATAAAGTTATTATCTTTATGAATAGTTTGATCGACACATAAATATTCACCATAACGCCAATTAAAAGCGGTGCTATCGGCATGGTCAGTATCTGTTTGTGGATTATAATTAAGATGAATACCCGCAGTCATACCCAGATGATTATCACTATAAAACATCTGTTTTTCTTCGAACCAGAAATTGATCCCCTCTTCAAAAGCTAGACGGCACCAAAACTCAAAAGCAGATTCGCGTTTCTGAGTGATATAATCTCGTTCGGGATGTAAATCATCCTGATAGAATTTACAATCCGCTTTAACGTGAGCTTCGTCCAGTAAGCTATTTAAAATCATAGGAACGGATTGCTGCTGGAAAATACGACTATCCTGATTAAGCGTCATAATCCACATTTCGGGGCGGATCACCATCTGATACCAGGTTTTTACCCCATCGGTATTGGCTTGTTCAACACCTGCCAATATGCCATTAACCGTTCTGAGGGCGATGCCATTACGGAAAACAGTTAATGAAGATGCTTTACCTAGCTGACTATCAAAATCAATATAAGGTCGAGCACTCACGGCGCTAAGGGATAAGGTAAATAACTCTGACATCGCCTCATCAAGCGTAAATTCAGTCAGTTGGAAAGTATCTAGTGGTAAATCACCGATTTGACAGCTATAGACCAATCCCGATTTATCCTGCCGCTTAACCGCAGCAAGTGCCGCTTCTGCATTAACGGAAGAGCTAACACCTGAGGTGGCAGAGGCAAATTTTGTCGCCGTGGGTAAAGGTCGGTTAACGCCGGGTAGATGAGACTGTGATAAAGCGGCGCCTGCTACTGTTTGATCATCGAGCGTTTTTTGCCCATGTTCAGCAAGATAGGCGCTATTTTTTTGTTTTATTTCAGCCTTCGCCTGCTCTTTTATTTGCGTCGCTTTATCAGAGCCTGATAGACCGAGTTTTTTTGATGGTTTGGGGAACATTAGGCGGATCCTAATAAGTTAATTCAATCCAATATAAGGCGAGTGACCAATAACAGCAGTGAAGAAAAAACCTTTTTATCACACATCCATGTCATTCTAACTAAACCCAGTCGGAGAAGCAGGTACACCGGCTGGGTATAGGTCACTTAGCGCTTACGCTTCGAGTGGTGCGCGCCAGTCATCAGCACCTGATGTACCAGCAACTTCATGTTCCCAATCGATTTTACGATAAGAGAGAGAAACCTGAATCAGCTGAGTAAAATCCGCTTTTGTCGGATCTTGGCAGTGAGGCATTCTACAGTCGATATTCACAATAGTGGCATCAACTAAAGAGGTGGTGAAAAAATGTTCCTGTTTGCCTTCGATAGAGGTGCGATACCATTTCAGCTCAACTTTTGGCAACATTTCGCCTGAAGCCAAGGCGTTATACAGCAGTGGAACCGCTTTATTCAACGCTACAGTGAAACGGAAAGGTTTATGCGCACGCTGACCAGAAGGCTGACCTGATTGAGGATCAGTGGGTACTGTGACAATATGTTCAAATTCTTGTACCAGCATCTGATCTTCGTGCCCTTGCACATAGATATTACCGACAGATTCTGCGGTAAAAGCGCCGGCAGTGATATTACCTTGGGTTTTACCTTCGATTGAGATATAGCATGGTGTTGGCATTACAATTTCCTCTCTGTTTCTCCCTTATATATTCCATCGTATGATATGGGCTGCTTTAGTCATGCCAATAAGGCCACTATTTAAATAAAAAGTGTCCGATTATAGAATGCTACTGCTAACCACTCTCTCAATAAAAAATATTTAGGAAAAGAATGTAGTATTTAGAAAAGTGATCTTTTCAAAATATAGCTAATTTCAGCCGCTGCACACGGTGATTATGCCAAGCAGAATAATGAGCTGTTTGGGACAAGTAAAGAGCATCAAAGGCTGAAAAATCGCCGCATCTTCGCAGGATAAGTCACTTAGCGTAAACAGATTGAAAAAACAGGAATATACTCCACTGGACTTCAATGATATGGCTATCAAACAGAGGAATATGTGGTTAATTTACAACCAACAAAAAAAGTGAAATTTAGCTATTTTTTATAAGTCATTAATTTCATAATAAAAAGCAGAATAGTTTCACAGCTAAATCAAGTGTACATAGTAAAATATTTTCATTACCTGATATTAATAGTTATAACAAATTGATTTTTAATCAAATAAACCGTTATTTTTCTTTTATTAGGCTAAAAAAGCACAAATACATTTTATACACACTTTTTATTTACCTTAATGTGATAATTTTCAGTTAATTACACCAATGTATTCCAAATTATCAATTCATAACCACGAGCAAGCCACAAATTACCGATATTATTTTAATCCTTCTAGTGCAATTTAAACTGCTAATTTTGTCCCATAAAAAAAGCGACTCACTAATGAAGTCGCTGTTATATATTTAATCGCCACAAATAGATTTATATTAATCCTCTGCTCCCCCACCTTTGGGTTAGAGAGCAGCTAATACTTGGTTAAATTATCTCTGCAATTTGATGTTCTGCCTGAATAAAATCACCGGTTTTAGCCCCTTGCTTTAATTGGCCAGCGCGGTGTGCGATAACCTGAACCTCCATTTTCATCGCCTCCATTACGCCAATCACATCACCTTCAACCACAGTTTCTCCGTCATTGATTAGCCAGCTAAATAGTGTGCCCGATATAGGCGCTTCGACCACTTGCGGCTGATGGTCGCTTGCACCACCGGATATCATTGAATTTGCGCTTACAGGTGATACTAGTCCATTGAGTAACATAGCGGGTAAGCCAAGTTCATGACGTTTACCATCAATCTCAATCATAGTACGGGTTAATGCGGCTGATTGTTGAGGCAACTGGCGCTTCGCTGGCGGAATGGGTACTGAAAATTCAGTTTCAATCCAGCGAGTATGCACAGCAAATTTCTCCCCAAAATCGGCTTGTTCTAACACAGCTTGGTGAAAAGGCAGAACAGAGGCAACACCTTCGATATGAAACTCGGCTAGTGCACGGCGCGCACGGGCTAGAGCCTGTTCTCGCGTCGCACCTACCACTATCAACTTAGCCATCAGCGAATCGAAAGAGCCGGGTATTATCGAACCTTGTTCAACGCCGCTATCTAAGCGAACTCCCGGCCCTGTTGGCGGCGAAAATTGAGTTATTTCGCCGGGAGTCGGTAAAAATCCATGTCCTGCATCTTCCGCATTAATCCGAAATTCAAATGCATGCCCCTGAGTCACTGGGGTTTCGCTAAAACTCAGCGGAAATCCTTGTGCTACACGCAGCTGCTCAACCACTAAATCAATCCCTGTAGTCACTTCCGTTACTGGGTGTTCAACTTGAAGGCGAGTATTCACTTCCAAAAATGAGAGAGTGCCATCTTGACTCAATAAGAACTCGACGGTTCCCGCGCCCACATAACCGGCTTTCACACAAATCGCTTTTGATGCTTGATGAATACTTTCACGCTGAGCATCCGTTAAATAGGGGGCGGGAGCTTCTTCAACCAGCTTCTGATTGCGGCGCTGTAGCGAACAATCTCGGGTTCCGACCACCACGACATTGCCATGTTTATCACCCATCACTTGGGCTTCGATATGACGTGGATTATGTAAAAATTGCTCGATAAAACATTCGCCACGCCCAAATGCGGCTGTCGCTTCACGCACTGCCGAGTGATATAGCTCTTCAACCTCACTCAGCTGCCACGCGACTTTTAATCCACGGCCACCACCACCGAATGCGGCTTTGATGGCAATAGGTAAACCATGTTGACGCGCAAATGCCACTACTTCGCTGGCATGCTCAACTGGCGCTTCGGTGCCCGTCACTAAGGGGGCGCCCACTTGTAGGGCAATACGGCGTGCCTGTACTTTATCGCCAAGAATATCAATGGTTTCTGGCTCAGGTCCAATCCAGATCAGCCCTGCCGCCTGTACAGCACGAGCAAATTCAGCGCGTTCTGATAAAAATCCATATCCTGGATGTACCATAGTCGCGCCAGATTTTTTGGCTATATCGATCAATTTATCGATATTTAAATAGCTCTCTGCCGGGCTGTTACCACCGAGTCCATAGGCTTCATCAGCCAATTTAACGTGCAGTGAATTCAAATCAACATCGGCATAAACAGCCACTGAGTTGATCCCTTCATCACGACAGGCTCGAATAATGCGAACCGCAATTTCACCACGATTGGCAATTAAAACTTTTTGTGTCCCTTGAGGGATTTGGGTTCTATTATTCATCAGCTGCATCGCTCCTTGCTATTTCTTCAAATAAACGAATAGGATTAAATCTAATCTTGGCATTTACAGGAATTTGACCTGCTAAATCAAGATGATATTCCGCCACTGTTCCTATCACCGGATAGCCGCCAGTTAAAGGGTGATCATTAAGAAACAAGACAGGTTGGCCGTCAGCAGGAATTTGAATTGCGCCAATACAAGTGCCTTCACTAGGCAATTCTTGTAACTGGCTGCGCGTTAATGCTTGTTCGCCAATTAGACGCAAACCAATGCGGTTTGAGGCGGCCGTTACCTGCCAACTTTGGTTTGCCAGCAGCTCTATCGCCTGCTCTGTAAACCAATCGGTACGTGGGCCTAAAATAACATCTAAAACAAGGGTTTCAGCCGCTGTCGGATAAGTTATCGCAGGAATTTCATGCAGCGATAAGGTCGATAATTTGCTGGTTGTATTAATTAATAGCCTGTCGCCAATTTTTAATGGTGCGGGGCCTACATTGGCTAATGTGTCAAAAGAGCGGCTGCCTAGCACTTCAGGAAGTGCAAAACCGCCGCGTACGGCCAAATAGCTTCGTACTCCCGCAGTAGTCGGCCCTAATTTAATCTTATCACCCGCAATTAAATGGATGGGTTGATAAGTGGCCAATCGATACTCTTGCTGATCCTGAGTAATTAGTCGGATATCACATGGCGCGCCAGTGATAGCAATAATTAATTCACTATCACTTTGTGCTGAAAATCCGCCCTGAGTAATCTCTAAACAAGCAGTATCAATCTCATTACCCACCAGACGATTGGCGCTATACAGTGCCTTTTTATCCATCGCCCCCGATTCTGAAATACCAATTGCCGCCTGACCCGCACGTCCTAGATCTTGAAATAGGGTTTGTAGGCCAGTCGTTAATACGCGCATACCATTATCAGACTGAATATTTTTCGTCACTGGCTTAGCTGTTGCCATCGGCAAACTGATAGTTTGAGGTGATTTATCAGCATCCACAAAAGTGACACGATAACCCGGCTTAAGTAGCGCTGGCTGTTCACGCGCCAGATCCCACATCGCCAGATCGGTTTGACCAATCAACTGCCAACCGCCCGGACTGGCTTGCGGATAAATTCCGCTAAACTCGCCCGCCAGTGCCACTGAACCCGCCGGAATACGAGTACGGGGCGTTTTGCGACGCGGCACATTGAGCCCCGCAGAGCCCGAAGTTAAATAGGCAAAACCAGGAGCAAAGCCCGTAAATGCCACGCGATATTCATGATCTGTATGTCTTGCGATCAACGCTTGGGATGTTATTCCCAAATAGTCCGCCACATCAGTCAAGTCCTCACCGCAATAGTGAACGGGGATCACCACTTGATGATCAAGCTGTTGATGGCCAGAAGAGAGATCGCGTGCTCTGATTTCAGTGGCTAATTTTTTGGCATCAGTTTCAACAGCACAATAGTGGATCAGCAGGGTTCTAGCCGCTGGAATTATCTCTTTGATCCCGGTTATCGGCCGCTGCTCAAGGGATGTAAAGAGTGACAGCGTTTCATCAAGATCCGCCAGCTCAACTAACATCGCTGTAAGATTTATGGGTAGAAAGCGCACGGGAAACTCCTATACATGATAAGCCGCATCAGGGACATCAGTAATAAACATATACCCCGGCGCGTGACTTAAAGCGAAAGGCACACCAGAGCGCATTACTGCCGCTTGAGGTGTAACACCACAGGCCCAAAAAACCGGAATTTCACCCTTTTCAATGCGAACGGCATCACCAAAATCGGGTTGCATAATATCACGTATCCCCAATAATTCAGGGGCGCCAATATGCACAGGCCCGCCATGCACCGAAGGAAAACGACTGCTGATACTAACCGCATCGGCCACTCTATCTGCCGCAATCGGGCGCATAGAGACCACAAGTTCACCCTGTAAGCGCCCCGCCGGTCGACATAAGCGACTGGTTTTATACATAGGTACATTGCATTGATCGCTGATATGTCGGATATCAATACCCGCTTCCAACATAGGGGTTTCAAACGTAAAACTACAACCGATAAGAAAAGTGACTAAATCGGGATGTTGTTGATAAATAGCGGTCGCATCTTGGATCTCATCAACTAATTTTCCTTGCTCCCAAACGCGATAACGCGGAATATCGGTCCGTAGATCAGCACCTTCCGCCAGCACCGTCCGCCAACTTCCAGACTCACAAACATCTAATACCGGGCAGCTTTTCGGATTGCGTTGAGCATAAAGTAAAAAATCGAACGCCCACTCTTTGGGAAGTGCAATCATATTGGCTTGTGTCATACCCGGTGCGATACCGGCCGTGGGCTTATCAAATCCAGCGCGAATAGCGGCTCGGGCGGCTCTCGCAGCTGCAATTGCTTGTTCACTTGCTCGCATCAATGAGAGACTCATGATTGGCCTCCTTGTTGCAGAAAAGAGCTAATTGCAATCCCTTCTTGCTCGAATAACAGCCTTAATTGGCGGGCAATTTCAACCGCATCTGGGCTATCACCGTGTACACAAATAGAATCTGCCTCAATGGCAGTAAATGTGCCTTCGATAGAAGTCACCCCACCTTGTTTAACCAGTTGTAGCATACGCTGTGCTATCAATTGAGGATCATGCAACACAGCGCCATCTTCACGGCGTGAAACCAATGAACCATCGGCATGATAAGCACGATCAGCAAAGGCTTCAGCAACTGTATTTAATCCGCGCGCTTGCGCCCATTGGATCAGTGGAGAACCCGCCAACGCAACCAGTGTTAACTGGGGATCTATGGACAGAATAGCATCAATAACCGCAGTGGCTTGGCGCTGATCTTGAGCGATGGTGTTATATAAGGCGCCATGAGGTTTTACATAACGCACTGCTGTTTTGGCCGCTGTGGCTAAGCCTTGAAGCGCGCCAATTTGATAGATCACACTGGCGGTTAACTCAGCGCTGGCGATGTCCATATTACGTCGACCAAAGCCCACTAAATCTGGGTAGCCAACATGGGCTCCCACAATCACATGGTTACTTTTGGCTGCTTCTAGTGTTTTCAAGATCCCTTCAGGGTCACCGGCATGGAAGCCACAAGCCACATTGGCGCTACTGACAATCTGTAGCATCGCTTGATCATCACCCATGCGCCATTGACCAAAGCTTTCACCTAAATCACTGTTTAAATCCATTGTTTTTCTCATTATTCTGCCTTTAAACTATTTTAGGTAATTGAAAATAGTGGTAACCGACATTGCACCCATATACCAAGTCAGGACACAAGTGATCACGCCTAACCAGAGCAACCAGCGTGGATAGTAATAGCCATCCATCAAATCGGCGCGTTTCCAGCCAACGTAGACAAAGATAGTCAAACCAATAGGAAGAATTAAGCCGTTAAAGCCGCCAGCAAAGACCAGCAGAGCCGCAGGTGCCGTACCCATTAGCAGGAAGATAGCTAGAGAAATGGCGATAAAAATAATGGTTGCGATATTGCGTTGACGCTCAGTAATAGATTTACGGAATACGGTAATAAATGTCATAGAGGTGTATGCAGCACCGATAATGCTGGTCAATGCTGCAGCCCAGAGGATCAGACCAAAAATACGTAAACCTGTTTGTCCCGCTGCGGCTTGGAAAGCTTGTGATGCTGGATTAGCGGCATGGCCAGAAATATCGATAGTGACGCCACTTGCCACCACGCCTAAGATGGCCAGAAACAGGATATAACGCATTAAGCCAACTACAATGATACCTTTAGTCGCCGCACTAGAGACCACTTTAATATTTTCGACACCCACAGCACCTTTATCGAGCAAACGGTGCGCCCCAGCGTAACAGATATAGCCGCCGACGGTGCCGCCAACAATGGTAGTAATAGTGGCAAAATCAACGCGATCTGGGAATACACTTTGACGTAAAGCTTCACCTATTGGCGGATTAGAAACAATAGCCACATAGAGCGTCAGGAAAATCATCACTAATCCAAGACCAATAATTAGCCGATCAATAACATTACTCGCCTTACGAGAGGAGAAAATATAGATGGCCAAGGCGGCGCTGAGTAATCCACCCCAGCGAGGATCTAAGCCTACCAGCGCATTTAGACCCAAACCAGCCCCAGCCATATTCCCCACGTTAAATACCAGCCCGCCGAAAATCACTAATACGGCAAGAAGATAACCACTTCCCGGAATGGCCTCATTCGCCACATCAGAAGCATGCATCTTAGTTAAAGTGACAATTCGCCAAATATTTTGTTGAACCACATAGTCAATAACGATGGAAGCAAGAATACCAAAGGCAAATGCGGAGCCCATGGTGACGGTAAAGGTCGCCGTTTGTGTGATAAAACCGGGTCCAATTGCCGATGTTGCCATTAAAAAAATGGCCGCTATCAGCGACGAGCGTCGATTCTTGACAAACTCTGTTGTCGGTGTGGTGTTTACATCTGCCATGGGCATTCCCCTATTATCAATTATTGTTGTAATTATGATAATGCACGCAATTATCGTGCCATTGTTCTATTAAACCTATTGATTGTTAATTCATTGTGCTTAGATTGTTGAACGATTAATAAGGTAAGCTCGATAAATAGGCAATCCATTTCTATTTTTGGCTATAAAAAATGCAACTTGGATCACTTAATTAACAATAAGTGATTATAATTAACATCGAATATTTACTCTTTTCTCGCGAATGTTATTTTAATTCGCCTCTATTAGAGTGAGTTGTTATTCTATGGCTGCACCCAATAAGTGCAGAGCTAACAATTTATTTTCACTAATATCGTGCACTTCCCTCTTTTTGCTCTATTTATTGCTCTCTCGCCACTGTGGATACCCTTGCCGCGCCGCCGAGAATATGTGAATATAACCGAGTTAAAACTCCCTCAATTGGCTTATCTCACCATCGAAACGCTTTATGAAAAAACAAAATATTGCCCAAACACTCTCCACCACCATCGCTGAAACTATCCGGCAAAAAATTACTATGGGTGAATGGGTCCCGGGACAAAGATTATCTGAAGCGGCTTTAAGTGAGGAGTTACAAATATCCCGAAATACGCTGCGCGAAGTGTTTAAAGTGCTCACTCACGAAGGCTTATTGACCTATGCACCCAATAAAGGTGTCTATATTTCAGTACCTGATATGGCGGCAATTATTGATATTTACCAAGTTCGTCAATTAATTGAATGTCATGCGCTAGCCAATGCCTATGCCATGCATCCGGCGACTCAAAAAATGGCTTTAGCCGTAAATGAAGCCAGACAGCAAGCCGCTGAGAAAAATTGGATTGGTGTGGGAACCGCTAATATGCAATTTCATACCGCCATTGTAGAGCTATCCGATAGTGAAAGATTGATTAATCTTTATCGCAATATTTCCGCCGAATTAAGATTGGCATTTGGTCATTTAAATGACGCTGAATTACTTTATGCGCCCTATATTGAAAAAAATGCCCATATTCTTTCTTTACTTAATAGCGGAAATAATCAACAAGCCGCTGAAGTAATGAGCGACTATCTTGCTCTGTCTGAACGCACACTGTTAGCCGCCCTTGCCCGTCATAGCCATTAAATCTGACCTTCAATAAATCAAATAAGGAATATAAAAAAACACCTTGTTTGATTTATCTCCTTTATTAGTGTTATTCACCCCAGTTATTCATTATCTCTATTGACCTAGATAAGCTGTTTTTTTATTATTGACACAATTACAAATAGTAATGTTAATTATTCTCATTGTTATTTATTTAATTTTTGTTACCAGGAAAAAAAATGACTTCTCTTCACCGCTATACACTATTAACTGCGGGTATTTATACTGCGCTCTATGCCTCTGCTATTTATGCCGATGAAGTAACAGATACTATGGTTGTTACTGCATCGGGTTACTCTCAACAACTGCGAGATGCACCAGCAAGTATCACAGTAATCACCCAAGAGCAGCTGCGCGATCGCCCTGTACATGATTTAGCAGATGCAGTAAAAGGGGTTGAAGGTGTCAGCATTGTCGGTAGCGCCAACAAACAAGATATTAATATCCGCGGCCTACCCGGCGAATATACGTTGATCTTAGTCGATGGACGTCGCCAAAATAGCCGTGAATCACGTCCAAATGGTAGCGGTGGTTTTGAAGCCAGCTTTATGCCCCCTGTCGATGCTATTGAGCGTATTGAAGTGATCCGTGGTCCTATGTCATCACTCTATGGTTCCGATGCGATGGGCGGTGTTATCAATATCATTACTAAGAAAGTTACTAATGAATGGCATGGTTCTCTCTCTATGGGCGGAACCTTGCAAGAAAATCTGAACGCGGGTAACACTACTGACAGTAACTTCTACCTCTCAGGTCCGTTGATTGATAAAAAATTAGGTCTGCAACTTTATGGCGGTGGCGACTATCGTCAAGAAGATGCCATTATCGATGGTCATAACAAACGCGATAATAAAAACTTAACTGCTAAGCTGACCTATACCCCATGGGATAATCAAACCTTTTTATTCGAAGCGGGCAGAACGATACAAGAACGACTCTCTACACCGGGTAAATCTATTGGTGATTATGCCAACCGTGCAGGTGCTCAACGTAACCAAAAAACAGAAACGCATAATGATCGTAATCACTGGGCATTGACCTATAAAGGTGATTGGGATATCGCCAATACAGAAATGAGCGTCTATCAAGAACGAACTAAACGCAGCACAAAAAATACGGGATTTAATAAAGACGATATATGGGAAAATGGCTATGAAGCTCGTACACCTGAAATTACCAATACGGTAGTTGATGGTAAAGTAGTGGCATTTTTACCGGATAATATTTTATCGGTTGGAGGCCAGTATCAATATGCCAGCCTTAAAGATAGCTCAGCAATTAGCAAACTAGATACTCAAAATGCCAAATTAAATGTCGATCAATATGCGCTATTTGTTGAAAATGAATTTACTGCGACAGATAACTTAATTTTAACGGGCGGATTACGTCTCGATCACCATGAAGTCTATGGCAACAATTGGAATCCAAGAGGTTATGCGATCTATCATCTAACCGATGAAATTACCATTAAAGGTGGAATATCTAAAGCGTTCCGTGCACCCACCTTACGTGAAATTAGCCCAGGTTATGGCACTTCAACTCAGGGTGGTAACGGAGTCATTTATGGTAATAAAGATCTAAAACCAGAAACCAGTGTTAATGAAGAGATTGGTATTGCCTACGATCACGAATCTGGCTTTAGCAGCAGCCTGACGCTATTTAATACTGATTTTAAAAATAAATTAACAAGCTATAGTATCGGTGAAAAAGATCCTATTGACCCAATTCGCAATCTCTATATTTATGACAACGTAGGTAAAGCCAATATCAAAGGTGTGGAATTCGCTTCTAAAATTCCACTTATTAAAGATGTGAATTTAAGTCTCAACTATACCTATACTGATTCAGAACGCAAAAGTGATGATGAAAGAATCAAGAGTGGTGAATCACTCAGAGGCTATCCATTAGATAAAACACCTAAACACTCCGCGAATGCTAAATTAGATTGGAACTACAGTGAAAATCTTCAACTCTATACACGCGCACGTTATGAAGGTGAACAAGTCTGGGCGGCACAGCGTAATAGCCATACAGCGCCACGTTATCGCGATGCTTATACCACCCTCGATGTGGGTCTCACTTATGACCTGCTGAAAAATACTCAGTTAAGCTTTGCCATATTAAATATTGGCAATGAAAAAGGGCCTGAAATTAATGAAAAAGGCGGAAACTGGGATATCGAAGATGGTCGCCGTTATTGGGCTAATGCAAAAATCAGTTTTTAATTATTGTTAATCTCAAATTAGGAATATCATTAGGATATTCCTAATCTCTTTTTTTAATCTCAGCTAAGCGAAATTATGCTCAAATACCTATTCTCAGGATTAATTATGCTAATGGCTTGTAGCGTATCTGCCAGACCTGAGCAATCTATTCCCTTGATTGATGAAAGTGCATTAAAATCCTATGCAATTAGTCATCAAGATATTAGCTCAGATAAATACGCATATAGGATCTATATTGCGACGCCCTTGCAGCTAAGCCAACCCGCCCCTGTGCTCTATATGCTTGATGGTAATGGGCAATTTCCTCGTGCGGTCAATTTAGCGGCTAAAGAGATCGTCAATAACGAATTACCGATCATTATTGGCATTGGTTATCAGCTTGATGTGGCCTATCCAACCCTTGAACGCACCCGTGACTACACACCTAAAGTGAATGGCGAAGCGTTTCAACAAGGGGGAGGATCAGAAGACTTTTATCAATTTATTCATTCGACACTCAAACCTTGGGCTGAAAATCATCTGCCTATCGATAATCAACAACAGACCTTATTTGGACACTCGTTGGGCGGGGTTTTTACTTTAATGGTATTACAGCAGCACCCTGAAAGTTTTCAACGCTACGTCGCCGCCAGCCCCTCATTATGGTGGGGAAAAGGGGAGATGATTGATTTAGATAAATTAACCCAATCCGCGCAAGATAAAGTAATTTATGTCACTCTCGGTGGATTAGAAGAGAAACCGGACCTATCTCAACTTAGCCCTGAGCAATTAAAAAATTATCAATCGCGTAGTAGCTGGATTAATTCACGAGAACTCTGTGAACATATTTCTCAATCGGCCCAATCCTGTACATTTCTATTATTTGCCGATAAATCCCACGGCAGTGTGATCCCCGACGCCCTGCATACTGCATTACAGGTTGCGACCAGCAATATTGAATAGAAATAAAAGTGAAATCTATATAGATAGAAAAATAAAATAGACTGATAGCGCATATTTAAGCTATCAGTCCTAATTAGCCAATAGAGCCAAGTTAATTATTATTAACTGTCTATTTCAGCGCTAATTGTTGCATACTATTATTGCATTGGAGAGCAAAGCTCTACCAGCAAACCATCGGGACATTCAACATAAGAGACGGTTTGGCTCCATGGTTTTATACTGGGTTCAACTATTGATATAGCGCCCTGTGTCACCGCTTTCGCATGTGCTGCAATAACATCTTCCGTCACAAGAGCAATTTCAACGGCTCGCGGTTTACTCGGTGAAAAATAGTTTGGCGGAAAATTCGATTCCCCCAACTCATTCGAAGCAAAAGCAATCGTCGTTTCGCCACTATCCAATTCACCATAATCATTTGATTCATGTAAAAAGCGAATATTGATATCAAAAGCATTGTGAAAAAAATTCAGTGATGCGGGTACATTATCAACATAAATTATCGTGTAGCCAAATTTCATAACAACTCGCTTGTAATAAAATTAATGAGTATTAAAATATAATACAACTAACATAGCAGAAATGACGATTACAGGAATATTATTTATTGTTGATAGCTCAAACCGTATCTATTTAACTCAGCGCCAATATAATTAAAGTTGTGAATCCAATTTCTCACTATTTAGGGCAACTTGCTGCGCTCGATAATAACTTTCCATCAATAATTGATAAGCAGGGAAAATTTGCGTATAAGCTTGCGCCCACTCAGCTGCATCCTCACGATTCCAAGTACGCTGTAATTCAGACGCCACTGCCGCCGTGTCCATTGGCACCACACCCGCTTGTACTACGCGAGCTAAAGTGATCTCTTCTGCCATCTTAGTATAAGTGCCCGATGCATCAATCACCGCAAAAACCTGATAGCCATCATAAACGGCACTAATTGCAGGGAACGCCATACAAACACTGGTAATAGTGCCAGCAATAATTAACTGTTTTTTACCCGTCGCTTTTACCGCAGCAACAAATTCAGGATTATCCCACGCATTAATCTCACCTTTACGGCCAATATATTGTGCGTGAGGCGCATTTTGATGGATTTCCGGTATCAAAGGACCATTTGGACCTTGAGGAACTGAGGCCGTAGTAATAACAGGCATCTTTGCTAAGCTGGCCATTTTGGCTAATACTGCAGCACGCGCTCTTAATTCAGGCATCGGCATATCACCGACGGTCTGAAATAGACCACTTTGATGATCGATTAATAACATAACCGCATTGTTAGGATCGATAACAGGACGTTGACCATTAAAATTTGCCGGACTACTCATGATGATACCCTCGTTTATTTGAATTAAAATATCGGTTAATAACTCGCGTTGTTCCGCTGTTAATCACTTTAATCAAATCACGCTTTGACGGGTAGTCGCAAAAATAGCAAACATAATCCTAAAAATAGAACAGTTTAAATTAGAGAAAATAACTATAAACATTCTATTTATGATGACTAGCTGATTTATCTAAATAAGACATTTATCATTTATATCCACGGTATGGCTAACTGTTTTATCTTTTTATCCAATCCCTTTATTTTTTACATTTTCTCTTGATTATTAATTAGTCATCATATTTAAAATCAATAATTATTTTCATTTTTTCTATATCAAAGCTCGCTTCACAGGCTTCCCAGATCGCTTTACCATTGGTTAATTGATGTTCAATATAGTATTTACGAAGTTCAACTAAATAGTGAAGCATTGCACTATTGACCAAACCACCAGCAGTAAACCATTGGGTATTGGCTTTATAGTCGACATAATCATACTCATATTCGCAATATTCTGTATCTTCACACCATTTTGCCCGCATAATTATTTTAACCGCATCGTCAGGGGCAATACTGTATAAAAGCGTACCAATATCACTATATATATCTTGATCACTTCTCATTATTTACCTCTAACATCATTAAAAATTTTTTGTATGAATAAAATTATTTGGTATAACAAAACTAGCTTATTATTACATAATTTCTAACTTATACTGATCTTAGGGTTTATGTTACGTGACAACCTTCTCATATTACTATTGTTATTCCCTCTACCTAAAGCAATGCCTGCTGTTATTTCTTTTCTAGTACATAGATTATAATCTAACAATAAGATTAGTGTAATTTATTGCATAGCAAGGAAAAGTATGTATTTTTATTCATATGATATGCATAAAGTGGGATTTGTACGGGAAGTAGCTGATCGTGTGTTCTTTCTTGATTAAGACATAATGCAAAAAGAAAGCACCCCGAATCAAATTTTTAATCATCCTAAAAATCCGCAAACGGCTTTATTTTTCAGTAAAATACTCTAATTTGATGGCTTATCGCCTTTGGTGATAAGCTATTTATTTTATACTTAATTAATTAATTAACGTAGAATATTAAATAAAAAAGATTAAGTCGTGATATTAGAGCGATATTTTTTTATTTAAAATTTAATAACCTTGATGTACTATCTCCTTTTATTTATCTAACAAGGAGGTTAGTAGTGAAAAAATTAATTATTAAAAACGTTGGTTTTATATCTCTGTTTACCTTAAGTAGCTCATTATGTTTATCTGCTCCCGCTAGTACTGAACTAAATTCAACTATTTCTGTAGGCTACGCACAAAGTAAGATCAAGGTAAAAGAACAAACAATCAAAGATAACCCTAAAGGATTAAATACTAAGTTTCGTTATGAAATCACCCCCAAATTTGGTTTTATTAGTTCTTTAAGTTACTTAGATGAAAGCTTTGATGTCTATAAAAATAAATTAAAAATCGGCCATGGCAATCTGGAGATTTTCTCACTTACGGTCGGGCCTGCTTTTCGCATAACTGATTTTATTAGTGCTTATGGGCTTATTGGTGGTTCGCATATTCGCGGAGAGACAAAAATTATCGGTAAAGCGGGAGTCGAATCAGCTTTTGATACCGCATTTGCTTTCGGAGCGGGTGTACAAGTTAACCCAATGAATAATCTAGCAATTGATGCTTCTTATGAATACTCTGATAGGGATTATGTCCAAGCTCGTACTTGGTTTGTTGGTGTAGGTTATCGTTTCTAAATATAAATATCGGAGCCTCTTTTTGAGGCTCTATCTGTAACATCCAGTTTTCAGTTAACACTAGATATTTATAAAGCGTCGAAAAATATTTTATTTATCATCTAAATAATAAATATTTGATTAAAAAAAAACCCGAATAGATTAAAAATTAAATTATAAACCTATTCAGGTTAATATCTAGCAAGATAATCTGCTAGTTTTATACCTTGTTATCTTTATTTCTATTCACAGGTTAAATGCAAATTCACCTAATCATCAACAAGTATTTAGTCTATTTTGCTCTTTTGTGATCAAGGTGGCAGATAGAGCCCACGCTAATCATTAAAGATTATTAGCAATCATAATAGGTTCCTAAGCGATAATTGCGCTCAGTAATAGCTTGTTTAAGAGAAGATGACGTTAATATATCAAGCTCAATCAATCGTTGGTAACAGTATTGGCTGCTAATGATTTGATTATCGACAAATGAGGGGTGAGTCATCATCTCTAACGACTGTTCACCTCGCGCAGTTGAACTATCTAAAATATCGAGAAATAGCGCCTCTGTAATGGCATCACCATAAAATTCACTACTAAAACCATCACTAGTACGCACCTCATTCAACTGACCTTTATTGGCTTCTAGTATCTGACGATCAATACGCAATGCAACCCCCTTAGATTGAGCAAAATCAGCCACTAACGGATAAATTTCGGGTAACATATGCACATGATGATGACTATCAATATGACTTGGCGCCCGCCCAAATGCAGTGACAAAATATTGATACTGGCATTCGAGTTCGTTCGCGATCTCATCGAGTGGCAATATATCCTGCTCTGACATTTGCCAAATCCATTTTCCCAGGATTTCATTGCGAGAAAGTAGCGGCATCGGCGACAAGGGACGGCCTGAAGTAAGAACAAAATGCATCCCTATCGCCAGCTTAGGTAAACAAGCGCTAAGCTCAACGGCATGTTTCAGCGCCATACCATTAACCATAGTGCTGGTAGATGTCACAACCCCATTAAGGTGCGCCTCTGCGACACCATAGTTCAGTCCTTTGCTTAGACCGAAATCATCCGCGTTAACAATCAATAAGGATGTCATATTATTTCCTATTAATGATCTCAGTAGAATATTGAAAATCGACTCTAATTCTTGTCGAGTTGCGCAATCGCATCCCTAAACTGAGGTAAATGCTTTTGATGAGCTAACAACATTTCTCGCGCTAAAACTTCAGCATCTTTATCCGACGAAATTAACGGATTTAAATTTAACGCTAACAAAACATCATTCAATTGACCACTTAATGCCGCTTGACTAGTAGCGATTTCAAAACCTTTAATCGTATAAATATGGCCCAAAACTTTCTCATCAAAATGGGTGATCCTTGGATGAGGAACAGCGCCATTACGACCTAAAATAGCGGTCATTTCTACGGTCCAATCCGCTGGAATATTATCAATCTGTCCATGGTGTGGAATATTGACATAATGTTCAGTCTGCTTGTCATTATAGATTGCATTAATCACTTCACAGGCAGCATCAGAATAATAGGCTCCGCCACGCAACTCTAACTCTTTTGGCTTGATATTTAAATTAGGATCTTTATATAGTTCAAATAATTGTTTTTCCAATTTTTGCACTACTTGTGCACGAGCGCCACCTTTATAGAATTCCCCTAACTCAATCGCTAACATCTCTTTTGGTTTAAAGTAATAGAGCAAATAAGAACAAGGCAATAAATTAAGTGAACGAATTAAGCCTTCACTAAAGGGAAGATCAAAGATATTTTTAACTGAACCTGCACTCAGGGTGCCAGAAGCAACTCCATCCAATAACTCGGCAAAGCGTGAAATTCCATTAACCCAGACATCTTTAATAAACACCATATGATTAAGACCAAATAGATCAATTGAGAGTTGATCCTGATCACTAAGCGCCAGTACATCACAAATAAACATTTTCATGCCAATCGGAATATTACAGACACCGATAAATTTTTTAAAATCAGTATGGCGATAAACAGCCTCAGTCACCATTCCAGCAGGATTAGTAAAATTAATAATCCAAGCCTCAGGGCAAATTTCTTCAACATCGCGAATAATATCAAAAATAACCGGAATAGTTCTTAGCCCTTTAAATAATCCCCCAGCTCCATTAGTCTCTTGTCCCAAGTAACCATGACTCAAGGGAATTGACTCATCCAATTCCCGCGCTTTTAACTGGCCTACCCGCAATTGGGTAGTCACAAAATCCGCTTCTATTAATGCTGCACGGCGATCCGTTGTTTTATATAATTTCAACGGGATGCCAGCATGTATAATCATGCGCTGACACAAGTCAAAAATAATATCTAATTTCTCTTGCCCCTCTTCAACATCTACCAGCCAGAGTTCAGTAATAGGTAATTCATCGTAGCGCTTAATAAAACCCTCGAGTAATTCCGGCGTATAACTACTACCACCGCCGATGGTGACTACTTTAAGTTTGTTCTTCACGGCTAACTCCTCTTTGGCATACGCCTATTGATTTTAATATTGATATTTTCTGAGGGATTTAACTAAAAAAAACATGATCAATCCCTACAGAAATTAATCTGCTTTAAAAAACATCGTTTTCACTGTCTAAATAAGACTATTAAGGACGATTTATTTAATACTGTATAAGCTTTTTCGGTAATTACTGGGTGTAAATGACGTGAGCTTCCTAAAGGTTTTAATAAATAGACTTGGACTACTATAACCTGATTCAAATGCAATATCGGTCACTGAGTAGTTGGTGATCTCTAACTGTCTTTTCGCAAAATTAATCCGAATATCATTAATAATTTGCATTGGTGTTTTGCCATAATAGCGACGTGTTGCTCGGGTTAAATACTCTTGTGATTTTCCTGACACAGTCACCATATTTTCCAATGCATTATCGATAAACATAGGGCGATCATGCATATCTTCGACTGCTGATTTTAACCATTCGGGGACATCATTATGAATTTGTGTCTCTTTATAATGGCGTAATCGATTGACTACATAAAAAGTCACCATTTCAGAAAACTCATTGAATTCATCATCACGAAAATTTAAGGAAGCAATAACCGATTCAATATAGGCAAGAAATTCACTCTTTAATTGATAAATTTGCGATGCGATAAAACAGTCGGGCATTAAAGATAAATAATGTTTTTCAAAAAAATCTCGACTTATTCCAATATTTAATATTCGCGTAACACCAAATTTATAAAAACTCTGATGATGTGAGCCGATTGGAATAAAAACAAAATCACCACGCTCTAACAGCACCGATTTACCATTAATAACTTGATAATAGCGACCTGTTAATACAATAGTAAATTCGTAATAATCGTGTTGATGCAACCCAGTCGCACTTTCGACTTTGTTATAAATAAATACGTGAAAATTCTTTTCGTTGAATAATTGGTCCTCATGAACCATCTTAATTTCCGTACCATTAATTTGTGGTTGCATCGCTTATCACCTCAATTTAGTTAGCTAATCTTTCATGTAGTTCGATTAATTCCACCACCAGCTCACGTGCCAGCATAGCATTCATCAAATGATCTTGAGCATGAACCATCACTAAGCTGACTTTGATTTTTCCTTCCCCCTGATCGCTTTCAATCAACTGAGTCTGTACTTTATGTGCCTCATTAAGTGCATCTCGTGACTGCGCCATTAAATCTTTAGCTGCAGTAAAATCACCCTCTTTAGCTTTTTTTAATCCATTATAAGCGAGGCTTCTAGCTTGCCCTGCATTGATAATCAATCCCATAATAACTTCTTCAAACTCGCTGATGTTATTATCTATCTCGGTAGCATTCTCTAAATCAAACATTATTATTTTCCTTATTGGCCTATCTAAGATTATTTTTATTAACTACTGCTATGCTAAAATTTCAATGCATTAGCAATATCTTCTTCACTCTCTTCTTCTTCAACACTCACTTGAGCTTTATTAGAGATAGCAACAAAAGGTAAATAAATTAATACAGCAATCGCTAGATTAAATAATGCCAATAATAGTGCGCTAATACTGCCATTGGTATTAAAGAAAGCACCTAGTCCCGTTGGCATTGTCCACGGCGCAATATTGGTAATCGGGGGAATAATGCCCATGTAATAAGCTAACAGTGTAACACCCGCAAGTAATGGCTGTATGAGTATAAATGGAATAAACATAATCGGATTCATAATGATCGGCAAACCAAAAATAATAGGTTCATTAATTTGGAATAATCCAGCGGGAAAGGCCAATTTAGCCACTTGACGATGATCTGCTCGACGTGAAGCAATAAAAATAGCGATAATTAAACCCAGCGTTGCACCGGTACCGCCCAAAAATACATAGGAGTCGAGCATAGGTTTAGCCCAAATATGAAAACTTTTACCCGCAGCAAGTGCGGCCTCAACCGAGCCATATTCAGTATAAATAGCGACGTTTTCTAATGCCCAAGGTGTCATTATGCCACTATCTAATGCAGTTAATGCCAATGAACCGTGGATACCAAAAAACCACAATAGCGAGGTGAAAATAACGTATGTCCAGCCCACCAAATTACCCATAGAGGCTAAAGGAGTAGAAATAGTATCCATAATAATTTGATGGAAGTTACTACTGATCCCAGCTAATGCCCAAGAGATAATTCCCATAATTGATAAGATAATAAATCCAGGAATTAATGCAGAAAATGAGCGAGAAACAGAACTAGGCACACTATCGGGTAATTTAATCACCCAATTACGACGAACAATAAATGTAAACATCTCAGCGACAATCAAGCCAAGAATAATACCGGAAATAATATTAGCACCGCCTAGCCAATTAGCCCCTACCGCATAATTACCCGCCACATTATAAGGCGTAACTGTCATAAAGGCGGCTACCGCTAATAATCCTGCCGCAAGAGGATCGACCTTACGCTCTTCTGCCAAGGCCATTCCAATAAAAAATGGCGCCATTAATGACATTATTCCTAATGTCCCATTATAGACATTTCCCCCTATCAACTTAAAACCATTTAATATTTCAATAGTCGATGGCGATAAGCGAACACCTAAAGAGTAAAAAAATGAACCCGCTTCGAAACTTAAAAAAACATTATTAATAAGAACAAACATTGCCCCCACTAGAGTTAATGGCATGATCCTAATAAAACCATTTTTAATCGCATTAACGTGCGGTTGTTTACCAATTTTAATCGCAAAAGGTAGAAGAATATTTTCAAGTGCACCAATAAAATGACTCATAGAGAATTAACCTCTAATATCGCAAGAGAATTAACGCAAGATCAGACTTGCGCCTATTGTGTGTAGAAATAATAAAAACGATATGATCAATTGAGTGCAGTAGCTTTTTTTATTGACGCAACAGCTGCTTTGAGTACGCCTAATCCATCAATTTTGCCATACATAATGGAATCGATAACTTCAACAGGTTTTGTCGGTAATAATTTCTGTATATCAGTTAACATCCAGCCAATCTGTGGTCCAAGTAAGATAAGATCAGCCGCAATACCTTTCTCGGCCGCTAATGTTTCTGGAAAGGCTTCTATTACCACAGGAACCTGATACTTTTCGGCCTGCGTTTTCATTTTGCTTACGAGAAGAGACGTTGACATGCCAGCTGAGCAGAATAGATAAATAATTTTTTTTTGCATAAGATCTTCCTCAATATTTCAGGGTCTGCCACCAGATATATTTTTCGTATATTCGTTACGGGAATAATAGAAGTTTGATAAAATCAATATTGTTCCTGATTGAGATAGTATACGTAAAGATCCTATTCTATGGTATTTCGCTAGCCCTATAAATGGTCTCTCCTTGACCTAGCCTTATGACCAAGTTCACATATCAAATAAATATTTCGCGACGATAAAGAAGTATTAGCTCATTAATAGTCACTTGCATTAAAATCAATCAAATTTAGATAAAAATAAATCGTTTTTTAAATACCTTGAAAGGAGAGTATTGAGGCTTCTGTCGAGATAACCGTTGAGATCTTAATGAAGAGAACATAGCGGATAAAATAAGACTAAATAATAAAAGCCCATAGTGAAATTCAGGCTGTGGGCTTTTATTTTAGATATTCAAATTACAAAATGAATAAATTTTATTCTGTAATTTCACTTTGGTATAGAGGCAGAAACAGCGACGCAGTCAGCTAAAATAACCACATCTTTATCTGTTGTTAATTCAGCATTGTCACCTTTAGTGAACAACTTATAGTTTTGCTTTTCACCAACAGAAGCATAGTTGGCTCCAGAGGCCATAGGGAATATCTTCATTGGGATCATTTTTTTATCATAACTTACAATGGCATAGTTATTTTCATTGTTATTGATATAAATAGCTTCAAATGACTTACTGTTGGCGCATTGGTAACTTTGTTTAGCTATATCCTCAACTTCACTCTCGTTAGCAATAGCTACACTGGAAAAAAGTGCTGTCACCAATACTATCATTACCGTCTTAAATTTCATTCAACCTCCAACATTACATGTGTTTATGTAGATAATAGAATAAATATAGCTTAAAATTATCAGACTTGATAATTTTTTTGGCTAAAAATGAGAATTTACTTATTACATAAAATATTTATTCTTGGTATAAAATAACCACTCTGATGAATTGTTTTATTGCTTTTTTGCTTACCAGCGCATAACGTGCTGGTTTTTTTTAACTAACATAGTTAAAATTTATTATCAAATTTATAAATATAAAGTGAATAAATAACATCAACAAATAAACACTCAATGGAAAAATAAAAAATTTTAATTGCCATTAAAACTTGTTATAATCTATAAATTAAGATTAGATTAAGGTAATGGATTAAAATGATAGGTACTTTACTCTTATATATCACCTACTTATACATTGCCATACTTGGTTACTATGGATGGATTATCTCTATTCCCGTTGGAATCTGGTTTGCATATTTAGCCAAAAAACAAGGTACTCTTCTACATCTTATTTTAGCTACACTATTTTTCATTCCACCTATTTTTGCCTTAATACAAAAAATAGCCGGTAAAATTTAATTTTTTATTATATTATCCAATTAACAAGCTGATTATTTAGCTTCGTTGCTAGTATTAAATGTATATTTAGTTCTATTCTTACCTCTACTTATCTTTAATTGACTTCCTTTTAACCTAGATACTTAAGTTGTTCTGTATTTATTACAATATAAAATCACTAAATCATAATTAAAGACTGCTTTATTCTCTTATTTGTGATATTTTCAATTAGCATGAATATATTTGTAATAAATTTTATTACAATAAATCCACTATTTTAGGTAAGTCATTGATCTTTATATTCCCTCGATTAGGATAATTCCTCATTAAACAAACAGATACTGCCATAACACCTTGTCTGTGTATAATTTTCAATTATTTATTAAAGGATATTTTATGGACGATTTGGATATTGCTCAAGAAAGAGACAAATTAATATTAGAAGCGGCCTTGGACTCTCGTAAACCCATGGTTGTTAGCAAAAATGGAATGTGTTTGTGGTGCCACGATGAACCTGTTTCGGGTTTATCAAAAGCATTTTGTAGTACAGAATGCGGTCACGACTATGAAAAATGGAAACGCAATCAAAAATAATATAGAAATATTTGTAGTCTATTTTGGTTAATAAGACACAGCTCAACTTGCCAAGCCCTGCTTTTGCAGGGTTTATCTAACGATATAAAGCCGTAATTTAGATCGATAAAACCGCTCACTCCCGACTGATTTAATCCGTTAATAAATACATTAAGATTTTTATTAAAGTCACTCTTTTGGCTGATTTGAGCAAAAATTTGATTGAAACTGTTAATAGAGCCAAATAACTTATTTGTAGCAAGTCCGTTCTTATCTCGCTTAATCTGTATGTCATTAGGAATATTAGGTTTTTTACTACCTAATCTTAATTCTTAGATCGATATTTTATTGAGCAACGCATAATCATAGAGACTCTACACATAAAGGGGACTATTAGGCTTTATCCCCGTTAACTCTTTAAGTGTAGGGTTCTTTTTCATTAAATTGCTCATTATACAAAAGAATATACGCCCTCCTTGCATGTAAACTAAAAAAGCCACTATATACAGTTAGCGGCTTTTTTTACGATAATAATTATTATTTTGTTACGCTAATCAAAATTCGCTAACCATGGATTACTTTGTTATTAATACTATTTATTTAATTCTGCACTCATAGTAACAAAATTACCCATACGCGCACTGGTAATGGTATAACTCTCCGCACCTGCTGCTTTAGCTTTTTCTGCAATAATGGCTTCTGTTGAGGCTAAAGTATCGCCCGTGGCGGTAACTGTTGCCGCACTCGCTGCAAATGTCATCATTAGTAATAGTGAAGCCGAAATCAGAGTTTTAATCATATTCATGGTCTATTCCTTTATCTTAATGGGAAAGGTAACTGTATTACCTTTGATAAATTCAGAATAAACCTAAAGCTAACCTTAGGTTAAAGCGGAATAAATTGAATGATACCAACAGATAATCTGATGGCTAGATTATAAAAATAACTATAGACCCGGACTTGTTAAATACAGAAGATATACACGATAGACAGAATATAAAAAAGCAGGTAAGCCTAATACCCATAAAATAATTTGAAGCCGAGTATCTTTTATTTTAGTCTCTAACTTTGCAGATTCTAGTTCTATTTTACAGTTTGTCTTAACTATTTCTGTATTTATTTCAGCAAACTTAGTATTTATTTTATCTTCTGTTGGCAATTTAGCTATAGAGTTTACTATTCCATCCATTCGATGAATCATAATGGCGATATTAGTTTTAATATCATTAGTATCTGATTTTAAAATTTTCACATCTGATTTTAAATCAATAATATCGGATTTAATATAACTAACATCAGACTCGAGTTTCGCTACGCGTGATTCCATACTTCGCCCTCCCTGATGAACATGTTGATAAATAATTTTTTCTGCTCGTGCCTTAAACTTGGAGCTATAGCTGTCATCCATTGACATATATTCAATAAAATTTCCCATAATAATTTTAAACTGTCCTTCTTACTATTTATTATCACAGATCTTACAGAGACTAATATTTAACCTATAAACTAAATTAACAGATTCTCTTAAAGATGATTTTTATTTTATCTATTAATTTTAAAATTTAGTTATAGTTAGTAATATTAATTCCTTTTACTCTTATCTATAAAAATAAAATTTATATTGACTCTTTTTACTCTAGATAAAAATAAACCTTTTCTTTGGGCTTTTCAATACCGGTATCATTAAGAATTAATATCTTTAGAATATACTAACTATCATATTATCTATTCGTTTTATTGATAGTAAGAATCTTATGGATAAGTGTCTCTAAGATATTAATACGCCCTATAGTTCTTTTTCGCTAAAATTCACCGATAATATTAGTTTGAAAATAAAAGACCACTCGCTAAGGAGTGGTCTTTTAGGCTGATTTAACAGCTTAAATCTGGTGGGTCGTGGGGGGTTCGAACCCCCGACCAATTGATTAAGAGTCAACTGCTCTACCGACTGAGCTAACAACCCAATACACCTATTTAACGCCTCTCTTTCTGTACAGTCAACGATTTTCTGCTATTTTTAATAAGGTGATTAATCCTTAGCCTTCGAAGTAAACTGTTTGTCATCAGCGAGTTAAGTGTTAGCTATTTTATTGTCTAAGACGCAAACTTTTTATTACTAGAGATGCAAATTGTGTCACAATAATTTCGCAAACCCTCATCATGACAATAAAAAATGCTTAATTAAAAGCAGTCAAATAAATAGACCAGTAACAATAAATAATTGGGCGGAATATGGAAGGAAAAACTCAATCAAACGCGGTGTCATCTGCGACAGAAAAGAATCAATTACAACGAAGCCTAACAAATAGGCATATTCAATTAATTGCTATTGGAGGAGCTATAGGTACGGGCTTATTTATGGGATCAGGTAAAACGATTTCCCTTGCCGGGCCATCAATAATTTTTGTTTATATGATCATCGGATTTATGTTGTTTTTTGTTATGCGCGCAATGGGAGAATTGCTGCTTTCAAATCTGAACTATAAATCCTTCAGCGATTTCTCTGCCGATTTACTGGGGCCTTGGGCCGGTTTTTTTGTCGGTTGGACCTACTGGTTCTGTTGGGTAATCACCGGAATCGCCGATATAGTCGCAATAACCGCATACGTCGGCTACTGGACACCCGATTTCCCTCAATGGGTAACCTCCTTTATCTGCGTATTAACCCTATTGACCCTTAATCTGGTTTCAGTGAAATTATTTGGTGAACTCGAATTTTGGTTTTCAATGATCAAAATTGTGGCGATTGTCAGTTTAATCGCCATTGGTGGCACCCTAATTGCCGTTTCATTTACCTCTCCCTCCGGCCATACGGCAGCACTTGAGAATATCTGGAATGATGGCGGTATGTTTCCTAAAGGGCTCAGTGGTTTCTTTGCTGGCTTCCAAATCGCTATTTTTGCCTTTGTAGGCATAGAGTTAGTGGGTACAGCTGCAGCAGAAACACGCGACCCTGAAAAAGCATTACCAAAAGCCATTAATGCGATCCCATTTCGTATCATTACATTCTATGTTTTGTCATTGATCGTGATTATGGCAGTCACACCATGGCGCACAATATTGGCGGATAAAAGTCCATTCGTCGAAATGTTTGTGTTGATCAGCCTGCCAGCCGCCGCAAGTATCGTTAACTTTGTCGTGTTGACCGCCGCCGCATCATCAGCTAACAGCGGTGTTTTCTCCACTAGCCGTATGTTGTTTGGCTTATCCAAAGAGGGTGATGCACCGAAGAAATTCAGCCAGTTATCACGTAAAGCCGTTCCTGCAACTGGATTGATTTTTACCTGTATTTGCCTCAGTTTTGGTGTGGTATTAATCTATTTTATTCCTGATGTGATGCACGTTTTTACTCTAGTAACCACGGTTTCTGCCATTTTATTTATGTTTATTTGGAGCATGATTATCTGCAGTTATCTGGCATTCAGAAAAAAACGTCCCCATTTACATCAAGCATCACACTATAAGATGCCAGCGGGTATTTTTATGTCATGGGTATGTTTAATTTTCTTCTTCGCGGTACTTATTTTACTGACATTACAAGAAGATACTCGGCAAGCTCTTATCGCAACTCCCTTATGGTTTGTGCTCTTATTTATTGGTTATCAGATCGTAAAACGTCGTAAACAGAAACAATTGACGCAGTAATTTCTCTCTAAACAAGCGCCGAACTTTATCGGCGCTATTTTTAATTCTCAGAGCTACGCCCTTCTAACCCATAAATCTATCTAACTTAATAGACCAGCCGATCAGCATGATTTTAATAACAGAAATGATATTAGCTATAAAAAAATAGACACCCCATCGAGTATTAGCTCTATGCAGTGTCTATTTAATTAGCTTAATAAATTCCTCACGATGTTTCAAAAGAGGAATATCTATTAATTAATGGGTTCTATACTCAGCTTCAGCTTCAGCAAATCTAATTTTAGCTTCTTTACTTGGTTGCTTAGTCACTAAACTCACCACAAAGATAGCGATAGAGGCCAAGATAAAACCGGGAATAATTTCATACAAATCAAACCATTTGTATTGATTCCACACTAATACGGTACCAGCTCCGACCAACATTCCCGCCAGTGCCCCTGTTCTGGTCATGCGACTCCAAGTAACTGAAATTAATACTACCGGACCAAATGCCGCGCCAAAGCCCGCCCAGGCATTACTCACTAATGCTAAGACTTTATTATCAGGATCACGCGCAATATAGATGGCAATCATAGAAATCAGCAATACCATTCCACGCCCTACCCACACTAACTCTTTTTGACTGGCATTTTTACGTAAGAAAGGTTTATAGAGATCTTCGGTTAAAGCGCTAGAACACACCAATAACTGGCAACTTAAGGTACTCATTACCGCAGCCAAGATAGCGGATAATAATATTCCTGCTATCCATGGATTAAACAGTAAAGCGGCTAACTCCATAAAGACACGTTCATTATTTTTGTTTACTGCACCAGCCACATCAGGGCGCATTTCAAAATAAGCGATACCAAAGAAACCGACCGCAATGGTTCCCGCTAAACAGAGGATCATCCAAGTCATACTAATACGACGCGCTTTGCGAATAGTATGATGAGAATCAGCCGCCATAAAGCGCGCTAATATATGCGGTTGACCAAAGTAGCCTAGCCCCCAGCCTAATAAGGAGATGATCGCAACAAAATTCAGCCCTTTAAACATATCTAGGTATTCAGGGCTCTTAGCTTTAATCACTTCAATGGCGGTATCAAATCCCCCCACAGAGACTATTACCATCACCGGAGTCAATATTAGTGCAAAAATCATTAAAGATGCTTGTACCGTATCCGTCCAGCTCACCGCTAAAAATCCGCCTAGGAAGGTATAAGCGATAGTCGCTAATGCACCTAACCACATGGCTTTTTCATAGCTCATCCCAAAAGTACTTTGGAAAAGTAATCCGCCCGCAACCACGCCAGATGCACAATAGATAGTAAAGAAGACTAAAATAACAATCGCGGAGATGATACGTAGTATTTTACTTTTATCTTCAAATCGACTGGTAAAATAATCAGGAAGCGTTAAGGCATTATTATTTTTTTCCGTCTGAACACGCAAACGTCCAGCGACAAATAACCAGTTAAGATAAGCACCAAGACTTAATCCAATCGCAATCCAGCTTTCAGAAATTCCCGCCAAAAAGACCACACCCGGTAGTCCCATTAACAGCCAACCACTCATATCAGAAGCGCCCGCCGATAATGCCGTCACAACGCTGCCAAGACGACGCCCACCCAGAATATAATCATCAAAACTTTTCGTTGAACGATAGGCTAAATAGCCGATAAGTAGCATTATACTGATGTAAACAGTAAACATGATTAACATCGGTGTACTTATAGTCATCAGTCTTCTCCATTAATTGTAATTGTTGTGTTTCCCATGAGTTGTCTTCCCTGTTCTATTCAGATTATTTCCTTGTTAATTTTTTCCATGGTTTTTATTTGTTAACACTTTATTTTATCCATTTATTCTTATCTATTTATCGTTACCTTTATTGTGTTGCACTAAGACTCACTAGCTGCAATTTATGTTGCACCTTTAATTATAAGATAAGTTATTAATACATAATTTAAGGTATTTACTTTCGGTTGTTTTTTATAATCCGATATGTTCATCCTAGACAAGAAGAGTCGGAATTAACAACAATTTAACTTATATTCTTATTGAAAACGCAAGCTGCATCACACTTGTAACTATATCCACAGAATAAATATATCAAATGATTAATTTTTAATATGAAGAAGAAAGATTTAAATCGTTTATAATCATATGGTTAATTAACATCACTATTAATTAGCTATTTTGATAACAAAAACAAGATGGATCTCACAGTTCCCAGCTAAAAATATTAACAATGTTGCACAAAGTTGCAACATGATAGATATTGGTAAGTAACTTTATATATTTTTCATATTGATTATTGAAAGGAGCCGTGATGAGTAGCACAACAACCATGGGTGTTAGACTCGATGAAGCAACACGTGATCGCATCAAGGTAGCGGCTCAACGAATTGACCGCACCCCTCACTGGCTGATTAAACAGGCCATATTTAATTATCTAGAGCAGTTAGATAATCAAAAAAGTATTCCTGAGTTTGGCAAAGAGAGCAAAGAAGATAATAGTGCAACTGAAGAAGTGACTATTGAGACGCCTTACCAGCCTTTCTTCGATTTTGCCGAACATGTTTTACCTCAATCAGTTAAGCGCTCGGCTATTACTTCGGCTTACCGTACGCCGGAAACTCTCGCCGTGCCAATGCTGCTACAGCAAGCACAACTTCCTGTGGAGCAAGCTGATGCCGCACATAAGCTAGCCTATTCGATCGCCGAAAAGCTGCGTAATCAAAAAAATGGCATTGGCCGTGCCGGATTAGTGCAGGGGCTGCTACAAGAGTTTTCATTATCTTCGCAAGAAGGGGTGGCGCTAATGTGCCTCGCCGAAGCACTGCTGCGTATTCCCGATAAAGCTACCCGCGACGCCTTAATCCGCGATAAGATCAGCGCCGGAAATTGGCAATCTCACTTAGGCCAAAGTGCTTCCATGTTCGTCAATGCGGCCACTTGGGGACTCCTCTTTACCGGTAAGCTAGTCTCGACCCATAACGAAGAGAAAATGTCTAATTCGTTAAATCGCATTATCAGTAAAGGCGGCGAGCCACTGGTGCGCAAAGGCGTCGATATGGCGATGCGCTTGATGGGTGAGCAGTTTGTAACGGGTGAAACTATTTCACAAGCATTAGCTAATGCACGCAAACTAGAAGAGAAAGGTTTCCGCTACTCCTACGATATGCTAGGTGAAGCCGCGCTGACCGAAAAAGACGCCCAAGCCTATATGGTCTCGTATCAACAAGCGATACATGCTATCGGTAAAGCCTCAAATGGTAGAGGGATCTATGAAGGGCCGGGGATCTCAATTAAATTATCAGCGCTTCATCCACGTTATAGCCGTGGACAATATGAGCGTGTAATGAGCGAACTCTATCCTCGCCTACTGTCATTAACACTTCAAGCTCGTCAATATGATATTGGAATTAATATTGATGCGGAAGAAGCGGATCGCCTAGAAATCTCCCTCGATTTACTGGAAAAACTCTGCTTTGATCCTCAACTCGAAGGTTGGAATGGAATTGGATTTGTTATTCAGGCCTATCAAAAACGCTGCCCATTTGTAATTGATTATATTATTGATTTGGCACAGCGCAGTCGTCGCCGCTTAATGATCCGCTTGGTGAAAGGCGCTTATTGGGACAGCGAAATCAAACGGGCGCAAATCGATGGCTTAGAGGGCTATCCGGTTTATACCCGCAAAGTCTATACCGATGTCTCTTATCTCGCCTGCGCACGCAAATTGCTCTCTGTACCCAACTTAATTTATCCTCAATTTGCTACTCACAATGCTCATACTTTGTCGGCGATTTATCAAATGGCAGGACAAAACTACTATGCTGGCCAATATGAGTTCCAGTGCTTACATGGCATGGGTGAGCCGCTGTATGAGCAAGTGGTAGGGAAAATCGCCGATGGCAAACTTAATCGCCCTTGTCGTATCTACGCCCCTGTAGGAACCCATGAAACCCTGTTGGCCTACTTGGTCCGTCGCCTGCTGGAAAATGGCGCTAATACTTCATTTGTTAATCGTATCGCCGATAACAGTATCCCACTGGATGAGCTGGTAGCTGATCCAGTGAAAGATGTGATGGCGATCTGTGAAGCGGAAGGTCAAGCGGGTCTACCGCATCCAAAAATTCCACTGCCTCGCGAACTCTATGGGCCACGTAGAGTGAATTCTATGGGCTTAGATCTCTCCAATGAACATCGTCTTGCTTCGCTCTCGAGCGCCCTATTAACCGCATCAATCACGCTAAAAACGGCTGAGCCGCTATTAGGGGGAGAATGGCAAAGTACGCTCGAATTGCCTCAGCCGAAAGCTGTGTTAAACCCAGCGCAGCATGCTGATATTGTAGGTTATGTGCGTGAAACAACAGAAGAAGAAGTGGAATATGCGCTGAATATTGCTAATGAATCAGGCAGTATCTGGTTTTCAACTCCTCCTTCAGAGCGTGCATTAAGTCTATTCCGCGCCGCTGAGCTGATGGAAGAACAACTACAGCCACTACTCGATGTTTTAGTGCGTGAAGCGGGTAAAACCTATAACAACGCTATTGCAGAAGTGAGAGAAGCGATTGATTTTCTCAATTATTACGCCGCTCAAGTGCGTGATGATTTTGATAATAATACCCATCGCCCATTAGGACCGGTCGTCTGTATCAGTCCTTGGAACTTCCCTCTGGCGATTTTCAGTGGCCAAATTGCCGCAGCGCTAGCGGCAGGTAATACTGTATTAGCCAAACCTGCGGAGCAAACACCGCTAGTCGCCGCCATTGCTGTCGCCCTACTTCATCAAGCAGGCATCCCACGTGACGTGCTGCAACTACTGCCGGGTAGCGGTGAAGTGGTCGGCGCTAAGTTAGTGGGTGATCCACGGGTTCGCGGTGTAATGTTTACTGGTTCAACAGAAGTGGCAGGATTGCTACAGCGCAATATTGCCGGACGTCTTGATGCACAGGGTCGCCCAACGCCATTAATTGCCGAAACCGGTGGATTAAACGCCATGATTGTCGATTCATCGGCACTGACTGAGCAAGTGGTCACCGATGTTGTCGCTTCCGCTTTCGACAGCGCCGGACAACGATGTTCCGCACTGCGTATCCTCTGTATTCAGGAAGATGTCGCTGAACATACCCTTCGCATGCTAAGAGGTGCGATGGAAGAGTGTCGTATGGCCAATCCAGAGCATCTCTCGACCGATATTGGTCCAGTGATTGATCAAGAAGCCAAAGAGAATATTGAGCAGCATATCCAGCAAATGCGCAATAAAGGTAAAAATGTGTTCCAAGCGGTGCGCGCCAATGCAGACGATCAAGCAGAACAAGCCAATGGCACCTTTGTTAAGCCCACGCTGATTGAATTAGAGTCGATTTCTGAGCTAAAAAAAGAGATTTTCGGTCCCGTACTACACGTGATCCGCTTTAAACGTACAGATCTTAATACCTTATTAAATGAAATCAATGCCTTGGGTTATGGTTTGACCTTAGGTGTTCATACCCGTATTGACGAAACTATCGGCAAGGTGATCAAAAAAGCCAAAGTAGGCAACTTGTACGTCAACCGCAATATGGTCGGTGCAGTCGTTGGAGTACAGCCTTTTGGTGGCGAAGGATTATCAGGCACTGGACCTAAAGCGGGTGGTCCACTCTATCTGTATCGTTTACTCTCAGAGCGTCCTGAAAATGCCGTAGTTAAAACTTTAGAGCGCCAGGATAAAGAATCACCGCTAGATGCCTCTGTACGCTCTAGTTTGCTGCTGCCATTTAACGCCTTAGTTGAGTGGCTCGGCGATAGAAACAGTGGTACAGATAAAGCTCTAGCGGAGAAATTTGACTTCTTAGCCCAAGGGGGAACAACTCGTCTTCTTGAGGGACCAACCGGTGAACGCAATGCCTATACGCTGGTGCCACGTGGTCAAGTGCTCTGTCTGGCTGACAATGAAAAAGATTGTCTGATTCAGTTATCTGCCGTATTAGCCTCTGGTTGCCAAACTGTTTGGCCGGAAACTCAGCTTCATCAACAGCTTTTCCGCTCCTTACCCGATAAAGTGCGTACTGCAATCAAGCTGGTTTCTGATTGGAAACAGACTAATGAATCTTTGGAAGCGGTTATCCATCATGGCGACAGCGACCAATTACGCACTATCTGCGAGATCATCGCCCAGCGTAGTGGACCTATTATCTCAGTTCAGGGATTTGAGCGCGGAGAAACCAACTTGCTGTTAGAACGTCTGGTACATGAGCGCTCACTGAGTGTTAATACCGCAGCAGCGGGCGGAAATGCCAGCTTAATGACGATTGGTTAATACCCTTAATTTTGGATTTGAATAGACTCAATCTCATTTATTGAGTCTATTCAATTTTTATAGCCAAATAAAATTCATTAATATATTAATTATATTTATATTATTCATAAACAAAAAAAGTGCCCAATAAGGGCACTTTTAATATTAATTTATAACTAGTTAATTATGATCCTGATAAAAACTATTCATTTTTCTCAGGCAGCACCAGTATTAATTAATCGTTGACTGCCAGCTTAAATACTGCTCGTACTTACGTAGAGCAATATTGTAATTACTGAACGCTGACTCAGTCAGTTTTTCACTCAGTTGCTCCTGAATGATATCGGCGGCAAATACTTTCATTGAGAAGCTGGTCGATGAAAGCAACTCGTCCAGACGACGCAAACGGACAACATATTCACGAACGGTGCTGTGGCTCATTTCAGTCTGTTCAAACAAGTACTGTTTAAATGCGATAATATCGAAATAATCAGTATCACTGTTACAGTAAATCTCACTACAAAAACGACATAATGCAGTAAATTTATCGTGTAAGTTAACCCATGTGGCCTCATCAACTAAATCGGTCATCTCTGCGATAGCGTCTTTATTTAAGATTTTATCGTTAAAAACTAAAGAAATGCGATCCAGTGTTTTATTGCAATGAGCACAATGAGTCTGGCTGTGTTTAAAGTCTTTAATATAACGGCTCAGTGGCCGCTTCTTTACATTGGAAACAGACATGATAGTAAAGCCCTGTGTGTGTAAGTCTAAAATAAGACAATAAATAATATTATTCTGTATTTAAGCGAGCTCGCAGCCTTTTAATTGCTTGGCTGTGTAGCTGGCTCACGCGGGATTCCCCGACATTTAGTACTGCACCTATCTCTTTAAGGTTTAGGTCCTCCTGATAATACAGGGTTAGAACCATTTTTTCCCTCTCAGGCAGGCATTCTATCGCGTCTATCACTCTTTGGCGAGTTTCCGCGATAATTAGAGTTTGAAACGGATTTTGCTCGTCGTCAACATCTATTATGGGCTCGCAACTTTCTCCGTAGGTTTCATGCCACTCATCATAGGAGAAAAGTTGACTACTATTAGTATCAGCTAATATCTGTCGATACTCAGCTAATCCCATATTTAGGTGCTCTGCAATCTCCTGTTCTGTTGCATTACGACCCAGTTGTTGCTCTAACAGCTGTATCGTTTTAGCCACCTCTCGCGCCTGACGTCGCACACTTCTCGGTGCCCAGTCACGCGCACGTAATTCATCTAGCATTGAGCCTTTAACGCGCTGTACAGCATAAGTCGAAAATGAGGCCCCTTGCTGCGCATCAAAGCGATCAATCGCATTAAGTAATCCAATTCCGCCAGCCTGAATTAAATCATCTAATTCGACACTTGCTGGCAAACGCGCCTGTAATTTCAGTGCTTCATGTCGTACAAGAGGTAAATAACGCTGCCATAGCTTATTTTTATCTATTTTCCCATCCTGGGTGTAAACATCATTCACAAACAAGTACCTGTAGTGTAAGAAAAGTAGTGCCATTATCTGAAATGTCACGATTTGCAATTGGTGAATAAGCCAATAAAAAGGTGATTTGTTCAGACTAAGAAAAAAGAGTTAAATAAAAGGTATAAAAAAGGCCGGAATATCCGGCCTATTGATAGGAGTATGGCTTGAAGAATTAACGCATTGCTTGCAGTGCGATTTCAGTCAGGCTGTTAGACATTTGCATTGCTTGAGCGATAGCTTGTTGTTGAACTTTACGGCTAGCCGCTTCTGAATAAGTCTCGATGATATCTGCTTTAATGATACGAGCATGTGCATCAGAAGTATTTGCAATGTTAGTGCTCAGGCTCTCAATGGTATTATTCAGACCAGTGATAGTTGCACCCACAGTACTGCTGACTTCATTGATATGGTCATAAGCTTCTTTCAGTTTACCCAGTAATCCATTACTTGAGTAATTTTCATCTAGCTCTTGGATATCAGTGTTTTTAGCGGTAACTTCAAGTGTCATTGATCTTTTATTGGTCGTTTCTAATTTTTGCGCTTTGACTTTTACATCAAAAACATCACCATTCGCTTTAACCAGTAAAAATTTATCAGCAATTGCTTTACCTGAACCGTCAACCGCTTGACGAAGCTCATCGCCAGCTGCTAGTGGACCGGCAGTGATAGCTAATGATTGGTTAGGCTCGAATTTAATATCAGCATTAGCAAGAGCTAATTTTCCAGCTACTTCTTGGATTTTTGGTTCAACCGCTTTTTGTAAACTAGCAGCATTAATTACAGATCCGTTTTTCTTATAGCTCTGATTAAACTCATCAGCACTCATCTTAGTCGTTGCAGCGCCTATCCCTACCGATGCTACACCCGCCGTAATAGTAGTTGTTAAAGTGAGGATCGCATAACCAGATTTGTCATCATTTTCAATAACAATTTTATCTGCTACCACATTACCTTGCGCATCTTTTAAGGCAAATATTTTACCATCTTTTGCTGTTACAGCAGTAAAAATAGCATCGATTGTATCATCTGTGGCCAATTCTAATAGTGTATCAGCGGGAGTTGTACTTCCATTAGCATTGAAGAAACCCGCAAGAGTTGTATCTGCTGATGCTTTAGCGTTAGCTGTAATAAGAGCAGGTGCATCGATCTTAACACCTTTAGACAGCTCTTTACCGCCTACTGTACCTTCACTATAGTAAGCACTTGCTTTTGAAAACACAGAGAAATCAATTTTATCCAGACCTAAATCTTTAACTGTCATAGCTTCAACATTCAAAGTAATCATATCTGATGCAGAGTCACCTACTTGGATAGCGAAGTCACGTTTCTTCTCCATCAGGTTAACGCCGTTGAAGTTAGCTTGTTTAGCGTCACTATCGATACCTGAAATCAGTGAAGTCACTTCTTTTTTGATGTTGATGATATCGCCAGGCGCATTAAAGTCACTGTGCGCTTGGGTTGCTAGAGTTTGTAAACGAGCTACACGATCACTCAGACCTTTCAGTGAACCACCAAGTACTTGGAACGCAGAGATTGAATCGTTAGCATTACGAACCGCACGTTGCATACCTGAAATTTTAACTTCCATGTTTTTACCGATGGTGTAACCCGCTGCATCATCACCTGCAGTATTGATACGGTTACCAGTAGTCAGGCTGGTCAGTGCTTTATTCAATGCAGCATTATTTTTGTTCATTTCACGAGCTGATTGGTTCGCAGCTGGGTTATAGCCCATATAGATAGAAGACATAGTTATTTCCTTTTTGAAGTATTTATCAGGCTATCAAGCCTTATTTTTACGGGCATTTCCCGTTGCAAAATAACTATCGTCACCAGAGTGAAAACTCTTTAATAATTCTTTCACTCTTTCTGCAAATAACACTTCAATATAGAGTTCCTTCTTTATTCTCTTTTTATCCTATTCTTATTTATCTTTTATAAAGACTAAATATTTTGCTCTCTTTACCGATAGTAGAGTGCATAACTCTATTGAAATAAAGGAACAAACAATGACTGTAATTAATTCAAATACTGCCGCACCGCGTGCTTATGGCGCTGAGCCTAAATCCGACGTACAAAATAATAAAGGGGATAAGGAAGTCACCAATAAACCCGCAGTGACCAATGAGGAAAGCACGCTAGGCGATAAAGCAACCAGCTCACTGAATAATGGCAGTGATATGAGCATTGATCCTTTTTTAAAAGAGGCTAATAACATTAAGCAGGGTAAAGTTGATGAGGTACAAAAAGTCATTGATAAAAATAAAACCCGCATTCAAGTGTATGAAGAATTTGATAAACTACTTAAAGAGTTTCAATCATTATCAGATACCTTGTTATTCAGCAATAACAATACTATTAAACACGCAATCGTCAGTAAAGAGACGACAGCCTTTAGTATTGAACCAAACGGTATAGCCCCTACAGGCTCTTTTGATTTTAACGTTGAGCAGATTGCCACTAATCATCAACTAAAGAGTCAGCAATTACCTGGGCTAAAAACAGCGATGGGCGATTCAACCATCGACACCCGAACATTAAAAATTGAATTAGCTAATGGCACATCCTTTAATATCGAACTCAAAACCGATCAAACCTCACCATTAGAAATCAGTAAAGCAATAGCTGCTGCCAATAAAGGCGTCACTTCTCGCGTAATAAAATCAGGCGAAGATCAAAGCTATATTACTATTAGCTCGACAGAGACGGGAACAGAATCCGCTATCGCCTCCATTACAGTGATCGGTGATGATACTTTAAATGAGAAACTGAAATATACACAAGCCGCGACGGGCACTCCTGTAAGCACCACTGGTATGACTGAATCAGCCTCAGCCAAAGATGCAAAATTTACTATCAATGGCGCTCCCATTACTAGCCAAAAAAATGTAATTGAAGAAGATGAAGTTATTCAAGGGGTAAAAATTACTTTATTTGAAGAATCTGATGAGCCAATTACCGTCACTGTAGAAGAAGATAATTCGAAGTTTACCGCAGATGTTGTTACGTGGATAAAAGCCTTTAATCAATTAAAAATGCTACAAAATGATGCAACCCGTATAGATGTAGATCCTGACAAACGAGGCGTCCTCGATTTTAGAAATCCACTGTCAGATTTAATGGAATCTATAAGCAAGGTGATGGATCAACAATTTGGTAATGGCAATATAACCAGCCTTAGCGATGCTAGACTCGACAAAAATTACGATAAAGCAGATCCGAAAGATCCCAATGGAACCAATGGCACATTCAACATTAGAGATGATAATGTTGAATTATTTCAAGCAACTGTACAAAATAATATGGCTGACTTTAAGCAACTCTTTATGGGAAATGATGAGCATCAAGGTCTAGCTAATGAAATGAAACAGTTGATCAGTAACGAATTCAGTCATCGAGGAGGCAATGGCAGTGCATTGGAAGAGTCGCAAAATAGACTAAGAGAAGATAATAGTAAATTAAGTAAAAAAATAGATTCTATCGAAGAGACAAGCAGCAAAAAAATTAATCAACTTAAAGATCAGTTTGCGCGCATGCAAGAAGCACTGACCCGCTTTAATGATGCCACAAACTATTTTAAATTAATGACAGGTTCAAAAGATTAATGAACTCTTCAGCGCAAGCATTATATCAAACAGTTGACAATGAAAGCCAAATTACGCATTCAACACCTGATCAAATTATTAATATTCTATTGAAAACGGCAATTTCGCGTACCAAGCAAGCAAAGTTATTTATTCAAAAGTTGGATATTGCTAAAAAAGGTGAGGCGATCAATAAGGCCATTGATTTAATACAAACCGTTCTTTACGCCGATATCGATTTTTCGGCGTTAAAAGGCGAGGATGCGCCCTATAGCAAGCAATATCAGGCGATGATCAAACAGTTGATGTACGCACATTTAAATAATGATATTCCTCTTCTTGAGGAGCTGATCATTGAAATGAATGAAAACCTGTTATTGCGCCAAGATCAGGTAAATTAAAAATGGAATTGATCATAGCTAAATGTATTGAACTTGCTCAAAATGGAAAACATTTGTTATCCAATGTTGAAAAAGAAGATTGGGCCAATATCAGCATACAGCAACAGGGCTATATGTCGATTATTGCCAATATTTTAGAGATGTCATCGACCTACGCCTTTAGCGCACAACAGAGAGTTGAATTCGATTATTTTCTAACCCATGCAATAGAAACAAACTATAAACTCTTGATGCTGGCGCAAAGCAAGCTGAATGAAATTACGCTATCATTAAAGAACGAGCAACAAAACCATAATATATTACAAGCCTATTCAGTTTAATGTTTGACTGACTATTAGCGATTAATAAAAAGACCCGAATTTGCGTTCGGGTCTTTTTTATTTTTTATTGATAAGTACACTTTTGATACCAAAAATACTATTTTTTAAACTGAGCAAATTCCGCTTTGGCTTTCTGTAATTGCTGATTAAACTCAGGATTTGAGTGAAGTGTCGCCACTGCTGCTGAGCCAACAATACGCGCTGCATCAACATCACTTTGCCAATGATAACCACAAATAACGCGGCTTTGGCCTAACTGATAACCACGCTCTAAAATTTTATCTTGGTTTTGCGGATTAATTTCAGCCAAAACTAATGCTGAAGCCCAACCAATTGAAGTATGACCTGATGGATAAGATCCATTTTTCGATAATTTATCCTGATCTTTAGTATTACAGGTTGCCACGCCATAGAAAGCAAAAGGACGGATACGCATATATTTTTCTTTGGCTGAACGAGTGGCTAAATCGCCCGCATCCTCAATCATATTAGTTAATAACTTATGGATCTCAGGGGAATCTTTTTCTGTAATTGGATAACCAAAGGCATCGGAAAATGCATTGGCAACCCCACCAGCAGCGAGATCAGCATCTGCTGCAGCTTGTTTTCCACGCTCAGTACTGCGTAACATTCTGCCTTTTTCATACATCGCCTGATCATTTAAAAATAAAATACTGCCAACTTCAGGCGGTGGTGGTAATAGCGCCAGACTATCGATAGCCTGTTCATTTTTTAAAAAATAGAGATCGGGTTTGGTAGTAACGTCATTACCCGAAGGGATCGCCGCAAAAGCACTAACAGCAAAGAACGAAGATACACAAAGCGCTACTAACATTTTTTTCATGCAATATTTCCTTATCATATTTTTTATTAACTATCTGGCTAAATAGCCTGTTTATCAAAAATGGCGATATATAAATCAAACATCTATTAGATTATCGCTCTAGGCTCCAAAAAAACCTGATTGATGTCTCATAAAAATGAAATTAATTTTATTTATTACATATCTACTTCCATTGATAAAGTATTTATCTATTAGCTGCTATTAATAGTAATGAAAGTCATAAGTTTGATCTCGATAGCTAGTTTATTTTATTGAATAGGTTAGACTCTGAAAATAAAAATATTCGGAGGCGAGATGTATAATATTATTTTAGTGCCTATTGATCTCTCAGAGCAGATATTATCTGAAAAAGTCGCTCCACATATTGAACAATTAGCGCGTGTGGATGATCCTCATATCCATTTTCTGCATATTATTCCTGAGTATAAAGATTCGGCTTATTTTCGACTTGCCGCAGATTGCCAACGAGTCAATAAAGAAGAACTGCTTAAACTGGCTGAAAATGAACTCAAAAAGATGACACAACACTATAATTTGCCAGAAGACAGAGTCTATTTACATGTACTAATGGGGAAACCCAAAGATATTATTTTAAAAATGGCTACATCACTTAAAGCAGATTTGATTGTTATCAGCTCTCATCAACCGTCTATTTCTCGCTACTTTATTGGCTCAAATGCTGCTGCTGTGATCCAGAATGCCAATATTTCAGTGCTGGTTATCAGGTAAAAGAATAACAAATAAATCTTTATCTATTATTCTCTTTATTATGATGAGAAGACAATAAATACTTGTGTGCCAGATGATAGACATATTTCGATTAGAAGGGATAAATATTAAGGAGTGATTTCGTCATAAAATAATTCGTATTCGTTTATATTACCTTGTTCTGAGGAGCCTTATCTCTATTTATTGCATTAAAGAATTAAATTTCTTAGTCATTTGATATATAAAATAAAAATCGGAAAAATTAGCCTAACTCATCCTTCCGACCTCTCTTCTGCTCTACTTCTCACAAATACTTATCTAAATTAAATTTGCATATTCATAATTTCTTGGTAGGCCGTCACTAATTTATTTCTAACTTGAACTGCAAATTGCAAAGATATAGTGGCTTTCTGTGAATCGACCATCACATCACTTAATTCAACACCCGGTGTTTCTTGAGTAAATAATTGAGCTTTTTTAGTGGCATTAACTTGTGATTGATTAATTTCACCAATTGCATTCACTAAATGGCTAGAAAAGCCATTACTAGGGGTCACTGATTGTATTGTCATTTCGATAGGCTCTATCGCATTAAGTGATTGTCTATTTATTGCGCCAATTTCACTAATGGGCATATTGATTTCCTTTTTATTTCTCTGTGTTGATATTGATTGTCACTATAACAATGCAAAAGCTAACACAGCCAATAAAAATCAAACCGAGCAATTACGCCAAAAATGAAAAGCTTATCGACCCATCGCCCTTAATGCAAAAAGTCATAATACTGCAACATGACACAAAAAAATCCGCTGGATAAGTATAGGAGTCTATTTTGTCACGCCACATTTTAAGTATTCATCTACACCGCAAGGGCAAAAGTTGACTATGAGCATAACGAATACATCTGCTAGCCCGACGGCTAAATTTGCCAGTTTCATTCAGAAAGTAAAATCTGACCATAAAATACCTTTAATTATCGCTTGTGCAATTGCGACAACGATTTTTATTTCGTTATTTCTATGGCTACAGGGGAATGAGTATCGGCCACTCTATACCAATATCAATGATCAAGATGGTGGTGAGATTGTTACTCAACTTACTCAGTTGAATATCCCTTATAAGTTTTCGGATCATGGTGGCGCTATTTTAGTCCCATCAGACAAAGTGCACGAATTACGTCTGAAATTGGCACAATTGGGGCTTCCTAAAGGGGGCAATATTGGCTTTGAATTACTTGATCAAGAGAAATTTGGTCTCAGTCAATTCAGTGAGCAAATTAATTACCAACGTGCCTTGGAAGGTGAATTATCGCGCACAATTGAATCACTCAGTGTAGTAAATAAAGCGCGCGTTCATTTGGCTTTTCCGAAGCCCACCTTATTTGTACGTGAGCAGAAACAGCCGACGGCCTCTGTTACTTTAAGTGTCCAAAATGGTCGCGTGCTGGATGAGAGCCAAATTAACGGTATCGTTCATTTGATTTCAGGCAGCGTTTCCGGCTTGCCAGCCAGTAACGTTACTATTGTCGATCAATCGGGCCGACTATTAAGCCAGCCGCATGGTGTCGGGCAAGATCTCAATACTAACCAGTTGAAATATATTCAAACTGTTGAAAATCGTTATCAACAACGTATTGAAGCCATATTGGGTCCACTGGTGGGTAAAGGCAATATTCATGCGCAAGTTACGGCACAAATGAATTTTGCTAAAACCGAAGAGACATCCGAAGAGTATTCGCCAAATCAGAAAAAAGATTATGCGGCCATTCGCTCACGACAAGTGAGTAGTAGCCAGCAAGGCAATGATTTTCTAGCGAATGGCGTACCTGGTGCATTATCAAATCAACCCGTTGACGTGAGTGCTCAAGCCTCGACTAATACAGAGGATAATAAAGAGACGCAAACAGCATCAACCACTACAACCTCGGTCAAAGGCAACAAGCGATTAGATGAAACGACCAACTTCGAAGTTGATCGCCATGTTCGCCATGTTCAGCATCAAATTGGTCAGTTACAGCGCCTCTCTGTGGCAATTATCGTTAATTACCAAGAGCAAGATCCAACAGAGGATAGTGATGAGATCAAAAACCTCCCTATTCCTGAAGATAAGCTGAAACAAATAGAGTTACTGGCTAAAGAAGCGGTAGGTTTCTCGACGGAAAGAGGCGATAGCTTGAATATTGTCAACGCTCCTTTTGAACCTGTCGCTGCAGATGATTTATTGGATGAACTTCCACTGTGGAAAGATCCAATGTTATGGGCGTTACTGATTGATATTGCACGCTATCTATTTATTGGCTTTGTTGGACTCCTTCTCTGGCGACTGATGATCAAACCACAGATCATTAAACAGAAAGCAGCTCGAATTGCTGCAGCAGAAGAAGCTGCACGTCAAGAGATCCTAAATAAAGAGAAAGCCGCACGTCAAGAAATCGAACGCGAAGAAGCATCACGTCGAACACATGCTAAACATCGAGTGACCGCTGAAATGCAGGGTCAGCGATTAAAAGAGATGGCAACTCAAGATCCACGCGCTATCGCCATGATCATTCGTGACTGGATGGGGAAAGAATAATGTCTATCACCGGAATTGAAAAAAGTGCTGTGATCTTAATGTCTTTAGGTGAAGAGCTAGCAGCCGAAATATTCAAACATTTGAATACATCAGAAGTACAAAAACTCAGTATTGCGATGAGCCAGTTGCGCCATATCTCTACGCAAGAGCTGTCTGATATTCTGATTGAATTTGAAGACAATACAATGCTTTATAGCTCCTTATCTCAAGATAACAATAGCTATTTACGTAACGTGTTAATTAAAGCGCTGGGTGAAGAGAAAGCCGATACTCTACTTGACGAGATCTTCGATAGTCAGGAGACCACATCTGGTATTGATACGCTTAACTTTGTTGAGCCTCAATTAGCGAGCGAAATGATCCGCGATGAGCATCCACAAATTATCGCCACTATTTTGGTTCATTTACGTCGTGAGCAAGCCGCTGATATTTTAGCCCTATTCGATGATGAGCTACGTAATGACATTATGTTACGTATTGCCACCTTTGGCGGCGTACAACCAACCGCCTTAGCTGAACTGACCGAAGTATTAAATAACCTGCTGGATGGCCAGAACATTAAACGCAGCAAAATGGGTGGTGTACGTACTGCGGCTGAAATTATTAACTTAATGAAAAGCCAACAAGAAGAAAATGTTATTGGTGCGGTTAAACATTACGATGATGAATTGGCACAGAAAATTATCGACGAAATGTTCTTGTTTGAAAATCTGCTTAGTATCGATAGCCGTTCTATTCAGCGTATCTTGCAAGAAGTTGATAATGATTCACTGATCATCGCATTGAAGAGCTGTAAACCTGAACTGCGTGAGCACTTCTTAAGTAATATGTCACAACGTGCAGCTGAAATTATGCGTGATGATCTTGAATCTCGTGGCCCAGTTCGCCTATCTCAAGTTGAAGCGGAACAAAAATCAATACTGATGATTGTACGCCGACTGGCTGATAGCGGTGAAGTAATGATCAACAATGGTGATGATAGCTATGTCTGATAAATCCCAGACTGCCTGGCATCGCTGGCAGTTGGAAGATTTTAATCGGGGGAGCCAATGGGGCTCCCTCCCTATCCTTGATCTTAATGAAGAAGCCACAAGTGAGCAGAAAGTCAAAGAGGAGAAAATCAATACTGAATTTCTCCTCGACAAGCTCAAAGAGGCCGCCCGCTTAGAGGGAAAACAAGCGGGCTTAGCGGAAGGTAAAGAAGAAGGTTATCAAATAGGCTATCAACAAGGATTTGATATGGGTTATCAACAAGGTAGTGAGGATGGCAAACAGGCGCAAGATGAGATCACCGAGCAATGGAAAGGCTGTTTTGATGCATTTCGTGCCTCACTAAATGATCTGGATAATCGTATTCCTGAAGAGCTCTCTTATACGGTACTCGCGACGGTAAAACAGCTTATTGGCACTGTCTCTGCTCATCAATCAGAGACTTTAATAGCTCACTTAATTGAGCTATTAAATAAACAAAAACGTCGTTTAGAACATGCCAAACTACTGATTAATCCTGAAATGCTGATCCCCATTGAAACTCAGTTGGGCTCACAACTTGAAGCTCTGGGCTGGACATTAGAACCGACGCCAAGCCTGCATCCTCTCGGTTTTCAGATCATTACCTCAGAGGGCGATATCGACGGCAGCTTAGAAACACGTTGGCAACATCTGTGTCAGTTAACCTTCCCCGAGGAACAGAGATGAACACACACTGTGCCCTTTGGTGTCAAAAGCTGACTCAAATAGAAGATTGCCTTAGTCAATTAGCCCCATATCGAACTTATGGTCAATTGACTCGAGTCACTGGCTTGATCATGGAAGCGACGGGTCTTCAGCTGCCACTTGGCGCTGTTTGTATTATTGAACCCATCACTTATGGCGCTCATAAAATTGAGTGTGAAGTGGTAGGATTTAATGGCCCTAAACTGTTATTAATGCCGTACCATAAAATGGAAGGTGTTATGTCAGGCGCGAGGGTCTACGCCAAACAATCCTCAGAACAACATGGTTTAGCACGGGTTTTTCCATTGGGTCAACAGCTACTAGGCCGAGTGGTAGATGCAACGGGACAAGCGCTTGATGGCAAAGCCGAGTTGACGCTAGAGAATAGCGCCTCTCTGCATACTCAGCCCCTAAATCCATTAATGCGCGCCCCCGTCAGTCAGTCGCTGGACGTTGGTGTTCGAGCGATCAATGGCTTACTCACTGTGGGCCGCGGGCAACGTATGGGGCTATTTGCTGGCTCCGGCGTTGGGAAAAGTCGTTTATTAGGTATGATGGCTCGCTATACGAATGCCGATATAATCGTCGTTGGACTAATTGGTGAGCGTGGTCGTGAGGTCAAAGAGTTTATCGATCATATTCTAGGCGAAGAAGGTATAAAACGAGCCGTTGTCGTCGCAGCGCCTGCCGATGTTTCGCCTTTATTACGTCTTCAAGGTGCAGAGTATGCAACTCGTATCGCCGAAGATTTTCGCGATCAAGGCTTTAACGTATTGTTAATTATGGACTCCTTAACGCGCTATGCCATGGCTCAGCGTGAAATTGCCCTTGCAATAGGTGAACCGCCAGCAACCAAAGGCTATCCCCCCTCTGTATTTGCTAAACTTCCCGCCTTAGTTGAGCGCGCTGGTAACGGAACCGAAGGCGGCGGCAGTATTACCGCATTTTACACCGTATTGACCGAGGGCGATGACCAACAAGATCCCATTGCTGATACTGCCAGAGCTATTCTTGATGGCCATATTGTTCTTGCCCGTCGACTTGCTGACTCAGGCCACTATCCTGCCATTGATATTGAGATCTCCATCAGCCGTGTAATGACCGAACTGGTCGATAAAGAATATTTTGCTCAAGTGAGATTATTTAAACAGCTGATCTCCCTTTATCAACAAAATATGGACCTTATTAATGTCGGCGCCTATGTATCCGGTAGTAATCCATTAATTGATATGGCAATAAACCTTTATCCACAAATAATGGCTTATTTACAGCAAGATTTAAGTGACTATTGTGATGAAATATCAGCAAAGGAACAACTTAACTTGCTATTAAATAACTAGCCTTTGTCTTATTGATATGAAAAATAAATCGACATTTTTGATCTTAAAAAATCTGGCGGCCAAACAGACCGAAAAAGCCGCTATTCAGTTAAAACAGAGCAATGAAAGATGTCTACAAGTTGAAATACAATTAAAACAACTTATTGAATATCATCATGAGTATAAAAAACAACTTAATCAGGATTTAAATAAAGGATTAGTCTCTGCCACATTTAAAAACTATCAATCCTTTCTATTAGTGGTAGAGAAAGCCATCGTATATCAGCAAGAACAATTATTAATTTACCAAACTGAAGTTAGTCGCCTGCAACAAATTTGGCTGGCTAAAAAGCAGAAAGAGAATGCCTTTGATAAATTGGATCAACGGCAAAGCGCTATTCTCGACGCTAGAGTTAAAAAACTCGACCAAAAATTAATGGATGAATTTGCTCAACGAACAACCTATAGGACAAGCTAAACATGGAGATTCAATCTTTACCTACGCCCTCCGTTGATAAAGTTAATTTCTCAGCCACTGAGGCAGATAAAGAAAATGGGGATACCCAAAAAAACTTCAATACTTATTTGGAAGAGAAATTCACGCAGCATGAACATAAATTAACGGACAAAACAAAAGAGAAACCAGCGCCGCTTAATAAGCTGCTAAAGGTCGCTTTAGATAATAAATCAAAAGATAAGTCAGACGATAAAATCGATGATAAAAACGACCCTTTAATTGCCTTAATATTACTGACGGATCAAATAGAGCCACTCTATGCTAAATTACCTTATTTATCCGTCACGCCAGTACTGGATGCCCCTGATACGGCTAATACCATAACAGAAGATGAGTTACCAACACTGCTCACCATGGATAGCAGTCAAGTAAATATTGATGAAATAGAATTGTTGGCCAAACATCCTTATAAAGGCGATGCCACTGATTTACTATCAGATATGAAAGACAGTACACAAGATACCGAGATAACCCTTGCGCCGCTCAATAAAACAATCAATAACCATTTTGCTGAGCTAAAAAAAGAGGCTGAATTAGCCAATTTAGAAAATAAGACTGATGACGATTCACTGTCATTATCCGCGCAACAAAAACTGATTACCAGTATACAAGAGACAAGATCAGAACGCCCACTCCAAACTAATTTGACAATCGATAATCTAAACGTATCGCCAAAACGTCATAATAGTGATCTCTTCTTTTCACTAAATAATTTAACCAGCTATCAAAATTTATCTAATCCTACAGCCAGTGCCACATTAAACGCTCCTTATCAAAGCAATGAGTGGCAAGAGCAATTTCAACAACAGATCTTATTATTTAATAAAAATCAGATAAAAGAAGCAGAATTAAGATTACATCCTGCGGAACTAGGTTCAATTCAGATTAAAATGAAAATGGAATCTCAACAGGCTCATTTTCAATTTATCTCTATGCATGAATCTGTCAGCGCAGTAATAAAGCAAGCTCTTCCCGACTTAAAACACGCCTTACTCCAACAGGGTATTGATCTGACAAATGCAGATGTACTTAATAGCAATAGTTTCTCTTTTTCCCAACAAGATGCTGAATCTCAGCAGAATGCAAAAGAGAATAAGTCCACTTATCGAGATCAGCAAATTATAGATAAACCATTAAATTTGCACCTTCCAACGCAAAATTCTAGGCACTCGTCTATTAAACAGGGTGTAAGTATTTTTATTTAGTCACCATTTAGGTGTTAATTGATGATGTTAATTAACACCTAAATATTATTTCCGATGTCGGATATAACTCACACATTAATAGCGATAAAAGACCTCATTTTAATGCCTTTATTAATCATTCATTTTGGTGAATGGCTAGCATAATTCTATTTGTCGCCACAGTTCACGGATGACCATTTATTGATGCTTACCGAGACAATGATGACTGTATTTTTATAAGAGATTGTAGGTAACTTTTAGGCATCATCTAGAGCAATTCAAGCTAATAAAAAAGGATTTTTAAAATGAGCGAAAATACTAAAAAGAGTAAATCAAAACTGGGTCTTTGGTTATTAATTATATTAATCATCAGCGGTGCCGCAGGTGGCGCGGGCTGGTGGTTTCTACAATCTGGAAAAGAAGAAGGCAAAAAAAAGAGTGTCAAGGTTGCCGCAGCTCCAGCACCCGCACCTATTTTTCTTCCTCTTGAGCCCTTTACTGTCAACTTAATCAGTGAAGATAGTAAAAATCGAGTGATATATATAGAAATAACTCTGCGACTCAAGGATGACAGTACACGTCAGCATATTGTTCAATTAATGCCTGAAGTACGCAGCCGACTATTATTATTAATCTCTCGACAGAATATTTCTGAATTGGCAACAGAAGCAGGGAAATTAAATCTGATGTCAGACGTCAAGAAAGTTCTAGGACCTAGTATGGTAGTCGGTGAGTCAGAACAAGCGATCACCGATGTCTTATTCACTACGTTTATTCTGCGATGAAAACATGAGCGAAAACACCCCCTCAGAGGCAGAAAAAGATCTCTTGCCTATGGATGAAGTTACTACCCCAACTATGGAGGCTGAAATAATGCCCTCAGCGATAGGGGAGCAAATTACAGCCCCTATTTTAGGGGACAATATTCCCCCAACTATAGGGGATGAAAATATCGTTCAGGAGGTTGAGAGCTTAATACGCCCTTATAATCCAAGTACACAAAGACGTGCTATTCGTGAGCGCCTTCAATCTCTCGAAATTATCAATGAACGTTTTGCCAGACAATTTCGTATTGGATTATTTAATATAATTCATCGGAACTCAGATATTACCGTCGGGGCGATTAAAATAGAATCGTATAAAGACTTTTCTAATCAATTGCCCCCAATGACCAACTTAAATTTAGTGCATTTAAAACCTTTAAGAGGAACTGCACTTTTTACTTTTGAAAAAACCTTAGTTTATGTTGCTGTAGACAGCTTATTTGGCGGCGATGGCCGTTTCCCTGTGACAAGGGAAGAACGTGAGTTCACTCCAACTGAGCAACGTATTATTAATAAGATGATGAGCTTGGCACTCGACGCTTATCGTGATGCTTGGAGTTCAATCGCCAAAATCACCACCGAATATATTCGCTCAGAAAGTCAGGTCAAATTTACCAATATCACTTCATCACCGAATGATATTGTTATTACCACCCCCTTTCTGATTGAAATAGGTAATATGGTTGGTGAGTTCTGTATTTGTTTGCCATTCTCCATGATAGAACCGATGCGTGAACAATTAATCAATCCACCGGTTGAGAATAATAAACAAGAAGAGAATTCATGGTTTGGGGGTTTAGTTAATCAAGTTAAATATTCTGAATTAGAATTAGTGGCTAACTTTGTTGACCATCCGATGCGCCTATCAAATATTCTGCAATTAAATAAAGAGGATGTCATTCCAATTGAAAAACCCGACAGTATTTTTGTTCATGTCGATGGTGTTCCTGTACTTAGCGGAAAATATGGCACCTTAAATGGACAATATGCTCTACAAATTGAGCATTTAATTAATCCTGTTTTACATCATTTGGAAGAAGAAGGAAGATCATGAACGACAATATGCCAGAAATAAAAGAAACTGAAATGGGATCGACTGAATCGGCTACGGAAGAGATGTGGGCCAATACTATAGCCAAACAATCTCAGCCGCCAAAACCGGATGATAATGGTCCTGCTATTTTTGATAAATTAGATATTCAAAATATTGACGGTTCATTTTCTGATATGAAAATGATTATGGATATTCCGGTAAAAATGACCGTTGAGCTCGGCAGAACCAAAATGACAATTAAGAAGCTGCTTAGCTTAACCCAAGGTTCAGTGATTTCGCTTGACGGTATGGCCGGCGAGCCACTGGATATTTTAATTAATGGTTATTTGATTGCCCAAGGTGAAGTGGTCGTGGTCGCTGATAATTATGGTATTAGAATCACCGATATTATTACCCCTTCCGAACGTATGAGACGTTTAAGTAAGTAATTTATTATTGGACTAATTTACGGATAAAAGAGTGCGGCGAATTGCCGCCTCTTTTCTTTTTAGCCTTAGAAGCATCGATAATCGACACTCTTAATGAGACTAAATATATTTTATGCTGAATAATAATTTATTCCATATGACTGCAATATTTGCATTCATTATTTTAGTGCTAGTTTTTGTACTCTGGCTATTAAGGCGATTTTTACCCGAAAAGTTTAAACCATATAACGCCACTAATCAGCTGAAAATTGTCAGTAACCACAGTTTGGGGCGTAAAGAGAAACTCACACTGATTGAAATTGATGATCAATATATGCTGTTAGGCGTTACCGAGAATCAAATTACCCTATTACATAAGAGTTCGGTTATTCCTAAAATTAGGAATTTTAAACCTAACAATAATAATGAATAAGATCTACTAGTAGATCACTAGTCTATTTAAATCACCGCTATTTTATATCTATTATAATTTATATACAGCAGGTAATAACATGCGTCAGATATTCGCTATTATCACACTTTTTTTTATTATCGCTTTTCCGGCACATGCCCAACTTCCCACTATCTATAGCAATGCTACGGCAAATGGAGGGCAATCTTGGTCATTGCCAATACAAACCCTATTAACCATTACCGCACTAGGTTTTATTCCAGCGCTGTTATTAATGATGACCAGCTTTACCCGCATCATTATTATTTTAGGTCTATTACGCAGTGCCTTAGGTACGCCAACCGCACCCCCGAATCAAGTATTGCTTGGCCTCGCCCTATTTATGACCTTTTTTATTATGTCTCCTGTACTCGATGATATTTATCAAAATGCGTACAAACCCTTTAATGAAGATACCATTACACTGGAACAAGCGGTTGAAGAAGGCACAAAGCCACTACATCAATTTATGCTCAAACAAACTCGGCAAACAGATCTGGCTTTATTTTCTAATTTAGCGAAAGAACCTGAATATAATTCAGAAGAAGATATTCCCATGCGCATACTAATTCCAGCCTTTATTACCAGTGAATTAAAAACCGCATTCCAAATAGGCTTTATTCTCTTTATTCCTTTTTTGATCATTGATCTAGTGGTGGCCAGTGTGCTAATGGCGCTCGGTATGATGATGGTTCCCCCCGCTACTGTCTCTTTACCCTTTAAATTGATGCTATTTGTGATGGTCGATGGATGGCAACTAGTAATTGGTTCAATTAGCCAGAGCTTTTTTAGTTAGCTTTTTTATATTAGGAGCAAAAATGACACCTGAATTTATTGTTGGATTAGGCATAGGTGCAATGAAAATTGCACTGGTGCTTGCCGGTCCATTACTATTAGCAGCGTTACTCAGTGGTTTGATTATCAGTATATTGCAAGCAGCCACACAAATTAATGAAATGACCCTTTCGTTTATTCCTAAAATAATTTGTGTTTTTTCTGTTGCCATTATTCTTGGTCCTTGGATGTTAGATTATGTTTTAGACTACATCCATCAGCTTTATAGCCAGATTCCCAGTATTATAAATTGATATGATCACATTAAATACAACACAAATATTAGAGTTCGTGAATCAATATTTCTATATTCTAGTGCGATTACTCGCATTTATTTCCGCAGTACCACTATTTAGTGAGAAATCCATTCCTAAAAAGGTGAAAATATCACTCGCCCTAGTCATAGCAATTGTGGTTTATCCCCATATTCCCGCTAATACAACACCGGTACTTTCCGCTGAAGGTATCATGATTATTCTTATTCAATTGGTTATAGGAATTTTATTAGGATTCACGCTACAGTTTATGTTGGTAACAGTCAGATATATTGGTGAGTTGATTGGTATGCAAATGGGGCTCTCTTTTGCCATGTTTGTTGATCCCTCAGGTGGACCTCATATGCCGGTGATATCGCGATTCTTAAACCTTATTTTCACCCTATTGCTGTTCTCCTTTAATACTCATTTGTGGTTTATCTATCTGCTAGTGGATAGCTTTAATGTTATTCCCATCTCCTCTATTCCATTAAGTAAAGAAGGGATTTGGATGACTATTCAAGCGGCCGGTTTTATTTTTTCCTATGGACTGCTATTTTCCTTGCCAGTGATATTTATTCTATTGATGATAAATATTGCACTGGGTATTCTTAATAGAATGACACCTCAACTCTCTGTTTTTGTCGTTGGCTTCCCTATTACTCTACTTTGTGGTGTGACTATCATACTGTTTATTTTGCCCCTCCTTCCCGCCTTTGGTGAAAGAATTATCTCCTCTAATATGGATTTTATTTTCAAAAATTTAGAGTACTTAAAATAGCAAAACGCCCTGTTTTATCAGGGCGCTTTTATTGTTCTAATAATAATTAATATTCATTATTTAACATAGTTTAAAATACTCATATCTTTCATTAATCCAAAACTTTGATAGGCGAATGAAAGAGATGTTTTTATATTTAATAGACCCTCAAAGCCACTCACTTGGTTTAATGCCTGAATTTCTGCAATCTGATCTTTGGTGCTATCCGATATCTCTTTATCGCGGATATTTAATGATTCAACCTCTTTTATTTGTAATCCATTCTTGGCCATTGAATGGCTAAGAGTACTAGTTAATTTTTCAATATCGCCTTTAACTGCCGTTAAGGTATCACGTTGAGCGGTACGAGTAGCTTCATCCGCCCCATCTATTGGCGTATTAAAGGCAGTAATCGCTTTATCCAACATACTAAATACATCTTCAGTAGATGAAATTGATAATGCATCTTTACCTGTGACATTAACTTTAATATTAGTAAATTGATCAATCTGCTGTACTTTAGAATCACCACCTTGATAAACTAGCTGACCATTAATTAATTCGTAAGGTTTAACATCTGACTTATCACCGGAAAAAACATAATTACCACTATTATCTTGTTTATTAACTAAAGATAACAATCTATTTTTAGCACTCACTAAGGCTTCAGCGGTGACTTTTCTTTGTTGATCACTATTACTCACCTCATTCATACCTGAAATCATAGTATCATTGATATTTTTTACAATTGAGGAGATCTCATCCATAATGCTAGCTTGAAAATCCATTGTCTCTTTAGCTGAATTTCGCATGGTAGTAAATTGCTCACGCAAACTTTGCGCCTGCTTTAAACGCATAACATCGCGATGAGCTAATGGGTCATCCGCAGGAGAGAGAAAGTTCTTCTTTGCATTCATTTTTTCTTGTAGTTTATTAAGATCCGATTGATTACTACTAATACCCGAACCTTTCATTTCATTAATAAGTGCAGTACTAAGACGCATATAAATTCCCTTCCAATAATATTATAAATTTCTCATTAAAATATCGAATAATTCAGTTGCCGTTGATAAAACCTTGGCATTCGCTTGGTAATATTGGGTCATACCCGTTAGATTAATATATTCTTCATCTACATTAACACCCGAAATAGATTGCTGGTTTTGATTAATAGATTTAGCTATAGCTAATTTATTTTCATACTGACTTTCACTTTTATGTGCTTTTTGTCCTACTTCAGTGCCCATAGCAATCAAGGATTCAGCGATACTTTTTAGGCCATTAACACTCTTTTCTGTTTGTAATTTAACTATATCAGTTAAATTACTACCGTCATTTTTACCATTGGTAATAGATGACTTAGCCGCAATTTTATCGGCAGAATCAATATTCAGTTTAAGATCATCAATCACATTTCTTACGGTCATTAATCGATAATTATCACCTTCAGCGCTATTAGGCGTATTTGGTGGTGTTACAATTAAACCATCGAAACGCAGATCGCCATTCGCTAATATTTGAGGGGATATAGTGCTATTATCTGATAGACGTTTTATTTCCCAGCTATTACCTTTACGCGTAATACTATAATCAGAGGCCTGTATATTAGTGATGTTGGCGCTATCAAATTTAACATCAAAGTGATCACTTTGTGTATTTCCACTATTGGCCATTATCTCAGGCGAACCATAAGTGAAAAAATCGATTCCTGGTGCATTATTAAGATCAAAGCCATTTTTATGGATTTGGTTCATGCGTTCCGTGAAAATCAGTGCAGTTTGATTCAGTTGATCATGCGCAATATCAATCACTTCCCTTCTATATTTCAATTCACCTTCTAACTTACCAGAGCCCAATGCTTGTGGCCCTAACTCTCTCACCACATCGCGATTATCTTTAAAGCCAACGACTGATTTACTCGGATCAGATTTGGATGGTTGAACCACTAATGCATTGCTTTTTTCCTGATAAACTAAATTCATCCCATTTGATAAAGATAAATTAGTAAAACCATCACGCTCATCAATTTTCACTTCAACGATAGCACTGATTTTTCTTACCAGTGATTCACGCTGATCGAGCATATCAAAAGGTTCGATACCATTGGTGCTTTTGGCTTTAAAAATATCATTATTCAGTTTAGCGACTTGCTCGGCTAATGAAGAGACTTCTTCGGCATAATTAAACATACGCTCATTAGAGCTGTTTTTTTCGAGTGTTAATTGATTATCAAGGAATTTAAACTGATTAACTAAAGTACCAGCATCATTTAATACTTGTAATCGTGATGTTTGATCTGCTGCATTACCCGATAATGCAGAAATACTTTTAAAAAAGTTATTTATCTGTGAATTGATATCCGAATCCGATTCAGCGAATAGCTTACTTATTTTCTGCGCTTGGGTTGAATAGACTTCCGATAATCCGACATCAGACAGGGCTTTATTAAATTGTTTATCCAGAAGACTGTCATAGTTTCTTTGTTTTTGGCTAACATTAACGCCTGTTCCTATATAGCCGCCTGACGTCATCACTCCATTATTTTCGCTCATAATAACATTCTGTCTATTATATCCATCGACTCTTGATTTTGAGATATTATTACCAATAACGGCCATTGCCGTTTGCGCAGAGTTAATACCACTCATTGCGATATTTAATAAGTTATTTGACATACTTTTTCCTAGATAAAAATAAGCTGCTAAAAATAGCAGCTAAAAGAACATGAGGGCTTATGTTATATCGGCAAAAAATACGTGGACTTAAGTCATAATTAAATTAAAATAGCTCACTTAAATCATATTGATAGAGTTGTTGAGTTTGTTGCATAGATTGTTTAAATTGCTGTATTAACTGGACTAATTTTTTACTGTAATTAGGATCTGTGGCATAGCCCGATTTTTGAATGGCAATTGCCGCTTCCTCTGCAGTTTTGGCACTCAATACCGATTGATACCGCTTATTTCGAGTTAATAAGCGAGAGTAATCAGAAACCGCATCCATATATGAGCTATAAACTCTAAAGCTATCTTTTATTTTAACTTCTTTGCCGTCAATATATTCAGTGGTGAGAATAGTAGTAGATTTTCCTTGCCAATTTTTTCCCGCTTTAATACCAAAAACATTAAAACTAGGTTTTCCATTTTCTGTTAGAATCTCTTTCTTGCCCCAACCTGATTCTAAGGCGGCTTGCGCTAAAATCAGCATATAGGGTATTCCGGTACTCTGGCCCACAATCCGTGCAGGCACTAATAACTTAGCGATAAATTCATTACTGGTTTGCGATAATCTGTGCTTAGCTTTAGCAAATAAAGCATTTTGTGACATGGCATCAGACCAATGTTCAATCTGATGCATAATTTTGGTTTGCAATAAACCATTTTCAACGGGCTTTTGAACGCTATTTTCCGCCTCTGGCTCAATTTGGCGTCCCAGCTGTTCAACAATTTTATCGGCAAATCCTAGTCCTTTATGCGACAGATCTTGGGCAACTTGCTGATCATATAGAGAAGTATAAAGCTTAGATTGCTCACTATTGAGCATATCCGTTTGGGGTAGCGCTGAACGCATACTTTTCAGCATCATATTGACGAAAACGCTTTCCAGCTGTTGTGCAACTTGGCGCAACCCCTCTTGGGGCTGCTGACCAACTTTATTTTTGAGTTGATTTAAAGATTGCACATCAAACGCTGATCCCATCATATCAGGCATCAAACCGCTCATCAGATAATCTCCAATCTTGCTTTTAGGCACCCTGCACTTTCCATCGCCTGCAAAATTGCCATTAAATCAGAAGGAGTCGCACCCAATGAATTTAAAGCGGCAATCACTTTATTTAAACTAGCGCTGGTATTCACTTTTTGTAGTCGATTATTAGGATCATTGATCTTAATATCGGTATCTCGGCTTACTACTGTCGCGCCACCAGCTAAGGGGGTGGTTGGTTGGCTCACATTGATTTGACTCTCAACCGTGACCGATAGGCTGCCCTGCGCAATAGCACAACTTTCCAAGGTAACATGTTGATTCATCACTACTGCACCGGTTCTGGCATTCAAGATCACTTTGGCATCCTGTATTACCGTCGCCACTTTAAGATCTTGGATTTGAGCAATAAAACGTACTCGATCTTGCTCTCGTTGTGGAAGATTCAGTTTTATCGTGCGTGAGTCTAACGCTGTCGCTGTACCTCTTCCATTAACTCGATTGATACTATCGACAATATTTTGTGCTTGTGTGAAATTGTCTTCATTGAGTTGCAGATTGATCATCTGCTTTCCATTGATAGACATAGGTAATTCACGTTCAATAACAGCGCCGTTGGAGATACGTCCACCAGCCAATTGATTAACTTTAACGCTATTCCCACCCGCAGAGGCGCCAATTCCACCGACAATAAGATTACCTTGTGCCATGGCATAGACTTGATTATCAGCCCCTTTTAGTGGGGTCATCAACAAAGTTCCGCCGCGTAGGCTTTTAGCATTACCTAAAGAAGAGACCACAATATCCAGCGTTTGTCCTGTGCGGCCAAATGGCGGTAATTTTGCGGTCACCATCACAGCAGCGACATTTTTTAGCTGCATATTAGTACCTGGCGGCACAGTGATCCCCAGTTGTGACAACATATTGGTCATACTTTGTGTAGTAAAAGGGGTTTGCATGGTCTGATCGCCTGTTCCATCCAAACCTACGACTAATCCATACCCCAGCAGGGCATTCTCTCTCACCCCTTGTAATGAAGTAAGATCACGAATACGTTCTGCGGACGCCATCAAGGGAAGAAAAATTAACCCACAATACAAACAAAGCCGCGTCACATAAATGATAAAGCTGCGCATAGTCATCCTAGATTAAAAAGGGGAAATATTGAGAAAGAAACGCTGTAGCCAGCCCATATTTTGCGCTTCATTAATATAGCCTTCACCGACATATTCAATACGCGCATCCGCCACTTTCATTGAGCTCACGGTATTAGTGCCACTGATGGTGCGTGGATTGACCACACCGGAAAAACGAATAAATTCAGTTCCCTGATTAATGGCGATCTGTTTTTCGCCCACCACTTGTAAATTGCCATTAGCCAACAGACGAATCACCGTCACTGTAATGGTGCCTTTGAAGGTGTTTTTGGCATTAGCGCCCCCTTTGCCACTGAAATCACTCTCCCCCTCCATTGACATATCCATCTTGTCGCCATCAATGAGTTTTTTGAGAAATTTAGGCGTCAAAGATGCACTAAAACTGCTTTTCCCATTACGTCCGGCACTGGCAGAGGAGTTTTTGCTGGCACTGACATCTTCTTCAAGAGAGATCGTTAGCGTATCGCCCACATTACGCGGTCGACGATCTTCAAATAGGGGTTGATAAGCATAATAAACCGGCTGACTGAGTTGATAGATAGAGCCACTATTCGTAGGATCAACAACCGCAGCAGGTTGAGCACTGGTTGGTCCATCAACTAACGGTTTTTTAGGTACATAAGCACATCCAGCGAGCAGGACAGCTATTATGGGAAGGATAAAACGCCGCATTGCAGTAATCTTTCCTTTGAGTAGGTAACAAGCGTGCGACGGTTGCGTTAAACACAACCGTATGACAGCACTTTGATCTATTTAGAATGCGTGAAGTAGAAAAGTCATACTTCAATACGCGGATAAAACCTTAAAGCTGGGTCAATTTCTGAAGCATTTGATCAGAAGTTGAAATCGCCTTACTGTTTATTTCATAAGCACGTTGTGTTTGGATCATGCTAACAAGCTCTTGCGCCACATTAACGTTTGAGGTTTCAACATAGCCTTGATATAGCAAGCCAGCACCATTAGTACCCGGTGAGTTTTCAACTGGCGCACCTGAGCTATTGGTCTCTACATACAGGTTTTCACCCACACTCTCCAGTCCAGTATCATTGACGAAAGTAGTTAATGTTAATTGACCTATTTGCTGGGCAATTGAACTGCCGGGAAGTGTTGCACTGACGACACCATCGCGAGCAATTTCAACTTTATCCGCACCATCAGGAATAACGATCGAAGGTGCGAGTGTAAAACCGTTGGATGTGACTAATTGATTATTCTGATCAACCTGAAATGAACCATCACGGGTATAAGCATCTGAGCCATCTGGCATCTGAATATGGAAAAAACCATCGCCTTTAATCGCCACGTCTTTGGTATTACTGGTCTGTGATAGATTGCCTTGGCTATGAATTCGTTCAGTCGCCGTTGGACGTACCCCAGTACCAATTTGTAAACCTGATGGTAATACCGTCTGCTCTGAAGACATAGCGCCCGGCTGACGCAAGGTTTGATACATTAAATCTTCAAAAACCGCGCGTTGACGTTTAAAACCATTGGTACTGACGTTGGCTAAGTTATTAGCTATAACGTCCATATTGGTCTGTTGAGCATCAAGACCAGTTTTCGCAATCCATAATGAACGGATCATTATTTAACTTCCTGTTTTATCTAATTAATAGAGAGTAATTGGTTACTGCGCTGATCATTCTCATTGGCGCTATTCACCACTTTCATCTGCATTTCAAAAGCACGCGCATTGGTGATCATCGCCACCATGGCTTCTGCTGCATTGACATTACTGCCTTCTAATACACCACTGGCTACACGGACTTTATTGTCGTCCTCGATTTGCACACCTCTGGCGGTGGCCGCCGGTGAGAGATGAAACAAACTGTCATCACCTCGTACCAGATCTTGGGATTCTGGTTTTACTAAGCGTAATTTGCCTATCTGTGTTAGCTTGGTTGGCGGATCTGTGGGTAAAAATCCCGTGATAGTCCCATCGGAAGCGATCATCAACTCCGCATTCGGTGGCACTTGAATTTCAGCACCACCACCCATCACTGCACGCCCATTAATAGTCAGCTGCCCCTCTGGTGAAACTTGAATATTGCCATTGCGAGTCAAGGCTTCTTGACCATTCTCTTGCTGTACCACCAGATAGCCGCCATCACTTAAAGCCACATCCATAGGTCTGGAGGTATAGTTCATAGTGCCAGAACGACCGTCAGTTCCCGGAGTTGAACTTAATGGCATCACCCGTGTAACTTCGCCCTGTGGATGTTCCACAGTGACCGAGCGTGTTGCTGCTAACTGAGCTTTAAATCCGCTGGTAGAAACATTGGCTAAATTATTGGCCACAATCGCTTGAGTTGAGAGTGCCTGTTGCACACCACCCATAGCGGTATAGATCACACGATCCATCTATTACCTACCCTAATTAACGCAGACTAACGAGCGTCTGTAAGATTTGATCTTGTGTCTTGATCGTCTGTGCATTGGACTGATAATTACGTTGTGCCACTATCATACTGACCAACTCTTTACCCATATCCACGTTAGAGGCTTCAAGCGCACCTGAGGTCAAGCTACCTAAGCTACCCGTTCCCGCCGTACTGACGATCGGCAAACCTGATTTTCCAGTCTCTTTCCACACGTTATCGCCAGAGGGTTCTAATCCTTCAGGGCTAGCGAAATTAGCAAGCACCACTTGGCCTAATTTTTGTTTTTGTGAATTCGAATAAACAGCAACAATAGTTCCGTCTGTTTCAACTGAAAAGGAGTTAAATGTGCCAGCGGCATAGCCCGATTGATTATATTTATTTAAGTTAGATTTATTCATGCTCTGCTGGACTGAACCACTTAAATCTAATTTTACCGGAGTTGTTGCGGCACCCTTGCTGCCAACTAAGTTAAAATTCGCTGTCGTTGCCGATGTTGCAGATAATTGTCCCTGCTGATTAAATTTCAAATTCATTAAAGGCGTAGCAGCTGCGGTTGTTGGCTGATCTGGATCAACCGTATAGACATCCCATTGTGTTTCAGTACTATTCGCAGTTAATGGACGTTTAACAAAATAGGCTTGTAATTCATGTTTGTTACCTAAGCTATCGTAGGTAGTCATTGGCGCTGAAAAGGAAAATGAATTGGGATCATCCACACTAAAAGGAGTTGTTGTGCCATTAATTGCCGGAGAATTTGAATCTAAATTAACTGACATATCCACTGAATCTGTCGCTCGTGGATTCATCATGTCAGAAGGAACCTTGATAGCTCCAGGCGCCGCACCATTTTGCACCACCATCTGACCATTCTCTTCTCTTGCAGGATAGCCAGTGACGCGTAGCCCTTGCGCATTAACTAAAAAACCATCTTTATCTTTCGCAAATTGACCATTACGCGAATAAAATACATCGCCATTTTCATTTTCCAGACGAAAAAAACCATTACCAGAAATTGCTAGATCTGTTGATCGTCCGGTTGCAGTCACGATACCATCGTTGAAATTCTGCTGAATAGCGGCCAATTTAACACCAAGACCCGCACCAGAGCCTGCCATCATATCGGCGAATGAAGCAGTACTACCTTTAAATCCATTAGTTGCTGAGTTAGCTATATTATTACCAATAACATCTAGGTTACTTGCTGCTGCATTTAATCCACTAACTGCCTGTGAAAAAGCCATATATTTTCCTTGTTTTATAATAGGGTTACAAAATTTGTCGGATATCTTCCAACGAAATATTTCGACCAAAACCGACAGAAAGCTGCGGGCCATTGGTGTTTGCGCTAACTGAATTTACGACGCCATGCATTAAAGGCACTTGCGCCACTAATCCTTTTTCATTTTTTGCAGTAATTGAGAAGGTATATTTACCCGGTTTGCCGACATAGCCATCGAGGCCTTCACCATTCCATTGATAACTATAAACACCCGCATCTTTTGGCGTATCATCTTCAATACTATGAACAACATTGCCCAGCTTATCGCGGATAGTAATAGTAACGTGATCGGCAGGTGAGATAAGTTCATAACCAAAAGGTCGTGAAATTAGCATCTCTTTTTCATCTTCATCACTGAGTTTTACCGAATCGAGAATAAAGCTGTCGCCGCTAAATAAAACGTCTCGGCCTTTCAGTGCCGCCGCTTCTAAATATTTTTTCGATTCGATTTGCCCTACTAATCCATTGACCGAAGAATTAAGTGTATTAATACCTTTGACGGTCTGAATTTGAGCTATTTGTGAGGTCATCTCGTGGTTTTGCATCGGATTAGTTGGATCTTGGTTTTTTAATTGTGCAATCAGCATATTGAAAAAGTTTTTCTCAAGATCATCGGGGTTATCCATGCTATTTTTGGCTGGCGCAGCGCCATTACTCACCCGAGAATTATCTCTGATATCATTAATATCGGCGGAAAATCCCATACGAATTCCTTATTGCCCTAAGGTGAGTGTTTTTTGAAGTAATGATTTTGAGGTATTCATCACTTCGATATTGGCTTGATAGCTTCTTGATGCGGAGATGGTATTAATCATTTCTGCCGCGACATCCACATTCGATTTACGGATATAACCATTTTTATCGGCAAACGGATGAGAAGGTTGATATTCAAGACGAAATGGGGACTTATCTTGAATCACTTGCACCACTTGGACCCCGCCAACATTGCCTTTAAAATCAGGTTTAACCTGAAAAATAGCCTGTCGAGCTTGATAAGGATTGCCCTTCATATCAGCAACACTTTCTGCATTGGCCATATTACTGGCGCTGATATTTAAGCGCTGAGATTGGGCAACAAGTGCTGAACTACTAATATCGAGAATAGATAATAACGCCATCATTTTTTCCTATTGTAAAACCGACATCATTTTTTTAATTTGGCCATTTAGCATGGTAAAACTGGCTTGATATTTCAGCGTATTATCAGCAAAGTGACTACGCTCAACATCCATTTCAACCGTATTGCCATCTAAAGAAGATTGATAAGGAACTCGATAAAGAAGATCCATTTCAAGTTTTGTCGATGGTGTCGAAGTAAGATGTCTTTCTGATGTCACCGCCAGCGTCAGAGAGTGGCTCTCTCCTGCACGTAACTGTTTTTGCAGTTGTTGACCAAAATTAATATCTCTTGCTTGATAGCCAGGTGTATCAGCATTGGCGATATTTGACGCCAAAACACTTTGACGCTGTTGGCGCAGTGCCAGTGCGCGCTGCTGAAATCCCAGCATCCCTTCAAGTTTATCGAGCATAATTTTCCTTTATAAAAATAGAGTCCAAAATATTCAAAATGCGTCAAGAAAATGACCTAAACTATGCCAACAGCCTGATGCATTCGCCATTCTAATAATTTAATCATTTAGATAAGGTATTCATCAAGCTAGCGACAACTTGAAATATAATGGGTATCGAATTTTAATAACAAACTGATAGGGTCGTAGCTTAACCAGCTAATAAAATATTAAAGGGGAGAAAAAGAATCATTATTGGTGTTATTTAAATGAATTTAACTGGGCGAGTAAAAGTAAAATTTATATCACTGGTGATGAGTTGGAGAATCGATTGATAAAGTTAATACCTTTCTATGTTTTATTGTTTAGTTCAAATATTGGGGCACAACAAGAGAACCTGAACGAAAAAATACATGACTATTTTGTTCAGTTAAATTTACCGCAAGATAAGATCAAAGTTAAGATTATATCTTTATCTACATTGCCGAGCGTTTGTCATAATATTAAAATTGGTCGTGTTTCTTATAAAAACCCATGGGGAAAAATTTCTTTGCCTCTATTGTGTGATAATAAAAAATATTATATTCAGGCCAATATAGAAGTTACTGGCAAGTATTGGGTAACGAAAAACACTATTACCAAAAATACTACCCTTAATAGCCGCCACCTTGTGGCTCAACGTGGACTCCTCAATAAGCTACCTCCAAATGTCATCCGTCAACAATCTGAATGGGATGGTTATATCACCTTACATGCTTTATCGGCTACACAAGCTATTACCCGTTCAATATTACGCAAACCTTGGGTGATCACCGCGGGACAAAATGTGGTTGTACAAGCTCAAAATAGCCAATTTCAAATCACGTCCGAGGGTAAGGCACTGAACAATGCAACTCGAGGTCAGCAAGTGCGATTACGTATGCACAATGGTGAAAGAATCAATGCAATCGCTCAAAAAGAGGGTTATGCCACTATTTTGTTGGGTTCTGACTAAAGTATTTTCCATTTGTGCCGCTATAAAAATTACGCTTATTTAAATCATGCGATAACAGGGAAATTACTATGACAATTAACAAAGCTAATTCAATCTCATCTTCTCCTTCGATTAAAGTGTATCAGCGAGAAGAACAGCAGGCGAAAACACAAGCGCCACGCGAACAACTGAGAGAAGCTCGTACCCCGACACAGCAGGAATTTGTTCACATTACTGAGAATGGACGCCAGTTACATCAGCAAGATCAAGATATCAATCAACAAAATGTTGACCGTATCAAGCAGGCAATTAGTGACGGAACATTTAAAATCCAAGTGGATAAAATTGCAGATAAATTAATTCAAGAAACTGTATCTAGTTTCGCTAAAAAATAATTTAGATTAATGAATAATGATTTTAATTTGCTCTATCAGTTATTAACACAAGATTTCTTGGCACTCGAAGCGGTTTTATTGTCTGAGCAATATATATTATCGCAAGGTAATATAACCGCGAGTGCGCTTCAGTCAAACGCAGAAGAGAAACGCCGTTTAATCGAAACGATTCAATATCGTTACAAACAATCCCAATCGATCCTATTATCCTGTTCGATTGAGGAAGAGTCGCTTAAACAAGAACTACAAGAAATTTTGATAAGATTACAAGAGATCAATCGGCAAAATGGAATAGTGCTTGAAGCTAGAATTGCCCTTAATCAGGAAAGGCTCGATTTATTAGCTCCACACTATTTTTCTGAATCTTATTGTGAGCAAGGACAGTTTCAAGCAGTTATCCACAAACGCTACCAATCGACCATTTAATATGTCTCAACAGCCTATACAAATAGGCTGTTATTCTTTTTTATCCCATCCCTCTCAACTTGATTCATAAACTTACCTCATTAAAAATATTGTTATCTATTGATATTACTCGATTTAAATTTTCATTTTGTCGCTTAGCACTCAATCTATCTTCTTATTTCCCTTTCTATTCTCACCTGATTGTGATAGCCCCTTGACTGAATATGACAAACTGGTCACATTTTCTGTGGATAATTTTAGGGTCAGGCTGTGGATAAGTTATCAAAGCGACATGGGTATGCGGCCTACAGACATTCGAACAAAAAACAACCAATTAACAAAAAACAGATAACATACTTGAATATGTTATCTGTTAAAAAGACGGGATAGCCTACTAACTACCGATATAAGCGGTAATACGCACGCGCCGATCATCGGAAAGCTCTAAGCTCGATAATACAGTTAATTGCGGCAGAGTTCGTCGCAAGAAACGGGACAGAAGTGCACGAAGTGGATGATTAACCACCAATACCGCGGGTAATCCCATCGATTGCTGCTGCTCTATTGCCGCGACTGTCTGCTGCTCTATGGATTGTGCAAGTCCGGGTTCGATACCATTACCTGACTGTAATGCCTGAAGAAGCATCTTTTCAACTTGCTCGCCAAGCCCAATCAGCTGTAACTCTTTACTATCAGCAAAATATTTCTGGGTGATTGAACGCGCTAGTGCCACACGAACAATGGCAGTTAATTCGCTAGCATCTTTTTGCTCTGGTGCATATTCCGATAATGTATCGATGATCGTTCTCATATCACGAATTGAAATCTGTTCATGGAGCAGATTTTGCAATACTTTATGGAACAACGTCATAGTGATAATATCAGGGATAAAATCTTGCGTTAGCTTAGGTAAAGTTTTGCCTAGCTGTTCAAATAGCTGCTGTGCTTCTTGTCGACTAAATAACTCGCTCGCATGGCGATTCAGTAGATGGCTAAAATGAGTAGCAATCACAGTACTAGCCGCAACTACGGTATAACCATAGACTTGCGCTTCTTCTTTTTGAGCTTCATCGATCCACACCGCAGGCAATCCGAATGCTGGCTCTTGCGTTGCAATTCCCTCTAACTCACCTTCAGCGCCTCCTGGGTTGATCGCCATCAATTTACCCGGATAAGCTTCGCCACGCCCTATTTCAGCGCCTTTAATTAAGATCCTATACTCTTCGGAGCCTAAAGACATGCTGTCACTGATATGCACCACAGAGGGTAAAAAGCCCATCTCTTTGGCAAATTTTTTGCGGATACCACCAATTCGATTAAGCAACTCGCCATTTTGCTCCTGATCGACCAGAGAGATCAGACGGAAACCAATCTCTAACGCCAGAGGATCTTCAGGTTTAACATCATCCCAACTGGCTTCAGTCGGTTGATATGCGGTTTCCAACTCAGGTTTAGCACTACGTTCAATAACGGGTGTATCCGGTGATTTTTTAATTAATCGCCATCCCAATAGCCCTAATGCTGCGGTAAATAGCAAAAATACAGTGTTGGGCATACCAGGAACTAAACCCAGTAAACCAAGTACACCAGCAGTCAGCATCAGAACTTTCGGATTATCAAAGAGCTGGCTCACCATCTGCTCGCCAACATCTTGATCTGTCGCTACGCGCGTAACTATTACCCCTGCGGCGGTGGATATAATCAATGCAGGTATTTGCGCCACCAATCCATCACCGATGGTGAGTAGCGTATAAGCACTTGCTGCATCGCCCGCGCTCATATCGTGTTGGGCCATACCAATCACTAATCCACCAATAATATTAATGGCCATGATCAATAAACCGGCCATGGCATCACCACGGACAAATTTACTCGCACCATCCATAGAACCATAGAAATCAGATTCTTGCGTCACCTCTTTACGACGTGCTTTAGCTTCATTCTCGTCAATAACACCGGCATTTAAATCCGCATCGATCGCCATCTGCTTTCCAGGCATACCATCGAGAACAAAACGTGCGCCTACCTCAGCAATACGTCCGGCTCCTTTGGTGATAACCATAAAGTTAATAACAATCAAAATTACAAAAACAATGATACCAATGGCAAAATTACCGCCTACCAAAAAAGTAGCAAAAGCTTCAACCACTTGACCAGCAGCTCCCCCTCCCGTGTGTCCATCCATTAAAATCACACGGGTAGAAGCGATATTTAAGGACAAACGTAATAATGTCGAAAATAATAGCACTGTGGGAAAGGCAGCAAATTCAAGTATCCGTTTAGTGAACATCGCCACTAATAATACCATAATAGAAAGTGCGATATTAAAAGTGAAAAAGAAGTCCAATATAAAGGTCGGTAAAGGCAATATCATCATTGATAAGATCAACAATATTAATATTGGCCCAGCTAATACTTGCCATTGTTTTTTTGACATTGCGATAGGCAAAGACCACCGCGAGGTCTGATTAACCATGTGTTGTTTTCTCTTCTTTAAAGTCTAGTGCTGGAGGCACGGGTAAATGAATAGGCTGGTTAGGTTTTGATCCCCCCTGCCGTTTCCAACGTTTTAATTGATACACCCAAGCTAAAACTTCAGCGACAGCAGCATAGAGTGCGGCCGGAATATAATCATCAATTTCACTGTGTCTATATAATGCACGTGCTAAAGGTGGCGCTTCTAATACCGGAATACGATATTCAGCAGCTTTCTCTTTAATTTTAAGAGCGACTAATCCACTACCTTTCGCTAATACTTTAGGCGCCTTCATCTTGTTTACATCATATTGCAAGGCAACGGCATAATGTGTTGGGTTAGTAACGATAACATCAGCTTTGGGTATATTTGACATCATGCGACGTCGTGATATCTCACGCTGTTGTTGGCGTATTCTGGCTTTTATTTGAGGATCACCCTCATTCTGTTTATATTCATCTTTGACCTCTTGTCGACTCATTCGCAATTTTTTCATATGCGTACGAAATTGATTAAAAAGATCAAATCCCACCATAGGAATAGTGGCGAAAATGATTATAAATACCATCCATAAGACAATGCTAAATCCCGAAGATAGTGCAAGCTGAATAGGTCTTGTAATTAATTGATTGACGGCAGAAAAATTAAAAATAATAAAGAAATAGAGAGCCGTTAATACTAAGACAACTTTTAAGCTATTTTTAAATAACTCAGCAAACATATTCTTGCTAAAAATTTTTTTAAAGCCAGCGATAGGATCTAATTTTTTTAAATCAAATTTAATGGGTTTTTTAGCTATTGATATTCCACCATAGAGCGCTGGGCCTATTAATGCCACTATCGTTAATCCACCAATAATAGGTAACAAGGCCTTCATAATATGTTCTAATCCATGTTTAACCTGACTTGGTAACATATCCGTTTGCATCAAAAGCGTACGCTGAAAAAACAGGTCTTCAGATAGCATCATCCATAACTCATCAACCAGATAATTACCACCAATCCAAAAAAGAGCACCACCACTCATTAACATTAAAAAGGAGCTAAGCTCTCGAGAACGTAATATTTGGCCGTCTTCTCGCGCCTTCTCTTTTTTATGGGGGGTGGGATCTTCTGTTTTATCTTCGTCACTCGTTTCTGACATTTTACTTTACTACCTACTGAGATCACTATGGGTCTGTAAGGATCACACAGTCAGATAGAATTAATAGCTAGAAAAAATAACAAAAATAGCCTTTATTACATTATTAATCGATTAAAAGTCATTTTTTAGCCCATTAGCCCCACTTGACATATAAGAGTATTTTTACATGTCTTTAAATACGTCAAAGTATTGGGATATTCGTTAGCAGCTAAGTTATACAATATAAATAAGGTGTAATCTTAAAAAAATAGGGATTTTATTGTATTCTTCTTTCTAAGTTAACTTTAGGATTTATTAACATTTGATATTCATACAAACGCTTCTATAATATATGCGCGAGACTATATAAATAATATTTTAATAAGGTTAATTATGAAAAAAGTACTTTTAGCTTGTGGATTGGGATTATTAGCACTCACGATTACCGCTTGTTCTGAAGAAGAAAAAAAACCTGAAGTGGCAGGTGCAACTGAAATTTGTA
>CAUQNX010000006.1:0-175753 GCA_963519845.1 uncultured Moellerella sp. | reverse complement strand
GATCTAAGGTTTGAGCAAAATTATCGTACACCGAGTGATACATAAGAATTAATGTACAGACCAAAACCAGTACCAGCTGAAAACTAATAAACATTTTAAATTCAGGATCACGCCAGTAAATCCCCAAGCTACGCCCACTTAAAACTGAAAAGTGCAAACCGTAATTACAACCGGAAATAATCAAGAAAATGGCAATAATGGTATTAATTGCTGGACTATTAAAGTAGCCGATGCTGGCATCATGAGTTGAAAACCCGCCAATAGCGATAGTTGAGAAGCTGTGAGATATGGCATCAAATACATCCATTCCCGCTCCCCATAGAGCGACAGCACAAGCGATAGTCAGTAATACATAGATAAGCCAGAGTGTTTTTGCCGTTTCCGCAATTCGCGGTCGCATTTTGTTTTCTTTTAATGGCCCCGGCATTTCAGCTCTGTATAACTGCATACCCCCTACCCCTAATAAAGGTAAGATAGCCACTGCAAGAACAATGATCCCCATTCCACCTAACCACTGTAGCATTTGCCGATAGAATAGAATCGCTTTAGGCAGTGAGTCTAAACCAGTTAAGGTGGTGGCGCCCGTTGTCGTTAATCCGGAAAAAGATTCAAAAAATGCATCTGTCACTGAGAGATTAGGCTTTTCTGAAAAAATAAAAGGGAGTGCCCCGACGCTGCCGAGAACCGTCCAGAATAGGACAACAATAAGAAAGCCTTCTTTGGCTTTTAATTCATTTTTACTGTTACGGGTTGGGATCCAGAGAAATAGACCTATTAATAATGCAGCAACGAATGTCTGACTAAACGCTCGACCGGCGCCGTCTCGATAAATAAGTGCCACGATCCCAGGAATGACCATCGTAAAAGAAAAAATGATAACAAGTAACCCGACAATACGGGTTATCGCACGAAAATGCATGAAGCAGGTTCCTTGCCGAACACTAATTAAGATTCAGGAGTTAATTCGAGTGATCCACGACTCATATCACGTAATTTATCACCGACTAGCTGCTCAAGAGTAGCAGGAAGTGAAATCCGTAACGCTACTCTTTCTGCATAATCACTATGTATTATCTGTCCTTCACTTTGCGAAACAAATTGTTCAACTAAACTGATTTGGGAATAATCACAGCTAAGATTAAATATTTTTTGAGGAACTTTTATTTTAGTTTGCAAGAGCTTAATAGCTTGATGCGTACCATTGCCATAAGCTTTTACCAATCCCCCAGTGCCCAATTTGATACCGCCAAAATAGCGCACACAAACACAAGTGATCTCACCGATCTCACTCCCCAATAATTGAGCAATCATAGGTTTTCCAGCTGTACCTGTTGGTTCACCATCATCAGAGAAGCCAAGTTTCTGCGAGTCATCTGGACGCCCAGCGACAAATGCCCAGCAATGGTGCCGGGCATCAGGATACTGGACCTTGATTGATTCAATAAACTCTTTTGCCGCATCAATCCCTTCTGTATGAGCTAAGTAGGTGATGAAACGGCTTTTTTTTATCTCTTCAACAAATGAGTTCGGCTCTGCCGGAATTAAATAGGGTCTCATTAAGGTAAATGCAAATCTCTCGTCATATTCTCAATACGATTATGATGAATGATAATATTATCTTCAATACGTATCCCACCATAAGGTTTCAGCTGCTCAATTTTATGCCAATTGAAATTCGCTTTAAACTCATTTTCGCGCCATGGGGCCAGTAATGATTCAATAAAGTACAAACCAGGCTCAATGGTTAACACCATGCCTGGCTCCACTATGCGCGTGCATCTTAAGAAAGGATACATTTTTGGTGCCGCTAATAGTGTTCCATTTTCATCTTGCATAAATCCTGCTGCATCATGCACTTGTAGCCCTAGTGGATGGCCGAGTCCATGAGGGAGGAAAGGTGTTGTTAGCCCTTTTTCCACCATAACTTCTTTGCTAACACCAGTTACAATTTCATGTTTAATCAAAATTTTAGCTATTCTAACATGCATATCAACATGGTAATCAGTATAGCGTACACCGGATTTTATTGAGTCGATCAAGGCAAGCTGTGCACTATTTAACTCTTTAACTAATTCAGCAAATTCAGATTTACTTTTTGCTGCATAAGTTCTAGTGATATCAGCGGCATATCCATTATATTCTGCCCCTGCATCGATCAAGAAACTTCTAAACTCGCTTGGCACATCTTGCTGTAATTTGGTGTAGTGCAAAACAGCGGCATTTTCATTAAGCGCGATAATATTGCCATAAGGAACTTGGGTATCTCGCTGACCTGTCGCTTGTAAATAGCTAATATTTATATCAAATTCACTGACTTCCGCTTTAAAAGCATCATAAGCAGAAAGATGGCCATTAACCGCCATTTTTTGTGCTTCACGCATACAGTAGAGTTCATACTCTGTCTTATATGAACGGTGATAATGATAATAATCTAAAACAGGTTTTGGATTGATATTTTGCTGGCGAATACCCAATGCATTGGCTTTCTCTGTCGCCTCGCCAATATAGGCTAAATTTTCTTTCGATAATTGACTTAATAATCCAGTGATATCATCGGCATTTTTAAGATGAATCAACTCAATTTCTTTTGTCCAGAAAGCCTCGGGCAACGGCTCGACACTATGCCAATAATCAACGGGAGAATAAAACCATAATTTGGGCTTATTAATACCATCAACCAATAGCCAACAATGAGGAACATCGGTCACTGGTACCCAAGCTTTAAAATGGGGGTTCGTTTTAAAGGGATAATCACAATCATCGAGGAAAACACGTAGCGGTTCCCCTGAATGAATGAGTATGGCGTCTAGTTCACTTCGCTGCAAAACTTGCTGAGTTCTTTCCTGTAAGGTTTTGATATGTTCAGAGTAAACTACCGCTAATTTTTCCATTGCCTTAACCTTTCTATTTATCTCAGAGGATTCAAGCTTAGCACGTTAGCCTAACCTTCGGGTATGAATTCATATCAAATTAGACATAACCACATGATTATCATAAATATTAAGTATACTAAAAGCCCATTATTTACTTTCAATGTGATCCCCATTCCAGTTTATTTATTATTTATTTGCAATTTTTTAACAAAATAATCACACTCAAGAAAATCTGGTCATACCAGATTATTAAATAAGCATTAATTACAAGGGGAACTTTATGCTTTATCAAAGTGACACTATTGAAGTCCGCTGGATAAAAACAGGAATCGCAGAACTGATATTCAATGCATCAGGTCCAATCAATATACTGGATACAAAAACGGTTGCCTCACTCGATAAAGCGGTCACTTCCTTAGAGCAATTACCTGAATTAACTGGCCTTATTTTACGCTCAAGTAAACCAGCTTTTATTATGGGTGCGGATATCAAAGAGTTCCTGTCACTCTTTGATGCCCCTGCAGAGCAACTCACTCGCTGGCTCGAATATACCAACCATATTTTTAATCGCCTTGAAGATCTGCCTCTGCCAACAGTTTCGGCAATTAATGGCTATGCTCTAGGTGGCGGCTGTGAATGTATCTTAGCGACTGATTTCCGCATTGGTTCTCCCGATATCACTATTGCATTACCTGAAACTAAACTTGGCATCATGCCCGGCTTTGGTGGCTCAGTGCGCTTACCCCGTTTAATTGGTACAGATAGCGCGCTAAAGATGATCACCACAGGTAAAAATATTGAGGCAGATGAGGCACTTAAATTAGGTTTAATTAACGCTATCGTCCCCGTAGAGCAGCTTATTCCTTCGGCGATAAAACTAATTGATCAAGCCATTGCTGGCAAGTTGAATTGGAAAAAAGCGCGCCAGCCTAAACTTAAGCCACTACAGCTAAGCCACATAGAACAATTAATGAGCTTTACTGTGGCGAAAGGTACGGTAATGGCGGTCGCAGGCAAGCACTATCCTGCGCCACTCGCCGCGGTAATGACGATCGAAAAAGCCGCTAATTGCTCGCGTGATGAAGCGTTAAAGCATGAGACTAGCGCATTTGTTCCTCTCGCTCATAGTAGTGCCGCACAAGCATTAGTCGGTCTGTTTCTTAATGATCAATATATTAAGTCTATAGCTAAACAGTACGGCAAAAATATTAAGCGTCCTAACCAAGCCGCCGTACTAGGGGCGGGTATTATGGGTGGAGGGATAGCCTATCAATCGGCTAGTAAAGGTGTTCCTGTTTTTATGAAGGATATCAGTGAAAATGCCTTAATATTAGGTTTGCAAGAAGCTGAAAAATTACTGAGTAACCAATTTGAGCGCAAGAAAATATCCGCCGTAGAGATGGCTAAAACCTTATCTTCTATTCATCCTTCGATTAAATATGCAGGAATAGAGGATGTGGATATCATTATTGAAGCGGTTGTTGAAAATGCCAAAATCAAATCAGCTGTATTAGCCGAAACCGAATTATATATTCGTGATGATGCCATTCTTACATCAAATACATCCACGATTTCAATTACTGAATTAGCGCGATCATTAAAACGGCCAGAAAATTTCTGTGGCATGCACTTTTTCAATCCTGTCCACCGAATGCCTCTTGTTGAAATTATTCGCGGCAAACAAACTGCCGATAATACTATTTCGACCGTGGTTGCCTATGCCCAACAAATGGGCAAAACACCTATTGTGGTTAATGACTGCCCTGGCTTTTTTGTAAATCGTGTCCTTTTCCCTTATCTAGCTGGTTTTTCTCTTCTTATCCAAGATGGTGCCGACTTCAAACAGATTGATAAAGTGATGGAAAAAGAGTTTGGTTGGCCAATGGGTCCTGCCTATTTGCTTGATGTCATTGGCATTGATACGGCTCATCACGCACTACAAGTTATGGCCGCTGGTTTTCCTAATCGCCTCAGTCTTGCAGATAACAATGTCATTGACCTATTTTTTGAGCAACAGCGTTTAGGGCAAAAGAATGGCCGAGGATTTTATCAATATCAAGCTGATAAAAAAGGTAAACCCGTTAAGTCCATTGATCCTTTATCCGATGAGTTAATTGCAAATATTCAGCAATCCAAAAATTCATTTACCGATGATGAAATTATCCAACGCATGATGATCCCAATGATCAACGAAGTGATACTTTGTCTTGAAGAAGGGATCATCCAATCTCCTGCGGAAGCCGATATTGCATTGGTTTATGGCTTAGGATTTCCTCCTTTTCGCGGCGGTGTTTTTCGCTATCTGGAAAATATGGGTATTGATAACTATTTGGCATCAATTGCAGCTTATTCACACTTAGGGCTACTCTATCAGCCAACTGAAGGCCTTAAACAAAAAGCGGCGCTCAATTCGGGCTACTATCCGCAACCCCTGAAGGTTGCTATCGATATTGATAAAACAGTGAGAGGCTAACAACATGGAAAATATCGTCATTATTGATGCGATCCGTACACCTATGGGGCGTTCTAAAGGTGGGGTATTTCGCCATGTTCGAGCTGAAACACTTTCCGCTCATTTAATGGAGCAGATTTTACGCCGAAATCCTCAGGCAAACAAAAATGAGCTCAACGATATTATATGGGGATGTGTTCAGCAAACCTTGGAGCAAGGATTTAATATCGCCCGTATTGCGGCTCTGCTTACTGATATTCCACACTCAGTCCCTGCGGTGACCGTCAATCGACTATGTGGTTCATCTATGCAAGCAATCCATGATGCAAGCCGAGTGATAATGACTGGTGATGCCAACTCAATTTTAGTTGGCGGAGTCGAACATATGGGTCATATCCCAATGACGCATGGAATAGATTTCAATCCTAAGCTGACACTTAAAATTGCTAAAGCCGCAGGTGCTATGGGCTTAACGGCAGAAATGCTCGCTGACCAATATAAAATTAGCCGAGAACAGCAAGATGAATTCGCATTAAGGTCACATACAAGAGCAACCCAAGCAACTCAAAAAGGTTATTTTAATCGTGAGATCCTTGCTACTGAAGGGCATAACATCGAAGGCGATCTTATTTTAATGGATTATGATGAAGTGATCCGATTTGATGCCGATATTCATCAACTTAGTGCATTGCGCCCCGCTTTTGATCCTGCCAAAGGGACAGTCACTGCGGGAAACTCCTCAGCATTAGCCGATGGTGCTTCGGCTATGTTACTGACCAGCGAAAGCTATGCACAACAGAGAGGATTAAAACCCCGCGCCCGTATCCGCTCGATGGCAATTGTTGGCTGTGACCCCTCTATTATGGGGTATGGCCCAGTACCCGCATCTGAGCTGGCTCTCAAACGTGCCAAGTTGTCACTATCAGATATAGATCTTATTGAATTAAATGAAGCGTTTGCCGCACAAGCCCTAGCTTGCTTAAAGGGCTTTAATCTCTCTGATAGCCAAATCGATAGCAAAGTGAATACCTATGGCGGCGCCATCGCATTAGGTCACCCATTAGGTTGCTCAGGAACTCGGATAACAACGACACTGCTTAATCAACTTGAACAGCAAGATAAACAATTTGGTTTAGCGACTATGTGTATTGGCTTCGGGCAGGGGATCGCGACGATTATTGAACGCTTGTAAACTATTTTCGATGGCATTTAGTTGATATATGGTAAAACCCCGTCCTGCTGGGCGGGGAATTCTAAAGATTATACTCAATATTTTCGCCAAATTATTGACGGTTTTCGAACGTTTTTTCAATTCGATCAAATAAACTCGAATGCATCACCGTACAATTGCTCTGACTTGGCATTTCGCTCATTACAAAAGCGCTCACGTGCCGCCTTTGCCATTTCAAAACGCCCTGCAATATAGATATCTTGCGTAGAGAGATCACCGAAGTCATCCAATACTGCACTCAAAACAGTGCCTGTTCTGCCACGCCAGTTATCATCCGGCTGTTCAACAACAGGAATAACATTCAAATTAGGGTAGCTCTCTGAAAGTGCCTGCAACTTATTGAGATCATACAAATGAGCTAACTCACGCCCTCCCCAATAGAAGGTAATATCCCGTAAAGGATTTTCTTTCAGCGCAGCCAGAAGGATCGAGTGAGTATAAGAGAACCCAGTTCCGCCCGCAATTAAGATGATTGGATTTTCACTCTGTTCCCGAAACCATGCTTTGCCATGGGGAATATCGATATTGATATATTTTTGCTCGAGAATGCGATCCATCACCGCCATCGCATAAAGATTAATTTCAGAAGCACCAATATGCAGCTCAATTGTCTCTTTATTTGACGGAATTGACGCCATTGAAAAGGGTCTTTTATCACGTTCGTCCATGACAACCAGCAAATATTGTCCCGCTTTAAAATCAAATTGACCGTCAGGTGATAAGATCACGCGATAAACGGTATCTGTCATCGATTCAACGGAAGCCACTTTGCAACTTAACGTTTCCATGAATACCCTCTTATTTATCTATTATGTTCAATTTATCCCAGATCATATCTACGCGAGATTTGATTTCCTCTGTCATGACTATCGGCCTTCCCCACTCTCTGTCGGTCTCTCCAGGCCATTTATTGGTTGCATCTAATCCCATTTTTGAGCCTAGTCCAGAGATAGGTGAAGCAAAATCCAAATAGTCGATTGGGGTATTTTCGATCATAACAGTATCACGAGCTGGATCCATTCGAGTGGTGATTGCCCACATAACATCATTCCAATCACGTGCATTAATATCGTCATCACAAACAATAACAAATTTTGTATACATAAATTGGCGTAAATAGGACCAGACCCCCATCATCACGCGCTTTGCATGCCCCGGATATTGTTTTTTCATCGTCACAACCGCCATTCGATATGAACAACCTTCAGGCGGCAAATAGAAATCGATAATTTCTGGGAACTGTTTTTGTAAAATTGGTACTAGCACTTCATTAAGTGCAACCCCGAGCACAGCAGGTTCATCCGGCGGCCTTCCGGTATAAGTGGAATGATAAATAGGATCGGGACGCTGGGTAATATGGGTGACGGTAAAGACGGGGAAGCTATCAACTTCATTATAATATCCCGTGTGATCGCCATAAGGTCCTTCCGGTGCCATCTCTCCCGGCTCGATATAGCCCTCTAAGATAATTTCCGCACCCGCAGGGACTTCAAGATCGTTTGAAATACATTTTACTACTTCCGATTTATTCCCTCTGAGCAGCCCCGCAAAGGCATATTCAGATAGGGTATCGGGAATAGGCGTGACCGCCGCTAGGATAGTCGCGGGGTCCGCACCGAGTGCCACCGCAACGGGGAAACGTTCACCGGGATGCGTCTCGCACCACTCTTGAAAATCAAGCGCACCACCACGATGAGATAACCATCGCATGATTAGTTTATTTTTGGCCAACACTTGCTGGCGATAAATACCCAGATTTTGGCGCTCTTTGTAAGGCCCCTTAGTAACCGTAAGGCCCCAGGTTATTAAAGGTGCAGCATCTTCCGGCCAACAGTGCATAACGGGTATGCGAGAAAGATCGACATCCTCCCCCGTCCAGATTTGCTCTTGGCAAGGTGCTGAACTCAATCGCTTGGCAGGCATATTTAAAATTTGTTTGAATTTTGGTAATTTATCAAATAGATCGCGGAAACCCTTCGGTGGATCAGGCTCTTTTAAAAATGCCAGTAATCGACCTACATCATGCAGAGCTTTAACATCTTCTTGGCCCATTCCCATTGCCACTCGTTTGGCCGTACCAAACAAGTTACAAAGAACGGGTATGTCATAGCCTTTCGGATTTTCAAACAACAGCGCTGGGCCCCCTGCTCGTAATGTTCGGTCTGAAATTTCCGTCATTTCCAAGTAAGGATCTACTTCCATGGTAATGCGCTTTAATTCGCCTTTCTTTTCTAATAGTGAAAGGAACTCTCTGAGATCACGGTATTTCATTATTCTCTTTTTACGTTTGCAGGGGGAACTTTATTATAAAGTGTCCAGCTGGTGTTACAAGCTAACAAATTAGTCACTGAAAAATCAGTCTATTTTTACTGGCAATCGAATGGAACATAGTCGGCCAATGCCAAGGTATCAAACTGCTCAGCATAAGTTTGATTGTGTTGAAATAGCTTAAAACCTTCTTGTTTGCCACTAAAATAAGTGAGTTGATTACCTTGAATCTGGAATCCACTTCCCTCACGTATCGCAATAACTAATTCGCTTGGGTTAATCAGGCAGAATTCAGCTAAGCGCTCATCACGAGTTTCACCCATATGACCAGAGATACTGGCATCAATATAGTGAGGGTTGATCTGTAACGGGAATAGACCTAATGAAGGCATAATCACCGCATTACTAACTGGCATATCATTTGTAGTACGAATACTCGGAGTAGCGACATTACAACCTGCGCTCCAACCAATATACAGGGTATCACGTTCACGTACGGCACGTTGAATAGCAACAATCAGGCCTTTTTCATGTAAACATTTATTTAGCCACCAAGTATTACCGCCACTCACTAGAATGCATTCAGCTTGTTCTATCGCTTTGATCGGATCATCAAAATTATCAATAGAAGAGACATTTATACCTAATGAAGTGCTGAGCTCCTTTGCCCGTTGATTATGATCGCCACGTAATAGCGCATAAGGGATCAATACCGCAGAAGTGATTTTTTTCTCTTCAATCACCGCATGAATACGTGGCAGAGCATAGCTCAGTAATAATGGGTTATTGGGTAATTTGCCATTGCTTAACAAAAAAATATCCATGAACACTCCTGTTATGTATAAAAATATTAGCTATTCATCATTATCTGTTATTTGAAATAATAATATTGCTAAACTGTGTTTTAGTCACATTTTGTAGTTCTATTTGATATCATAGTTTGGTTAATTCTATTATGGGTCTAAAACATGGAAAATTGGTACCTTCTATACTGTAAGCGCGGTCAAGTTGAACGAGCCATAGACCACCTTAATAGACAGAGTGTAAATTGTATAACACCTATGGTCGAAATCGAGAAGGTCGTCAGAGGAAAAAGAGTAAAAGTGATTGAAGCACTTTTTCCAAATTACCTTTTTGTTAAGTTTGATCATGAGAAAATTCATACTACTACTATCCAATCGACACGTGGCGTTAGTCATTTTGTCCGATTTGGTCAATATCCAACGATTGTCCCTGAAGATATTATTCAAGCTCTCAAATTGGCGGTAATGCCCCATGCTGTTTCCCCTCTAATACCCGAACCGGGAGATGTGGTGACTATTATGGACGGTATTTTTAAAGGTATTCAGGCCATCTATCAAGAACCCGATGGTGAGAAACGTTCAATATTGTTTATTACTATACTAAACCAAAGGGTACCTAAGTCACTGGATAATCGACAGTTTAAAAAAGCGGATAGCTAAGAGTTAAATCCCTTAACAAAGATGGAATTTTAACTCTAAGTAGAAAAGTAAAAGGCACCCGTTAAGGTGCCTTTTTTGATGCGTTTTATTAAGCCTATCTATTCTTCTTTTTGTGCATTTTCTTGCTCTTCTCGGTCTTCTTGCTCACGATAATCTTTACGCCCTTTACCGACATAAAAATTTGACAGCAATACACCAAGTTCAAACAATAAATACATAGGTACAGCCAATAATGTCTGAGATAAAACATCAGGTGGTGTTAAGAACATGCCGACAATAAAGGCCCCAACCAGAATATAAGGTCTTTTTTGTTTTAATGATTTAGGTGTTGTGACACCAGTCCAGCAGAGCAAGATAATCGCAATAGGCACTTCAAAAGCGGCACCAAATGCCATAAACAGAGTCATGACAAAACTTAAGTATTTGGTGATGTCAGGAATAAAGTTAACACTATCAGGCGTTGTTTTGACAAAAAAGCCAAAAGCTAGAGGGAATACAACAAAATAAGCAAATGCCATCCCCAAGTAGAATAAGAAGCTACTTGAAACTAAGAGTGGCAACATCAGCTTGCGTTCATGTTTATAGAGCGCTGGTGCGATAAAAGCCCATATTTGATACAGGATAACTGGAATCGAAATAAATACCGAGACCATGATGGTCAATTTAATCGGAGTAAAGAAGGTCGATGCAACATCGGTGGCACTCATTTGAGAGCCAACAGGGAGTTTATCAATCAAAGGAGCTGCAACTAACCGATAGATATCATTAGAAAAATAGGCTAAAGCAAAGAAAACGACCAAGACGGCAATTACACAGTTGAGTAAGCGTTTTCTTAACTCTATCAGATGACTAATAAGAGGTTGTGTATCATTGACTGCCATATTTAGGGTTCACTATGAGTTTGGTGAGAACTTTTCTTCACATCTATTGTTGCGTTAGTATTTGATGTGTCTGAATCCGTATTGGCATTTTTAGTTGCTTGTGACGCTTCAACGACAGCGGCCCTTTTTGCTGCAATATCAGGATCAGAGCCTTTAGTCTCTTCGGCGGGGAACGATGCTTTTTTAGTATCGCTCTCGACTTGTTCGATCACTTCCTTAGCTTTATTTAAACCATCTTCAACACTATTGGTGGAAGAATCATACTCTTTTTTCAGGGATTGCGCTGCTTGACGTAGTTCATCCATAGACTCTTTTAGCTCAGGAGAGAGAGTTTCCAACCCCACTTTTTCCTCAACTTTTTTCAAGCTTTGTTGTAGCTCCTGTAACTTGAGCTCCTGATTCAGTTCATTTTGTACGTTAGTTGCCAAAGAACGCATCGCACGAATCCAGCCAGCAACAGTTCTGACTGCTACCGGCAAACGCTCAGGCCCTAGTACAACTAGGCCAATGACGGCAACTAATAGTAGTTCACTAAAGCCTATATCAAACACGGTTTAACCCTGCTCTTTGTTTTTGCTCTCAACAGGACTTTCAGCTTTTTCAGCACTTTTCTGTTCTGCAATATTTTTTGTGGCAAAATCAGCATCAGTACTGGTTTGTTCTGATTTTTCTGCTTTAGCAGTATCTTCATCACCGATAGCTTTTTTAAAGCCTTTCAATGATTCACCGAGATCTGAACCTAAAGAACGTAATTTTTTTGTGCCGAAAATTAAAATAACAAGAAGCGCGATAATAATAAGCTGCCACGGGCTTCCAAAAGATGCCATTACGATTGTTGATTCCATTATTTTTACCTCTATAGAAGTGGGATCAATATTAATGTCCCATTATATACAACCCGCGCCAAATACGGAAATACTTAACATGCTAGCTAGTTTGTCTGAAAACAAACTTTGCTCAATTTTTTCCTGCTTTACACCAACCAATCAGCCAAGAAAGTATTCCTGCGCCCATAAAGATGGTGGAAATGTTCCCCGTATCTGAAATATAAAATAAGCTACCACATAAAATAAATGTTGCGCCGATCCCTAATAAATAGAGCGATTTACGTTGTCTTGTACGCTGATCTTTCAATTGATTAGCTAAACTATCGATACTAGTTTGCAAATACTTATGCTGTTTTAGCGCACCATAGATAAGATCGGGTATTTCAGGCATTTTTTCAGCCCAATAAGGCGCTTTTTCCTTTAGTGCCCGCGTTATTGCTGGCAAACCAACTTGACTATGGATCCAGTCTTCCAAGAAGGGTTTGGCTGTTTTCCATAAATCTAGCTGTGGATATAATTGTCGGCCAAGACCTTCAACATATAAGAGTGTTTTCTGTAATAACACTAATTGTGGCTGAACTTCCATATTAAAGCGACGAGCTGTGTTAAATAAGTTGAGTAAAACATGACCAAAAGAGATCTCAGCCAGCGGTTTCTCAAAAATAGGTTCACATACAGTACGGATCGCAAACTCAAAATCTTCCACATTGGTATCGGGCGGAACCCAGCCAGAATCCACATGCAGTTCAGCGACTTTGCGATAATCGCGATTAAAGAAGGCAATAAAATTTTCAGCTAAATAACGCTTATCTTCTTTATTCAATGAGCCCACAATGCCGCAGTCTATCGCAATATACAAGGGATCATCTGGATGTTGATAACTTACAAAGATATTTCCCGGATGCATATCAGCATGGAAAAAGCTGTCTCTGAACACCTGAGTGAAGAAAACTTTTACGCCACGCTCGGCTAAAAGTTTCATATTGGTCTCTTGTGCTTCTAGCGCTTTGATATCCGAAATTGGAATACCATAAATACGCTCCATCACCATCACATTTTCACGGCAATAGTCTGAATAAACTTCAGGCACATAAAGCATTGAGCTACCTTCAAAATTTCGGCGTAGTTGTATGGCGTTTGCCGCTTCGCGTAATAAATTGAGCTCATCAATCAAGGTTTTTTCGTACTCTTTGACCACTTCTTTTGGTCTTAAGCGGCGACCATCGGGTAACAGAGGCACCCAATTAGCAATTCGATACATCAAACGGATATCAGCTTGAATTATCGGTAAAATATCAGGTCTGATAACCTTAATAACAATATCTTTGCCATTCTCTTTTAACTTAGCCGTATGAACTTGAGCAATAGATGCTGAGGCTAAAGCGACTTCATCAAAATCATCAAACCAATTTTCTAGCGGCCCACCCAGTGAAGCTTCAATATATTGGCGAGCAAGTTTACCATCAAAACTGGCGACTTGATCTTGTAATAGGGCGAGTTGATCAGCAATAGCTGGTGGGAAGAGATCGCGTCGGGTTGATAACATCTGACCAAATTTGATCCAAACTGGCCCAAGAGACTGCAAAGCTAACCGTAGACGCTCACCTAACTCTTTATCTTTATGCTGATTTTTAATCCAAAAGAAACCATAGCGCCCCAAACGTAAAGGCAAGGTGATTTTCATTTTTGGGATCAACTCATCGAGCCCATAGGTAAGGAATACGCGAATAATAAAATAGAGACGTTTGATTTCACCTGGTGTCATTTTTCTCCTCCAGCTGCTTCAAACGTGTTTCAAGCTGTGTGAGTGACAGCGAGGTCTGTTCGACTTCATCAGCGAAATAAGCAAGTTCAAGTGGATTTGGTGCCATCTTCCACTCTTCAAGTAGGGTCTCTTTAATATAGGTTTTTTGGCGACCAAATAGCTGTAGTGCGATAGATGACCCTTTGCGGAAAAATTGGCTAATGCCTTCCGCTGCCACATCACCAATATAGGGTGATAAATAGTGCGCAGGATCCCACTCAGCCAGATCAAGTAATCCAGACCAGTGTTGAACGACTTGCATATCGCCTTCAATCACTACGTCACCTTGATTAATTAAACGTGAAAGCTGCTGTTTATCTTTCAATTTCATCAAGGTAAAGATAGAGGTTTTGATAGTGCAATCAGCTGCTTCATTCCACTGACTTAATACATCAACATGATTTTCAGTAAAAACCAGCGTCAACTTTTTATCCAACTCTTTGAGCTCAACGGACATCACTTTACCTGCCAAACGCATTCTGGCAGGTTTAAGTACAGGCTCTTTAAAGACAATCGAATTCAATGAGACTTCCATCAAAGCCGTGATTGCTGAATAAATCGCGCTACAATTTAAATCTGTATTAATTGATGGTCTATCCATCTTAAAATTTAAATCCTTTATGTAAGGCGACAATACCGCCCGTCATATTAGTATAAGAAACCTGTTCGAATCCGGCCTGCTCCATCATTCCTTTCAATGTTTCTTGATCGGGGTGCATACGAATAGATTCTGTCAGATAACGATAACTATCGGCATCATTGACAATCGCTTGCCCAATACGTGGAAGGATATGGAAAGAGTAGGTGTCATAAGCTTTATTTAGCGGCTGATAGAGTGGCTTAGAAAATTCTAATACCAACAAACGTCCACCAGGCTTTAACACGCGAAACATTGAGCGTAACGCTTTGTTTTTATCGGTGACATTGCGTAAACCAAAGGAGATAGTTATACAGTCAAAATAGTTGTCTGGGAAAGGCAGTTCTTCAGCATTTGCCTGTACATAATTCACATTACCAACAACACCGGAATCACGTAACTTCTCGCGACCCATTTTCAGCATAGAGTCGTTGATATCAGCGAGAACCACTTCACCTTTTTCACCGACTAAACGGGAGAACTTTGCGGTCAAATCACCCGTCCCGCCAGCAAGGTCAAGGACACGTTGCCCACGACGAACACCACTCGCTTCAATCGTAAAACGTTTCCAGATACGATGAATACCAAATGACATTAAATCATTCATTAAGTCATATTTTGCGGCCACAGAGTGAAAAACATTTGCAACTAGGCCTTCTTTTTCGTTTTTGCCTACTTCGCGGAAACCAAAATCAGTGGTTTCTTTTGATTGATCTGCCATTTCTTTTACGCCTGCTTATAGTCCAAACTTTCATGAGAATTGTAACAGTCTTTGAGATAAAACCCTATTAAGAAGTCGAAGGTTTCGCACAATAGGATCCCTCTGCCCTCTCGGTTAATCGAGGATCAATCGGCAGTTTTATTTCTACTCCCATGTCTCTGAAGCCTTCAGCTTGGCTAATCAGATTTCCTCTTCCTTCGACTAATTTTTTCATCGCTGACTGATAGGTAAATTGCGCTTTTGTCAGACTTGTACCCAGTTGCTGCATATCATCAACAAAGAGCCGCATTTTGTCATACATTTTTGCTGCTTTACTGGCAATTTCTTGGGCATTTTGACTTTGCCTCTCGTAACGCCATAAATTATTAATCGTACGTACAGCTACCAACAATGTAGAGGGACACACTAACATAATATTATGCTTTAAGCCCTCATCAAGTAACTCTGGCGACTCGCGCAAAGCAACAAGATAAGCAGGTTCAATCGGAATAAACATGAGAACATAATCTAAGGAGCGGATACCGGGTAGCTGATGATAATCTTTATTACTCAACAATTTAATATGGTTTCGTATTGAAAGAATATGGCTTTTTAGTGCAGAAGCCTGTTCAGCGCTCTCTTCACTATTAAAATATTGCTCATAAGCCACTAACGACATTTTTGCATCGATAACAATATCTTTGCCTTCAGGCAGACGAATAATCACATCCGGCTGATAGCGGCTATTATGACCAGTATTGATACTTACCTGTGTTTCAAATTCGTGCCCTTGGCGTAAGCCTGAGGATTCTAAGATACGCGCTAATATAGTTTCGCCCCAATTACCTTGGATTTTATTATCGCCTTTCAAAGCCTTGGTTAAGTTAACTGCCTCTTTTGCCATTTGGCTATTCAACTGCTGAAGCTGACGGATTTCATGGGTTAATGTATGCCGCTCTTTCGCTTCTTGACCGAAGCTATCTTGCACTTGCCGCCTAAAACCATCCAATTGCTCACGAAAAGGGGTCAATAAGGAGACCATACTTTGTTGATTGAGCGCGGTTGTACGCCGCTCATTTTGCTCAAAAATACGATTGGCGAGATTTTCGAACTGTGTTGTAAGTCGCTGTTCGCTATTTAATAACAAGCGTTGCTTCTCTTCAAATGAGAGATGTGCTTGCTCAAGGCGTGCTAATGTTTCGCGTAATTCAGCTTCTTGCTCTCGATTAATATCACGCTGAGTTCGCAGCTCCTGATCTAATCGATCTGACTCCTCTTTCCAGTGAGTAAGATGGATATTTTTCTCCTCACTTGCTGCCAGCAGACTGTTAAGCTCACGGAGTTCATACTCTTTTTGACTGATTTTTTGGGCGATCGACAACCACACGCCAATAGCGCCTAGTAAGATCCCACAGAGTAAGCCTATTACCGCATAGAGAAGAGAGGTATCCACTTTAATTTCCTTGTATTTATAACCACGGAATACGTTAAAGGGATACTGTATAAGTGTCCAGAGGTAAATTACAACGCATCAACATTTACGAGCCACTTCGCAGATTATCAAAACCAATGCGCCAGCCAGCGAATACCAAAAGCACCAGGTGCCAAAATACCAAAAGCCCAAATCATGGCTGAAATTAAATTAGCTGATTGAAAATAGCGTTGGGGCATTTGGCAAATTCCCGCCACTAAGGGCACTACGGCTCTGAAAGGACCAAAAAATCGCCCGATAAACACGCCCCACACTCCCCAACGATCAAAAAAACGGCGGCCACGATCAATCATTTCCGGCTTACGCGATATGGGCCACATATGGCGGACATTATCTTTATAGTGATAGCCAAACCAGTAGGAGAGCCAATCACCAAAGAAAGCTCCCAAGGCTGCCGCTAACCAAATGGGCCAAAAGAGCAGGCCACTCTCACCAATCAGAGCCCCTAGTCCTAACAGAATAACCGTCGCGGGCAATAACAAAGAAATAAAGGCTAAGGACTCACCAAAGGCTAATAGAAAAATAATCGGAAGCGCCCAAGCTTCATTCTCTCGCGTAAAGTCAGTAATTACAGTAACAATTTCATTAAGAGTCAAAGGGTTGCTCCCGAAAGTAAATTAATTGTGTCCTAACAATATAAAAGTGCTTATCAACCAAGATTAAACAGAACTCTTATTCAAGATAAATATTTTTGAGTGATTCTCGCCCAGCGGCATCTAGCGCAAAATCGGTAGCTAACCACTTATCGACGCTACCATACTGTTTATCTATGCTATTCAGTGCCGTTATCAAAAATTCTTCGCGTACAGAATAGACATATTCAAATTTTTTCAACACATTATCACTCATCAATTGAGCATACTCATCAAGTAGATGCTGACGATAAGGGGCAAGTGTTTCATTAGTCAGTAAATAATCATCCATTACAGTAGTTAAATCTGCGCCGAGCGCCAATAGAACTAAAGCCGAACCCACACCCGTTCTATCTTTACCTACAGCACAATGTTGCACTATGCCGCCTTTTTCCGGCTGCTTCAGTAGATTAATCAATTGATGATAAGCTGGATTATTTAAAGGTAACAATTCATAGAGTCTGAACATAAAGGCTTGAGGATCAAATAGCTCTAACATTTCAGGCATTAATTTACTCAAATCTGCGGTTACTTCATCTGCCATTGGATTGGCCGGCGCATGCACATAATGAGCACCAGACCAAATTTGATCTGGCTTATCGTTAATTTCAACCGCATCACGATAGTCTAAGATTTGATAAAGGTTTTTGTCTTGCAGTACTTTGAAATCATCTTCCGTCAGGCGATCAAGCGCCCCTGAACGAAATAGCAGTCCGCTTTTGATTTTAGTGCCATCAGCCAGTTTTTTTCCGCCTAGATCACGAAAGTTAATGCCGCCATTTAAGGGCAAAATAGTGGAGTGAATATCGGGGAGAGTTGTCATAATTCCTCTTATAATATTTATATGAAGCTATGACATTAACAGATTTCAAACAAAATTTAATTAGGAATACACATTATAAAAAAGTAAAACTCACTAGCATTTTATTCATTAGAGTCAGGGTATTGGCAATAACCAACACCCTGACGCATATTAGGTGTTATTTTAACAGGCGGCGTGCGGCATCGACAACGATAGCCAGTACATTGCCTTCTGTTTTTTTCAGCAGCGCTTCATTTGGGATCTCTTGCTGGGTGCGATTGACGATCACGCCCGCCACCATACCAGCACGAAGCCCTTGGCTTGAACACATGGTTAATAGTGTGGCTGATTCCATTTCATAGTTCATCACACCCATCTCTTGCCACTCTTTCATTGATCCTTTAAAGCGTCCGAGTACACGACCTGTGTAGGTATCATAGCGCTCTTGGCCTGGGTAGAAGGTATCAGAAGAAGCAGTCACACCCACATGAACCTTGGCACCTGCATCTTTAGCGGCGGCATAGAGCGCATTAGTACACTCAAAATCAGCCACTGCTGGGTATTCTAATGGGGCAAAATGTTGGCTCGCACCATCCAGTCTTACCGCACCTGTAGTGACTAACACATCACCTACATTAATATGTTCTTGGATTGCGCCTGTTGTACCAATGCGTAAGAAGGTACGAATACCTAATTGCGCCAACTCTTCTACTGCAATTGAAGTTGAAGGACCGCCAATACCAGTTGAACAGACGATAACCGCTTTACCATCCACTTCACCACGCCAAGAGGTGAATTCACGTAGAGAAGCCAGATGAACTGGGTTATCCATCAAGCGTGCAATTTTCTCAACACGATTAGGATCACCTGGGACAATCGCCAGTGTTGCGCCCTGTAAGTCACCTTTCTTCAAACCTAAATGGAAAACATCAGACATATCAGACTCCTCAACGGAATAAATTTATTGAATTATCGTTCTTATGGATAATATAGCGCCAGCTGGCGGGTAAGTAAGTGATGGAGGTCACTTGAATGAAAATAACATAAGTAATAATTTCATAAAAATGAGATGCATATCACAATTAACCCGATAATTGACTATCTAAAGTATAACGAGATCTTATGTAAAAAGGGGATTATCGAAGAATAAAAATGAAAAAGCGCCCATCGAGTGAGCGCTTTGATTAGTGGCAGAAATAACAGACTGATTTATCAGAGAACCATATCGAGAATTAACACACCCACCAAACCAATAGCCCAAGCGATCGTCGTTGGGATCGACCAAACCATGATTTGTTGTTTAACATCTTTAATTCCCATCATTCTGTTTACAACCCAGAATAGACTATCGTTGAAGTATCCAAAGAACAGAGACCCCATCGTTGCTGCTTGTGCCGCGACCAGTAGATTAATATCAGGTATTTGGCTAATAATAGGCGCAGAAATTGATGCTGCTGTGATCATCGCAACCGTACCCGAGCCCTGAATAATGCGCACTAATGTCGCAATAATAAAGGGGATCAATACAGGCGTAATGGGCAGGCTGGCGACGTGCTCCGCTAAGATATTACCAGTGCCACTTTCACGTAATACGGCACCTAATGCCCCACCCGCACCTGTGACCAATAAGATGATCCCGGCGGACTGAAGTCCCTCTTCCATACGGTCGATAACTTCAGTTTTAGTCGCTGCTGGCATTAAGGTATAAACTGCGATCAATACACTGACGGATAATGCGATTATCGGCGAGCCTAAGAACTCTAATGCTTGGAAATAGAAGTTATTTCCCATGCCATTAAATGTCTCGGTCTTTAACAATAACCCATTAACTGCATTTAAGAAGATCAGAAAAATAGGTGTCGCAATCGGCAGTACAGATAAGAATAAGCTGGGTAATTCTTTATTAGCTTTCTCTTCGAGATAACGAGAGTGTAGCCCTTTTAAATCATCTCCTTCAATATCCGCGGGTACATATTCAGGATATTTAACAGCTAACCACTTAGCATAAAGTACCACGCCAATAACACAGGGCACTGCGAGCGTCATGCCCGCTAAAATCATCGCACCAATATCAACACCAAAGATACCTGCAACCCCCAAAGGACCGGGTGTCGGTGGAACTGTATGGTGCGTCACCGCCAAACCACCAGCAAGCGCAACACCCAGTGTCAGCAGATTACGCTTACCTTTCTTAGCTAAGGCTTTGGCTAATGGATAAAGGATCACAAAGGCAGAATCAACAAAAATTGGAATACTGACGATATAACCGGTAATAGCCAGTGCCCACTCTTCGCGTTTTTTACCTAACCATTTGATAAAACTAAAGGCAATTTGTTCTGCAGCGCCAGAAACTTCCAGCACCCTTCCCATCATGACACCAAGACCAATAACAATACCGATACTACCCAGCGTTGATCCAAAGCCTTTGGTGATGACAGAGACAGTTTCAACTCCAGTTAATCCACCTGATATTCCCGCTATCGCCGCAGCAATTAACATCGCCAACAAAGCATGAACTCGAGTTCTTAGTACAAGGAAAATCAAAACAAAAATAGCAACAGCCAAGCCAATAATAGGAATATAGTTCATGGATTATTCCTTATATTTATTCGCTATGGTTGGCGATAAATGAATGAATTGCATCACTAAATGAGCCATCAGCGTGGAAGCCTAAACTCAGGCCACGGCTAATATCAAATTTACCCGGCCAGCTCGCAACGATACGATTAATGCTTTCATCTGGTTCAAAACTAATTAAATCAACCGCTTGTTGCCCTGCGACTTCTCTTAATGCGTCAATCATATCCTGCACCGTCACAGTGATACCCGGCAGATTAACAATACGTGATAAACCAAATTTCTCAGCAGGTATCGATACTGCATGAATAAAGTTACGGATCACTGTCTCTGGGCTGGATAACCATAGAGATAAATCAGGTGAAACAGGACAAACTGTTGCAATTCCCTGAAGGGGTTCACGAATAATGGCACTAGCGAAAGATGAAGCCGCTTTATTAGGTTTGCCTGGGCGAATACTAATAGTGGGTAGGCGCATGATACGGCCATCGACATAGCCTTTACGTGAATAGTCGTTCACCATCAATTCACACATGGCTTTTTGTGCACCATAAGAAGATTGCGGGTTAACCACACAGAGATCGGTAATCACCTCTGGTAATTGCCCACCAAATACTGCCAAGGAGCTAGTAAACATAAATTTGATTGTCGGATTTTTGGCTTTTGCCGCTTCCAACAAATTGCGCGTCGCTTCAAAGTTAACTTTCATACCCAAATCAAAGTCACTTTCCGCGTGACTACTTACGATGGCGGCTAAATGGAAAACCACATCTGTTTGCGCATCAATCAGTTTATCCGCAGCACCCTCTTCGGTCAGATCCAAGGCAACACAGCTAACTCGAACATCATCAATTGGCGATTGAGGACATTGGATATCAGCTAAAACAAGTTGGTCAAATTTAAAACCCTGGCTGTTTTTAAGCAAAGCAGTAGCTAGCTGTTGGCCCAGAAAACCTGCGCCACCAGTGATGATTACTTTCATTGCAAATCTCCTATGAATAACCTTTTGCAGGCTATTGATCTTCGGTAAGATGAATTATTATTAATATGTTTATATATTTATTATGTGGATATTTACGTCTTGTTCTTTTAATTGCTGAATATCATTTATAGGTAATTGGTTATCACAAATAATGTCATCCAGCTGATTTAACCGGCATACCCTGAACATGCCGTACTTGCCAAATTTGCTACTATCGGAAACTAAAACACGGCGTTTCGCTATTTCCAGTAGCGTTTGTTTAATCTGTACCTTCCCTTCATGAGGCGTTGATACACCATGAACCAGATCCCAAGAACTGGTACTGATAAAGGCAATATCCACATTCAGTGTTTGTAGCATCATTGCAGCCGTATTCCCGACACAGGAGTGATTGCGCTGATCTACTTGTCCTCCGGTATGGAACAGATTAAGTTGAGATTTTTTCATTAAATACTGCATAATCGAAAAGTCGTTAGTCACTATGGTCAGATTAAAACGCTCACCTAATTCACGCGCAATTTCAAAGGTTGTCGTTCCGGCATCCAGATAGACAACTTGCCCATCCTCAACTAGCGAAGCGGCAAATTTACTGATTTCACGTTTACTACGATGATGAAGCTGAGCTTTCTCTTGCCATGGTAACTCTTGGCGAAGGGCGTCATTTAATTTAACCCCGCCACTCACACCAACGACTTTTCCTTCCTCCTCCAGCATGCGAATATCGCGACGCACCGTCATATGAGAGACGTCCATCAACTCCACCAGATCATTAATAGAGACGATCTGATACTCATGGACATAACGATAAATAAAATCACGGCGCTCTGAAGGGATCATAAAATCTCCAAATTATAATTGTGCTTTTTTAAACCAATCCAAACCTTCTTCAGTGCGACCTGCTGGATGATATTCACATCCAAGCCACCCCTCATATCCCAACTTATCCAGCTGTTCGAATATCCAAGGATAATTGACTTCACCGCTATCTGGCTCATGACGTTCTGGTACTGAAGCTATTTGAATATGGCTAAATTTACCGGATAAACGCTCAATCGTACGCAGAAGATCACCCTCCATAATTTGGCAATGGTAAAGATCTAATTGAATAAAAACATTCGGACGATTAATTTTCGGTAATAGGGCTTCGGCTTGCTTTTGTGTCGTCAGAAAATAGCCCGGCATATCGCGTGTATTGATAGGTTCAATTAAAACGCGAATGCCATGTTCAGCCATAATATCCGCCGCATACTGAATATTTTTGATAAAAGATTCACTTTGCTGCTCAGCTGTAAAGGCTGGATCTAATTTCCCCGCCATGGCGTGTACTTGTTTACAATCCAGCGCCAAAGCATATTTTAATGCTTTCTGTACACCTTCAGCGAATTCAGTCTCACGACCGGGGATCGAAGCCATGCCTCGCTCACCAGCAGCCCAATTGCCTGCTGGCATATTAAATAGAACCTGAGTTAATCCCTGTTTTTTAAGTTGTTCAGCTAATACTTCAGCTTCTTCTTCATAAGGAAACAGATACTCAACACCTTTGAAACCTGCTTGTGCTGCGCGCTCAAAACGGGCAACAAAAGGCACTTCGGTAAACATCATACTGAGGTTTGCTGCAAATTTAGCCATTCTAATCTCCTCAACGACGCGGATAACGAGTTTCTAAATCTCGCACTTGCTCATCGGTTAATGTTTTAAAACCATGAGGCAACAGCATTAAATAGAGACGAGCGGTATCTTCGAGCTCTTCAGTATTAAAAAATGCTTGTCTCAATGTTTTGCCGCCAACCACAGGACCATGATTCGAGAGCAGTACCGCATTATGATCAACAGCTAACTTAGCTATCTCCTCACCTATACGATCATCTCCGGGTGGTAAATACTCAATCAGTGGTAATTTACCGACGCGCATCACGTAATAAGGCGTCATTGGCGGTAAACAATTGCTCATATCTAAATCGGGCAAACAAGAGAGTGCCGTCAACCACTGTGAGTGTAGATGCACCACTGCTTGGCAGTCAGGGCGTTGCTGATACATCGCCATATGCATTGAAACTTCTTTCGTTGGTTTATCGCCCTCGATCCAACGACCTTGAGGATCTAATTTACTTAATCTATCGGGATCGAGATCGCCAAAACTTGAATTCGTTGGTGTCACAATAATCGAACCATCAGAAAGTCGTGCGCTAATATTACCTGCGCCGCCACTACTATAGCCTCGATTAAACATGGAACGCGCCCAGTCAGTCATCTCCTGACGTAACGCCTTTTCCTCACTCATAAAACATCTCCTGTGCAAACTGGAAAAAGTTCTCTTGTCCAAAATTTCCAGATTTGAGCGCTAACCAATCACCACTTGCTAGATCCTGCACCCATGGAACACCTGGGGTGATAGGTGCACCAATATTGAGCTGATGAGCACCTAGGCTTTGAACAACTTTGCCTGATGTTTCCCCACCTGCGATGATAAAAGTATTAAAGCCGCTGTTTTTTAGCAAAATAACCACCTTGCCAAAGACGTTTTCGACCGCTTCACTAGCAATTGCTGCACCATATCGCTGCTGAATTTGCTGTAATATTTCTGGCGATTGCGTGGCATACAATAAAGGCGCTAAGTGCGTCGTTTTTTGGGCTATAACCCAATCAGCCAACTCTTCTGCGTAATGTGAATTATTAATACACTCACCCACATCGAGGATTTTGGCTGGCGCAGTTTGCTGATAGAGCTGAACTTGCTTGTTGGTCATTACTGAACAACTGCCTGATAATATGATAGTTTTACGACCTTTAGCCGATGGCTTTGCACCGCGAGCGGTCACATTACCCCAATCACTGCCTGAGTTAACGCTGGCTAATGCTGCCCCCAAACCAGAACCACCCGTTAATAGCGGCATACGGCTTACGGCTTTTGCGATAGGCAGTAAATCATCCATGGTCATGCTATCGATCACGGCATAGCGAGCGCCCTGTTGTTTTAATTCGCTCAGTTGTGCGTTAATGCTCTCAGCGCCTTGACGCACAGCAGAGAGATCCACTAATCCCGCTTTACCTTGAGACTGTTTTTCCATCAAGCGCATCAAATTAGCATCTGTCATCGGCGTAACCGGATGGTGCTGCATACCGCTTTCATTTAATAGCTGGCCGTTCACAAATAAGTGACCATGCACCACAGTGCGCCCATTAACCGGAAGAGCCGGACAAACTAACGCAAGATCAGTATCTAACGCCTGCATAAGTGCATCGGTAACAGGACCAATATTGCCTTTTTCAGTCGAATCGAAAGTAGAACAGTATTTAAAAAATATCTGCTGACAACCCGCGATTTCGGTTAACCAATGACAAGCGTTAACTGAAGCATTAATCGCTTCATCCACAGGGCAAGAACGACTTTTCAAGCTAATCACAATGGCATCGACATCTTTAGGTACAGCGGTGTTTTTATCAGGCTCATTAAGGAGTTGAACCACTTTCCAGCCATTCTGCACCATAAAACCGGCAATATCGGTAGCGCCAGTGAAGTCATCGGCAATCACACCGAGTTTAATTGTCATGATTTTTTCTCCGGTAATTTGATGCCTTTAAAGGTCTTGATCACCGCGCTATCATCCTGCAAACCCAATCCTTCGTTGCTGGCGGCAATAAACATCTGATGAGCGGTTGAAGCCAAAGGGAGTGGAAAATTGAGCGCCTTTCCTGCTTCCATTACTAAGCCAAGATCTTTAACGAAAATATCGACAGAAGATTTAGGCGAATAATCACCCTCGAGAACATGTTGCATTCTGTTTTCAAACATCCATGAATTGCCCGCGGCATGAGTGACAATTTCATACATAAGATCGAGATCGATACCTGCTTTGGCTGCAAGCGCCATACTTTCAGCAGCGACGGCGATATGAACACCCGCCAATAGCTGATGGATGGTTTTCACTGTTGAACCCATACCTATCTCATCACCGACACGATAGAGACGCTCGGTAGTTGCAGCAAAAACAGGCGCCAAACGCTCGAATAGCTCAGGATCACCTGAGGCCATCACCGTCAATTTTCCCGCCTCGGCTTTAACAGCGCCTCCTGAAATAGGAGCATCTAATAAGGGGAGCTCAAAGAGGGCTAATCGCTGTGCAATCGCCTTCGCCTGTTCCGCAGCTAATGTGCTATGAAGCACAATAATGGTTCCCGGACGTAGCTTTTCAACTAAGGGCGAATCACCATTAAACAGAATACTTTCAACCTGTTTACCATTTACGACTACCAATAATAATGCATCGAGCTCATTGGCATAATCCGCCGCATTATTACTGATTGCCTTTGCACCGGCTGTTTTCAGCTCTTCACATGCTTGTTTATTGAGGTCAAAGCCATAGGTTATCAATTGTGTTTTTATTAGAGATTTAGCAATCCCCATTCCCATGGAACCAAGACCAATGACGCCAATCTGGTTAACTATTTTTCCCATAATGACCCCTAGTGTTGTTAATCTTTGTTACTGTGATTAATTCTTACACAGATAAATTAACAAACACATGACACAAATCACACTGATAATATATTTAAAAATAAATTAATATCTTATAATTTACTGATATTAATCATTATTTATAACTTAACATCAATAATAGTGATTCACAGAAAAATGTTAAAATTTTTGTGATGCAGCTTGTATTTTGACAAAGAATCACAAGCAGAAGCCACTGTTGCAGCTGCTCAGCAATGAGCAAAAGATCAATTTATGCGGTTTTTATTGACCTTAGAATGAAATTGCTCAAAATAGCCCCCTCTCTGGCTCATCATCTACTGTTCGAGTCATTTATTATGTTTGTTAAGGAGTCCGAATGGGCCTATTTGATCAGCTGCTTACCCTAGCCGCTGGAGATAAAATGAATCAGTTTCAATCCGTTATCACTTGGGTTGAGGAACAGGGGAATATTCAGGGGTTAGTTGATAAATTTAATCAACAGGGATTCGGTGATCTTATTCAATCTTGGATCAGCAACCAAGATAACGCCCCTATTAGCATTGATCAGCTAGTCCAAATATTTAGCTCCGCCAGTATTCAACAACTTGCTGATAAAGTCGGTTTTGATCTAACCGAAACCAGCGCTTTGATTGCTAAATATCTCCCTAAGCTGATTAATAAAGCCACGCCCAATGGTGAGATCCCAGCTGACGTTGATTTGGCCACAGTTGGCATGAATATGCTGAAAGAGAAGCTGTTTGGATAATGCATTTATGCAAATTGCTAATATAAAATAGTGATTTGCAATCTTTAGCATCTTATCTTTATGATGATGAAAGATTGATGGATAAAAATATAAAAATCATTATTTCCCACGCAAAAACTTTCTATAAAAAAAGATCCTATTAAAGGATCTTTTTTTTATTCACAACGATTGAAGTCACAATTTTATCTAATTCATATCCATATAATTAGGCATCTGTTTCTGCTCTCAACTGCTTAGCGGCTTCAACCATATTTGCCAAGGCTTGACGCGTTTCTGGCCAACCACGTGTTTTCAAACCACAATCTGGATTAACCCACAGACGTTCCACTGGGATACAATCCGCCGCCTTTCTCAGCAAAGCCACAATCCATTCAACGCTTGGCACATTTGGTGAGTGAATATCATAGACGCCCGGCCCAATTTCATTCGGGTAATCGAAGGTTTTAAAGGTTTCCAATAACTCCATATCGGAACGCGAGGTCTCAATGGTGATCACGTCGGCATCCAGTGCTGCAATCGCGTCCATAATGTCATTGAACTCGCAATAACACATATGAGTATGAATCTGTGTTTCATCGTCGGCAATAGCGGCACTCAGTTTAAAGGCATCAACAGCCCAATCTAAGTAGTTTTTCCACTCAGCCTGACGCAGTGGTAATCCTTCACGCAGCGCAGGCTCATCAATTTGGATAATACCAATTCCCGCTTTCTGTAAATCATCCACTTCATCGCGTAATGCTAATGCAATCTGTTTGGCAATTGTTTCGCGGCTGATATCTTCCCGTGGGAATGACCAACAGAGAATGGTTACTGGGCCTGTTAACATGCCTTTGACCGGTTTTTCGGTTAATGACTGCGCATACTTAGCCCACTCAACAGTAATGGCTTCTGGGCGGCTAATATCGCCGATAATCACCGGTGGTTTCACGCAACGTGAGCCATAGCTTTGTACCCAACCATTTTGGGTGAATATATAACCATCAAAATGTTCACCAAAATATTCGACCATGTCATTACGTTCAGCTTCGCCATGAACTAAGACATCGATATCCAGTTGCTCCTGCTCTCTGATCGCCTGCTTAATATGTTCACTAATACTAGTACGGTAGTAGGAGGTATCTACATTGCCCTTTTTAAAATCTAAACGCAGTGTGCGAATATCCGCGGTTTGTGGGAATGAACCTATTGTCGTCGTTGGCCATAAAGGTAAATTAAATCTAGCGCGCTGCTGCTTAGCCCGCTCAGCATATGGACTAGTGCGCTCTGCGTCACCGGTTTTAATTGCCGCCAATCGTGCTACTACAGCGGCATTATTAACTCGTGTCGAGGTTCTTCTAGCTCGAATCGGTGCGCTATATGTTTCTAAGGTTTCCGCTGTCACTCCTTTCACACCATTAAGCGCACTAGTTAACAATGACAGCTCTTCACATTTTTGCAACGCAAAGGCAAACCAGCTTTTCACTTCTTCGTCTAAACGCGTTTCATCATTTAAATCAATTGGGCTATGCAGCAAGGAGCAAGAGGTGCCAATCCAAATTGGACGTTTTCCTTGCAGCTGTTTCGCTTGCACAAATTTTTCACCCAGATCTGCACGCCATACGTTACGGCCATTGATTAATCCCAGTGATAAAACCCAATCTTTATCTAATGCCTGATCAATCGTTTGTAGATCATCTTGACCCGCCACTAAATCAATATGCAGCCCTTGCACAGGCAATGATTTGATTAGCGACAAATGATGATTAATACTGTCGAAATAGGTAGTTAGCAAGATTTTACTTTTACCTTGCAGCGCCTTATAAGCGACTTGATAGGCTTCTTGCCACTCTAAGGGTAAATCTAAAACCAGCGCAGGCTCATCAATTTGTACCCACTCAATGCCTCGTTCAGCCAACTTAGCCAAAATCTGCTGATAGACAGGTAGTAGCTCCTTTAATAGACTAAGACGATCAAACGCCTCACCTTTAACTTTGCCGAGCCACAGATAGGTCACAGGCCCGATTAATACGGGTTTCACCTTATGACCCAAGGCCAAAGCTTCATCCACTTCATCAAACAGTTGCGTCCAAGATAGCTTAAATTTCTGGCCTAGTTGAAATTCAGGCACAAGATAGTGGTAATTAGTATTAAACCACTTGGTCATTTCCGAGGCTGCCGCTGGCTCACCAGTTGGTGCACGACCACGAGCGATACGAAAGAGTGTATCAAGATCGATATTGCCATCACTATTTTGGTGACGAGGCGGCACATTTCCTACCAATAAGCTGGTCGTTAGAACCTGATCGTACCAAGCAAAATCACCAACTGGAATTAAATCAACACCCGCGTTAGCTTGTTGCTGCCAATGACGAGCACGTAATTCACGCCCGGTTTCAATTAATTCTTGCTGATTTATTTTCCCCGCCCAATAGCTCTCTTGTGCTTTTTTTAGCTCTCTTTTCAAGCCGATACGTGGAAAACCAAGCGTGTGATTAATGACTGTCATAGTAACCCCTTAAAATTTTAGCCGTCTAGATGTTTACACATCTATAATCAACAGGTACTGTATAAAGCTCAAGCGCAAATTATTCATTACCACCGTGAAGGTTTCTCATGATTGAATTAAAACACTTAAAAACATTGCATGTACTCAGCCTCCACGGCTCTTTGGCGGCAACGGCAACACAGTTACATCAAACACAATCGGCACTATCACATCAGTTTAGTGACCTTGAACATCGTCTTGGCTTTAAATTATTTATTCGTAAAAGCCAACCTTTGCGTTTTACGCCTCAAGGTGAGGTGCTACTTCAGCTAGCGCAGCAGATATTGCCTTTGGTGAAAGATGCGATCAAAGTATGTAAAGAACCCGGCATTTCAACGTTGCGTATCGCGATTGAATGCCATAGTTGTATTCAATGGCTAACACCTGCGCTACAAGGTTTTAGAGAGACTTGGCCTCAAGTTAATGTGGAGTTTAAATCTGGAGTGACCTTTGATCCGCAGCCTGAGTTACTCAGCAGAGAGTTAGATATTGTGATGACTTCCGATATCTTGCATGAGAGTGAGCTTCACTACACCCCCTTGTTTGATTACGAAGTTAAACTGGTTGTGGCTACCGACCACCCATTAGCCAATAAATTGCATATTCAACCACAGGATTTCGCTAATGAGACCTTGCTGATCTATCCGGTGCAACGTGACCGTTTTGATGTTTGGCGTCATTTTTTACAGCCAGCTGGCGTTTCCCCACAGGTGAAAACGGTAGATAACACTCTGTTATTGATTCAAATGGCCGCAGCTAAAATGGGAATTGCCGCACTTCCTCACTGGGCAGTGGACTCATTTGAAAGGCAAGGATTGGTTAAAACAAAAACCTTAGGAAATGGACTTTGGAGCCGGCTATACGCCGCTTGCCGCGAAGGCGAACAGCAACAGCCAGCGATAGATGCATTTACTCGTTCGGCAAGCCAGCACGCCGCTGAGCATCTTTCATTTGTAAAGCCGGTGAGAGGATCCAACGTCGATGCACCCACAGAGAAGCCACTATCAAGCTCCCTCCAATGGTAAAACTTATCCAGTCAGGTTGCTGCTGCCAAATGGCAAAGTTAACCAATAAACCCGCCGGTATCAGCATATTATTCATAATAGCAAGAGTGCCGGCGTCAACCTGTGTTGCGCCGTAATTCCACATAAAATAGCCGATACCTGAAGCGCCTATCCCCAACCAAAGCAGTACAGTCCACTGAATGCTCGTTGTCGGTAATAGCGATTTATTGCCAAACAATAGCCATCCGGTCAGTGCAATAGCAGTAGCGCCTAAATAAAACCAAGAAAATGCCTGCCGCTGAGGAATAGGATGTATTTCCATCATCCGCTTATAGCCAACCTGCCCTATGGCAAATGAAATATTGGCTAATTGAACGAAGAGTAATCCAATCCAAAAAGATTCACTTAAGTGATCGAAACGAATGATAGCTGCGCCGATCACCGCCAATAATGAGCTAAAAGCATAACCCCAACGTAACTTTTGTCTTTCAAGTAAGTCATAAATTAAGGTGACATACAGTGGCGTTAAGACAGTAAATAACAAGAATTCAGCTACAGTCAGATAATTATAAGCTTGGAAAACAAATAGGTACATAATGCCCAGTTGGCAAGCACCAACTAGCATATACAGCGCAATAACCTTGGTTGAGATCCCGCGCCAGCGTAGAAAGGGAAGGAAGACCAGAGCGGCGAGGCTGACACGCATCAATACCGAAAACCAGCTATCAACCTGACCTGCGAGAAATTCCCCAATAAGACTAAAAGACGCTGCCCAAAGCAGCGTCGTAATGACCAATAACCACATCGAATATAAAGCCCGTATTAATGTTCTTTTTCGACCAAAAGTGCTTCCAGTAAATCTAAGTCTGTGAGCAGCGTTTGAAGTGTTTCATTGCTAATTTTACGTGTTGCGCGCAGATGGTAAAGCTCACCTCGCTCAGCACGCAATGCGGTTAAACGGAAACGTCTCTCTAGATCTTCCACCAGCATATTATGTTCTAGCTCGCCCTCGCCAGAGGTTCGACGTCTTAGATAACCAGTCACACGGGACGCTACCTCGCTGATATCCTCGGGATCGAGTTTCTCCTCAGCGTCAGCAGATAAACGCGCTTCCATTTTATTTAAACTGACGATAGCCACTTCGGCCATGGCAGACTTAGCCATCCGAATTTCATTAATATCAGCCTCTTTGTCACCAACGATAAAATTACGCAGTAACACAGGTAATGCCACGACTCCCATAAAGATGGAGAACAGGATCACTCCTGTGGCAATAAACACTAACTGATATCGGGCAGGGAAAGGCGAGCCATCCGGTAAGAAGAGCGGAATAGATAGCACACCCGCTAAGGTAATAGCACCGCGAACACCTGCGAAGGAGGATAACCATAATTCACGCGTTGTATAATTGGCAAACTGCAAAGGTTTCTTCTTAAGGAATAAACGACTGAATTTTTTCATCAGCCATAACCAGCAGAAACGCAGTAACAATAAGGCGAAATAGATCATCGCAACGGAAGCAAATAGCATCCAAGTTTCAACGCTAGGATCTAATTCAGCTTGGATAACCGACGTTTGCCAAATTCCGGGTAACTGAAGACCCAACATGATAAAGACCAGACCGTTGAAAACAAACTCGAGCATCGTCCAGACGCTATCGGCTCTTAAGCGCATCGCCAGTGGGGCATTGCGGATCACACCAGATTTGGTAATTGTCATACCCGCAGCAACTGCAGCTAAAATTCCTGATACGCCGATATGCTCTGCGATCATGTATGAGGCGAAAGGTAACAGCAGCATAAAAACGATTTGAGTGGCGGGTTCATCACCACTCCAACGACTCATCAAACGTAATGATTTACTGTACAACCAAGTTACTGCGATACCGGCCAATAGACCGCCGACAGCCACTTTAAAAAATTCGATAGTCGCGCCAGAAACGGTAAACACCATAGTACCCATCGCAATAGCAACGGCAAATTTCAGTGCAACCAAGCCGGAAGCATCATTCATTAATGCTTCACCTTCCAAAATACTCATCATTCGTTTTGGAATACGGCCTTTCCCCACAATAGAGGATAAAGCCACCGCATCTGTAGGTGAGAGAACAGCAGCAAGGGCAAAGGCGGCGATTAATGGAATACCCGGCATCATCCAGTAGATGAGGTAACCAATACCGATAACAGTCACTAATACGAGCACCAGAACAAGGATGAAAATTTCACGCCCATTCTGGAAAAATTCACGCGTTGGCGTTTTCCAGCCATCGACAAATAGCAAGGGTGGAATAAGAAGAACTAAGAAGAGTTCAGGATCAAATGTAACGTGTAACCCAAATTGAGGCCAGGCTAATAACGCACCAATGGCAATCTGTACAATAGGAAGTGGTACACGAAAAGGAATAAGCTTGGTCACCACTCCAGAGACAGAGACAGCCAAAATCAGAATAAGAATAGTAAAGAAAATTTCCATGTTGCCCTTACTGGTAGCTTTACAACGGGTTAAACCATAAATTGTGACCTGCTAATTGCTGGTAGGATAGCAAAATTCAGCCATGATATTTGAATAAAGCGAGGAAATGGTGGAAAAACGAGTATTTCCACGCTTTTCACTGCCTTGCTTATATTCTATCCTCAACAAGGTACTTGGCGGGTAAATAATTTGAATTTTAAGATTAATCACGATAAAACGTTAAGGTGCGGGAAATTAGCTCCCCTACACCTTACAATATTAATTATATAGCGAGATTACTAGCATAAAACGCTACTAGAAGCACTGCAATAATAACCGTACCAATATTAAGCTTACGCCAATCACCGGCACAAATACGGCCGATAACTAAAGAGGCAAATCCAAGCATAATGCCGGTGACAATATTGCAAGTCAGCACAATAAACACCGCACAGAGTAAACCTGACATGGAATCAATAGAATCATCAAAGTTTAGCTTAGAAACGTTGCTTAACATCAATAAACCCACATACATTAATGCAGGTGCAGTAGCATAAGCTGGCACTAGATAAGAGAGTGGTGATAAGAACAGAATAAGTAAGAATAGCACTCCAACAACCGTTGCCGTTAAGCCAGTTCGACCACCCGCCGCTGTCCCTGCCGCCGATTCAATATAGACCGCCGCAGGAGAAGCTCCGATAGCACCAGCTAAAATACTACTGACGGAGTCGGCTGTTAATGCCTTGCCCCCATCGATAATTTGCCCATCTTTATCGAGCAGATTTGCTTGCCCAGCCACAGCACGTATCGTTCCTGTGGCATCAAAAACGGCCGTCATCACTAATGCCAGCAAACTCGGTAATACCACTGGCTGTAAAGCTCCCATTATATCCATACTAAACATCAGCGCTAAGCCATCATCGCCGAAAGAAGGGAACTTAAAAAAGCCTTGATATTTTACTGCCGGATCAAAAATAAGACCGATAATGGAGATAGCAACAATCACCAACAGAACGCCACCGGGTACCCGACGTTTTTCTAGACCAAAAATCACCGCTAAACCAATCAATGACATCAAGACAGGGAAAGAGGTAAATTCACCCAGCGCGACAGGTAGACCCACGGCAGGGTTTTTGATCACTAAACCTACACCATTAGCCGCAATTAATAGTAGAAAAAGACCAATACCAATTCCCGTACCATGGGCAATCCCCATCGGCATATTGCGTAAAATCCAAGTACGTATTCCAGTGACGGAAATTAAGGTAAATAGACAACCCATCAAGAAAACGGCACCAAGTGCAACAGGAATACTCACTTGTTGCCCTAAGACCAAACTGAATGCGGTAAATGCAGTTAAGGAGATGGCACAACCGATCGCCATCGGTAAGTTAGCCCACAATCCCATCAATAGAGAGCCTAAGCCCGCGACTAAACAGGTGGCAATAAACACAGCCGTGGGTGGGAATCCAGCCTGCCCCAACATGTTTGGCACTACGATAACAGAATACACCATCGCTAAAAAAGTCGTCAGACCGGCGATAACCTCACGACGAGCCGTGGTTCCGCGCTCAGTAAGTTTAAAATATTTATCTAGCGTGCTATTTGTCGAAGCCTGATGACCAGACATGGTATTCCCCTGCATTAAAGTTCGATATTACAACCGTTCTGTCGAACACGTAATCGATTACGTAGTGCTATATGCGATTAACGGAACAAATATATTTATTGCTCGTTAATTTACGCAATCGTTTGGCTTGTGACGAAAAAAAACGGTGAGAATGAATGAGGCGAAGAATTATCCGTTGAAGTATGGGTAAGAATCAAGTGTTTTTACACTAAAACTCGCGAGTTGTTCCAAAGTTGATGTTTAAAGATGTAAACAGGTCACATAGAATATTTGATACTCCTCCCAAAGACGAGAGGAGTATCAAATTAGCTCGCCATTGATGGCAATGAAATTACTCGCTAACTAATGCTTTTTCATTCAGTTTTTCACGCGATACCCATAAAAATAGAGCCGCGATAATAATCAGTAAAATAGGTAGACCATTCGGAGAGAAAGAGGTGGCAATACCTGCTAATAATGGGCCGGATAAATTACCCACCCCCCACAACATAGCCGCGGCGGCATTGGCGACAATCAAGTCATTACCAGTAAAATACTGCCCAATTTGCACTAAAGCGATGGTATAAATAGCGCCAGCCGTTGCTCCTAGAACAATTAATAGCGGCCAAATCAGATACTGATGAGTGATCATAAATGGTAGCAATAGACTGGCAGCCAAGGTAACCACACCACAGATACGATAGAGTTTACCACGGTTCATATGGTCAGCTAACCAACCAAATGGCAGTTGCATAACCGCATCTCCCGCCAAGATAGCGCTGATCATCAAAGCAGCGATAGCTTCTGTATGGCCCATACTCAAACCATAAATTGGGAACATTGATAAAATGGTGCCGTCAAAAAAGGCAAAAAAGAGTATTCCGCCACAAATTGCTGGAGCCACTTTAATAAATTGCAAAATGGAAAAACTGGCATGCTTAGCCGTTTCGGCTAGGCGATCGCCGATTTTCTGATCCATTAATAAAAACAAAATAACTGAAAAGAGATGAATTAATGTCGCAATTAATAAGGGTGATTTATCTTCTACACCATAATAAGCAATAAAAGAGGGGCCTAATAGTTGACTCACCGTAAATACTGTCGTGTAAATAGCTAAAATACGGCCACGACGATTTTCTGGTGATAATTCATTAATCCAAGTTTCACCCAGACAAATCATCACCCCACTCGCCAACCCAGTAATCAGTCGCAAAGGAAACAATAACCAAAGAGGTAATGAAGCTAATAAAGGTAATAAGCTAATCGCAGAAATAATAGTGGCGATCAACATGGCATAGCGTTTACCCGACATTTGGGCAATTTTTTGTACCGCTGGCGCAATAAGCAGCATACCTAAGGCTGGAGCAGCAGAAATAATACCAATGTATAATTCGCTAACGCCAAAATTATGCAATCTCAGCGCGACCATAGGAATACTCAGGCCGATAACAATACCAATAACGCCAATGCTGGCAGTAATGGTAAAAATGGCAAAAAAGATAGAACGACGAAAATGCTGAAAACGGCAACTGTCACTATTCATTTTAATATAAACCCGCTTTTCGATCCTAAATCTGTGATATTTTTCGCTAAAAAAATGACCTTAGATAGTCATATAAAAGGAAATGCATCATTAATAAAGAGAATATAGCGGTATAGCATAGCATAGTTAATTCTTTATAATCAGCACCGAGTGACAATAAACCCACCGTCAATATTATCAGGTGGGGAGCTGCGCTCACTAGGATAAAACAAACAAATAACGATAGAGCAAAGCAATTCCTGAAACTAAAATAATAATATTAATAAAGGCTAAAAATAATTCACGTGAAATACGCAATGTAATGTGTCGACCAGTGAAAATACCTAATAACATAGCAGGCACAAATAAGAGTCCTAGCTGTAATATTTCTAAATTGAGGTAGATCCCCATAAATAAGAAGATAATCACACGTGTTAAGGTACTAAAACCAATTAAGGTCATCTGAGTGTTTCTAAAACGCTGTTTATCATTAATACGTCCCGATAAATACATCGCATAAAGAAACCCACCACTCCCAAAGAGAGCACTAAAAATCCCACCGATTAAACCAAAAGGAACTACCAGTTTTTTCGAAAATTGATTTTGTGATTTTTTAAAAAATAGTGTTTGAATCGAGTAGCAAACGACAAAAATACCCAATAAAAGAATTAAAATTTCGGGGCGTGTTTTAATCAGGATCGCCGCGCCAATTAAGCTACCGATAATCATCAATGGAATTAACCATTTTATCTCTTGGTAATCGGCATTTTTACCATCTTTAAGCAAGTTAATAACCGAGGCGGTGAGATCGATCAATGCCAGCATAGGCACAATCATACTGATGGGGATATACAGAGCTAAAATAGGCGTTGCAATTAAGGCTGAGCCAAAACCCGCCATACCAAACACTAAATATGCAAAAAACAAGGTGAAAAAACAGATCAACATTTCAGGTGACAAGATATCATACGGCATGCGGATAAATCCTTGAATAGATCACTTTCAATTAATATAAAGTGTTTTTTTATTTTGTCACACCTTAAAAAAAGAATCACTTTCAATAAAATCTTCCGAATAAAGTCGTCATTTTTTATAAAAAAGTCATAACAATAAAAGCAAGATTTAAATAAAAAAATAAATGCCATTTTAATAGATTTGTCTTTTGGTTATTTTATTTATTGAGTGTTATGATTTAGACCATATTTTCATCTATGGCGTTTAAGGTTTTAGTGAACATTAAAGCAAATACTAAAATTGGTCCAAAAATCAAGCAACTAAGACTGGCTCGTAATTTATCGCTTAATGATTTGGCCAGATTATCTGGTATATCAAAAACTGCATTGTCTAAATTAGAAATGGGTGATTCAAATCCCCGTATCGACACACTGGAAGCGATCGCTTCGGCTTTACGTTTTCCATTAGGCGACTTATTTACTAGCCAATATGAAGAGTACCCCTGTCATATAGCTAAGATCCCAATGATAGGCGACTATTCGCAGCAATTTAAGTTTCGAATCAATATGGGAAATACGTCAGAAATTTGGCAGTTAAATATGAAGCGAGGAGCTGTGATTAATCGCCCCGCTCATATGGGTGGCAGCCGTGAACATATTATGCTGCATAGCGGTACACTCATGCTGCGATTAAAAGACGAGCAGAGTATTTTATTAGAGCCGGGTGAGTTTTATGCTTTTGCTTGTAACTTTCCTCACTCTTATATCTGTATTGAAGGAGATGTTGCAGCCTCAATTTTGATGTCTTATTCGCATCTCGGCCACGCAACAGCATAAATTTGGTTACTGTTGATGTATTGCATCATAGCTAATCCGTAAAATACCTTTTTTATATTTTATGGATTTAATAACAAATTGATCAATTTTACCGAGTGAACTAACGTGAGTTCCGCCACAGGGCATATTTTCGGTATCATCAATATAACTCAAGCGCATATCTGCTTCTTGATGGATATGAATAGATTTGTTCGCCAATAATTGCTGCTTTATATCGATTTCAATTTGTTGGGCTGTTAATTCGCTAGCTGAAATAGCATCACTTCCCATGGATTCGAATTCAACTCTTGATTCCCCAGGAAAATGATGTCCTTTATTGGCCATCCAACCATATTTCCGCATTTCCCAATTTAATAGATGTCCCGCAGTATGTAAGGCCGCATGCAGACAACGATCAGTGGCCGAAATTTCAGCACTCACGTGATCGCCTATCGCTAAATTCAATGCTGTTTGTGGATAAGCAATAATTAATCCATCTGACTGTTTTTTTATGCTGACCGGGATCTGATTAATAGATCCGTTATCCGCAGGTTGCCCACCACCTTGCGGATGAAAAATATTATCCGTTAATGCTATCCATGATCCTTGCTCATCTTCACCGCAGGCTAAAATAGTGGTCTGAGTTTTAAATTGGTAGCTATCTGTGAGATAGAGTTGATTTTGCATTTATTGCCCTAAATATATAAATTCAAAAATATATAGGTTGAAAAACCTGACCAAAACACATCTAAAAATGACCGTTTATTTATTTGGAATAGCGCTAAATAACAATTTATTTTTAGCGCTATTCATTCCGCCAATGATCTGACTATTTTTAATATAAAAGTATAAAAATAGTGTCAGAGTTCAATCACTGTAAATAGCTTTTCATCATATCAAACACTTTTAGATTATCACTAAATCTCACTTCTTTAACGTCTTCAAGTTTTTCTACTTGATTAACCATCTGTGATAAACGCTCGTCATTCTGAACTAATAACCAAATACGGCTTTGAGTACCATCTTTCAGTGGCAAACATAAGATGCCATCCACGTTAAAAGCACGGCGAGCAAATAGCCCACAAATATGAGACATAACGCCGGGGTGATTACTCACAATAAGTTCTAGTGCTATAGGTTGATGTTCTAATTCCATAATTACGCTCCAATCATATCAATATTTGCCGCACCTGGGGGAACCATCGGATAGACCTTTTGACTAACATCGATAAGTGCATGAATTAAACAAGGACCTTTTTTATTCATTATCGATTGCAGTGCCATTTCAGGATTTTCTTCCTTATTCAAATCACATGTATCAAGGCCGAATCCCGCAGCAATTTTAATAAAATCGGTCTGATAAGGGTAAGCTGCGGCATAGATCCTATTTTCAAAAAATAACTCTTGCTGTTGATGAACCATTCCTAATGCTTGGTTATTCATCAGAATAATTTTAATATTTAAATTATGCTCAGCAGCGGTAGCCAGCTCTTGGATATTCATCATCAAACTGCCATCACCAGAAAAACAGACGATCGTTTTATCTGGATATGCCAATGCCGCACCTATCGCCGCTGGTAAACCAAATCCCATGGTGCCTAATCCGCCGGATGTCAGCCATTGGCGTGGACGCTCGAGAGGATAAACTTGAGCAACCCACATTTGATGTTGACCTACATCAGTGGTAATAATCGCATCGTCACCTGCCGCTTTTGCTGTCGCCAAGATTAATCCATAGTGATCCAGCGGATCATGGGCGTTATCCATTTTTAACGGGAAATTTTGTTTTAATTGATTAACTCGATCCAGCCATTCAGAACGCGCTTTTCTTTCGACTAAAGGCAGTAATAAACTTAAGATTTGAGCCGCATCGGCATTGATCGCAATATCTGGCTTTTTAATCTTACTGATCTCGGCTTTATCGATATCAACATGAATAATTTTGGCATTAGGACAGAATTTTTCCGCTCGGCCGATAGCCCTATCATCAAATCGCGCGCCAATAACAATCAATAAATCCGACTCTTCCATCACCATATTAGTGCTTTTTGCCGCATGCATGCCTAACATTCCCAGATACAGGGGATGATGAATCGGCAAGGTTCCCAGCGCCATTAATGTCATTGTGGTTGGTAAATTGGCTTTTTCTGCTAGCGCGATCGCAGTTTTAGTAGAATCAGAACTGATAATTCCGCCACCATAATAGAGAACCGGATGCTTGGCTTCATTAATCATTTTAGCGGCGTTAATCACTAATTCCATATCAAACAGAGGCAATTTATCTTTAGCTTGTGGGCTTGGCAGCTCATCTAACTCAATTGTTGCTGTCTGGATATCTTTAGGAATATCAATCCATACTGGACCAGGACGGCCTGATTCGGCAATGCGAAAGGCATCATTGATAACCTGTGGTAAATCGCGAATATCCCGAACGAGATAATTATGTTTAGTAATAGGAATAGAAATGCCGTAGGTATCAACTTCTTGGAAAGCATCTGTACCTATCATAGAAGAAGGTACTTGTCCGGTAATACAGACCAGCGGGATAGAATCTAATTTCGCATCAGCAATAGCTGTCACTAAATTGGTTGCTCCCGGGCCACTTGATGAAATACAAACAGCGGCTCTTCCCGTTGTTCTGGCAATACCTTGGGCAATAAATCCAGCCCCTTGCTCATGACGCGCCAATATATGTCGAATTTTTTTACTTTTACTCAAAGCATCATAAAAAGGTAATGCGGCACCACCGGGAATACCTGAAACTAAGCTAATTCCCTGTTGCTCCAATAAATAAACAATTAAATCGGCGCCGGTAAACTGTTTTTTTCTCGCTGCTGTCATACCTGATTCGCTCATAGTTTTTATCCTTTCACTTAATTCGGCGGATTCAGGCGGGGAGAAAAGTAAAAACCCCGCCGGTTTGCGCCGGCGGGGTTTCGAAATCTGCGTTTGATTCGGACCCGTTACGGCGCTTTGCCGACGACCACCACCACACGCACAACCACCGCGGCACTTGGCGCGGATAGTAGTAGAGCTGAATGATGAGTGGTTAAATTCACGGGTTATTCCTAATCTGCTATAGGTTAAAATGTATCTTCTGTTACTAAAAGACCATATCTTCCGAATAATAACAATCGTTTTTTCGCAAAAAATATTTTTAGCAATAAAAACGAGAACAAAATCACATTAATCTTTAAATTGGTAAAAAATGATTAAATAATTAACCCACTAAATTAAGTAAAAACCAATAGTTAAATCAAATCACCGGCTAACTAAGCGAAACCCAATAACAAAAAGTGTATTTTGATTGGGATATACTTCACTAATCAGCTTCTTTAAATCATCTAACGGCAAAGATTCTTGTTGGGCATGATATTCAGAAATATCATCAAAAGTGATCTTTTTTACTGATAATATCTCTATCCAACAAGCTGCTATTCCCGTTTCTAATGCTGAAACCTCAACATGAGAGCCCACAACATAATGACTTTCAGACTCATCCCTGATGGTAATTACCTTCTGCCCTGAAACAACAAGCGGAATTAACCACTCAAAGAATGTTATTTTTGTCGGTATAGACATCTTATTTCCCGTTCAATTACATTGATTATTATCTTATATAATAGCCCCAGTTAATGATGTATTACGACTTATTTTAAATAATATTTACTCCATTATTTAAAAACGGTATATAGCTTTATATTTAAAAATTAGCATAAAACAGATTATAAATTTAACCGTTTTTTAACTGCACGCGCCGCAGCTAAATCCCAAGCGCCTGTTCCTACGCTTTTAAATACAATCGGACTATTTGGTATTACTGGGTTAGATAAAAAAGAGGCTAATGAACTTACTCTATTCCAATCTATATTTGCCTGAATTAAATCTCCGGCCTCCTGCTTAGCACCAATTAAATCATCTAGATAGATAAGGCTGTCAGCAAGGGTCAAGGGGCCTATCTCTGCCATTTCAGGTTTAAAAGCACCTACCGCAATCACTAATAATCCTTTTTTGGCTGGTAAATTATAAACAGGTTCAAGACTGGTGGTTAGAGTAATAATAACATTGATATTGCTAGGAATAATATCATCAATAAGTGGTTCGATAATATTAATCAGCTGCTTTTTATCCAAACAAAAGCGCTTAGATTTTTCAACCGTAGAACCTTTTACCCACACTTTACAAGATGGGTAAAGTTCAGCGATCGCTTTTAGATGATATGTTGCTTGAATACCAGTACCAATTAACAGTATTTCCTGAGGAATACCAATAAAAGCTTTGATCCCTAACATTGAGAGCGCCGCCGTTCTGCGCCCTGTTGCTACGGGCCCATCCATAATAAATAGTGGATAGCCCGTTTGAGTATCATAGGCAGATAGATGCCCATTAATAATGTCAACGCCTTTCATTTTATTATCTGGAACTACATTAATCAGTTTATGTACCGCTATATCTTCGGCTACCGCAGGCATACTCAGCATCACAGCCGGTTCACCCAAAGGCGTCGCTAATCTTTTTGAGCAGTAGATCTCTCCTTGATCATATTCAATTATCGCTTTGGTTAATTCCTCAATAAGAGATGAAAAATCTAATGCTTCTTCTGTTATTTTTTTATTTAAAATAATAAATGAGTTTATTTTCATATTATTCACGTCACTTTCTCGGCTTAATTAACAAACTACCTTGTATCAAATGTCAGTTGGTCTTTATATACTCAAAAAGAGGTGAAAATAATCAATATTTCATTAGGCTGATAGGTTGTATTTTAATCAAATGATGTTTTCTAGCTTTTTACTTATTTTATAAAGATCCTTTGTATTTTTTATATAAGCACTGAAATAACATAAATACTCTAATTTTATTGATGGAATAAGTTATTTTTCATACAAATTCTCTATGTATTATTACTAGCAATATATATCTCTGCCATATCGCACTTATAGCTGCTAGATATCGCACGTATAGCTCTTATTTTAGGTAGATGTACAGATATAATTCGCCATCATTTAACTCAATTTTGTTGATCATGCTATGTCGTTACATCAAATATTAAAAACCATACTTATTACTCACTCACTTTTCTTAACTCTAGGTGCTTTTGCTGAAGATAATTGGCCATCACTATCACTTAGTGTCAGCCAATCAGGAGGAAAAGCATTAAATGATGAAGGTTCATTGGAGTTAAATCGTCCAGCAGAGTCCAAATCGCGCATTTTACCCATCTGGGGTGATGAAGCGCGCGCCAAAGGCTATGATATTCCTGAGCCTTTCGGAATAAATTATAACTATATGAATCTTAGGCAAGATATTATCGTAGATAAAATCGGTTTTATTATGCCGAAAAATGTAGATTTTGGTAACGCCTTGAAAATAGATGCAGGAAAAACCAAGCAAAAAAGTGAAAGTCATATGTTGCGACTTGACTCTTGGGTCTTTCCTTTTATGAATGTTTATGGTCTATATGGCAAAACCAAAGGCACCTCTAATACGATATTAAATGGGGGTTCTTTAGATCTTGGCTTCGCTCAAATGCCTTTACCTATTGGGGGAATGCCCTTTGATTTAGAGTTTAAAGGTAAAACCTATGGTGCTGGTTTTACCCTTGCTGGCGGTTATAACCAAGTTTTTACTACACTCGATTTAAATTACACCAAAACGAATCTGGATATTCTCGATGGCGATATTAAAGCCTTAGTAATTACACCGCGAGTGGGTTATGAATTTGTTTTCTCACCACTATTTGAAGGTCATGGCAATACAAAACTGCAAGTCTGGACCGGGGCAATGTACCAAGATATCACTCAGCGTTTTAGAGGTGATATTAGCGGCCTTAATTTACCCCCTCTATTTCAAGGTATGCTTAGTGAATTGAATGATCCTGATATGAAGTTTGATGTTAAACAACATCTTGCTCATAAATGGAGTAATTTGATTGGTGCGCGCCTAGAAGTCACTCGCAATTTTAATATTATTTCTGAAATAGGTTTTAATAATCGTAATAGCTTCTTTATTTCCGGAGAGTATCGTTTTTAATGTGCTTTCGTCACCTTCTAATTAGGCTTGCATTTGCAGGCCTATTTATAACTCAAGCCACTCAAGCTGATATTTTGCCAACACGTACGCAAATCGACGACCTACTTGCCGGATTAGGGGGAGATAATCAATTTGATCGAAGCAAAACAATAGATTGGGGAATATTACCCGGCCCTTTTTATACGCCAGAATTAGAGTTAGGTGTCGGAGTGGCATTAGTCGGTTTATATCAAGCAGATGAGCAGCCAGACACTAGGATCTCTTCACTATCGCTTAGCGGCTTTGCCTCATCAACGGGGGCATTTGGCCTAAATCTAAAAAATCATACTTATCTCGATAATGATCGCTGGCGCTTTTATCTTACAGGCTCACTCAATAATATACCTACAAATTACTGGGGGCACGGTTATAGAGCTGGAAATAAAAAAGATCATTTAGGTGAATATCGTGCTCAGCAATTGCAACTCACTCCCGCACTATTACGCCAACTGACAGAATATACCTATTTAGGTATTGGCTGGGATTTCAATACACTAAAAGCGGTAGCCGCCGATCAGCCATTTCAGCGCTATATGCAATCAGCACAATATAATTATCACTCAACCAGTTCAGGTATCAGTGCTAACTTTAGTTATGATAGCCGTGATTTTTTACCCAATGCGCATCAAGGGCAGGCATTTGATCTAACCTATACCTACTATGCGCCATCTATTGGTAGCGATAATCGATTTAATACACTAGCGTTGCAATATAACTTTTATTACCCAATAGATGAAAAAACTGTATTAGCCTTTGATAATTATGCTCGATTTACCGCAGGTAATGTACCATGGGATCAATACTCTCATTTAGGTAATGGCCAACAAATGCGTGGTTATTATCAAGGGCGTTATCAAGATAATCACATCTTTGCTAGCCAAATTGAGTACCGCCGAAAACTCAACTGGCGTCATGGCATTGCATTATGGGTTGGGGGTGGCACCATGAGTGAAAAAGCTAACCATTTAGGCCAAGGACATTGGTTACCCAATGCAGGTATCGGCTATCGTTTTGAATTTAAACCTAGGATGAATGTTCGGCTAGATTTTGGTATTGGAAAAGAGAGTAGTGGATTTTATTTTCAAGTCGGAGAGGCATTTTGAAACACTTGGCTAAATCACCAATGCGCTATCTATTGATTTCATTAGCAACGATCAGTTTGTCAGCCACTTTACTACTCTCTGGCTGTCGGAATATCCCCACAGTTCCTCTGATAGCTGCGGATATATCACCGCAAACCCACGAAACTGCCAGTGAAAACTTTCCTGTTTCTCAACCTATTGATATGCCGACGGGTCTGCGAGCTTGCTGCGCATTTGGTGATAATCTGCGTGTTCAATTATGGGGAGTTCCATTACCTTTTTATCGTATTGATAATGTCGCTGATATAAATAATCTTGGCATTCACCATTATAACGACAGCTTCTGGTATGGAATGGCCGCCTTGGCGGGTCTCAGTGATGAAAATTTGGGGATCATCTATACGCGCAAAGGCGGGTTTATTGATATCGCCCATGTTAGAGATACCGCTGACTCAAGTTATTATCTTTTTACTCATATTTATCATAATCTTGGAAAAGAATGGACCTTGACATTGACCAATGAATTGGCCGAACGTCATATTCAGTTTCATGCATTTATACCTCCTACAGATGCGGCAGAACGTTACACTTTGAGCGTCTATCTAGCGGCTCGCCTCGGTTATCAACTGGCCGTCTGGCATGAGATCGCACAATGGTATGGTTTTCACTCCGTCCCAGGATTTTCGGAGGAGATATCTGCATTTACACCAGAAGATCTCTATTCAAATCTGCTCGGTGCACGCTTGGCGATATCCATACTTACGCGCGGCCACGGTCAGTCAATTATTTTATATAATGAGGCAATGCAGGGAATTTTACCCTCGGCATTAAAACAACTTGATGCCCAATCAGTTGCACAAACGCATCAAGCCTTTGAGAGTATTAATGGCCTCTGGTGGGATAATAAGAAACGGATACCTGAAAAGTCACTGGTCATGCGCCGAGATTATAATATTGATGATCTGCGAGCGCCTTCACAGCCGAAACAAGAAAAAATACAAGGGCAAATTTTAGCATTACCCCATACTTATCATGGCTATGTACTCAAACAGCTAGCGACATTTCAGCTCAATGCCACTGATAATATGGCCAATTTACCCACCACTGGATGGCCAATAACAGAATCTGATTTCCCCGCACTGGTCGAGCAGGCTGCAAAAAAGGACGCTCAAACACTGATGAGATAATTTATTATTTAGTTGTACGGTAAATATCATACAAATATTCAAACCAATAAATATAAAAAAGCCCCGAAAAATCGGGGCCTCAGAATAGATTGTTATAAATTAAATATTAGAACGGAATATCGTCATCAAAATCTATTGGTGGTTCATTCTGTGCTGCGGGTTGAGCGCGTGGAGCTGGTGCACTGCCGCCACTGAACTGTTGTGAAGATTGACCTTGGCCTTGTGGCTGCTGAGGTTGACCCCAACCGCCTTGATTGCCTTGGCCACCTTGGCTTTGTGATGATGAATCTGAGCCACGGCCACCGAGCATTTGCATGCTGCCACCGATATTAACCACAACTTCTGTGGTGTAGCGATCTTGACCGCTTTGATCCTGCCACTTACGTGTTTGCAGAGATCCTTCGATATAAACTTGTGAACCTTTTTTCAGGTATTCACCAGCCACTTCTGCGAGTTTGCCGAAAATAACCACACGGTGCCATTCGGTTTTTTCACGCATTTCGCTGGTTTGCTTGTCACGCCAGCTTTCAGAAGTTGCCAGAGTTAGGTTAGCGACTGCTCCACCATTTGGCATGTAACGGATCTCAGGATCCTGTCCTAGATTACCGACTAAAATAACTTTGTTTACGCCTCTGCTGGCCATTTAACACTCCTGATGCAATAAATTAGGTCTAAACTTGGTGGGGGAGTTTATCATGCAAGTTTCTTGTTGAACATGATAACCATCGAGTTTGCGAATCGCATCGAGAAATTATCATGCATTCGCGCTGGTTGCTAAATTTGTTCTTTATTAGATACCATCTGGAATAGATATCAGTCAAATAATACTGTATATCCATTCAGTCAGAACTGTGTAATAATAATGCGCTTGTGATTGCTTACTATCAAATCATCCGATCCGGGAAGTGGTAAATGGATAACATCGACATTCGTGGTGCCCGCACCCATAATCTGAAAAACATCAATCTAATCATCCCTCGAGATAAACTTATTGTAATTACCGGTTTATCTGGATCAGGGAAATCTTCATTAGCTTTTGACACCCTGTATGCTGAAGGCCAACGACGTTATGTCGAATCACTTTCGGCTTATGCGCGTCAATTTCTTTCTCTGATGGAAAAACCTGATGTTGACCATATTGAAGGTCTATCACCAGCTATTTCGATTGAACAAAAATCCACTTCACACAATCCACGCTCCACGGTCGGAACGATAACCGAGATCCACGATTATCTACGACTGCTGTTTGCACGCGTTGGTGAACCTCGTTGTCCTGATCATGATATCCCATTAGCGGCACAAACGGTCAGCCAAATGGTGGATAATGTATTAGTTCTACCCGAAGGTAAGCGCTTGATGCTACTTGCGCCTGTGGTAACAGAGCGTAAAGGTGAGCATCTTAAGTTACTGGACAGCCTAGCGAGCCAAGGTTATATCCGTGCGCGTATTGATGGTGAAGTTTGTGATCTGTCAGATCCGCCGACATTAGAATTACAGAAAAAACATACCATTGAAGTGGTAGTTGACCGCTTTAAAGTCCGTGAAGATATGGCGCAACGTTTAGCGGAATCCTTTGAAACTGCGTTGGAGTTATCTGGCGGAACCGCGATCATCGCTGATATGGATGACAATGAGGCCGAAGAGCTTATCTTCTCCGCTAACTTTGCCTGCCCAGTGTGCGGCTATAGCATGAGCGAATTAGAACCTCGCCTATTCTCATTTAATAATCCGGCTGGCGCATGTCCAAGCTGTGATGGTCTTGGCGTTCAACAATTTTTCGATCCTGAGCGCGTGATCCAGAATAGTGAAATTTCACTGGCCGGTGGTGCAATCCGTGGCTGGGATAGACGTAATTTTTACTATTTTCAAATGCTACAATCTCTTAGCCATCATTATAAGTTTGATATTGAAGCCCCTTTTAACTCACTCACTGATGATATACAGAAAGTAATCCTCTATGGCTCAGGCAAAGAGAACATTGAATTTAAATATCAAAATGATCGCGGTGATATAACAGTACGTCGTCATCCATTTGAAGGTGTGCTTAATAATATGGATCGCCGTTATAAAGAGACGGAATCCTCTGCGGTACGCGAAGAGCTGGCGAAATATATCAGCAATCGCTCTTGTACCTCTTGCCATGGTGCACGTTTACGTAAAGAGGCGCGCTTCGTCTTTATCGAAAAAACCACGCTACCTGAAATATCAGATTTTAGCATTGGTCATGCGATGGAGTTTTTCCAGAATTTAAAACTCAGTGGTCAACGTGCTCAAATTGCAGAAAAAGTATTAAAAGAGATTGGCGATCGTCTGAAGTTTTTGGTTAATGTCGGTCTTAACTATCTGACACTTTCTCGCTCAGCAGATACCCTTTCAGGCGGTGAAGCCCAGCGTATTCGTCTTGCTAGCCAAATCGGCGCCGGACTCGTAGGTGTTATGTATGTACTTGATGAGCCATCGATTGGTTTGCATCAACGCGATAATGACCGCCTATTAGAAACCCTTGTTCATCTACGCAATTTGGGTAATACCGTCATTGTAGTTGAGCATGATGAAGATGCGATCCGCGCCGCCGATCATGTTATCGATATTGGCCCCGGTGCGGGTATTCATGGTGGTGAAGTGGTTGCTCAAGGGACGATTGACGATATCATTGCCAATGAAGCCTCATTAACTGGCCAGTATCTCAGTGGCAAGAAACGCATAGCTATTCCACAACAGCGTGTTCCTGTCGATAAAGACAAGATGATGACCTTGATAGGCGCCAAAGGTAATAACCTTAAAAATGTTACCTTAAAACTGCCTGTTGGCCTATTTACCTGCGTCACTGGCGTTTCAGGTTCAGGCAAATCGACACTGATTAACGATACTTTATTCCCGATTGCTCAGCGTCAGCTCAATGGCGCGACCACAATCACACCCGCACCCTATTTGGATATCGAAGGATTAGAAAACTTTGATAAGGTGATTGATATCGACCAAGGTCCAATCGGTCGTACGCCTCGCTCGAATCCAGCTACCTACACGGGCGTATTTACCCCGATCCGTGAGCTATTTTCCGGTGTTCCTGAATCTCGTGCTCGCGGATATACACCTGGGCGGTTCAGCTTTAACGTCAAAGGTGGTCGCTGTGAAGCTTGCCAAGGCGATGGCGTGATCAAGGTTGAGATGCACTTCCTGCCTGATGTCTATGTGCCTTGTGACCAATGTAAAGGCAAACGCTATAATCGTGAAACTTTAGAAATTAGGTATAAAGGCAAGAGTATTCATGAAGTGTTAGATATGACCATCGAAGAAGCTCGTGGCTATTTTGATGCCGTGCCTGCACTGGCGAGAAAACTCCAAACATTGATCGACGTTGGCCTCTCGTATATTCGTCTGGGTCAATCTGCAACGACTCTTTCGGGGGGTGAGGCACAGCGCGTTAAGTTAGCGAAAGAGCTCTCTAAACGTGGAACGGGTCAAACCCTCTATATACTTGATGAGCCTACAACTGGCCTGCATTTTGCCGATATTCAGCAACTGCTGGTTGTGCTTCATCAACTCAGAGATCAAGGCAATACCATTGTGGTTATTGAGCATAATTTAGATGTGATTAAAACCGCAGACTGGATTATTGACTTAGGACCTGAAGGTGGGAGCGGTGGCGGACAAATTCTTATCGCCGGTACGCCAGAAGAGGTAGCTGAGAGTCAAGAGTCTCATACAGCTCGCTTCCTAAAACCTATCTTACAACGGGGCTACTAAGCAGATTATTGTTGCTTACTAAAAGCTAAAACGCCTGATAACAGAGTCTGTTACAGGCGATTTTTTTAAATCTATAAAACAAATTATTTTATAGTAAAATCAATTTACTGCAGCAAAAGCCTCTACGATACGCTGGACATTATGACGGTTAACACCCGCCATACACACACGCCCAGTACCAACCAAATAAACTGCGTGCTCATCCCTCAAGCGATCGACTTGTTCTTGGCTAAATCCGGTATAGCTAAACATGCCCGATTGTAGCAACAAATGATCAAAATTCTTCTCAGGTAAGGCTTTTTTCAATTCATTAACCAGTACGGTACGCATCTCAATAATACGCAAGCGCATGGCTTCTACTTCACTCTGCCACTGCTGTTTCAATTGTGGGTTAGTTAGTACTTGCGCCACAAGTTTCGCCCCATTAGAAGGTGGGCTAGAGTAGAGACGACGTACACCCGCTTTCAGTTGACCCAATACACGATCACGCTCATCTTGGCTGGCACAAACTACGGATAATCCACCCGCGCGCTCACCATAAATCGCAAAGATTTTAGAGAATGAGTTACTGACAAAAACGGGTAGACCCGCCGCAGCCATAGTGCGTATCGCATACGCATCTTCATCGAGACCAGTAGAGAAACCTTGGTAAGCAATATCGAGGAAGGGGATTAATTGACGATCTTTTGCCACTTTAGTCACTTGATCCCACTGGCTCGGCGTTAAATCAGAGCCCGTTGGGTTATGGCAACAAGGGTGCATCAAAATAATGCTATTGGCAGGCAAGCTATTAAAAGTTGCCAACATCTCATCAAATTTTACACCTTTGGTTTTTTCATCAAAGTACGGATAATAATCAACTTTAGTGCCCGCACCCGCAAAAATTGAGGCATGATTTTCCCACGTTGGATTACTGCACCAAACTTCTGAATCAGGAAAATAGCGATTTAAAAAATCTGCGCCTAATTTTAATGCGCCAGAGCCACCGACAGTTTGTACTGTGGCAATACGCTCTTCGGCAATCAGCGGAGAATCTGCACCAAATAGCAGCCTTTGGATCTCAGCCCGATAAGATTTTAAACCTTCCATCGGCAAATATAAGGAAGCCGATGCAGGTAATTGATCGAGTTCCGCTTTGGCTTTAGCCACTGTATCTAATTCGGATGTTTTACCTTCGCTGTCATAATATAAACCAATACTCAGATTGATTTTATTTTCGCGAGTATCTTTATTAAATACATCCATCAGCGATAAAATTGGATCGCCGGCATAAGAATCGACATTTTTAAACACTGGGCCACTCCCTGAGGTATAGGTTTTTCTCTTTAGTACTTTAAAAGTAACGGTTTACTTGCTATTCGTCCAGATATTCCATCGATACGCGAGAGGTTAATTTTGTCAGCAATTCATAGTTAATTACCCCAGTATGTGCTGATATTTCATCAACTGGCAGCTGTTCTCCCCAGAGAATAACCTCATCACCGGCTTTATCTGTGGCATCTGGACCTAAATCAACGGTGATCATATCCATAGAAACGCGTCCAACAATGGGAACTTTACGTCCATTAATGAGCACAGGCGTACCGGATGGCGCACAACGCGGGTAGCCATCACCATAGCCAATCGCCACAACACCAAGACGCGTATCTCTCGTGCTACACCAGGTTTCACCATAGCCCACACAAGCACCCGCTGAATGTTTACGTACCGCGATGAGTGTTGATTTCAACGTCATAACGGGTTTAAGGCCAAAATCGGTGGCTAATTTATGCTCTTGTGGCGATGCGCCATACATTATAATACCGGGTCTCACCCAATCATAATGGGCTTCTGGCCATAATAAGATCCCCGCAGAAGCAGCGATAGATTTCTCACCCGGCTTATTATGAATAAATTGTTCAAATTCTTTGAGTTGATTGGCAGTGGTATCTAACGCGGGCACGTCAGCTTGACAGAAGTGGCTAACGATATTTATCGGCTGCTGAACATTAATACAAGCCATTAATCGCGCATAGAATGACTCAGCATCTTCAGGTAATACGCCTAAACGGTGCATACCTGTATCGAGTTTCATCCACACTTTTACTGACTTAGGGAGGGACAATTGCTCCAACATTTCTAATTGCTCGATGCTATGAACAACTGTATCCAGTTGATGTTCAACCACTTGAGGTAAATCATCGGCCTCAAAAAAACCTTCAAGCAAAATAATATTTTTCTTAATTCCACGTTCTCTTAATGCTATCGCTTCTTTAAGACGTGCCACACCAAATCCGTCGACACTTTCTTCTACTGCACATCCAACTTGGGTTAATCCATGTCCATAAGCGTTTGCTTTGACAATTGCAATCAGGCGACTATTTGGCGCTAATTCTCTCACTCGTTGCAGATTGTGTCGCAGAGCGCGGCGGTTAATTAATGCGGTTGCCGCTTTCATTATTATCCTCGTTAATTTTTTAGGCCAAAAATAAGTCAAGATGCAGGAAAATGCGTACAGTGACGCACCTGCAACTTAAAATATAACAGATTTTGATTAAAGAATTACTCTTCGCTGTACGCTGGGCCCAGATAGTTATCGAATCGGGACCATTGGCCATTAAAGGTTAGTCGCACTGTACCAATAGGACCATTACGTTGTTTACCGAGAATAATCTCCGCAACGCCTTTTAGCTCGCTGCCTTCATGGTAAACCTCGTCACGGTAAATAAACATAATTAAGTCAGCATCTTGCTCGATAGAACCGGATTCACGTAAATCTGAGTTAACAGGGCGTTTATCTGCACGCTGCTCAAGACTACGGTTGAGCTGAGAAAGCGCCACCACGGGAACTTGTAACTCTTTGGCCAGCGCTTTCAAGGAGCGAGAAATTTCAGCAATTTCCAATGTTCGATTATCCGATAGCGCAGGCACGCGCATTAATTGAAGGTAATCGATCATGATCAGGCTCAGCCCCCCATGTTCACGATAAATACGACGCGCCCGTGAACGAACTTCCGTGGGTGTTAATCCTGATGAATCATCGATATACATATTGCGTTTTTCCATCAAGATCCCCATCGTGCTGGAGATCCGCGCCCAATCCTCATCATCGAGCTGTCCGGTACGAATACGGGTCTGATCGACGCGAGAAAGTGAAGCTAGCATACGCATCATGATTTGGTTGCCGGGCATCTCAAGACTGAAAATTAAGACCGGTTTATCTTCTGTCATCGCCGCATTTTCACAGAGGTTCATCGCAAAGGTGGTTTTACCCATTGATGGACGCGCTGCGACGATAATTAAATCTGATTTTTGCAATCCTGCGGTCTTTTTATCCAGATCCTGATAGCCGGATGAAACGCCGGTCACACCATCATGAGGCTGCTGATAAAGCTGCTCAATTTTTTCGACGGTTTCCGCTAAAATCGCCTCGATGCCCTTAGGACCATCTTCTTTATTCGCTCGCGACTCGGCGATTTGGAAAACTTTAGACTCTGCCAGATCCAATAAATCTTCACTGCTTCGACCTTGAGGATCATAACCTGCATCAGCGATTTCATTCGCCACTGAGATCATATCTCTGACGACAGCGCGCTCACGCACAATATCTGCATAAGCATTGATATTGGCAGCGCTGGGCGTATTTTTTGATAACTCAGCTAAATAAGCAAAACCACCGACGCTATCTAATTCACTTCGCTGCTCCAATGATTCGGATAGAGTGATCAGATCGATCGGATTGCCGAGTTCCAGCAAACGCTGCATTTCACCAAAAATTGTTCGATGTGGTCGACTGAAAAAATCTGCTTGAGTAACACGCTCTGAGACGGTATCCCAGCGTTCATTATCCAGCATCAACCCCCCAAGCACCGACTGCTCAGCTTCCAGAGAGTGAGGCGGCATTTTCAGCCCTTCCATCTGCTGGTCTCTCGGTCCATTCATCGAACGATCTGAAGGGTATTTTTTAGCCATAATTTTTATCCGCATCTCAACCTATTTCCAGCGCAATAGTATACGCTAATCTCAGCTTATAAGGGATGCACTTTCTATTGATAGAAATGTTAATTAACTACAACTGATTCCATATTGAAGAAGAAAAAAGATAACCTATTCGATTTATTGCTATCATATTGGAAAGGTTAATACAGATAACATTCTTTCTCAGGAGAGCAGCATGCCTAAACGTATAGAATTTACTGAATATGGTGGTCCAGAAGTCTTATCCTACTGTGATTTCACCCCTAAGCCTCTAGGCCCAAATGAAATTCAAATCGAAAATCATGCCATAGGCGTTAATTATATCGATACCTATGTACGCAGTGGTCTTTATCCTGTCGCCCAATTTCCAAGTAGCCTAGGAACTGAAGCGGCTGGCGTAGTCATTAAAACGGGCGCTCATGTTACGGCTTTCAATCCCGGTGATCGCGTTGTTTATGCGCAAGCGCCGCTTGGTGCTTACAGTGAAGTGCATAATGTGCCTGAAAATCTGGTTGCACGACTGCCGAGTGGTATCTCATTCGAACAAGCCGCCGCCAGTTTTCTTAAGGGTATGACCGTTTATTATCTGCTCAATCAAACTTATCAAGTCAAAAAAGATGAGATATTCTTATTCCATGCTGCCGCTGGCGGAGTTGGTCTGATCGCAAGCCAGTGGGCTAAAGCCATCGGTGGCAAAATGATAGGTACAGCGGGCTCAGCAGAAAAAATGGCGCGTGCAAAAGCGGCTGGCGCATGGGAAGTGATTAATTATCAAACTGAAAATATCGCTGAACGTGTTCTTGAACTAACGGCCGGTGAAAAAGTGAATGTTGTTTATGACTCAGTGGGCAAATCCACTTGGCTCGATTCACTCGATTGCTTGAAACGCAGAGGACTGATGGTGAGTTTCGGCAACGCATCAGGACCTGTCACTGATGTTGATTTAGGGATCTTAAATAAAAAAGGCTCACTCTATGTTACGCGCCCTTCTTTATTCGGTTATGTCACCAATAGAAAAGAGTTAGAACAAGCGAGTAATGCACTCTTTGATATGATCCTAGCGGGTAAAATTGATGTTAGTGTGCCAGCACAACAGCAATTTGCACTAAAAGACGCTGCCAAAGTACATCAAATACTTGAACAGCGTAAAACTCAGGGCTCAAGTTTACTGATCCCCTAAGATCTTATCGCTTAAATTGGATCTCACTGCCTCAAAGCGACGGCGGAGAGATCCTGCTATTATCAGATTAGATCGATAAGCGAATAATTAATCACGAGTTACAAAAGTCAACGCTTGCTCAACTACCGCAAGATCTGCCCCTTGTTTATGTGCATTTTCGCTCAGATGACGACGCCACTGACGCGCGCCCGGTATTCCTTGGAAAATCCCCAACATATGGCGCGTGATATGGCCTAAATAAGCCCCTTTTGAGAGCTCGTCTTCAATATATGCATACATCTGTCTGACCGCACTAATACCGTCAGTCACAGGCATAGCAGAATCAAATAGCAAATTATCAACTTGCGTCAATATAGATGGATTTTGATAAGCCTCACGTCCAATCATAACGCCATCAAGATGTTGCAAATGTAATTGCGCCTCTTCAAGGGTTTTAATACCGCCATTAATCGCCAACGTTAAATGGGGAAAATCGCGTTTTAACTGATAAACACGCGGATAATCCAGCGGCGGAATTTCGCGATTCTCTTTTGGACTCAACCCCGATAACCAAGCTTTGCGCGCATGAATGATAAACATCTCGCAATCACTTTTCGTTGATACGGTATCAATAAAATCGCACAAAAATTCATAACTATCTAACTCATCAATACCAATACGCGTTTTCACCGTAATTGGAATTGATGCACTATCTTGCATCGCTTTAACACAGTCAGCAACCAGCTGAGCATCGGCCATTAAGCAGGCACCAAAACGACCATTCTGTACCCGATCAGAGGGACAGCCAACATTCAGATTCACTTCATCATAGCCACGTTCTTGCGCTAACTTCGCACATTGCGCCAACGCTTGTGGATCACTACCGCCTAACTGAAGCGCAATCGGATGTTCCTCATCGCTATAGGCCAAATAATTGCCTTTGCCATGAATGATCGCTCCCGTGGTCACCATCTCGGTATAGAGCAAGGTATTTTTAGTTAGCATTCGATGGAAATAGCGACAGTGGCGATCTGTCCAATCCAACATGGGTGCAACGGAAACACGGTTTAGGTTGTTATAGCCGCTCATGGATTGTTTTATCTGGCTTTCTGTTTTTTTTTCGTTTGGTATAATTTCGTGCATGTTAATCCGCGTTGGTCAGTTTTGGCTTTATCGGCACCTCAATAGTTCCCTCTATAAATTAGAAATGGAACTGAAAAATGGCCTTATTGAGGTAATGACGCAGTATAGCATAGAGAGAAGATGGCGAGCAGATGGCTTGATTCGTTATCTGTAATAGAGTTGTTAATTCATGATCCATAAAAACTACCAACTAGTAGGTTCAAACTAATTAGTAATAAAGATAAATAATATTTACTGATTGGTTACTAGATTATTTTATTAGATAAGTTCTGGATAATTCGTAGAGAGAAATTGAAAATAATTATCAGCTGTAAGTAATTAATTTTAAGGGACAAACAGAGAGAATGTCCCTTCTATTTATTATTCTTTCTGTTTTAAACTAATAGCACCAAAGGTCATATAGATCAAAGTAGTACCTGCTGAACCACGATAAACGCCCTGCTGTTCATTGAGTTCGCAAGCCAATGCGGTTAATTCCCAAGCTTGATACTCAGACATTAAACTTTTTGACTCCTGTAGTTGCGCAATATTTTTGCGCTCACCATAAGCTAGAACAGATTTTGCTTCATGTGTTAAATTTGGATCTATTGATGAATTCGCCCATGACCACATCCAGCTGCCTTCCCTTTGATCATAAGTACCAATAATCTGTACAGGGGCGGTAACAAGGAGCTGCTCAGGAGATTCAAACACAATAATTCCATCATCTTGATCAACCGACCAATCTGCTTGATCTATCTTCCATGTATCAGAATGCATTTGATTTTTTAACTGTACGGAATTCATTGCCCGCTCAATTAATTGCTCATAGCTTAATGTATCCTTTGTTTGATCCATGTTTACCTCCTAATGATTTTTGGCTAGTTTTGATTACTTCGCATTTTTCAAAACATGCGCATAAACACTTCTGCTTCCATCACTATTCTTTTGCAAATATACGCCTTGTAGTTCAGGCGCAAATCCCGGTAGTTGGTTAATACCTACTTCTAGTGCTTGGAAATAACGCCACACTGCACCACCCCAAACTTCACCAGGTACCACACATAATACTCCTGGTGGATAAGGTAATGCTCCTTCAGCCGCAATGCATCCTTTAAGCTCAGCTAAAGGTTTCAACTCAACATTACCGCGAATAAATTCATAATGTGCTTGTTGTGAGTTCATCACCACTTGTGGGAAATGCGCTCGACGGAACATCTCTTTCTGTAACTGCTTAATATTATATTGAACGCTTAGATCATGCATTTCCTGACATAAACGGCGTAATGTATAGCCTTGATAACGCTGTTGATAGCGACGATAAATTGCCGGTAATACGTCCTGTAATAATGCATCTTCATCCAGTAACTGCTCAAAGCGTTCAAGAAGTTTGACCAGCTGCTCAAGTTTTTGCTGACTTTCTGCTGGAGTCAATAAAAATAAAATAGAATTTAAATCGCATTTTTCTGGGATCACGCCATGTTCACGCAGATAGTTAGCTAAGATAGTGGCAGGAACGCCAAATTTTTCATATTCACCACTTTCGGCATCGATGCCAGGTGTGGTTAGCATCAATTTGCAAGGATCAACAAAATATTGATTGTCAGCATAACCTTCAAACGCATGCCAGCGCTCGCCGGGAATAAAATTAAAAAAGCGCTGATCTTGTGCAATGATATCAGTATCATATTGCTGCCATAACTGGCCATCAACCCTTTCAGGAATAAAAGTTTTAAGATAGCGACAGCGCTGTAAAATCTCTTTTCTGACCTCAATCCCTAATTTAACGCAAGTCATCCACATATATTGACCACTCTTACCCGCATGCATTTTTGCATTAACATCTAACGCCGCAAAAAGTGGATAGAATGGACTGGTGGACGCATGCATCATAAAAGAATTATTAATCCGTTTATGCGAAACATAGCGATCTTGGCCTCTTAAATGATGATCTTTCTTATGAATTTGCGAGGTTTGAGAGAATCCAGCTAGCTGTTTATGCACAGATTGAGTTACCAGAATGCCCGGTGAATCTTCCGTTAATTCGAGCAATAATGGTGAACATTGGCGCATCATCGGAATAAATTGCTCATATCCCACCCAAGCTGAATCGAACAGGATATAATCACATAGATGACCAATTTTATCGACGACCTGCTTAGCATTATAAACAGTGCCATCATAGGTTCCCAGTTGGATCACCGCTAAACGAAATGGTCTTACATCATGCTGTTTCTCTGGCATAACCTCAGCAACAGCTTGGCGTAAATAAGCTTCAGTAAAGCAATGAGCATCAATTCCGCCGATAAAACCAAAAGGGTTACGCGCGGTTTCTAAATAAACGGGCGTCGCTCCTGCCTGAAACAGTGCGCCATGATGGTTTGATTTATGGTTGTTACGATCGAACAACACCAGATCACCGGGCGCCAGCAAGGCATTGAGTACCACCTTATTTGAGGATGAAGTGCCATTGAGCACAAAGTAGGTTTTATCCGCATTAAAGACTTTTGCCGCAAATTTTTGTGCTTCTTTGGCCGCGCCCTCGTGGATCAATAAATCCCCCATCGCCACATCTGCATTACAGAGATCAGAGTGGAATAATTTCTCGCCAAAATATTGGAAAAATTGCTCACCCACCGGATGACGACGGAAAAATTCACCACCTTGATGACCAGGGCAAGCAAAAGTAATATTTTGCTGCGCTTCATAGTCAGTCATTCGAGCAAAAAAAGGTGGCAATAATTGTGCTTTATAAGCTTCGGCAGCCTGCTCAATGGACTGCCCCTGAACTAAAGCTAATTGAGTGTCTGCAACCAATAATCCAGCTGCTGTGAGCGCCATTTCATCAGCAACAATTTCATTGGACTGAAGAAGGATAAAAACAGGAATATGAAAACCCGTTTGGCTTATTCGCTCCCATTCCCCAGATACTGCATCTGCAAGTGAAAGAACAACCGCCGAGATCTCCGTTAATTGGGCATCTGCGATATCAATGATGTTTAATTGGCTAACAAAGTACGTAGCAACGCCTTGGCTACAGGCCACATTCATTTTGTTCATTACATTTAGGCTCTTCGTTGACTGGGGAAATTTGGCGTCAATATACTTGATCATTAGAAAGATTGGAATTGTCAAATTATGCAGATCATGCAAATAATTCAATTATAAAAACAAAACCAATCTAACCAAATGAATATTAACAATAATAATGATTGATTATCGCAATATTTTTCTGAATAACTTATGACTAATTATTCTTTATTTATCGCATAATCAATCAAATATTTATCTCATTGCTGGCAGGTTAATGCTTTTATCCATATAAAGCGTTTGAGATGGGAAGGCAAAATCAGCGTCATGACGATGAACAATCTCTATCACACTTAAATAGACCCCTTGCTGTGCTTCCAACCACTCCGACCATACGGTAGTTTTAGTAAAACAGTAGATCATAATATTTAAGGATGAATCAGCAAATTGATTAAAATAGACCAGCATGGTTTGTCCACTATCTATTTTTTCATTCTGTATCAACATACTCTTAATATCATTCACAATAGCGCTAATTTTATCGGCATCTTCATAACGTAAACCAATTTCCGTTTCGATTCGACGATTTGTCATTCTGCCCGGATTTTCCACACTTATGGATGAAAAAACTGAGTTAGGAATATATAGGGGTCGATGATCAAAGGTCATGATTTTAGTAATACGCCAGCCAATTTCAACGACAGTACCTTCAATATTTCTATCGGGAGAACGAACCCAATCACCGATATTAAAGGGCCGATCAAAATAGAGCATAATTCCCGAAAAAAAGTTACTGAGAATATCTTTACCGGCCATACCAATAGCAATCCCACCGATGCCACCAAAGGTCATTAAGCCAGATAGACTCATACCAAAGTGCTCACCAAATAGCAGCATAATAATGACAAAGATAGTAACTTTAAATACGCGAGAAACAATACGGGAAGAAGTTGGATCACTGCCTTTTTTAATCTGTGCTTTTTCTAGCCGATTGATTAGCTGAAATAATTTACGCAGTAGAATAATAACGATACAAGCGATAGTAACAAAATTGATCAGTTTATCGGTAATAAGGTGAATATTAAAATCAGCCACCGCCATTTGAGCATATTGGCCCGCAACAATCACAATTGAGCAAAGAATGACAGCCTGACTAATATGAATAATGACATGTTTTTTTCTTTTTTTACGCCGTTCAGCTAGAAACTGAAGGACAAAGTAGCCAAAAAAACACGCAGCAATAATACCCGCACCAATAGAATATTTAGCAATAAGTGCTTCATTCATACAATACAGCTCCCAAATAATGACATCTTTTTTTAAGCAATTTTTATGTTCTGTACAAGATTAATAGTGCGCATGAAAATATGGCATAAAAACTTTTCATATAGGATATAAGAGAAGTTAAAATTAACCTAATTCTAGGTGCTTTTTATAAAACAGGCTGTTTCAATGCAGAGAAGGGCCGATTAGTTATTATCTACAATGTCATTAATTGATTAGTCTATTAATGACATTGTAGTAACGTTAAATAACCTGATATTGGCGAGTATTGATCTTGGTTATCAGCCAAAAAAGGATGGCTAATTTTTTCCATCCTTTATACTCAAAATAGGAGTTTAATTATTATTGTTATTCTTCAACACCAGTTGTTACCCTAAAATGGCGAGTTTCATTTTTAGCCAGCATAATTAATGTATTATTACCTTTGGCCGCCAAAAAACCTTCAGGTCGGCAGGTTGCTGGTAGAACAAACGCACCTACTTTTTGTGAACCATTATATAAGATCCAGCGTGTAGCATAATTTAATTCCGCAGATTTAAATCGAGTCACAAAAGTAGCGCCATCAGGATCTGTCATTTTGAATTCAGGTTCGGCAGCGTATTGCGCTAAATTATCCATAAAGAACACAATTTCTGGGTCGCACATTTCAGGCTGGTCCAAAACGTTTAATTTAACAGCCCCTGATTTAATCGACTCATTAAAGGCTAACCACTGCTCAGTTGGCTTCACATGTCCTGGAATAGATTCACGCAATTTAATAGCGGCAGCGGGAATATTTTCCGTTAGCAATGCATTATCGACATAAGCATAATTCATATGACACATATATTGCAGCGGCATCGGCTCAGAGGCTAGATTAGTTACTGACATCTCAATATCAAAAAGTGAACTATTGGCTTCTAGTGTAACAGCAGGCGTAGCGAGATAATGATGACCAAAACCCATTACATATTCATATTCACCTTGAATCGCAATCTTATCCGCAGAGAGAGTAAGCCAAGCTGAATTCATCGAAGCGCAAGGCATTTCGCCATGCAAAGCATGAGTATCTTCTGCCGAAGGACAACCATTACTAATAAGTCCTGAATGGAAAGCAAAACAACCGTAAGTTTCAATTACAGTTTTTACGGACTTAGGCTCTGAAAACATATTTTCCATTTTCAGATTATGGCCACAAAATTCGGCATCCCAAATCATTTGCCCTAAGAAAGGAAGAATGGTCACATAACCTTTATTATTTTCTACTCTTAGTCCTTCAACGCCCGAAGCATATTTAAACGCGGTAACTTTAAAATCTTCACTTTGTAAAATAATCGATGGCTTATCGGTGAAATTCACATGATATAAAGGAATTTTCATTTTTCTACTCCACTTATTTAAATTCAATAACAGGTAATATTGCTATTACCTGTTCTGAAATAATAACGTTACCTTATGACTCAGCAGCTAAACTTGCTGATTCATTTTTTGCTTTATATTTACGTTCGCCCAAGAAATAGAAGCCAACATAAATAAAGCAAGCCATAGAAACTAAGAAAGAGAGTTGTAATGAATGTAATGCATCAGCAAAATAACCTTGGATTGCAGGAATAAATGCAGCACCGACAATGGCCATAACAATAACAGCCCCTGCCATTTCAGTATGTTCATTATCAACGGTTTCTAATGTGCCGGCATAAATGGTCGCCCAGCAAGGCCCAAATAGAACACTCACTAATACAGCAGCATAGACGGCAGTAAAGTTAGGTACGAAAGCGACATAAGCAAGGAACAGTGCGCCAATAATCGAGTAAATAATTAAGACTTTATCCGCATTAAAACGAGTCATCAGAATATTGGCAACAAATTTACCGATAAAGAAGCAAGCGAAACTATAAACCATAAAGTTTGAGGCTTCTCGTTCGTTAATATCCCCCATTTCTAGCGCAAGACGTATGGTGAATGACCAGACTGCTACTTGCATTCCCACATAAAGGAACTGTGCGATAATACCTTTTTTGAAGCGTTTATTTTTAGCTAAATATCTTAAAGTCTCAGCCGCTGAAGGACGTTTATGATCTATTGTTTCTGCTACTTTACATTTAGGGAATTTAGTCACTAAGAACAAGATCATCACTACAATCAGAACAAAGATCATATAACGATAAGGTTCGAGTGTATTTTCTAACATAGCTAAACGGAAACTGTGGATCTGTTCTGCCGTCATACCCGCCATTTGGTTTTGCAGGCTATCACCTTCAGAGAACACCAAATATTTACCCAATAAGATACCGGCGATAGCACCAACAGGGTAAAAAGTTTGACTGATATTTAAACGTAAAACCGCATACTGTTTAGGTCCGATCATAGAGCTATAAGTATTAGCTGCAGTTTCAAGAAAACTTAAGCCAATAGCGATGGAAAATATTGCAGCTAAAAACATGGTGTAGGTTGCCATGTGAGAAGCGGGGAAAAATAACGAACAACCAGCAATATACAATATTAGCCCAATTAATATTGCAGATTTATAACTGGTTTTTTTAATAAATAATGATGCTGGCAGAGCAACTAAAAAATAACCGCCATAAAATGCACTTTGTACTAATGCAGATGCAAAATTACTTAATTCAAAAACACTTTTAAACTGTGTAATCAAAATATCATTGAGCGCTGCAGCACAGGCCCAAAGTGGAAATAAGCAGGATAATAGAATAAATTGAAATAGAGGTGTTTTACCCAAGTAGCCATCAGGCAATTGAGTGATGTTCTTATTGTTCATAATAACCCTTATATTTATTATCTTACTCTAAATAATTCAAGGTGTAGGGTATCGGCATGCAAGGGCTCTCCAATAAACTTACACTTTAGCTATTATTAATAACTAAAGTGTTTCAGATAATTGGAGTTACCAAACTATTACCGAAAATATATCTGTAACTTGAAATATAGCGAGTATATTATTATTTAACTATTGAGCTTAACGAATTCATTAAATTGCTCGATGCTTGGGTATGAAGATTGAGTTCCTTTTCCTGTTACACTGAGTGCCGCAAAAAGACAGGCTTTTTTCAGTGCTTCTTCAATATTGTTGGTATGTACATAATAATGTGAGAAACAGCCTATAAATGCATCGCCTGCCCCACTGGTATCAATGGCATTTACTTTAATGGCTGGGACATGTACTTCGGTCTCACGTGTCATCCACAGAACACCTTTTTCGCCCAATGTCACTATGACATTTTTGAGTCCTCGATCTAATAGCGATTGCGATGCTCTACGGATATTATCCATTGAGTCAACAGGCATATTAGTCAAAATCTCCAGCTCTGTTTCATTAGGAACAAAGAAATCACAACGGCAAGCGTACTCAAGATCTAAAGAACGCTGGGCAGGCGCTGGATTTAGTAGTACCGGAATATTATTTTTATTCCCAAAGGCGATAGCGTGATAAACTGTCTCAAGCTGAACTTCTAATTGCAACACGATCAATTTACATTTTTTCAGATCTTCAGCGGCACGATCAATATCTTCTGGTGATAAAAATTTATTGGCACCCTTAATAATCAAAATGCTGTTTGATGAGTTCTGATTAACAAAAATGGGTGCAACACCACTTGATGTGCAAGGTACTTTTTCAACGTAACGCGTGTTGATACCATAAGACTCTAAATTACGGATGGTGTTATCAGCAAAGATGTCATCACCCACTTTGGTGAGCATAATCACTTTGGAATTTAGCTTTGCTGCCGCAACTGCTTGATTTGCACCTTTACCGCCGCAACCAATTTTGAAAGAAGGGGCTTCTAGTGTTTCGCCCTCTTTTGGCATCTGGTCAGTGTAAGTGATCAGATCGACCATATTTGAACCTATAACTGCTATATCCATTTCATCCCTCGCGTTAAATATGTCACATAATGATATAATAGTAACATTAACATGTTGCAAAAATATCATTTGTGATTAAGATCTCGAATAACGAATGTTCAAGTGTTAAATGCGCCACATTTCCTCATTCTTTGTACCTCATCTATCTCATTTCCATTATAGGAAGGTTTAAAATGCAAAATTTAGCGAAATTTATTGATCACACTCTTTTAGCTGCAGATACCACTCCAGCACAAATCAAAACTCTCTGCGCTGAAGCAGCTGAATATCACTTTGCTTCTGTTTGTGTTAACACTGGTTATGTTCCATTAGCCAGCGAATGTTTAAAAGATAGCGAAGTTAAAGTTTGTTGTGTTGTTGGCTTCCCTCTGGGTGCTGGCTTGACTGAAGCTAAAGCATTTGAAGCAGCAGAAGCGGTACGCCGTGGTGCTGATGAAGTTGATATGGTTATCAACGTTGGAATGCTCAAAAGTGGTGACCTTGCATTCGTTAAACAAGATATTGAAGCTGTTTTCGCTGCATGTGGTAAAGCAACACTTAAAGTTATTTTAGAGAATTGTCTACTAACTGATGAAGAAATTACACAAGTTTGTGAAATTTGCCGCACAATGAAGGTTGGTTTTGTGAAAACTTCAACAGGATTTAGTACAATGGGCGCAACAGAGCATCATGTTGCCCTAATGCGCAGTGTTGTCGGCGACGAAATTGGTGTTAAAGCATCAGGTGGTGTACGTGACCGTGAAACCGCAGAAAAAATGATCAAAGCCGGTGCTAACCGTGTTGGCGCAAGTGCAAGTGTATCTATTGTTTCCGGAGCGAATACCAACCAGAGTGATTATTAATCAAAAAGGCGCGGCTCGTCCGCGCCACCTTAAAAAGGATCTCTCGGTGATAGAGACAAAGCAGAAAGAACGCCTTCGCCGTCTAAGTGAATGTTTAAAACGTTCAGGCCGTATTCATTTAAAAGAAGCTGCGCGGATCTTGGAAGTCTCAGAAATGACCATTCGCCGTGATATTAATGCGGATGCTGAAGGCCCTATTCCCATGTCGTTACTTGGTGGATACGTTGTTTCTGTTACTCGTCCTGCAGCCCATCAATTTGATGAACAACAGAAAATATCCACTCCCACCCCTGACCAAGCTGAAGAGTTGCATATACCAAATTTGGCCGCAAGCGTCGTTTCCGAAGGGGATGTGATTTTTTTTGATAATGGTCTAGAGATGTCAGCACTGATTGCGCTGATCCCCGATGAGATTAATTTTACCGGTATTTGTTATTCCCATAATGTCTTCTTGGCTCTCAGCCAGAAAAAAAATGCTACCGTTCTCTTATGTGGTGGCGAATATCGCCCTAAAAGTGACTCCTTTTACAACCCCGCACAACCCTGTCTGCTCGATTCCATTAATCCTAAAAAAGCCTTTATCTCTGCCGCGGGTGTACATCCCAATTATGGTGTAACCTGCTATAACTTCGATGATCTGCCGATGAAAAAGAAGGCAATGGAAAAATCGATCCGTAAGATCTTATTAGTTGAATATAACCAATTCGATGAAGTTGCTACTGCAAATATGGGAGAATTATCACAATTTGATGTGATCATTACTAATCGTAAGCTCTCTGACGAATATGAAGATTATTGTCGCAATGGGTTTGTAAAAATTATTTACTGATCATTAGGATCATGCTGGCTGGGATCACATAGTCTAAAAAATGTTATCCCCGTTACATTTCTCTTTCTAATTTTTTCTCGATTTTTATTTTCTAATCGATTTAATCCCACGATTTAATTGCTTTCCCCGCCATTTTTTACCCTCCAAGCTATACAATTAGCCAATGAGCTGCTACATGTAAATAATCAATAATAATAAGTTTTATCAACACTTATCCGATGAGTGAGTCCTCTAATGAATAAAATTTACAAGATAGCGGCTATTCCAGGCGACGGAATTGGCCGAGAAGTCATGCCTGAAGGTATTCGCGTATTAGAAGCTGCCGCCAAAAAATGGCATCTCTCTATTTCATTTGAACATTTTGATTGGGCAAGTGGCGATTACTATCTTAAATACGGGAAAATGATGCCCGATGACTGGTTTGAACAATTAAAATCTTTTGATGCTATCTATTTTGGCGCGGTCGGTTGGCCTGATATCGTCCCCGACCATATCTCTTTATGGGGATCACTACTCAAATTTCGGCGTGATTTTCAGCAGTACGTTAATCTACGCCCAGTGCGACTATTTCCGGGCGTTCCCTGTCCATTAGCCAATAAAAAACCGGAAGATATTGATTTTTATGTGGTACGTGAGAATACGGAAGGCGAATACTCTTCAGTAGGGGGACGCCTCTATGAGGGCACTGAACAGGAGATAGTAATCCAGCAATCTATCTTCAGCCGCCGAGGTGTCGATCGCATTGTTAAATATGCTTTTGAACTCGCACAAAGTCGCCCTCGAAAACTACTTACCTCAGCGACTAAATCCAATGGATTGGCGATCAGCATGCCTTATTGGGATGAGCGGGTTGAAGAGATGGCCAAAAATTATCCTGATATACAATGGGATAAGCAGCATATTGATATTCTTTGTGCTCGCTTTGTCTTGCAGCCAGAACGCTTTGATGTGGTTGTTGCATCTAATTTATTTGGCGATATTCTATCTGATTTGGGCCCCGCTTGTACTGGTACTATCGGAATTTCACCTTCTGCCAATCTCAATCCTGAGCGTGATTTCCCATCACTCTTTGAGCCTGTACATGGTTCAGCGCCAGATATTTATGGTAAAAATATTGCTAATCCAATGGCGATGATCTGGTCTGGTGCCATGATGTTAGATTTTTTAGGTGAAGGCGATGAGCGCTATAAAAATGCCCATGATGATATTCTGCGGGTTATGGAGGAGGTTATCGCTCAAGGACCAACTACACCTGATATGAAAGGGAGTGCATCAACTCAGCAGGTAGGTCAGGCAATAAGTGACGCCATTCGCTAACTAAGCCACTCGCCAGCAAAAATAGCCCCTTTGCAGGCGAGTCGTTTTATCTATTAGATCTTGATCGTCAGATAATCTTTCGCAATTTCACTGGCGGGAAAAATCACCTGACACTCATTAAGTAGCATAGCAATATCTTCAGGACCATAACGGCCACTAATATGTGTCGCAATCAGGCGTTTTGCTCCTGCATCCCGCGCCAATGTAGCCGCTTGTCGAGTTGATGAGTGCCCTCGGCTATTGGCTTTCTCTTCCATCGCCATTTCAAGCGTCGTTTCATGCACAACCACATCGGCATTTTTCGCCAATTTCAAGGCTTCTTCTGTCGGCGCTGTATCACCAAAAATTGCGATCACTTTCCCAGGCAGAGGAGCAGTTAGGTAATTTTGTCCATTAATGGTGCGACCATCTTCTAAAACGATGATCTCACCCTTTTTTAGCGCTTGCATCCAAGGTCCGCGAGGGATCTGATCAACCAATAATTTATCTGAATCTAGAGCTCCCAGTTTAGGGTGCTCTTCAATACGATAACCATAACATTCAACACCATGATTTAAACGATAAGCGCTGACGATCAATTCACCATCATCAAATAGTTGACCTTCTTCAATTTCTACAATATTCATTGGGAAAGTCATATAGGAATCACTAATTGATAAAGCGGTCTCAATATAGTTTTTTAATCCTTTTGGCCCATAGAGGGTTAAAGGATCGGTCGCCCCACCCATTGAGCGGCTGCATAATAAACCAGGTAAACCAAAAATATGATCCCCATGCAGATGGGTAATAAATATCTTCTCTATTCTAGGTATTTTCAATAGGGTGTTAAGTACCCTATGTTGGGTTCCTTCCCCGCAATCAAACATCCAATAACCTTTGCGGATGCCCACTAAATTTAACACCATGCTGGTGACGTTACGTTCTTTTGTTGGCACACCGGCACTAGTGCCCAAAAAAGTGAGTTCCATTTATCTCATTCCTATTTCTATATTTTGTTTTATTTGATCCTAATCTAATGAAAAACGGGCAAGATATTTGCGCAAGCCCGTGAATATCACCGCACCATACTGCCCTATTCGAGTAAGAAAATCGAATATACAAGGTATTAGATTTTGTATAGGTCCCCTAGAAAATTAAGTTTATGAGAAATACTGAAGTTATTCGTTCACTCTTTTGGGGAAAACTATGGCACCGAACAAGTTGAAATAGAAATATTTTTCTTTAAACATTATCTTCTGGTGTCTGCGGTGATTTCAAACGACTCAATCGTAAAAATTTAGGCCACTCTAAGTCAGCTGAAATGCACGATAAGATCATCGGTACATTCATTGAACGTGAACACTACCTATTATGACGACCTTCATATCGAATATACGACCTAAAATAGATATCGGCGTATATTTTATAGAGATATACATCGATATTTAAGATGGGTTGCTATTTTGATTTTTTAATTAAAAATATATTTATTTCGTGTATTAAGGAATATTAACTATTATTATTGAAGATCCCTGATAATTTCCACTTTCTACTGAGCCTATAGCAACTAGCTCTGATTCAATTGAGATAGAATCAGTAATTCTATTACCTGAGGCATTGAAATTAACACCTTGTTTTGCTGCTCTACCATTAAGCGTTAATCTTGCTCTTAAATTACTATTAGCGGAAGAATTTACTCTTTTTAGCTCTAAAGTATTATCTGTTGCTAACTGTGGCATAGATATATTTACTGTAGAAGGATTTAAACATCTAAAACTAATCTGAGAAGTTGCTATATTTCGCATTCCGGGTGAAAAACTATTGTGATTGATAGTCGCGTTTTCAGTATAACAATAGTTATTTACTTCAGTGGGAGTCAAATTGGTACAGTAGCTGCCAGGTACAATTTGTACTGTATAGGTATCTGACGGACGAAATTTCATACCAAAACAAACCTTAGAGCCAGAGGCGTTAACAGTCCCACCTGTAATAGTTCTTCTTATGCCAAAGGGATATTTTTCTTTATAAATCTTAGCGACCATCCCCATTGTACCAGCCCCACCCGGCAAAATTCTAACTGCTTCTAATATTGTTGCACCAGAACTTGGGTTCCCTACTTGCCAGGCAACACCATAATCACAAGCTTTTACACGACATTCAGGAGGACTCGGTGTTTGGTCAAATAGATCCCAATTATGAACAATATATGTTAAACGGTCAGCTCCCGGTAGCAGTAAAGGCTCAAATAATACTATTTCAACTTCAGCCGTAGCCTTTAAAAATGGAGAATATATTAAGCTTAACATTATGAGTGCAAAGCTTTTTATAGTCTTATTAGTTTTTATATTAAACATTGTGATACCTTTATTGATAATTAATAATTAAATTCAATGCTCCAGTAAAATCACCTCCATTACTTAAGGTTGAACCTACAGGTTTAATAGGAATAGCAAATAAATTTACGGTTTGAGAGTAATTAAAATTAATAATATCATTATTTTTTAATCTGGTATTATCCTGGTATATTGAAATACCTAGGTTATCAATATTTGTTTTAATAGCGCTTACGTTACTAACATAAATATTATTCCAGCTAACTTTCATTGAAAGTTCATTTTTTATAATTTGTCTACAAAGTAATTTTATCGGCAATGGCGTTTTTTTATAATAAACACCATCAATAAGGTCTTCCCTGATATCAAGAAAACTCACGTTCAAGCTATCACTCCCTGTGGAAAGTACACAATCAGGTTGCGCTATAACGGTTGCATTAATCGTCACTACTCCGGTTGTAGAGCTACCTGATGCGTGAGAAAGAACTATTGATTTAATCAGTAACCAACATAATATAATTAGTATTACACTACTTTTTTGTGTAATGGAAAAAATATACATAAGTTTATCCTATGACCTGTTTCTATTTTTATTTTCGGTAAAAGCTTTCCAAGTTCTAAGTAGTTCGAAGTTAAGCTTGTAAACATCAATTGCATTACTCAAATTCCACCTGATAATATAACGTAGCTGTAAACGCCCTCGGTGTGATATTCACGCTATTTGCCAGCGACGCATCACAATCTTTTAACGTGAGCGAAAATGGCACTGCGGCTGAATCTTGGTGTAGATACAAGCGTTTATCCTCTATCACCCCTAAGCTCACTTCCACTGGCCGCGTCTCATCTATCACACAAGCCAAGGAAATCAAGGTGCCTTCATAATCCACCGCATTAGTATTACTACTCAAAGCCTGAAAACTGAGCCCCGAAAGCACGATTCCCAAGATACTGATACTCATGTATTTCATGCTAGCTCCTTACGGGTAGGTCAGTGCTAAAGTGGCTGACGCGGTAAATTTTCCTTCTATTAAGCGTCCCCCTTCGGCTTTCACGGGCACCGCATACAAGGGAAGCTGCCGACGGCCATTGCTGGACATAGTGAGGGTTTGCCTAGAATTCGGCGTCACTACAGTGCCATCATCCGCTTGATAGAGACGCACACCCAGTAGCGCTTGGCTCGCTTGTAACGCCGAGGTATCAAAGCCACTCACCCGCCCGTTGTATCCCAATTCAATCGGGACGTTCTGTCCCAGCGTCAAACGGCACTATGGTTACGACAATCGGCGTAGGGAAGATCTGCTTAAAACTCGGATAATCGTATGAAATATAGTCTAAACGATTAAAATACAAATAATATACATTCAATAAAACTGATGCTCGGTAATCAGCATAGAGGGTGATGGTTAGGATCTTAGTGTAAAAGAGACATCCAATTTCCTAACCATCAAGGCATAAGGGGTCTGACGAAGGTTATTGCAAATTAATCTTAACTTACCTACAATAAATTCATAATTAAAATAGTACTTCCTGAATACGTATTCGGTGTAATATTACCGACTGCACTGAGCGTTGATGTTATACTAAAATTACCGTTACCATTTGAAATTACTCTTACCCCTCCTGAATTAACATCCCGATCATTATATTTCATGGTTAAATTCGATGTTAGTCCATCCGTAAGATTAATTTCAGATTGCAACAAATCGAATCTTACTGAGACCTGTCTACTACAGCTAATCGTTAACGATTTCGTTATTGATTTTTGCGAATTCAACGAATTTAGCTCAGTTGAGCTGAGTGTTCCATGTTGAAGATCTATAGTGTCACTACTTGTACTACAACTCACAGGAGCTTCGGGCACTATTTGGCATGAACTATATTCTACTGGCGAGAGATTAATGACATCCTGGTATCCAAAACAGATACGCCATTTATAAGGACGACGAGTCCAATAATCTCCATTTACTTGCCCAGAAGAACCATAGGACCTTACCCAATCATCTTTAAACGCTTTCAGTGTCTTTCCTCCCCATCCTGACGAATTATGAACTAGCATGCACGCTCCTCCTTCACCATGTCGAAGACACGCAGTTCTCTCAGGAGCTTCATATGAATCTTGGTATATGTACATGAGCCCGTAGTAACATCTTCCAACACCACCACCACGACATAATAGTATATTGTCATCTTCAGGCGTACTAGGCAAACTCAGCCAACTGAGATTAATTTTAGGCCGAGCAGCTGTCCCTACATCCTCTATATTAGATAAAATGGGTTGAAGCCATCCAGCGTTTGAGACAGCAATATTAGAAATACTCAATAGCATAAATAACAAAATTTTTTTATACATAATTACCCTTAAATCAAACGTATTAAGCACGTATTAATCTTAATTTACTTATCCGATTATTATTTATATTCTAAAATTAATTTAGCCGAAGCACTGTTAAAGTTTCCTGCGGTAAGATTTATTGCTTTAGGATTTAACTTAGGCAACACAACTATTGTCGGTATTGTTTTGGTTGTAAAGGATGAAGAAGTAGCCCCTAACAAAAATTTTTGATTGTTTAATTGAAATTCAAACCCGAGATTTTCATTATCTGTTGACTTCAATAAGCTATTATCAAAATTAGTTGCATCACCCAATAATTTTAGTGTTAATGACGGACTATCATCACTACATCTTATCTTAAATAAGATAGGCGCTTTATATTCTCCACTTTCGATTCCTTTTTTAGTGATGGTTTCAAAATCCACCATAATGTTGTCACTACCGTCCGCGTTACTCACATCACAGGTTGCCGCTTGAATCGTCACTCCCACATTAATATTAATACCCACAGCTATGGCATTTTTAGTAAAAATAACGCTCACCAATAAAAGAATAAATGTATACCAATAGGTTCTCAGGATAGGCTTTATTTTAACTAGAAAATCAGTTTTCATATTCATCTCGACTTATCAATAAATGGACGGGCTAGCTCAATTTTTTACTGACCGCCAATCGCGATAGAACAGCAACACTGCGCTTTTTTTCGCAAAGCGATACACACCATAATTATTCTTTACTACAAGCACACTCATTCAAAATTAACACTGTAATAAAGGGTGGCATTAAACAAGCCCGGCACAATTGACGTATTCGCCAACGCCTCCGGTGTAATATGCAAATACGCCGATAACGGAATATTCATTGTCCCATTGCCCACCGACCTTTTCGGTAACGCACTGCCTATCCGTACTCTCTCTCGCATTTTACTTTCATCTGCAATGCCAATCACTGCACCTTTAGCGACACTGCTGTTATCCAGCATTAAGTAGCCGTCCGATGTCACACTGCTCGCCGGTGCCTCCAGTGTGATATTCACGCTATTTGCCAGCGACGCATCACAATCTTTTAACGTGAGCGAAAATGGCACTGCGGCTGAATCTTGGTGTAGATACAAGCGTTTATCCTCTATCACCCCTAAGCTCACTTCCACTGGCCGCGTCTCATCTATCACACAAGCCAAGGAAATCAAGGTGCCTTCATAATCCACCGCATTAGTATTACTACTCAAAGCCTGAAAACTGAGCCCCGAAAGCACGATTCCCAAGATACTGATACTCATGTATTTCATGCTAGCTCCTTACGGGTAGGTCAGTGCTAAAGTGGCTGACGCGGTAAATTTTCCTTCTATTAAGCGTCCCCCTTCGGCTTTCACGGGCACCGCATACAAGGGAAGCTGCCGACGGCCATTGCTGGACATAGTGAGGGTTTGCCTAGAATTCGGCGTCACTACAGTGCCATCATCCGCTTGATAGAGACGCACACCCAGTAGCGCTTGGCTCGCTTGTAACGCCGAGGTATCAAAGCCACTCACCCGCCCGTTGTATCCCAATTCAATCGGGACGTTCTGTCCCAGCGTCCCCTCACAGGACACGGTTAACGTGAAATCTTGTCGGTAATGTTGTCCATCTATGCGCTGGATAGCCACCTCATTAAAACCAATTCGGATCGGGGCATCTATCCCTTCCACGCCATACACAGCACAGGGCGGTAAATCCAATAACTGACCTTTCATCGACACATCAACCCGATTACTAGCTGTTGCTGCGCTTATACTCGATCCAATCCCGACAAGTACAAATAAGGTGGTCATGATAAAGCAAGCCAATTGGCTATTTTTTTTCTCATTCATCCAGAACGTCCTCAGCCTATTTATTGCACTCCGTGCAAAACACCAGATTAGGGATATACTGCGGTCAAGGTTGCGGTGGCTGAGAAATTACCCGCTGTCACCGTCACTCCCTCCGCATTATTCCGAATTGGCACCACTTGCATCACCTTTTGATAACCTACCGTCACCCCAGCCACACTAGTATTAGGGCTAAATCGCCCCTCACCGTTTAAAAACAGTATCCCAACATTCTCATTCTTTGTTGCAAGAAGACGAGCATCGAAACCGGCTGGATCGCCTTTAAGGCGAATGTGAACACTTGTCTCATCCGGTGCGTCGCACACCAATTGATACGGTAAAGGTTGTACATATGTTCTATCTGATAATGAAACGCCCATCTTACGGATTACAATATCGCCAAAATCCACATTAATCGTATCGCTCCCACCAACTGACGTCAGCTCACAAGGTGGATTGACAATCAAATTACCGTTGAGGCCCACATTGACTGTATTTGTAGCCAAGGCCGAAAAAACAGGGGTGCTGAGTAACACACTAACCGCTGTTATCCACCTAAAAATTGATATTTTCATCCTATTATCTCTCTATTCATTATCTCAGTTACAGGGCTCATCATTATCTCAATTTTTTCGCTAATCGTTATTACTCATAATCAGCCACCAGTGTCGCTGTCGCGGTGAATTCGCCAGATTTTACCTTTGAGGCCTATAACTCAAAATACCGGATTATGGGTATGCTGCTGTCAAGGTGGCTACCGCTGAAAAACTACCCGCCTCAACCGTCACACCCTCTGCATTATTCCTAATCGGAACCACTTGCATCACCGTTTGGTTACCTACCGTCATCCCAGCCCAACTACCATTAGGCGTAAATCGGCCCGTACCGTTTAAAAACAGTATCCCAACATTCTCATTCTTTGTTGCAAGAAGACTACGATTAAAACCGGCTGAATCGCCTTTAAGGTAAATGCGTATACCTGTATCACCCGGTGCGTCGCACACCAATTGATACGGTAAAGGTTGTGCATATGTTCTATCTGATAATGAAACGCCCATCTTACGGATCACAAGATCACCAAAATCCACATTAATCGTATCGCTTCCATCGACTGACGTCAGTTCACAGGGCGGATTGACGATGAGATTACCTTTGAGCGCCACATTGCTGGTATTTGAGGCAAACACCGGAAAAACAGTGCAACCGAGTAACGTTACTATCCCAGTTATCCACGCAAAGACTGATATTTTCATCCCATTACCTTTCATTAATCATCATTATTGCAAAATGGTCCGTCGTTCTCACAATCCTTAGCCGTCATTACTCATACTCAGCCACGAGTGTCGCTGTCGCTATAAATCCTCCGGCCCTCACATCAGTGTCATTAACATTGACATTGCGTATGGGGATCACATAAAACGTGGCGGGCGTTCCAACAATAACTTGAGCGCGACGCGTGCGATTATTGGGAATAAAAGTCCCTTTACCCAAGTTAATAAATTGCACACCCACATTGGCATTATCTGTCGCTAAAAATTCACTGTTAAAACTGGCTGGCTCGCCTTGAAGTTGGATCCTCACCGCCGTCCCTACTTCCGCATCACACTCTAAAATAAAAGGGAGTTTTCGTTGGTATACCGCGGATGTTGCGTTAAAATTCGCCGCCTTTGTTTCCATCTTACGGATCACGATATCCTCAAAATCCACGCTAATCGTATTACCTCGGTCTTCAGCCATCAGATCACAGGGTGGATTGACAATCAGATTACCTTTGAAATTCACATTCGCCGAATTTGTGGCGAAAGCCGAAAAAACTGTGCTACCAAGCAATACACCTATTGCCCCGATACCTGTAAAAGTTAAAATATTCATGGTTGGCTCACTTTTTCTTTACCATTTCCATTATCATACTGAGAGGACTATTCCATTACGGGTAGCTGGCTTCTAATATTGCCGAGGCTGTAAAAGGGCCGGTATTAATCGCTGTGATCGCAACGCCACTGTTGATCACCGGATAGGCATAAATAGAGCTATGATTATTGTTTTGAAACTTCATAAGATCAATATTCAAGCGAATAGGAGAGGCTCCCAATAAAAGTTTAAAACCTAAATTTTTATTACTGCTCACTAGTGCACTCTGATCAAATCCTGCCCCTTCGCCCTTGAATGTTAGTGCAACCACCGTCTCCCCTGGTGCATCACAGGTCAATTGATATGGCACAAGCTGTTTATACGCGGTTCCCTCGATTCTGCGGATCACCATGTCGCTAAAATCCACACTGATCGGACCGCCTCCCTCCCCCGTTACATCACACGGCGGATTTAAAACCAGATTACCTTTGAAATTCACAGTCACTGAATTCGCCGCCAATACCGAGAATGTCGATACCCCACCGATAGCTAATAGCAGACCAGCACCAATTATTTTCATTTTATTTTTCATGTCATTAAATTACCGTCATTAGTCATAGCTGAGTTGAAAACCCATCACCGCGTAAAAAGCCCCCGGTGATACGCGGTTAGCTACCTTTACCGGCGCGACAGTGTAGGTCAAGGTCGATTGCCCCACGGGTAATAATTGCGGCCGACTGTATTGCCCCAGCTGCATCGCGTTTCCTTGCACATCGTTGAGCACTAATCCTAATCCGGACACGCCATTAATCTGCGCATAGCGCCCACTTCCGTCCATCTCCGGAGCCATAAAACGGATAGCGACACCCGGTTGTTCTGGGCTCCACAGCGCTTGTCCCGTCTGCTTGTCCATTCGCCCGTTAGCCACTTCCAAACAATCCGTTAACTCAATCTGAAACGTCACACCGCGACCTTCTGAACCGATATGCGGTAAATCACCAATGGCCACCGTCCCTAAATCAATGGTCTGGTCAGTGGTGCGCATCGATAATCGACACGGGCTGTCCGTTAACGCCCCTTTGACTCGCAATATTCCGTGTTGACCGTCCACGCCCCAGTTATCGACTTGCCGATAACCCAGTTGTTTTGGTGCTGCGGCTGTTGGTGCGCTCATCCCGACACTCAGTAAACAGCCGAGTAAACAGATGCTCAGCGGTGAAAACCCGCGTTGTTGCTGCAATGTATCCATGTCAGTGTCTCCCTGCAGGGTTATCGATTAGGGTTTTTGAGCGCTTACCTGACAGGAAGTGCCTTGGCAGGTAAAGGTCAACTCGGGACGACCGCCGTAATCATTAATGGTGATGAGCGTTGGGCTGTTACCCAGTTGCGCACTGCTCACCCCCAAACTCTCTTGGCCAAAGGGGGCGACCATCACGGGTGCGAACTCATTACCCGTACTCTTTAATTGCGGGGCAACCGCATTCACGATGGTCACGTAATAAGGCGTTGGATTCTTCACCACCGCCATGCTGCCCGCTTTATCGAGTGTCAATTTTTTGATGGCTGGCTCGCTGTTCTCTGCCGGAATGATCGCTTTCGGGCGATAAAACAATTTCACTCGCGTTTGCAAGGCCAGTTGCAACACATTCGCTTTGTCACTTTTTGGCGGGATTTCACGTAAGTTAAAGTAGAACAAGGTCTCTCTGTCTTGCGGCAAGGTACTGGCTGCCGGCAGCGCTTCAATCTTCACTTGGCTGGATTTACCCGCCTCTAACCGCTGCACCGGCGGTAACACGACTAACGGACTGTTCACTTTTTCCCCGGCCGCGTTTTCCAGCCACCCTTGGGCTAAATAGGGCAATTCCTGATTGTTATTGCTGATATTTAAGGTGATGGACTTCTTATCCCCTTCAAATATCACGCGCGTTCTGTCCATCGTCACCCCGGCAAAGGCCAATTGGCTGACGAACACCCCAGAAAGGGCAATTGCGGTACGCTGTATGCTGGTCAAATTCATCGTCTCTACCTTTATATTGTTTTTTCTATTAATTACTTAAGCCGCTGGTGTAACCGATTTCACCACCGCGTCTGCCGGTATCACTTCACAAGGCAACAACATCGTCTGTGTTAAATCACTCAGTTCGGTAGGGAAATGCAGCTGACAGGCATTATCACTACCCCAGCTCACCGTCATCTCACCCTTAGGTACAATTCCGCTTAAATAGGTGTTGCCACTGTCCGCCACAATGCCGGTGTTTTTCCCTTGCGCATTGGTCACTTGCGCCCCAAACGGCGGGAAACTGCCGTCGACTAAGCGAATAACCGTCATGGCTTTTTCACCCGACAGTACATTAAAGCGACGGTATCCCACCGCCCCTTCCGTCAAGGTGGCTTGCACCACCGATTGCTCGGCGTCCACGTTATCCGGTAAATTATTCAAATCCACTTGCACGTTATTGCGGTAATAGCTGCTCATATCGCCAATCACCGCTTTACCAAATCGGTTGGTGGTCACCGGGGCGCCAATCCCTCGAATGGGTACGCCGGCCACACCATCGGTATCAACCAATAACCGGGTGCCGCCCGTTTGACTCACACGGTGCAGCGCGCCGCCTTCGGGCGTTAAGGTCAGCCCGCCATTGGCGCTAAAACCCAGCGCCCGATAATCATTGGCGGCGTAACTGGCATTGCCGGAAAGATAAGCTGTGTCACCTTGATACGACACAAATCCACTGCCCGAGGCGCCTTGGCGATTCTCCCCCGCACTGAGGTTGTACGAAACTCGTTCATTGACCGTGTTGTAATAAGAGGCGCGCTGACTCACGCCACCGCGGCGGGCATCCATTGAATACCCAATATTTCCGCCGCTACCCCACGGCAGTGATATCGACACATAGGCACTGTCATCATTCACTCCTTGGTTGACTTGGCGATTTAACGACAATGAGGCGCTAATATTTTTAAATCTCCCCCAATCAAAATATTTGGAGAGCATCAGGTTGTAGTAGTTGTTCTCCGGTCGATCCCAATAGGTTTGGTGGTTATAACTGAGGTACACCGACAGCCCGGTATCGACAAAGTTTTTACTCAATGACAGGACATACAGCTCTTTACTGCCCCCCAGATGCATTCCACTCTGCTTGGCGGTTAAAAAGTCATTCATGCTCATAAAGTCGCGCTCGGAGAAACGGTAGCCGGCAAAAGTCACTTGGCTGTTGTACTCTTCAAAGTTTTTCGAGTAGTTGAGCCGATACGAGCCGCCACTGAGTGTTTCACTGTTTCCACTGTCAGGTAAGCGAGCACGTGATTGGGTGACATCAACCGACAACGCCCCAAAGACCAATAAGTCTCGTCCTAACCCAAGAGAAACAGCCTGATAACGCTGGCTTCCCAACAAGCCACCAATCAGCGACCAACCGTTGCTTACGCCCCACGAGAACTCGCCGGAAGCAAAATTTTCCCCTTGGCTACGACGCTGATAATCCGTCGGTTGCCCTATCGCCAGCTTGTACTGCACTTGCCCTGGGCGGGTTAAAAACGGCAGATTCGCCGTGTCCACATTAAATTGTTGCGTCGAACCATCTTGCTCGGTCACGGTCACATTCATCTGCCCACTTAAAGCATCCGATAAATCTTGAATGCGGAAGGGGCCAGCCGCTACTTGAGTTTCATAAATCACCCGTCCTTGCTGCTTAACGGTCACCGTAGCGTTGGTTTTCGCTGTCCCGACAATCTCGGGCGCATAACCGCGTAAATTGGGCGGCATCATATTCAAGTCAGTGCGAATGGCGGCACCGATAAAACGAAATGAATCAAATATTGCCGAGTTAAAATAGTCTTCCCCAACGACAAATTGGGCTTGCAACGCCGCGAGCGCTCGGTAAGCATAAAAACGGTTCCACGTCATGTCCGTGTTAGACTGACTATTTTCCCCCGTCACACGAGTACTTTGGGCTTGCCACTCGCCGCGAAAACGCCAGGTGCCTAAGTTCACCCCCGCCACGCCATTACCGGTTAAGGAGTAGGTTTTCTGGTCGTTCTTTTTCGGGTCATTGATGCTGCCATTGAGGTTATAATCAAACATCAGAGCCGACAGCCCATTGTCCCAACGCGCCGGCGGATCCCAATCGGGAGAGCTGTACTCCAAATAGGCTTGAGGCACATTGACTAATAAAGAAGAGGACGCTAAATCCCCGGTCACTGTCAAGCCGGGTAAGCTGGACGGCAACAAACACTGCCCATCCCGTGCCCACGTCAATTGCTTTAGCGCCGCTGAGGTCAAGCCAATTTGCTCAACCACCTCGGGTGAAAGACAGGCTTGACTCCCGGTTTCACTGTCCGGGTCTTCATAGAAGACCACCGATTGCTCGCCTAAGGCTTGTTGATTAATCTTGACGGTTAAAGAGTAGCGGCCGGGCATCATGCGCCCCGCTTGAGAAAATTGGTCTAAATCAATGTTTTTTCTGTCTTCTACATCCAGCACATCCATATTAAATTCAACATTATTCGCCCATAGCCTTGGCGTGATACTGCCGTAGAGCGCCACAGCGATGAGCAAGTGCACCGCCCCATAGCGCCAACGGGGAAATTGATGAAAAGACATAAAAAATCCTTGTTCAAGACAATGTGTCTCACAATGAACACATTTTTTATTATTAGTAGTAATCCAACTTAAACCGCAGCGTGCTTTGAAAATCACCCGGGGCATACGCCTCGTGATTACTGATGGCCCGCAAACCGTACTTCAACGTACGATCGCCCAAGGTCAAATTACCAGCGGATAAGGGGATACCGGGACGCACACGCTCACCGTCGTTATCATCCAAAACCAGTGACACTCCAGAGGCTTGACCGTAGACCGAAAAACCGTATTGATCGGCAGGGCCGTCAAAGGTCATGGCAAAAGTTTGAAACGTTTCGCCGGTACTCGATTGCAATCGGCAATCAATAACTTGAACAGTAAAAGGATGGCGCGGTCCCTGCCCCGTTTGTTTCAACACACTGAGTGGGACAATCCCCAAATCAATGCTTTGGTCAACCGACTCCATGGCTATCGCGCACGGCGTCTCTAAAATACTGCCCGCCATGGCAATTTGACCCTTAAGATCTGTCTCCGCCATCGCTACTGCGGCTAGCAGTCCTACGCTCGCACTGAGGGTTAACAGCCCAATACTCATACCCAGCGCCTGAAACATTAGCCTCATGCCACAATCCTTTATCTTAAGATGGACGCGACACCAAAGTATCGCGCCCAGAGACTCACAACGGATTAGTTGTATGACAGAACAAAGTTAGTGACCGCATCAAATTTACCTGGCGTCACAGAGGTGCCTTTCTCCCCTTGCAGTGCCGCTTGGAAACGTAATGTGTTGTCACCTGATACGAAATTTTGTGTGGTAGCACTGTTGATGTTCACTTGCGTACCCGCTGGAGTCATCAGTTTGACGCCTGCGCCTTGGCCTTCACCCGTCACTTGCAGTAAACCGGTGTTAGTTGCGCCGTTTACCCACTCAGTGCCATTGAAGCGAATAGAAACAGTGTTGTTGTAAGTTTTCTCAACATCTTCACCTTTCTCATCTTTACCCATGTACTTAGCGCTTAACGTACAACCTTCCAATTTAATGGCAAACGGCTGTGCAGAAGACATGCCGCCATTTTCCAATGTGACGTTAGAGATTTGGCCTAATGGTACTTCTTGATTTTCATCACCCTGTGCAATAGAGCAAGGTGCAGTGATAATTGAGCCATTAAATTTCACTTGGCCTGTTCCTGCATCTGCAGCGAAAACTGATGAGCTCATTCCACCAAGAACTAATGCAGCTAAAATGATTTTTTTCATGTGTTTTTTTACCTATGTTTTAGGATTAATAAAATAATTAATCACTACTTGAATGATTAATTGGGATTAAAAATGAATTAATTTAATTTTCAATAAACCTCAGTCTATTACATCTGACTGTAGCTATTTTGTATAAACGTAAAAACAAACCGCCCAATGAATGATAGGCTTTTTAATATTATCAATATAAGACAAATAAATAGAATTAGTTTAAACTTAACGAATTCTACCTCCATTTAAAATAGAAAGTAACATTGATAAATTATCTTTTAATAAAGTTAACAATAAAATCTATGGTCAAACAAATAACTTAGAATTATATGCAGTTACTGAAAAAAACACGAACTAACAGAATTGTCTTTATTTTCATTAAGACACCCCGGGTTATCGACATTATTATTTCTATTGACAACAATTTTTAGAAAATCATCCCACGTTTTATCTAATACATTAAGCATATCATTAAGCATGTCGATATTAACACCGCATACTCCTGTTTCATAACGAGATACTTGTTGTTGACTAATACCTAACAAGGCGCCAAACTCAGCCCCAGTTAATGATTTAAAGATTCGAGCTTCTCTTAAAAACTCACCTATATCTCGCCGTAATGTTTCGTCATTTATTTTCATTATCAATACTCACTTTAATGCCAGTGATATAATAGTAAAACTTAATGAAATTTAATTTTTTCATTGTCTATATTGAATATAACATTCCTGTAAAGCAATTAATAAAACACCTCTATGGCGTAAAAGATATCCCCCTGTCCCCAGACTGTAAAATAGTTTAAAACGATCGAACATGGAGATTACAATAGATAAAATCTATTAAAAATAAAAAAATGATCGTTATAGTCAATTCAAAAAACAAAATAACAAATTAAATCATGTAGATACAAAGCACGCTAATTAAATAAAATGAATCTAAAACACATATTAATAGTTAGCTATAATTGAGCACAAAACAAATTAGTGGTATTTATTTTCATTCTGTTACAAAGTTAATTTGTTCTATAAAAAAATCAAAAAAACACACCTTTAAAATAAGTTTAACTTCCATTCAAATAATAAAAAATCAAATGAAAAAACCAAAATTAAAATATAAAAAAACAATGGAAAATAAAAAATACAATTAATATGGATAACTTTAAATAAAACAATTAATAAGGGTTTATTTTTGTTTAAATGTCGTTTTTAGATTACAAAATATATTTTTTACTTTATAGAGAATTACATTGAAAAACTTGCCACATCCTTATATCGATATCACTTAGGTTAAATTAGCGTTTAAACACTACGCCAACATTAAAGAAACATTTAAACAGTTAACGTCTATAAATGATTAGTTTTGAAATTATTTCAAGTGAATTAATTAAAATAAAAATCTAATAAGAGAGTAGGCTGACATTTAGTGATTAAAATCAAAAAATAAGTTTAAATCGAGGAATATAATTCAGAGATTAAGAGGAATTATTGAAGATAATCAACGTAGTAGATATCGCTTGAAGATAAGTGAAATTATTTTATCGCTACCCTACTATCGAAAAACATGGAGCTGCATTGATTGTTTACTTTTAATCTAAATTTAATTATCAAAAGGTTAAATACCATCACCTTTTAGTTTCTTAGCCTATGCATTTCGATTAATTGCAGTAAAATCTGTTTTAATAACTGAATTTTTTGCGCATCTAACGGCGCTAATACAACCTCTTCATGCTGTTTTGCCGCCTCGAGCAAACTTTCTATCAGCCTTATACCACTAGGTGTCGCACTGACCAGTATGATACGACGATCCCCGCCAATGTGATTAGTATGGTGTATCACATGCCCTTGCCATGCCAAGCGTTGTAATCGCCGTGTGACTGTCGGTTATTTACTCAAAGTTTTTTGCGCCAAGAGGGTGATCCCCATAGCGCCATTACCTGCAAGCGTCGAAAGCACTCGCCATTCCAATATCGATAAACCTTGCGCTTCCACGATGGTATGAAATTCGAAAGAGACCAGAGCCCATGCCTGCCCAAGTAGGGCAGGTAAGTAATTATCAACAAAGGTTTTGGCGCCCACAGCTGACTCTTCGAGGCTTATTGATATTTGATGCTCAGTTATCACTCGAGATTTCATCATCTATAACTCAATATTTGCCCGAAAGAAGCGAACCAAAGCCCGGTACTCTCGTATCTAAACCCAGTTTTTTTAACATCATATAAGTGGTTGCAATAGAAGAAGAGAGTACAGGCAAGCCCACTCTATCTTCAATTAATTGAACTGAAGGCAAAGAGGGCATTTGAACGCAAGCTGAAGCGACCATCACATCCACATTACTATTTAATTTTTTACTGATCTCAACCGGCGCCAATGGGTTTTGACTCCCCACCGCCAAATTATCAGCGATCTCCAGCGAAATACTGTCAACCACTTCGATGCCTTCACTTTCAATATAATCAATCACTAACTGAGTCAGTGGTTTCATATAAGGTGTAAGAATAGAGATCCTTTTCGCCCCGACAGCATGCAGACTATCCACCAGCGCACCAGCACTCGTTACCACAGGCGCTGGATGACCATTTTCCTGCGTTCGTTGAAATAACCGCTGTTCTGATATGCGATGATAGCCTGTCCCCATGCTCATAATCGCTACTAAGCAGGCATACCCCAGTACATCCACTGCCGCATCGGATAGCTCAATAGCGCAACGATCGCTATCTGCGTCCATCTTTGCCAGCTCCTCTTTAGTCACTTTTTTCATTCTCATACGACTGGAATGAAAGGTAAAACGCTCGGCGGCTATCGCTTCTCGGGCTCTGAGGATCGCGGGGATTTCGGTTTCCATCGTTGTATTTGATGAAGGGACAATTTGCCCAATACGATAAATAGAGGCATGACTCATAAGAAATTCTCCTGCTGCAAATCATCACCAAAATCATTTAATTCATCAATCGATTGACCTTGATGATCAAAACGAACTGAAGTTAATGGTCGACGATTAACACGCAAATCAAAGATATCAAAACGATTATAATGGCCTGTAATATCATGCATTTGGCGCGGTTGAATACAGCGATTAAGATCGATATCGGCGTAGATAATCCCCTCTTGATCAATCAGTGGTGTGCCGATCACTCGCCCATCTGGGCCTATAATCCCTGAAAATGCACTATTTGGACGCATCAATAACTCTCGAGACTCTGGGTGAGTTTCTGCCATCGCAGCGATAATTTCTTCTGAGATGGTAGAGCAAGAGATCAACGTAAAGACCTTACCTTCAAAACAATGTGCAGAAGCGCGTAAACGGATCGCATCCGCCATATCATAATCTTTGGGCGCCACGGGCAATGCGATATAGCTAGCTACGTGGACTAATTCGCCCTGTGCCAATAGAGCAAAACGCGCCAATGTATTGGTATTTTCGCCACAAGCTAACGCACCTAAGGGGCCGATACTAGTATCATGCACTTTCAGCGATGAGGCATCACCATTGGCCCAAGTGAGCTTTTCAGCCCATGTTGGCACTAGCTTACGATGACGACCAATAATTTTACCCTCATCAGAGATAGTCACTAAAGTGTTATAGAGGGTGGCTATTCCTCGAGGATTGCGTTCGTTAACACCAATCACCACATTGATTTTATGGCATGCTGCCGCTTGGACAATTTTACCAATCTCAGGCCCGGGCACTTCAATCGCCGATTTGCACAGCTTTTCAAACCATGGGCTCCCCTCGATGGGATTCATGATCCAGTTCCAGTAGGGATAACCGGCGATAAAAACTTCCGGAAATGCCACCAACTTGGCGCCGTTATCAGCGGCTTCTGCAATTAATCGGCAGGCTTTCTCCACAGTGGCATCTGTATCTAGAAATACAGGAGCGGCCTGTACTGCCGCAGCCTTAAATTTAGCGAGTGTAAGCATATTTATTCCCTTGAGTTTTTGGCGTTATACCGCTAGACCGCAACAACTGGATGGCGTAATTCACCGATTTTTTCTACATAGGCTTCAATCACATCGCCCGGCCAAACCCACTCTTGTGGCGTACGGCCTGCGCCAACTCCTTCTGGTGTGCCCGTCGCAATAATATCGCCCGGCTCTAAAGTGATCCCCTTGCTAATATCCGCAATCAGCGTATTTACATTAAAAAGCATATGACGCGTATTTGAGCTCTGTTTCATTACGCCATTCACTTTCAAGCTGAGATCTAGTGTATGGGGATCTGCAATTTCATCTGCGGTAACAATACAAGGGCCAAAAGGTGCATAAGTATCCTGCCCTTTAGAGTAAATCCATTGACCTGCCCGACGGCAATCACGCGCACTCATATCGATCATCAAGCTATAACCAAAAACATAATTCAGGGCATTTTCCGCTGAAATCCCTTTGGCTCGAGTTCCGATAATCACCGCTAACTCCACTTCCCAATCCAGTTGCTGAGTAATAGTGGCGTTATGCTCAATGGCATCTCCCGGGCCAATCACCGAAGTGGGAGGTTTAGAAAAAATAATTGGCTCTTTCGGTAAATCTTTTGCGGTATCCAGCGTACGACTCGATTCGGCAACGTGCTCAACATAGTTAAGACCAATACCAAAGATATTTTTTCTTGGGCGAGGAATAGGCGCTAAGATTTTTACGTTTTCCAGTGGCCATGCGGTTCCTGCCGGAAAAATACCGTTAAATTGATTTAATAACTCAGTGCCTACACGTACTGCCTGAGGTCCTAAATCAATAAAATCCAACATATTGTCAGGCAGATAAAGATTCGTTTCTGATGCCAACTCAGCTAAATCAACCACTTGCTGGTCGACGATAGCACCTAAACGCGCCGCTGATGTCACATTTGCTCGATAAGTAATAAGACGCATAATAATTCTCCTTAATAGCCAGAATTTCTCTGACCTTTTTCTAATAAATTAAAATTTGAATTTAATTCGTTATACTCTGATGACCATCATTTTCAGCTAGCACCTCTTCGCAATATAATCCTAACGAGTGCATCACTGGTAAATCATTAAAACTAAACAGACAGGCATCATCGGTGGCTGATGTATTGACATGCTCATGGAACATCCATGAAGGAACACAAAAAATATCGCGCTCCTGCCAATCAAAACGCTGTCCATTAATAATCGAGTAACCCGCCCCTTTAGCGACTTGATAAATAAAGCTACCAGTATGACGATGAGCTTTACCGACAAATCCTGGGCGTAATAACTGCATACTGGCGCCCATGGTTGGCATAACGGGCCCGCCCGACACAGGATTGGTGTAGTGCATCAAGGTGTCATCGAATGGTGAACCGTCAGAGACACTAGATGCACGTTTTAGCGCTTCGTATGTCGGCTCCCATTGATATTTAAATAAGGGAGAATAGGGTTTATCCCAGCCAATATGATGTGGTCGCAAGGCAGTACCGCCCCACATTCCCAATGGATAATCTACCGCCTTGGTCACCACTTGGTGCATATCGGGATGAACTTTGTAGAAGCCCGCTTCCATCGCATTAACCAGTGGAATATCGAGACCATCCTGCCAAATACAGGGTAAACCATTAGCTTCAACACCATGTTCATGCCAAGTACCGTTGGGGGTAAGCACAAAATCATTGGCTTCGAGCAACATTTTTTGCCCTTCCACTATGGTATAAGCGCCTCGACCCTCCATAATAAATCTAAGCGCAGAAGAGGAGTGAGCATGCGCTGAAGCTGCTTCGCCGGGATGCATCACTTGCAGCCCTGAATAGAGCCAGCCTACAGCGGCCGCAACATCTTGGCGTCCGGGATTATTTAAATAAACCACTCGCCGCCCCGCTTTCTCTGGCGTCACCAGATCCACTGAACGTAAAACATGTGGCCGCAGATCCTGATAGCGCCAAAGTACTGGTACTGATTGTGATTTCGGCTGCCAAGGCTCAATTTTATTGGCTACCGTCCAGAGCGCACCGGTTTTTAAACGCGCCAATTCAGCGTAATAGGCAATAAGTTCCGGCGTATCTTCAACATCTGCACGTCCGGCTACACTCTCTCGATAGGCATCATGGGACTGGGTATTCATTGTCGACTCCTGTTACGCCATTGGATTGAATTAACGGCTTTTCATTTGCTGTATCAGTTGCGCACGGCCATATGCATAAGGGACAGGCCATTCAATAGCATGCCAACCATAGCGGGCGGACTCATGGAGTACCCACGCAGGATCAGATAAGAAAGGTCGTGACAGCGCACAGAGATCCGCGCGCCCAGAGGCAATAATGCTATTCACTTGATCGGCATCGGTAATGGCTCCCACGGCAATCACAGGCACATGCCCTTCATTGCGCACACGATCGGCCATCGGTGTTTGATACATTCTGCCGTATACCGGTTTTTGCTCCGCAGAGACTTCGCCAGAAGAGCAAGTGATCATATCTGCACCGGCAGCGTAAAAGGCTTTGCCGATCACAACGGCATCATCGACGGTCGTTCCACCCTCAACCCAATCTGTGGCTGAGATACGCACTGAAAGTGGCTTACCCGCTGGCCAAACGGCTCGGACGGCGGTCACTACAGCGAGTGGAAATTGCAAGCGCCTTTCAAGGGAGCCACCGAACTGATCTTGTCGCTGATTGGTGAGTGGAGAGATAAAACTAGATAGCAGATAACCTTGTGCTGCCTGAATTTCTAGCCAGTCGAAACCTGCTTCATCGGCTCGTTTAGCGGCATCGACAAACTGCTGAATCAATACTGGCATCTGCGCAGCTGTCAACTCTGTGGGGATTTGAGAGATATCATCGAGATAAGCTAAAGGCGAAGCTGAAATGAGCGGCCAATTATCCTCTGGCAAAGGATGACTCTCTTGCTCCCAACCTCGTTGAGTTGAACCACGACGACCAGCATGACCTAACTGAATACCAATATAAGCATCGCTATTTTGATGCACAAATTCGATAATCGCTCGCCATGCATTGACTTGCTGTGAATTCCAAATCCCCGGACATCCTCTTGTGACACGCGCTTCTGGCGAAATTGCCGTCATTTCCGTCATCACTAAGCTGGCGCCGCCTAAAGCACGGCTACCAAGGTGTACCATATGGAAATTACCCACCACCCCGTCCTTTGCGCTATATAGCAAGGTCGGTGAGACAATCACTCTATTTTTCAGGTGTAAGTTAGCCACTTGAAAAGGCGTTAACATTGGCGGAACTGGCACGTCATTCTCAGTTAATTGAATTCCCGAATTTATCGCTAACCCGCGCTCATAGTTGGTTAACCATTGAGGATCGCGTAAGCGCAAGTTTTCATGGGAGATCCGCTGTGATCTTGTTAATAGCGAATAGGCAAACTGCTCTGGCGAAAAATTTTCATAACGAGCCACATTTTCAAACCACTCTGTTGAATTGCGAGCCGCGTTCTGAATTTTTAATACTTCCACACTGCGTACAGCTTGATAATGATCGAGCCCTGAAACCAGATCACCCTGTGTTTTTCGTAGACTATCAGCCAGCTCTATCGCATCTTCAAGAGCCAATTTCGTACCAGAACCGATAGAAAAGTGCGCAGTATGTGCCGCATCACCCATTAAGACGATAGGTAAATTTTTACCCGTATCGTCCGCAGCTTGGGTCCAATGCACCCAATTATCACAAATGATCCTTGGGAAACGTATCCAAATTGCTGCCCCGCGCAAATGGCTGGCATTTGAAATCAATTTTTCGCCCTCGAGCCAAGGCGCAAATAGCTGTTCACAGTAGGTAATTCCCTCTTCCTGCGACATCTGATCAATCCCTGCCTTAAGCCAAGTCTCTTCCGTTGTTTCAATAATAAAAGTCGATAAACCTGCTTCAAATTGGTAGGCATGCACCTGAAACCAGCCATGCTCATTCTCAGCAAATAGAAAGGTAAAAGCTTCAAAGATCTTTTTAGTTCCTAGCCAGACAAATCGGCAGTGGCGCTGATCAATATCTGGTTGAAAGATCGCTTGATGACGGGTGCGAACTACACTATTGATCCCATCAGAGGCAATAATTAGATCCGCATCATATTGACGAGCTATCTCTTGCTCATCACTGACCAGAGTCTCAAAAACCAACTCAACGCCAACTTCTAAACAGCGATCTTGTAGAATATTGAGTAATTTTTTGCGACCAATACCGATAAAACCATGACCACCACTGCGGTTTTTAGCCCCTTTAAAATGGATATCAATATCATCCCAATGGCTAAATTCCTTGGCGATCGTTTCTGCGGAGACAGGATCCGCCCGACGCAAATTAGTTAATGTGGCATCAGAAAAAACTACACCCCAACCAAAGGTGTCATAAGGGCGATTTCGTTCAACCACCACCACACGATTTTCGGGATTTTGTAATTTCATCAGTAGGCCGAAATAGAGACCCGCTGGGCCACCGCCGATACAAACTATCTTCATCAGACTTCTCCTCATCTATTGCGTTGGACCATCACACAGGCTGTTGCGTTAACGCCTGATAGAGGGCATCGGGAATGGCGATGGCTTGGTGTGTTTCCAGTGAGGTAGTGACATAGGTTTGTGTCACCTGCATCCGCAATTCTCCGCTCTGGCTTAAACACCTTTGTTTTAAAGTCAGTGACTTAGTACCAATATGTTCAACCTCTAGCTCAAGTCGAACAGCATCCCCCATGCGACTCACAGCCTTAAATTCAGCCTCAAGATGCACCGTGGGTAGGCCAAAACGCTGCGTCAGGATATAACCCGCAAATCCCTGAGGAAGGAGTTGATCGAACCAACGCTCAAGCAAGTTATTGAACATAATGAAATATTGTGGATAAAACACGATCCCCGCCGGATCGCATTCTGAAAAATGAATTTTGTAGGCTTGGCTAAATTTCTGCTGATTCATTATTTATTCCTTATTACACAGCTAAACGCTTCTGGCATTCACGCAAGGCATCACCCTGTTCATCCGCTAATGCCGCTTCACGTAGTGCCCTTAAACTAGCGGGGGCCAGTTGGCGCCCATGACGATAAACGATATCCATCAGAGTGCTAAAGTTGCGCACACCCCGAGCATGGGTATCGCTATAGCCTTTAACCAACTGTTGGCATTGCGCAATTTCACAAGCAAGAGAGGGATTGATGGCCGCCATTTGTCCAACAAGTTGCAGCCAACTTTCGATCCGTCCATTCTCCTGCTGATAGCGCAAAGTGCTACGGCGGCCACAACGCCAACGCGCCAGCAGATAGAGTTGAAAAAATCCCCAAAGCGAACTGGTTTTGATCACTCGACCTTTCTGCATAAGACGACGAACAGTGCGATGAATAAAATGTGGCTGAGCCAGCCAGCGACCAATATTGGCGGGCAATGTTTCGCAAATTTCCTCAATACGTGGATGCATAAACTCATTAATATCTAATAGCTGCTGCTCGCTAGCCCGCACTTCTTTACGCACACGCAAGAAACGACTGCCGCGTATTTTTAAATCAGCCACGCGAATAGTGTCTTCATAAGACATCCATAAGGCCAAATAACGGGTCATATCCTTTATTAATCGAGGATCATCAAAACCTTGTTGACTAAATAAGCCCGTTAAACGATCGAGATAAAGTGATGCATAATTAACATCCTGATAATCGATCAAACGACGTACGCCTTCGATAGCCAGATATTGCGCAACTTGCGGAAGTTGAGTTTCAACACGCGTTAAGAGAGCGCTCACCTTGGGATCTTTCGCCGCTGGCACAACATTGTTTATTGCGATATCTGCCGTCTCTTCAGCTTGCTGCGCCTTTTCAAATCCACATGCGAAGGCTTTAAGACTAGGCTTGACACCAACTCCGCCTCGTACAACAGTCTCTTCAAACTCAGCTCGGCTAAAGGGTAAAGCCCCTGAGCCGCACAAGGCACCAAACAGAACTGCACTGATTACACTGCCACTTTTTTCCGCGGCTTTGGCCATATCAAAATGGATAAAAGAAGCAGCTGCACGAGCGGTTTGACGTACGAGAGCCTGACTATCAACACGCCCATCACCCATGGCAGATTTTTCTGAAATTGAATACACTCGGTGAGTCGAGGTGATCAGCGTTGTGCGATCCGCCGTCACTAAACCTCGCTGTACCGCACGCCCCGCTTCCATCAGTTCTGAAGCGAGAACGATATCCACATCACCCGCCATCGGCATTAAGGCTAGAACGGGTACGGGTGTTGCCGGATTATTAGCACCGGGAAACATCTCAACATAGTAGATGGTGGCTCCTGTGCGCTGAGCAACACCGGGAACTGACGTAGTTTGCGCAAAATAGCCATTCTCTTCGGCAAGATTAACGATCCAATCGGCTAATACGCCGCCACCTTCGCCACCCATGGCCAAAATAGCGATCTTTATGGGTTGTAATGCGATCATCATGCCTCCCTTAGAAACTCAATTGTTCACGACGGCGAGCATCACGGCGCTGAAACCAACCGATGATCCCATTTCTGATAAGGTGAGCGAGGCGATCCCTTGAATTTGGATTAGTAATGATTTGCGCTTTATAGAAAGAGGGGCATAAGATCGCCGCATGTGAAACTTCGCCACAGAGACCACAGCCGACACAGCTATCGATCACAGTAGCGACAGGATCTGTGCGTAAAGGATCAGGATTAGGCGCGATCGTTAGCGATGGGCAGCCAGAGAGACGAATACAGGAGTGATCCCCTGTGCAACTATCAGGATCAATGCCAAAACGCTCACGCACAACGCGTTTTCCCGCTGCAATATCTTTGCGCACTATTTTTTTATCGCGCCGCTGCTTATTTAGCATGCATTCGCTTTGAGCGATCAGTACTTTAGGCCCCTTCTCTTGAGTGGTAAGGGCTTCTCGTAGCGCCTGTGTCATGGCCTTCAGATCATAGGTGTGTGTAATAGTTTTAACCCAATTAACGCCAACACCTTTCACCGCTTTTTCAATCTCGTGGCCCGTACTGCGCGTTGGATTCTGAGCATGCGAAGAGAGAATATCCTGCCCTCCAGTCGCTGACGTATAATCGTTATCTATAATGATTGTTAAATTATCACTACGATTAAAGACGCTATTGGCAATCCCACTAGTCAAACCGTTATGCCAAAAACCGCCATCGCCCATAACCGATATGGCCCGTTTTCCGCTCGGCGAATTTAATGCAGCAGCTCCCGCACCACCCAGTCCATAACCCATGGTGGTATTACCCAAATTAAATGGCGGTAAGATAGAAAAGAGATGGCAACCAATATCAGCGCTGATATGGTGAGCGCCTAATTCACGCTCCACTAATTTCATCGCGGTAAATATCGGGCGCTCAGGACAGCCAGTACAGAAACCGGGAGGACGCGCATGAACGTTATCTTCTAAAGAGGCTTCTGCTGCATTAATATATTCAACTTCATCTTCCATTGGCTCACTTAATAAAGTGACCAACGGAATACGAATTTGCATCGCAGCTGCTTTTAACTGAGGCTCAATTTTGCCGTAGCGCTCAAAAAAAGCACCTAAACCAGCTAACACAGTAGCGGTATTATATTCACCCGCCATTGGCAGCAGATCTTTACCATGTAATTCAATAGCGATATGGCGTTGGCGCAAAATATTCGCGACATTTTGCTCAACAAAGTTGGGTTGCCCCTCTTCTAGAATTAACAAGGCTTTTTTGTTGTGGCAGAAACGTTCAAACTCGTCATCGATCAAAGGATATGCAACATTCATTACATAGAGTGGGATCTTTGAATTGCCAAATACATCGGCAAGGCCAAGCTGACTCAAGGCGCGGATCACTGTATTATAACAACCGCCCTGCAATGCAATACCGACATCATCTATTTGCTCGGAAAAAAACTCATTGAGTTGATGTGATTTTATAAACTCAACAGCAGCAGGCCAGCGCGACTCGATTTTCTCTTTTTCATGTAAAAAACTGGCGGGTGGCAACACAATGCGGCTCACATCCCGCGCAGGATTTTCTAAAGCATCTTTAACCGTGAACTCTGGCGCCTTATTATCCGCACAAATAAATTTCCCATGCACATGGCAAGAGCGAATGCGCATCTGTAGCATAACCGGGGTATTACTGGCTTCAGACAGTGAAAACCCATCTTTAACCGCTTGTACTATCGAGGTGAGATTTGGCCGAGGATCTAATAACCACATCTGTGATTTCATTGCGAAAGCATGGCTACGCTCCTGCATAATAGAGGAGCCCTCACCGTAATCCTCGCCAACAATAATTAATGCGCCACCCAATACACCGCCTGAGGCCAAGTTAGCGAGGGCATCAGAGGCAACGTTCGTGCCCACCGTCGCCTTAAAGGTGACCGCCCCACGCAATGGATAGTTGACTGAGGCCGCTAAAGTAGCTGCGGCAGTGGCTTCACTGGCGCTATTCTCAAAACGGATACCATATTCGGCTAAAATATCTTGCGCATCAGCCAATACATCCATCAAATGGGAAATGGGTGCACCCTGATAACCCGCCACATAAGAGACGCCTGATTCTAATAATGCTTTAGTGACCGCCAGAATCCCCTCGCCGCTAAAAACCTCACCTTCACTTAGGCGAAGTTTTTTTACCTCTTGTACAAACGATCGCTCAGCCATACTAACCTTACCTTTATAACTATTGGGTTACTTCTAATGTTGCTTGTTTGTATCTTTTTTGTTACTTCCAAGTCAATCCATGATCAGTCATGGAATAAGATTCATGCACTGAACGGATAGCCTTGGCAGTATGTAGATAAAAAAGTAGATTAAATCGTCATAAAGAGAGTTTTTCGAGCGGGGAAATAGGTCATTAAATTCGATGATTAAAGATAATATGAGGCATAAGTCGCCAGCAATAAAGGGAAAGGCTGATTTACTTGAATGACTATCGAGAATAAATATCAGTCACTTCTTGAGAGTTCATGATAAATAAACAGCGGTCACTATTTCCTCTTTCTTGCATTTTTTGGCTATTAAGCACCCTAAATCGGCTAGGTATGTTTTACACTTTGTGCTATGTTTCCATGGCAATTAGGTTAATAATAAATTAATTAAATGTTAATAATAAAGTATCTTGTGACGTAACTGCATAGCTAGAAATAGGAATTTAAATCAAAGGAGATGAATTAGGCTAATGCTCGACAAGATCCAATAAAACTATCACAGCCTATTTATTGTTTGGGGGTACCTTTGATGTCGAGCAACTCTTGGTCTCAATCTCAAGCGCCTCATCTTGAGCAGCAACTCAACTCACCAGAGCGTTTACTTTTTACCTCGAATGACATAGAGGAAGTGAGATCTATGGTCGGCCGAGTCATGAAACCGCATCAATTTAATTTGTTAGATCCACAACATAAACTAGATTCTCGTATGCACTATATTCCCATGGGAGATATTGCCCTCAGCCGGCTACGCTATGGCGCTGACGTCGCTATTATACCCGGCCAGCTTGAGGCTTTTTTTCTGGTGCAGATGCCACTATCAGGCGCTGCAGTGATTGAAAGTGGTGATCAACAAATTGAATCCACACCAAAAATCGCCTCGCTACTGAGCCCAGATGAAACCACTTCAATGCGCTGGAATGCGGAGTGCGATCAATTTATGGTGCGTATTTCTCGTTCACTGCTCGAACGCACACTTGTCGGCCAACTTGGACATACGCTTGATAAACCTTTAATTTTTGAACTGGCTTTTCCATGGAAACAGAGCCTAGCATGGCGTGCACTGATGAATTACTTACTCGAATGTGCCAGTAGCAATCCTGATGTTCTTCAACATAAATTAATTACCAATCAAATAGAGCAGCTTGTATCAGTTACTCTACTTTCAACCCAACAACATAATTACACCGAAGGTGCTGGCCAACGACGTGCTGCTATCCGCCCACGCCATGTTCGACGAGTGCAAGAGTATCTTGAGGCCCACGCTCATGAAGCTATTACCGCCGAACATCTGGCGCTGATTGCGGGTGTTAGCTTGCGGAGTTTATATGCGGGTTTTAAAGAATTTCTGGCAGTCAGCCCAATGCAATATCTGCGAAATCTGCGGATGGAAAGGGTCAGAGCCGAACTATTATCTGGCGAAGCCTCCAATGTCACTGGCGTCGCCTTACGTTGGGGTTTTGCTCATATGGGACGATTTAGTGCTGAATATAAAATTCGTTATGGTGAAGCTCCTAGCCAAAGTCTAAAAAGGCTCTGATCTTTAGAGCTCTTTTTTAAGATAACTCACTAACTCTCTTTGTATAATTAAAATAAAAACAACTTAATTACTGGTTAATTAAATTCACATAAAAACAATATAACAATTAATTTAATTCAAAATAACCATCATTATATTAAATAATAGATCCCTTTTACATTTAACAAATAATTAATCCTTGTTTCAACCTTCCTTTTACGCTATGTTTTTTTAAAATACAAATCGATTAAAAAACGGGTATTATACAATGATATTTAATTTATTATTTAAACAATGAAATAAATATCGTTTTTATAGGGATTAAACACAAATGGATGATAAATATATAATAGAAAAAAATAAAACTATATACTTGTATGATTTATTAATTAACACAGCTAAATTTAATTTTATAATAATAACACTATTATTACTCAGCTTATCATCTTCCACTTTCGCCGCCAATCGACCAGGTTTTGTCTGCGGTAAATTTAATGGTCATATTATGGAAGTCTCAAGTAAGTATATTATGTACTGGGCTGAATATGAAGGCGCCAGCGCTTTTGACCCTGATTTTATCTATAATAAGAAAGGCTGTGATGCCAATTTTGTCGTGCTACCGATGATCACAACTTGGCCTGATATGCAGCCAGGCGATAGAGCTCAAAGGTCAGAAGAAGGATTAGACTTTAGTGGATTAACTCTAGCAGTCAGACCATTATTAAGAATAAGCGAACCTGATATTACCTATTACCGAGATATTATCCTAAAAGGAGATAAATATATAGAACTTAGCCCCGTAAATTATCATGACGATTTAGATCTTTTTTCCGTCAAAATTACTCGAACATTATTCAAACCTGATCCGGACAATAATAAAAAAAGTCCTTTTTTGTCTAATAAACAGATTATCGACTATTACTGGCATGAAGTAGAGGGGCGCGTACCGGTAATCTTTAGATGTAAGTGGCATATTATCAATAATACCTACTCTTACTGTGAGGCTATATTGATTATGCCCGAAATAGGCACTGATATTGAAATTGTCTTTACCCCAGACAAACTACCGCAATGGCAAAAAATTATCAGCAGTACCCAAGCGTTTTTACTATCACATATTAAGCATCAAGGAGAATAATTATGGCTATCGATAAAGTCGCCAGAAATGTTTCACAATTACAACAAAAAAACAGCAAGCCCACACAATTAATATTAACGCAATACGATCTGCATTGTGCTCGTTACCTATTAATGGATAACGGCAATAATACCATTCCAGCGTATGAATTTTTAGCCAGTAAAGGCGATCGCTTTGCCAAACTTGCTCTCGGTGTGGTCAGGCAAGACACTATCTCCGGCAGAGCAGCTGTCATTTATCTAAAAGATGTCGCTGAGGAGTATGGCGTGTCTATAGATATTAATCTTATTCCTAGTACCGTGCTAAACAACTATATTAAGATTCAACAAACTAGACTCGACCGCAGTGATAATGAAGTTATTTACGGTGATATTGACCATAAACAAGCTGCCCAAATTCATGAAGATGCATTTAAGGAGTATGGATTACCCGCTAAAGCTTGGACATTAGAGCCGATATTTAAGGTATTACCCGAAAGCGAACATGAACCATTTTGGCAAAATACATTAAAACCAAAGGATGTTGCAGATGAAACATTGTTCGCTTTTAATACAGCTAAAATGATGATTGGCCAATTAGAGACAGCACCTGCGGCGCTACAACCTGATATTCATGATTGGTTATGGAAAATAGGAAATTATGAAAATTTTGACGCGGTAACCACCACAATAGGCAGAGCATTAACCAAGGAGGTAAATGACCGTATCGATAAAATAAAAGAGGCACTAACGGGTACGACAAGCGAACCCGATACTCTTGTTGTACCACAATGCAACATTGATCCCAGCAGCTATGCACCAAAAATCGATCAAGCTAATCGATCAGCTAGTCACTTTTCATTTGGAAATAGCCAACCCAATATTAATAAATTCAGTCACAATGCCCCTCTTGGGCACAGTTTATCTAGTTATCACCTTGAACGCCCCAGCTACATATTGCCAGAAAAAGAGCTATTTAGGAGTCCGATACTAAATTATTCTCCCAGTGACAGACTAAGCAGTATGATGTCCTCTTTCGAGCGTTTGGATGGTGGATCTAACTATCACTATACTCCACTTCCTGTTACTCAATTTAGTTATCATTCAATGCTCGGTGGATTTCGCTAATTAGGTTATTCATAATATAAATAAAACATTAGTCCGATTAATTTGTACGGGCTTATTTTTAATTAATTTAAAATTAAACTTTTTTTTAGATAATATTCGCCACTTGTCGCATAATTATTTCGCCAGCCATCTTCCCGATGTTATAATTCATAAAATTGATAATAAATAGCTTAGGAAGTGAATATGACCGGTTTAATCATAGTTGTGACCATACTTATCATTATTGCATGGGGTGTAAGTTCTTATAACAAATTGATTGCATTTAAAAACAAAGTTATTAACACTTTCGCTAATATTGATATTATTTTAAAACAACGAGCCGATCAAATACCTCAATTAATCGCAGTGGTAGAAAAAACTATGGAGCATGAGCATGCACTTTTTACCCAATTAAGTGATGCGCGACAAGCCTATTTTCACGCTAAAACAATTAACGATAAAATCACTATCTCTAATGATATGAGCAAAATGCTAGGATCAGTCATGGCATTAGCAGAAAATTATCCTACATTAATTTCAGGTGATAATTTTATTGAGTTGCAAAATGCGGTTAGCGCAATTGAAGAAAAAATCGCTAATCGACGTGAAATGTTTAACGATGCAACCACTAACTATAATACAGCAACTCATCTATTTCCTGATTTGATCTTAGCAAAAATATTTAACTATCAGGATCTACCATTACTTAAAATAACAGAGAGTGAAACCGCTTATAATGGCATTAAATTCAAAAAATAGCAGATCATTACTCTGGTAAGTAAACATGAATAACTTTGAATATCTTTTGGTCGGATCTTTTTTTGGTATTTTTATTTATGTCTTGCTCAAGTATTTTGCTGAGCTAAAAAAACTACATTGGGTAACTATCCCCATTTGTGGTTTGCTGGCTTTATTAGGATCTTTTATTTGGCAGGATGCTAATTATCCTTTCTATCTGTTTGGTTCTTTTTTTACTCTAATATTTCTACTGGTGTTTATCGCTGTGCCGCTAACTAGATTGATATCCAGCGCCAAAGACAAGTATAAAAAAGCACTCAATTCAGGGAAAAATAAAAATCGAGCGATTATGGAGGTAATTTTATCCTCCTTTGCTACTGTTATTCTATTTGCTGCTTTCTTTATATCGCCTTTTGCCTTGGTTGGATTGATATTTGTAGCCTATTTTTTTGCACGCTTACGAGAAACGCCAACCAAGAAATTTTTAAAACTTCAGCAAATATTACCGACGGCAAAAATACGCTCAGTGGCAATGGGGCTCGCTGAAATTGAAGGAAAAATTACCGCCGGTAAGTCATATACCAGCCCCTTATCGAAAACACCCTGTTACGGCTATATTTATCTTGAACACCAAGTAAGCCGTAATTCAAAAGGTGAAAAAAGCTATAAACTGATTAATACCATTAACAAAATAACGCCCTTCACATTAACCGATGAGACAAGCTCGATTAAAGTTAATGCAAATGCAGAAAATCTTACTTTAGTTAATTTAAATATTTATCGTGAACTTGAAAAAGGCTCAACCAAATATAAGGAGTATATCTTATCCAAAGATGAAACTTATTTAATGATTGGCAGCGTAGAGGAAATTGCAGGAGAGCGAATGCTCAGTAATAGCCCGCCCCATAATCTACTGGGAATAGCTAATTTTCATTATGTTTCCAAATGGAATAAATATAAACCATTAAGACGAAACCTAGTTATTACTCTCGGAATTGCTGCGCTATTAATCGCATTTATTATTACAGTTCCTTATCAGTATGAAAACGGATATTTAACGCTATATATTAATCACTCCCCCTTATTAAGCTGGTTATTTTAGGAGATTATAAAGTGGCAGAATGGATCTCTTTAGCGATTGTTATATTTATTTTCCTAATGATTATTAGATACTTGATCGCTATATATAATAATGTCGTTATGTTGAAAACGTTTTGTGATAAAGCCTTTGCTAACATAGATATCATCCTTAAAAAACAGGCTGATCTTGTTCCTCAACTTATCGCGATCACAGAACAACATCTGGTACATGAGAAAAATATTTTTGTTGAGTTAGCAAATTCACGTCGGCGCTATTTAGCCAGTGGTGAAACGGATCAAAAAGTAAATTCTGCTAATGAACTTGAAAAACAACTCAATAAATATTGGTTACTTTATGAAAAATATCCCATCTTAAGTAGTCAAAAAAGCTTACTCAATCTTCAAGTTCAATTGTCTCATCTTGAAGAACAGATTGCAGATAGACGTGAATATTTTAACAATAGCGTTGAACTCTACAATACGGGAATTCAACTTTTCCCTAATCTAATTTTTGCTAACTTGCTCAGATATAGGAGTAGAAATATGTTGCAGCTAACGAAGGAGCAACCTCTATGATCAGCTTTCATTTCGATCTATTCGGTTATTTCCCTATCATTGCCAATGACGGGGCGATTATTGTGATGCTGGCTACCTTTGGTGTACTAGCATCTCTATTTATTTTAGGCATCTTTGTACGAATTCCTAGCTTAAAAAATATAGTAACTATGATTTTTTTAGCATTGCTATCGTCTATATTTATTAGCTTGGTCGTACTCTTATCATTAATGAATGCTATCAATGAAGACCCAATTCGATTATTTGGGGTATGGATGGTTATTCTATTTAGTTGTCTTTCATTTTTCATTTTTAATAAAAAATATTTCATTGAGATACTGGAAGATATAACAAATGCAGATAAGCAAAAAAAACAGATTAATGATGAACAAAAATAGTGAGCTGAGCTCGGCAGTAGGCTACCGAGCTTTCGGCTTAAAATATTTAAAATGGGATCGAGGCTTTTAGATAAATTTGTGACCCTTCTGGTCGATTGCGAACTTGGAAATCTTTTTCCCATTTAGCAGTGAATAACCAACCTTGTGGATTAGCATAACGAATAGAAGGCCCTAAAGAGAAGGCACGCGCTTTTCCTTGAGCCGAATTATCACCACTATCATTTGTAGACTGCAAGAAAGCGTAACCACCCGCGCCTGCAACCCAGCCATTACCAAATGCCCAACCTAATGCATAATCGGCGTGAAAAGCCTGCCCCGAACGAGTTTTAGTGTCGTTATTACGAGAGTTAAAGTCATACATCATTTTAATATCCGCATTAACTCCATTCGGTGGAATATAGCTAATCGCCCAAACTGGCTGTGCCGCCCAATAGTTTTTACCTAAGCTTGAAGGATCGGTTTTACTGTAGTCACCTGTCGGCGCATAAATATCGAGCCCCAAGACATAGTGTAAATCCGCAGAAGGGTGGAAGCCCAATGCAGGTCCAAAAGTGATATCTCCTAAGCCACGACTATTATCTCTTTTGCCACCTGCTTTGGCGGTCACATCAAGCAAAGGAACTATAGTATGCAAGGCCAATTGTCCACCCATTAGCTGTTGATCTGTTACCCAAATCATTCGTGGCGCCAATACATTCACATTAACACTAAAGCCGGGTATTGGTATTTTATTCCCTTTATTGTCTCTCACACTGGTATAACGGGCATTGCCACCATACATCAATAGATGTACACCTGCAGGTGGTAGTGCACCCGACATAAAGTTTTCTAAACCATCAGGATAGATCCCTAATCCCCCGCCTTCCGTTGCGATCGCACCAGTGGATGCCGCCGTAAGTACTGCTCCTAACACTAGCCGTTTGAATATCTTGTTATTCATATTATTATTCCTTCTCGCTATTGCGATGAATAGTGGTGCGATAGATAGCTGTGCGGTGAATAGACGAGTGAAATCTGCCCTGCTCAAATAAGATCTCATCGCCTTTATTTTTTGCTCTTTACGGCTAATATTTGTGCAACCTGATAGCCAGATCCGCCGCCGAGACCGGGGCCCGGATGTGTTGATGCGCCAATGTGATAGAGATTTTTTATCATAGTTTGATGAGCGCGCGCTTCTTTACTTGCAGCAAAAGGGCGCAACCAGAAAAATTGATCGGGAGAACAAATCCCAGAGTAGGGATCACCACCAACCAGATTAGCGTTTAATGATTCAAGATCGACGGGAGATATCGCCTTACGCCCTATAATCAGTGAAGAAAAACCGGGCATAACCAGCTCTAATCGCTGTTGAATACGATCAGCCACGGCTTCACGAACAGCTTCATTCCAGCACCCATCGGCGGGAACCGCAATTTCACCCGCTGCATCACCTTTTAATTGACGAGGTAACTCCTGCATTTGGATCCACAAGATCCATCCCCCTTCAGGCGCCCTGCTTGAATCTAATGCCGTTGGCTGGCCAATACCAAATGTTGGTTTATCCGGCAAATAACCATTATTGGCTTGTGTTACCGATAAGCATACCTGCTCCATACTCTCGGTAAAATGTACCAGTGGAACATTGCGCAACTCTGGGTTGCACCAAGGCGGTGGAGCACTTAAAGCGAAGTGAATTTGCATTCCAGCACGACCATAACGATAACCTTTTACCCTTTGCATAACTTCAGCTGGAACTTCATTAAGTAACTTTTCATAGAGTTGGTTAGGGGTGACGTTACACACCACTGTTTCTGTTGCGCTAAATTGTTGCCCGCTCGCAATCACACCTGTTGCACGTCGCTGTTTACCCTGCCCTTGAGTGATCACTTGCTCTACATTCATTCCGGTATATAAGCAGCCATTATGTTGCTCAATTACTTGTTTTAGTGCTTCTACAATGCGGTAACTCCCGCCCTTTACTACTGGCATACCACCAGCGACAACCGCAGCAAAGGTCAGTTTACCAATCAGTGCCGAACTCGCATCATCAGGGCCTAGGCCAGTGTGTAACACCCATGGCGCGATCAATGCGCGACTAAAATCACTACTTAGTTCACGCTCAGACCAGCGGCGAAAACTTTCAATACCCTGAGCAGCAAAGGTCAGCAAGCCATCGAGTTTGCGTTTGCGCCACTCAGAAAACAGCAGTTTCAGCATACTTGCGCTATAAGGATTTTGCCCTAATAAACCAAATGTTAGTGCAGCATCTTGATTAAACAGCTGCTCAGCCATACGACGAAACGCCACGCCATCGCCGGGCGCTTGAGCCTCTAACTGCACCGCCGCCTCAACAATATCGCGCTTTAACGCAATGCTACGACCATTAGGCTGCACCAGCCCTGTTGAGTAATCGCATTGTGCAAACTCAAGTCCCACTTGCTGCAAGAAGGGCTTCAGCTCTTGATAACCGGGACTACCAACAAACAGTGAATACCAACAAGATAAGAGATCATGCGTGTAACCGGGATAAAGCTCTTCGGTACGAATACAGCCGCCCAGTCGATCATTGCGCTCTAATACGATCACTGATTTGCCACGGACGGCCAGTAACGCAGCACACATTAGTGAATTCATGCCACTGCCGACAATAACAACTTGAGCCTGAGTATTAATAGACATAAATTCACCCCACTAAGGCAATAACACGCAACGGGCTACCTGAACCTCCTTCTATTTTCAGCGGTGTAGCTATGATCACTGCGCCAGTTGCTGGTAATTTATCGAGATTTTTCAAGCATTGAAGACCATATTTATTCGCACCGTGCATTAATGTGTGGCAAGGATAAGCTAGAGGCCAAGCGTATGACTGCCCAGCATCGGTATTAATAGTTTCAACGCCGAAACCTTTAACATCTCTTTGATTAATCAGCCAACTTACGGCTTCGGCAGATGGGCCGGGCGTATGAGGGCCATCTTCTGCAAGATTTAAAAATTGCTCCGGTGAATAGGCTTTTTTCGACCAATCAGTGCGCAATAGCAGCCAAGCTTGTGATGGAATTTTTCCATTGACTAGTTCCCATTGTTCAAGAAATTCAACGGTTAATATCCAATCAGAATTTTCTGCAACCTGCTGGCTCGCATCGACCACAACCGCCGGCGCAATAAAGTGGTGCAAAGGAATAGTATCGACACTATTATTTGGCTGATCTTTACCACTGACCCAGTGAATAGGGGCATCAAAATGAGTACCAGTATGCTCACCACAACTAAAGTTATTCCAATACCACTCCGGCCCATTCTCATCATACTGAGAGATTTTCTCTTTCTTAAATGCCCAAACTTGGCCAAATTGTGGCGGTAGTTGTAACGTGGGAAAAGAGTCAGTTAATGTCTGAGTTAAATCTACAATCTTGATACTAGCTTGCTCTATTGCGGCTGAAAATGCGGCGAGTGTCTGATTCATATAGCCTCCGGCTTGTAATCGGCTTCATGTAATGCAGTGAAAGTACCTGAATGGAAGACCAGCGGTTTACCTATCTCACTACCAATACGTTTAACACGCCCGATCATTAACAAATGATCACCAAGGTGACTTTGTTGCTCATTGATGCACACTAGAGTGGCGATAGCCCCTTTAATTGCCGGAACGCCCTCAGCAGTCAGATGAATAGGCGCATCTTCAAATTTATTGTCCACTCTTGGATTAGCAAAACGCAGCGCTAACTCTTGGTGATCTTTGGCTAAGATACTGATGGTAAAGTGCTGACAATCTCTAAATACCGCCAGATTAGGTGAGTGATTTACTAAGCTCCATAACACCATTGGTGGGTCCAATGATAATGAAGCAAAGGAGTTGATGGTTAGGCCAACATCTCGCCCATCTGGAGTACGTGTTGCCACAATGGCCACACCCGTTGGATAGCTGCCGAGTAGATTGCGCAACATTCTGGATTCAAATTCAGTCTGTCCCCATTCAACCTGATCCATTAGATGTTCCTCATTTATCGCTAACATGCTCATAAATTCCCCTTATGCTCTCGCTTCTTCCATCATTTGTGATTGGATATAGTCTTCGCAAGCTTTGCCATCTTTCCACCATGGAAATAACACTGGCGGATAGTTAAAAGCATTAGCGATAGTGTGGGCTAAAGATGGCAGCTGTTGAGCCGCATCGAGTAAATGCAGAATATGAGGCTGTGGCGGTGCTAATAATGAGTTAGTCCATTCAACAACATGACGGCCATATTTCCAGAATTGTTCGAATGTCTCATTCATCCATTCGGCACTAAAAGGCTGATCGCCACGAGCCAGAATTGATTGGTAATAGACTTTGCTGGCTTTAGTCGCATTATTTGAACCCTGACCCGTTAGTGGATCATTGGTTACTAAGGCATCACCAAGGCCAAACACAATTTTGCCCGAAGGTAGCGTTAATACTGGTTTTCGCACAGTTGGTGCAAATCGTCCAGCTAAGATGCCATTATCATCTGTTAACTCAATTTTCTGACAACGCTCGGCTTCCCATGGCAAATAGGTTTGTAGAATTTTTTTACTATAGGCAAGATGGGCTTGAGGGCTAGTAACATCAGCCCATTGGTCCATAGGTCCACCGGGAATTCCCTCAAACACCATTATGTCGCAAGGGCCTGTATTGGTGAGAGAAGGGAAAACAAAATATTCACCAACACCGGGAATAAGATTAAAAGAGACTTGTGAATATTCTGGCGTTGCCTTCATACCATGGACGTAAGTCAGCGCTAATGCGCGTTGTGGCTTATCATAAGGTGAACGGCTAGGATCTCTTTCTAGTAATTTAACGATTTCGCCCTTTCCACCCGCAAGTATCACCAAATCATGAGTTTCAGCGAGTTTTTCTAATTCGGCAATACCAACATCTTCGATGCGCAAATCACCACCACGGGCAGCAAATAGCTCCATCCAATAGGGCATTTTAATACGTTGATCAACGGCTTGAGCATAGTTATCTAACCGAGAACGCCAAGAGATCGCTTTAACACCCGCTTGCTCTGGATGTGGAACTGTAAAACCGATCCCTTCAACTGGCGGGCAGGCTTCTTCCCAAAAATTTATTCCTAATTCACGCTCAAACTGTAGCGAGATATCGAACATACATTGACTCGACATTACCTTACCTTGGCGCACTTCATCTGGCGTACGGTTAGTGGCAACAGTGACTTGATAACCTTTATCCAGTAGTCCCAGAGCGAGGGGTAACCCAGCCTGACCACCACCGACGATTGCAATACGGCGCATAATCTGATCCTCAATAGAGTAGAATAAACCACACCAATTATTCGGCGAGGCGCGGAATAGCAGGCTTTGCTTGCTCTGGGCCCATAGCTGAATAGCCCCCATCGACGGCATAATCAGCACCGGTGATAAAACTAGCTAAATCAGAGAGTAAGAAGGCAACAACTTGAGCAACTTCTTCAGGATCGGCCACGCGACCGAGTAAATGATAATCGGCGGCCACTTGATCGGTTTTTTGTCTATCGCCCGCCGTTAATTCATCCATTACGCGAGACCAAGTCCAACCAGGAGAAACAGAGTTAACTCGAATATGATCAGCTGCATAATCCATCGCTTGGCTACGAGTCACTGATAGTAACGTGGCTTTGGATGCGGGATAGAGCCAGCGCCCTGTTTGCGCAATCGAGGAGGAGATACTGGTAAAATTGACTATCGCTCCTTGCGTAGCAGCAAGATGATGATGGGCAAATTTCGCTGCCATAACAGCACTCACAACATTGGTATTGAGGGCGGTCAGCCACTCTGCCCTTGATGAATTCGGCCCTTCATCAAGATAGGTAGCGGCGAGATTAACCAGAAAATCTAGCTGTCCCTGCTTGGCGGAAACTTGGTCAATAGCTTGTTTTAATTGATTATCATCGGTAATATCTACAGCGATAAAATCAATATTGGCAACTTGTTGTGCAACTTTCTCACCATTGATTTGGTCAATATCGAAAATAGTTACTTTCACACCATATTCAGTCAAGATCTTGGCGACTGTAGCGCCAATTTTGGTTGCTCCACCAGTGACAATGGCGATTTTATTGTCTAACCCTTTCATGATGCTTCCTCTTGTTGCTGATAGGCGAACTGAGTAACCATCTAATCAGAGAAACAAACCTGATCTATTTGGCTTGCTCACAATCATCTAAGTTACAATATCGCTACAATTAATTAACAAGAGGTATATTCAGTTAAAAATGGCTCAATGCGGTAGCCGATGAACGCAAGTTCTATCCATGCAGCGCCATATTTTGCAAAAAAAAGAGAATAAAATTCATTGGATTAGCCATTTCTGGCACAGACTATCCGTAAAGTGAAAAGCTTGATATCAAACGGGGAGGGAAAGTTCTTCCTTGAACTTGAGAATCTGGCTATCAATAATGTTAGGGACGTTCGAGGATCTGAGGACCTGGGCCTCGATTTCCCCAAACATCATCTGGATTACGTAACGGGCACTCAGCCAAAGAGAGGCAACCACAACCGATACAATGATTTAGCTCATTGCGCAAACGAGTCAATTTTTGAATTCGCTTATCCAGAGTAACCTGCCATGCTGTCGACATTTCAGTCCATTGATCAGCCGTTAATGCACTATTTGCCGGATATTGACCTAATGCTTCTTGGATCTCTTTTAATGGTATCCCTGTACTCTGAGCCACTTTGATAATCGCAATATAGCGCAACACTATTGAGGGAAATCGTCGCTGATTACCCTGTGTTCGCGTGCTTTTAATCAATCCTTTGGTCTCATAGAAATGGATCGTTGAAACAGGAACACCACTTCGTTTCGATAATTCACCGACCGTCAAAGCACGGGAAATATCGAGATTTTTTTTGTTTTTTCTGGAAGAAACTTCACTTACTACTTTTTCTCCCTCTTTTTCTAACATTTTTACATTCCTCTATTGACCTAAACTTAACTTGAGGTTTTATAGTGCGCCCTACTCAGTTTGTCAACTCATTAGATTGACGTAATTTTTTGCCGCTTATTGCCAATATGGTTATGGCTACAGAGCAAAATCGTCAAAGTAAGGTGTCATTATGAAGAAAAAAAACCTCGTCAGTGTCTGTATTGCGCTTGCTGTCATGGGTTTAGGGGCGACGGTTTACGCCACCAACCAACAGGATGAAAAGAGTGAAGAGACGGCTTATCAGTATCCTCCGACCAAAGTGGCATTGGCGGATGTCACACTAAATAGTGCCCCTAGAACATTTTTTGGTGTTGGTGAACTCGAAGCGGGGCAACAGGTCTTTGTTGCCTCTGAAACCAGCGGCCGTATTACGCAAATTGATTTTCAGTCTGGTGAGACTGTAAAAAAAGGGCAGCTATTAGTTCAGCTCAATAATGCGGTGGAACAGGCTGATTTGACACGTTATCAAGCCCAGTTGCGCAATGCCTCTCGACTTCATGAGCGTACGCGCACGCTATATGCTAAAAATCTTGTCGCCGAAGCACAAGTCGATAGCACTCAAGCTGATCGCGATATGGCGCAGGGCTCATTGCGCCAAACACAGGCATTGATTGCGCAAAAATCAATTCGTGCACCTTTTGATGGCACTATTGGTATTCGCCAAGTCCATGAAGGTCAATACCTCAATCCAGGTGAGATGATTGCCAGTTTGGTCGATACACGGATTTTAAAATTGAATTTTTCCTTAGATGAACAAGCCACACCTGAGCTACATGCAGGACAAGTTGTTGATATTACAGTTGATGCTTATCCCAATCAGCGTTTTCCCGCCAAAATTTCGGCTATTGACCCCTTAATTGGTAAATCCCGTACCGTTCAAGTACAAGCCACATTAAATAATACACAAGGGCAACTCAAAGCTGGTATGTATGCCAATGTGAATGTGGTGCGTCAGGCCAATAATCAGGTACTTACCATCCCAGAAACCGCCATCACCTATACCGCTTATGGCGATACAGTATTTATTGCGCAAGGTGAAGGATCAGCGATGAAGGCGCAGCGTGTTTCGGTCAAAATTGGCCAGCGTTGGGATGGAATTGCTGAGATTGAACAAGGTTTAACCGCAGGACAAAGGGTGATCACTTCTGGCCAGCTAAAACTGAGTGATGGCACCGCAATTGTTCCCGTCGCACAAGATACGCTGACGGCGAAAACTACGGCTGGCACGCCATAAGGAAAGTGAAGATGAAATTTACTGATATTTTTGTGCGTCGTCCGGTTCTTGCTTTGGTCGTCAGTGCGCTGATTGTGTTATTAGGCCTCTTTTCACTAAGTAAGTTGCCGATTCGCCAATATCCACAATTAGAAAGCTCGACTATCACGATTTCGACGGAATATCCGGGTGCAGCCTCTAAATTGATACAAGGATTTATTACCCAACCTATTTCTCAGGCGGTCTCTTCGGTCGAGGGAATTGATTATCTCTCCTCGTCATCAGTACAGGGTCGCAGCGTGGTGACTGTGCGTATGGAGCTAAACACTGATTCAACTCAAGCACTTACGCAAGTGATGGCCAAGGTAAATCAGGTTCGCTATAAGCTGCCGAAAGAGGCTTATGATCCTGTTATCGAGCTCTCATCGGGGGAATCGACTGCTGTGGCTTATATTGGTTTCTCCAGTACCACACTGGCTATTCCCGCATTAACCGATTATTTATCGCGAGTTGTCGAACCGCTCTACTCCTCGATTGAAGGTGTCGCCAAAGTACAAGTGTTTGGTGGGCAAAAACTGGCGATGCGTTTATGGTTGGATGCAGACAAACTGGCGGGACGCGGCTTAACGGCGGCAGATGTATCACAGGCGGTGCGGCAAAATAACTATCAAGCGGCACCGGGTAAGGTGAAAGGCGAGTTTGTCATCTCTAACGTGTCGGTAAATACCGATTTAACTAACGTGGATGAGTTCCGCGATCTGGTGATCCGCAATGATGGAAATAGTCTTGTTCGCCTAAAAGATGTTGCCACCGTTGAACTTGGCGCGGCTTCAACGGATACCAGTGGTTTAATGAATGGAGAGCCAGCGATTTATCTGGGTTTATTTGCCACACCAACAGGAAACCCACTGGTAATCGTTGATGGCATGAATAAATTGATGCCAGATATCGTGAAAACCCTGCCACCAGGGGTGAAAATTGAGATGGCGTTTGAAACATCTCGTTTTATCAAAGCCTCAATCGATCAAGTATTCAATACCTTAATTGAAGCCCTGTTAATTGTTATTGTCGTTATCTATTTATGTCTTGGCTCAATGCGCAGCGTGATTATTCCTATTATCGCCATTCCATTATCCATGTTAGGTGCTGCGGGTTTAATGATGGCATTTGGTTTCAGCATTAATTTACTAACCTTACTTGCGATGGTTTTAGCAATTGGGCTGGTAGTTGATGATGCGATCGTAGTAGTAGAAAACGTGCATCGCCATATCGAAGAGGGAAAATCCCCCATCCTTGCAGCATTAATTGGCGCGCGTGAAGTTTCTGGCCCAGTTGTCGCCATGACAATCACTCTTGCCGCTGTCTACGCCCCTATCGGTTTGATGTCAGGATTAACTGGCGCACTATTTAAAGAGTTCGCCCTGACCTTGGCTGGTGCGGTGATTGTTTCTGGCATAGTAGCATTAACACTTTCGCCAGTTATGAGCTCATTTATGCTGAATTCGAAGCAGAATGAAGGTCGTATGGCGCTAGCCGCGGAACGTTTTTTCTCTGCGCTTGCCCGTTATTATTCAGCTGGACTTAATTTTTCACTGAAAAATCGCTGGATTACCGGAAGTTTAGCCCTATTAGTCTTTATTAGCTTACCCTTCCTCTATCAATCTGCACCACGGGAATTATCCCCCGTTGAAGACCAAGCCAGTGTATTAACTGCCATTAAATCACCGCAGCATGCCAATTTAGACTATGTCGAACGCTTCTCTCATAAACTGCATGACGTATTTATGCGCTTGCCTGAGACAGAAAGTACTTGGATTATCAATGGTACTGATGGCCCTTCTTCCAGTTTTGGTGGCACAAACCTAACCGCATGGGATAAACGTGAACGCAGTGCGGCAAAAGTCCAAGTCGAACTTCAAGGTATGGTTGGTGATGTCGAAGGAAATAGTATTTTTGTTTTCCAATTACCGGCACTACCGGGCTCAACCGGCGGTTTACCCATACAGATGGTATTACGCAGCCCACAAAGCTATGAAGTTCTGTTTAAAACCATGGAAGAAGTAAAACAGAAAGCGCGAGAAAGTGGCCTATTTATGGTGGTTGATAGTGATTTAGACTACAACAATCCCGTTGTCGAAGTAACTATTAACCGCGCTAAAGCCAATAGTTTGGGAATTAGTATGCAAGATATCGGTGAATCTCTAACTCTATTGGTGGGGGAGAACTATATCAATCGATTTGGTATGGATGGCCGCGCTTATGATGTGATCCCGCAGAGTGTCCGGAGTCAACGCCTTACACCAGAAGCCTTATCGCGCCATTTTGTCAAAACGCAAGACAGCACACTTATTCCACTTTCCACAGTGGTTGAGATTAAAACACTGATTGAGCCGAATAAATTAACTCAATTTAATCAGCAGAATGCCGCTATTTTCCAAGCTATCCCAGCCTATGGTGTGACCTTGGGTGAAGCAGTGGCTTATTTGCAGGATATTGCCAATGAACTTCCCACTGGTTTTACTTATGACTGGCAGTCAGATTCACGTCAATACACACAAGAAGGTAATACTCTCGCCTTTGCGTTTATTGCGGCGCTAATAATTATCTATCTGGTTCTCGCAGCACAATATGAAAGCTTACTCGATCCTTTGATCATCTTAATTACAGTACCACTCTCTATTTGTGGCGCCTTAATTCCCTTGGCTTTGGGTTATGCCACGCTCAATATTTATACTCAGATAGGCTTAGTGACATTAATCGGCTTGATTAGTAAACATGGGATTCTAATGGTGGAATTTGCTAATGAATTACAAGCCAATGAGGGATTAGATCGTCGTCACGCTATTTTAAAAGCCGCTCAAATCCGTTTACGCCCTATTTTAATGACCACCGCCGCAATGGTGATTGGTTTAGTGCCACTATTATTTGCCACTGGTGCAGGAGCCAATAGTCGTTTTGGCCTCGGACTGGTAATTGTCACTGGAATGCTGGTAGGGACACTGTTTACGCTATTTGTTCTACCCACTATTTATACATTGATTGCTCGAAATCATTCAGCAGCTGTACTGACACCTCGTCGTTATGAGCTAGCTGAAGCAGATCGCCTACTTAAACAATCAGAGGAACTCTAAAATGAATAACAGCTATGCATTACTGATGATTTATCGTGAGTTAACACCGCCAGTTAAACCTGTGACTAAAAAACGTAAATAACAGCCCATTTTGAACCTCGATAGCCTGCATAAACAGGCTATCGAGAACTGAAAATAAACTGCGGTTTAATATTTTTATTTGATTGGCGAGTTAGTATCAGCAAATTCTGGCGCGCGTTCCTTATAAGAGTCGATTCTAAGCATTAACCTATCAATCAATGCATTATCAGGATCACTTTTTAGTAGATATTTAACCATTTTGACATCTTTGTCATAATCATCGCGTGTATAAGCTTTACTCTGTTGTTCATTACTCATTATTAAAACTCCTGTGCTTCCCTTCCCGTTTGATTAAAAACACATCAAACGTCTGAGTTAAAAAAGAACAATCTATATGACTATTTATCGTTTGAATAAACTCATCCAACACGCTAATTGTTATCCTCTCATCTAAGTTGATAACCAAGCTTCCCTTGTTGGCATAATGAAGATAAACAACCATAACATTGATAAATTTAAAGTCATTGGAGAGTAAATTCTTTGCGCATGACAGTCAATCCTCTTTTTTCCACACTTGGCTCAATCTGATAGACAAGCAAATATTTGGCTTTATTTCTTATCATAAAAAATAAGCATCAAGTCTCCTTCACGGATTATTCGCGGATTGCCAGGAAGTGCCTCTAAGACTCTTTTTTGACCGGCCTCAACAATTACCGCAACATCTTGATAGTCATTTTTTTCAAGTAATTCAGTCAGCTGCTCTAGTTGATAGAAACGATTTATTACATCGGGATAAGCCAAACCATAAGCCAATTCACCCCGTTGATAGAGCATAGTTATATCGCTACGCTTAAGTACCCAAGCCAATGATGTACCTAGCCCAACGTTATTTGTCATCAAATAGGTTTTATCTGATAAGTCATCTCGATACTTTTCAAGGACCCGTTGTGGGGTATTTTTGCTTTCAACTTGCTCTGGTATTACATATCCCACCGTCAAACTTAACGCTAATGTACAAGCGCCAGCTAATGCCCAAAAACGACGCTGAAAAGAGATGATGGCGACAATAGCCCAAAAGATGAAAATAGCCACGGCAGCAAAAAATTTACCCTGCTCATTTTGCCCATAAAAATTCCACTGAGGCACATAATTAGAGAGTAAAACTGCACTAGCAGCTAGCAGACCAATAAAGAGATTTATACCCGCATTTAATTTGATAATCTTCGTTTTGTTCTCAACTAAACATTTCTCAACATAAGCGGCAATTAAGATCGAGACAGGAGCAATACAAGGCAGAATATACGTCAGCAACTTACCTTTAGTGATACTAAAAAAAGCAAATGGAATAACAAACCAAAACAAGAAATACCAATCAATACCTTTTTGTTTAGCGGCTCGCATCATGGCACCAAAGAAGTACCCTAACCAGGGAAGTAGACCCGCCAACAATATTGGCATATAGAACCAAAAAGGTGAGCTATTCTGCGCATCATCAGACATAAAACGCTGAATATGTTCAACCCAAAAGAAGTAGTTCCAGTAGTCAGCTTCACGATTAGCGATCATAAAGACCCAAGGTAAGCTGACTAAAAAAGCAGAACAGAGGGCAACAAAAGAGAATAAAAATACATCTTTAAATTGACGAAAATATATCGCGCTTACCAACATAATCAGCGAGGGTAACAATAGAGCCAAAAAACCTTTGGTTAAAAAACCAAAACTGCAAGCGATACCAATCAGTATATAAGCAGTAAGTTTTTGATTAAAACTGGTTGTGGTTATTCCCCATTGAAAGAAGAACATCGTCATAGTCACAAACATAGTGACTATTGGATCAAGAACATTATAAGTCCCAATGGAAAAAACAATTAATGTAGATAAATAGATAAATAGTGCGTTGTACGCTAAGCGTCTATTTGACCAAGCTCTCCATGCTGATAAATAGACAAACAAACCACTTATCAATGTACTAAATACTACGCCAAGACGCACAGAGACATTGCTCTCTCCAAATAGCAGCTGAAAAAAAGCATTGATCCAATACCCCATAACGGGCTTTTCAAAATAACGTATATTGAGTAGTTCAGGCACAATCCAGTTATGACTAAGTATCAATTCTCGACTGATCTCAGCGTAGCGAAATTCATCAGGTTGCCATAATAAGCGCCCATTGAGTGATAAAAAATAGGTTAAAACAACAAATAAAAAGAGCAGAAACCACTTAGAATAAGCCATCATTTTTATTGGCATTACAATTTCTCAACCATTCTTAATTTTAATATGATTAAAATACAAAGTGTAATAAAATAACATCAGCTAACTTACACTGACTGACAAATATAGCAATCAACTTAAATACAATATAATTTAAAGATGTTCTTATTATCAATAATAGACATAAATCTTATCTAAACAGAAAGAATTTAAATTAACCTCTCCCATTTAATCAGAGCGAAATCAACGAAAAGCGAGGAATTATAATTTAAAAGTAGGTGGGATGATATAGTGAAGTTATTAAATATAATCGTTTTTATTAAACTTTATAATGCTGTTTAAATCATTATTGATTAAGTGCCATTGATTTAATAAATGTTACTTATTGAATTAATCAATATAGTTATTAATCAAAAAAAGGCCACCATTAGAAGGTAGCCGTTTCCTTGTTTGACTATTTAGCTGCAGCTAATGCTTGTTTCAAATCATCCAGAATGTCATCAATATGCTCAATACCAATAGATAATCTAATCATATCTCTTGATACGCCCGCTTTACTCAGCTCTTCATCATTGAGTTGACGATGTGTTGTTGATGCAGGATGGCATGCCAGTGATTTAGCATCACCAATATTAACCAACCTAACAATTAAATTTAGAGCATCAATAAAACGAGCACCTGCTTCTTGGCCGCCCTCAATACCAAAGGACATAATAGAAGCTGGTTTTCCGCCCATATATTTCAATGCCAAATGATGTTCGGCATGACTTGGTAAGCCTGCATATTTGACCCAAGCAACTTGCGGAGAGGATTCCAAAAATTCGGCAACTTTAAGTGCATTCTCGGTATGACGTTCCATTCGCAGCGCCAATGTTTCAACACCTTGTAATATCAAGAAGGCGTTAAAAGGTGATAAGGCTGCCCCTGTTCCCCGCAGAGGTGCCACACGACAGCGGGCAATAAAAGCCGCTGCGCCAAAGTGTTCTGTATAGCTGACACCATGATATGAGATATCAGGCTCGCTTAAAATAGCAAAGCGATCTTTATGTTCAAGCCATGGGAATTTACCCGAATCGATCACCATACCACCAATTGAGGTGCCGTGACCGCCAATATATTTAGTCAATGAATGAACCACAATATCAGCGCCATGCTCGAAAGGCCGGCATAAGCAAGGTGTTGCAACTGTATTATCGACAATTAAAGGAACGCCATGTCGATGTGCGGCATCGGCTAGCGCTTGAATATCAATGATAAAACCCGCTGGATTGGTAATTGATTCGCAAAAAACTGCTTTGGTCTTATCGTCAATTAAGGCTTCTAAAGCCGCAATATCATTATGCTCAGCAAAGCGGGTCTCTATACCAAAACGAGGTAATGTATGGGCGAATAGATTATAAGTTCCACCATATAATTTGGCGATTGAAACAATATTATCCCCTGCCTGCGCAATGGTTTGGATCGCATAGGTGATAGCCGCCATACCCGAGGCGACGGCCAATCCGGCGATACCACCTTCCAGTGCCGCAACTCGCTGTTCTAAAACATCATTAGTTGGGTTCATTATACGAGTATAGATATTGCCCGCCACTTTTAAATCAAATAAATCAGCGCCATGTTGAGTATCATCAAAAGCATAAGATGTGGTTTGATAAATCGGGACAGCAACCGCTTTGGTGGTTGGGTCTGGAGAATAACCCGCATGAATCGAGAGTGTTTCTAGTTTCATTACAATATCCTTTGAGAAGTTATATTAGCCGTGCTGTCTCTATTACTTAGCTATTAATTAGTTATGGTATATTTTTTATACATTATTGTTTCCTCAAAAGATATTACCGTAGACCACTCAGTTGGCAATCCTTAACCATGTTGAAATTAATTCACTTTAACTTTTTTGTATAAAAAACAGACTGAAACACTTGATATATATGATTTTTAATAATCAAAAGCTATAAACTAGCTGAATTCGATCTATAACCGCGATAAAAAAATCCGAGCACATTAGTTGCGCTCGGATTAAGTTAAATACTATATTTTTTATCTCATTATATTGATATCAATGAGATAATGACCTTTCACTTAATACTACAAGGTAATAGGTACCAATATTTCGGTAGCAATAATCACCACAACCAGACCCACTAATACAGGCACTGAGGTTCTTTTTACCACTTCGAAAGGCGATATTTTTGCCATACCAGCAACTGCAACCACCACACCTGACACTGGTGACATGGTACGACCTAAGTTAGATGCTTGTAGCATTGGGATAACTAAATAAGCTGGATTCACACCCATCTGCGAAGCTAGGCGAGGAATTAATTCAACAAATGCATAGAATGGCGCATTACCTGAACCTGTCATCATTGCTGCTAGCATGGTAATAATCACCAAGGCTATCATCATAATAATCGCACCAGAACCAAAGGATTGAGCCATATCAATCAGGCCACTAATAAATCCAACGGTACTCAAACCTTGCGCAAATACACCCGCAGCGACAAGTAACATAACGACGGTAGCAAATGCATCCGCCATACCGCGATAGCAAACATCTAAGCCGCCATAGACATGCTTAGCGCTAAAGCTGCGTACGAATTCAATGAGTGCGGTAAGAATAATACAACCTAAGATAATAGTAACGATATGCAGTGATGGGGCCCAAGTACCATCAAAAACATAGACGCCGATAATAGGTGTGAATGGCAGTATGGCATAGAAGCGCGGTGCATCTGTTTTGATATCTTTAACATCTAACATTTCTGCAGTGATATTTTCGCGTCTATCGAGATAACGCTGCCAAAAGAAGTGAGCAATCGCCATCGCTGCAATGGCCGCAATAGAGATTGGTAGGGTTGTTTTAAAAGCAAAATCTATCAGTTTCATATTCGATGCTTCTGCGGCTAAAATGACGTCGCCAGAAGTCGGAGCTAAAATAATTGCAGCTGGTGACGCACAGATTGCAGCTGCTGCGCCTCGACTAATTCCCATATTAACCATAATCGGGAAAAGTGTTGCCATCAACAATACGCCTAGCCCTGTGGCAGACGAAACTGCTAGAGACATCAAACAAGCAATAATATAAGCCGCAACCATTAATATGTAAGGCGAGTTAATCATTTTGAGTGGTTTAGACGCGATTTTCACCACCACATCATTGGCACCAATATGGGTCATATAGGCAGCAAACCCACATAACACCATGATCATCATTCCTAAATCACCGCCTCGGCTCATCAATAGAAACTTGATGTATTCCAAAATATCGGTGACATCCCAACCTGTTGTTGGAACGCTTTTTGGTAGGATACTTTTACCTAGCATAAGACTAATCGCCAGCAGTAATATACCGCCCGCCATTAATACGCCTGTGGCTGAATACCCTTTTATTATGTAACGCCCAACTCCAATAGCAACAGCTACCCCTATCAATAATTCAATCATTTAATACTCCTGCCACCACATTATTTTTTCTTAAGTACTTTGCCTAAAAAGCCAGCACAACTTAATGATATTGATCATATCTGCAAGGTGTTTTTTAATAAAAACACGTCAGAGTACAACATATTATTATAGAAACAATTATTAAATAGAATATTATCTAAAAGAGATGCCCCTATTATAGAACTATAACAGGGGCATCAAACAAACAACTGAAAATGACTGGCTTATTTAGAATAGATATTTAAAGCGAGCACGTACGCCATAACGATCATCATCACGGCCAGAAATCATCTCTTTTTCATCGGCATTAATTTTCGAGTAATAAGCACCTAAATAGATCTTATAATTGTCTAGATCTAAAATCTTAGGAATTTCGTAAGAGGCAAAAACCGTATGCAGATCGTATTTACCTGGTACTGCATTCAGAGAGTTATCATTGCTGGGGTTTTTAATATATTCTGGATTAAAGTCACGAATATCATTACGTGCGTAAATATATCCTAACTGAGCTTTACGCCATAAAATATTTCCGCCGACGGAGAAATCTTTCTCAGCCGTGGCATCAAGATAAGCCGTACTCAATGTGGCAATAATCCCATCATCAGGATCTTGCTCCAAGGTATTCCACGCCATAGTTAAGCCGTATCCATTACGTTTAGACATGTCTTTCCATTTGCCATCAACCATACCTTCTGAAGAACCATAAGCATTTTTGATAACTTGAGCATCCATAGCCGCAGCAACTTTAAAAATACCCTGCTCCCAAGCAACAACAGGACGGACATAGATAACATTTTTCTTATTATTTAATTCATAGCCATGATAGGAATTCTCATCAAATAGCGCAGTGCCATCTTCAACTAGGGCATTCACTTCAAAATACCAATTATCGATCGTTTTATTCAGCTGAGCACTACCACCGTCACCTGAACGACCACGACCCTCTTTCATCATATAGATATAACCGAAGCCATCGCCATAGAGATCATTGGCAGTACTACCTGAATAAGAGACAAGCGTATCTTGACCTAATGGGAACATATCATAAGCTTCATAACGACCGACTTTAGCTTCCCAATTATCTTTCTGACCAAAATAGAATACCGCATCATCGACATTCATTTTTCCGGTCATATCAGCCATAGGCTGAACGCTAAATCCAGCATAGTTACCATTAGCTAACGCGCGCTCACCATCAAGACCAATTAAAATACGACCATTAATATCCCAATTATCACTTTTCTGTGGCTCATCTTTATTCACTGCTGTACGCACAGAGGTAATTTTCCCTGCTTTACTTGCGGCGTCCATATTGAATTCAACGTCACCATACAGTTTCAATTCACCAAATTCATTATTGTAGGATACGCCAGTTGTTGGCTTAGCGTTTGATGAAGGGGGAGTCGTCGTGGAAGCACTGTTTGTTGGTGCTACAGTAGAAGTTACAGCCATTGTGCGTTGATTCATCATCGATTCTAATCGCTGAGCTTTTTTCTCAGCGGCGATCGCTTTCTCTTCAGCTGCAACAGCTCTGGCTTCTGATTTCGCAGCTTGTTTCTCTAGAGCTAGTAAACGCGCCTCAATACTACTTAAACTTGTTTCTGCAGTAGCTGAAAATGATAATGTTGATGCTGCCAGCACGCTAGCCGCTACCATAGTTAAGTGAAATGCCTTCATGTTTTTTCCTAGTCGATAATAGGTTGTATCAAGACGTTATGATGGGCAAACATCTCGTTTGTAGCATATCGGCTTATTGGCGGTGAAACTAAAATAAGGCTGTAGATTCACTAAGTTAACCGCCGACAATAGATTTTTAACGTTGAACATAACAGCACGAAATGCAAACAAAAGCCAGTCTAAAATCGATGTTAACTAAGCAATATTTTCAATTTAGCTCACATTAATAAGATATTAAAATCTACATAAAATAAATTAACAAGATTAAAATCTTTAAAAATTATATTTATAGTGATAGATAATAACTGCAGATGATGGTAAATGCTTACATTATTAAGTTGAGGTAGGATGGAAGATAAGAGAACCTATTGAATATTCAAACAAAATAAATAACGGCTCTATTTCTTACCAGTAAAATCATAAATAGTGATGAGGATAAACCCGATAAAAATTGCAAAAAGGAGATCTTTGTCAAAAAAATGCACGCTTAACCGATTTAGCTTGAATATTTATACAGAAATTGCTTAATTAAACTGCTCAAAAATCATATCGCCAGAGAAGCCTTTATACTGTAAATAACGGATCTGTTTTGCCTTCAGTTTAAAATCAGTTGGGATCTCTTCGCCAAACTTTTTAACTCTCACTTCAGCCGCCAGTTCAAACCAATCAATTTCCACCGTTTCAAATGCCATATCAATTAGCTCGGCAGAAAAGCCTTTTTGACGTAATGATTGCTTGATGCGCAAAGGACCGTAGGATTTGCGCACATAGCTTTGCAGAAATAGGCCAACAATCCGTTTATCATCAATATATTCTCGCTCGATAAATTGTTGGATAACATTATCGATAATATTTTCATCTACATTACCCTCATTTTTCTCGTAAGCTCTTTGCTTCATTCGATTACGTAATTCACCCGACCCATAATCGCGGCGCGAGAGTAAAAATAGGGCATATTGATAAAGTTCAGTTTCAGTCATCATGTTAAATATTATTCACTTATTATGATAAGCAGACGCTAATTCGCCTGCTTATATTCGGTGCTATAAATTAATGTACTTGAGTGCCACTCAGTAATTTATAGATACTGTTTGGCGAATAGCTCTCATCTTGATAATAAATTGTCCAATCGGTTATCTGATCTTTCGTTAATGAATAGATATTACCTTCACTCATTTCAGTCACATAAAAAGGGTGATTAATCAATCGGCCTTCAAATTGATCGCCATTCCAACTGACGGGCTCAAACCACATATGCTCATGGCCATCATAATCTTCGGCTTCGTCACGGTAGCTGATGCCACATTTCACCAGAAAGCGCCATTCAGATTCGCTCTCTTCCTCTTGTTTGTTAAGTAATTTGGCAAAAAAGCCATTCTTCTTTTTATCGGACTGATGACCATAATTATCCATCATATGAATAAAATATGACCAGCGTAATTTGGCTTTACGCGACATTTCGGCGGTTTCTTCATCAGTGCGCATAAACATCATCGCATTTTGATCTTCAAAGCCTTTAAAAAAAGTCTCTAGCGTTGGCGTCTCTTGATTAACTCTAAATAGCATCACTGAAGGGTGTTGATGAGACTCATCGCGATCGTTCCAATCTCCCATAAAGCGCTCTTGTTGCGCGTCACCAAACTCATAATTCATCTCGTCGAGCGGCTTCAAGGCATCAACTGGTGTTGATTGACCAACATGCAGTAACCCTTCTTCAAAAGGAATCGCAACCAGATATTCATAGCCATTATCTGTCTGACCAATGCAGATCGGCTCATTAAAGATGATTCGCTCATTACTGATACTATTATTAACGAAGCTCCAGAAGAGATCTGGAATACCATAATAAGAAGAGACAGGATGTGGAATTACAATTTCCGCTTCAGATAATCCACAACGCGCTAAGCCATGAGTATGGAACCAATACATGGTGGGAACTCGCTCTTCGCTATCACTTTGCCCTTCACCCTCATCATAAATGGCATGGACAACATAAAGAGAGTCAATACTAGGCAGTAAATCATCAACTAATTGAAAATTTAACCATTCACGGGTAAATACTTTTCCTGCGGCCGAAATATCAATACCTAATAGCAAGTCAGGCGCCAGTATCTGCACTATTTTGAGCTGATATAAATAGCTGATCAGAGGCTGCTGCTGAAATAAACACTCAACAATCACCGCTTTCGGCGCTGCACTCACTTCAGCGTAGAGCTCAGGAGAGAGAGGATCAGTCGCAAAGTAAGGATTGATTTGATAGTCAGGATCTTGATCAACTAATGAAATATAGAAGCGCAACTCATCTTCACCACGCTTGCAGCTATAAAAGAAGCTATTTTCTTCGTCAGCTAAGTAATCGACTTCGCCCGCAGTAAAGAAATTCTGCTCTTCTAATCTTTGCTCAAGTAACAAGAGGCTAAGCTCGCCAGCAGGAATGGCGACCATCGATGAGGATTCTCTTTCCCCTTTTCCCTCGGCAATATCTAAGTATTGTTGTTTATTATTCATAAGATGACCTACTAACATTTAGTTTTATGCAGAATAACAGCTCATACTCGATGATAGTATGATGAATTCCTCTGACCGAACAATATTGTCTTTAAATACTCAGTATTTACGCTAGTACAGGAAAATATTTTCATCTAAGTTCAAACCGTTACGTTAAACAGTCCCACTTTCAAAAAGAACTAATCTCAGGCAAAATGGATAAGTTATTAACCTAAATCATCATCAGAAAGGAGATAAGCTATGTCAGAACTCTCAGAACAACAGAAAGAATTCGTTGATAACCTTGCGATGCAACGTGTTGACGCAATGAATAACGATGATGTTTTAATCCATTCTATCGAACAAAAAGTCGATGCTATGGAGTCTCATATAAAAACCTATTTCCATGAACGTTTGCATTTTCATCAAAAAAACAAAAAGGCAAATGGATAAAGAATCTCTTTTTTATCATTTCACACCTTGATAAACAGCATTACGGCCTATTAGTACTAGCACTTCAATCGTTATTATCGATAGAAATCAGATTAAATTTGTACCAATAAAAGTACCTGATATTTTTTATCAGGTACTTTTTTTATGCTGAAAAAAGCAGCAAAATAAAATTATCATCATCCGATTAATAAGAATAAATGAACGCATATTAAGACTACTCTAATGTAATGGATGGCTAAAATTAACCAATATACTGCCTGAAAAAGCGAAAAAAGGAGTTAAATGATTAAAAAGCAGACAATGCAAGCATTGCTAATTCGTGCTAAAATGGTTAATTAACAACCAAATTTGACTTAACAGAAGAAAGTAACACTTGAAATTAGTAAATAACACTTGTAAATCAACCTAAGTTATTAAAAATAAGGAAAATAACTAATTGATTTATAATTTAATTACATAAAACAAGGAAAAAATACAAACTTATACAGTAGTTTTACTGAAGCGAAAGGGATAAAAGTAGCTCAGCCAGAATTTATCTGTTACCATTCGCTCGATTTTTGTTCAGAGCACACCAAGGAGAAGCTATGCCCTCTCGAACGATGAGGACAAATGCAGTCTTCGCATTCTTGATATTGATGCTATTTTCAGCACTTAGCTATGCATCAACGAGTACCAGTATCACTTTAAAAAGAGAGTATTCTTTTAAGGCTGCGCAGGGTGATGTCACTTTGCCTGATTTAAGCAAATACCCATCAGGTACACCTCGCAAGAAAGCATTTTTAAAGGCTGTAGTTCCAGTGATTGAGAAGATCAATCAAGAAATCATGCAAGATCGTAATTGGTTACTATCTGTGCGTGCAAATAAAAAGTGGAGCGCCCAAGAACTTAAGCGCTTATCAGGTATATGCAGTAGTTATGGTATCAGTTGCGCAGCCCCTAAAAAAATGAACTGGGATAAGCTACTGAGTCGTGTTGATATCATGCCAACGCATTTTGTCGTGACTCAAGCAGCAACTGAGTCAGGTTGGGGCACCTCGCAACTGGCAAAAAAGAATAATAATCTGTTTGGCATGCGTTGCGGTAGTGGCTGTAAGCTAGATACTGATACTGCTAAAATTAAAGGTTATTCAGCCTACACAACGGTGTATGCGTCTGTCTCAGCCTATATGAAGAATATGAATACGCATAATGCCTATGAGTCATTGAGAAAATCGAGAGCGAAACAACGTAAAACATTAGATTCGCTAGATACCGAAAAATTGATTGGTGATTTGAAAGGTTATTCTCAGTTGGGTTCATCCTATAATCGTTACTTACAAGAGATATATTCAAGTAATGAAAAGCTGATTACTCAAGCACAAAAAACAGCATTAAATCGAATTTAAGATTAAATTAGCCTAAATCCATTATAAAAAATCCACTTTGAGGAATTAAAGTGGATTTTTTCTCATGTCTTATTGCAACGGCTTTGATTATTCTTAAGATAGTGAAAACTTTTTAGCGCAGTAATCAACAACCAGAGTCTGATATGAATTTTTTCTCTTTTGAGTTTCTCGGCTCTTTTTTGGTTTTTTTCCTGCTCTACTGGGGATGCCAATCAAGTGCAAAATTACAAAATGGATTGCTTATTACAGCAAGCTATTTTTTTGTTTACTCATTTAGCCCTAGTTTTGCTTATATTTTATTTGGTTATACTTTATTCATATATATCCTAACAAACTGGTTGACCTATAAGCTCGCTGCGAAATGGATCTATAGCCTGCTGGCGATGGTGATTATTGGCTGTTTCTCGCTATTTAAATATTATACTTTTTTCCGTGAGAGCATGCTGCAAGGCTTCACTAAGTTGGGTCTAAACGTTGAACTGCCAGCTATTGAGTTGCTAGCCCCTCTGGGTTTATCTTTTTATGCTTTTCACTCTGTCAGTTATGTCGTCTCTGTTTGCCGCAAAGAGATGCCGAGAGCCGACTTTTTTGATGTTGTGCTTTATTTGGCCTTTTTCCCCAGCATTGTGGCCGGCCCAATCAATAGAGCAAAGATCTTTATTCCTCAGATACAGGCCGATACACGGGTTATTTTGGCGGCCAGAAAAGCCCTTCTATTAATTACGCTGGCTATTACTAAGTTATTTCTATTTAGCTCATATTTATCGGATAATTTTGTTACGCCAGTATTTGAAGCTCCTTCAAGCTATAGCGCCGGAGAAGTGCTAATCGCCATCTATGCTTATGCATGGAATATCTACTTTAACTTTTCGGGTTATACCAATCTAGTAACTGGCATTGCGCTACTATTAGGTTTTCAAGTTCCAGTTAACTTCAATGCACCTTATATGGCCGCCAATTTAAAAGATTTTTGGGCCCGTTGGCATATGAGCCTATCGACCTTTATTCGTGACTATATCTATATTCCATTAGGCGGCAGTCGACGCGGTTTTAAGCGCACCAATATTAATGTATTCCTTGCCATGGTTATTTCCGGTCTTTGGCACGGTGCGGCAATGACATTTATTATTTGGGGTGCGATACACGGCATAGGAATGGTGCTACTAAATATAAAAAGTTTCTGCATGGAGAAACTAGAATTCAAATTACCTTTTGATAATCAATTTCTATCCCTGTGGATTTCAAGGATTATTACTTTCCATTTTGTCTGCTTTGCGTGGATATTCTTCCGCAGCCAAACATTTGATGATGCTATTTTAATACTCAAACAACTTGCTAGTGCTGATTTTATAAGCTCAATAGGCTCGAGTATTGTGTTATTAAGCGGTTTTTGGCTGCTATTCTTCCTTTATCCAAGCTTAGTTCGCGGTTATCATTATATCGCTCAACACCACCAAAAAGTGGCTTGGTATTATTATCCAATACCCCTTGCTGTTATTTTAACCCTTGTTTTTATGCTCGCACCATCCGGGATGCCAGGATTTATTTATGCCAACTTCTGAGTTTATGAAAAACTTTATCAAAACCTGGCAAATAGTGGCAATTGTGCTTGTTACTGGACTCTTGCTTATTTGGCTGAATCAAAGCTCCCTTGATCGTTTTTGGCAACAGAAATATCATCAAAATCCGCCTTGGTCTGGGTTAACCCATTATCCAGTTTGGAATTATGGTAGCTATTTGCAAGAGGGTGTCGCAGCCGCCAGCGATTCGTTTCTTTATTATGCATCCGGCCAACAAGCTAAAGAGCTGGCAGCCGCTGATAAACAGCCCGCATCTACTGAAATAAAGTCACTCTATTTTCCACCCGCTTATCAAGTTGGCTTACATTTTATTAATGGCTATATAAGACCTGCGGAGACGCTATCTCTCAGCTTCCCTGAATTACTCAATCGGGATGTAGCTCGGACAAAAACAGTTCGGATTAATAGCCTAGCTAAATCCAATTTAGGCCCTATTGTGCCTAAAACAGAGATAGTATTAAAAGCTGAGAATAAAGTGTTATTTGCTGGCGACTCTATGATGCAGGGCGTTGCACCGCAATTAAAACGTATGCTGCAGAAAGATTATAAAATCGAGAGTATTAATCTGAGTAAACAGAGCACTGGCTTAGCTTATCCGCGCTTTTTTAATTGGCCACAAACCATCTCTGATACCTTAGCCAGCAATCCAGATATCAAGTTATTAGTGGTATTTTTAGGTCCCAATGACCCATGGGATATGCCGCCCAGTGGTAAAGGCAAATATTTACGATTTAAGAGTGATGAGTGGGAGCAAATGTATCGCCAGCGCATTGAAAGTATCTTATCTGTTGCCCGCCAGCACAATGTTGATGTGATTTGGGTTGGCCCACCGAATATGAAAAAGAATAATTTATCTGATGGAATGAAATATTTGAGAACACTTTATCAGACAGAAGTTGAGCAAAACGGTGAAATATATCTCTCTGTTAATGATATATTTAAGTACAAGGATGACCTATATTCTGACTATTTCGGGGATGGAAGTAGCCAGATAAAACTGAGAAGTGGTGATGGCATTCATTTTAGTCCTAAAGGGCAGCAAGCTATCGCTGATAAAATATTTGCATTAATTCATGTTGAACAGGAAGCAAAAAATACTAATGAAAGTGAACAAACAGCCCCAAACTAGATACAGGGTAGCGGCTGCGGTTGTTATTTCTATCATGTCTCTGAGTTTAATCTCTTGCCAACAGGAACGTGAGCAGAGAGGCCCAACAACCTATGCGCCGCTATCGAGTAATTCGGCCAATAAACATGGGCAGATGAGCAATTATTCAGAGCCTAATCTAACTAAATTAGCGGCCAAATTGAATCAAGGCAATCAGCAGGTGCATATCGTCCAAATGGGTGATTCACATACTGCGGCCGATTTTTTCAGTGGCAGCTTAAGAGATCTCTTTCAACTCCGCTATGGTAATGCTGGGCCTGGGTTTGTTCCTCCCGTATCTATACCGGGTCAGCGTACCGCGACCATTAATAGAGTGAGCGAAAACAAAAAATGGGTGCTCTTTACCAGCCGTAAAGATGAGCGCGCCGATTACCCCTTAGGGGGATTTATCGCTCAACCATTAACGACCAATAGTGTAATAGAACTCAAAGAGTTTAAGCCAACAGAAGGCCGCTATCAGGTACAGGCGCTATATCAAGCCACATCGGATAGCCAGTTAATCATTAGTCCTTCATCGTCCAATGTGGTGGCTCTGCCGAGCACAGGACCAAGATGGCAATTTTCTAAGCCGGTTATGGCTCAGCTGCCAACCTTGGCAACGACCAGTAAAAATGATGCTATCAAGCTAGGCGGATGGTTTATTAAATCTCAACAGCCGGGAGTTATATTATCCGCGCTGGGCATTAATGGTGCGACCATTAATATGTTTGATAAATGGCAAAATGGTTGGAGTGATACGCTGGCGCAGCTCTCTCCTGATATGATTATTCTCTCTTACGGCACCAATGAGGCATTTAACGATAAGCTGGATATCAATGCCTATAAACAGAGTTTGCAACAGAAAGTCAGACTAATTCGTCGCAATATGCCAGATGCGGTGATCCTACTTGTCGGCCCAAATGATTCGATTAAGTTTAAACAGAATGACAGCTGCTCTGAAGCACAACCAATTCACCTAACAAATGTGATTAGTGCACAAAAAGCAGTGGCGCAAGAAGAACATACTCTATTCTGGGATTGGCGCGAATTTATGGGTGGCTCTTGCTCAGTACGGAGCTGGGCAGCGCAAGATTTAGCGCGTCCTGATTTGGTGCATATGTCGGCAGCAGGCTATGAAAAGAGCGCTCAAGCACTCTATTCTCAGCTAATTCAAACTATTAAATAGTGCCTAATACAGCTATTTTTTAGTGGAATTAAGATAGTTAAAATAGCCCGATGATTACTATTAATTAAGAACAATGACTCCTCCTTTAAATTAAATATAAAAGGGGGAGTCATAAAATAAGACAATTAAAAATCGATAGTTATTTTAATGCGCTGGCGTGATAAGCAATATGCTCACCGATAAAACTAGCGATAAAATAGTAGCTATGATCGTAATTTTCACGCAAATTTAGCTGATATTGCAGGGGCCTATTTTTACTGAGTGCATTGAGTAATTCAGGCTTTAACTGCTCTGCAAGAAAAGGATCCGCCGTACCTATATCAATTAACATAGGCAACGGATTTTCACTGTTAGCTAATAGCTCAAGTGTATCGTATTGCTTCCAACTATCACGATCTTCGCCTAAATAAGCCAAAAAAGCCTTTTCACCCCAAGGAACTTGAGACGGCGCAATAATAGGTGAGAAAGCCGATACACTAAGATAGCGTTGTGGATTACGCTGTGCAATCATCAAAGCACCGTGGCCGCCCATCGAATGTCCAGAGATAGATCGGGCATCCGATGCTGGAAAGTGATGCTCCACCAGCTCAGGCAATTCAGAGACAATATAGTCATACATTCGATAATGTGCCGACCATGGCGTTTGAGTGGCATTTAAATAGAAGCCAGCGCCTTGCCCTAAGTCATAGGCGTCATCATCGGCTATATCACTGCCGCGTGGGCTGGTATCAGGAGCAACCAATATAATGCCATGCTCAGCGGCATATTGCTGCGCGCAAGCTTTGGTCACAAAATTTTGCTCATTACAGGTTAAACCTGATAACCAATATAATACGGGGCATTTTCCCTCTTGTGCTTGAGGAGGAAGATAGACGGCAAAATTCATCGTACAAGCCAGCACTTTTGAGTAGTGCTGATAGACTTCCTGCCAACCGCCAAAACTGGCATGGCGTTCAATTCTTTCCATTTTTATCCCTTATCGCATTCACAAGATAAAACAAATTTGAGATGGCATCCGCAAAAATAGGAATGCCACTCATCAAGTTGATTTAGAAATGGATCACCGTACGAATAGATTTACCTTCATGCATAAGATCGAAAGCTTCATTAATGCTCTCTAATGGCAATGTGTGGGTAACAAAAGGTTTCAAATCAATTTTGCCTTCCATTGCATCTTCCACCATTCCAGGTAGCTGGCTACGACCTTTAACACCACCAAAAGCCGTTCCGCGCCATGAACGACCAGTCACTAATTGGAATGGACGAGTGCTGATCTCCTGACCTGAGCCCGCAACACCAATAATAATCGATTGGCCCCAACCTCTATGGGCCGACTCAAGCGCAGCACGCATAATATTCACATTACCAATACATTCAAAGGTATGATCGACGCCCCATTCAGTCATTTCAACTAATACTTGCTGAATCGGCTTATCATAATCATTAGGATTTAAGCAATCTGTTGCACCAAATTGTTTAGCCAATTCGAATTTAGTCGGATTAGTATCGATAGCAAAAATGCGCCCTGCCTTAGCTTGACGAGCACCTTGTAGAACCGCTAATCCAATACCTCCTAACCCAAAGACCGCGACCGAATCACCCTCTTGTACTTTCGCCGTATTATGCACAGCGCCAATACCCGTAGTCACGCCACAGCCTAATAGACAAACCTCTTCATGATTGGCCTGTGGATTGATTTTGGCTAATGAAACTTCAGCAACTACCGTGTATTCACTAAAAGTAGAACAACCCATATAGTGATAAATCGGCTCGCCATTATAAGAGAAACGCGTTGTACCATCAGGCATAACCCCTTTTCCTTGAGTTGCACGTACTGCAACACAGAGATTGGTTTTACCCGATTTACAGAATAAACACTCACCACACTCTGCGGTATAAAGCGGAATAACATGATCACCGGGTTTTACACTGGTAACACCTTCACCCACTTCAACTACAACACCCGCGCCTTCATGGCCTAGTACAGCGGGGAAAACACCTTCAGGATCATCACCTGATAGAGTAAATGCATCCGTATGACAGACACCAGTGTGGCTTATTTTTACCAGCACTTCGCCCGCTTGAGGAGGCATAACATCAATCTCAACAATCTTAAGCGGTTGTCCCGGCCCAAATGCAACAGCAGCACGTGATTTCATATATTCCCCTAGTGAATTAAGTGTTTTTTGACGTATAGATAGCAGGCAAATGATTGAAGTAAAACATTATAGGAATAGATTATAGCAAACAAGCCAGTAACTTGATGCGATAGAAATAATATAATGACTTGAACTAACTTATCGGCATCCTACTCTCAAACAAAAAACGCCCGATAATCTATTTATCAGGCGTTTTCAGTAAGAGCAGTATTAACCAATCATTTAGACGATTACATCAAGATTATGACAAGAATGCAAAGTAGATCATTCCGACTATCGCGCCAGTGGTCCCCAGTATGGTTTCCATAATTGACCAAGTTTTTAACGTTTGTGCTTCTGTTGCACCAGTGAATTTACCAAATAACCAAAAACCTGAGTCATTCACATGGCTTAAAATCAATGAACCACCCGAAATACAGATAGCCAATGCAGCAAGTTGCGCACCAGAAAAACCTAACTCACTGATCACGGGCAGTACAAGACCGACAGTGGTTAAACAAGCCACAGTAGCGGAGCCTTGAATGACACGTACTGCACCCGCCAAAATAAAGCAGGCAATAGCGATAGGTAGACCCGCACCAATAAGTGCATCACCCAGTGCAGGACCCACACCTGAGTCAATCAGGATTTGCTTGAAAACACCACCCGCACCTGTAACTAACAGAATGATACCAGCAGGTTGGATCGCTGCGGAACACACTGCCATCACTTTATCTTTATCCATACCATAGCGGAATGCGAGGCCATAGATAGCCAGCAAACAAGCCAGCAAAAGCGCGGTAAATGGATGTCCAATAAACTCTAACCAATGTTCAAGATCTGAACCCGCTTCAACAAAGTGAGTACCAATAGTTTTTAAACCGACTAAAAATAGAGGGAAAAGTACTAAGCAGAGACTGAAGGCAAAACTAGGCATCTTGCCGCTACTCATATCCGGCGCTTGATAGTCTGCGGGGATAGAAATAGTGACATACTTGCTAATAAAATTACCGAACATAGGGCCAGCAAGGATCATACCTGGAATAGCTGCACTGGCACCAATCAGGATCATCCAACCATAGTCAGCGCCCATTTGAGAGGCCACCAGCATAGGTGTTGGTCCTGGTACTAAGAAGGCTGCTGCGGCGGCTACACCGGCAAAAAGAGGGATAGCTAAACGAACTACGTTATCACCCGTTCTATTAGCAACAGCAAAAACCACCCCAATCAATAGTACTACGGCCACATCAAAAAACAGCGGCAACGCACAAATCAGACCCGCGACACCGACGGCATAGTTTGCACGCTTCTCACCAAATGTTTTCAACAGTTTAGCGGCGATCTGATCTAAGGCGCCGGTTTCATGTAAAATTTTACCAAACATGGCTCCAAGGGCGACGACAATAGCTAAAAAGCCTAATGTCCCTGCCATCCCTTTTTGCATTGTTTCAGTAATTTGTTGAACTGGCATCCCAGAAAATAAGCCCGCGCCAATAGAGACGATCATCAAGGCAACAAAGGCATGTAAACGGGCATACATAACTAAAAATAGTAATAAAACAACCGACCCAACCGCGGTTAATACCAGCGTTAGAGTACTTAGCGTTTCGGCAACAGGTGCGCTCATGGATTACCTCCAGAGATAATTTTTTTGATCAATTCGCTGGTATTGATGATCACTTCGTCGAGTGGTACTGAGATATCAATAGCATTCACATCAGCTTCTTCTGAACCAGGCTCTTGTAATGTTTGAAATTGTGAAACCAGCATCTCAGGCTTAAAGAAGTGCCCTTTACGTGCTTTTAGACGGCTTTCAATCAGGTCAAAATCCCCTTTAAGATAGAGGAACGAGAGATTTTTATTTCCTTCTCTCAATATATCTCGATACTCTTTTTTCAATGCAGAGCACACAATCAAAGCCACCTGATTAGTACGTTGCATTGCAAAAATGGCATCATTCAATGATTCTAACCAAGGTTTACGATCTTCATCATTCAATGCATGACCCGCAGCCATTTTTTGAATATTTGCTCTTGGATGTAAAAAGTCACCATCTAAAAAAGCAGCGTCCATGTGTTGTGCCACACCGCTGGCAACAGCCGATTTACCACTGCCAGATACCCCCATTAGGACAAACGCATAGTGTTGTTTTTGGGTATCGCTCATTGAAAACTCCTCGGGATTTTATAAAGTTGATTATCGGCACATTAATCACGAGATGTTACCGGTAACAATTAATAACGACATTATCATCAGAGAGGATAGATTTAGCAATCTTGGATATAAGAAAAGAGATAGAATTGTGATGGCTATCTCAATAATGGATTGTGCGATAATTAATCGATTAGATACTTTCACCGATAAGCAGCTCAAAACCGACATCGAATTGCGTTTGTGTCAGCTTTTTACCTTTCATACGGCTTAATAAGACTTCAGCCGCTTTACGTCCCATCTGATCACGAGGCGTGAGTACACTGGCAAGTTTTGGGGTCATAACTTGTCCCACATCATGGCCATGGAAACCACTGACTGCCAGCTGTTTAGGGATCTCGATTTTCAGACGCTGACACTCAAAAATGGCCCCAATCGCGATATCATCATTGGTACAAAAAATCCCATCAACATCGGGATATTTTTTACGACAATCATGGAGCAATTTAGCGCCAAGAGAGTAAGAAGAGCTTTCTGGTGTCATTATATTACCCATTGGCAATCCCGCATCTCTCATGGCTTGCTCATACCCATGGAGTCTCATTAAGGTTCGCTCATCTTGTCGAGCACCTAAATAGATGATCCGCCGATGTCCTTTGGCAATCATCAGTAGGGTCATTTGACGTGCAGCTTCAAAGTTATCGATTCCAACCGCAGTATCAATACAAGGCGAAACACTGTCCATCAATTCAACAACCGGAATACCCGATGTTTCTAGCATTCTAAGTGTGCGTTCTGTATGCGTTCGCTCAGCTAGAATAAGCCCATCAATATTATAAGAGAGCAGCGACATTAATCGCTCTTCTTCTTTTTCTGGACTATACCCATAGTGAGCAAGCATAGTTTGATAACCACTACGGTCGGTGACGGATTCGATACCGCGGATCACTTCAGCAAAAACTTGGTTGGTCAGTGAAGGTAATAACACGCCAATCGCATGGCTGGTTGCATTGGATAATAAGTCAGGCGCGCGATTGGGAATATAGCCCAGCTCGTCAACGACTTGAGCAATACGCGTGCGCAGTGGAACCGACACCTGTTCTGGATTACGCAAAAAACGACTGACCGTCATTTTAGTGATCCCAACTTGATCAGCAACGTCCTGTAAGGAAGGTCTTTTTTTCTTCATATTTTTTGCTTAATTAACCCAGCGTTATTTACTTTCGCCTATGTTCCGCTATCCACTATAAAATCGCAATTGCTTGTTACTGATATATATCACATAACCCTCGAGTTTCTAGTATAAACACTTCTTTTCCATTGACTCAAGCGACTGTCTCGGCTAACTTCTCGCGTTATATATATATAAGCATAACGAATAATCCTCTTACTCACTTGATACCAGCCAAATTATGGGAATAAACAGAAGAACCTTTCTTAAGTCGTGCGCTGCTGTTGCTACGCTAAATTACCTCCCCTCATTTATGAGTCAGGCAACCTCACTCGATCCAAACTTATTTGGTATCTTGCCTGCTGCTGAAAATATTCAGCGGGTGATTAGCGCAGGTCCACCTTCCGATCTTCTGCTCTATGCTTTAGCACCAGAGAAGCTCGCGGGTTTCGCCTCTATCTCATTGAATAAATACGGTAGCACGCTTTTTTCACCTCAATGGCGACAACTTCCGGTCTACGGACGATTAGCTGGCAGAGGCAGTACCTTATCGTTGGAAAAACTTCTCGATCTTAATCCTGATCTGATTGTTGATACAGGGAATATCGATGAAACCTATCGTTCACAAGCGAAAAAAGTCTCAGAACAGACCGGTTTACCTTACTTATTAATCCCCGGTGGGTTAAAAGATAGCGCCAGCCAATTAAAGCAGTTGGGGAAAATCCTCAATGTACCGGAGCAAGCCCATAAGCTGGTCTCGTTAACTGAAGATTATCTCGCTTCAGCAGAGAAGTTTGCAAAATCACAAACTCGAGCCCCGCGCTTTTATCTTGCACGGGGAGCAAAAGGGTTACAAACCGGTGCTGCGGGCTCAATTCATACCGAAGCCATTGAAATGCTTGGTTTCCAGAATGTAGTTTCAATTCCCGGATTTAACGGTTTAACCGAGATATCCATGGAGCAGCTGTATGAGTGGGACCCTGATATTATTATCACTCAGTATGAAGAAGCGAATGAACTTATGCTCACTCATCCCGTGTGGCAACAGCTGAGTGCGATTAAGAATAAACAGTTATTCTGTTTCAGCGGCATGCCTTTTGGTTGGCTTGATGGACCGCCCGGGATCAACCGATTGCTAGGTATGCGTCGCCTACAAAGCCATTTTGAACAAACTGAAGCTTCGAGTATTAGACAAGATATCCAACTTTTCTTTACTCATTTTTATCATTCGCCGCTAACAGAGGCTCAAATTGATTGGCTGATGGAACGTTCATGAGCCGAAATATCAAGATCACACTGCTGACTCTGCTATTTATCCTCAGCCTCTCCTTTGCTTTGGTTGCTGGTAAATACTCACTAACATTGGGTCAGCTCGGCCAATTAGTGCACTCGCTATTTGATAGCACAGTCATACCCGATGACCCACGCAGTAGCACTGTTTTCTGGCAAATTCGTTTTCCCCGAGTCTTGGCGGCGATATTGATTGGCGGTGGTTTGGCGATCGCTGGAGCTGCTTATCAAGGCATGTTTCGTAATCCCTTGGTTTCGCCCGATATTCTCGGCGTCTCTGCGGGAGCGGGTGTGGGTGCAGTGATGGGGATCTTTTTTGGCCAATCGATGGTCTATATTCAATTAGCCGCCTTTATTGGTGGTTTAATTGCCGTCACACTGGTCTGTAGCATCGCTAGGCTAGCGCGCCAGCATGATCCCATACTATCACTGGTGTTAGTGGGCGTGGCTATCAGCGCACTCTGTGGCTCGGCTATCTCATTAATGAAAATTTTGGCCGATCCTTATACGCAATTACCTTCGATTACTTTTTGGTTGCTTGGCGGGCTTTCGTCGATCACCAAGCAGGATTTAACCGTCTCATTACCCATTATGATCATTGGTATTATTCCGCTTATCTTATTGCGCTGGAGAATGAATCTACTCAGCCTATCAGATGAAGAAGCCAAAAGTTTGGGTGTAAATGTACGACTGATACGTGCAATCTTTATTGTCTCAGCCACCCTGATCACCGCCAGCGCGGTTTCGATTGCTGGCATTATCGGCTGGATTGGGTTAGTGATCCCGCATATTTCAAGAATGTTAGTGGGTGCCAACTTTCGTTATCAACTGCCAGTTTCTATGGTGCTCGGCGCTATAATGTTGCTAATCACTGACACCCTAGCACGCAGTATCGCTTCGATAGAGCTGCCATTGGGTATTCTTACCTCTGCGGTAGGAGCGCCTTTCTTCCTATTTATTTTGCTGCAAACACGGAGACCTTCATGATAGTTAAACTGGAACAGGTTTCCGTTGGCTATCATCATCAGCCAATATTACACAACATCAATTTAAACTTGGCTGAAGGAAAGATTTTTTGTCTTTTGGGCGCTAATGGCTGCGGAAAAACGACCCTAATGCGCACATTATTAGGCTTTTTACCTCCTATTTCCGGGAATATTAGCCTTATTGGCCGATCGCTCTCTGATTGGCTGACGCGCGACTTAGCGAAAGTAATTGCTTACGTACCACAAGCTCATGACACCCCTTTTTCATATCAAGTTATCGATATGGTCGTTATGGGATTGACGCCACACATATCACTCTTTGCGGTACCGGGTAAAAAAGCTCACTTACTGGCGGAGGAATCACTCTGTCGGCTGGGTATTTCGCACCTTAAACAGCGCCAATATTGCACACTCAGTGGTGGCGAAAAACAGCTGGTGCTGATCGCCAGAGCCTTAGTTCAGCAGCCTAAACTACTAATTATGGATGAGCCCGCAGCCAGCTTAGATTTTGGTAATCAAATTAGATTATTAGAGCAAATTGAACAACTTAAAAATTCGGGTATTACGGTTTTAATGTCGACACATCATCCACAACATGCTGCTGCCGTTGCCGATGAAGTGATCTTATTACATCCCGAATTTGGCGCCAAACAGGGCTCACCAGAATCGATGTTAACGCTCACTAACTTATCAACTTTATATCGGATTGATGAGCAACGTATTGCCGCTCATTTTCACTCCCCTTCATTCTCTTCACCGCCGTAGGATTTTGATTATGATCATCGATGATATTGATTTTTCTGTTTTGTATCAGCAGCATATGCAACAAGCAAATAGAACCCGTAAAGAAGCCGCTCACTGGGACAAAAAAGCCGAAAAAATGGCAGTGACCTGTGCGAATCCACAAGATCACTATTTGCAAAGTTTTCGTTCACTGATGAATTTTCAAGCTGCTGAATCGCTGCTGGATGTAGGTTGTGGGCCGGGTTCTGTTTGCCTAAGTATTGCAGATCAGTTTAAGCAAATCATCGGCATAGATTATAGTTCAGGCATGTTAAAAGCGGCTCAACAAAGAGCTGATGCCATGGCGATCCCGCAGGCAGAATTTATCTGCAAAGCATGGGAAGATGATTGGTCTGATTTGCCACAAGTGGATATCGCCGTCGCTTCTCGCTCAACACTGGTGATGGATCTGAAAAATGCCTTATTGAAACTGAATCGACAAGCGCGATTGCGGGTCTATACCACACATACAGTTCATCCGACTTTCGTTGATATCAATGTGATCCGTGCTATTGGCCGTGAAGTTATTACCCTGCCCACTTATATCTATGCGGTTAATATCCTTAATCAAATGGGCATAAATGCACGAGTTGATTTTATTCGCAGCCCACAAAATCAAGAGGGTTTTGATCATTTTGAGACCTTCGCCGAGAGCGTTGAGTGGTCATTGAAAAATATTACCGCAGAAGAGACAGTAAAATTACGCCAATACTATGAAAAATGTTGCCAATCAGGACAGAAAGTCACTTATCCTTCCCGTGATTGGGCGATGGTTTCATGGAATGTTGTTGCTGAATCGGAGCTACACTTATGATCTATCTCTCTGATGCATTTATCGAACAACTATTATTGGATGATATCCAGTATGGCGATCTCACCACTCAAGCCCTGAATATTGGAACTCAAGCGGGCACCATGACATTCAATGCAGTAGAAGGCGGCTGTGTCAGTGGAATTCACGTTTCTCTGCGTATGTTGCAAAAGCTGGGTCTTAGTTGTGAATCCTCCGTTTGCGATGGTGATATTGTCGAGAAAAATACCCAACTTATCAAAGCAACTGGGCCAGCGAATGCCCTACATCAAGGGTGGAAAGCGGTTCAAAACGTACTAGAGTGGTGTTGTGGTGTCAGCCACTACACTTGGCAGATGGTCGAGATCATCAAGCGCTATCAACCTCATGGTCAGCTAGCTTGTACGCGTAAAACTATCCCAAACACTAAGTTATTAGCCACCTTGGCAATACAGGCTGGTGGCGCTCAGATCCATCGTCTAGGCACCGCAGAAACCGTTTTATTATTCACCAATCATCGCCGTTTTCTCGCTGATCCTGATGATTGGCAAGCAGCTATCCAATTACTGCGCCGAGCCGCCCCTGAAAAAATGATCGTCGTAGAAGCCGATGACTACGCTGAAGCCGTGGAAGCGCTAAAGGCAGAGCCCGATTTACTCCAGCTCGATAAATTCACACCTGATGAATTATTTCAAATACAGCAGCTTGTACGTCTGAATTATCCACAGTGTCGTTTATCTACCGCAGGTGGAATTAACCTACGCACCATAGAGAAATATGCGCAAACGGGCATTGCCTTATTTATTACCTCCGCGCCTTATTACGCTGCACCGAGAGATATCAAAGTCCACCTTAGACCTAAATAATCGATTTAAAGCAAAAAAGCAGTTCACCTAGGCCCTCTTCAACTTAGAAAGAGGCCTTATTATTTATATTTAAACACAGCTATCGTTATATAAAAAAAGACATATCGATGGTTATTATATGGAAAGGAAAAATGAACATAAAACCCCTATCTTACTTAATTGGTATGGCAGTGATTTCAAGCAGCTGCTTTGCTAATAGTGCCTCCAACCTAGATTCAAATAATAAAGATGTTATGACGGTTTGGAGCACACCGCTTGCCGCAGATGCAGAAGTTATTACCCAAGAAAAAATGCAGATGCTTAATAGAACCAATGCCGCGCAAGCATTAGCAACTATGCCCGGCGTAACGATTGAGAAATCCGGTAATCGCAATGAAATGCAGGTTAATGTCCGTGGTTTTGATAGTCGCCAAGTGCCTATTTTCTTTGATGGTATCCCAAGCTATGTACCTTATGATGGCACATTAGACTTGGGTCGTTTTATGACTAGCGAGCTCTCCAGTATTGAGCTATCAAAGGGCTATACCTCTTTGTTACAAGGGCCAAATCTGATGGGAGGCGCAATTAACCTCACCACAACAACACCGAAAAAACCTTTAGAAGCGCAAATCAACCTGAGCCAAGGTTTTGCTCGCGGTAGCGATAATGCACGTAATATGAGCGCTCGATTAGGCGCACGTAACGAATTAGGTTTTATTCAAGTTAGCGGAAGCCAATATAAACAACGTTTTATGGGACTACCATCTAATGACAGTGACAATCCTTTAGCTGGCAATAATGGTAGAAGAACCAATTCAGCAACCGATGATAAACGTGGCATGATCAAACTGGGTTGGACACCACGCGAAACGGATGAGTATGTACTCACTTACTTAAAACAAGATGGTGATAAAAATAGCGCACCTGATGTTAACAATAAAAAACAACAGATTTGGCAGTGGCCGGAATACAACAAAGAGAGTTTTTATTTCAATGGTAACACTCAGTTAACGGAAGATTTAGCGTTACAAAGCCGTGTCTATCACGATAAATTTATCAATACATTACATCAATATAAATCAGTCGCAGATTATGAAAAAGGTATCCATGGCTATAGTCATTATGATGATTACAGCAATGGCGCCGATTTACGTCTTGATATTGCCATGCGTGAAGCGGATATGTGGTCATTTGCCTCACACTGGAAAGAGGATATTCATCGCTCTAAAGGCACTACCTCTTCACCTTATGACCGCTATAAAGATCAGACTTGGTCTATGTCGACAGAGTATCAATGGGTTGCCACTGATAATCTCGATCTCATTGGCGCTATCGGTTATGACTGGCGCAGAAGTGATGATGGTAAACGTTATATTTATAATAAAAAGAGCGGTGCAATCTCAGGTATCGAATATTATGATGATAACCGTCAAAACGCCTTTAACTGGGAAACCATGGCCAGATATCATTTAGAAAACAGTGATACAGTTCAGTTCTCTATTTCTGATAGAAGCCGCTTCCCAACCCAAAAAGAGCGCTACACCACCTCCAAAGCGAAAGATGCAAGTGTTGCCTATGAAGTTAATCCTCACTTAGAGGTAGAGCGCGCATTAACCTTCGATTTGACCTATAAAGGCAATATCAATCAAGACTGGTTTTATGAATCAAGTGTCTATTATAACCGTGTTTCTGATGCCATTATGTCCCATTATGTTCGTCGTGACGAAATCACCAATCAAAACGTCTATCAAAACCGCAATAGTGGTCGTGTAGACTATATGGGTCTTGATTTAGGAATAAATGGCAAAATTAACTCTTGGTTAGAAACTGGAATGAGCTATAGCTATATTTATGCCGATCCAAAAGATGAGAGCGTTTGGCATTCAGCGCAACTTCCTACACACAAAACTTATATGTGGATTAAGTTCCTACCGACCGATCCAATGAGTATTACCATTATGGAAGAAGCCAGAACTTGGACCTATAACTATATCGATTCGGATACCAAAATTGCTGGATTTTCTAAAACAGATTTACGTTTAGACTATAATCTCGGTGATGGTATATCAACTAATGCCTCAATTAATAATCTATTTGATAAATCATATCAATTTACTGATGGCTATATTGAAGAAGGCCGCAATTTCTGGTTAGGTATAGAGTACAAATACTAATTATCTAATATTGCATTAGAGTTTAACCGCTCTAATGCAATTATAATAGGAAATAACAGATACATAATCATTAACATATTAATAAATGATATCCATCTCAATTTAAATTAGTTTCATTAACATACTAATGAAATACACCAATCAAATAATTACTCACCCATTAAAATAAAGTAGCAATATTTTACCTTAATAGCGCCATATAAACTAATTTATTCTAAAAAACAGAATAATAAGCTATTAGTTATTATCTAGTAGTTTAAAAACAAGCAATACAAAATAAATGAATAACTAAACATCGATATAATCAATCGTAATACTTGAAGTTATCATTTTTACTGACTAGACTATACGCGTACTAATAGTAACGTCGAAGCAATCAACTAAGATAATATAAAAACCACAGGTACAAAAATAAATACGATAAGTGTTTACCCCTAAACTCATTCTTTCGTCTATTTTCGTACGCCGATTTATTATAACCTGAAAAGAAAATCACCCAAAATTATGACTAATAATTTGACCTTTATAATTAATGAAACACTTTTATTTTCATCTGAAAGTGGCTCTTTAAGCTTAAAAGATGATCCTACCTGTCATACTCATCTATCAAAACCTGCATCTCGATTGTTAAAAGAGCTTATACAGTTATATAATGAGAAAAAAATCGCCACTCGAGATGAATTGTTAACGAATGTTTGGGAAAATTATGGTCTGATTGGTTCAAATAATAATCTAAACACCTATATCAGTGAAATAAGAAAAAAAATAGATAGTATAAGTAAATATTCAGAATTTATTATCACTATTCCTAAGAAAGGATTTCGTTTAAATGGAAAAATAGAAAAAATAGATTTAACACTAACAGATATAAATTTAACACCAACTGATAATTATATAAATTACCATAAAGAAATTAACAAAAAAAACACAGATGATAGTGAAGAATTAAACAGTAAAAATAAGAAAAATTTATTAACTAATAGTATCATAAATTCATCATTACCTAGTTATGCACTTGCATCGAATAATACTACTGAATATATTAATATTAATAACACGTCTGAAATTGAACAAAAAAAAATCAAAACATTTAAATATACAAAAAAAATCCATATACCATTAATTGTATTATCAGTATTTCTAGTTTCATCATTTTGGTTAACTGGTCAATTTTATACTTATACTTCAATTAAGATTGATGAAAAAATAAATAAAATTGATAACTGCACTATTGAAACTATAGATCGCACAAATAAAACCTTGAGCTATAGAGATCTAGAAATAATAAAAATGATACTCGATAAAAACAATATCGACTGTGCTCAAGATGAAAAAATAATTCTATCTCCAAGTGATCATTTGACCGCAGTAGATACCAAGGATATTTACTTGAAAGTTTGCAATGAAATTAATGAATGCACCTCTATAACTGGAAAATAGATTAGATATTAAATTTTAAAAAATCAAGATAACTATTATTTGTATCTTATAATAAAAAAATTACAAAAAAAAGCCTGAATTATCAGCTGAACTGACAATTCAGGCAAATCGTCAACATGGGAAATATTAAAAAACATTAAAATATAAGCTATATTACTGTAAAAGTAATTTTTCTAATTTCACTCTAGGTTAGTAGATATTAAGGTATTGTTAATACTAATGTAAAATTACCATCAAATGTACCAGGAACTATATCAGTTGTTGCTTTTAGTGTTGATCTTATTGCTACTGATACAGGTATATTAGCGCGTGCATCGATTAGTGTACCTAGGTGCGCGGGAATATTATTTACTTTAACTTCAGTACGTAAACTTCCATCAGGGCGCAAGTTTAATAGTGACGTATCCATATTCGAGCGAATATTTAATTTCATATCTTTATTGCACATAACTTCAAATGACTTCTGCTGTACATTATTATTAAGATCATCACTATTTAACGCACCATGATCTATTTTAAATTCGCCAGTGCCAACAAAATAACATTTACCAGCAGGAGGAGGAGCTATACCACAAATGCCACCGGGTAGAATTCGACCATATGAAGCTTTATTACTTGTCGTTAAAAATATGCCAATGCATTCATCAACAGTAATTCTACCTGAATGCTGGCTATAACCAACTAAAGGAAGGGTTAAATTACAATCTCTGGTTGCAACATCATATATTTCCTTTAAAGAATTCAGTCCAGCAACGTTAATACGACAATTCCATGCGGTGCGACTGCCCGCTCCACCCGTTAATTGTCCTCCACTCATTCCATGAAAATGGTTTATTTGCAGGTAACAATTTCGCGCACCCGCAGATCCTAACACAGATACACAAGGATTTGGCTCATACCCCTGATCTGCTTTCCAATATTCAAATACAAAACTATAGCCAGTCTCACTACCACTAATTTGCCTTACATCGGTAATATAGGAAAAATAGGGCGCACTTTGGCTATTAAATGGAAATATTAAGATTATAGACAATGCTATAATTATTTTTTTAATTTTATTCATATAACCCTCTAATAATAATCAAAGGTAAAAACAGCTTTGGCTGAAAAATCACCCATCTGAACACTTCTATCTGCAATTGCTTTATCTGTTACTTTCAAAAACGAACGAAACTTAATTTCATTTTGCCCATTATTTTTTAGTTCCATCGCAGAAGAGTTTTGATTTATAGGCAAAAAGATACCATCACTCGATTCTATTCCTATGCCGATATCCTGCTTAAATTTAGCTTGATCAAGAGCGAGAAAGCCTTTTAAATTTGGACTTTCTACCCCTGAAAATTTAATCTTAAAATTGTTGGTAATATCTAAATTACATTCAGATAATTTAATAACAAACTCTTTTTTATCTATTTTTGGCTTGTTTTCATAGAGTTCTTTAACAATAAGCTGCTCAAATTCAACTTTTATATCACTATCTGAAGGCGTTATTTTACAAGGGACACTAACCAAAGAACCGTATACTTTTAAATTATCTGCTGACGCAAGTGAGGAATAACCAATAAATAACCCTGATAAAAAAAGAGAATAAAAAGATATTTTTATCATTATTGGTACTCCACTAACAAATTTCCATTAGCGACAAAATTTCCTGCGGTTAAAGTAACAGTACCATTCTTAACCAAGACTGCCCATAGCTTACCTGGTGATTTTGCATTAATAGGATATTTTTTACCTAAATTAAGTACATTATTATCCAATTGAAATTTAACAGCTAAATCATCAATATTTGTTTTCAGTCCATTAATATCAAAACTACTTTTAGTACCATCTAGGGATAGATACATTTGCCAATTATTAGTATTCTCGCCACACTCTATTTGATAATTAACTTCTCTTTTTTGATCATATCCTTTGATTGAATTAACTCCTATTTGATCAAAGTTAACTTCAACTGTACCACCTTGATTTATTTTACATGGTGGTGGTATAAGAATATTGCCAATTATTTTAAGATCAGTTTCATTATCTTTAGCATGCACACTAGATATTATCGACAAAGCAGAAAATATAGTAATGTAAGTAATGAACTTATAAAATTTAAACATGCTAACTATCCTTTACTCATATTCAACTTTTAAGGTTGCATTTGCGATAAATTCACCACCTGGTATCATACTGCTCGACTTCTTGACTAATACCGCATAAAGCTTAGGTGGATTCTTATAAAAATATTTAATTTTATTTTTTAATGGAAAACGGCTAGTATCATACTTAAATTCGATAGCTAAATTATCAAAATTAGTTTTTAGCAGCTCACTATTAAATGAAGCGCCTGTTCCTATGATGCTCATTCTCATTGCTGGATTTAAAACACCGCGACAATCTAAGGAATAATCAATTGGTTTGATATAAGTTCCTTTATCAATATCTTTTTCTACTACATCTTTAAAATCAATTGTTATCAAATTGCCATTGTTAATAGTGCATGGTCGAGATAAGACTTCTCCATAAATTTTCACATTCAAAAATCCAGAGTAAGAAAATGAAATAGAGGGTATTGAGCATAGCAATATCGCACTTATTAGTATTCTTATCTTTCCCATAATAAATCAACCTTATTTTTGTTTCGATACCACAGAGCATTGCTGCCCTTGGCAATTAAATTTTAATTCAGCTAATCCGCCAAAATCATTAAGATAAAAAATTGAAGGATTAGTACCTAAACTACTTGAACCAACAGATAATTTATCATTACCAAATGGCGCAATCATAATAGGATCTAAATTAGCAATTTCTTGTTTATTAACTTCAACTTTTGTTACTGTCAAAAAATAAGGCGATGGATTGTTAACGATATAATCATTACCATTTTTTGTCATTGTTATCTTATCTGCTTGCGGGATCTCTTCAATACGCTGTGCGGTGACTATACTTTTTGGACGATAGAATAATTTAATTCTTGTTTGTAAAGCAATTTGTAACACATTAATATCGCTACTTCTTGGCGGTATTTCGCGTATATTTAAATAATAAATACTTTCTCTATCCTGAGGAAGCTGAGCTACTGCAGAAATAGCCTGAATTTTAACTTGGCTACGTGAATCAGCTTCAAGACGTTGAACCGGTGGTGTAATAATAAATGGAGAATTTATTTTTTCTTCTTTTCCATTTTCTAACCAAGCTTGAGCTAAATAAGGTTTATCTTTACTCTCATTATTAATACCTAAACTTGACGCTTTTTCACCTTCATTATATATAACGCGCGTTCTATCTAATGCTATAGCCCCATAGGCTAGTTGAGCGGATAACGATGATATTACTAATAATGAAATCATGCTTATTTTAGTTAAACTCATATAATTCACCCATTGACGTTAAAATATTTCAATTTAATTTTGACACGGAAGTAATACAGTATTGGTTAAGTTATCATTTATATTTTGTGGTAAAGATATTTCGCATTTATTTGAATCCCATAATACGTTTAATTTATCGCTAGGTTTAACACCTGAAATATAAACAAACCCATCATCTGCAACTATTCCCACATCGATATTATTTTGATTAGTCACTGTTGCCCCAAACGGAGGGTGCTGGTTATCTGGAGTAGAAATAATCGCCATTAATCTCTGACCTTCAATAACTTGGAATTTACGATATCCAATTGCACCCTCCGTTAAAGTCGCATACTGTGTAGAACGTAATGCTTCGACATTATCCGGAAGTTTATCTAAATCTATGTTTAGATTATTACGACTGTAATCTTGCATACTTGCAATTACGCCTTTACCATAACTATTTGTTCTTATTGGCGTGATGCCTGAAGAAATAGGTACACCTTTAACACCACCTGTATCGACTAAAATTCGAGAACTACCTGGAGATGACATCCGATGCAAAGCAGCACCTTCAGCCGTCGTTGTTAAGCCACCTTTTGCCTGCATCGATATTGATGCTTGGCTATCTTGCGCATAGTTACCAACGAAAGTTAATGCAGCCATATCACCATCATAATCATATACGCCGGTTAAGTTCCCTTTATTTCCTGATGTCGTCCCTGCTCTTAAATTATAGCTATTTCTATCATCAACTCGATTATAATAATTTAAGCTACTATTCGTCGTTCCATCATTAACTGTTGTTGAATAGCCTATACTTGAGTTATTACCTTCTAACGGAATATTTAAGTTAAAGAATACACCATCTTGATCTGATTCTTTTGACTTCATTTTATAAGCTGAAAGGCTTGCTGTTAAATTCTTTAATGTGCCTATATCAAAATTACGCGAGAGCGTTATATTGTACTGATCTGTATTATCTCTATTCCAATATGTCTGATGTGAGTAGTTTAAATACAGGTTAATATTAACTTCAGGAAATGCAGTCCCGAAAATAATCGTATAAAGCTCCTTACTATTATCTACATCACCACTATTATAACGCTTATCAATAAACTGGTTCATGTCCATATAATTTCTCTCAGAGAAACGATATCCGGCAAATGTCACCTGGCTATTAATAGCATCAAATTGTTTTGAGTAAGTAATATTATAGGATTTACCACTCAATACTTCATTATTAAAGACTCTTCCTAAAGCTGCTCGTGAATAAGAAATATTGGCAGAAAGTACGCCAAAAGGTGCAAAATCTCGCCCCAAACCAAGAGCAATATTTTGATATTCGCCAGAAGCTAATATTCCACCATATACAGTCGTATTATTGCTTGCACCCCATGAAAATGAACCTAAGGCAAAAGCGGGCCCTTGGGTTCCATGGTCATCTTTCGACGTTTTACCCGTGGCTAATTTATAAATAAATTGGCCGGGGCGTGTCAGTGTAACTAGCGATGACGTTTCAACTCTATAGCTCTGTATAGATCCATCTTGTTCTTCGATGGAGACATCCATTGTCCCCCCACCAAAAGAGTTAATATCCTGAATTCTGAAAGGACCCGGAGCTACCTCTGTTTGATAAATAATTCGACCATCTTGTCTAACCACCACTTTTGCATTAGTTTTGGCAACACCTGAAATTTCCGGTGCATAGCCAGTTAATTTAGGTGGCAGCATAGACTCATCACTTTCTAAACTTGCCCCTATATAACGGAAGCTATTAAAAAGTGTCGATGATAAATATTGTTCACCAAACATAAGTTTGGCACTCAATGAACGAATGGCTCTAAATGCGTAAATTTGGTTCCAGCGCCAACTTTTATCAGCTTGATCAATATTACCCATTTTGGATTCAAAATCAGCTCTTAAACGCCAAGCCCCCGCATTCGCCCCCATAGTACCAATGGTCGTTATTGATGATTCATTATTATCTGAGCGATTTCCCTGATATTTGGCTATACGGCCATTCGCATTGTAATCAATAAAAAATCCTGGAATACCGTCATCCCAACGAGAGGGAGGATCCCAATCCGGATCATTATATTCAATATAAGCTTGAGCAATACCGATATTAAGTACCGCATTATTAAGGTCGGTGACAAAAGTCATTTCTGGAATTGAACGTGGATCTAAACATAATCCGCCATCCAACCAAGTACCTTTCGCCTCCCACTCTTCTTTTAAACCTAATACACCAAATGTTTCTTTGGTAACACAAGGAATGGATAATTCTTTATTATAAGATGGGGCAAAAAATTGAATATCTTCTTCAGTTGTTATTTGTACTTTATTTACAGCAATAGATAGGGCGTAAGTACCAGGTAATATATAGTTGGCATACGAAAATTTAGTGAAGTCGGTACTCTGCGAGCTACTAGCATCCAAAAAGTCAGTATTAAAATCGACAGAACTCTCCGCAAATACAACAGTAGGCACAAGCAGCATAAGAATTGTTTTTGTTATTTTGTTTAACTTTATGCTTTTCACTTCCCTTCACCTTACTAAAATAAGAAGTATAAATAGTAACTATTATCATATGGCGCTAATGCGCCATATGATTTTCAATTTCAATTATTGATATGAAATTTTGAAGTTTGCTACAGTATCAAAGTTACCCGTTGTTGCTGGTGCATCTTTATCTTCACTACCTTTAACATAAGCAGCAAATCTTAATACTGTATTAGAGTCATGAGATAATTTGAACTCTTTGTCTTTTGCTGGGAATGCAGTACCAAAAATAATTGGGTTACCGCCAGCATCTGTAATTGCGATACCTGCGTTTTGAATTGATCCACCTAGACCAAGCAGCTCATTAGCAAAACCATTAATGCCGCTGACCGTACTACCCGTAAAGGTAATTTGTGCCGTTTTATAAGTATCTGTTGAGCAATTTTTCAGAACGATATCAAATTTTTCGCTGTCAGAACGGAATTTTTTAGAGGTCAGTTCATGTAACGCAATATCACCAAATTTAACTGTTTGATGCTGGTTTTTATCATCGATTGAGCATGGAACATCGCTTACTGAACCTTGGAATGTTACTGTACCGTTAGTTGTACCAGCTGCTGCTGCTGTTCCTGAAACAGCTACGATTGCCATGCCTAATACTAATGCTTTTAATTTCATATTATAATCCTTGTAAACCTTATTAATTAATATAGTTATTGGATTGAATCTGAGTCATCCATTTTTATAAAACTATTAGATAATTATTTTTCTTATAAAAGAAATATAACAAATTCCTTTTCTTAGCCAGATCATATTGAGGTTAATACAAGGGCCCATTTCTTTTATAAATAATGAGAAATCCTTTTCTCGATGAGAATCCATTCTTTAATATTAAGAACTATCTTTATTACTTTTAATCAAAACACTAAGAGCTACATTCTTCACGTTAAGATTAATCTTCTTTTTTCATTTAAATCTAATTACTGGAAAAGTTTCTCTACTAACATAAAGAGTTCCATTCTTATATGCTAAGAACAATTCCTATTATTATTTTTAAATCTAAGTACCAAAAACCTTCTCTTAACTAAAATTAAAAAGAGTTCCATTCTTTATGGTTAAGAATATTTTGTATTGCTGCATTTTAATTTAATTACCAAAAGTTTTTCTTAACTGAAAATACAAAGAGTTCCATTCTTTATCGTTAAGAATCATCCCTATTACTGTGTTTTAATCTAAATGAAAATACTTCCTCAATAAGAGATAATTAATATCTCCATCTTGTCGTTAGGAATATTCTCTATTATTATATTTTAATTTTACAACCAAAAAATTATTTCAACAATTTAACTTAAAGAGTCCCACTCTTTATATATAAGATTGACTCTTCTTATTATTATCGAACACTAGAATTGATAAATTTATCTTAACCATTAAATCAGAAAGTACTTTCTTTATCGTTAAGAATAATCTCTATTATTTTATATGGAATTAAATAATAATAAATTCACCATTAACACTAAGAATAATCCTTATAGTTTCACTTAAATAAAATTCAACACCAATGAGTTTTCCATAACTAAAATTTAAAAGTGTTTCATTCTCAATATTAAGTGGAGTCCTTACTATCTTTTTGAATCTAAATACTAAAGTCATTCCTAACTAAATCGCTAACAGAGTTCCATTCTTTAAATTTTTCTACATATCCATACACAAAAAATTTATTCAGATTCAAAATAATTACATATAGTAATCAATCCTGATCTTATATGAATTTACTTTAATTGATTCAGTAAGCTTTACGATTCTCATTTTGAAACAATCAATTCCGTGATTAGATCAAAAATAAAGAAATATATAAAAATATCGTTTTGCTTGAGGCTGATAATATACCTTCAATATTTTTTGTCAAAACAAGTCAACACCCCCCCCGATAAGTTATAAAAAATTAAAAAAGCAAAATAAATAAGTGTAAAACCCCACAATTACAGCAATAAAAATAAAATAACAGATTAATATAAAGAAAAACAACAAAACATAAGCACAAATAGTTTATAGAAATTATCAAAATTCGTCATTATTGTTCTAAAACAACCAAGGACTAACAACCTGTAAAACAAGACTTCACAACAAATTAATATCAACAAATATTATATTTTTGGCGTAAAACCCCAATTAAACTCTATATTTGAATAACTTTGCAGTTCATTACAAAACATAGGTAGGAATGCTCCCAATTGAATTATAGGTATCCCTAATAGAATTTATTCCTGATTATCAATGCTAATTAGCATGATCAACTGGAAAATATGACTGAGTTGAAAATTTATTTATATACTTTTGCTCTTTATCATTAATTCTATTATTGTAAATAATGTATAAAATAAATTAACAATGTTAATGTTTTGATAAGAAATTGAGACCCATTTTAATATATCTATATTTTTTGTATCAAAACATACTACTTCTTATCCTGCCTCTGCTGCTCCATTCTTCTATTTTCTATGTGATGAAGATCTAAATTAATACTATTTGACTAATTTTGATCCTTATTATGAAATCGACTATTTTAATTTTATCTATTTTTTGTCGCCATTATCAGCAATATCATCACTTATGCCTCCCAATAGCCTACTCTGACTATCTGCTCTAAGACAAAATTGTGGTAGTATAAAAGGTGATATCAGTTTTCAGATGCAGGCAGATAATGGAAAAAATGATCGGTAGTAAACTCCTTGTAATGGCAGAAAATATTTGCCAATCAAGAAGCGTCAGATTAACCCCGCAACGTGCCACCGTATTGCGTCTTATTGCTGAGCAGCCGGGAGCGATTAGTGCTTATGATTTACTGGATTTACTACGCGAAATTGAACCTCAAGCAAAGCCGCCTACCGTATATCGAGGGCTGGAATTTTTATTAGAACAGGGTTTTATTCATAAAATAGAATCGACTAATAGCTATGTCATTTGCCATCACTTTGATAATCCTAGTCATAGCTCAGTCATGTTGATTTGTAATGGATGTGGCAGTGTATCTGAAAGTGATTGTGAAGTTATTGAAACAGCTATTATTCAATTAGCTGAAAGCGCTAAATTCCACTTACATCATACTGTTGTTGAAAATCATGGTTTATGTCAGGATTGCTTTGAAGCAGAAAATTGCCAGGATAGAGAACATTGCGGGCATGACCACGATAAAATAGTGGTGAAAAAGCGTTAAAGAGCGCTTCTTATATAGTATAGCGTAAATAGATAACCGATAGTTTTAGTCTTAATATCAAGTCATTATTCTATGTGTTTGGCAGATGATTCCGTCCTATCGATTTTCTACAATCAAAGAAAAGAGAACATCTGCCTTCAACATACCGCCCCAAAGGAGTGGATTTCACTTCACACTACTAATTATTGATATCCTACTGAATATCAAACTAAAGCAGCATAATTTCAAACTAGTACCAATCTGCATTACGGATCACACCGACAGCTAAACCTTCAATGGTAAAGTTTTGCTCGCGCAGATCGACAACAATAGGATCAAAAGCGGGATTTTCAGCAATCAGTTCGATTTTATTTCCCGTTTGTTTAAAGCGTTTTACCGTTACTTCATCTTCAATACGTGCAACGATAACTTGCCCATTATGCACATCTTGTGTTTTATGCACAGCCAGTAAATCACCGTCCATAATACCGATATCTTTCATCGACATCCCGCTGACGCGTAATAGAAAATCCGCGCGAGGTTTAAATAGCACAGGATCAACCTGATAATGGCTTTCAATATGTTCTTGCGCTAATAAAGGTTCGCCTGCGGCCACTCGACCAATTAAAGGTAAACCCGGATTGTCATTTGGCTCTTCAAGTAGCAAACGGAGACCGCGGGAGGCGCCAGAAACGATTTCTATCACCCCTTTTCGTGCTAATGCCTTTAAATGTTCTTCCGCCGCATTTGGCGAACGAAATCCTAGACTTGCCGCAATTTCAGCACGCGTTGGTGGCATACCCGTTTGCGAAATGTGATCACGCACCAGATCGTATACCTGCTGCTGCCTTGCAGTTAATGCTTTCATCTCGCCCCCTGTTTGTTTATACAGTTTGCCTGTGAGTATATACAGGTAAATGAAGATTTGAAACCGTTAAATGCAGGAAATCACTGGATCATGAAAGATTTTTAGTCGATTAATGCAACAAGTTAGAAAAGCGACTCATCAAATTGCTAAGTAATGCTGCCACAAAATGGTAGCCCAAACAAATAGCGCTAAACCGATCGAGACAAATACCGCAGCAGAGCCAATATCTTTAGCACGCCCTGATAATTCATGATGTTCAATGCCAATACGATCAACAACAGCCTCAATTGCACTATTTAGCAGCTCAACAATAGCAACTAACACAACTGATGAAATCAAGAGAATTCGCTCTATCCCACTAATATCTAAATAAAATGCAATTGCAATCGCCACTATCGCCGCAACCGATTCTTGACGAAATGCCGCTTCATTAATCCAAGCCGCTTTTAGCCCCTTTATGGAGTAACCTGTTGCATTGATAACTCTTCTGAGGCCTTTGGTCTGATTTGCCATACTTAACTCGCTAAATAATGAAAGAAAATGATATTTGCTTACGATAAAAGTTGTCGCGTGATAACTGATTTGCCTATTGATTTCTGGTATGATTAATCAGTATTGCTAACCAAGAGGCTATAAAAATTAATGTCACTTTGGCGTAAATTTTATTATAACATGTTGAATTTACCACTAAATATTCTGGTAAAAAGTAAACTGATTCCTACGGATCCTATTGCTGAATTAGGTCTCAACACCACAAGCCCAACGCTGTATGTGTTGCCCTACCATTCAAAGGCGGATCTACTCACTTTAAGGCATCAATGTCTTAAGATTGGCCTGCCTGATCCTTTAACTCCAGTCGATATCAACGGGACCAAATTACCCGCCTACGTCTTTATTGACGATGGCCCGCGTGTATTCCGCTACTATTCGCCAAATCCGCGCACAGATTCAGTCAAAACGTTTCATGCATATCTAGATTTGCATCGTAATAATCCAAACCTAGATATTCAAATGGTGCCAACTGCGGTTATGTTTGGCCGCTCGCCTGGGCGTGAACGTGAAGGCCATAATCCTACACCACCGCTGCGTTTACTCAACGGAATACAGAAGTTTTTTGCTGTTATCTGGCTAGGCCGCGATAGTTCAGTCCGCTTCTCCCCCCCAGTTTCTATGCGGGTGATGGCTGAAGAGCACGGAACTGACTCAACGATCGCAAAAAAACTGGCCAGAGTGGCGCGTATTCACTACTCACGTCAGCGTCTTGCGACTGTTGGACCCAAGCTTCCCGTTAGGCAAGATCTCTTTAATAAGCTTTTAGCGTCTAAAGTGATTGAAAAAGCCGTCGAGGACGAAGCGCGCAGTAAAAAAATCTCCATCAATAAAGCGCAACAAAATGCGGTTAATATGATGGAAGAGATCGCCGCTAATTTCTCTTCTGAAGCCATTCGCTTAACAGACCGTATTTTGCGCTGGACATGGAATCGTCTCTATCAAGGGATCAACGTTCAACATTCTGAACGAGTTCGCCAATTAGCACAAGATGGCCATGAGATTGTCTATGTCCCTTCTCATCGCAGCCATATGGACTATCTGTTACTCTCTTATGTGCTTTATCATCAAGGACTTGTTCCTCCGCATATCGCCGCCGGTATTAACCTAAACTTTTGGCCAGCTGGCCCTATTTTCAGACGCCAAGGGGCATTTTTCATCCGTCGTACATTTAAAGGAAACAAACTTTACTCAACGGTTTTCCGTGAATACTTGAGTGAGTTGTTTGCCCGAGGATATTCGATTGAGTATTTTGTAGAAGGCGGTCGTTCACGTACAGGTCGGTTACTTCAACCTAAAACTGGTACGCTCTCGATGACACTGCAAGCCATGTTACGCGGTGACTCACGTCCTATTGCCATTGTGCCTATCTATATTGGCTATGAGCATGTGATGGAAGTGGCGACCTACGCAAAAGAGCTGAAGGGAGCTGAAAAAGAAAAAGAGGGCTTCTTCTCGATGATCAAAGGGTTGCGTAAGCTGCGCAATCTGGGTCAAGGCTATGTTAACTTTGGTAAGCCTATCTCACTGTCACACTATCTTAATCAGAATGTGCCAAACTGGCGTGAATCGGTCAATCCTATTGAGCCTCAACGTCCAAGCTGGTTAAATCCAACAGTTTCAGCGCTAGCCAATAACATTATGGTGCATATTAATAATGCAGCAGCAGCGAATGCCGTTAACTTATGTGCGACTGCGCTACTTGCCGCTCGCCAACGCGCATTAACCAGAGAGCAATTAATTGAGCAAGTAGATTGCTATCTTAAGCTGCTCAGAAATGCACCTTATACCGCAGATGCAACAACACCGAATAAAACGGCTGAAGAACTCCTCGAACACGCATTACAGATGGATAAATTCGAAGTCGAAAAAGATAAAATGGGCGATATTGTTATATTGCCACGCGAAAGCGCGGTGCTAATGACCTATTATCGCAATAATATTCATCATCTACTGGTATTGCCATCGCTGATAGCAAGTATTATTTTGCACCATGGTCGTATCGGGCGCGAAGATATTCACTATCAAGTTGAGCTAATCTATCCTTTCCTAAAAGCAGAATTGTTTATGCGTTATGACAAAGAGTCACTCTCTGAAGCCATAGACGTGTTGATTAATGAACTCAATAATCAACAATTAATCTCTTTGAAAGAAGACGATATGATAGTGCTGAATCCGCCACGCATTCGTCCACTTCAACTGCTTGCGGCAGGTGTACGTGAAACATTGCAACGTTATGCGATTACGCTCTCATTGCTTAATGCAACACCAGCGATCAGCCGTAATAGATTGGAAACTGAGAGCCGAATTTTAGCCCAGCGTCTCTCTGTACTCCATGGTATCAATGCACCTGAATTCTTCGATAAGGCGGTATTCTCTACACTGGTCGATACCCTCAGAGCTGAAGGTTATATTGATAATAAGGATAATGATGTCTTTATTGCTAATGCTAAATTACTTTATAGCGTTATTGCCAAATTGATATCACCGGAAATTCGCTTGACGATAGAGAATGTCAGTCTGTCAGAAGAGAGCCCCGTTATTGAGAGTGCGCCTTCAGAAGTGCAAAATGAGAGTAAAGTCGAACTTTCTAAATAAGTGCGTCTTAATTTTTAGATCAAAAAAAACCAGCTTCGGCTGGTTTTTTTATTGGTAGATCCTATTTTATGGCGAATCTAAGCTAAAAACAGAATCTACCTATAATTAGATAGTGATATAGCTAAAGACAATACCAATCAATAATACTAATCCAACATAGTTATTATTCAAAAAAGCTTGGAAACATGCGTCTCGCTGACGATCAGCAATCAACTTTTGTTGATAGACAAATAGCGTCATTGATAGCAATAAGGTCCAATAATAGATTGATGTCAATTGAGCTAAGTAACCGATATAAAGTAAAATAAGCAGCATCAAGAGCTGCAAAGTACCAATAATGATTTTGTCATAGCGGCCGAAGAGTATCGCCGTTGACTTGACGCCAATTTTTAAATCATCATTACGGTCGACCATGGCATATTGGGTGTCATAAATCACAGACCAGATAATATTTACACCAAACAGAAGCCAGCAAACCAAAGGCAGAGACTCACCTACGGCTGAAAATGCCATCGGAATAGACCAACCAAAAGCCGCTCCTAACACCACTTGAGGCAGATGACTGACCCTTTTGACAAAAGGATAGACCCACGCCAGCGCTAATGCTGCCACAGAGAGCCAAATAGTCATTGCATTGAGAGTGAGCACTAACAGAAATGAGACTAAGACCAAACTCACAAACAGAATTTTTGCTTCTTTTTCTGTGACATCACCGCTAGGTAATGGTCTGTGCTTGGTTCTTTCAACATGACCATCAAATTTTCTGTCTGCGAAATCGTTGATCACACAGCCAGCTGCACGCATAAAAAAGACGCCGAGGGTAAACACAACTAACAAGTGAACACTAGGCACACCTTCAGTTGCTATCCATAAAGCCCAATACGTAGGCCATAATAATAATAAGGATCCTATCGGTCGATCAATACGCATTAAACGGCTATATGCGTGCCATTTATTTAGCGCCATACTTCCCTCCAATTTATTGAGCTCCTTTTTATTATGTTCTATAAGCTGGTGATGCAGGTAAGAATAGCTCAGTTAATAACAAAGGCTTACCTGATAACCTTAATAAAGAACGCCGTACCCAGCGCTCTTGATGTGCCCCGATATCAATAAAATCCCGCGTTAAATTATCGCTACTAAACAGATATCGGCCTAAAGGAATAGTACCAAGATCCACCAGCAATTTATCGTCACCAGTTAAAGTCTCTTCTGGCACAATAGTTCGGCCTAATAACCATGGGATTTCATCGCCATAAAGCACAACTTCTCTCATCCAATATCGCTGGCTTTCAGGTAAAGCATCCGCCTCATCATGACTTAATTCACAACGAGTGATAAATTTCTCCTGATAAGGTGCAACAGTAACTTGCTGACAATGCTGTTCGAAGCGTTTAGTCATAGAACCGAGCTCCATAAGCCAATCGAATACCGCATCTGGAACTGAATCCGGGGCTACACCTTGCTCAGTTGAAAGCCATGTTATGGGATGAGATATAATAAGTGAGCTATCCTTCATTCATTATTCCACTACAAATACAGGCGTATTTGTTGACAATATTGCGTGGATAAAAGGATATCACGTTGTATCGTGACAAGGTTAAAAATTGCTGACAAATTATAGAATAATTAGATAACTCAACACCTAATGTTAAAATACGGTAAAATTTAAGCATAATCAGCATCAATTAAGTAACAAATTTTCAAGCCTAAAAATAAAAAACAACCCAATATAAATCGAGTTGTTTTTTACTATTGTACTAAAACAATATCGGTAAAATTAACGCCAAGCTTTAAAATTATTAATCAGCCCATTGGTTGAACTGTCATGGCTGTTTATCTTGGCGCTATTCTCTAATTCAGGCAAAATACGGCTGGCTAGCTGTTTGCCTAACTCAACGCCCCACTGGTCAAAAGTGAAAATATTCAAGATCGCGCCTTGTACAAAGATTTTGTGCTCATACATAGCAATCAATGCACCTAATGAATAAGGGGTGATCTCTTTAACGAGGATTGAGTTAGTTGGACGGTTACCCTCAAACACTTTGTAAGGCGCAACATATTCAACATCCGCCAGTTTCTGGCCTTGAGCAACAAATTCAGCATCAACTTCTGCGCGCTCTTTACCAAAAGCCAGAGCTTCTGTTTGTGCAAAGAAGTTAGACAGCAATTTGCTATGATGATCACCCAATGGATTATGCGTTATTGCCGGAGCAATGAAATCGCAAGGAATTAATTTAGTTCCCTGATGAATCAGTTGGTAAAACGCATGTTGACCGTTAGTTCCTGGCTCACCCCAAATGATAGGCCCAGTTTGATAATTAACAGGCGAGCCATTGCGATCGATCGATTTACCGTTTGACTCCATATTGCCCTGTTGGAAATAAGCGGCAAAGCGATGCATATACTGATCGTAAGGCAGAATCGCTTCAGTTTCTGAGCCAAAGAAATTGTTATACCAGATGCCAATCAGTGCCAATACAACAGGAATATTTTTATCTAATGGGGTATCGGTAAAATGCTTGTCCATAGCGTATGCGCCGTCGAGCAAGCGGCCAAAATTTTCGTAGCCAATAGATAAACAAATAGATAGACCGATAGCTGACCAAAGTGAATAACGGCCGCCAACCCAATCCCAGAACTCAAACATATTATTGGTATCAATACCAAACTTCTCTACTTGCTGTTTATTGGTAGAGAGGGCCGCAAAATGTTTAGCGATATGCGCTTCATCTTTAGCACTTCCCAATAGCCATTCGCGGGCTGTATGGGCATTAGTCATTGTCTCTTGAGTGGTAAAGGTTTTTGACGCTATTAAGAATAAAGTTGTTTCGCAATCCAACTCTTTAAGAACTTCGGCAATTTGAGTACCATCCACATTGGAAACAAAATGCATATTTAGATGATTTTTATAGGCTTTCAACGCTTCAGTAACCATAAATGGGCCTAAATCTGAGCCCCCGATACCGATATTAACCACATCCGTAATAGCTTTACCTGTATAGCCTTTCCACTCACCACTAATAATACGGTTACTGAACTGCTGCATTTTTGCCAACACAGCATTAACTTCTGGCATCACATCTTGTCCATCAACATAGATTGGTGTGTTACCGCGGTTACGTAGTGCCGTATGCAATACCGCACGATCTTCAGTCTGATTGATTTTTTCACCGGAAAACATGCTACGAATAGCATCTGCAACATCGGTCTCTGTTGCTAACGCCTGCAACTTATTCAGCGTCTCTTCAGTAATTCGGTTTTTGGAGAAGTCCACCAGAATTTGATTATCGAACGTTGCCGAGAACTTGGTAAAACGATCCTGATCCTGTTTAAATAAATCGCGCATATGAACATCTTTCATCTCAACAAAATGTTGTTCTAACGCCTGCCAGGCTGCCGTTTGGCTTGGATTGATTTTCTTCATGGATAACACTCTCCAAAGATTTTTAATTTGAAGACAGATTGTAACCTGTCAAATCGGGATGATACGCATTTTTTTGTGCTTTGCTGATATTGGTCAATTCTACAAAATATTTCTAGCCCTGATCACGACTATACCTTAATTAAGGCAAAAATAGAGGCGCAGGCTGAAGCAAACTTTCTCAATCGCTTAAACTCTGCATGGGATATTGCTAAAACCGATAATTACTTCCCTATCATTAAATTTACTGATTTGGATCGATTCATCATTGACGTTAGTGACTTAAACCGATATTTCTAGAATATAGAATTAGCCAAAAAAGGGATTAATATCATGAATGCAGTAGCTTCATCCTCACCAAACAATCAATTTGTTATCGCAAAATTTGGCGGTACTAGCGTAGCTGACTACTCAGCTATGAGTAAAAGTGCCGATGTTATTTTGGCTAATGATAATGTGCGTATCGTGGTTCTCTCCGCATCAGCTGGTATTACCAATTTACTGATTGCGCTAGCAGAGGGTTGTAATACCCAGAAACGTGGTGAGCTATTACAGCAAGTTCGTGATATTCAATACGCTATTGTCGATCATCTGGATAGCACGGAGATCATCCGTGCAGAAATTGATCGTCTGCTGACGAATATAGCCCGCCTTGCCGATACCGCTTCGCTTGCTACATCAAATGCGCTTACCGACGAGCTGGTCAGTCATGGCGAAATGATGTCAACTCTCTTATTTGTCGAGTTATTACGTCAGCGTCAAGCTAAAGCTGAATGGTTCGATGTACGTCGAGTGATGAAAACCAATGATCAGTTTGGTCATGCGGAGCCTGATGTTTCTCAATTAAATCTCCTCGCTAAAGAGCATCTGCAAACTAAAATTGGCAAAGGCGTGGTTATTACACAAGGTTTTATTGGTCAAGATGATAAAAATCGGACTACCACATTAGGCCGTGGTGGCAGTGACTATACCGCAGCCCTGCTCGCAGAAGCCTTGGGACTGAGCCGTGTGGATATTTGGACTGATGTTCCAGGCATCTACACGACAGATCCTCGTGTTGTGCCGACTGCCTATCGTATTGAACAAATCGCTTTTGATGAAGCCGCGGAAATGGCGACATTCGGTGCGAAAATTCTGCATCCTGCGACTTTGCTCCCTGCGGTGCGTGCTGGTATACCCGTGTTTGTTGGCTCAAGTAAAGATCCGAACGCTGGCGGTACCTTGGTATGTGATAAAACTGAAAATGCTCCTCAATTTCGCGCATTAGCCCTACGTCGCAAGCAAACTTTAGTCACACTGCATAGCCTAAAAATGCTACATGCCCGCGGTTTCTTAGCTGAAATATTTACCATTCTTTCGCGTCATCATATCTCAGTCGATCTGATTACGACATCAGAAGTCAGTATCGCATTAACGCTGGATACGACTGGCTCAACAGGCACAACGGGAAGTGGCAGTTTACTGACCAATGCGCTAATGACCGAACTTTCAGCACTGTGCCGTGTGGAAGTTGAAGAGGATTTAGCCTTAGTCGCCATTATTGGTAATACCCTGTCTCAAGTTTCTGGTTTAGGTAAACAAATTTTTGGGGCTCTTGAATCTTTTAATATTCGCATGATCAGTTATGGTGCAAGTAGCCATAATATCTGTTTGCTGGTGCCTGGTCAGGATGCCGAAAATATCGTGCGTACACTGCATAAAAATTTATTTGCCTCTTAATGCCTAAATTTGATTGCGCGCTCCTATAATTGGGAGCCGCAATTCATATCACACGCTTTAATACTAAGTTCTCAGCAAATATTTAGCACTCATGATACTCACCTATGATTGAGCTTAATGATGAGTGAGTAGTTACTATCAAATAATAACAGTCAATATTGAAATTCAACTTTAATTGATTTAATAAAAAATAATCAATCCAACACCACATTGTTATCCTCAACTTCTTTTTCTTCTTCTTCAATCATCTGCCAATGTATTAATGCGTCACTCCAATTATCTATAACATATTTATATTTTTCACTACCACTATTAGCCGCTTTTTCAGCGTAATATTTAGCTTTCTCTATATTTTTAACAATATCTCCATTGCCAATTATATAGATATCAAATAGATTATGACATGATGATACATTACCGAGTTCAGCGGCTCGCTCATAAAAAGGGATCGCACGAGCTAAATCCTTTTTAACGCCCCAACCCCACTGGTAGGAGGCGCCAATGAGATGCAAAGCCATCGAATGATTCGAATTAATCTCCAACGTTTTATGATAAAACTTAAAAGCTATTTCACAATTTTTGTCATACTCACTGTCTCTTTGAGCTCTAACATTACATATAGAGTCACGAAAATAGAGTCTCGCTAATAAATAGTAACTATCTGGATTACCTCCTCGTGCACTCTTTTGTAGGGCAATAAAGTCGTCTGCTGTTCTGGGGGGTGGGGCGCGTTTATTAATTTGACTATCGTGAAAAATTTCTTTTTCCATATAATTATAAGTCAGCACCTTATCTGTCACTACTGAATAAGGCTCATTTTTAACTTGGCACCCCATTAACAAAATTATCGATAAAATAAAAATAGTAAATTTCATATAATTCATCTTAATTATCAGAATATATAGCAGTAGGGATAATCCTTGATAATAAAATTAATAATGAGGGAGTTAATGATGAAATATTTCCGATTTCTTCTGATAAGATAAAACTCGACATAGTCTCAATAATATTGTCTACATTTTGTTCCTGTGTTGTGGAAAATAAAGATTGGCTGGCTTTATTTTGATGAAACCAAACATCAACAATATCAGTTTGTTTATTATCCGACCAATTAACCTTAGATACTAATTTATGATGATTATCATTTTCATCAATGTATTCAGACCCAGTTGTTGCAAGTTCAATAGAAACAATACCAATCTGATTAAGTGTTATAAGCTCATTCCTTTGGCTAATACCATCACTATTTCTATCTTGCCAAAGATTTAGCTCTGACCAAACACTATCTTTTTTATCCATTATCCCATCTAGATTATCATCAAATGCAGATAAAGCTTCAAAGCCATCATTAGCCATTAAATTATCTTTTAGCTGTGTATTTTCTCCGAATAACTCAGCGCCATAACGGATAAAACCATCCTGATCAATATCTCTAACTAAAAATGCATCTTCAGCAGCAGCCCAGCCCGTTTGACTCTTATTTCCGACGCCTTCAAAATCAAAATTAACGCCAAAATGACTCGCTATAGTCTTCACGCCATTACCATTTAAATCAATCAGTAATGGAGTCTTATATTTATTGCCAGCCCATTTGAGTTTCTTTAACATTTTACTTGGCGTTTTATCAAATTCAATACCATATATTCCAGCTTGATCTAAAACTTGCTTCGCTGATCCAATACAATTATTACCAAATAAATTATAATTGCTAGATTGCAATTCACCTGATTTATAATTTTCAATAACATTAAAAAGATTTTGTAAATCACGATTAAATTTTGGCGTATGGGATGAGATTGCGAGTGTAGAAGCATCCGCATAATGTAAATGGTCAGAAAATGAAATATTATCTCCGTGTGTTTTAAGGTTCTCTCCAGCACTAAAACCAATACTGTGTGTTTCATATCTTTTTGTTTTTTGATTAATTCCTCTTGCTCCGATAAAAACATGCCCAAAAGCTGAGGTATCTTCAGTATTATCTTTTATTATTCGACTACCTTTAGGTGCAACAAAAATAACGATTTCTGGTGGACCTAAACCGGTAAAATCATAGTCAGGCAATTTTTGATTGATATTCATATCTTCAATTTTAAAATTTAAATAATGTTCTTTCATCATAATTCCTTATTTGGTTATAAACAGGAGTTAACTTTAAACATACATTTAACATTTGACAACATATATAAAGAAGAGTAATAATTAAAATTTAATATACTTTATTTACATTAATAAATTAGCTTATTAATGTATTTATCGTAAAAAAATGGGGTATCTAAAAACATATCTAGAAAATTTAAATTATACTATTTTTTATAATTAACATGATTGGTTAATTGCAGCATATCGCCCGTAACATTGGGATTATTTTTTAATAAATTTAAATTGGCAATAGCTATTATATTACCCAGCTCAGCGGAGCGCTTAAGCCACATAATACAACGAAAAATATTTTTATCACCACCAATACCCTGCGCGTAGAGTACAGCTAAATTATTTTGCGCGTCGCTTTGTGAGGCTAAAGCAGCTTGATTGAGCAACAGTCGCGCATCTTGGCTATTTTTGCCTGGCACGACTCCGCGCAGATAATAAATAGCCAATAGATTTTTTGCTTCGGAGCTCTCTTGGGCTGACTCTTCCAGCCATTGTAATATTTGTTTTTGACTGATATTTGGCGCTTTTCCTTCAGCGTAAAGCTCAGCTAGTCGTAATTGCGCCACGGGGATCTTCTCTTCGGCCATAGCAACATACCATTTTATCGCTGTGGCTAAATCGGGCTTACGCTGCTCTGTTCCTTGCTCATAAAATTCAGCGACTCTCATCCCCGCATAGCTAGAACCCTGTTCTGCAGCCAAACTATACCACTCAAGAGCAAGATCTAAATCTTTACCAATGCCTGTGCCCGTTTCATACGCCCTTCCCATCGCAAATTGCGCCGGAGTATAGTCTTGCAACGCTGCACGTCGATACCAATAGACAGCCTGGAAATCATTTTGTTTAAGTAAATCACTACCCTGTTTATAGAACTCCGCCATTATATATTGAGCTGGCGCTAAATCACGATTGGCGGCTTGTCGATACAACCAAATAGCATGTGCTTCATTCTTCTCAACGCCATCACCATTCTCGTACAGTATGGCTAAATTATTAAAGGCTGATGCCATTCCTTGCTCAGCACTTTTTTCATACCATTCAATCGCTTGGACATAATCAATATCGACACCATATCCATTTTGATAATAGAGACCCAAGGAAAATTGTGCGTAGCGATTCTCTTTCTCTACCGCTTTTTCATACCACTTTTTAGCCTGATGATAGTCTTGTTTCACACCATCACCTAACTCATAGAGGTAGCCAAGGGCATATTGTGAATTATCATCCCCCAGCTCAGCACCTTGGCTATACCATTGCAGTGCGTTAGCAAACTGATCCTGCTGTTGATAAATTAAGCCGATATAATAGAAGGCAGTAATCTCTTTCGCAGCTGCGGCTTTTTGCAGCCATTGGAGGGCAATTTCTTTATCTGCGGCGAGAAAATCTGTGCCATATAGATAGGAGAGAGCAACGTCCATGATTGCATCCGTATTCCCTTTTTCCGCTTCTTGTAGCCGAGCAGAAAAGGTCGCGGGCAAGGGTTGTGTTGCCGCCAGTGAAGGCTCACTCACCGTCAGCGGAGCACTATTGGTATTAGATAAGGCGAATGGATGAAATAACAGACTTATCAAAATGAATATAGATTTCATTAAATTCCCTTCGCCTTGTTACTCTTTAATATCATTGGGCTAGATTAAAGAAAAATCGTACTTTTTGCATAAAAATAACTAAATTAAGTAACGCAATATCCACCCTGCTTTATGGCGAATTTATTAAATTTTCCCCATTCAGCGAGCTCTATAACCAGCTGATCTTTTTGTACTTCACAAAGCTCGGCAATTTTAGCTATCACAAAGCCATTATCATCAATCAGTCGCTGAGAGAAGATTTTAGCAATAATAGCGCACTCATTTGGCGTAACTAGCCAGCCATCATTAGTGGCAAATTTATGTACAGGGATCATCCCTTCTTTACTACTTTCTTGGCTAAGAAGAGCCTGTTGGTCACTTTGCGCCTGATGAAAAGAGGCAATCTCCTCCTCCGACGGCTCTGGATGTATTGTTGCTCGCTCTTCGAGATAACGATAAATCTCTTCGGCACGTGCTGGTGTTAATTCACTATTCAGCCAAATACGATCGAAACAGTGATCATTCAACATATCATCGGTGTCTAATTTATCCATAATTTGTAGCAAACTGATCATCGCACTAACCATAGGCTCAGTTAATCTGAAAGTGCCCGGCGATGAGGAAATTTGTACCTGATAAGGGAACACACTGTTGGCAGGGATATCCGCCTCAATAACAAATTCATAGCTCATTTGCAGCCTCTTTAACAACCTAGTGATGATATTCATCATATTTCAAATAACGGGATATTAGCGACACTTAACCAGCTGACTTATTGATCAAGTTGTAGATTTATCATTGTTTGTCACGTTCCAACAATTTGAATCATTTAGCTTATAGATGGTGGCAGATCAGCTAAAAATCAATATGATCTTTGCAAACTTAATAATAAGTGGCGGGATAATTCCTACCACCTATTTTATTTGGTTAACATCACCATACTTTATTCTGCATCATAACCCAAATTAGGTGCTAACCAGCGCTCTAATTCGGTGACGCTCATATTTTTACGCGCCGCATAATCAGCAATCTGATCGCGTTGTAATTGCGCCACCGCAAAATATTTACTTTCTGGATGACTAAAGTACCAACCCGATACCGCAGCGCCGGGCCACATAGCATATGAACTGGTGAGCTTCATACCAATACGCGCTTCCACATCCAATAGCTGCCAAATTTTGGCTTTTTCTGTATGTTCAGGACAAGCAGGATAACCGGGTGCAGGTCGAATACCTTGATAATTCTCTCTGATCAGCTCTTCACAGGATAAAGCTTCATTTGGGCTATATCCCCAATAATGTTTGCGAACCTGCTCATGTAAATATTCCGCAAATGCTTCTGCCAGACGATCGGAAAGAGCTTTTACCATGATCTTATTATAGTCATCATGTTGTTGCTCAAAAGCATCAGCCAGTGAATCCTCTTCCAGCCCGCCCGTTACCGCAAAAGCCCCAATATAATCGGCTTTACCACTGCTCTTAGGTGCCACAAAATCTGACAGGCAATAATTAGGGAAATCCTTCTTCTCTGTCTGTTGACGTAAATGACAACCTAAAACTTTTAGTTGATCACGGGCTTCAGAGGTATATATCTCAATATCATCTTCGACGCGGTTCGCAGGAAAAATTCCCAGAATACCTTTTGGTATTAATTTATTTTCTCGCGCTAAATTATCCAGCATCTGATTAGCATCATTCAGTAGTTGCTTCGCTTCTTCACCCACCACTTCATCGGCTAAAATTTTAGGATACTTTCCGGCCAGTGACCAAGTCATAAAGAAAGGCGTCCAATCGATATAGTGACGTAATATATCGATAGAAGCCTCAACTTCTTGTACGCCAATAAATGCTGGCACAGGCGGTTGATAACTTTGCCAATCAATCGCAACTTTATTGTCACGCGCCACCTGTAAGGATACGGGCAGTGTCCGCGGTTTTTTGCGTGCATGTTGCTCGCGTACCACTTCATATTCACGTCGAATACGCGCCACAAAATCTGGTTTCTGTTTCTCAGAAAGTAACGCGGCAACTACCCCTACGGTACGCGAAGCATTTTGTACATAGGCGGTTGGCCCACTATAGTTAGGTTCAATTTTGACTGCAGTATGGGCTTTAGAGGTAGTTGCGCCACCAATTAATAACGGAAGTGTATAACCTTGACGCTCCATCTCTTTCGCTACATGCACCATTTCATCCAAAGAGGGGGTTATCAAACCCGATAAACCTATGATATCTACCTTCTGTTCTTTGGCCGTTTTTAAAATAGTGTCACAAGAGACCATGACACCTAAATCAATGATTTCATAATTATTACACTGCAAAACAACGCCCACGATATTTTTACCAATATCATGAACATCACCTTTTACTGTCGCCAACAAAACTTTCCCTGCGCTACTTCCGGCACTTTTTGATGCATCAATATAAGGTTCAAGATAAGCAACGGCTTGTTTCATTACGCGAGCCGATTTAACTACTTGAGGAAGAAACATTTTACCTTCCCCAAAGAGATCGCCGACCACATTCATACCGGTCATTAACGGGCCTTCAATCACTTCAATTGGGTTAGATGTACGCTGACGAGCAGCTTCAGTATCCTCAACAATAAATTCAGTAATTCCTTTGACTAAGGCATATTCAAGACGTTTTTCGACTTCCCATGCGCGCCATTCTGCCTGCTGGATCTGCTGTTCATCGCCTTTATTGCCCTTATATTTCTCCGCCAAAGTTAATAGATTTTCAGTACCATCTTGGTGACGATTAAGCACCACATCTTCAACAGCATCTTTTAACTCTTTGGGTAAATCATCATAAATAGCTAACTGCCCTGCATTGACGATCCCCATTCCCATACCATTACGAATTGCGTAGTAGAGGAATACCGCATGAATGGCCTCACGAACGGGATCATTGCCACGGAAAGAAAATGAGACGTTCGAAACACCGCCAGAAATAAGCGCATAAGGTAATTCGCGTTTAATATCCTTACAGACTTCAATAAAATCAACAGCATAATTATTATGTTCTGGAATACCGGTCGCGACAGCAAAAATATTAGGATCAAAAATAATATCTTCGGGAGGAAAACCCACTTGTTCCGTTAATATTTGATAGGCTCGACGACAAATCTCCAGCTTACGTTCTCGTGTATCGGCCTGCCCCACCTCATCAAAGGCCATCACCACCATAGCAGCGCCGTATTTACGTACTTTTTTCGCATGCTCAATAAAAATATCTACGCCTTCTTTCATTGAGATAGAGTTAACTATGCCTTTGCCTTGAATGCACTTTAAGCCTTTTTCGATAACATCCCATTTAGAGGAGTCAATCATAATAGGTACGCGAGCGATATCCGGCTCACCCGCGATAAGATTAAGGAAACGTGTCATTGCGGCTTCCGCATCTAACATGCCTTCATCCATATTGATATCAATGACCTGAGCGCCACTCTCTACCTGCTGAAGAGCCACTTCTAGGGCTTCTTGATATTTTTCTTCTTTGATTAAGCGCTTAAATTTTGCTGAACCTGTGACATTCGTACGCTCACCGATATTAACAAACAGTGAACTCTGCCCAATATTCAATGGCTCTAATCCTGATAGCCGGCACTCTACAGGCCGCTTAGGAAGCGGGCGCGGACTAATGCCTTTAACTGCCTCTGCCATGGCACGTATATGGAGTGGTGTTGTTCCACAGCAACCGCCGATAATATTAAGAAAGCCGCTTTCGGCCCACTCTTTGATCTGCGCCGCCATATTTTTGGCATCTAAATCATACTCACCAAAGGCATTTGGCAAACCCGCATTGGGGTGAGCACTGACATAACATTCAGCAATGCGAGAAAGTTCGGCAACATATTGGCGCAGCTCATCAGGACCCAAGGCACAGTTCAAACCAAAGCTAACGGGCTTTACATGACGTAATGAGTTATAAAAAGCTTCTGTGGTTTGCCCTGTTAAAGTACGACCAGAGGCATCGGTTATAGTGCCAGAAATCATTACAGGCAATTTATAACCTAAGGTTTCAAACTCAGTTTCAACCGCAAAAATCGCTGCTTTGGCATTTAAAGTATCGAAGATGGTTTCGATCATGATCAGATCTGCGCCCCCTTTGATTAAGGCGCGTGTAGATTCTCGATACGCTTCCACCAGCTGATCAAAGTAGATATTACGAAATGCCGGATCGTTAACATCCGGTGAAATAGAGGCGGTGCGGTTTGTTGGTCCCAAAACACCTGCTACATAACGGGGCTTTTCTGGCGTTTTAGCACTCCATTCATCGGCACACTCACGCGCGATACGGGCTGCGGTTTCATTGATTTCAGCTGATAGCGATTCCATATGATAATCAGCCATCGCCACAGTAGTCGCATTAAAGGTATTGGTTTCAACAATATCTGCGCCCGCAGCAAAATATTGACTATGGATATCACGAATAATTTGCGGCTGAGTTAATACTAAAAGATCATTATTACCTTTTACATCAGAGGGCCAATCGGCGAAACGTTCACCACGGTATTGTTCCTCTGTTAATTTATGACCTTGGATCATAGTTCCCATTGCGCCATCTAAAACCAAAATTCTTTGTTGTAGATCTTTTTCTAGTGTATTGATTTTACTTGGCATTCACTTATCTCCCCAGACGAAACTCAACCGATAAAAACTGAAATTGTGCAAACATTCATCTTAGCACAATTATTTAAGTTAAATGACTTTGCCAAGTTGAGACTTTTTCAATTTGTTAAATATCCTATTACTCGATTTTTTGTTATCGGCAGCCGAAACTTATTCGCAGAAATAGATTTATTTTTATTACTGATATTTGCGACAATCGCATAATTTAATATTTCGTCTTGATTATAAAAAACAGAAAATAATAAAATGAAAAATCTATGATATAATTATCATCGACATAGGTTGAATGATAAAAAACATAGAAGTATCCCTGAGTATCTTATTTTAAATGCTATCTTTAATGATGGTCACTACTTTAGATAAATGAAAAAATAATAAAGAAATACAATGATAAAACCACAATTTTTCCATGTTACCCTTGAAAAGTGTCATTATCGTAACGTCGCCCCTACAGGGATGGCGAGGCTGATCGCATCTGATTTAGTTTTCTTTTGTAATATAGAAGATTTTGAGGATAGTTTAAAACTATTAAAAGCCCTAGAACCCGGCGATCAATTACAAATTGGTGCTCATCAGCTTATTGATGGAAGCTATTGGATACACTGGGTTTATCATGAAACTAAAGGTAGAATCGAACCAGATAGAAGCTTTACATTTAATAGAAAAATTAAAATGCATTATCTGCTTGGTTTCGCTAGTCTGATTATTTTTGTTGCCAGCTTTTTTCTGGCCGTCGACTATAGTGATAATCTTATTTTCGGTCTATTAATGATCATCTGTTCTTGTATTTCCTTAGTGGGGATCTGTTATTTATTTAGTGCTCTCTATAAAACTTGGCTACTTATTCATCCCAATAGAAAACGAATATTAAACGCATTAGATAAAATTATTCATCATCAATATAAAATCGAGCCTAATTCGGTTTTGTTAAAAATACCGGGTATTAAAAATCCAGCGCTTAAAAAATTAAAAGTAGCGAATGACAAATTATTAGCGCTAAAACTTGATGATAACATTGTGATCAATCCCACGGATTTAGTCCGTAAGATGAAAATAGCCCAATACACAGTTTCAACTCATAGATCCTCTTATGAGATTAATAGCACTGTTTTTTCTACAGGTACTAAATCATTTGTCACTAGTACTAAAATTATTACGCCAGTATTAGCACCTCAGCCAATTCATCGCCGTACTCATCCCTTTTTTATCGCCCCTAATGATCCTGTCGAAGTGATATACACTAAAAATAAGCAAGATCCTGCAAATCCAAAGGTATTAGGTATCTTTAATCATCAAGATAAGCTGGCTTATTTAACCCTCACTAACGGTTATCCTTCGGAGAGAACTCTATATAAAGCCCTAAGCCTATTTAGTATTTTTATTATTCTGTTCGTTATGATGATTGCGCTGGGTAATAGCATTGTGACTGTTTATGAACGAGGAAATTACTGGGATCATTGGGATTGGCTCGATTTTATTTATTTTATGCCTCCAATATTATTGATGATAACTAGCTTAATGCTGGCTATATTTTTTATTATCGGTTTATCATCTGCCATCTATTATCGAGTCTCCTCAATAGCCAGATACTCTTATCAATCTTACTATTTTTTACGTTATTTACGCAGAAAAGCAGCCAAATCGGATTACATCATGGAGTTACATATATGAACCCCTTGCTCAGTATTCGTTTTATTATCCTTACGCTGCTATTTTCTATTAGTATAATTATCAGTTATTTTTATTCTTTTAATGGCATTTATCCTGACTGGCGATGGAAAAATAGCGCCAATACTATTGCGACTCAATTTTCTGAAGATGAATGGTTTAATCATTACCTCAGCCCCAAAGGAATATTAATTGTCGGCAATAGTTATATTGAAAAAAACGCTGATGAAATGTTAGATTATACTTCTCGCTACTCATCAAGTTACTCTTCAATCTATGACAATAAAAAATTACAATACCAGTTGCTGTTTTCAGATCAACAAGGTGTGCACTTCTTAGATAAACAAGTAGGTTATATTTATAATGCCGCCTGCTCAGAGATACAATGCGTTATATTTATGCAGGATGGTCGAATTATTGTTGATCTGGCTAATAACACAATATCCGATTTAATTAAATGGGAAGAGGAGTCTAATTCCCAAAGGCCCTTTATGGCCGATGGAAAACTATTTATGGCTAAGAATAAAAAGTCACTTATTTATGCAAATCAAGAGGGGATCTATCTTAGTCCCGATCTTGGTGCTAATTGGCAAAAAATCGCCGATATATCGACACTTGTAGAGAATTTTTATCCTGCCAAGCCAGAGGCTGGCGCTCAATATATTTTTGCCTCTAATGGCGATCAGCTAACTCTTTGGTACAACTATGCTTTTGCTGTTGGCTCACTCGAAATACGTTTAGATATGCAAGCGCAAAAGCTATTAGCTCATAAATGGCTACCATTAAGAATAACACAGGCTTACCAATACCATCCTGAAAGCGTCTTTTTATTAGCGGAAGAACCATCTCGAAAATTAAATTCAATTCTCTATTACTCATTTTCACAACCTAATTATCAAGTTCTCGCTGAGACAGGATATCAAAAATTGAATGAGTTAATTGCCAGTAAAGACTATTTAATGGCTCAACTAGGTGTCGGTGATAACCGTAGAATATTGATTATTGACCGAGAAAATAATCAGACAAGATATCGCCAAGATTTAAACCTGAATTCAAGTCTCTTTGATCCTATACAAGAATATTTTATTCGTTTTTTGCGGGTTACAGAGCAGCTTGAGGAGTCACAGTTATCAGAGATTAGCTATCAATATGCAATGCCGTGAATTGTAAATTAGAGAAGAGAAAACTAATTGGCACGATAAATAATGATGCCCTTTTTCCCCTGTATATATTGTAGAAATGGGGTATCAATTACTTTTAGATGTTTTTTAAGAGAAGAAGCATTTCGATAATAAATGGTCTCTTTATCACGAATAATAATACCTACATGAGAGACATCTAAACCTATTTTATTCGAATAAATACCGACATAATCACCAGTTTGTAACGCGGATAATAGATTATCATCCACTTTATCTACCGGTATATACTGGATATTGCGTTTAGTTATTGGTAATCCTCGAATATAGACATCACTCTCTGTTTTTTTATTTATCTGCTTACTCACGCTGACGCTATTTGCGCTGATTTCCGCAGTAATATCCTGAATTTGATTATTATCAAGCGTCCAATCGGTAAAAAAGTGCTTTCGTTTCGCATAGCTGACGGTTTGGTCAAAATAGCGAATATTAATTAAATTAGTTTTAAAGCTCGCCAAATTTTCTGAACGTTTTATCGCTTCGACATATTCGATAAAGGTCAAACAATCGACAGCCGTTAAATTGGCCGTTAAGATCTCTTTAAAAAATCGATTTTGATCTAATATATTGCTGTTATAGGGTGTATCAATAAAATAGCTACTGATCTTTTTGATTTTAGCATCGCGATTATTATTTTTAATATTGCTATCTGCAAAGATGATGTTGAGTTTATTTTTTGAGTCATCATCCAGCTTCATTTCCTGCGCATTTCCCCAAATAGGAAACACAATAGCGAGCATTATCAATAACGAGTAAAACGGTTTTATTTTCTTCATGCTATCCTATATTTATTTCCCTTAGTTTGTTGGTTTTTTCCCAGAAAAACTGCGCATCAGGGTGTTTAACCCCCCCATTTAAACACAATTCAATAAGGCCGATTCATCAAACAAGATCACTTTAGGATTTCTGCTAGGAAGTTTGATAGAGATCACATATAAACATGATAGTCACTTAAGATGATTGCATCATTTGCTTTTTCATTCAACAATGTTACCGGTAACATATCGATATAACATCAGAAATAACAACTGACAAAGCAAGTCTGGAAAATGGAGCATTCATTATGATCAATCAACATCAGTCTCTCGCTGTTTCTCCGCTAAATCTAAAGGTTAAGCAGATCACAGACCGTATTATTGAACGCTCCAAAGTCAGCCGAGCTCAATATTTAGCCAAAATTGAGAAAGCGAGAAGTAAAACGGTACACCGTGCTCAACTCGCCTGTGGTAATTTAGCTCACGGCTTTGCGGCTTGCCAGCCAGATGAAAAATCGACGCTAAAGAATATGCTTCATTCAGATATTGCTATCGTCAGTTCATATAATGATATGTTATCAGCGCATCGTCCCTATGAGCTCTATCCTGAAATTATTAAAAAGGCCCTTAATGAGCTTGGTGCTGTTGGCCAAGTTGCAGCCGGTGTTCCCGCTATGTGTGATGGTGTGACTCAGGGCCAAGATGGTATGGAAATTTCCTTACTGAGCCGTGATGTTATCGCTATGTCTACCGCTGTTGGCCTATCTCATAATATGTTCGATGGCGCATTGTATCTGGGAATTTGCGATAAAATCGTCCCAGGATTAATGATAGGCGCACTGGCATTTGGCCATCTTCCGGCTATTTTTATTCCTGCAGGACCTATGAGTACAGGCCTGCCCAATAAAGAAAAAGTGCGTATTCGTCAGCTATATACCGAAGGAAAAGCCGATAGAGAAGCATTATTAGCCGCTGAAGCCGCCTCTTATCATGGGATCGGCACCTGTACCTTCTATGGCACAGCAAACTCGAATCAAATGATGATGGAAATGATGGGTTTACACCTCCCCGGTTCCTCATTTGTTCATCCTGATACGCCACTGCGTGAAGAATTAACCAAAGCAGCCGCTCGCCAAATCACACGCCTAACAGAACAATCAGATCACTATTTACCGCTTGGTCGCTTGGTTAATGAAAAAGTGATCGTAAATGGTATTGTTGGATTGCTGGCTACTGGTGGTTCAACTAATCTGACTATGCACCTTGTCGCCATTGCTCGCTCAGCGGGTATTATTATTAATTGGGATGATTTTTCTGAGTTATCCTCAGAAGTTCCGTTAATTTGTCGTATCTACCCGAATGGTTCCGCAGATATTAATCAGTTTCATGCCGCTGGTGGTGTTGCATTATTAGTTCAACAACTGTTATCAAAAGGTCTACTTCATCATGATGTTGATACAGTCGCTGGTTTTGGTCTCTCCAACTACACCTTAGAACCATGGCTGAATGAGGGTAAACTCGATTGGCGTGCAGGAACAGTCACTAGCTTAGATGCACAAGTGATCGCAGATATTAATCAACCATTCTCAGCCCATGGCGGCACCCGCGTTCTTTCCGGTAATCTAGGCCGTGCGGTGATGAAAACATCCGCAGTCCCTGAAGAAAATCAAATTATTGAAGCGCCAGCCGTGGTGTTTAATAGCCAACATGATATTACTGCTCAGTTTGATTCTGGCGCTCTTAATCAGGATTGCGTTATCGTTGTCCGTTTTCAAGGCCCCAAAGCCAATGGTATGCCTGAGCTACATAAATTGATGCCGCCATTGGGTGTATTGATGGATCGCGGGTATAAAGTGGCGCTAGTGACTGATGGTCGATTATCAGGCGCTTCAGGCAAAGTCCCCTCTGCCATTCATGTCACACCTGAAGCATATTCAGGGGGCCTACTCGCTAAAGTGCAAGATGGTGATATTATTCGAGTAAATGGTAAAACAGGTGAGCTGACGCTGTTGGTCGATGAACAAGAATTAGCATCTCGACAAGCTTATCCTATCGACTTAAGCTCAGAGCGTGACGGTTGCGGACGTGAGCTATTTGGTGCACTTCGCTCAAATTTAACAGGTGCGGAAGAAGGTGCCTGTAGTCTTTATATTTAATTAATCACGCAAGTAATGGTATCAGTTGATATATACCTTATAGGATAGAATGATGAATAATTGGAAAACTACTGCCGAACAAATATTAACAACAGGTCCAATCGTACCCGTTATTGTTATCAATGAGCTGTCTCAGGCCGTTCCTCTGGCAAAAGCATTAGTCAGTGGCGGCGTTAGAGTCTTAGAGGTCACATTACGAACCGAGTGTGCGATTGAAGCCATTCGTTTAATCGCAAAAGAAGTGCCTGATGCGATCGTTGGTGCGGGTACAGTAACCAATCCTCAGCAGCTTAAAGCGGTGACTGACGCTGGTGCACAATTCGCTATTAGCCCAGGTTTAACTGAAAATTTACTGCAAGCAGCCTGTAAAGGACCTATTCCACTGATCCCAGGGATCTGTACTGTATCTGAATTAATGTTAGGTATGGATCACGGATTGAAAGAGTTCAAATTCTTTCCAGCAGAGGCCAATGGCGGCGTTAATGCGCTTAAGGCTATTTCAGGACCTTTCGCACATATTCGCTTCTGCCCTACTGGTGGAATTTCGCCGGCTAACTATCGTAACTATTTAGCGCTAGATAACGTACTCTGTATTGGCGGTTCTTGGATTGTCCCTGCTGATGCCTTGGCGCAAGGTGACTATGATCGTATCACCCAACTAGCCAAAGATGCCGTTGCAGGTGCCAAAGCCTAGTTAACTGGATGATATATTTATCTTCATCATAAGCAGAGAAGATCTTCTCTGCTTTTTTATTCCGCTAGCTATTACTCTTAAAATAGAAAATAATTATTTAACGATATTATTTTTAATTAATCTAATGTCGGATTCATATCGCTAAGATCGTAGGGTGTAATTTGATAAACATAATAGTTTAACCAATTTGAAAAAAGTAAGGCTCCGTGACTGCGCCAAGTGAGCATAGGGGCTTGATTGGGATCATTTTGGTTAAAATAATTACAAGGGATCTTAGGTGCAAGCCCTGCCTCTTCATCACGCCAAAATTCTTTAGCCAGTGTATCGACGTCATATTCTGGATGCCCAGTGACAAATGCCATCCTCTTATCTTTAGAAGCGCAGAGATAAACCCCTACTTCAGGCGAAGAGGCAAGAATATCAAGATCGGTATGCTCTCGAATATAATCTTCAGGAAAATCAGCATAGCGCGAATGAGGCGCAAAAAAATTAGCATCAAAACCACGCGTTAGTAATCCATAAGATTCAGCCGTATTATGCAGATAGACACCGGATAACTTATCTTCTCGCGTCAATTTTGGTAATCCATACAAAACCTTAAAAGCAGCCTGTACCGCCCAGCAAACAAAGAGTGTTGATGTAACATGCTCTTTTGCCCAATGAATAATTTTTTCGATTTGCTGCCAATAAGCCACATCATCAAATTCAACCAACCCGAGTGGTGCCCCAGTAACAATAAGGCCATCAAAATTCTGATGTTGAATATCCTCAAAATCACAATAGAAGGTATCAAGATGCTCTGCTGAAGTATTTTTCGACTCGCGTTTATCAATACGTAATAGCTGAATATCTACCTGCAAAGGAGTATTAGAAAGTAAGCGTAAAAATTGATTCTCCGTTTCTATTTTCTTTGGCATCAGATTTAACAAAAGCACTTTTAATGGACGGATATTTTGAATTGCTGCTCTTGTAGATGTCATAACGAAAACATTTTCTTCACGAAGAAAATTCACCGCTGGTAATTCATCTGGTAATCGAATAGGCATTACCACTCCTCCTTGCTTATCCACTTTCACACGTATAGACTTCTAGATTGCTAATCAATCTAACGAAAGCACCTCTGTTTGTCGAGGTATTCACGGCCAATATGAAATTATTTCAGCTAGGAGATCACTCAATTCTTATAGATTAATCAATAAATGATATCAGTTTATCCAGTAAATATTCTTTTTTAGAGTAACCTCACAAAAAAATGTGAATTAACACTAAGCAAAAAGTTATGTTGGAAAGTAACATTCAATAATAGTAATACAATTTTTTTGACATAACATATATCTAAACTCAATTTAAATAGTTGATTCTAATTTGATTAACTGTGGGATTAGATTATATCTCTAGATATAATATTTTTTAGCTCCTTTAGCACCCTGATATGCGTTTTTTGATTACTTCACCGATCTACATATTTCAATCTCACCAATACACCTCTATCCATTTTGTGAACCGCTTCCCAGTAAAATATGACCAACTTAAGAGAGATAAATCACTCTGGGAAGTCGCTCTCAATTAAAAAACAATCTGATTTTCAGGTA